>CANMTR010000013.1 GCA_947500825.1 uncultured Paracoccaceae bacterium | reverse complement strand
ATCGAGACGCGGCCCTTCCAGCTCGTCACCGGCCGGGTCTGGCGCGGCTCGGCCTTCGGCGGCGCCCGCGGGCGCACGGATGTCCCGAAGATCGTGGACTGGTACATGCAGGGCAAGATCGAGATCGACCCGATGATCACCCACAAGCTCACCCTCGACGAGATCAACCACGGCTTCGACCTCATGCACGAGGGAACATCCATCCGCGCCGTCGTGGAATATTGACGTGGCTGCGACCATTGGCCAATGGCCAGGTCGCGGTCCCGGGCGCAAGCTGCGAACGCAGTAAGAACGTCAACGAGAAGAAGGAAGACCCGGATGTGGAAGGTGACGATGTCGGCGATGGCCCTGGCGCTCGTTCCGGCGCTGTCGGCCCAGGCGCAGGACGCCTCGACCGAGATCGCCGGAGACGCCGAGGCGGGCGAGGCCGTGTTCCGCAAATGCATGGCCTGCCACGCGGTGGGCGAGGATGCCCGGAACAAGGTCGGCCCGATCCTGAACGGCGTGGTCGGGCGTGACGTCGCCTCGGTCGCGGACTTCTCCTATTCCGGCGCGATGGAGGAATGGGGCGAGGGCAAGCAATGGACGCCGGAGACCCTCTCCGCCTTCCTCGAGAACCCGCGCGACACGGTGAGCGGTACCAAGATGGCCTTCCCGGGGCTGCGACAGGAAGAGGAGCGGCAGGACGTGATCGCCTATCTGGCCACGTTCGGCGACGCCGCCCCAGAGGAGGAATCGTGATCTAGGACGAGACACGGCCGTCGATCCGGAGGGAGGAGATCATCCGGTACGGCGGCCGATCCGGGGCGGACCGAACGGCCCGCCGCCATCAACAAGGGAGTGAGACATGAGAAAGCTTCTGCTTTTGACCTCCGGCCTGGTGGTCGGCACGACGCTTGCCGCGCAGGCCAACGACGATCTGATGAGCCAGATCGACAATTCCGACCAGTGGGCGATCCAGACCGGGGATTACGCCAACCAGCGCTATTCCGAGCTCGACCAGATAACGGCCGAGAACGTGGGCGACATGCAGGTCGCCTGGATGTTTTCCACGGGCGTGCTGCGCGGCCACGAGGGATCCCCCCTCGTCGTCGGCGACACCATGTTCGTGCATACCCCGTTCCCCAACATCGTCTATGCGCTCGATCTGGCCAATGACGGCGTGATCAAGTGGAAGTACGAGCCGCGCCAGAACCAGGACGTGATCCCGGTCATGTGCTGCGACACCGTGAACCGCGGCGTGGCCTATGCCGACGGCAAGGTGTTCCTGCACCAGGCCGATACGACGATCGTGGCGCTGGACGCGGAATCGGGCGAGGTCCTGTGGGAGGTCCAGAACGGCGACCCCACCAAGGGCGAGACCAACACCGCCACCGTCATGCCCGTGAAGGACAAGATCATCGTCGGCATCTCGGGTGGGGAATTCGGCGTGCGCGGTCACGTCACCGCCTACAACATGGAGACGGGCGAGCAGGAATGGCGCGCCTACTCCACCGGCCCCGACGAAGAGATGCTGGTCGATCCCGAGAACACCACCCACCTGGGCGAGCCGATCGGCGAGAATTCGTCGCTGGAGAGCTGGGCGGGCGATCAGTGGAAGATCGGCGGAGGCACCACCTGGGGTTGGTACGCCTACGACCCGGAGGCCGACCTGATCTACTACGGCACCGGCAACCCCTCCACCTGGAACCCCTCGCAGCGGCCGGGTGACAACAAGTGGTCGATGACCATCATGGCGCGCAGCCCCGATGACGGGATGGCCAAGTGGTTCTACCAGATGACGCCCCATGACGAATGGGACTACGACGGCGTCAACGAGATGATCCTGACCGACCAGGAGGTGGACGGCGAGGAACGCCAGCTTCTGACCCACTTCGACCGCAATGGCTTCGTCTACAAGATGGACCGCATTTCGGGCGAGCTGCTCTCTGCCGAGAAGTACGACCCGGCGGTGAACTGGGCGACCGAGGTGGTGATGGACCCCGAGTCGGAGGAATACGGTCGTCCGCAGGTCGTCGCCGAATATTCGACCGCGGAGAACGGGCCGGACGTGAACACCACCGGCGTCTGCCCCGCCGCGCTGGGGACCAAGGACCAGCAGCCCGCGGCCTACAGCCCCGAGACGGAGCTGTTCTACGTGCCGACGAACCACGTCTGCATGGACTACGAGCCGTTCCGCGTGGCCTACACCGCGGGTCAGCCCTACGTGGGCGCGACCCTGTCGATGTTCCCCGCACCCGACAGCCATGGTGGCATGGGCAACTTCATCGCCTGGGACGGTGCGACGAACGAGATCAAGTGGTCGATCCCGGAACAGTTCTCGGTCTGGTCGGGTGCGCTGGCGACGGCGGGAGACGTCGTCTTCTACGGCACGCTCGAAGGGTACCTCAAGGCAGTGGATGCCGAGACGGGCGAAGAGCTTTACAGGTTCAAGACCCCGTCGGGCGTCATCGGCAACGTCATGACATACATGCATGACGGCAAGCAGCACGTGGCGGTCCTGTCCGGCGTCGGTGGCTGGGCCGGCATCGGCCTCGCGGCCGGTCTGTCGGGCGAGACCGAGGGTCTCGGCGCGGTGGGCGGCTACGCCTCGCTCAGCGACTATACCGCGCTCGGCGGGCAGCTGACCGTGTTCACGCTGCCAGACAGCTCGGTGTCGCAGATGCAGGATGGCCAATCCGGCGAAGCGGCGGAAGACCAGGGCTGATCGCCCGGAAGGCATGCCGGCCGGCGCGGATCCTTGCGCCGGCCGGTTCCGTATTACCAGGGAGGAAGAGTAACGATGCGTAAAGGTTTTGGCCTGTTGGCGGCGACCGCGTTGACACTGACGCTGGGATCGGCGGCGCTTGCGCAGGACCAGTCCGGTGCCGAGCCGGATTGTCCGGAGGATTTCGACACCGAGCCGGGATGTGACATGACCGGCGAGCAGTCCGAGCGCCAGCCGGTACCAGGTGCCGCGACCGCGCCTGTCGACGAGGAGAACTCGGACGCGACGAAAACGCTGAACGCGGAGCCGGAAGGGGAAAGCTCTCAGGAGGGCGGATCGTCCGAGACCGGTGCCTCGGCGGAGGAGCAATCCCAGTCCGACGGTGGCGAGGTGGAAAACCAGTCCAGCGCGACGGTGCAGGCCCAGGGCGTCAAGTTCCGGGAGATGATCGTCTATGTCGAGCCGGGCGGCACGGTGAACTGGACCAACATGGCCTCCCACAATGTGGAATTGATCGAGGGCATGGTTCCCGAGGGGCAGGAGATGTTCCAGTCCGAGATCGGGGCGAACATCTCCAAGACCTTCGAGAGCGAGGGGATCATCGTCTACAAGTGCACGCCGCACTGGGGCAACCGCATGGGCGGCATCATCGTCGTCGGTCAGCCGGAGAATCCCGGCGAGACCATCGACGCCTACCTGCAGTCGGCCAACGAGAACACCGAGAACCTTCCCGCGATCGGCCTCCTGAAGGACCTGCGGGCCGACATGGAAGAGAAGGGGATGCTCTGATCCCCGCGGGCTCCTTCCCCCGTCCGGGGGAGGGGCTCCCACCTGCGGAAATACAGACCGCGACCGGGAGACCAGCATGACACGACGCATTCCAGCGTGGATCGCCGCCGCGGTCCTGATCGCCTGCCCGATCGGGTCCGGATTCTCCAGCGCAGAGGCGCAGACGTCGGACCTGACGCGCGACGAGGCGTTCCGCGTCTGCGCAGACCCGGCCAACTACCCGATGTCGAGCGAAGACGGACGCGGTTACGAGAACGAGCTTGCCGAACTGTTCGCCGGCGTGCTCGACAGGGAGCTGACCTATACCTGGTATCCCATGGCCACCGGCTTTATCCGCAACACGCTGGGCGCGGGCGACTGCGACGTGGTGATGGGGTATGCCCAGGGCCACGAGCTGGTGCAGAACACCAACCACTACATGACATCGGCCTACGTGCTGATCGTGCCCTCCGACGGACCCCTCGCCGACGTGGAGACCCTGTCCGACCCGGCGCTGGAGGAGGCCCGGATCGGCATCATCGCCGGCTCACCCCCCGCCACCCACATGGCCCGCAACGGCCTGATGGCGGCGGCCAGACCCTATGCGCTGGTCGTGGATCGCCGCTACGAGAGCCCGGCCGAGGACATGCTCGACGATCTCGCGGCGGGCGAGATCGATGCCGCCGTCCTGTGGGGCCCCCTGGGCGGACCCCTGGTGAAGGCCGACTATCCGGGCATGCAGGTCGTGCCGCTTCTGCAGGAGACGCTGCCGCCGAAGTTGTTCTACCGCATCACCATGGGGGTGCGTCGCGGCGAGAAGGTCTGGGAGCGGGAGCTGAACTCCCAGATCCGGCGCCACCAGGACGAGATCGACGCGATCCTGCGAGAGGCTGGCGTGCCGCTGGTGGACGACATGGGCACCGCGATGCTCACGCCCGCGCAATGATCCGCGCCGTTCTTCTGGCCTGCCTGTGCGCTGCTCCGGCCGCCGCGCAGGTCGCCGAGCCAGAGGGATACCGCACTTCCGAGTACCGCGCGCCGGTGCCGGACGGCCTCGCGGGCGCGGAGGTGGTGGACGCCGCCGGCGCGCGTGCCCTGTGGGAGGAGGGGGGCGTCGCCTTCGTCGACGTCCTGCCGAGGACCCCGCGACCCGAGAACCTGCCCGAGGGCACGATCTGGCGGGAAGTTCCGCACGAAACCATCCCGGGCGCCACATGGCTTCCCAACACGGGTTACGGCGAGATTGCCGAGGTCACCCGATCCTATTTCCGCGACGGGCTGGCCGAGGTGACAGGCGGCGATCCGTCCAGCCCGATCCTCTTCTTCTGCAAGGCGCAATGCTGGATGAGCTGGAATGCCGCCAAGCGTGCCTTGGCCGACGGCTACGAGCGCGTCTACTGGATGCCCACCGGCGTCGATGGCTGGGTGAAGGCGGGCCACGAGCTGGCAGAGGTCGCGCCGCGCCCCGGCGAGCCGTGACGGCTCACTCGGCGAAGATCGCGGTGTCGAGGAGGTAGCGGACCCCGCGTGCCCAACTGTCGTCGGTATTGCCGCGGATGGAGGCGGAGCGTCCCGCCACGAGGTCCCCCGACGGCACGGCGCGCAACTGGAGGTTCATGTCGAGGATCAGGTTCGACACTTTCTGCACCTCGCCCACGAGGACGTATTCGGCGCCCAGTTCCGCGCCCATCCGCGTGTCGCACCCGTAGCATTGCGCCGGGTTGACGATACCTTCGAGCTGCTCCGTCACCGGCGCGAGGTCGAGGAAGGCGTATCCTTCCTCGGAAAAGCGCGTGGCCACCATCTCCTCGACCATCTCGATCCGGGCGGCCTCATCGGCGCGCGGGCCGAAATATTCCCCCTCGGTCGAGGTGTCGATGAGGGTGATGCCCAGGAACGCGACGCGCGCGTCCTCCGCCACCGGGCTTTGGGCGAGGGCCGACGTCGCCAGAAGGCTCAAGGAAAGGGCGAGGCGGATCATGGCGTCGAATGATGAAGGGGCGGCTTCCGCCGCGCAACTGCTCCTATGGTCGTGGTGGCGTGACGGGGCGCGCGCTGGCCCCATGGGCATGTGCGCCTTCGGGCGCGCGGACAAGGGAGGATATCGGTGACACGTCTCGTCGCGGCGCTGGCCGTCGCGTTTGTGATCCTATTCGACGCGAGCGCGGCCCATGCGCTCGACATCCGCGCGGCCGTCCTTCGGGTGGACTACCCCGAACTCGCGCCGATCTCCCGCTTCGACCGGGTCCCCGAGGACCTGGCCTTCGCCGGCGCGCGGCTCGCCGACGAGGACAATGGCACGACGGGGCAGTTCCTGGGCCAGACCTACGAGACGCGGACCGTGGCCGTGCCCCCAGGAGAGGCCGATGCGGCGCTCGATGAGCTCCTCGAGGAGGGGATCGGCATCTTCGTCGTGCTCGCCCGTCAGGAGGATCTCCTGCGTCTCGCCGACCGCGCGGGCGAGGACGCCCTGGTCCTGAACGCCGGCGCCTCCGACATGGCGCTCCGCGACGGGGCGTGCCGGGCGAACCTGCTGCACGTGGCGCCCTCGAGCGCGATGCTCGCGGACGCGGTGGTCCAGTTCGCCGCCTGGAAGGAGTGGCGCCGCCTGTTCCTCGTCCACGGCTCCAACCCGCCCGACCGGGCACTGGCCGACGCCTACCGCGCCGCCGCGGTCAAGTTCGGGCTCGAGATCGTGGAGGAGCGCGAGTTCGAGGATACGGGCGGGTCGCGCCGCACCGATACCGGCCACGTCCTCGTCCAGCGCCAGCTGCCGGTCTTCATGCAGGACGCGGCCGACCACGACGTGGTGCTGGCCGCCGATGCCTCCGACGTCTTCGCGCCGTACCTTCCGTTCCACCTGTGGACGCCGCGGCCCGTGATGGGCTCGGGCGGGTTGCGCCCCGTCTCCTTCGACCCCGCGCTGGAGGCCTGGGGCGCGACCCAGTTCCAGCGCCGCTTCGAGGAGTTGACCTCGCGCTACGTGCGCGAGGAGGATTACCAGGCCTGGCTGGCGCTGCGCGCGGTGGGCGAGGCGGTGATCCGCACCGGCAGCGCCGACCCGGTCGCATTGCGCGACTACGCCCTGTCGGAGGAGTTCGAGCTGGCCGCGTTCAAGGGGCAGCCGCTCACGTTCCGCGACTGGAACGGGCAGATGCGCCAGCCGATCCTGCTCTACGACGGACGCATCAACGTCTCCGTCTCGCCGCAGGAGGGGTTCCTGCACCAGGTCTCTCCGCTCGACACGCTGGGCCTCGACCGGTCCGAATCCGCCTGCACCGCCTTTGAGGGAGACACACCATGATCCGACTGCCTCTCGCCGCCTGCCTGGTCGCGCTCGCCACGCCGGCGGCTGCCAACAAGATCTTCGTCTCGAACGAGAAGGGGAACACGATCACGGTGATCGACGGCGATACCTGGGAGGTGCTGGAGGAATTTCCCGCCGGCAACCGCCCCCGCGGCATCACCATCAGCCCCGACGGCACCAAGGTCTATGTCTGCGCCAGCGACGACGATCTGGTGCGGGTCTTCGACGCGGAGACCTACGAGGAGCTCTACACCCTGCCGTCGGGGCCGGACCCGGAGCTGTTCGTGCTCGCCCATTCGGGCAACCCCCTCTACATCGCCAACGAGGACGACAACCTGGTCACGGTGACCGACACCGAGACGCGCAGCATCATCGCCGAGATCCCGGTGGGGGTGGAGCCCGAGGGGATGGGGATCAGCGCCGACGGCGCCTACGTGGTCAATACGTCAGAAACCACGAACATGGCGCATTTCATCTCCACCGAGACCTACGAGATCGAGAACAACGTCCTGGTCGACCAGCGTCCCCGCTACGCCCAGTACACCGAGGACGGCACCCGCCTCTACGTCTCGTCCGAGATCGGGGGAACGGTCAGCGTGATGGACATCGCCGAGGACGGCACGCCGACGCTGGTGGACAAGATCACCTTCGAGGTGCCCGGGGTGCTGCCCGAGTGGCTCCAGCCCGTGGGGGTGAAGGTGACGGCCGACGGCAGCCGCGTCTTCGTGGCGCTGGGTCCGGCGAACCGGGTGGCGGTGGTGGACGGCGAGACGCTGGAGGTGCTCGACTACATCATCGTCGGCCAGCGGGTCTGGCAGCTCGCCTTCACGCCCGACGAGCAGTACCTCATCACCACGAACGGCAACTCGAACGACGTCACCGTGATCGACGTGGAGGCCGAAGAGGCGATCCGCTCGATCGAGGTGGGCCAGCAGCCCTGGGGCGTCGTGGTTCAACCCGACATGGATGGCGACACGGAGGACGCGACTTGAGACGGATCCTGACCCTGATGGCGGCGCTGGCCGCCGGCCCGGTGGCGGCGCACGACTACGGCTTCGCCGGCATCCTGTCGGCCGACAACACGGGCGAGATGCCGGGACTGACCCTGTCCGTGGGCCAGCCCATCGCCGAGGGGCCGATCACGCTCGAATCGGGCAAGGTCTACGAGCTGGAGATCACCGCCGACGGCACCGGCGAGCTGGCGCTGGAAGGCCCGGGCTTCTTCCGCGCGATCTGGGTGAACGAGGTCGTCATCAACGGGCTGGAAGTACGTCCCTTCGGCCTGGAATCGGTGGAGTTCGACCAGCAGGGCACCATGGAGATCGAGTTCCTGGCCATCGTGCCGGGGCAGTACGAGATCCGCATCCCCGGCGCGCGGGGCGATAGCCAGCGCGTCTCCGTCACCATCCAGTAGGGGCGCCCGACAGGTCGGGACGGCCCGGTCGCGGAGCCGTGCCGCGTCTTCGCGGGAGCTGCGGCACCGAAACCCGCATCGTCATGAGAAGGGGCGCCGCGGCGCCCCTTCGTCCGTGCGGCTCGGCCGGGCTTACTCGAAGACGGCGCCGGCCTCCTCCAAGCTGTCGGAGCCCTGGATCGTGACGCCGCCCAGGTCGAGTTCGGCGATGACGCGCTCGATGGAGCGGGTCTGGGAGATCAGCGCGTCGATGGCTGCCTGGACGCGGGCATTGCCCTCGGCGTTGCCGGCCGCGATCTGCTGATCGTAGGCCTCGCCGTCCTCCGCCGCATCCACGATCGCCTGCATCGCCGCGACCGTCTCATCCAGGCGGGTGCGCATCTCCTCGTCGAGGCCGCTGTCCGTGGCGGCGACCAGGCCGGACAGGGACGGGCCCTCGGTGATGTCGCCCGTCGGCCCCTCGTAGCGGCCCAGATACACGTTCCGGATGCCGACCACGTCGTAGAAATGCGACGCGTGGGTGTTGTCGGAGAAGCAGTCGTGCTCCTCCTCGGGATCGTGGAGCAGAAGGCCCAGCTTCATCCGCTCGCCCGCCATCTCTCCGTAGGAGAGCGAGCCCATCCCCGTGAGCATGGCGGAGATCCCGGCGGCCGGCTCGGCCTCGGTCAGCGCCGCGCGGGCCGCGCCGTCCTCCTCCCAGTTGGCCGTCATCTCCTCCAGGTCCGACACGAGCAGGTCCGAGGCCGCGGCGAGGTAATCCGCCCGGCGCCCGCAGTTGCCGCCCGTGCAGGCCTCCCCGGCGGCGAAGTCGGTGGCGGGACGGTCGCCCGCGCCGGCCTCTGTGCCGTTCAGGTCCTGGCCCCAGAGCAGGAACTCGATCGCGTGGTAGCCCGTGGCGACGTTGGCCTCCACGCCGCCGGCCTCCTGCAGGCCGTCCTGCAGCAATCCGGGCGTGAGCTCGGAGACGTCCACGGTCTCGCCGCCGACATTGATCTCCTCGGCGCCGATGACGTTGGCGGTATAGAGGGTGTTGAGGTCACTTCCGCCCCCGTAGGAGGCGTCGACATAGTCGATCAGCCCCTCGTCGAGCGGCCAGGCATTCACCCGCCCTTCCCATGCGTCGACCACCGGGTTGCCGAAGCGGAACGCCTCGGTCTGCTGGTAGGGGATGCGGGCGGCGCGCCAGGCGTCGCGGGCATCGGCGAGCGTGGCGTCGGTGGGATCGTCCAGGAGCGCCTCGATCGCCGTGTCCAGCGCGCGCGCCGTGTCCAACGAATCCGCGTATCCGGCCCGGGCGAGGTCGGCGTATCCGGCAACGATCGCGGCCCTGTCCGGGGTCTCCTGCGCCACGGCGGGCAGGGCGGCGATGCCGGCGAGGAGCGCGGGGCGGAGCGGGGACATGGGGGATCCTTTCGGCTGGGATCGGAAAGGGTGATAAAATACGTCGGGATTTACCCGATGGGTAGCGGGCGGGGCGGACCCCGTCAATCGTGCGCGCGAAGCGGCAGGATGTGGTTGTCGAACGCGAGCCCCGCGTGCCGCGCGGGCCCGAAGGCGCCGGTGCCGGTGGACCGCACGAAGCCCGCGCCGTCCGCGGCCACGCCGCAGACATCGGTCTGGGTCTCGAAATGCAGCAGCTCGCCGCTGGCCCCGTCCACCACCGCCGCCACGTCGCCGTGGGGCGAGGTGAGCGCGACCGTGCCCCGGGCGGGGTTCGCGGCGACCGATCCCACATAGCCCGCGAAAGCGCGCTCCGCGTCGCCCAGGGGCAGGGCCGCGTGCCCCTCGCCCAGGCGAAAGCGCAGGAGGAGCGGCGGGCACGCGGCCGCCGCGCCCTGCCATTGGCACCCGACGAAGACCGAGCCGTCGGGGAGCAGGTCCATGTGGCGGGTCGACTGACGCGACCAGGCGGGCGGCAGGACGTGACGCTCGAGCAGCGCGCCGTCGGCGGCGTCGAGGAACACCACCGAGGGCTCCATCGTAGCGAGGTTCAGCACCTCGCGGCCGTAATCGGGATGGGTGTCCATGCCGCCGTTGGCCACCACCAGCCGCCGCCCGCCTGGCATCAGCGCCAGGTCGTGGGGCCCGATCCCGTGGGTGGACCATTCGCCCACCCGCGCGAACCCGTCGGACGGATCGTAGAGGCCGAGCGCGCCGCGCGCGGCCTCGTAGTCGTTCTCCGTCGCGGCGAGGAGGCCCTCGGGCGTGAATACCCCGTGGCCGTAGAAGTGCCGCCCCGGAGGGGCCGAAAAGGCGACCGGCTCGCGGGTGCCGGCGGGGTCGATGGCCAGGGCGAAGGCGCCGGGACGGCGGGCGAAGGCCACGAGCCAGCCCCGCCCCTGGCAGACGTCGTGGCCGCGCCCGGGCAGGGGCAGGCGGCGCAGGACCTTCCCGTCGCGGTCGAGGATGGCGATGCCGTGGGACGCCCCCGCGACGAAGGCGGTGGCGAAGAGGGGGCCTTCCGCCGCGGCGGCGCGGAACGGCGCGAGGGCAAGCCCGGCGCCGAAGGAGCGCAACAGCGTGCGGCGTCCGATCAGCGGCATCAGTCGCCGTCCGACACGGAGAAGGCCGCCGTCTGCCCCAGGGCGGGGGCCATGCGGCCACCGAACGTGGCGCGCAGGGTCGCCATGGAGAAGGACGCGGCGGTGGCGATGTCGTCGCGCTCGTCGGCAGGCGGCGCCGGATCGGCGGCGAGTGCTGCGAGGAGGGTGCCGAGATTGTCGAACTCGAAGGCGATCTCGTCCCAGAGCGGCCCCCGGGCCTCGGCGTTCAGGGTGTCGATCTCCGCCCCCGCGAAGAGCCGCTCCAGCCCCTCGACATTGGCGGCCAGCGCGTCGGCGGTCAGGCCCGAGCGGGTCCAGGCCGCGCCTTGGGGCATGGCCGTGTCGGCGCCCTGGGCGGCGTAGGGGGCGAGGCGGGCGTCGCGTACGCCTTCGATCCCGTTGGTGAAGACGCCGATCAGGGCGCGCAGCGAGTCGTCCCGGCTCTGGAAGTCCGGGTAGGCGGGCTCGGGCGCGGCGAAGCGCTGCGCGATGCCGTCCGGGGCGGCCCAGGCCTCGGCGACCTCGCCGCCCGTGGCCGCGACCCGGTCCGCGACGGCGCCGGCGAAGGCGCAGCGATGGGCGTTGCCCGCCTCCTCCAGTGCCTCCGCCCCGGTGCCGTGGAGGAGGTATTCGGCCGTCCCCAGCCCCTGGAGCGCGACGCTGCGCGTCGCCAGCGTCGCGGGGTCGGTCACGCCCTCGTCCGCGCTCGCCAGCGCCGCCTGGACCTGGCGCAGCCCGATGCCGCGCCGGTCGGGGAAGAAGAAGATCCGCTCGGCCGCGTTGTCCGACAGGACGGGGCCGAAGCGCACCGTCTCGATCCGCGACCAGGCGCGGACCGCTCCGGCGAAGGCGTCCCGCGCCTCGGCGAGCGTTTCGGGGCCGGGCGCGCCGCAGAGCCTGTCGGTCGCCGAGACGAGGCCGTCCGCCGCTTCGGCGAAGGCGTCGTAGCCTCGCGCGATGGTGTCGGCGGCGGCGCCGAGCGCGGCGCGGGTGGCTTGCGGTTCGGGCGACTGGGCATGGGCGGGCAGCGCGGCGCAGAGGGCGAGGGCCAGCAGGGTTCTCATAGGGACTCCAGGAAACGGATCAGGGCGGCGCGCTCGGGCCCGGGCAGGTCGGCGTAGCGTTCGCGGGCGGGCAGGGCCTCGCCCCCGTGCCACAGGATCGCCTCCTCGAGGGTGCGGGCGCGGCCGTCGTGGAGAAAGCGCGTATGGCCGGAGACGACTTCGGTCAGGCCGATCCCCCACAGGGGCTGGGTGCGCCATTCCGAACCGCTCGCCACGCCAACCGCCTGCCCGTCGGCAAGGTCCGGTCCCATGTCGTGCAGCAGGAAGTCGGAATAGGGCCATATGAGCTGAAAGGCATGGGCGGGCTCGTCCGCGTCGCGGCGGGTCACGAACTTGGGCGCATGGCACGACGCGCAGCCCGCCTCGTAGAAGGCCCGCTTGCCGCGCAGGACCTCCGCGTCGTCCACGTCGCGTCGCGCGGGCACGGCGAGGTTTTCGGCGTAGAAGGTGACGAGGTCGATCACCTGCTCGGGCGCCTCGCCCCGGCCCAGCTCGGCCTGCTCGCCGTCGGGCATGGTCAGGCATGCCTCCTGCGCCTCGGTGCAGTCGCCCTGGGGGAGGGGGATCTCGGGCGAGGAGATGCCGATATCGCCCGCGAAGGCCTCCGCGCTCTGCTCGCGCACGCTGCCCGACTGGGCCTTCCAGCCGAAACGGCCGGGCCGCGGCCGGGCGTCGGTATGGCCGCGGGCCAGCGCCATGCGCCCGGAGATGCCGTCGCCGTCGGCATCGTCCGGGTCGGCCAGGGCGATCAGGTCGGCGGGGTGGATCGCCTGGATCAGCCCCATGCCGATCATCGGGTTGGCCACACGTGGCGACAGGGTGACATGGGGGTCCAGCGGACCGTAGGCGAGGTTTTCCACGCTGTAGGAGGGCTTTTCGAGTGTGACCTCGGTCCCGTCGCCCAGGGTGCGGGTGATCGTCTCGTGGGTAATGGCCACGTCCCCTTCGGGGGCGAGGCCCGGCACGGCGGCCGTCTGGAGCTGGCCGCCATAGGTGTCGTCGGGAATCGCGGGGGCGAGGAAGGAGCGGATGCGCCGGGCCTCGTCCGCCGTCGCGGGCGGCCGGGCGAGGCGCAGGAGCATCGACACCGCCGGCTCGCCCGCGGCGGGGGGATGGCCACGCCCGTCCTTCAGGTGGCAGTTCTGGCAGGCCCGCGCGTTGAACAGCGGCCCAAGCCCGTCTGAGGCGCGGGTGGAGGCGGGCGCCGCGACCCATTGCTTGCGAAAAAGCGCGTTGCCGAGCTTGAACGTCTCCTCCTGGGCGAAGGTGAGGTTGGCGGCGGGGTGGGAGAAGGCGTCGCGGTTCGCGGCCCCGGTGGCGGTCCCCGCGCCGCCCTGCATCGTCTCGAACTTCTCCGGCGCGTCGAACTGCGCGGCGGGCGCCGTCACGGTGGCGACGCGGGCGCGGTCCTCTTCGCTCAGGTCGGGGCGGCCCGCACCCGCGGCCCAGGCGCCCGCGCAGAGAAGCGCGGCGGGCAGGAGGAGCGGCAGGAGGCGGGGCATGGGCATTGCCGAGAGATAAGGTCGGGATTGCCCGGCCGTTATGCGCCCAACGCCCGGCCCGCGCAACGGGGGCTCATCGCCGCGCCGCCGCGGCGGGATCTCATCGCCGCGCCGCCGCGGCGGGATCTCATCGCCGCGCCGCCGCGGCGGGATCTCATTGCCGCGCCCTCGCGGCGGAATGCCGAGGCCGCGCCCCCGCGGCGGACTGCCGAGGCCGCGCCTCGCGGCGGGATGTCATCGCCGCGTTCGCATGGTTTGCCACGCGGCGAGGCCGGTCGCCAGCGACACGACGGCGATCACCAGCGTGGCCAGGGCGTTGACCTCCGGCGACACGCCCAGGCGCACCTTGGAAAAGATGACCATGGGCAAGGTGGAGGCGCCCGGCCCGGTGACGAAGCTCGCGATCACCACGTCGTCGAGCGACAGGGTGAAGGCCAGGAGCCAGGCGGAGACGAGGGCCGGTGCGAGGCCGGGCAGGGTCACGTCGAGGAACACGCGCACCGGCCCCGCGCCCAGGTCCGCCGCCGCCTCCTCGGTCGCGCGGTCGAGCGCGCCGATCCGGGCCTGGATCACCACCGCCGCGAAGGCCGCGCCGAAGGTGGCGTGGGCGATGACGATGGTTACGAAGCCGCGCCCCGCGGGCCAGCCCACCGCCTGCTCCATCGCCACGAACAGCAACAGTAGGGACAGGCCCACCACCACCTCGGGCATGACGAGCGGCGCGGTGACCATGCCCCCCAGCAGGAACCGGCCCCGGAACCGCCCGTGGCGGGCCAGGGCCAGCGAGGCGAGGGTGCCGATCACCGTGGCGATGGTGGCCGAGGCGACCGCCACCTGCAGGCTGATCAGGGCGGCGTCGAGGATCTGCTCGTCGGCCAGGAGCGCGCCGTACCAGCGGGTCGAGAAACCGCCCCAGACGGTGACGAGACGGCTTTCGTTGAAGGAATAGACCACCAGGCTCAGGATGGGCGCGTAGAGAAACGCGAAGCCCAGGGTGGCCGCGAGGCGGATCATGCGTCACCGCCCTGGGCGCGCCGCAGGACCGCGATGGGCAGCGCCAGCACCACCACCATGACGATGGCCACCGCCGAGGCCACCGGCCAGTCGCGGTTGAGGAAGAACTCGTTCCACAGGACCGAGCCGATCATCAGCGTGTCCGGTCCGCCCAGGAGCGCGGGGATGACGTATTCGCCCACCGCCGGGATGAAGACGAGCATCGAGCCCGCGACGATGCCCGGGCGCGACAGGGGCAGGGTGACCGTGGCGAAGGTGGTCAGGGGCCGCGCGCCGAGGTCGGCCGCGGCTTCCAGCAGCGCGCCGTCGAGCCGCGACAGCGAGGCGTAGAGCGGCAGGATCATGAACGGCAGGTACGTGTAGACGATGCCCAGATGCACCGCGAGCTCGGTCTGGATCAACACCAGGGGCGCGTCGATCAGGCCCAGCCACAGCAGCAGGTTGTTGAGGATGCCGTTGCCCTTGAGGATGCCGATCCACGCATAGACGCGCAGCAGGAACGAGGTCCAGAACGGCAGGATCACCAGCATCAGCAGCACGCCCTGCCGTCCGGGCCGCGCACGGGCGATGACGTAGGCCATGGGATAGCCGATCAGGAGCGTGATCAGCGTCGAGACCGCCGCGATGCGCGCCGAGCTGAGGTAGGACAGCAGGTAGAGCGGGTCCTCGCCCAGGAAGATGTAGTTGCCCAGGTTGAGCGTGACCGTCGCGATCCCGTCGGCCCACTCCGCCAGCGGCAGGTAGGGGGGCTGCGCGATGGCGGGCTCCGACAGGGAGATCTTCAGCAGCACCGCGAAGGGCGCGAGGAAGAACAGGCCCAGCCACAGGAGGGGGGCGAGGGCCACGAGCCGCCTCATGCGGGCAGCACCACCGCCGCCGAGCCGGGCCAGCCCAGCGTCACCGCCTCGCCCGGGCCGGGCGCGTCCACCCCGCGCACGGTGTTGGCGCGGGCCGCGCGCAGGCGCGTGCCCGAGGGAAGGCTGACGTGGAACATGGACAGGTTGCCGTTGTAGACGACCTGCTCCACCCGTCCCTCGACGCGGTTGGGCAAGCCCTCGGCCTGTGCCCCCAGGGCGATCTTCTCTGGGCGCAGGACCACGCACACGGCCTCGCCCTTCGCGCCCGCCACCGTGTGGCCCACGTGGATGTCGAGGCCCGCTTCCGGGCAGGCGATACGGGCGTGGTCGCGGGCGTCCTCGGCGATGGTGCCGTCCAGGAGGTTCGCGGTGCCGATGAACCCGGCCACGAACCGCGAGCGGGGATGCTCGTAGACCTCCACCGGCGTGCCCACCTGCTCGATCCGCCCGTCGCGCATGACGCCCAGGCGGTCGCCCAGGATCATCGCCTCCTCCTGGTCGTGGGTGACCACGACGAAGGTGACGCCGGTGCTGGACTGGATCTTCTTCAGCTCGAGCTGGGTCTCTTCCCTGAGTTTGCGGTCGAGCGCGCCCAGCGGCTCGTCGAGGAGCAGAAGCTTCGGGCGCCGCGCCAGCGCGCGGGCGAGCGCCACCCGCTGGCGCTGCCCGCCGGAGAGCTGGTCGGGCTTGCGGCGCGCGAGGGGGGCCATCTGCACCAGGTCCAGCATCTCGTCCACGCGAGCCGCGGTATCGTGTCGCGACAGCCCCGCGCGCCGCAGGCCGTAGCCCACGTTGCGCGCGACGCTCATGTGGGGGAACAGGGCGTAGGACTGGAACATCATGTTGGTGTCGCGCGCATGCGGCGCCACGCCCGCCATGTCGCGCCCGTCGATCACCACCCGCCCCGCCGTCGGCGTCTCGAAGCCCGCGAGCATCCGCAGCAGGGTGGACTTGCCGCAGCCCGACCCCCCCAGTAGGCAGAACAGCTCGCCGCGGGCGATGTCGAGGCTCACGTCCTCCACCGCCCGCACCGCGCCGTAGCGCCGGGTCAGGCCCTCGATGCGCACGAAGGGGGCCTCGGACATGGCGTGCCTCAGCGCCCGGTCTTGAGCGTGGTCCAGGCGCGGGTCAGCGCCCGGTCGTAGCGGGCCGAGTGAGGCTCGGCCGAGTACATCCGGGACAGGGTCGCCTCGGGCGGGTAGATGCCGGGATCATCCCTGACCTCGGCCGAGACGAGCGGCGTGGCGGCCTTGTTGGCATTGGCGTAGAACACCGCGTCGGAGATCGCGGCGGTCACCTCGGGCTGCAGGAAGTATTCTATGAAGGCATGCGCGGCACCGGGGTTGGGCGCGTCGGCGGGGATCACCATCATGTCGAAGCCGAGCTGCGCTCCCTCCTCGGGGATGACGTAGCGGATGTCGACGCCCTGTCCGGCCTCGGCCGCGCGCTCCTTGGCCTGCAGGATGTCGCCCGAATAGCCCACGGCGAGGCAGATGTCGCCATTGGCCAGGTCGTTGATGTATTGCGAGGAATGGAAGTAGCGGATGTGCGGCCGGATACCTTCCAGCAGCTCCATCGCCTGCTCCAGATCGCCCGCGTCCTCCGAGGTCGGGTCGAGCTCCAGGTAGTTCAGCGCCGCGGCCGTGATCTCCGAGGGCGAGTCCAGCAGCGCGATGCCGCAATCGGCCAGCGCCTCGGCGTTGGCGGGGTCGAAGACCAGCGACCAGCTGTCCGTGTTCGCGTCGGGCAGCCGCTCGGACACCATCTCCACGTTGTAGCCCGGCCCGATGGAATACATCATGTACGGCACACCGTAGGTGTTGCCCGCGTCGTTGCCCGACACGATGCGCAGGATCTCGGGGTCGAGGTTGCCGTAGGTGGAGATCCGGCTCTTGTCGATCGGCTGGAACACCCCCGCCTGGGCCTGCCGCGCCATGAACTCGAGCGAGGGCACCACCAGGTCGTAGCCGGTGTTGCCCGTCAGCATCCGCGCCTCGACCACCTCGTTGGAATCGAACACGTCGTAGTTCACCTCGATCCCGGCCGCCTCCTCGAAGCCGGGCAGGGTGCCGTCGGCAATGTAGTCCGACCAGTTGTAGAAGTTGAGCGTGTCTTGCGCCTGCGCGGCCAGCGGGGCCAGCATCAGGAGGGTGGCGGGGATCAGGGGGGGCATCGGGTCTCTCCGGTGTCAGGCGCCCAGGCGGTCGCGCGCGGCGTACCACCACGACCCCAGGACGGAATAGGGAACGCGCAGGGCGCGCCCCCCGGGAAAGGGCAGCCAGGGCAGCCCCGCGAAGGTGTCGAAGCGCGACAGGTCGCCGTCGATGGCCTGGGCCAGGATGCGTCCGAACAGGTGCGACCCCGAGACGCCGTGGCCGGAATAGCCGTGGGCGAAGTACGTGTTGTCCCCGATCCGGCCGAGCTGCGGCACCCGGGTGAAGGCCAGCGCGAAGTTGCCCGACCAGGCATAGTCGATCCCCACGTCCCCGAGCGAGGGAAAGACCCGGTCCATGGCGCGCACCAGCTTGCGCTTGATGTCGCGCGGCTCGCTGCCGCCATAGACGGTTCCGCCCCCGAACAGCAGCCGGTGATCGGCCGACATGCGGTAGTAGTCGAGGATGTAGCGCACGTCCTCCACGCAGGTGTCCGCGGGCATCAGGGCGCGGGCGCGCTCCTCTCCCAGGGGCTCGGTCGCCATGATCTGGGTGGAGACGGGCATGACCCGCCAGGTCAGGCTCGGCACGACCCGGCCCAGATAGGCGTTGCCGCACAGGACCAGCGTCCGGGCCGTGATCCGGCCGTGCTTGGTGCGGATCGTCGGGCGGGCCGCGTCGGCCTCCACCCGCGTGACCGGCGAGTGCTCGTGGATCGTGCCGCCCAGCCCCTCGATGGCGGCGGCCTCGCCGAGCGCGAGGTTGAGCGGGTGAAGGTGCCCGCCCCGCCGGTCGAGCATCCCCCCGACATAGACATCGCTCGCCACGTGCTCGCGCATCGCGTCGCGGTCCAGGAGGTCCAGGTTGTCGAGGCCGTGGCTCGCCCACAGGTCGCGCTTGGCCGCCAGCCCCGCCATGTGCTTGCCCGTCAGCGCGGCGAAGACGTTGCCGTCCTTCAGGTCGCAGTCGATCCCGTAGCGCGCCACCCGGTCGCGGATGATGTCGCCCCCCTCCAGCACCAGCCCGGCGACGAAGCGCGCGGTGTCGGCGCCGAAGCGGTGGCGGAACACGTCGATCCCAGCGTTGAGCCCGTTGACGAGCTGCCCGCCGTTGCGCCCCGAAGCGCCCCAGCCCACCCGCGCGCCTTCCACCACGGTCACCGAATGGCCCGCCTCGGCGAGGTGCAGGGCCGTGGACAGGCCCGAGAAGCCCGCGCCCACGACGCAGACGTCCACCTCGCGGTCGCCCTCCAGCCTCGGTCGCTCCGGGGCGGGGTTGGCGGTGGCGGCGTAGTGGCTCGCGGCATGCTCGCCGCCGCCGGCGTAGGAGGGGCGCATCACACGACCTCCAGGTAGGAATGGTACTCGAAATCGGTCACGTGGCGGGTGAAGCGCCTGAGCTCTTGGCGCTTGGTCTGCTCGAACATCCGCACCAGCCGGGGCGCGTGGATGTCGGCCACGTGGCGGCCGCCCGAGAACGCGTCGATGGCCGAGGCCCAGTCGGGCGGCAGCCGGTCGAGGCGCAGGGAATAGGCGTCCCCCGTCACCGGGTCGGGCGGCTCCCATCCCCGTTCGATCCCCAGCGCCATGCCGCCCAGGATCGCGGCCAGCACCAGGTAGGGGTTGGCGTCCGCGCCCGCGACCCGGTGCTCGATGCGCCGCGCGGCCGACGGCCCGCCGGGGATGCGGATCGCCACCGTGCGGTTCTCGTAGCCCCAGGCGACGGCGGCCGGCGCGTGGGCGCCGGGCAGCAGCCGGCGATAGGAGTTCTCGTGCGGCGCGAAGACCAGCGCGTTCTCCTGCATGGTCCGCAGGAGCCCGGCGACGGCGTGGCGCAGCAGCGGCGTGCCTTCCGCGTTGTCGCCGTCGAAGGCGTTGCGCCCGTCCCCGTCCACCAGGGAGACATGGGCATGCATCCCCGATCCCGCCCGGTCGCCGTAGGGCTTGGCCATGAAGGTGGCGGCGAAGCCGTGCTTGCGCGCCAGCCCGCGCACCAGCCTCTTGAACAGGACCGCGTCGTCGGCGGCCTTCAGCGGGTCGGCGGCATGGGCGAAGTTGATCTCGAACTGTCCCGCGCCGTTCTCCGATATGGCGCTGTCGGCGGGAATGTCCTGGGCCCGGCACCCGTCGTAGATCTCGTTGAGCAGCGCGTCGAAGTGCTGCAGCTCGTCGAGCGACAGCGCCCCGTCGGAATCGAGCCGCTTGCCGGTGACGGGCGAGCAGGGCGGTTCGGGCGCGGCGCCGCTGGGATCGACGATGTAGAACTCGAGTTCGGTGGCCACCACCGGCGTCAGCCCCATCGCCGCGAGACGCGCGACCACCGCCGCCAGCGCCCGGCGCGGATCGCCGGGGAAGGGGCGGCCGTCCTCCTGCCGGGTCCAGAGCTGGACGAAGGCGGTGGGCCGCGCCGTCCAGTTCAGCAGGCTCAAGGGGCGCCCGGTATGCTCGCAGATCCCGTCTGCGTCGCCGGTGTCGAACACCAGGTCCGAGCCTTCCACGTCCTCGCCCCAGATATCCATGCCCAGCAGCGAGAGCGGCATCCGCAGCCCCCCCTCGCGCACCTTGTCGATCTGGTCGGCGGGCAGGCGCTTGCCGCGCATCACGCCGTTCAGGTCGCAGATGCACGCGAAGACGGCGTCCACCTCCGGGTGGTCGGCCTCCAGCCGGTCGATCGGTGTCAGGTCGGCCATGGGGGCATCCGGTGCGATGGCATTTGCCCAGCCGTGATATACTTTTCCCGAGGCTGTCAAGATTGCCCGGCGCAAGGCCGGGCAGGGGGGACCCCGCGATGCTCCACAGGATCGACCACGTCCGCCGCATGGCGCGCTTCTACTCGGTCGAGATCCGACCGACCCTGTTCGGGGAATGGGCGGTCCGGCGCGAATGGGGCCGGATCGGCGGGGCTTCCCGCGCGATCCAGCACACCGTCGCCACCCGCGCCGAGGCCGAGCGGCTGGCCGCCGAGCGCCTCGCGCTCAAGCGCCGCCGCGGCTACGTCCCGGTGGCCGGGGCCGGGTCCTCCACGGGGCCGTAGATCGCGGTGCCGCGGGGGCCGTCCTCCATGGCCCAGCCCCGGTACATCCCCTCGCAGTTGAAGGGCAGGGAGATCCGGCCGTCGCGGTCCACCGCGATCAGGCCGCCCGAGCCGCCGTTCTGGGCCAGGTCCGTCATCACCACGCCGTGGGCGGCCTCGGCGCAGGAGCGCCCCGCGAGCCGCATCCGCGCGTCGATCTCGTGCGCTGCCGCCCAGCGGATGAAGGCCTCCCCGTCGCCGGTGGCCGAGATCGCGCATGTGGCGTCGTCAGCGAAGGTGCCCGCGCCGGGAATCGGGCTGTCGCCCACGCGGCCCGGACGCTTGGCGGTCATGCCCCCCGTCGAGGTGGCCGCCGCCAGGTGCCCGGCGCGGTCGCGCGCCACCGCGCCCACGGTGCCGTGGCGGCGCGAGGGGTCGTCGTCGAGCGTGCCGTCCTCCATCATCCGCAGCGTCTCCTTGAGCGCCTGCCAGCGCTGCTCGGTGCGGAAATAGCTCGGGTCCTCGAAGGTGAGGCCAGCGTCGCGCGCGATCTCCAGCGCCCCCTCGCCCACCATCAGCACGTGGCCGGTGCGCTCCATCACCGCGCGCGCGGCCAGGATCGGATTGCGCGGCCCGCAGATGCCGGCGACCGCGCCGGCGCGGCGGCCCACCCCGTCCATCACGGCCGCGTCCATCTCCAGCCGGCCCGCGGCGGTGTAGACGGCGCCGTGCCCGGCGTTGAACAGCGGTTCGTCCTCCAGCGCGCAGACCGCGACCGTGACCGCCTCCATCGCGTCGCCGCCGTCCCGCAGGACCGCCTCGGCCTCTTCGAGGATGCGCGCGAGCGCGGCGTTGTGGTCGCGTTCGCCGTCCGCGTCCATCGCGTCCCGCGGGATCACGCCCGCGCCGCCGTGGATCGCCAGAGAGTATGTCATCGTCGCCGTTCCCTTCGCGGTCCCGCCCGTCTCCCGGCGCGGAAGGGCGCCTGAGGTCACAATTTCGGGCGGATGTGTGTTCCGCATGTAGCAGCGCGGTCGCGGCGCGGAAATGGCCTGTGATCCCGTGCGCCGGGAGGCTAGGTTCGACCCCGACGCGATCGGCACGAGGCCTCTGAAAGTTGAACATGACCGAGAAGATAACCCGACAAGGACCGCTCGTCGCCATCGGCGGTGCCGAAGACAAGACGGCCGAGGCCGTCATCCTGCAACAGGTGCTGGAGATGTCGGACGCGGACGCCCCCGTGGTGGGGGTCATCACCACCGCGAGCAGCGTCCCCGACGACGTGTTCCCGGGCTATGCCGACGTCTTCGCCCGGCTCGGCGCGTCCGAGACGCTCGACGTGCGCATCCGGACCCGCGCCCATGCCGACGAGCAGAAGTTCGTGGACATGATCGACCGCTGCGACGTGGTCTTCATTTCCGGCGGCGACCAGATGCGGCTCACCAACACGATGGGCGGCTGCCGGACCCTCGACGCCATCCGCCGCCGCCGCGAGGCGGGCGCGGTGGTGGCCGGCACCAGTGCTGGTGCCGCGTGCCAGTCGGCCACGATGGTATATGGCGGCCCCTCCGACGACTCCCTGCGCAAGGGCGCGGTGAAGATGAGCGCGGGCTTCGGCCTCGTGCAGGACAACGTCATCATCGACACCCACTTCCTCGAGCGCGGGCGTTTCTCGCGGCTGATGGAGGTGGGGGCGACGAATCCCGAATATATCGGCATCGGGCTGGGGGAGGACGCGGCGGTGCTGTTCTCGGACGGAATCGTGCACAGCTTCGGCCCCGGTCACGTGGTCATCGTTGACAGTTCCCAGATAACCGGCTCCAATGTTTACGATTTACACGACGGGGAGGCGGTGAGCGTTTCCAACGTCATCATGCATGCGCTGGTCGACGGGTACGGATATTCCCTGTCGGACCGGCGGGTCCTGACTCCGCAAGAGCTCGGGGCTTCGAAGACGGAGCGGAACGTTGCGCATAATTGAACACCGCGCGCTGCGCGGGCCGAACTACTATAGCCGGTACGTGGCGATCTACATGCGCCTCGACATCGAGGAGCTGGAGGAGCGGCCGAGCGACAAGGTCGCCGGCATCGCCGAGGCGCTCGAGGCGCTGATGCCCGAGGTCTACGAGCATCGCTGCTCGGTGGGCGAGCCGGGCGGTTTCCTCCAGCGCGTCCGGTCGGGCACCTATGCCGGCCACATGGTCGAGCACGTGGCCATCGAGCTGCAGAACATGGTCGGCTTCTCGGTCGGCTACGGCAAGACCGTCGACAGCTACGAGCCGGGCATCTACAACGTCGTCTACCGCTACCGGGACGAGGCCACGGGCCTCGCCGCCGGCGAGGCCGCCGTCGACATCGTGCAGAAGCTTTACGACGGCGACCCGGTCGACCTCGCGCCTCATATCGCGCGGCTCAAGCAGGTGCGCGACGCCAACGCGCTCGGCCCCTCGACGGGCGCGATCGTGAATGCCGCCAGGGCGCGCGGCATCCCCTCCTACAACCTGATGGAAGGGACGAGCTACACCCAGCTCGGCCACGGCGCCAAGCAGCGCCGCTTCCAGGCCACCGTGACCAGCGGGACGGGGATCATCGGCCACTCCATCGCCGACGACAAGGACTGGACCAAGCAGGTCCTGGGCGACGCGGGCATTCCCGTGCCCCAGGGCCAGATCTGCTACTCCTACGAGGACGCGGAAGCCGCCGCCGACTGGATCGGGTTCCCGGTCGTGACCAAGCCCCTCTCGGGCAACCACGGCCGCGGGGTGACCACCGACATCAACACCCGCGACGACCTGCGCTCGGGCTACGAGGCGGCGGTGGCGCGCGCCCGCGACGCCGAGCAGGCCGTGATCGTGGAAAGCTACATCAAGGGCGAGGATCACCGCATGCTGGTGATAGACGGCCACCTGGTCGCCGCCGCCCGGCGCCGGCCCGCCCACGTCGTGGGCGACGGCCGCTCCACCATCCGCGAGCTCGTGGACGTGGAGAACCAGGACCCCCGCCGCGGTGTCGGCCACGAGAACCTGCTCACCCAGATCAACGTGGACGAGCAGAGCCTGCGGATGCTCGAACAGGCCAACCTGACGCTCGACACGGTCCTGCCCCAGGGCGAGATCGCCTTCCTGAAATCGACGGCAAACATCTCCACCGGGGGTACGGCCACCGATCTCACCGACGAGGTCCACCCCGACGTCAAGTTCACCATGGAGCGGATCGGCCGCCTCGTGGGCCTCGACATCATCGGCATCGACCTGCTGGCCGAGGACCTCTCCAAGCCCCTGAGCGAGCAACCGGCGGGCGTGGTGGAGGTCAACGCGGGCCCGGGCTTCCGCATGCACATGTCGCCCACCCACGGCCATGCCCGGCCGGTGGGCGAGCACGTGGTCGACATGCTGTTCCCCGACCCGACCGACAACGGCCGCATCCCGATCACCGCGATCACCGGCACCAACGGCAAGACCACCACGACCCGCCTCTCGGCCCACATCCTGCGCCAGGCGGGCAATTCCGTGGGCCTGGGCTGCACCGGCACGGTGGAGATCGACAACCACGTGATCCTGAAGGGTGACTACTCCGGCCCGGCGGCCGCCCAGGCGGTCCTGCGCGAGCCGACCGTCGAGCACGCGGTGCTCGAGGTGGCGCGCGGCGGCATCATGCGCCGGGGCCTGGGCTTCGACGAATGCGACGTGGGCGTGCTCCTCAACATCGCCTCCGACCACCTGGGCGAGCGCGACATCCACACGCTCGAGGAACTGGCGCGCTGCAAGACGGTGGTGGTGGACGCGGTCAAGCGCGAGGGGGGCTACTGCGTCCTCAACGCCGACGATCCGCTGGTGATGGAACACGGCACCTACTGGGCGCGGGGCGAGATCATCTACATCACGATGAACCCCGACAACCCGGACCTGGCCGAGCACCTGGGCAACCTGGGGATGGTCGTGACGGTCAAGAACGGGCGCATCATCATGCGCCGGGGCCGGGTCGAGGCCGAGATCATCGAGGTCAACGACGTGCCCATCGCCTTCGAGGGGCACGCCCCCTTCAACGTGCAGAACGCCATGGCGGCGGCGGCGGTGGCGCTGGCCCACGGGCTCGACCTCACCGACATCCACAACGGACTGGCCACGTTCCACCCCACGCCGGCGCAGATGCCGGGGCGGACGAACTACTTCGAGGCCGACGGGCTCAAGTGCCTGATCGACTACGGCCACAACGTGCCTGCGCTGGTGGCGCTGGAGCCGCTGGTCCGGGGCCTGGGGCAGAAGCGCCGGATCGGCGTCTCCACCGCGCCGGGCAACCGCCGCGACGAGGACCTGCGCGCGCTCGGCGCCCAGTTGGCGAAGATGTGCGACATCCTCTACGTCTACGAGAGCGACAGCCGCGGACGCGGGGCGGGCGAGACGGCCGCGTTGATCCACGAGGGGGCCGCCACGGCCGACAACGACTGCCGGGTCGAGACGGTGCCCGAGGAGAGCGCCGCGGTGGACCGCGCCATGTCCGACGCCGAGACGGGCGACTTCCTGCTCCTGCTGGTCGACGACATCGCCGGCACCACGGACATGTTGAAAGGGCGCAGCTTTCCCCGTCCGGCGGAACTCGCGCAGACGTGAGGTCTTTTCCGTTTCGAACCAGACGCACGGCCCGGTCGGGGCCGTGCCTCAACGTCCCGTGGGAGGATCTCACATGACCAAGAACGTCTTCGTCGTCGGTTTGAACGATTTGAACGCCGAGCGCCTGCGTCGCCTGCGCGGCGTGGAAGACGTGGAGTTCCACGGCCTGATCGACCCCGCCCTGGTCTACGACACGCAGGAGTTCGACATTCCCGCCATGATCGCCGAGGCGGAGAAGACGCTCGACGCCTTCGACGGCTCGATCGACGCGATCGTGGGCTACATGGACTTTCCCGTCTCCACGATCCTGCCGATCCTGTGCAAGAAGTACGGCACCCCGCAGGCCTCGCTCGAGGCGCTCCTGAAATGCGAGCACAAGTACTGGTCGCGGTCGGTCATGCGCGAGGCGGTCCCGGACCACATCCCGAAGTTCACCGCGTTCGACCCGTTCGACGACGAGGCGCTGGCCAAGATCGGGGCCGCCGACCTGCGGTTCCCGTTCTTCGTCAAGCCGATCAAGTCCTCCGGCTCGCGGCTGGGGTTCCGCATCGATAGCCCCGAGGATTTCGACTACGCGACGCAAAAGCTCCGCAGCGAGATCCGCTCCATCGGCGAGCCCTTCGACCACGTCCTGGCCCAGGCCGACCTCCCCGACGAGATCCGCGCGGTGGAGGGGCATTACTGCATGGCCGAGCAGGTCATCGGCGGGCGCCAGTGCACCGTCGAGGGCTACGTCCACGGCGGCGAGGTCGTCCCCTACGGCACCGTGGATTCCATCCGCTACCCGCAGGTCCTGAGCTTCTTCTACTACCTCTACCCGTCGTTCCTGCCCCAGAAGGTGCAGGACAAGATGTGGGAGATCACGCGCACGATCATGAGCCATATCGGCTTCGACAATTCCGCGTTCAACATCGAGTATTACTGGGACGAGGTGCAGGACAAGATCTGGCTCCTGGAGATCAACACCCGCGTCTCCCAGTCCCATTGCGACCTGTTCGAGATGGTCGACGGCGTCAGCCACCAGCAGGTCACGGTGGATCTGGGCCTCGGGCGCAAGCCCGACATGCCCCACCGCGAAGGCTCCAGGAACGTGGCGGCCGAGTTCTTCTACCGCGTGTTCTTCTCCGACGCGACCGTGGCGCGCGTGCCCAGCAGGGCCGAGACCCAGGTCGCCGAGGAACAGGTCGAGGGCACCCGTATCGGCGTCCATGCCCGCAAGGGGATGAGGCTGTCGGAGTTGCCCGAGCAGGACGCCTATTCCTTCGCGGTGGCGTCCGTATGGATGGGCGCGTCCAAGCACTCCAAGCTCCTGTGGGACTACGAGCAGGTGATGAAGAAGCTCAACTTCGAGTTCACCGACATCGCCGAATAGCCAGGGCGACACGCCGCGGCCACTGGACAAGGCCGCGGCGCCGCGCCATAGCCTTCGGCCGCGATACCACTCACCCGGCGGCCCCATCATGAAGATCGACCACGACCTGACCAGCAACGTCCGGGAGATCGAGCATTTCGAGATCCCGGTCGAGGACGGCACCAAGCTCGCCGCGCGCATCTGGATGCCCGAGGACGCCAAGGACAATCCCGTCCCCGCGATCCTCGAATACATCCCCTATCGCAAGAACGACAAGACGCTGGAACGCGACTTCGCCCGCGCGCCGTGGCTTGCCGGGCAGGGCTACGCCTATGTCCGCGTCGATCTGCGCGGCTGCGGCGAATCCGAAGGGGTGATGACCGACGAGTATACCCAGGTCGAGCTGCGGGACGGCTGCGACGTGATCGCCTGGCTCGCCGAGCAGGACTGGTGCGACGGCGGCGTGGGGATCGTGGGCATCTCCTGGGGCGGCTTCAACGGGTTGCAGCTCGCCGCCCTGCGGCCCCCCGCGCTCAAGGCCGTGGTCACGATCTGCTCCACCGACGACCGCTATGCCGACGACATCCACTGGATGGGCGGCACCATGCTGGTGGACCAGCTCTCCTGGGCGTCGATCATGTTCGGCATCAACACCCTGCCGCCCGACCCCATCCACGTGGGCGACCGCTGGCGGGGCATGTGGGAGGACAGGCTCGACGGCGCCGGCCTGTGGCTGAAGAAGTGGCTGCGTCACCAGCATCGCGACGCCTACTGGCGCCACGGCTCGGTCTGCGAGAACTACGCCGACATCCAGGTGCCGGTCTATGCCGTCTCGGGCTGGGCCGACGGCTATTGCCGCGCCGTGTTCCGCCTGGTGGAGAACCTCGAATCCCCCGCCAAGGGCATCGTCGGCCCCTGGTCGCACAAGTATCCCCACCTGGGCGAGCCCGGGCCCGCCATCGACTGGCTCACCGAGGAGACGCGCTGGTGGGACCAGTGGCTCAAGGGCCGCGACACCGGCATCATGGAGGAGCCGCCCCTGCGTCTCTACATGCAGGACCATGCCGAGCCGGCGACCCATTACGACTACCGCGACGGGCGCTGGATCACCGAAGGCGCCTGGCCCTCGCCCAACGTCACCCGCACCGACTACGCGCTCGGCTCCGATGGCGGCTTGCGCGCCGGGGCCGAGGCGGGCACCGGCTCGGTCGAGATCTCCTCGCCCCTGTGGGTGGGCATGCATGGCGGCAAGTGGTGCTCCTACGCCCATCCCGGAGACCAGCCGGGCGACCAGCGCCACGACGACGCCGGGTCGATCACGTTCCAGACCGACCCCCTCGAGACGGCGGTGGAGATCGCGGGCGATCCGAGCCTGAACCTCACCTTCGAGGTGGACCGCCCCGTGGCCCAGGTGGCCGTGCGCCTCAGCGACGTGGCGCCGGGCGGCGCGGCCACGCGGGTCAGCTACGGGCTCTTCAACCTCACCCACCGCGACAGCCACGCCGAGCCCGAGGCGCTCGAGCCGGGCCGCACCTACACCGTGCGTGTGCCGATGAAGCACGTGGCCCAGACCTTCCGCAAAGGCCACAGGATCAGGGTCGGCATCTCCACCAGCTACTTCCCGCTGGCCTGGCCGACGCCCGAGCCCGTCACCATGCGCGTTCACCTGGAGGGCACCGCCCTGTCGCTGCCGGTGCGCGAGCCCGGCACGTCCAAGCCCGGCGATTTCGGCCCGCCCCGCGCGGCCGCGCCGCTGCCCCAGACCATGGAGGAGCCGCCCCAGTCCGAATGGTCGGTCTCCCAGGACATGGACACGGGCCGCATCACCGTCCACGTGCGCGATCACGAGGGCGGCGCCCATATCGAGGGGCAGGACCTGTTCCATTCCGCCGAAGGGGTGGAGACCTACTCCGTCCTGCCCGACGACGTCCTCTCCGCCGAGGGGCAGGTCACCTGGACCCACGTCATGCGCCGCGAGGACTGGGAAGTGGTCACCGTGACCAAGACCCGGCTCTGGGCCACGCGGGACTCGTGGGAGATCGAGGCCAGCCTGCGCGCCACCGAGGGCGAGGAAGTGGTGCGCGACGTCTCCTGGCGCGAGAGCATCCCGCGCAAGCTCGTGTGATCCTCAGGCGTCGCGGTTCGGGTCCCTGAACAGGCGCTCGTGGCGCCGCATGGCCCCCACCGCGTCGCCGAAGGTCGCGACACCGCGCCCCTCCAGGATGCCGAGCAGGCGGAACAGGACGTCGGCGGTGGCTTGGGCGTCGCCCGGCGCCGTGTGTCGCAGGCCGGCGGGCAGGTCCACCTCCAGCCGCTCGGCGATGGCGTCGAGCGTGTGGGGCACGCCCTGTCCCCAGACGGCCGCGGACAGCAGCACCGTGTCGAGCACCGGGTGGTCGAAGCGGATGCCCGCCCCCTGCCGGCGCAGGAAGGCCAGGTCGAACGGCGCGTTGTGCGCCACCAGTACCGCGCCCCGGGCGAAGTGGTGCAGCGCCGCGATGGCCGGGATCGGCCCCGGCGCGCCCGCCACCCGCTCGTCGGTGATCCCGTGGATGCGGCTTGCCGCGCCGGGGATCGGACGGCCCGGATCGACCAGCGTCTCGAAGGTCTCGCCAGCGATGCGGCGCCCCTTCATCCCCCGGACCGCCGCGATCTGGACCAGCGCGTCCCGCGCGGGGTCGAGCCCGGTCGTCTCGGTGTCCACCACCACGTAGGTCAGGTCCGCCAGCGGGCGCTCCATCACCGCGCCGCCGTCCTCGGGAAGGGCCGAGAAGTCGAAGACCAGCGGCCGCTCGGCGGGGATCGCGTCTCCCGCCTCGATTGCCAGCACGAACCCGCGCCCGCCCGACAGCCGCCGCACCCGCGCGCGCAAGCACCCCGACCCGTCCGCCTTGGGCAGGTCCCTGTCGACGAAGCCGCCCGCCGGCCCGGCATCGAGCGCGGCCAGCGCGTCGCCGACCGCCTCCCGCTCCAGGTAGTCGAAGATCGAGCGCCCCAGGGCCAGCGTCGCCACCGCGCTCAGGGCATGGCTCGACTGCCGGTCGTAGAGCCTGAGCCGGTCGTCGCCGTCCACCACCAGGATCGCCACCGGGATCTCCGACAGCGTCTCCACCAGGTCGCGGCGTTCGGCTTCCAGCGCCTCGGTCGCCGCGCGCAGGCGCGCCTCCCGGTCGGCCCGTTCGCGGGCGAGTTGCAGGGCCAGCGCCGAGGTCGCCGGGCCGAGGTCGCCCATGGCGCCCCAGGCCTCCGCCTCCAGCGGTCCGGTCACGCCCCCGTGGCAGCGCGCGCGCAACTCGGCGGCGAGCCGCTCGGCGGGCAGGGCGACCCGCGCGTCCAGCCAGCGCCAGGCCGCCGCCACCACCAGCACGCCGCCGAAGGCGGTGGCCCCCGCCTGGGCCACGACCGCGCCGCCACCCCCGCCCGGCCCGTTCAGCACCAGGGCCGCACCGGCGGCGGCTGCCGCCACCAGCCCCAGCGCCGCGGCGGCCGCGCCCAGGGCGAGCCTACGTCGCACGGGCGCTCACAGCACGCCCCGGCGCTGCCCGGCGGCCGATTGCATGGTCCTGACCACCAGGAACGCGTCGCGCAGGTGGCTGCGCTCG
The DNA here is from genome assembly GCA_947500825.1 of uncultured Paracoccaceae bacterium. Taxonomy (GTDB): domain Bacteria; phylum Pseudomonadota; class Alphaproteobacteria; order Rhodobacterales; family Rhodobacteraceae; genus Palleronia. The sequence goes on along the minus strand of CANMTR010000013.1, from coordinate 47,192 downwards.
AACGGGCTGAGCCGTCCCGGCGCCATGAAGTTGTCGGGCGCGTGCCCCTCGCGGATCTGGGCGGCCTGGTGCTCCAGCCGGGCCTCCGCGATCACGTCGTAGGCGTCGAGCAGGTCGCGCCCCCCCTTGCCCGAGACCGTCCCGGCCTGTCGCGCCGCCTCGATCCGGGCGCGGCTGTTGACGGGGGGCAGACCGCCCCGGATCGCGTAGATGCGCGCCAGGTCGATGATCGGCACTACCCCCGACATCTTCATGTCGATCGTGTCGCGATGGGCGCCCGAGCGCCTGGTGGCGAGCCCCCGCCAGAAGCCCAGGGGCGGCTGGTGGGTCAGCGCCTGTCCCGTCATGTGCGCGGCGAAGATCGAGTTGCGCGCGGCGGCCTCCAGCGTCTCGCCCGCCAGCCCCTCGAACAGGTCCCGCGCCCCGCCCACGGGCCGCAGGTCGAACATGACCGAGGCCAGCATCCGCGCCTCCGGGCCCGGTCGCGCGATCCAGTCCAGGAAGTAGCGCCGCCAGTCCGTCGCAGGGCGGCGCCAGCGCGGGTTCGTCGCCATCATGTCGCCGGGGCAATAGACGTATCCGCAGGCATGAAGGCCGTCAGACACGATCCGCGCCAGGTCCGCGAAATAGGCGTCGTCCGCCTCGGACACGTCGTCGGACAGGATCAGCACGTTGTCCTGGTCCGACACGCCGGTCTGTTCCTGCCGCCCCTGGCTGCCGCAGGCGGCCCACAGATAGGGCACGGGCGGCGGGCCCAGCTTCGCCTCCGCGAGCGCCAGCAGGCGGCGCGTCACCGCGTCGGCCACGTCCGTCACGCAGCGGGTCACGACCTCGTGGCGGTTGCCCGCGCCCACGAGCTGCGCCAGCAGGTCGGGGATGCGCGCGGTGACCCGCGCCAGCTCCGCCACGTCGCCCGCGGCGGCCGCGTCCCCGATCACCTCGCCCGAGCTTTCCGCCTGCACCCGGGTGAGGTCGGTCTTGCTGACCACGCCCACGATCCGGCCGCCGTCCACGATGGGGACGTGGCTGATCCCGCGCTCCATCATCAGGTGCAGCACGTCCGATCCCAGCGCCCCGGGCGGCAGCGCCACCGGGTCGGCGGTCATCACCTCCCGCACGGGGCAGGCGGGGTCGCGCCCCTCCGCCGTCACCCGGGAGGAGACGTCGCGCACCGTCAGGATGCCGGCCAGCGCGCCGTCCTCGCCCACCAGTACCGACGACACGCCCGCCTTCCGCATGGCCTGCGCGGCGGCGCGCACGGTGGTCGCCGGCGGTACGGCCAGGGGGCCGGGCGTCATCAGCTCGGCCACCCGCGTGGTGACCAGGCTGCGCGGCCGCGTCCTGGCCGGCGCGTCGATGCGAAAGAAGTCGCGCACGGGCGCATAGTCCCGCGCCAGTTCGCGGAACAGCCCGGCGGGCACGACCAGCGCGCTGCCGCCCTCGATCGCGCGGGCCGAAAGCGGGTTGGGCGCGTCGCGCAGCAGGCGCCGTCCCCCCACCGCCGCGCCGGGCCCGATCTCCGACAGGACGGCTCCGCTCCCGTCGGTGACCCGCACCTGCCCCGAGGTCAGCACGAACACGCCGGGCGGCATCTCGCCCGCCTCGAAGAGGCCGTCGTCTGCGGCGAAGTCGCGCCGCTCCAGCGCGCCGGCCAGCCGCGCGCGGTCGCCCGGCGACAGGGCCGCCCAGGGCTCCAGCGCGACCAGGTAGTCGATCGGTTCCATGGCCGTCTCCCCCGCCGGACCGCGGCCCAGATTACCGCAGGACCGCGCCCGTGCAATGGCCTGCCGGGGGAGCGGCGTTTACCTCACCGTCCCGGGGCCTCTATGAGGGGCGCGCATGCAGCATGAGGAAGGACCGCCGATGACCTGCCATCGCCCCCCCGCCCCCCGTCTTCGCGGGACCGCGTGATGGAAGGGTCGGACGGCGCCCGCCCGCTCTCGGCCGTGCCGGCGCAATCGGCCTTCGGCGAGGCCTGCGGGGTCGAGGTCCTGCATGTGGCCCCCGACCGCGTGGTCTGCCGCATGGAGGTGACCGCGCAGCACGCCAATCGCAACGGCGTCCTGCACGGCGGCGCGATCATGGCCCTGGCCGATTGCGCCGCCGGGACGGCCGCCTTCATCAACATTCCCGAGGACCGCTCCAACACCACCGTCGAGGCCAAGACCAACTTCCTGCGCAGCGTTGCGTTGGGCGACACGCTCACCGCCACCTGCGTGCCGCTCCATGCCGGGCGCACCACCATCGTTCTCCAGATCACGCTCACCCGCGAGGACGGCAAGGTCGCGGCCGTCACGACCCAGACCCACCTCGTCCTCGACCTGCAGGGCTGAGGGCGGCCAGCGCCGGGACGGCGGGGATCGGTCCCCGTCCGTCCCGGCGCGCCCCCGGACCGGGAGCCGCCACCTCTGCGCGGCTCCACCGGCCCCCGCATCCTGCCCCGGCAGACCTTTACGCCGCGCGATACCGGCGCACGCCGCTCCCGTCACTTGCCCGCGCGGCGATCTGCCACAGGTTGTCGGTCCCATCACTCACGGAGGCTCCCATGCGCTATCTCCTGCCGGTCCTCGTCCTTGCCGCGCACCCGCTCCACGCCCAGCAGAGCGCCGACGCCGTCGATCCCGAGGCCGCGTCAGAGACCGGCGCGGAGGCGTTCGCCGACCTTCCCGAGCGCGTCCGCGCGGCGCTCGAACGCAAGGAGGCCGGGGAGCCGGTGGAGGCCCAGGACTGGATGGTCGCCGCCGCCAACCCCGTCGCGGTGGAGGCCGGCGCCAAGGTGCTCGAGGCCGGCGGGTCGGCCGCCGATGCCATGGTCGCGGTGCAGACCGTCCTGGGCCTGGTGGAGCCGCAATCCTCCGGCTTGGGCGGTGGCGCGTTCCTGGTCTGGTACGACGCCGAAGAGGGTGCGCTGACCACCCTCGACGGGCGCGAGACCGCGCCCCTCGACGCCACGCCGCAACTTTTCCAGGACGAGGACGGCGAGCCGCTGGAGTTCTACGAGGGTGTCGTGGGCGGCCGCTCGGTGGGCACGCCCGGCACGCCCGCGCTCATGCAGATGGCCCATGACAAGTGGGGCAATCTCGACTGGGCCGGCCTCTTCGACGACGCGACGCGGCTCGCGCGGGAGGGCTTCGCCGTCTCGCCACGCCTCGCCGGGCTGGTGGACGAGGACCGCGACCGCCTGACGCGCTTCTCCGCCACCGCCGACTACTTCTACCCCGGCGGCGAGGCCATCGCGGCGGGCGACACCCTGACCAACACCGCCTATGCCGACACGCTGGAGGCGATCGCGACCGAGGGCGCGGGCACCTTCTACACGGGCGAGATCGCCCAGGGCATCGTCGACATCGTGCAGGGGGCCGAGAGCAATCCGGGTGTCCTGTCGATGACCGACCTCGCCATCTACGCCCCTGTCGAACGCGCGGCCGTCTGCGCTGCCTACCGCGGCCGCGACGTCTGCGGGATGGGTCCGCCGTCCTCGGGCGCGCTGACCGTGGGCCAGATCCTGGGGATGCTCGACAACACCGACATCGCCAGCCTCGCCCCGGACGATCCCGAGGCGCTGCGTCTTCTTGGCGACGCCTCGCGCCTCGCCTTCGCCGACCGGGGCCTCTACATGGCCGACAGCGACTTCGTCCCCATGCCCACCGAGGGGCTGGTGGACGCGGACTACCTCGCCTCCCGCGCCGAACTCCTCGCGGGCGACGACGCGCTGCCCGAGGTCTCGGCCGGCGATCCCGAATGGTCCCACGCCATGGACTGGGCCCCGGACCGGTCGATCGAGCTGCCCTCCACCAGCCACGTCTCCATCGTGGACGCGGACGGCAACGTGCTCTCCATGACCACCACGATCGAGAACGGCTTCGGCTCGCGGCTCATGGCGCCGGGCGGGTTCCTCCTGAACAACGAGCTGACGGACTTTTCCTTCGCCACCCACGAGGACGGCCGCCCCATCGCCAATCGGGTGGAGCCGGGCAAGCGGCCGCGCTCGTCCATGTCGCCCACCATCGTGATGCAGGACGGCGCGCCGGTCCTGGCCATCGGGTCGCCCGGCGGCAGCCGGATCATCGGCTACGTGGCCCAGGCCATAATCAACCACGTGGATTTCGGCATGAACGTTCAGGAGGCCCTCGGCGCCCCCCACGCCGTCAACCGCTTCGGCACCTTCGACCTCGAGGCGGGCACGCCGATGGAGGAGCTCGCCGGTCCGTTGCAGGAGCTGGGCTTCGAAACCGAGGTGCGCGACCTGACCTCGGGCCTCCACGCGATCGAGATCGGCGAGACCCTGCGCGGCGGCGCCGACCCCCGCCGCGAGGGCATCGCCCTCGGCCAATGACCCTGACGCGCCAGCGATCTTGACGCGCCGGGGCCGGACAGACTAGGTTGGTCTACCCGGCCCCGGAGGCAGACCCGTGCAGTTCAACATCCACGACGCCAAGACCCAGTTCTCCAAGCTCGTCGCCGCCGTCGAACGCGGCGAGAGCGTCACCATCTGCCGCAACGGCAAGCCGGTGATCGACTGCGTTCCCGCCCGCACCGCCACGGCCTTTCCCTTCGGCGCCTGGGAGGCGCGCGGCACCGGGCTGGAGCGCATGGCCGATCCCACCGACGAGGCGACGTTGGACGGGATGGGCCTCTGAGCGCCCATGCTCCTCGACACCCATGTCGCGATCTGGGCGCTGATGGCGCCCGACCTCCTTTCGCGCCCCGCCCGGGACGCCATCGCCGCCGGCCCCCGCGCGATCAGCGCGGCGAGCCTCTACGAGATCACCTACAAGGCGGGGATCGGCAAATGGCCCGAGGTCGTCCCCCATGCCCGCCCTGGCCTCGCCCGGCGGCTGGAGGCGATGGGGATCGAGGTGCTGCCCGCCACCGGCGCCGTGATGGAGCGGGCGGGCAGCTTCGACTGGGCCCATCGCGACCCGTTCGACCGGCTGATCGTGGCCACCGCCCTTCTCCACCGCACGGCGCTCGTGTCGAAGGACGCGACCCTCGACACGTTGCCCGAGGGCCCGCCCGAGCGGATCTGGTAAGACCTACCGCCCGGTGATCCCGGGAAAGATCAGCACGATGGCCAGGGCCAGGATCTGCAGCCCGATGAAGGGCAGCAGCGCCTTGAAGATTTCGCCCAGCCCGATATCGGGCGGCGCCACCGACTTGAGGTAGAACGCGGCCGGTCCGAAGGGGGGCGACAGGAAGCTCACCTGCATGTTGAGCGCGAACAGCACCCCGAACCACACCGGGTCGAAGCCGAGCTCGCGCACGATGGGGATGAAGATCGGGATCGTTAGCAGCGCGATCCCCACCCAGTCGAGGAACATGCCCAGCACGAACAGGATGCCCATCATCGTCAGCAGCACGACGTAGCGGTTGTCGCTGATGCCCGTCAGCAGCCCCGAGACGAAGTCGATCCCGCCCATCAGGTTGAACACGCCCACGATGGCCGAGGCGCCGATGCCGATCCACACGATCATGCCCACGGTCTGCAGCGTGCGCATCGAGGCGTCCTTGACCAGGTCGAAGGTCAGCTCCCCCCGGATCAGGGTCGACAGCAGCACGCCCGCCACGCCGACGGCCGAGGCCTCGGTCACGCTCGCGATCCCGCCGTAGATGGAGCCCATCACCGCGGCCACGACCAGGATCGGCAGCACCAGCCCCTTCAGCAGGCGCAGCTTCTCGGCCATGGGCACGTCCTCGCCCTCGAGCGCGGGCGCCGCGTTGGGGTTCCACCAGCCCCGGATCACGACATAGGTGGCGTAGAAGCCCGCCAGCATCAGCCCCGGCACGAAGGCCGACAGGAACAGGTCCCCGATGGAGACGTTCGCGGCCAGGCCATAGATGATCAGCACGATCGAGGGCGGCACCATGGTCCCCAGCGCGCCACCCGCGCACACGACGCCGATGGCCAGGTCCCGGTCGTAGCCCAGGCGCAGCATCTGCGGCAGCGCGATCAGGCCCAGGAGCACGATCTCGCCCCCGATGATGCCCGACATGGCCGCCAGGATCACCGCCACGATGATCGTCTGGATGCCCACGCCCCCCCTGAGCCGCCCGCCCACGAGGCGCATGGCGTCGAAGAGGTCGCGCGCGATCCCCGACCGGTCGAGGATCGCGGCCATCAGCACGAACATCGGCACCGAGACGAAGACGAACGAGTTGACGAAGGAATACACGCGGGAGGTGATGAGCGGCACCGCCATCGGCCCGAACCACCCGAGCGCGAAGAAAAGCGCGACGAGAAGCGTGACGAAGGCCAGCGGGATGCCCGTGACAAGGAGCGCGATCAGCATCCCGAACATCAGGAGCGTCGCGTCGGCGATGGGCATGCCCGAGAGCGATCCGAAGAAGCTCATCTGCGCACCCCGCGGGCATAGTTCACGGCCATGATCAGGAACTGCGCGGTCAGCACGAACAGGACCCCCATGAGGAAGATCTTCAGGACGCCCGGATAGACCGGGTCCCAGGCCGAGCCGGAGCTTTCCAGCCGGAACGTGCCGTCGGGGCGGAAGGCCGCGCGCTGCACCATCAGCACCGCCGCATAGGCGAAGAAGGCCGAGGCCAGGGCGCAGACGGCCGAGATGATCACGTCGAAGACACGCCGCACCCGCGGCGGCACCGCGTCGTAGATCAGCACCACGCGGATATGCTCGTTGCGCGCCGCGCAGAACAGCCCGCCATAGACGAAGGCCGCGCCGCACAGGAACACGGTCGTCTCGTGCGCCCAGGAGGTGGGGTTGTTGAACACGTAGCGCAGCACGATCTCCTGGATCAGGATCAGCATCGCCACGAAGATCCCGGCGGCGAAGATCCAGCCGCCCTTGTCCACGATCCGGCCCAGCATTCCCGCCTCGGGGATCGGGCCCGCGGCCTCCCGGACGGGCGTGCCGTCGTCGCTCCCATTGGGCGCGCCGTCACCGTCCCGCAGGGACGTGCCATCACCGTCCCGCAGGGGGGCGTCGTCCTCCGCCGAGGGACCGGCCTGGGCCTGGTCCTCGCCTCTCTCGCGCGTCATCGCCATTCCCCCCGGGGTATCCGCATCCGCTCACATACGGCCCCGCCCGCGGACGGGCGGGGCCAGGGCATCCGTCACTGTGACAGCATGCCCTCCTCCTCGAGATACGCGGTCAGCGTGTCATAGACCTTCTGCGCGTTCTGGGACTGGCCCGCGACCTGCTCCCATTCGCCCGTGGCGATGGCTCGGAACTTGGCCCGCTCCTCGTCGGACCAGTCGTGGATCGTCACCTCGTCGCCCGCGCGGATCTCCTCGGCGGTGGCCTCGTTGGCCTCCTGGACCGTCTCGATCTGGGTCTCGCGGAACTGGCGCACGCTCTCGCGCAGGGTCTCCTGCATCTCGGACGACAGGCCGTCCCAGGTCTGCTTGTTCATCGAGATCTCGATCAGCGGCATGGAGTGGAAGCCGGGATAGACCGGGTGCGGCGCCACGTCGTGCAGGCCTTGCGCGTGGTTGGTCGACAGAACGTTGTAGTCGGCCGCGTCGATCGTGCCCTTGTCGAGCGCGGTGAACACCTCCGAGCCGGGCAGGTTCACCGGCGCGGCGCCCGCGGCGGCGAAGACGCGCTGGACCAGCCCCTCGGGCGCGCGAAGCTTCAGCCCCTGAAGGTCGTCCACCCCGTCGAGCGGCACCGACGAGACGAAGGCCTCGAGCCCGGGCGTGGTCGCGCCGACGAACTGCAGCCCGTAGGGGTTCTCGAGCTCGTTCATCAGCTCGTAGCCGCCCCCGTTCTCCATGAAGTCGAACATCTCCTGGGGGTCCGACCACGCGCCCACGGGGTTGGCGATCAGCCCGAAGGCCGCGTCCTTGCCCGCGAAGTAGGACGTGTCGGTGATGTGGCCGTCGAGGATGCCGGCCGAGATCGCGTCCATCGTTTCCGAATGGGCGACGATGGAGTCCACGGGAAGCAGATCGATCGTGATCTCGCCGTCCGTCATCTCCTCGACCGTCTCGGTCCAGCCCTGCTGCAACTCGAAATTGGGGTTGCCGGCGGGGTCGGAGGACTGGAAGCGCAGGTTGGTCTGCGCCTGGGCCGCGCCGGCCGCGACCAGCGCCAGTCCGGTGGCGAGTGCGATATGTCTCATCGTGTCTTCCTCCCTGTCGCGCCGGGACGGACCCCGGCGGGCGTTTCGGAGGTGACGATAACGTCATCGGCGGGCGGCGTCGATCCGCCACGGCGGCATTTTCGCGGCCTCACCGCCCCCGCGACAGGGATCTGGAGGACTGGGAGAACAGCACGTCGTTGTTCTCCACACGGTGCTGCCCGCGGTTCTGGGCATCCTTGTGCAGGTCGATGGCCCTTTGCACGGCCGGGCGCTCCTTGATCCGCCCGCGCCACGCGGCCACCCGTGGAAACCCGTCGAGCGAGGCCCCCAGCGGCTTGGCGATGAACGCCCAGGGAAAGGCGATCATGTCGGCGATGGTATACTCGTGGCCCATGATCCACTCCCGCCCCTCCAGCCGTGCCTCCAGCACCCCGAGATTGCGGTCGTATTCGCCGAGATAGCGGTCGAACCCGTAGTCCCGGTCCCCTTCTGGCGCGTAATTGGCATAGTGGCTCAGTTGCCCGCCCATGGGCCCCTGGTTGCCCACCTGCCAGAACAGCCACTCGTCCATCTCCTTCGCGGCGCGCTTGTCCCCTCCGGCGCCGAACCGGCCCGCCTTGTCGGCGAGGTAGCGCAGGATCGCCCCCGATTCGAAGACGGGAACGGGCGCGTCGCCCCAGCCCGGTCCGGGGTCGCGGTCGAGGATGGCGGGCATCTTGGCGTTGGGGCTGATCGCCAGGAAGGCGGGGTCGAACTGGTCGCCGTCCGACAGGCTCATGAGCCGCAGCTCGTAGTCGAGCCCGGCCTCCTCCAGCATGATGGCGACCTTCCAGCCGTTGGGCGTAGGCGCGTAGTGGAACTCGATCATTCGTCTGCCTCCTGTACTCCCGTGGCGACGCCCGCCGCGATCAGGGCGTCGATCTCCGCCTTTGCGTATCCCGCCCGCTCCAGCGCCCAGATCGTGTCGCGCCCCAGCCGCGGCGCGGGCCGCCCGGGGCCAAGCGCCGCGTCGAAGCGGGCAGGGGGCCGGGCCTGGCGGATGCGCCCCGCCTGGGGGTGGTCGAGCTCGGCGACGATGCCCATCGCTGCGACCTGGGGGTGGCGGACCATCCCGCCCCGCGACAGGGCGGGCGCGCAGGGCACGTCCTCGTCCGAGAGGCGGGCGAGCCAGTTGTCGGTGGTGTCGCCCGCCAGCGCCTCCTGGGTCAGCTCCAGCCGCGCGGCCTTGTTGACCTCGCGCGCGGCCACGTCGCCGAAGCGCGGATCCTCCAGCCAGTCGGGCCGCCCCACGGCGCGCGACAGCCCCGCCCAGGTCTTGTCGGTATGGGCCGAGACGGCCATGAACCCGTCTGCCGTGCGATAGATCAGCTCCACGTAGTCCTGCGCGGGCGCATCCGGCTCGAGCGCGTCGGCCGCCTCGTCGCCCACGAAGGTCTGCCCCGCCATGTCCGAGGCCCACAGGAACGCCACCACCGTCTCCAGCATCGACAGGCGCACATGGGTGCCCCGCCCCGTGCGCATCCGCCCCAGGAGTGCTGCGGTAATCGCCTGCGCGCCCTGGATCGCGGTCACCTTGTCGGGCAGGATCGTGCGCACCAGACGGGGCCGTCCGCTCTCTCCCCCCTGCACCGCCGCGAGGCCCGAGATCGCCTGGATCAGCGGGTCGTAGACGGGCCGCCCGGCCCAGTCGCCCGCCTCTCCGAACCCCGAGATCGAGGCATAGACGATGTCGGGCGCCGCGCCCCGCACCGCCTCCTCGCCCAGGCCCAGCCTTTCGGCCACGCCGGGGCGGAAGTTCTGCACGAACACGTCCGCCCCCTCGACCAGCCGCAGGGCGGCCTCCACGCCGCGCGGGTCCTTGAGGTCGAGCGCGACCGAGCGCTTGCCGCGATTGTTGTTGAGGAACGAGGCCGCCATGCCGCCGCGCCTGTCGGCCACCTGGCGCGAATGGTCGCCGCCGCCGGGGCGCTCGATCTTGATCACCTCCGCGCCCTGGTCGGCCAGCGTCATCGTGGCCAGCGGCCCCGAGATCATCGTGGTCAGATCGACGATGCGGATGCCCTCGAGCGGTCCTGTCATGGTGCGGTCCCCCTTCGGGAGCGCCACATAGGCCGCGCGGGCGTCAAATCAGCCGGCGGGAGGGGACGGCGCGCGACAGCGCGGGATCAGGCCGCGCCCGTCTCCGGCACCCCGGGCCCGAAGGCGCGCGCATGCGCGACGTCGGCCACGTCGCGGCGCGACAGGCCCTGGCGCGACAGGCACCGCGCGTCGAGGCGCATCAGGTCGGCATGGATGCGGAAATAGGCGTGGAAGCGCCGGCGGGCGGCCTCGCGCAGCTCCGCCGGTCCGGCGGGGTGCTGTCTGGGGGCGGTCCGGGTCTCGGCCATCTCGGATCTCCGTGGGGCGGGTCTGGCCCTCACCACCAACCTATGGTCCGGCCCGGCCCCGCGCAACGCGTCTTGCCGCAGTGCGGCATTGCACCCGCCGCATGGCTCAGATCTCGCGCAGCACCTTGTGGCAGGCCCGCTGCGACAGCGTCTCCACCCGGTAGTCGACCGGTTCCAGGGCCAGCATGCCCCTGTCGCCCCGCACCACGTCGTAACGCCGGCGCACCCCCGTGACCCGTTCGCGCGCCGCCACGATCACCACCTCGATCCGGGTGATCGTTCCCTGGGCGGGACGCACGCGGTCGTCCACCCGGCTCAGCGCCCCGTTGAACGAGCCCACGTCGATATGGTCGCCCATCCCCAGCGGTCCCTGCACCGTCCCCTCGAGCTCCTTCGACATGTCGTCCTGGCCCAGCTCCTTGAGGTCGGTGACATTGCGGACCACCCGCTCCTTGTCGGTGTGCAGCACCAGGATCATGTCGCGCAGATAGACGGGCTCGTAGCTCAGGTTCGACACGATGATCCGGGCGGCGAAGCCGTCGCCGGCGCCGCGGTTGATGGTCAGCACGGTCCGGCGCTGGCGGCGCACGCTCATCACCAGCATCTGGAGATAGACCACCCAGATCGCCGCCGTGATGACGCTCACGCCCAACTGCAGGACCGAGACGTGGGAACTGATCCAGTCCATCATGGGAAAAGCGTCCTGTGCTCTTGGCCCACATGCGTCATGGGCGGTGTCCGTCGCGGACCGTGTGGAGGGGCGGCGCGCGCCTTTAGGCCACATCGTGCCGCGGATCAATCCCCGTGACCCGCGCGCCCTCCGGCGGGGGGTGGGCCTTTGCCGCGCGCCATGCGACAGGGGCCCCCGGAAACGAAGGAAGGATGCCCGTGGCACTCGTGATCGGTCTGGCGCTCGTGGCGAGCATGGGGGTGGCGCACCATTTCGCCCTGCGCGGTCTGGAGCTCTTGAGCGGCTACGACCGGCGCAATCCGAACTGGACGATCCTTGGCGTGTTCATGGGCCTCCTCGCCCTCCACACGGCCGAGATCCTGGCCTGGGCGGCGGCCTACGGCGTGCTCCTGTCGCTGCCCGCGTTCGACTGGCTGGGCGGCCTCTCGGGGCCGGCCTATTCCGGGGGCTGGGGCGACCTGGTCTATTTTTCCGGCATCCAGTTCACGTCTCTGGGCTATACCTCGATCACCACGGACGGCCCCGTCCGCCTGATCAGCCTGATGCAGTCCCTGGGCGGTTTCATGGTCCTCACCTGGTCGGCCACCTACATCTATTCCGCCTGGCAGCGGGCCTTCCGCACGGCCTGGCGAGAGCAGGACGGACAGACGCAAGGCGGGCAGAACTGACCGCCCGCCACGAAGGAGATCCCATGACATTCGAGCGCAAGATCCGCATCGCCCCCTCCATCCTGTCCGCCGACTTCGCCGATTTCGGGCGCGAGATCCGCGCGGTGGAGGACCAGGGCGCCGACTGGGTCCACGTGGACGTGATGGACGGCCATTTCGTGCCCAACCTCACCTTCGGGCCGCCCGCCGTCGCCGCCTTCCGGCGCCACGTCACCACGGTGATGGACGTGCATTTGATGATCGCCCCGGTGGACCCCCACATCGCCGCCTTCGCCGCCGCCGGCGCCGACATCCTCACCGCCCATGTGGAGGCCGGCCCCCATATCCACCGCACGCTCCAGGCGATCCGGGCGGGCGGCATGCGCGCGGGCGTGGCCCTCAATCCCGGCACCCCGGCCGAGGCGGTCGAGCCGCTCCTGGACGTGGCCGACCTCGTCTGCGTGATGACGGTCAATCCCGGTTTCGGCGGCCAGCAGTTCATCGACACCGGCGACAAGGTCCGCCGCCTGCGCGCCATGATCGGCGGCCGGCCTGTCCATATCCAGGTCGACGGCGGCATCGACGAGGCCACCGCGCCGCTGGTGGCGCGCGCAGGCGCAGACGTGCTGGTGGCGGGCTCGGCCGTGTTCCGCGGCGGCTCGGTCGACGAGCCCGCGGCCTACGGGCGCAACATCGAGGCCATCCGCCGCGCCGCCCTGTCGGCCACCGGGGCCATGGCGTGACCGCGCGGATCGTCTTTGACCTGGACGGCACCCTGGTCGACACGCTCCCCGACCTCCACGCCGTGGCCAACGGCCTCCTGGCCGACGAGGGGCGGGAGCCCGTCTCCATGGCCCAGGCGCGGGGTTTCGTCGGGTCGGGCGTCGCCGTCTTCGTGGACCGGATGCGCGCCGCCCGCGGCATCCCCGCCACGGAGCAGGACCGGCTCGTGGCCGCCTTCCTCGACCGCTACGAGGACGCGGTCCACCTCTCCCGGCCCTATCCGGGCGCGCTGGCCGCGCTCGACATCCTCGCGGGCGAGGGCCACGCCCTGGGCCTGTGCACCAACAAGCCCGAGGGGCCGTCCCGCGCGGTTCTGGGCCATCTCGGCCTGTCGGACCGTTTCGCCGCCCTGGTGGGGGGCGACACGCTCGCCGTCCGCAAGCCCGATCCCGCGCCGCTCCACGCCGCGTTCGAGGGCCTGGGCCAGGGCCCGCGCCTCTACGTGGGCGACAGCAACGTGGACGCCGAGACGGCGGCGCGCGCGGGGGTGGCGTTCCTGTTCCACGCGCGCGGGTACTCCGAGGGCGTCCCTCGGGGCGTGGCCGCCGGGGCCTGTTTCGACGACTTCGCCGACCTGCCGGGCCTGATCGGGGCGGCCCTGTCCTGACTGCTCCGGAACTCCGCCGGGACTCCGACGGGAGTCCGACAGCGGTTTTCCGGCTTCAGGCCCCCTTGCGGCGGCCGAGCGACCAGACGATCCGGGGCGCCTCCCACAGGGTCGGCAGCAGCACCAGCGACACCGGCACCGCCGTCACCACGATGAAGCTCTGCAGCTTTCCCACGCTCCCCGATCCCAGCGAGATCAGGATCAGCGCCATCACCCCCATGGCCGCGCCCCACCCGGCCCGCAGGGCCCCCGAGGGCTCTCCCGCGCTCATCGCCCGCGCGATGACATAGCTCATGGAATCGCTCGTCGTGGCCACGAAGGCCATGGTCAGCACCAGGAACGCGATCGACAGCGCGAACCCGCCCGGAAACGCCTGGGTGATCGCCAGGAGCCCCGCAGGCAGGTCCAGCCCCTCGAACGGGCCCGAGATCACGCCCGGATCGGCCTGCTCGAACGCGATCCCCGCACCCCCGATGATGGTGAACCAGAAGTTCGTCACCACCGGCGCCACGATCGACAGCATGATGATGATCGACCGGATCGACCGGCCCCGGCTGATCCGCGCGATGAACACCGCCATCAGCGGCCCGTAGCCGATGAACCATCCCCAGAAGAACACCGTCCACCAGCCCAGCCAGCCCGGCGCGCCGAAGATCCCCGCCTCTCCCCGCTGCAACGCCAGCCCGAAGAAGTTGCCGATATAGGTCGCGAAGCCGCCCCCGAACTTGCCGAAGATCTCCGCCGTCGGCCCCGCCACCAGCATGAAGATCAGCAGGCAAAGCACCAGGATCACGTTGAATTGCGACAGGATCCGGATCCCCTTCGACAGGCCCGTCACGGCCGAGACGGAGTAGATCCCCACCAATGCCACGATCACCGCGGCCTGGGTGGCGAAGCTGTCGGGAATGCCGAAGAGCGCGTTCAGCCCATAGGACATCTGCAGGCCGAGGAACCCGATCGGACCCACCGTTCCGGCCACCACCGACACGATGCAGAACGCGTCCGCCGCGATGCCCAGCGGACCCTCGATCGCGTGCCGCCCGAACACGGGATAGAGCAGGGTGCGCGGCGCCAGCGGCAACCCGTAGTCGTGGTGATAGTGCATCAGGACCACCGTTCCCAGCGCGCCCAGGATCGCCCAGGCCAGGAACCCCCAGTGCAGGAAGGATTGCGCCAGCGCCGCCTCGGCCCGCGCTTCGGGCTGGCCCGAGAGGTCGCCAAAGAGGGGCGGGGTGGTCATGTAGTGGGCGATGGGCTCGCCCGCCGCCCAGAACACGCCACCGCCCGCCAGCAGCGTGCACATGATCATCGCACCCCACTGGAAGGCGGGAAAATCGGGTGCCGCCGCGCCGCCAAGTCGCGTGCGCGCGCCCGGCAACAGGCAGATCGCAAGCCCGATCAGGAAGGTGGCCAGCAGGAGCACCTGCCAGTAGAGGCCGAAATACCGCGCCGAAAGGGCGAAGGCCCCGTCGACCAGGCCCGAGAGCGTGTCCATGTCGATCACCGCCACGGCGCAGAACAACGCGATGAAGCCCCCCGTGACGGCGAGAAGCGGCAGGTCGACGGATCTGGCACGGGCGGGGGGGCCGCCGCGGTCGGTGGATACGGTCATCATGTCCCTACGTCTCTGGAGCGGGGGGCCGCGCGGCGCCGGCCCGCGGGTCGAAGGCGGCGCGCCTAGCGCAGGGCGGATGCCGGGGTCAAGCGGACGGAAGGCCGCAGAACCCCCCGGCCACTCGCCTGTTCCTCCCCGAGATTTCGCAGACCGGAGGCAGCCGCAGATGGCCCATATCGTCCACCACGACCGATACGATTTCAGCCCGATCACCGAACGCCCCGACTTCGACTGGCCGGGAGGGGCGCGCCTGGCGCTCTATATCGGCGTCAACGTCGAGTGGTTCTCGTTCGACGCGGAGGCGGGCGCCGTCCTGGCCCAGGGCAAGCCCGCACCGGACGTGATGAACTACAGCTGGCGCGACTACGGCAACCGCGTCGGGATCTGGCGCATGTTCGACCTGCTCGACCGGCTGGAGATGCCGGTGGCGGGCCTGCTCAACGATGCCGTCGCCGACGAGGCCCCGCAGATCGTGGAGCGATTCACGGCGCGGGGCGACGAGATCGTGGCCCACGGTCATGCCAATTCCCAACCGCCAGGCGCATTGTCCGCCGATGAGGAACGCTCCGTGCTCGAAGGATCCCGCACCCGGCTGCAAGCCGCGACGGGCCGGGCGCCGGCGGGTTACCTTGCGCCCCTGATCTCGGAATCGCGGCGCACGCCGGACCTGCTTGCCGGGGCGGGCTACGACTATCTGCTGGACTGGGCCCACGACGAGCAGCCCGTGTGGATGCGCACGGATGCGGGACCGATCCTGTCGGTGCCCTATCCGCAGGAGCTCAACGACGTTCCCCAGATCATGGGCCGCGCTCTGGAGGCGGAGGCGTTCTGCGACATGATCCTGTCGGCGTTCGAGCTGCACCGTCGGGAATGTGCCCGCCGCCCGGTCGTGATGGGCGTGGCGCTTCACCCTTACCTGATGGGCCAGGCCCACAGGTTCGGCCATCTCGAGCGGGCGCTCACGACCTTGCGCGACCGTGCGGGATCGGAGGTCTGGCTGACGACACCGGGGGCGATTTCAGCGCATTATCGCGACATTGTGCCGGCCGGGTAAGCGATCCGGTTGCATATTGTGAAGAGCTGAAAATCCCTAAGGTATCAGCGTGATGCGTGCCGAAACTTGCAAAATGGGTTAAGGAATGCCGCGCCCTTGACCGGCGGCGGCGGGGCCTTCGGGTTGTTACCTCGGTGCGAATTGTGCAGATTCATGCCGATCCGGCGGAGGCCCACGCATTAGGGCCCTCGCCATCGCAAAAAAGACAAAGAACAGGGAAACGACATGAGAAAACTCGCATTCACCACCGCCCTGACGATGCTCGCCGCGCCCGCCATGGCGCAGGACGATTGCGGCGAGGTCTCCATCACCGAGATGAACTGGGCCTCGGCCTCGGTCGTAACCAACGTCGCCAACTTCATCATGGAGCAGGGCTACGGCTGCGACGTGTCGATCGTGCCGTCCGACACGGTGCCGTCGGT
This sequence comes from uncultured Paracoccaceae bacterium, assembly GCA_947500825.1. Classification (GTDB taxonomy): domain Bacteria; phylum Pseudomonadota; class Alphaproteobacteria; order Rhodobacterales; family Rhodobacteraceae; genus Palleronia. Next base: position 30,928 of record CANMTR010000013.1, on the reverse strand, counting down.
CACCTCCGTCGCCGAGAATGGCGAGCCCGACATCGTCACCGAACTCTGGGTCAACCTGACCGGCGATGTCTACGACCGGCTCATCGAGGAAGGACGCGTGGAGGAGCTGGGGCCCGTCCTGGTGCCCGGCGCCATCGACGGGTGGTGGATTCCCACCTACTTGGCCGAGGAGCATCCCGAGCTGACCACCATCGAGGGCGTCCTCGATAACCCCGATCTGGTTGGCGGCATGTTCCACAACTGCCCCGAAGGGTGGGGCTGCCGCGTCGTGAACGACAACCTGCTGCCCGCCTTCGGGGTGGCCGATGCCGGCATCGAGGTATTCGACCACGGCTCGGGCGAGACGCTGGCCACCTCCATGGCCTCCGCCTACGAGAGCGAGGAGCCCTGGTTCGGTTACTACTGGGCCCCGACATCCCTCCTCGGGCAGTATGACATGACCAAGGTGGATCTCGGCGAGTACGACGAGCAAGCCTACAGCGCCGCGCAGAATCCCGATGCCGAGGATGTCGGCCGCACCTCCTTCCCGGATGCGCCGGTCGCGACGGCCGTGACGACCGAGTTCTCCGAGCAGCACCCAGATCTGGCCGAGTTCCTCTCGAACATGTCCTTCGAGGTGGAGACCATGAACGGGATCGTGGCCTGGATGGAGGAGAACTCCGCCTCGGGCGAGGAAGGTGCCGTCTATTTCCTGACCAACAACCAGGACACCTGGTCGGGCTGGATCAACGATGCGGCGCGCGAGAACCTGAGCCAGGTTCTCGAGCAGTAACCGGCCCCAAGAAGACAGGGGCGGCCCCGCACGGGCCGCCCCCAACAAGCAAGATCACCGACAGGACGGACCACGATGGCGACCTATGACTGGGTGTTCGACACCCTCGGCCTGCGGGGCTGGTGCGACGGAGCCGGAGAGGGTGGCGCGCCCATGTCCATGGGGGACCTCCTGAGCCAGACCGGCTCGCAGCCCGAGCGCAGCGTGTGGCAGACGCCGTTCCCCTCGATGGACGCGTTGAACGACGCCTGTACGGCGTTTCCGCAATCGCGGGAGGTGACCCAGGGACTCGAGGAGGCATTCCTCGGCGTCAAGGACACCCTGTCCTACGTGCTCGATCCGATCACCCAGCCCCTGAGCTGGACGCTCAGATGGGCGCTGGAGATCTTCCAGGCGACGCCGTGGTTCGTGATGATCCCGCTCCTGGCGGTGGTCATATTCGCCGTCAGCCGCTCGGTGGGGCTCCTGGCCTTCGTGGTGGGCTCGCTGTCGGCGCTGGCGTTCATCGACTACTACGACTACGCGATGCAGACCCTGGCGGTCATCGCCGTCTGCGCGGCGATCTGCGTGGCGATCGGGGTGCCCATCGGCATCGCCATGTCGCGCTCCGACAGGCTTCAGAAGGTGATGATCCCCGTCCTGGACATGCTGCAGACCCTGCCGCCCTTCGTCTACCTGATCCCGCTGATCTTCCTGTTCTCGGTGACCGAGCCCAAGCTCTACGGCATCGCGATCATCCTCTACGCCATCGTGCCGGTGGTCCGGTTGACGAACTTGGGCATCCGCCTGGTCGACCCGGAGGTGATCGAGGCCGCCGACGCCTTCGGCATGACCGACCGGCAGAAGCTTTTCGGCGTGCAGATCCCGCTGGCGCTGCCGAACATCATGGCGGGGGTGAACCAGACCATCATGATGAGCCTGGCGATGGTGGTCATCGCCAGCCTCGTCTCGGCGCCGGGCCTGGGCGTGCTGGTGCTGCGCGGCATCCGCAACCTGGAGCTGGGCGTGGGCCTGGTCTCGGGGCTGGGAATCGTCATCCTCGCGGTGATCCTCGACCGCTCGACCAAGGCGGCGCTCGCCCGCGTCAACGCCGCGCAGAAGAATTGAGGAGCCGGGACATGGCCGACACCAAGATCGCCGTGCGCGACCTCTACAAGATCTTCGGCGAGGACCCCCAGAGGGCGCTGGCCCATGTCCGCGATGGCATGCGCAAGAGCGAGCTGCTGGAGAAACACAACCATGTCCTGGGCCTGCGCGACATCAATGTCGACATGACGGACGGCGAGATCACCGTCATCATGGGCCTGTCGGGGTCGGGCAAGTCGACGCTGATCCGCCACCTCAACCGCCTGATCGACCCGACCGCGGGCGAGGTGCGGGTGAACGGCGAGAACATCATGGAATACGGCGCGAAACGTCTGCGCCGCATCCGGCGCCGGGACATGTCGATGGTGTTCCAGAAGTTCGCGCTGCTGCCCCACCGCACGGTGCTGGAGAACGCCGCCACGCCCTGGATCGTCGAAGGGCGAAAGAAGGCGGATTACGAGGCTGAGGCGACGCGCTGGCTCGACCGCGTGGGACTGGAGGGGCAGGGGCCGCAATATCCCCACCAGCTTTCCGGGGGCATGCAGCAACGCGTGGGGATCGCCCGGGCTCTTACCTCGAACTCGGACATCATGCTGATGGACGAGGCTTTCTCGGCGCTCGACCCCCTCATCCGAACCGACATGCAGGACCTGCTGCTGGAACTGCAGAAGGAGTTGCAGAAGACGGTCGTCTTCATCACCCACGATCTGGACGAGGCCCTGAAGCTCGCCGATCACCTGGTGATCCTGAAAGACGGCGAGGTCGTGCAGCAGGGCGAGCCGCAGCACATCCTGACCAACCCCAACGATCCCTACATCGTGGACTTCATCGCCGACATCAATCGCGCCCGCGTCCTGCGCGCCCGCACGGTGATGCGCCCCGGCACCGATGCCGCGGGCGAGGCGTCCGGACAGGTCGACGCCGACGCCACGCTGGAGGAGGTCATCGCCCAGGCGGGCGGCGACACGACGCCGACCTTCCGGGTGATGCAGGACGGCCGTCAGGTCGGGACCTTGCCGATGCGCGACGTGGTGCGCGCGCTCGTGCCCACCGCCGCCTCGGACGAGAACACCGACCGGGTGGCGTGAGCCTCCGCCCCGCCCGGCCCGCCCCCGGGCGGCGTGGGGTCTTCCAGGGTCCGGTGCCAGGCCAGCGCGGTGCGGACGATCGTGTCGATGTCGGACCGCGGCAGGTGGTCGGGCCCCAGGACGTCCCTGGCGCGGGCCGCGTTCGCGACCAGCTCGGGCGGGTCGCCCGGCCGGCGCGGGGCGGCGACGGTCGGCACCTCGTGCCCGGTCGCGGCCTCCACGGCGTCCAGGATCTCGCGCACCGAGGTTCCACGGCCCGTCCCGATGTTGAGCGTCCGGGAGGCCGCGCCCGCGAACAGTTTTTCCAGCCCGGCGACATGGGCCCGCGCGAGGTCCGCCACGTGGACGTAGTCGCGAATCGCGGTGCCGTCGGGGGTGGGGTAGTCGTCGCCCATGACACGCAAGGGCCCGCGCCGGCCCAGAGAGGCGTCGATGGCCAGTGGCACGAGATGGGTCTCGACGTCGCGCCGTTCGCCGATCTCCACCTCCGGGTCGGCGCCGGCCGCGTTGAAGTACCGCAAGATCAAATGCGGAAGGTCGTAGGCGGCACCGTAATCGCCCAGCATCCGTTCGGCGGCGAGCTTGGTCGCGCCGTAGGGATTGACCGGGTTGGTGGGCGCGTCCTCATCGATCGGCACTGACGCCGGGATGCCGTAGATCGCGCAGGTCGAGGAGAAGACGAGGCCGCGAACGCCATGCCGCCGGGCCGCGTCGAACACGCATTGCGCGCCCTGGAGGTTGAGGTTCCAGTAGCGGGCGGGATCGATCATCGACTCGCCCACGAGCGACAACGCCGCGAAGTGCAGGACACCTGCCGGCCTGTGGCGCAGGAAGACCTCGTTCAGGCGCGCGGGGTCGCGGATGTCGCCGACTTCGAGCGGCCCCCAACGCACGGCACGGCGGTTGTCGATCGACAGGTCGTCGTAGGTGATCGGCGTGTACCCGGACTCGGCCAGCGCCTTGCATACGTGGCTTCCGATATATCCGGCGCCGCCCGTGACAAGGACGTCGCATTCTCCCAAAACTCACTCCACTCTTCACGCCGGGCCGTCTCGCCCGGATTGCACGATCCCTGCCCGCGCCATACCGCAACGGAAACCGTCGCGGCCATTGCCGTCATGGGTCAAGATGGGCGGGGAAACGAAATGCCGTGGCTCATCGTCTGCCTGCGGGTGACGAATCCCTTTGCCGGGCGCTCCGCAGAACCAACCCCTTTGCTCGAACTTGCAAGAGCAGGGCCGCGCGTGGCCGCAAACCCGAAATGGCCCCCTTCCCGAAAGGGCCTGCCAGGACCCTGACATGACGCGGACAGCAGGATGCACAGGGGCTAACACGCGGTGGCGTCGGCGTCGATGCGCCCGGGGCACGTCGAAGGCGAGCGACCGTACGACAACCTGCGCGGCCGGGAAATGTCCTGGTGCCATGCGCCTTGCACGAGTCCACGTCCGGTTTCTTGGTGAGGGATGGCGCGCACCGTCCCGGAAGACCGTGCCGGTCCGTCGCCCGTCGATGGCGGCGGCGGGCGGCGATGGCCTCGGGAGGTGAACTCCGTCCGCGCCACGGCGCAAGCCCTGCGTCAGAGAGCATGTGAAAAGCGCAAGTGCCGCGACCCGTCCGGGTCTTCCCGGCTCGACCCGGCAACGCCGAAGACACGCGCCAGCATGTCCTCGGCCAGCACGTCGCCGGGAGGTCCGACCGCGGCGAGCCGCCCTCGGTGCAGAACCGCGACCCGGTGACAGGCCATCGCCTGGTTCAGGTCGTGCAGGGCGATGACGCGGGTAATGGGCAGTCCTCGCACCAGGGCCATGAGGGAGAGTTGGTGGCGGATGTCGAGGTGGTTCGTGGGCTCGTCGAGCAGCAGAAGGTCGGGGGTCTGAGCGAGCGCCCGGGCGATATGGACGCGCTGCTGCTCGCCACCCGAGAGGGTATGCCAGTGGCGCGCGGCGAAGTCCGCCATCTCCACCGCGGCGAGGGCGGCCTCCACCGCGGCCGCATCTGCCGCGCTCCACCCTCGAAGCGGCGAGAGGTGGGGCGTCCGGCCCAGCTCCACCGCCTCGCGGACGGTCAGCCTGTCCATGGTGTCGGCGTGCTGCTCGACGAGGGCGATGCGCCGCGCACGGGTCCGGGCAGGCAGCCGGGCGAGGTCTGCGCCGTCGGCCAGGACCCGCCCGGAGGAAGGGCGGCGCAGTCCGGCCAGGCATCGCAGGAGGGTGGATTTTCCCGACCCGTTGGGACCGACGAGTCCGAAGAGCTCCCCTTGGGAGAGGTGAAACGACACATCCTCGAGGAGCGGTGCACGATGGATGCGTGCGAAAAGGCCGTGGACGCCGACCTTCATCGCCGCGCACCCCGCACGAGGATCAGCGCGAAGGCCGGCGCGCCCACCAGGGCCGTGACGACGCCGATGGGCAGCACCTGTCCCGGCACCAGCACGCGGCTGACCACGTCGGCGGCCACGAGGAACACGGCCCCCGCGAGGGCGGAGGCGGGCACGAGGCGGTCGTGCCGGGTGCCCACGAGGAACCGCATGGCGTGGGGCACGACCAGTCCGACGAAGCCGATGGCGCCGACCTTGGAGACGAGCACCCCGACCATGATCGCGGTGGCGGTGACGAGCGTGCCGCGCAGGACCGGCACGTTGACGCCCAGGGAGGCCGCGCTGTCCGCGCCGAAGGCGAAGGCATCGAGTCCGCGCCGGTGCCAAAGGCACAAGCCCACACCCACGAGCGAGACCAGGGTGCAGGCGGCGACGTCCTCCCACCGGATACCGGAGAGGTTGCCCATCAGCCAGAACATGATACCCCGCGCCTGCTCGGCATTGGCGGAGCGCGCGATGGTGAACGCCGTCAGGGCATTGAACAGCTGCGACCCGGCGATGCCCGCGAGGATGATCGCCGCGGCGGCCTGGGTTTCGCGGCCGCCGCCCGCCCCGCCGCCGACCGCACGGGCCAGGGCGACCACACAGCCGAAGGCGACGAGCGCCCCGGTCAGCGCCCCGAGCGACATAGAGATGGCACCGCCCCCCACGCCCGCGACCGTCACCAGGACCGCCCCGGTCGAGGCCCCCGCCGACAGGCCCATGAGGTAGGGGTCGGCCAGCGGGTTGCGCAGGAGCGCCTGCAGGACGACGCCGGTCAGGGCCAGTCCCGCCCCGCAACAGGCCGCCACGATGGCCCGCGGGAGGCGGTAGCTCCACACGATCCCCGCCTCGATACCGTCCACGGGATATCCCGCGCCCCACAGATGGTTGGCCAGCGTCCGCAGCACGGTGGCGAGCGGCAGACGCGTCTCGCCGATTGCCGTCCCAGCCAGGACGGCCGCCGCCAGGACCAGGGGGGCGAGGCAAATGGCGCTGCCCCTCGGCATCCGCGAAGGCACGACCGCCGTCGTCATTCGAAGGACATCTTCGAGAGCGCCCTCGACAGGGCCTCGAGGCCATGGATCGACCTCATGGTGGCACTCATCGCGTGGGCATCCATCTGCACGATCCGCCCCTCCCGCACGGCCGTCATCCGGCTCGCGACCGGATCGGTGCGCAGGAAGTCGAGCTTTCTTTCGATGTCGTCGGCGGGAAAGCGGCGGCGGTCCATATGGGCGACGACGATCACGTCGGGATCGGCGCGCGCGACGCTTTCCCAGCCAACCAGCGGCCATTCCTCGTCGGAGTCGACGACGTTCTCGATCCCGAGCTCCGACATCATGTAGCCCGGCGCGCCGAGACGCCCGGCAATATAGGGATCGGTCTCCAGGTCGGGGGACGAGAACCAGAACACGGCCGACAGGTCCTCGGGCAGATCGAGCGTTTTCGCGCGGGCGATCGCGTCCGCCTCGGTCGCTTCCAGTTCCGCGACCAGGTCCTCCCCCGCGGATTGCACGTCGAAGATCCGCGCAAGCTCGCGGATGCCCCTGTAAACGGAATCCGTCTCGAAGGCGCCCGTCCGGGTGCCGTCGCCGCCGGTCGAGTTGTCCTTGGTATCGCAATCGGCCGGAAGGATGTAGGTGGGGATGCCGATATCGTGGAACATTCCGCGGGTGCCGACGATGCCGGTCTCTCCCACGTGCCATTCGTACTGGACGGCGACCAGGCCCGGCTTCTTCGACACGACGCTCTCGAAGCTCGGGTCGTTCTCGGCCAGCCGCTCGATGTCGGCGTCCGCCTCGGCGTAGTCCGGCAGGACCGGGTTGAACCAGACGGAGGTGCCCGCGACCTTCTGGGCGAGACCGAGAGAATACAGGATCTCCGTCGCGGACTGGCCGATGGTCACGATGCTGCCCGGGTTCGCGTCGAACGAGATCTCGACGCCGCAATTGGTCAGCGTCAGGGGGTATGCCGTCTCTTGCGCATGCAGCGGCAGCGCGGGACCGGCCAGAAGGCTGGCAGCGATCAGGGTCTGTCTCATCCGATCCGTCCCGTCAGATGTGACCGTTCGGGACGAGACGTGAAACGATGGGCGACCGAACGGACGCGACAGGTTTCCCGCCCCGGCACACCCCGTCCGGTCGTGGTTTCATGTCCGTCGGCAGGTCTCCTGACTGGCGGGTCGCGGCACCTCTCGCCTTCCCGGGGTGATCCCAGTGGCACGTCGACAGGCGCTCGCCGCCTACAGTTGCGGGGGCAGTTCCGTTTCCCGGCCGGAGCCGGAACGGATTCCCTTTTTCTTTCCCGAAGGAAACCGACGCCACGATCACTGGCAGTATTTGCCGCCCGCGGCAAGTAAGACGGTTCGAGGGTTTGGATCGGCCACTCGTATCGCGGGCGGACGGTATCGGCGAAGGCGCAGCGAATCTTCGCCCCGCCCCGCCTTCGGGATATCGAGCGCCATGGCGAGACCGGCGGAGTGTGTTTCGAGGGTGGAGCGGGCCGCCGGACGAGAAGGACCTTGTCCCTCGTTTAAGGGTATTGCGCTTGCGAACGGCAAGCTGCCGACGGAAGGCGGCGAGGTGTCCGAATCCATGAACCGCCAGGCCTTCCTGCCTGACGCGGTTCGGCGATCCCTACGTCTGTGCACGCGCGCGTCATACACGTCCGATCCCTTCCGCCCCAAGGCACTGCTCCTTCGCATCGGACGGGCATGCCCCGGCAGGGATCGGCGCGCGACGCGCGGGCAACATTGCGCCGCTATCATGCCTCGGGCGATCCACGTTTGAACCTCTCGCGGTCTTCGCGACGTGCCTTCCCGGAATCGGAACGCCCGGCTAGGCCACGCGGCGTCGACGCATGAAACCCTTCTGGCCGTCCGAGAGACGGTGGCGAAACGCAACCTCCAAGCTGGACCCCTTGTCATGACCACCACGACGCCGACCCCGCAGCGGTCCTCCGCGCTCTACCGTGCCGTCTGGCGCTGGCATTTCTTCGCCGGGCTGATCGTCCTGCCCTTCGTGATCCTGATCGCCGTCACCGGCGCGATCTATCTCTTCAAGGACGAGATCAACGACGCGGCCTATTCCGGACGCCGTTTCGTCACTCCGTCAGAGACGCAGGCGCTCGCCCCTTCGGAGATCACTGGGGCGGCGCTGGAAACTCATCCCGGCTCCCTCGTCGCCTATGTCCCGCCCCCCGCTCCCGACCGCACGGCGCAGGTGAAGATCGCCGGCGAGGACGGGACGACCGACACAGTCTACGTGAATCCCTACGACGGCGCGGTGGTCGGCTCGGCCTGGGATGCCGGGCCGTCGGGGTCGACCCCGATGTGGCTGGTGCGCAAGCTGCACTCGCTCGAATATGTCGGCTGGTGGGGCAACCGGATCGTCGAGGCCGTCGCGGGCTGGATGGTATTGCTGGTGGCGACCGGCGTCTATCTGTGGTGGCCACGTGGCCGCAAAGTCGGCGTGATGGCCCCGCGCCGGACGCGCGGACGCCCCCTGTGGCGCGATATCCATGCGGTTACCGGCATCTACGCCACGGGGTTCGTCCTGTTCCTCGCCCTGACCGGGCTCCCCTGGACGGGTGTCTGGGGCAAATATTTCTACGACCTGTCCTACGCCGCGGGGATGGGCATGACCGACGGCTACTGGTCGAACCTGCCGACCTCCGACGTTCCTGCCGGCACGGTGATGGAGCAGACGCCGTGGATCATGGAACATCACGGGATGCCAATGTCGGGCATGTCCGAGGGCATTCCGGCCGCGCTCGACGACGTAGTCGCGACGGTGGAGGCGGCGGGCCTTCACCCGGGTTACGAGGTTGCCATGCCGGCGGGAGCGGAGGGCGTCTTCACTGCCTCTGTCTATCCCCACGATATCTCGCAGGAGCGGGTGATCCATCTCGACCAGTATACCGGCGACGTGCTGCTCGACCTCGGCGTGGCGGATCTGGGGAGATTGGGGTGGCTGGCGGAATGGGGCAACTCGATCCACATGGGCCAGCAGTTCGGCCTGGCGAATCAGGTCGTGCTGCTCGTCGCGTGCGTCGCGATGGTGGTCATGGCGGTCTCGGCCGTCGTGATGTGGTGGAAGCGGCGCCCGGCGGGATCGCTCGGCGCCCCGGCGGTGCCCTCGGACTGGCGTATCCCGCGTGCGGTTCTGGTGATGGCGGTGGCGGCCGGCCTCTTCTTCCCCTTGGTCGGTCTGTCGCTCGTCGCCATCGCGCTGATCGAGGCGGGGCTGAACCTCGCGAAAAGACCGCGCGCGGTTTGACCGTGGTCGGCGCAGTCGAGAGGGAAGGGGGGGTGTCCAGCGGCAGCCGCCGTCCGCGCGCGCGATGGTTTCGCGCCCGGACGCATCTTGGGACTGGCGCTTCGTGTTCTTCGTCGAAACCCCAGCAGAGGCAACCACCGAACCGGCACGGGGTTTGAGCATGCGCCCAGTTGCACGACGGACAGGGGCCGGACGTTCCCGCGCGGCAGACACGGTAGCGGTCGGCGACTGCAGCCTGCGGCGTTCGCCCACGACGTCCCGTCGCGGTTTTGGTCTGGATCATCCGGTGGTCCCGCGCGACCGGATGCGCGTTCGAGAAGACGTGCCCGATGAATTGGGACAGGGGAACGTCCCCCGGCCGACCGGGATGGGCGGACCTGTCGATACTCTTCCGGGCAAGGCGTGGCGCGATGTTCCGGGTGCGGCATGCCAGACGGCATCTCCGGCCGTCGGGGGCTTGTTGGCGGGGCGCTTTCAGGGCGGTCCCCGGCGGCCGGGGCCTACGCCCGTAATAGAATTGAAGGCGGGCGCCCGGGCCATGCCGCCGTGACGGTTCGCCCCGGTGAGGATCGGGCCGAGCATGCCGGTCGGTGACGGCATGGCGCCTCGTCCCCGGCTTGCTCCTGTCCGTCGGAATGGCCCCGTCGCGGCACCTCCCCTTTCGGCGCCGATCGAGGCGCTTTCGATCGGGGTTCGCGACCAGTCGAGCTTCTCCGCCCGGTGCAATCGCTCCGGCGGAACCCGATGCAGTTGGTCCGGCACCTTGGCGCGGTCCCGGCCCTGAATCCCGCGCCAGCAGGTCATCCCAAGGTAGCCGAACGCCTTTCGGCGCAGAATCTCGCGGAGAATGACGGATCTCGGGGCGAACGCGACGCCCCGCCGGGCGTCGGAAGAAGCGGCGCCATCGCCGCTCAAAGATCGTCGGATACGAGCTCATGTATCGTCATACCCGCTCGACGTGACGGCCGGGGGACACTGTCTGTTAGGCGCTCCTAGTGTCTCGGGGGAAAGGGAAGCCCGGGCTTCACCCTATTTGCGCATCAAAACCGCGCCGTGGAGGAGAGAACGGGCGACGCTCCGTGGAACCCTGTCCCCGAAGCCTCATTTTCGACCATCGCGATCGCTGCAATCGTCAGTCTCTGGCCACGAGCTCTGCATGAACACGGTCCCTGAAGCAAAAAACCCCGGGCCCGGCGTCGCTCAAGAGCACCCGGGTCCCGCCCGACGACGAAGCTCGATACGAGAGATCGTGTCGTCGATCAGGCAGGGAAAGTCTCGCGCCACCGCGCTCATCAGAAGGCCGGTGGGATCGTAGATGTCGAGCCGACGCGTGACGAACCATGCCTCAGCCTCCTGTGCGAGAATGGACATCGCCTGGTCGCGGATCGCCGGCGTCATGCCCGGCGATCCGCCGCCGCCTGCGGGATACGCATATTCGGAGCCTCGGGCGGGATAGGGCCCGGGCACGGTGCGGATATCGAGTTCGAGGCCGAGCCGGTCGGTATAGTAGAGCAGGGGAAGTTCGGCCTCGGGGGGATAGACGAGGACGGTGGGGACCTTCGCTTCGGAGCGCGACACTATGGTGCGGACGATTTCCGGCCAAGCTTCTCCGGCCGAAGGACGTTTGCCCGTCTGGAACGACCACAGCGCACAGGCCGCCAAGAGCGTCAATAGAGCGAGTATTCCCCACCTCGCCGGGGAGCCGAACGCGAACGGCGCGAAGGCCAAGCAGACCATGACGGGAACCTGGGACGCCTGGAGCGTGCGGAACAGGAAGACCGGCTGCCCGAGATGGCTTATGAGAAAGGATACGAGGGCCGGCACGATGCCCATGACCACCAGTGTGGCCGGCACGGCCAGCGGTGGACGGACCGCTTGCCGGAAAAGGCCCGCGAATCCGATGAGGGTGGTCAGCACCGAAAGGGCTGCGAGACCTGCTATCGGCGCCCCCTGGTATGGGGACAGACCCAAGGGCATGGCGACGGCCGCGCGGACGATCGTGTTCGCCCCCGGTGGGGAGAGCCAGAAACCCTGACTGTCGATCGCCTGCGTCTGCATCAGGATGATGGGGATGTTGGGCGCATAGAGCACGGCCGCGACCCCCGCGGAGATCAGGAAGTTCACGAACAAGGTTTGCGGCGTGCCGACGGAAACCCAGTAACCGACCAGGCAGGCCGCGAGGATCAGGCCGAAAACCGGACCGAAATTGTGACTCCAGGCCAGCAGGGCGAGGCCGGCGCCGATGCCGACGAACGCCAGCACCATGGGCCGGTCTCGCATCAACATCCGGCGCATGGGTTCGTGGGCGCGCGCGCCGGCTGTCATGACGGCAACACTGCACGCCAGGGCCAGTGCCATGGCGAATGTCATGAGCGCGTAGGGTCGAGCCTCCTGCGCTGCGTGGAGTTGGGTCGCCGAACAGGCGAAGAGGATCGCCGCCACGAGGGACGCCGGCCGGCCCGCATGGCGGTCGCCGCAGAGCCGGGCCGTCACGGCGATGAGCGGGATCGTCGCGACATTGAGCACAACCGAGAGCAGGCGCAGGGTTGCCTCGTCGTCGCCAAAGGCGCGCCAGAGCTTCAGGAGCGAGTAGTAGAAGGAGGGGTGCGTCTCGAACTGCGGAACGTCGCTCCACAGATACGACCAATCCCGCGAGGAAAACCAAGCACTGTAGGCCTCGTCCAGCCACAGGGGCAACGCGCCCAGGCCATGGAGCCGCAGCAGCAGGGCCGCCGCCGCCACCAGCCCAACGGCGAGCCGCAAGTCGATCCACGACGCGTCGGCGGCGCGGGTCCGGGAATGGAGATCAGACATGCCGGAACACCCAGTATCGATTGATCACGAAACTCAGCGCCGGCACCAGGATCAAGCCGAGGACGAAGCCGACCCTGTATCCGAGCCCCAGCGCGTGCACGCTAACTGCCATTATCGCGACGTTGGCCAGCATCCCGATCCCCAGGGAGACGCCGAAGCGGGCCAGTTGGTCCGCACCGTGCCGGCTGCGGTGGCGAAACACCCAGAGGGACTGGCCCAGATAGGTCACGCTCAGCGCGCAAAGGAACGCCAGGCCATTTGCCAGGGAAGGCGGAATGCGGGTCTGCTCCACGGCCAGGGTCAGAACCGCGAAATGCACGAGGGTAGCCCCTACGCCGACGACGCCGAATCGGCCGATTTCCTTCACGGAGCCGACCATCGCCTACTCGCCGACCTCTACGACGGCTTCGCCACCGACCCGGTGAAACTGGTCGGGGTTGGCATGGAAACCGACCTGTTCCTGAACGAGATAAATCGGGCGCCGTTTCGACTCGATATACAAGCGGCCGAGATACTCGCCGATGATGCCGAGCGAGATCAGTTGAACCGCGCCCAGCATCAGCACCACCACCATCAGCGAAGCGTAGCCGGGAACGTCGCGGCCGAACAGGAGCGTCTGAAACACGATCGTCGCCGTGTAGAGAAGCGCCGCCAACGCCACCGTCCCGCCGATATAGGTCCAGATCCGCAAGGGCACGGTGGAAAAACTCGTGATCCCGTCGAGCGCGAAGTTCCATAGCTTCCAGTAATTGAACTTGGTCGTGCCGACCGTGCGCGCAGGCCGGGAATAGGGAACGCCCAGGCTGCGAAATCCCACCCAGGCGAAGATGCCCTTCATGAAGCGATTGCGCTCGCGCAGCTGCAGGGTCGCATCCACCGCCCGGCGGTCCATCAGCCGGAAATCCCCGACATTCGGTTCGATCTCCAGTGAGGAGACGCGGTTGAACAGGGTGTAGAACATCCCCGCCGAGCCGCTCTTCATGCCGGTGTCGGAGGCGCGGTCCACGCGCTGGCCGTAGACGACCTCATACCCCGCGCGCCAGTGTTTCACGAAGTCGGCGATGAGGGCGGGAGGATCCTGAAGGTCCACATCCATGGGAATAACCGCGTCCCCTCTCGAGACCTCGAGGCCTGCGGTCAGCGCGGCTTCCTTCCCGAAATTGCGGCTCAGGCGAACAAGGCAAACTGAAGGGTTCGATGCGTGGGCGTCACGAACCGCACGGCTCGTACCGTCGCGCGACCCGTCATCGACGAAGATGATTTCGCACTCCACGTTCTCGAGGCCCTCTGTCACGCGAAAAACGTGCGAGAGGAACGGTGCGATAGCCTCTTCCTCGTTGAAGACCGGCACTATGATCGAGAGAAGTTGTGGTTTCGAAGACGCCATGACCATCGTACCGCTAGAATTCAATCTTGTCTTTATAATCATGCAATTATTGAAATTTGTGTCCTTCATGAGGCGGAAAGACGATGAACGAAAAAGCCGCAGAAGGCCTGACCTCCGCGACCTGATATTTAGAGGCCCTAATCCAAAGGTGACTGCTTCGCCACCCGGTAAAGGCGTGCTCCGCCTCAACGAAAGTTGTTCTTCGAAGAGGTCGGAGTTTCCTGGACTGACTTCAGCCGTCTGGCGCATCGAGTGAGCAAACATATCCGGGGCTCTCCCCGTCAATGGCTGAAACGAGCCCCGAATCATTTTCGGGCCGCCCTTCGCGCTCCCGCGGCAGGCAGGTCTGGATCGCGGTATCCGGGAAGGCTCCGGGCTCTCTCCGCTTGCCAGATTTCTCCCCATGCCAAGCCATGTTATGATCGAACCACACCGCCAACGAGCCCGCTTGCGTAGCAACGCGTTAAGCAGTCCAGTTCGTCATGCGGTAGCGGGCCGGAGAAGCTTTCGGCACGGGTTCGAACACCCGCAACGCTCCACGACGTGAATCCCTCGCATCCCTTCGCAAAATAATGTCGCTGGGAGGGCTGAATCAGCCATTCCTGGCGCAGGCGAGGCTGGTTGAATCTCCGACGCTGTTTGCGTGACAGCCAGATGCCACCCGCGATCATCCATTTGCGGAGCGTCTTGCGGGAGACCTTCAATCCGAGATTCTCCGCCAGCTTCTCGGCGGCCAGCGTCGGGCCGAAATCCGGATAACGCTCACGTAGGAGCATCAGCGCGTACTCCCGCACGGCGGGACCTGTCCTGTGGTTCGACACACGGCCGCGGGCCTTGTGCCGGATCGCCCCTGGACCTTTGGCCTCAAACGCCTTCAAGAACCGATGAACCTGGCGAGGACCGAGATCCATCACCTCGTCCGCCGACCGAACCGTCGCCCGCCGCTGCACCACCTAGCCCAGTATTTCGCCGCGGTTCAGTTCCGCTCGCTCATCAGAACTCGTTTCATGGCCAAGCTCCGACCTTCTTCGCCCGGGGGGGGGAACGTGACACGTCTACTTTGCAGTGGTGGGACATTCTAGCTTTGCGGCTACAGGGTTGTGGCGCCGAATGAATATTATGTAATAATTACGTGTTGTCATTGGCTATTTGGCTTGATGAAGCGTGGTTCTTCAGCTCACGCGGTATGATCGGGTCGGCGCTAGCTTTCAGCCGCGCTGTGCGAAAGTAACGGCAGACCGTGCCGCAAGACGGAAGGTTCCGTGGTAGCATCGCTCATGGCATCTGGTGTGAAGCAAGAAGAGACTTGGGAGACCAGTCACGTCAGACGCCGGTCAGGCCTGTCGTGGGGAGCTGGGTCAAGCCATGTCTATCCCCAGGTCACAGACCGGAACCTGACCCAGGGCAGAGAAACAGCGGCTTTTCATACGTTGTCTCAGCCCGCCACGCCTTTTGGCTGGGTGGCAGCAAGATCGACCTCGGCTGGAAGTCGCGTTCCGGCGATGTAATAGATCGTCTGGCCCCGCGCCAGTTCGGTGTCCGGTCTCATTGCCATGATCGGATCGGCTCCGTCGGATGGCCTGTATCCGATCAACGTGGCGCCATATCGGTCGAGAAGCGATGCCATCGCCTGCTGCACGGTGATCCCTCCGGGGGCCGAAATCTTCGTGGAATACAACGTCGCGCCGGCCCGGGTCGAAACCAACCGCCGCAGGAGGTCGCTGGCACCAGGATCGCTGAGGGAGCGGGCAACCTGCTCGATCGTGTTCGAGGTCACGGTCTCGATCGTCGGGCAATGTGTCTCGATCAGATCGGCCGGAGCCGGGTCGGCAAAGAAGGCAACGCAATGCCCCCGGAGCTCCATGGCCCCGATGGCAAGCGAGGCCGTCAGGCTTTCGTCGTCGCTCTCCGCCAGGATCACGATGAAATCCGCGCCCAGGATGCCACTTCGACGCAGGTCGGAGGCACTGGCGAGAGAGCTGGCGCGGATCCAGTCCCAACCGGCCCGTACCCCCGACAGGTCATGGCTCGACACGATGACAACGTCACGGGCGCCGTGGAGGTGTCGGGTTTCCTCGAGCAGTCGGGCAGTATGTCCTTCGACCCACCCGATAATGACCAGATGGCCGGTCTTGTCGGAAAAATCGCCATGGCCGTTCATGATCTTGCGCATCCCCATGCTGACCTCGCCGATGATCTTGCCAACGACGAAGGCGAAGATCGAGATCGCGCCCGGAATGACCCAGAGCGCAGTAAAGAGTTTTCCGGCATCGCTGGACGGAGAGAAGTCGCCATAGCCCACCGATGAGCCGGTGACGATGTAGAAGTAGGCGAACTGCGTAACCGAAGCTACGAGAGCCGTCTCCCCCAGAAGCAAGAGCCCCACCGCGGCACTTGTCGCGTGCCCCGCAGTGACGAACGCGGTGAACCGCCAGCTCGCCCCCACGGCATGACGCGCCGCGCGACGTATCAGGCGCATCGTGAAGGTTGGAAATATGGTCATTGCGTCGGTATTGCCCTGAACTGCCGCTAAATGTCCCTGCCGGTAGTTCGAAAGTAAAGAGACTGATGGATCGGGTTCTCACCGGGACTGTTGCATTGGCTAACTTCGAGCGCAGTTCACTTGTGCGTCCGTACTTTAGGCTGCATGGCTGAACAAATTCCGGACAAGGTTGACCTCTCTACGGACCTCTGGCCCCTTGTTCGAGACATGGCCGTTCCCGATGGTCCGGATTGCCTCGGCGGCCATGAGCGCCGCCTTGGCGGATCGCAGCGAGCGAAACGATTGCCGTGTTCCGAGCAGGCGCTTCATCGCGGCGTGGTCGCCCTTGATGCGGTCATCTCGCCATTTCCGGTCGATGTGCAGAGTACTGGCCAAATGCGGATCATGCCGGTGGTTCAGGTCCTGGATAACCTTGCGGTCCCCCGGAACCTTGTCGGTGCAGATGGAGACCGGCGGATAGAGGCGCTCGCCTTGCCTGGCCTGTTTCGGGAAGGCTTCGACGGCCTTCGCATCCCGCCTGGCCGTTAGGCGGAAATCGATGAACTGGCCCTTCTGGTCGACTGGTCGCGAGACGTATCGCCATTCACCGCCAACCCGGGCGTAGCTTTCGGCCGCATGCCGGTTCAGGCCGAGCCAGCCGCGGTGGGCAT
This sequence comes from uncultured Paracoccaceae bacterium, assembly GCA_947500825.1. Classification (GTDB taxonomy): domain Bacteria; phylum Pseudomonadota; class Alphaproteobacteria; order Rhodobacterales; family Rhodobacteraceae; genus Palleronia. The sequence continues at coordinate 13,992 of CANMTR010000013.1, read as the reverse complement.
GAGCGCGCCTGGCACTATCGGGGAAGAACTTCCGGACCCAGCGGACGACCGTGGCGCGGTCCACCGTGATCCCGCGCTCCGCCAGCAGATCGGCGACATCCTGGTACGAAAGCGGAAACCGGCAGCACCAGCGCACGGCCAGCAGGATCACCTCACGCGGAAACCGATGTCCTCTGAACGGATCGCGCATGACGGGCTCCCTCTACTTCGGAACCAGTATCCGTGCCTGGAGGACCAGCAACGCAACAGTCCCCATCGGCGTGGCGTTGCGCCGGACCACGGGCTTCGTGGAGAGCCTGCTGCGGCTTGTTGGCCGGGCCTGGACAGTTTCGGATTTCGGCACGTTCTCCAGCCGCCGGAAGACGCTGGCAGTGAACATTGCCTAACGTCGCTCCAGGGGCCCGGCGCACCTACTGGCGGACAATGAGGCATGGTCCGCCACCGGTCCGAGGACGATGCCGAATGGCATCACGGCGGAGGGCGAAGGCGGAGGGGCATGCCCGCAAGCATGCCCGCCCCGAACGGGTTCGCCATTCTCGCTCGGACCATTGGCGCGACAGGGCTCGCCTATCGTAAGGTCCCCCTTGGGATTAACGAGCAAACTCCGGACGTCCGAACTGTCGAGGTCACCGGACGTCACATGGGCGGCGCGCCTGTGCGACCCGACCTGCTCGGCCAGATCCCGGCCGACGAGGAAATCGAGAGCGTCTCCGCCAAGCGCAGGGGCCGGAAACGAGGCGCGGTGCCCATCGAAACACCTCGGCCGCGCGACCTGGCGAGGCTGGAGCGGATACCACCGCCGGAGCCGTATCGTGACGAAGATGCCTCGCGCGATCCGAAGGTCCGCGCAGCCAAAGGGTTGGGCCGGCGCCTCATGGCGAGGGACTTCGATCCCCGGGTCGCCGAGTTCCAGGCCGGTATCACCGTTCTGGAGGGCCGCATCCCTCACAGAGCCCGTGAGATAAGTCCCCCCACGCGGAAAGGGATAGTCCGGCCATCAGGTGATTTGCGCACCAGTGCCCGACAGGGGCAGTCATGTCGGGGTTAAGGGAGCGGCAGAAGGCCGACCGGAACCGTCAAATCTTGGGCGCCGCAGTGACGCTGTTCCGGCAGAATGGCTTTCGCGCGGTGCGGATGGAGGATCTCGCCTTTAGCGCGGATCTCTCGGTTGGCACGCGCTATGACTACTATTCGCACAAGGGCGACATCCTGATGAGCACCGTCGCGCTGGAAGTCGATGAGGTACTAGCGCAGGGTGCGGACCTGGCGTCCCTCCTCCCCGACGACGAGGAGCGGGCGGTCATGGCGCTGGTCTTCGGCTACTCCGACCACTCGCTCGATTATCTCTCCAAGGAGATGTGGCGCGCGGCTATTGTGCTTTCGATCGAGCGGCCCGACACGCCGAACGGCCGCGCCCATGCCGACCTCGATGCCCGCCTCGCAGGCCAGGTCCGCGCGCTCCTGACCGAACTGCAGGTGCACGGCCGGGCCTGGGCGGACCTGCCCGCCGACGATCTAGGCGAGCTGGTTTTCAACGCGCTCGACATGCTGTTCTTCGACTTCGTCCGCAGCGAGACGGACGCGTTGGAGGCGTCGCGGAGCCGCGCGCGGGCGCAGATCGGCCCCCTAGCCCGGATGATCGCCACCGCCTGACTCTCGGTGCCCGATTTTCGCGCGATCTCTGTCCGCCGCCTGGCTACCCGAGAAAAAGCTTTCCCCGGCGGCATGCAATGCGCTCTGTTAAGGAAACGCGACCCGGCCCGGAGACGTCCGATGTCCCACAAGTTCCGCCACACGATCGGCGGCCGCACCCACGGCTTCGCCACGCTGGCCGAGGTCATGGCCCGCGCCACGCCCGAACGCTCCGGCGACCGGTTGGCGGGCGTCGCCGCCGGAACGGCGGAGGAACGCGCCGCCGCCCAGGCCGTGCTGGCCGACCTGCCGCTGAAGACCTTCCTCTCCGAAGCGCTGGTCCCTTACGAAAAGGACGAAGTCACCCGGCTGATCGTCGACACCCACGACGCGGCCGCCTTCGCCCCCGTGTCGCACCTGACCGTGGGCGATTTCCGCGACTGGCTGCTCAGTGACATGGCCACCGAGGAGGCGCTGACCGATCTCCGCCCGGGCCTGACGCCCGAGATGGTGGCCGCCGTGGCCAAGATCATGCGCAACCAGGACCTGATCCTGGTGGCGAGGAAATGCCGCGTGACCACGGCCTTCCGCGGCACGGTGGGCCTGCCGGGGCGGCTCTCGACCCGGATCCAGCCCAACCATCCCACAGACGACGTGAACGGCATCGCCGCCTCGATCCTCGACGGGCTGATGTACGGGGCGGGCGACGCGGTGATCGGTATCAATCCCGCGACCGACAACGTCGCCCAGGCGATCCGCCTCAACCGCCTGATGGCGGACATCATCGACCAGTACCAGATCCCCACCCAGTCCTGCGTGCTGACCCACGTGACCAACACGCTGGAATGCATCGAGGCGGGCGCGCCGGTGGACCTCGTCTTCCAGTCCATCGCCGGGACGGAGGAGGCCAACGCCTCCTTCGGGTTTTCGCTGAAGGACCTCGCGGAGGCGCGCGAGGCCGCCCTGTCGCTGAAGCGCGGGACCGTGGGCGAGAACGTCATGTATTTCGAGACCGGTCAGGGATCGGAGCTTTCCGCGGGCGCGCATCACGGGCTCGACCAGCAGACCTGCGAGGTGCGCGCCTACGCCGTGGCGCGCCATTTCGAGCCGCTGCTCACGAACACGGTGGTGGGCTTCATCGGCCCCGAATACCTCTTCGACGGCAAGGAGATCGCGCGCGCGGGGCTGGAGGACCATTTCTGCGGCAAGCTGATGGGCGTGCCGATGGGCTGCGACGTCTGCTACACCAACCACGCCGAGGCCGATCAGGACGACATGGACAATCTGATGACGCTGCTGGGCGTGGCGGGGGTGACCTTCATCATGGGCATTCCCGGCGCCGACGACATCATGCTGAACTACCAGACGACTTCGTTTCACGACGCGCTCTACCTGCGCCGGGCGCTGGATCTGCGCCCCACGCCGGAATTCGACGACTGGCTCGCGGGCATGGCGATCCTCGACAGCGATGCGGGCTTCCGCCTCGCCTCCGACGTGCCGGAGGGCTTCGCCAATTCGCTGAGGAGGCTGCCCCAGGATGCCTGACGATCCCGAGATCCTGACCGAGAATCCCTGGCGCTCCTCGCGCCGCTTCACCGATGCCCGGATCGGGCTGGGGCGCGTGGGCGTCAGCCTGCCCACGCGCGAGCTCCTGGCCTTCCAGATCGCCCATGCCCAGGCCCGCGACGCCGTGCACCTGCCGCTTGATGCGAGCCAGCTGGCCCACGACCTGAAGGGCGTGGAGGGGCTGGGCGATCCGCTGATCCTGCATACGCAGGCCGAGAGCCGCGACGACTACCTCCGCAACCCGCCCAAGGGGGAGGAACTGGACGCAGAGTCCACCGCAACCCTGGAGGCGGCGGCGGGCGATCCACCCGACCTCGCCCTCGTCGTGGCCGACGGGCTGTCGTCCTTCGCCGCGCAGAACAACGTGGCCCCCTTCCTGCGCGCCTTCCTGGGCCACGTAGAGGGCAAAACCCTGTCGCGCCCCGTCATCGTGGAACAGGGTCGCGTCGCCATCGGCGACCATGTGGGCGAGATCCTGAAGGCCCGCGCCGTGCTGGTGATGATCGGCGAGCGGCCGGGCCTGTCCGCACCCGACAGCCTCGGCCTCTACTTCACCTGGGGCCCCGAAACCGGGCTTCACGACGCGCGACGCAACTGCATCTCCAACGTGCGCGCCGCCGGGCTCGACTACGACCGCGCCGCCGCCCGCGCCGCCTGGCTCCTGTCGGAGGCCGCGAAGATCGAGACCTCGGGCATCGCCCTCAAGGACCGCTCCTCGGGCGGTGAAATCGACCAGGACGACCGCGCGACAAGCTTCCTCGCCGCCCCATCAGAAGGATGATCCCATGAGCGATGCGACGACGTCACGGCCCGAGGGCGGCGATATCGACCGCTCCTACCTGGAAAAGCGCCAGCTCCAGCGCGGCACTGCTGGATGGGTCCTGCTGGCGGGCCTCGGAGTCTCCTATGTCATCTCGGGCGACTTCGCCGGCTGGAACTTCGGCATCGGAGAGGCCGGTTGGGGCGGTTTCGTCATCGCCGCGATCCTGATGGGGACGATGTATTTCACCCTGGTCCTGTCGCTCGCCGAGATGTCGGCGGCGATCCCGGCGGCGGGGGGCGGCTACAGCTTCGCGCGCCAGGCGATCGGTCCGGCGGGCGGCTACCTCACCGGCCTCGCGGTGCTGATCGAATACGCGCTGGCCCCCGCCGCCATCGTCATCTTCATCGGCGCGGCGGTCGAAAGCCTGATCGGCCTCGACGGGCCCATCGTCTATGCCGTCTTCTACGCCGTCTTCGTGGGCATCCACCTCGCCGGCGTTGGCGAGGCGCTGAAGGTGATGATGGCGATCTCCGGCCTCGCGGTCTTCGCGATCCTGGCCACGGCTCTGGCGCTGGTGCCGCATTTCGACCCCGCGAACCTCTTCGACATTCCCCCCGGCGACGCCTTGGGCGCCTCCACCTTCCTGCCCCACGGCATCTTCGGGGTCTGGGCCGCCCTGCCCTTCGCCATGTGGCTGTTCCTCGCGGTCGAGGGCGTTCCGCTCGCCGCCGAGGAGGCCCGCGATCCTGCCCGCGACATGCCCCGCGGCATCATCGGGGCGATGATCCTCCTTCTCTTCACCGCGACGCTCGTCACGATCCTGCTCGCCGGGGCCGGCGGGGCGGAGATGATCGGCCAGTCGGGCGTGCCGCTGGTGGACGCGCTCGACTCGGTGGGGATCGGCGTGGCTCGCCACGCTCGTCAACGTGCTGGCGCTCGCCGGGCTCGTCGCCTCGTTCTTCTCCATCATCTACGGCTATTCGCGGCTGGTCTTCGCGTTGAGCCGGGCGGGCTACCTGCCCCGCGCGCTCTCGGTGACCAACGACCGCAAGGTGCCCGCCCGCGCGCTCATCGTGCCCGGCGTGCTGGGGTTTCTCGCCTCGCTCTCGGGACAGGGCGACCTGATGCTGGCGATGGCGGTGGTCGGCGCCACGATCTCCTACGCGCTGATGGCCTGGAGCCACATCCAGCTCAGGAAGACCCAGCCTGACCTCGCCCGCCCCTACCGCACGCCGGGGGGCACCGTGACATCGGGCATCGCGCTGGTGCTGTCGCTGATCGCGCTCACCGGCGTCTTCGCCTTCGACCCGCGCGCCTTCCTGCTGACGCTCGTCCTTTTCGCCCTCGGCGCGGCCTATTTCTTTCTTTATTCGCGCCATCACCTGGTGGCGAAGACGGCCGAGGAGGAATTCGCCCTGCTCGAGACCGCCGAGGCGGAGGCGCGATGACGGGGGCTGCGGCGTTGCTGAACCTTGAGCACGGATACTGGGAGGGAGCACGCCGTGCAGCCTGAAGCACGGACGCTTAGTTGAACTGCGATCGAAGCTCGCCAGTGCAACAGCCCCGATCAGCGGTATCCTGGTACGACAGCGGATACCGAAGGTACATCCGGACGGCACGGAGAATGATCACGGCCGAAAACCGGTGATACTCGAACGGCTGCTTGCCCGACATCTACGAACTCCGGTTTCGGGGGTCTTCCGCACAGCACAGGGTCAACGCAACAGCCCCTGTTCCTCTGCGTCTCCGGATAGAGCATGGCTCCAACAGGCCGGCCGGCGACTTTTCACACAGCCTCTCGGATCGGAGGTAAGCCGCTTTAATCCCCCCTTATGGAAGGTCGCGCTAAACGCGTGTCGGCCATAGCGGGACGCGGGACGAACGAAAGATGATCGAAGAGATCCGGCGCATGAGATCCGACCCGGCGATCATCGCGGCGTCGCTGATCACGAATGTCTTCGCTCTCGCGCTGCCGGTGGCGCTGCTGCATGTGTTCGACCGGGTCGTGCCCAATCGTGGGATCGAGACCATGGCGGTCCTTGCCGCCGGGCTCTTCATCTTCGTCGTATTGGATTTCGCGATCCGCACGGCCCGGTTCCACATCGTCGCCCTCTCGACCGTTCGCTTCGCCCTCTCGACTCACTGGCAGGCCTGTCAGCGGGTTCTCCATCCTGCCATCGACGAAGGATTTCTGGGGCACCACGAGATTTTCGACAAGTTCGACGCCATCGCGCGAGTGCGCCGGCATTACGGCGGCGAAGTGGCGATCGCGTTCTACGACATACCTTTCGTCCTCCTCTTCATAGGGGTGATCGTGCTGATCTCGCCGATCATGGGCCTCGGTGCGGCACTCCTGGCCTTGGGCTCTCTCGCCGTCGTCGCGCGCCACCGGCGCCGGATCATCGCTCTCGGTCACGAACGGGTGGAGAGAGGCGGCCGCCGCCACGCCTTCCTGTCCGAAACCCTGAGCCGGATCGAAATGATCAAGGCGCTTGGGATAGAGCCCGAGTTCGCGCGCCGCCACGAAAGGCTCATGTCGGTCAACGCGGCCCAGACCCGCGAATTCGCGGAACGGGTCAGCTTCACGCAGGGCCTCGCCGGCACGATCTCCCTCGTCTCGCCGGTGGTCATGGCTTGCCTCGGCTCGTTCCTGGTCATCGACGAGCGGATGACCATGGGCGGCCTGGCCGCCGCGATCCTGCTGACCAACCGGATCATCCAGCCGATCCTGCGCATCGAGGCGTTGATCGCGGGCGAGCGCGACGTGCGCTCCCATATCGAGGACGTCGCGCGGCTTCTGGGCGCCCCACTCCGCCATACCGGCACCACGGCCGTGGACCGGATCGAGCACCTCGACCTCTCGGGCATCACCCTGTCCGAGGACGGCAGGACACTCCTGCGCGAGGTCGACCTGTCGCTCCGCTCAGGGGACGCGATCGCGATCGACGGACACGACGCCGCTGCGTCCGCCGCGATCCTGGAGCTGATCTGCGGCCACCTGATTCCCACCGATGGCGAGGTCCGGATTGACGGCCGGCTTCTGCAAGACTGCGATCCGATGGACCTGTCGCGCCGGATCGGCCGTCTCGGGGCGGATCACGTCATGCTCGAGGGCACGCTTCTGGAGAACATGACCCGGTTCGATCCCGGTGAATACCGCCAGGCCGCCTTCGACCTGTCGCACCGGATCGGCATCGAAACCTTCATCGCCGGCCTCGCGGAAGGGTTCTCGACACCCATGTCGGTCCAGACGGCCGCGACGCTGCCGAAGGCCGTGCAGGATTGCGCCCTGATCATCGGGAGCTTGGTGTCGAAACCGGACGTGATCCTCTTCGACGAGGCGATGCTCGGCCTCGATCGACAACTTGCGTCCCGGCTCGAGGAGTTTCTGTCCGACCTGCGCCCGGACGTGATCCTGATCGTCGTCACATATCGCCCCGAGGGGCATCCGCTGGCCGATCGTCACTTTCGCATTCGTGACGGGCGGCTGGTCGAAGCCAGCGCATCGCCGGTGTCGGGTCATTGACGATGGCGGTCAGCGCACGAATCGAAGCCGGTTTGGACACCTCGGACGCCGGGCAGCGCGGCGATAAACGGGCAATCGAGGAATTCGACTACGACGCGCTCGTGGAAGGTACGGAGAGCGGCCGCTTCTGCGGCCTCGCCATTACCGGCCCCGGACCCCGGGCGCTGGTGGAGGTCCTCCGCTGTCGCCGCTGGCCGGTCAACGTCCGAAGATTCGCCGGGGCGACGCCGCATTTCCCCGCTGCCTTCGGCCTGACGGAGATCCGCGCGACGTTGCGCAATCTGGGTCTGGGCACGCATCACGAGAAGCACCGCGGCTCCGACCTTCCCGCCCTGCCTCCCGGGACCATGGTGCTCGACGGCGACCGGATCCTCTTCGTCGAGCCGCAACCACGCGGACACGGCGCCCTTTGGTCCCCCGCGGATGGATGGCGGAAAGACATTGTCCCGCAACGCACCTATTCGTGCCTGATCGTCGAGGGCCCCGACGCCTCCGGTCAGACCGGCCAACGAGAGCCCCTGGGACGCAGGATCGCGGCCCGGTTCGCGCCCGAGTTTCGTCTGCTTCTCGTCATCACGCTCATCTCCGGCTCGCTCGTGGTCGCGGCGTCCATGTCCGTGGCCCTCATATTCGAGACCGTCCTGCCGACCCGGGCCCTCGATACCCTGGCGGCCATCCTCGTGGGTCTCGTCGGCATGATCGCCGCCGATATCCGCCTGCGGCGGATCCGGTCCCGGATCGTGGCGCATATTTCCGGACGGCTCGACTACATCGTCAGCGTCGAACTCTACGACAAGCTGCTCTCCATGCCGCTCGGCATGCTCACGTCATCGCCTTCAAGCGAACAGTTGAGCCGGCTGAAGCAATTCGAGGCGATCCGCGACTTCGTGGGCGGCCCGGGCCTGATGGTCATCCTCGATCTGCCATTCGTCGCCCTGCTGATACTGGCGATGGTGCTCGTGAACGGCAAGGTGGGCCTCGTCGCCCTCTCGTTCCTCGCCGCCCTCGTCCTGGTCGCCCTCATCGCTGTTCCTCGCATCCGCGCCGGCCTCTTGCGACACGGCGCCGCGAAGAAGGCTTACCAGCACCTCCTGACGGAAACTCTGAGCCATGCCGGGCAGGTGGCACGGCGCGGACTAGGGCCGGCCTTCACAGCCCGACTCCAGCCCGCGTTCAAGCGCGAGGTCGAGGCACAGGCACGTCTCGACCGTTCCCTCGCCGTCCTGACCGCCGCGATCGCCCTGGTGATGACCCTCGGTGTTGCCGCGATCGCCTTCGTCGGCGCCTGGCAGGTGATGGAGGGGGCCCTGTCAGGCGGCGCACTCGTCGCGTGCATCATCCTGGGGTCGCGGCTCTTCGGCCCCGTCCAGCAGGCCCTCTTCGTCGCCCTGCGCGCGGACGGGCTGCTGAAGGTTCTCAAGCAGATCGACACGATGCTGCTTTTGCCATCGGCCGGGGCCGGTCCCGCGATGATCCCGGCCGATCCGCCAAACGACGGGATACACATGCCGGTCACGTTCGAGAACGTGGTCATGCGCTATCCCCGCAGCAGCGAACCGGTCCTCAAGAACGTCAGCCTGAGGATCCCCCACGGCACGCTGACCTGCATCGCCGGTCCCTCCGGCGCCGGCAAGACGTCGTTCCTGCGCGTCATCGTGGGCGACCACGCGATCCAGTCGGGCCGCGTCTATGTCGGTTCGATGAACCTGGCCCAATGGGACGGGCATGTGCGGGCCGACGTGATCGGGTACCACGGTCACAAGTCGTTCATGATCCACGGCACCATCGCTCAGAACCTGCGCCTGATGGCCCCCGCCGCAACCGACGCGGACCTCGAAGCGATCGCCGATGAGCTCGGCATCCTCGACCGTATCCGGCAGTTCCCCCACGGCTTCGAGACCGTGCTCGATCAAGCCGGTGAAACGCGCACGACGCCTGCGTTCCGCGCGCAACTCTGCGTCGCCCGGATTCTGCTCGGCCGGCCGAAGGTCCTGCTCCTCGACCAGCTCGAGGCCGGTCTCTCGCCGCGCGACGAGCGACGCCTACTCGCCGCCATAGACCGTCGGCTCGGCGCCATGTCCTGCATCATGGTCGCCAACCGCCACTCCATCCTGCGGCGCGCCGACAACGTGCTGCTCCTCGAGAACGGGCAGGTTCGTCGCTTCGGACCTCACGGCCCCAAATCACGGAGGCCGTGATGTACCTGCCCACCCCCGGACGCGGCGATGCCGGCGGCGCGACACTGACCGCCAGCCCGTTCCTGCCCGAGTACCACGATGCCCGGTACGCTCGGGCGCTGATCTGGACCATCGCCCTGGCACTGGCGGGCTTCGTCGCCTGGGCCGCCGTCGCCCCTGTCCACCAGACGGTCTCGGGGCAGGGCGTGATCCGCCCCGAGGGCCTGTCGCAACGTATCGAGCATCCCGAGGGTGGTGTCGTGGCGCATATTGTCGTGGCCGAGGGGGACCGGGTCGCGGCCGGCGATACCCTTCTCGAATTCGCCGACCGCGATCTCTCGTCCGAGCGCCGAAAGCTCGCCGCGCAGGTCGCCCGGCTTTCCCGTGATATCGCCCGCTACGACGCGCTTCTCGAGCTCGACCCCGCCGATCTCGACGGCGACGACCTGAAAGGATCGCCGGCGCAGGGCACTGAACGACCTGTGCGAACCCTTCCGACCGATCCCGCCCTGGTGGAAGATCTCGGCTTCCGCATCGCCCAGATCGACGTGGTCCGCCGCGAACGCGCCGTGGCCTCGGCCCGCATCGCGACCTTCGGCGGGCGCGCGCGCGCCCTCGAGGACGAGATCGCGATCCTTGAAGCCCGGCACGCCCGCTACGGTCGGGTCGAGACGGGCTATGCGTTGTCCAGGCACGACATCGAGGAACTCGACCGTGAGATCCTGAAGCTTCGCTCCGCCCTCGATGCCCTCGGCGGGGAACGCGCGGTGGCCGTGGCCGAGATCGCCCGCGCCCGCGCCCAGGAAGCGGAGTTGATCGGCGCCTACCGCTTCGACGCGGCGCGCAAGGGAGCCGAAGCCCGCGAGGCTCTGACATCCGCCAGGGAGACGATCCGCCAGATCGACGACCGCCTGTCGCGCGCCGCGCTCGTCGCGCCCGTCGACGGGATCGTCAACGGGCTCACGGTCCAGGGGGTCGGGGAGGTCGTGGGGGCGGGCGAGCTTTTGGCAGAGATCGTGCCCGATCATGCCCGCGCGTTCGCGGAGGTCGAGATCCCCGCGGAGCGCATCGGCGGCATCTCCGTGGGCGACCAGGCGAGCCTCAAGGTCCTCACATACGATTTCACACGCCACGGGGACATCGATGCCACCGTGACGAGGATCTCGCCGACGAGTTTCGAACTCGCGGACGGCCGCCATGTCTTTCGCGTCCAGCTCGCTTTCGAGGTGGGCGGGATCGCTGCGCGCGACCGTCCGGTGGGCACGGCCCCGTTGCCGGTCACGCCCGGCATGACGGTCGCTGCCAGTATCCAGTCCGAGCGGAGGACGGTGTTGTCGTATGTCCTCAAACCACTCCGCGTCATTTCCGACCGCGCTTTCACGGAGGAATAGGCGGCTCCGAACTTGTGACACCACTCCCAGGAAACTTTCCAAACCCGGGCGCGCGGATGGCCGGGACCCGGTTAGACATCGCGTACTTCTATAGATGCCGGTCGGCGGCGACGGAGTATGCGTGGGGTTCGAACGCCAGTCGGCTTGCGAAAGCGCACTGGCCCGGCTGACCTAAGCCACCGCGCAGGCCAAGCTATCGGTCGGCATTTGGGTCCCCAAGTCCGACGCTGGGCGTTCTTGCGTACGGCCTTGACGCCCTGTCGAACCCCAGCTCAAAACCACTTGGGCGGGGATCTATCTCACCAGTGGATGCCTTCGATCCCCGCGAAATTTGCCGTCGCGCCATCGTCGAACGTGATCACCCCCGAGGTGTCGTCGGACAGCTCGAGCCGCCCGTCGGACTGGCCCGTTACTCCGTGGCCTTCGTCGAGCTGGGCCGTCCAGCCCGTACCCTCGATCGATCTACCCGAAACCACGACCGGCCCGGACACGCCCTGCAGCTCGATCAAGTCGGTCCAGCCGTCACCGCCCGAAATCTGGTCCGAGCCGTCCTTCGACGACATCACGAAGACGTCCGAGCCCTCCCCGCCAAAGAGACGGTCGTCTCCCGCGCCGCCGATGATCCTGTCGTTGCCCGCGCCCCCGTACACCTCATCGGCGCCGTCCTGATCCGCGAATGCGCCCCCCGCTCCGGCGTGGATGTAGTCGTCCCCGTCGCCGCCCTCGATGTAGTCGCTCCCGAGCCACGCCAGGATCTCGTCGTTGCCCGCGCCGCCGAAGAGCCTGTCGTTCCCCTCGCCTCCGTCCAGCAGGTCGTCCCCCTCCCCGCCTTCGAGGGTGTCGTCGCCAAGCCAGCCGATCAGCCGGTCGTTGCCCTCCCCGCCCCGCAACGTGTCGTGGCCCACGTCGCCGTCGAGCGTATCGTCCCCCTCCCCACCCTCCAAAAGGTCGTCCCCCGCGCCTCCATGGAGGTAATCGTCCCCCGTGCCGCCGTGGAGGTAATCGTTTCCGGAGTGGCCGAAGATCGTATCGTTGCCGGCGTCTCCACCCAGGTCGTCGTCGCCGGCGTTGCCGAGGATGGTGTCGCTTCCGCCGCCGCCGCGAATGACGGCGTCTGCATCGCTGTCATATGCCGTGATATGGTCTCCGCCTGCGCCGCCTAGCAGGGAGTGCTCGGCGACCCCAACATCGACGAACACCACCCCCCCGTCGCCGAGACGGTGGTGCTCGGCCCGGTCCAGGACCTCAAGGGTGGTGGACGAGGGTTCGCTCGAACCGCCCGGTCCGATGGCTACGACGTGGAACGACTGCGACGGGGTCTCGAAATCGAACTCCGTTCCAGGACCGATCAGAACGCGGTCTCCATCGATGACGAACGGCGTGTCCTCGATCGGCGTCCCCTGTGCATCCGATATCCAGAACTCCGGGACGACAGGGGACCCGTCGGGCATCGACAGATGCGCGACGAGGCGCCAGGACCCTTCACCCTCCGCCACCGCAACCGGCATGACGAGGGGAGCGGCGGGAGGCTCGACTGGCTGAGGTTGAGGCGTGCCCTGCCCCGGATCAAGCTCGTCCAAGGACTGGTCTACCTGCGGTGCATACTCCTTTTCGGACTGGTCGACCTCTGGTTCGAGCTTGTTCTCGGAAGGGACCGCTTCAGCGGCATGATCGCGTTGGGGGCCGTCGTCCGGCACGACGCTTTCGCTGTCCGTGGGGGGCGGCGGTTGCCCACCGTCTGAGGTGGTACCCGTCGGCGCGAGGCCGTCGGCCCCGGGGTCTGAATCGGGCACCCGCACCGCCCCTGAAAGCGATGGCGGATCGAACACCGGCAGCTCGACCGGTTCCACGATGGCGTCGATGCTCTCCGCGACAGAACCGTCCGAGCCCACGGCAAGCTCTGCGGACGATACACGGTGCGATGCCCCACCCGAACCGGCCGGGACATCCGATCCCTGGCCGGAAAGGTCCGGAGAGGGCGCGGAGGTGACGATGCCTGCTCCCGGCAGCTCGCTGTGGACCTCGCCCACATCGACCCTGACCGGCGTATCGTATCCCCCCCTGCCGAGGGTCTCACCGGTATCAAGGCCGATACGGGGCGCGGCATCCGCGCGAATGCCCGAAAGGGTCGGTTCCGCTGAACTGAAAAGGCCGGCCAGCCCCGCAAACGAAACCGCCTTGCCGCTGAGGAAAGACGAGCCTGTGCTTCCGGGGATGGACGATGTCTCGCCCGAGGGACCAGTGTCGTGGCGCGGCCCGGAGCCTGGTGAGGGGGGCCCATCGCTGCGCGCGGCTGGCTTTTGCGTCGTCGCTGTCTTGCTCAGTTTCTGGTCGGTCATCGCGTTTATCGGCCGGTCCGGAAAGAATGTCGTTTCCGGTCAACACTTGCAGGACGATCGTGGCGATATTCAGGCGGTGAGAACGTGGCCTTCTTTTGGCGGGATTGTTGCGCTAGGCCATATCGACCAAAGGGATTCACACTGAGCAGAAGGCGTGATTCAGGCTGCTATCTGCGATGGAGACCAGCTTGGCACGAGACCTGGTGTCGGACGAGGAGTGGGCGTTTTTAAGTCGGTCATCCTGGCCGCCGGCGCCCCGGGCAGGCGCAAACCGGCCAACCACGGCCTTGTTCTGGATGGCATCTTCTGGATCGCCCGGACCGGAGCCCCGGGGCGTGACTTCCCCAAAGAGGTCGGCAAGTGGTCGAGCGTTTACCGGCAGTTCCGGCGCTGGACACCGGCCGGGCTCTGGAAGGCACTCATTGAGGCGCTGAACGGCAGCGGGGCCGGTCCGGACGTACTTCAGATGATCGACAGCACCGTGGTTCGCGCCCATCATCAGGCAGCGTTTTCAAAAGGGGGGGTCGTGTCCCGCCGAGTGGTGTAGCTGAGGCGGTCATCGGGTTTCTCGGTAGGGTCGGGTTGCGAACGCCAACCT
>CANMTR010000012.1 GCA_947500825.1 uncultured Paracoccaceae bacterium | reverse complement strand
AGCTGGTCTCCATCGCAGATACCAGCTTGAATCACGCCTCCCGCCTGACGTGAATCCCTTTTGTCAACACGGCCTAGCTTCCCGCATCTTGCTCCCAGGCGAAGAGGTAGTTCGGTTTGTCGGACCAGGTTCCGGGCGTTTCCTGGGCTCGGGACCCATTGATCGGCCTGAGGCCGGGCCGTCCGGATGCTTCATGCTCCCGACCTCACGGGGGCTTCATGGGCAATCTCTGGCTGACCGACGAGCAGATGGCCCGGCTTCGGCCTTTCCTTCCGAGGAGCCATGGCAAGCCGCGGGTCGATGATCGACGCGTTCCGAGCGGGATCATCTTCCTAAATCGCAATGGCGCGGTGGAGCGACGCACCGGAGGCATAGGGCTGCACAGGGCTCTATCCAATTGAGATGGAAGCGGAGCGGCGTCTACGCGCGGAGGATGCAGGGGCTGGCGGCGGAGAACGATCATGGCGGTCGCGACCTACCTGAAGGCGCACCGCACGGCCTAGAGCCCGTGTGTGATGAAGGGGGCGGGGACAGCTGATCGGGCGCACCAGGGGCGGGATGAACCCCAAGCGTCACGCCGTCACCGACGCCCAAGGCCGACCCATCCGCTTCTTCATAAGGGCCGGCCAGGTCAGCGACGACACCGGCGCACCCGCGATGACGAGCAGCCTTCCGATGGCCGAGTGGCTGATCGCCGACCGTGGTTGCGACGCCGACTTGTTCCGGAGGCGGTGCAGGACGAAGGGATACGAGCTTGCATCTCGCGCCGGAAGTCGGCGTGACAAGCCGGTGCAATACGACAAGCGTCTAAAAGCGCCGCAACCGCGTCGAGGTCATGGTCGGTCGTCTCAAGGATTGGCGGCGTGTCGCCACCCGTTACGACAGGTGCCCGAAGGTCTTCCTCTCCGACGTCGGCCTCCCGTCGCCCCCTTCGCCGTAACCGTGATCTTCCGGCTTTGACGGTCGATGAGTCCGGGGCCTAGGGTTCGGCTCTTCTCCGGCGCCAGATGATGAAAAGACCCGACAAGATGATGAAGGCCGAGCCGACGATCATGGGGGCGCTCAGTCGTTCGCCGAAGAGAGCGATCCCGAGCACGATGCCAAAGATGAGCCGCGTGTAGCGAAGGGGCGTGACGGCGGATACGTCACCGGTCCGCATCGCCCGCATGAGGAGGGCATAGGCACAGACGCCTACAGGTACGGCAGCCGCGAGGAAGAGCGCGGCGTCGCGACCGGGGGCGACGAACGGTGCGCGCTGCCAGAGGCAGAAGAGCGCGCCCGCCACGAAAACGGCGAGAAACCCGTAAAGCCCGAGGATCGACGTGGCGAGCGACCGGGGCGCCGCACGGCTCGCAAGATCCCGTCCGGCGAACCCGATCATACCCAGGATTGCCAGGAGGGATAGGAGGGAGAACGCCTCCGTTCCCGGCTGCACGATCACCAGAACCCCGATCATGCCGAGCAGAACGGCCCCCCACCTGCGCCAGCCGACCCTTTCGCCGAAAACGACCGCCGCCCCGGCCACGACGACGAGCGGTGTGGCCTGCAGGATGACGGTCGCAGTCGAAAGGGGGATCAGCGCCAAGGCGAGCACGTAGAACAGCCGGCCCGCGATTTCGAACACGACACGGACCAGCATCGGGCGTGAAACCACGGCGGAACTGAACAGCGGCTGCCCATCGGCCCTGGCGAGCACGGCGAAAAGGAGCGTACCGCCGAGGCCGAACCAGATCAGGATCTGGCCGGTCGGCAGTGTCTGAGAGGCTGCCTTGAGCAGCGCGTCTTCGGCGGCGAAGGCGGCCATGGCTCCAATCATGAAGCTTCCACCAAGCAGGTTTTCGCGATGTTCGGCGGCAATCGAGGTCAAGGCGACGTCCTTCAGGTGAGCAGATGGCACGTCGTTCTTGCCGGAAAGCGGTCCCGCACGGAACGTCGACATGCGGCGAACGTGCTCGCGCGGTGTCGCTTTCGCCGAAGGTGCCGACTGGTACTTGGCAGCACCGGCGGCCATGCTCGCTATTCCCCGACGGTGCAAGCTGAACACCGAGACCTCCGAGCATGGTCATTCCGGCATTGCAGAAAGATGCCAGCTTCGTCCCGCCTAGTGTGAGTTTGATCGTGAGCGCGGCCTACGCCCCATTCTTTTCTGATCTCGTCCCTTGCGCGCTGTCCGTCCTACTCCTGCGGCGTGGAATTGGAGATTGCGATGCCGGATGGGTTTGCGGGACGCTACGAGGTCCTCGAGGATCGCGGGGCCGGCCGTCGGGCGTGGCCTACGAGTATTGAAGTGCGGATCGTGGCCGAGAGCCACGCGCCCGAGACGATGGTCAGCGAGGTGGCGCGGCGGCATCGGCTGATGCCCTCCCAGGTGACGACCTGGCGAAGTCTGTACCGTGAAGGCAAACTCGGTCCGGCTCGGTCCCCGGCTTCGCCAATGTTCGTACAGCTGAGGCTGGAAGATCCTGAGCCGCCGCAGCCTGCGTCGGCCTCGACTACCGGCCCGGGTTCAATGGCCCCCGATCTGATCGAGATCGAGGCTGGCGGTGGCGTGGTGATCTGGCTGGGGTCCTCGACGCCGGCGGCACGGATCGCCGAGATCGCGTCGGCGCTGCGCGAGCGTCGGCCGTGATCCTGCCGGGGCAACGCCTGCCGATCGTGATCGCCATGCGCCCGGTCGACTTCCGCCAAGGGCACGACGGTCTGGCCGCGGCGGTCCAGAACGAGCTGGGCCTCGACCCCCATTCCGGGCTGACGGTGGTGTTCCGCTTCAAGCGCGGCAACCGGATCAAGGTGCTGGTGTGGGATGGGACCGGCCTCGTTCTGACCTGTAAACGCGTGGAGACCGGCAGCTTCACGTGGCCGAAGGTTCAGGACGGGGTGATGCGGCTGTCGTGGGCCCAGTTCGAGGCGCTCTTCGAGGGGGTGTTGATTTCCACATCGCCGAGCTCCAGGCCCGGGCCGCCGTGCTCAATGGCTGTACCGCGCTCGGCATCCCCATTGCGGAGCCGGCAAGATAAGCGCGTCCGGGGAAAGGGAAAGTCCGGCCTTCCCGCCCTTCGAGCAACAAGGCCCATGCTGCAGGAAAGACCCCTTTCCGAGGAGCAGATCAGGCCGTCGACCGAGGCGATTGGAAGGTGTCCGGAACATGCTCCTTCAACCCGGCGTACGGTGGCTTCACGTAACGTGGAAAGATGGTGGGAGATAGGTCGAGGATCAAAACCGAAGGGCCAACATGTCCAACTCTCCGAACCTTTCGATGCCGTTCATTATGCCGGCGCAAGCTCAAAAGCATGTCACGCACAACGAGGCAATCGAGCTCATCGACGCTCTCGTTCAGCTGCGGATTGCCGAACTCGACCTCGCCGAGCCTCCGGCCGATGCGACCGAGGGGCAGGTGTTCGGGATTGGCGCGGGAGCGACCGGTCCGTTCGAAGGACGAGACGGAGCGCTCGCCTGCCATTACGGCGGGGGCTGGATCTTCATCACGCCCCGGGATGGTTTCTGCGCATGGATCGTTTCGAAGCAGGCGATGCATGTCTACCGGGAGGGCACGTGGCGCCTGCTCTCGGACGAGAGGTCGACCGGAACGGTCGATGGCCTTGGCATCAACACGACGTGGAACCAGGGAAACAGGCTTTCGGTCTCCGCACCGGAAACTCTGCTGTCGCACGAGAACGCCGGGCACCGTCTAAAGATCAACAAGGCCGCCGAGGGCGAGACCGCGAGCGTCCTCTTCCAGAATGCCTTCTCCGGCAGGGCCGAAATCGGCCTGGCTGGCGACGACGCCCTTTCCGTCAAGGTCAGCGCGGACGGGTCGGGATGGTCGACGGCGCTTCGTATCGGGGCGGAGACGGGCGATATTGCGGCCGGTCGCATGACAGTCGCGGCGATTAGCGGCGACGCCGTGCAATCCTCGCCCGAGGACACCAGCGAGGGCCGTCTCATGCGGGCCGATTGGGGATACGGGCCCGGGAATGTCGTGGGCGCGGTTTCCCAATCGGGCGGCATGCCAACCGGGGCGGTCGTCGAACGCGGCGAGAACGAGTTCGGAACCTATACGAGGTGGGCCGACGGCACCCAGATCTGCGCGCGCCGGCTGGACCTGCGCTCGGGGGACTACCTGCCGGGCCGCCACGACCTCGGTAGCCAGGCGATGCCAGCCAGCTTCAGGGATCCCCCGATTGCCAGCGCGACGAGCACCGTCAATTCGGTCTCAGCCGACCTGATCGGCTCTACCTTCTCCAGTTGCCTGGGCGATGTCTCCAGCTGGCAGCGCGTTCATCTGCACGTGTTCCCGGGCACGATCACGCAAGGCAACGACCAGGTCCTCTACATCAGCTTGATGGCCTTCGGTTGCTGGTACTGATCCGAAGCCACTTGGCAGTCGCCACGCGTTCAGGGGATATTCTCGGAATAACCGAACCTTCCGAAATCCTCGGCATAGATACGTCTCACGATCTCCTGAACGCGCGAGGAGGAAACGAATTCCGCGACGTCGATCCCATGCCCCGGGCGGCGGTTCGTTCGCAATCGCGAGACGGGCACCCGCTGTTCGACGTCGAGCGCGTCCTGCACCTCCTCGGCAAACCTGTCGAGCGCCTCGGTACGCCCGATGATATCCGGCCGGTAAAGATCGGGCCGGATATGCAGCGCCTGGGGGAGCCAGTGAGCGTCGAGCGCGTCGGGTCCCAGATCCCGCGCCACGATGTCGATGTAATCGACGAACTTCTCGAACCCCCGGACGGTATTCGTGTCCTTTTCCCAGTCGAACTGGCACAGGGCGTTGAGGCGGATCCGCTCGGGGAGGAAACGTCGGTCTCCCACTTCGTGGCTCCGGCACAGATAGAAGAAGGCCGAGACGATCCGCGTCCAGGGGTTGCGGACGGTCGCCAATGAAAGACCCGGGAAAGCGTCGATCTCCTCGATCGGATCACCCAGCTTCGACAGGGTAGAGAGCAGACCGGCCGAAACGAGCTGAAACAGGGCGAAATCGGGATGAAGGTTGCCGCTGCCGGCCTGGTCGAGCGCGGCGGTGAACGGGCACCCGTACTCGATCTCGAACAGCAGGTTCAGCGCATACGTATTACCCGATTTCCCGTTCAACTGGTAGCGCCACCGCCGGGATGGCGGACAAACAATCAGCTTGAGGTAACGAGCCACCGCCGTTTCGCTGTCGAAAGCCTCCGGATGGGCGGCCATGTACCTTGTGACGATCGCCGGCTGGGATGTCGGTTTCGCAGGAAATAGGCGTTGCATCACGATCCTCTCAACTACCGCCAGGCCGTCTGGCAACGATCACGCAGACGCCCCGTCCGTTTGCAGGTCTGCGAGTTCCGAACGGATGCGCCCGATGACCTCCTCGAGACATAGCGGCGCCCCGGTCTGGGGATCGGCGTAACGCGCGTAAAGCAGGTAAGCTCCCGCAAAGATCTGGTCGCGGCTGAGCCTGCGCGTGCGGCGCGGACAGCTCGCGCGGTCGTCCGTGACACCCCACCCGGCATAAAACGGCATTCCCACGGTGGTCACGGGAATGTCGCGCATGAGCGCCTCGAACCCCGCCAGGGACGTGATCGAGTATACCTGATCGACCTCGTCGAAGGCGTTCTGCAATGAGAGGGCCGCGGAATGGATCTCGCAGATCCCTTCCACTTCTGCCGGGTCCGACTTTTGTCCCCGCTTGCCCGCGAGCACGTCCGGGTGGATCTTGTAGACGACCTGGGCATCGGGGTTCTCGCGCCGCGCGAGGCGCACCAGGTCGTTGTTGGTGACCCCTTCGGGCGCGCCGAAGCGGATGGAGGCATCGTCCTCCACCTGGCCGATCACGAGCACGCGCCGCCGGTTCTTCGGGCCGAAGGGCTGGGCGACGGGCGCATGTGCGAAATTGTACTTCGACAGGCCGTCTCGGACGATGAGGTCGCGGCACCGCGCAGCCTCCTCCATGAGCGCCGGATCGCCGTCGAAATCGAAGGTCTGCAGGATCACTTCCAGATCCGAGGGTTTCGTGGCGTCGAAGTAGATACCGCGTTTGTCGAGGCAGACGGAGTAGGGAAGAATATGGTTCGCTCCCAACCCGACGGAGCGCAGGAACCCGTCCTCGGTTCGGAAGACGGGAATGCCATGGGTTTCGGCGAAGACCTGCAATCCGGGGATCGTGTTTCGGCCCCAGATCAGAAAGGCGGGGCGCGGCGCGGTTGCGACCTGCCGCGATACATCGACAATGTCCGAGCTTCGCGGCAGGAAGACGATGTCGTGCTCCGGTAGGATCCGGTGATAATAATCCTGCTTCCACTGCGCCATGTAGACCGCGAAAAGCGTGCGATACTCCGATATGTCCTCACCCCCCGACGGCAGGCGCGCGGTCGTCACCTCCTCGGGCTCGAAAAGGGGGGCAGCAGCCGGGGTGGCAGGCATCTCGGGCGCCACCTCCGGAGCGACGGGGTTCGGCGCGGCATCGGCCTCCAGCCGCCAGGGGCGCAACTCCGCCATGCGCCGCACCAGATCCTCGAGGTCGCAGCGATACCCGGTCTCGGGATCCACGTAACGGCTCAGGGTGATGTAGAAGGTGTAGAAGACATCGGCTAGGCTGCGGGCGCGGCGCCGGCGCAGAAGACCGAGCCGATCCTGCGTCAGGCCCCACCCGGCATAGAAGGGCACACCGAAGCAATGGACCTCCCTGCCCGCCAGGAGCGCTTCGAACCCCATGCCGGAGGTCACGACGAAGACCTTGTCGGCCGCCTCGATCAGGGAATAGGGGTTCGTGTCCTCGCGGATCAGGGTGACGTTCGGCCGTTCCGCAGCCGCGGCGAGCGCCGCCGCGCCGATGGCGCTTTCTCGCCCCCCCACGGTCGCATCGGGATGGGTCTTGATCCAGACGTCGTGATCGCCGGACAGCGCCAGGGCCTCCTCAAGCATCGCGTCGAAGGACGCCTGCGACGCCATTCCCAGCTCGATCGACATGTCGCCCGCGCGCTGGTCGACGAGCAGCACCACCTTCCTGCCCCCAGCGGGGCGCGGCATCTTGCGATAGGGGGCGAAATTGTACTTGCTCACCCTCGTCGCCGTCAGCAGCGCCATCGCCCGGACGGCCCTCTCGCGCTGCTCGGGGTCGAGTTCCATCTCCCCGTTGAGGATCGTCTCCAACCGCGAGGGGCGGGTCGCGTCGTAGAACGCGCCCATGTCGTCCATCACGATGGAACAGGTCGGGCCGCCCTGCAGGCCGATTTCGACGGAGCGGACGAACCCGTCCTCGAGGATCAGCAGGTCGGCCTGCAATCGCCTGCAGGCGAGGAGGACCGCGCGCTTATTGCCCGCCATCCGCAGACCCCATTGCACGAACAGGTCGGCGTCCATCACCTCCGACAGGCGCGGGTCCCGGTCCACAAGACGCAGCTCCCGCACGTTCAGGAGTGTCTTGATGTGCCGGTTCTCTCGCTCCAGGGTCGCCTCGGGAAGGGCGCTCACGGCCAGGCCGATGTCGCGGTCGCGCCCCGCGATCACGTCGTCGATGACGCGGCTCACGCGCCGCGCCGGCATGCGTGAGAGGCGTTGCACGGCCGCGGCCGCGGTCTCGGACGCGGACACGGGCGGCTCGGCATCGACGGGATCGGCATCGCCGTCGAGATACCGCAGCACCGTCTCGGACATCTCCTTCATCAGCCGGTAGCCCGATCCGGCCGCATCCCCTTCGGTCTGCGTCCTGCACAGGTCGAGATGGGGCACCCCGGCCGCCGCCGCGCGCAGCGCGTTGCGCGAGCGATCCGTCACCACGGCATCCACGTCCTCGATCACGGGCCAGAGGGGATCGGCCGGA
The DNA here is from genome assembly GCA_947500825.1 of uncultured Paracoccaceae bacterium. GTDB lineage: Bacteria > Pseudomonadota > Alphaproteobacteria > Rhodobacterales > Rhodobacteraceae > Palleronia. The sequence goes on along the minus strand of CANMTR010000012.1, from coordinate 87,827 downwards.
TGCGCCAGGATCCGGAAACCCGCCGCATCGCTGAGGTGGATCGCGTTGGAGAGCCGCGCCGGAACACGCCGCGCCATGTCCGCGTCGAACAGGAACATCACCCGGAAACCGACCTCGTGCGCCCGATCGACGAACCCCCGCCCGAACCGGGTCAGGGCATCGGGATCGGGCCATGACGCGGCGTTGCTCAGCCAGATCAGGACCGTCGCCGGGCGAGATACGGGCCGGCGCTCCGCAAGGTCGGGGGGGGCGACCTCGATCAGGGCCTCCTGCGGAAGGCCGCACGAGGACAACCTCTCCCGTTGCGACGTGGTCCAGACCAGCGCGGCGCTGCAAATCTCGGCATGGGCCTCTCCAGGAAGCTGCTCGATGCCGGGCCGATCCAACGGAAGGTCCAGCCGGCGCGGGGGAGCATAGATCCGCGCGATGTCCAGCATCCGGCAGGCGCGCGCGAAGATCCGCGTCGCCGGATCGGCCAGATCCACCAGGACGGCGTGGGTGACGTCGAGGCGCCGCAACCGGTCGAGGACGATCTCCAAGAAAAGGTCGGGAGCGCGCTGCGCGAAGAGCGAGACCGCGACGGCATCGTCCCGGTCATGGAGCTGGAGCGGCCAGACGCAGGGAAGTTTGCGCAGGTCCGGATCCGACGCCAGTTCGAGGTCACCGGCGAGCCCCACGGGAAGGCCGGCTTCCCCGGGCCTCTCCAAGGGCCGAATCCAGTCTGGCATTTCAACGCCAAGTAGAGCCGTCCGGGCACTCTTGGAGCCCGACTTCTTTGCGAGGTACCGTCCATCGCGCCGCGCCCGACGGTCTTTCAGGTAGAGTTTCAAGCGCTTTATCGGGTTCATGAACAGACGGCTCTCTGTGCGTAGAAAACAGGGGGAACGTTTCACGCCATCATAGGCAAGCCGGATCACGTCGACAAACAACCGAGCCGGTGGCAGCTCGAAGTGATGTCGATAAGGCGCAGAAAGCTCCTTGCCGCCCTGTCGTGGCGGGTTGCGGTCCCGACCTTGTCGGAACAGCCCTCCCCCGGGAGGCGCGGCACCCTCGGGCGGCCGCATGCGCTTGACGATGCGTCATGGAGCCTGAAACCTGCCGCCTCATAGAGGAGGATACCAATGTACACGATGACAGTCGCGCGTCTCGCTGCCTGCGTCGGGCTCGCCGTCACGCCGGTCGCCGCTCAGAACGGGGACACGGCAGACGGTCTCTACCCCGGTGAGGAGGCGGTCGAGGCGGCCGGCTTTCCCGCGATCGCCTATTTCGCCGCCGGGGAGCCCACGCAGCCGCTTGTCGTCTTCGTGCCCGGTGCGCATCACGCCGCGCGCGTCGCCTATGGGGGGCACGAGGGCCACGACCCGCAGGACTTTCTCGCCACGCACCTCGTCGAGCGGGGCTACAACCTCCTCGCTGTCAGCTATCCGATCGACCTCGAAGACGGCGGCCTGGAGACGGTCCACCCCGAGTTCATGATCCGCGACTGGGGCGCGCAGGTCGTCGAACTGGCCGGGCGGACGCTCGACGAGCACGATCTCGACGGGCCGGTGATCGTTGCCGGCTGGTCCATGGCCGGCAAGTCGGCCCAGGCCATTCAGGCCTCCGCAGATGCGGCCGAGCTCGACCTGTCGTTCTTCGCGTCGCTGGCGGCCACCCCCGCCTTGCCCGGCCTCATTGCCGTGACCCGCGAATATCCGATGCTGGAGAGCGGATACGCCGACCGTCGCGACGACTTCGAGGGCTGGTACCGGCAGATGGCCGCCATGGGCGAGGCCCAGGGGAGCCAGATCGTGCCCGAGGACGTGTTCAGGACCCAGTACCAGGGCGACATCCCGATCAACCTCCAGGGATACGGGCAGCAATACCGCGACGGCGCCTACGAGATGGACCGGCTCGCGGCCATGGCCGATGCCAATCCCTTCGCCTTCGATGCCTTTCCGCTGGTCGGGATCATCGTACCGACGTTGTCGGCGGACGCGCGTCATGCCCTGACCGACACGGCAGCCTGGGGGATCTACAACGCCAATACCCTCTACAAGCGGTACGCGGGTAGCGTGGATCTGGCCGGATTGTCCGAGGAGAACTGGACCGGTCTCGTCGACCTTGCCGAAGGGCTCGACGATCGTCTGAGCACCCGGGTCGAGGGGAACCATTTCTTCTTCATGGGCGAGCCCGGGGCCGCGGCGACGGCCGAGGCCATCGCGCAGCTCGATGAGGAGGTCCGTGCCGTCAAGCAGGACGCCGGCGAGCTTCTGGGCACGCAGATCGAATAGGGCCGTCGCGATCTCCCATCGCGGGCCGGGATGCGGCAGCCTTCGGGCGGCTTGCCCCGGCCCGCCTGGCTGCTCGGGAGCGCGGTGCCGCTCGTGGAGGGGCCGCCCCCGACGACAGGACACCATGACGGCACCGTTCCCCTCCTGGTAGCCCCCCATCGCGGTCCGGCCGAGGGGCCGGATCTTGCGCCCCGGCTCTTCGGCCTTGGCGTCGAGCCGCGCGGGGTCGGCATCGTCTCGGGAAATGTGCAGCGACACACGCGGCGTGCCGCCGGTGAGGGGGTGGGTCGCGCCGCAATCGTCGAGCTTGTCGAAGATGATCCCGGGCTCCCCTGCCCCTCGGGCCGCGGACCCCCCATTAGAACACCCCGGGTCGACGTCGACGCCCATGGCGACGCATCACCCTCGACCGGATCATGGGCGACCGCGGGCACGAGGGCCCGTGCCGCCCACGGCGCCACCCTCGGCGGCGGTCGCGGTCGCGGTCAGCTCTCGATCACCGCCATGACCTCCCCCCATTCCCGCTTGCTCAGGCCGCTCGTCTCCTGGGCGACGTCCTCCCCGGCGAGCATCCGGCGCACCACGTCGAGCGCGCCCTTCGACAGGTGCACGCCGCCCATGCGGTAGTCCTCGAAGGCGGCGAAGGCCAGCGGCACCCAGTCGCGCACCGCCTCGGCGATGGCCTCGGCATAGACGCGGATCTCGTACTGGGCGTGGGGATCGGCGCGCAGGCGCAGGAAATGGAAGAGGTTGTGCAGATCCGCCTTCCAGTACCACTGCGTGTAGATATTGGCGGGCAGGTTCATGCGCGCGAGCTCGCGGGCGAGGCCCTGCTGGCCGTCGGTGCCCAGCATGTCCTCGTAATGGTCGTAGGCGCGGTTCGCATCGTCGCGCAGGGTATCGAGGACGCGCTGTGCCTCCTCGCCCTCGAGCACCTCTCCGCGCCCCTGCCGGTTGCTCGCGGACTGGGCCGAGAGGTTCTCGGGCGCGGGCACGTAGAACTCCCGGTCGAGGACCGAGTAGCGGGCGGAATACTCGTTCACGTTGGCGGTCCGGTGGCGGATCCATTGCCGCGCCACGAAGACGGGCAGCTTCACGTGGAGCTTGATCTCGCACATCTCGAACGGCGTCGAATGCCAGTGGCGCATGAGGTAGCGGATCAGCCCCTCATCGGTGGAGACCGCCTTCGTCCCCCGCCCGTAGGAGACGCGCGCCGCCTGCACGATCGCCGCGTCGTCGCCCATGTAGTCGACCACCCGCACGAAGCCGTGGTCGAGGCAGGGCCGCGCGGCGTAGAGGTGACGCTCCATCCCCGGCGCGGTGGCGCGCAGGGTTTCCCGAGGCGCGGCCCTCTGGGCGTCGATCTCGGCCTGTTGGTCTGGCGTCAGCGGCATGGGGGGCGGGTCCTGTCCTTGGGCGAGTCGCGGCGACTCCTATCCGGGATCGGACCTAGGGGGAACGCGCGGACGCGTCCCACAGTTGTCGCGGGCAAACCGAAGAATCGGAGGACCCCATGGGGATCGAATACCTGCACACGATGGTGCGCTCGAAGGACCTGGAGAAGACGATGGCCTTCTTCGAGATGCTGGGCCTGAAGGAGCGCCAGCGCAACGAGAGCGAGAAGGGCCGCTTCACCCTCGTCTTCATGGCGCCGCCCGAGCAGATGGACGGCCACAACGACGTGGAGATCACCTATAACTGGGACGGCGACGACAAGCTGCCCGACGACAGCCGCCATTTCGGCCACCTGGCCTACCGCGTCGACGACATCTACGCGCTCTGCGAGACGCTGCAATCGAATGGCGTGACCATCAACCGCCCCCCGCGCGACGGGCACATGGCCTTCGTCCGCTCGCCCGACAACATCTCGGTCGAGCTGCTGCAGAAGGGCGATGCCAAGGAGCCGGCCGAGCCCTGGGCCAGCATGGAGAACACCGGCCACTGGTAACGCCGGCGCGGGGCCGTTGCGCCGGCCCCGCCCCTTCCCTACCGTCCGTCCCGACACGAGGGAGGAGATGGTGCCATGGCCGACAGGTCCTACGGGTTCGACACGCTGCAGATCCATGCCGGAGCCCGGCCCGATCCGGCGACCGGCGCGCGGCAGACGCCGATCTATCAATCCACCGCCTACGTCTTTCGCGACGCCGAGCACGCCGCCGCCCTGTTCAACCTGCAGGAGGTCGGCTTCATCTACTCGCGCCTGACGAACCCCACCGTCGCCGTGCTGCAGGAGCGGATGGCGACGCTCGAGGGCGGCGTGGGTGCTGTCTGCACCGCTTCGGGCCACTCGGCGCAGATCCTGGCCCTGTTTCCGCTCATGGCGCCGGGCCGGAACGTCGTCGTCTCCACCCGCCTCTACGGGGGCACGGTCACCCAGATGACCCAGACCATCAAGCGCTTCGGCTGGTCCGCGAAGTTCGTCGATTTCGACGACCTCGACGCGGTGCGCGCGGCGGTGGACGACGACACCCGGGCGATCTTCTGCGAATCCGTCGCCAACCCCGGCGGCTACATCACCGATCTCGACGCCATCGGCGACATCGCCCGCGACGTGGGCCTGCCCATGATCGTCGACAACACGTCGGCCACGCCATATCTGTGCCGGCCCATCGAGCACGGGGCGACGCTCGTCGTCCATTCGCTGACCAAGTTCCTGACCGGCAACGGCACGGTCACGGGCGGTTGCGTAGTGGATTCGGGCAACTTCGACTGGTCCGCCTCGGACAAGTTCCCCTCCCTCTCGGCCCCCGAACCCGCCTATCACGGGCTGACCTTCCACGAGACGTTCGGGCCGCTCGCCTTCACCTTCCACGGCATCGCCATCGGCCTGCGGGACCTCGGCATGACCCTGAACCCCCAGGCCGCGCATTACACGCTCATGGGAATCGAGACCCTGTCGCTCAGGATGGAGCGGCACGTGGCCAACGCGGTGAAGGTCGCAAAGTGGCTGGAAGGCGACCCCCGCGTGGACCGGGTGACCTATGCGGGCCTGGAAAGCTCGCCCTATCACGGCCGGATGGCGCGGATCTGCCCCAAGGGGGCCAGCAGTCTCTTCACCTTCGCGGTGAAGGGGGGCTACCAGGCCTGCGTGCGGCTGATCGAGGCGGTCGAGCTCTTCAGCCACGTGGCCAATCTCGGCGACACGCGCAGCCTCATCATCCACTCCGCCTCCACCACCCACCGCCAGCTCGAGGAGAACCAGCAGCGCGCGGCCGGCGCCGACCCGGAGGTCGTGCGCCTGTCGATCGGGATCGAGGACGCCGACGACCTGATCGCCGACCTCGACCAAGCGCTCGCCCTGGCGACCGGGTGAGGCCGGCGCACTCCCCGAACATCACTCCCGAAGGGCGAAGGTCGCCTCCACCTGCGCCGTCACCTCCACCTCGCCGGGGGCGACGGGCATGTCGGCGGCCGACATCCGCATCGCGACGGGTCCGCCGCCCCCGCTGCGCTCCGCGAGCGTGACGAGGGAGCCCAGGGTCTGGCCCGCGGCCTCGCTGACGATCTGCGCCTTGCGCATGGCGTCGGCCACGGCGGCGGCGAGCGCCGCCTCCTCCACCGCGGCGGGGTCGGACGGCGCGAAGGAGATCCCCTCGAGCCGGTTCGCCCCGTCGCCGATGGCCGCGTCCAGGATCTCGCCCACCCGGCCGATGTCGCGCAAAGTGACGGTGACGAGGCTCTCGGCGCGGTAGCCGGCGATCTCGGCCCTCTCGCCCGGCGCGCCCGACGGCTCGGGGTAGACGGGGCCGATCTGCAGGGTGCCGGTGCGGATGTCGGGCGCGCCCACGCCCGCCTCGGTCAGTCCCGCCAGCACCGGGTCCAGCGCCTGGGACAACGCCGCCGCGGCCGCCCCCGCCTCGTCCGCCTCGGCCACAACCCCGAGGCGAATACGCGCCAGGTCGGGCTCCACCGCGACGCGCCCCGTCCCGGTGACGACAAGCTCGCCGGGCGCCGTCCGGCCCGTATCCTGCTCCTGTGCTCCTGCCGGCAGGGCCATGGCGAGTGCCACGGCGATGATGAGTCCACGCATGTCCGTCTCCTTTGCGCATCCCCCGGCCGGTGATCGTACCGGGCGAGAGGGCGGTTTTCTTCCCTCGAAGTGAAACCTGCGATAGAATGATTAGAAAGCGAAGCTTGCCGTTACCGGACCCAAGTGGATGTGATAGGCCCTGTCCATGAACAGCCCGTGCATACTCGATTTTTTCCCCGGCGAAGTCCGTTTCTCGCGTGCGCCGAGCGACGGGGGCGAGGTTCTGGGAAGCGTCGATCCGAACGCGCCGCAGGCCGCGGACCGGGTCGCCGATCTGCGCGCCGAGGTCCTGGCGGGGTCGGACGGGCCGGCGGACGCGGTGCTACGGCTATCGGCCGACGATGTCCTCCTGGGGACCCTGGACCCCGACCGGTCGCAGACCGAGGCGATACACGCGGCGCGGGTGCGCCGGGCGCTCGACGGGATGGGCCCCCGCCCCGCCGCCGACCTGGCCCATGATTGGGTTCTCGACGGGGAGGGCCGCGCCTGGATCGCCGCGATTTCCCGCGAGGTGCTGCGCGGGGCGGAGGCGTTCGCGGCGACGCACGGGTTCCGCGTCGCGGGCGTGACCGCGGCCCTGCCACCCGGCTCCTTCCCGCGGGCGCCCGACTTTGCCCTGGCCGGCCCCGACGGCAGCCCCCGCCTCACGCCCCCGCCGCGCCGGATGCCGCGCACGGGGACGGGACCGGCCGCCCTGCGCGCCTCCCGCCCCGGGGCCGCCCCGATCCGTCCCGCCCGGGAAGAGACGGAATGGGCGCAGGCCGCCGACGCGACGGCCGCCGCCGCCCGCTCCCGCCTGCCGCTCCTGGCGGGCGCCCTCGTGCTGATCGTGGCGGCCTTCGCGCTCTGGACGGTTTACCCCGCCTCCCCGCCCGCCGAGAGGCCCGAGGTCGAGATCGCCGCCGCCGGTGCGCCGCAGACCGCTCCTGTGCCGGAGCTCCCCGAGGCGACGGTGCCGGAGAGCGCCGCCGCCCCCTCACCGCCCTCCGAGCCCGTCCTGCTGCCGATCGCGCTCCTCGACGCTCCGGCCCCGGCCGAGGACGCGGCGTCCGAGGGTGCCGGACCGCGGGTGCAGGTCACGCGCGGCCCGCCGAGAGCCCGCCCCCCGTCCCGCCCCGTCGGCATCGCCGCGGCACCCACCGGCATTTCCGCCCCGCGCCCGCGCCCGGATACGACACCCGCCCAAGACGACGACCCCGCCATCCGTGCGCTCGTCGACGAGGCCTCCGCGGCAATCGCGGACACCTCCGCGCCGGAGGCCGGCGGTGTCCCGTCGCCTGCGGCCGCGGCTCCGGCGACCGGGGCCACCGAAGCTGGCGGGGCCGCGGCCTCTCCCGGCGCACCCCAGGCCCGACCACCCTCTTCCGAACCACCCGCAGTGCCGGACGGCCCGGTGGAGGCCGCCCTGCGCGCCGCCATCTCGGACGGCGACGCCGTGGCCGCCACGCCGGAGGCCTCCGCCTCCGACGCCGCCTCGGCGCTGGCACGGTCGCTGCGGCCCGACTCGCGGCCCGGCGACCTGCGCGCCCTGGACAGCCCTGCCGCCACGCCCCGCGCGACCACGCCCCAAGCCGACGCGCCCGCGCCCACCACGCCCCGCGTCGCGGCGGCCCCCGCGCCCGAGGACGCGACCGACGGCAACGCGCTAAGGCTTGACCGGCCGAGCCTGATCGGCGTCTACGGAACCCAGTCGAACCGTCGCGCGCTTGTCCGCCTGCCCAATGGCCGTTTCGTGAAGGTCCAGGTGGGCGACAGGGTCGACGGCGGCCGCGTCAGCGACATAGACCTCGACCAGCTACGCTACACCAAGGGTGGACGCGCCGTGAGCCTGTCGATGCCGCGCGGCTAGACACCGCTCGGTTCGCGGCCATCTTGCGCCACGCGGGCCCGCGCCGGCGCGCAGAACGTCATCGCCGATGGAGAGAGAATGGAAAGCTTCCTGTTCCAGGCCACGATCTACCTCGCGGCGGCCGTCATCGCCGTCCCGATCGCGGCGAGGCTGGGCCTGGGGTCGGTGCTGGGCTACCTCGCGGCCGGCATCCTGATCGGCCCCGTCTTCGGCCTCGTGGGCGCCGAGACCCGGGATCTCCAGCACTTTGCCGAGTTCGGCGTGGTGATGATGCTGTTCCTGATCGGCCTCGAGCTGGAGCCCAAGGCGCTGTGGAACATGCGCCACAGGCTCCTGGGCCTGGGCGGCGCGCAGGTCGTGGTCACGATGGGGCTGGTGACGGGGGCGGCCTACCTGCTGGGCCAGTCCTTGAGCGTGGCGCTGGCGCTGGGCATGATCTTCTCGCTCTCCTCCACGGCGATCGTCCTCCAGACCCTGAACGAGAAGCGGCTGATGCAGACCGCGGGCGGGCGGTCCTCCTTCTCCGTCCTTCTGACCCAGGACATCGCGGTGATCCCGATGCTGGCCTTCCTGCCGCTCCTGGGCGCGGGGATGACCGGGAATGCCGGCCACGGCGGCGACGAGGCGGGCCTCGTCGGGGGCGAGACGACCGCCGGCAACCACGCCGAAAGGGTGACGAACCTCGTCGAGGGGCTGCCCGGATGGGGCATCACCCTCGTGACGCTGGCCGCCATCGGCGCGATCATCGTGGCCGGCGTGTTCGGCACGCGGCCCGTGTTCCGCTACATCCACCGCGCGCGGCTGCGCGAGCTCTACACGGCGCTGTCGCTGCTCATCGTGATCTCCATCGCCTTCGTGATGACGCTGGTGGGCCTCTCGCCCGCGCTCGGCGCCTTCCTCGCGGGCGTGGTCCTCGCGAACTCCGAGTTCCGCCACGAGCTGGAGTCGGACATCGAGCCGTTCAAGGGCCTGCTCCTGGGTCTCTTCTTCATCACCGTGGGGGCGGGGATCTCGTTTCCGCGCCTCTTCGAGTCGCCGCTCCAGATCATGGCCCTCACCGTCCTCCTGATGGTGGTGAAGGGCGCTGTCCTCTACGGGCTCGCGCAGATCTTCAACCTGGGGCGGCGTAACCGCTGGCTGTTCACCCTGGGTCTGGCCCAGGCGGGGGAGTTCGGCTTCGTGCTCACCTCGTTCTCGCTCCAGACCGGCGTGATCACGCAGGAACTGAGCGAGACGGTCCTGCTGGTGGTGGCGATGTCGATGCTGCTGACGCCGCTCTTCTTCATCGCCTGGGAGCAGATCAACAAGAAGCTGAGCGAGGGGCGCGAAACGCCCCAGCCCCAGGCCGACGAAATCGACAAGCAGTCGCCCATCATCATCGCCGGGATAGGCCGGTTCGGCCAGGTCGTGAACCGGATGCTACAGCTCGCGGGCTTCGAGACGACCGTTCTCGACCACGACCTCGACACGATCCAGCTCATGCGCAAGTTCGGCTTCAAGGGCTTCTTCGGCGACCCCACGCGGCCCGAGCTGCTGCACGCCGCCGGGCTCGACACCGCGAAGGTTCTGGTCTGCACCATGGACGAGCCCAAGAACGTGCTGAGCCTGGTGCGCTACGCCCGCAAGGCACGGCCCGACATCCACATCATCGCGCGGGCCTACGACCGCAACCACGTCTATGCGCTCTACCGCGCGGGCGCGGACGACATCGTGCGCGAGGTGTTCGACTCCTCCCTGCGCGCGGGCCGCTACGTGCTGGAGAATATCGGCCTGACGGAGTTCGAGGCCTCGGAGCTGGAACGGGCCTTCTTCAAGGTGGACCGGTCGGCCCTGCGAGAGCTGGCGGAGTTGTGGAAGCCCGGCGTCCCGATCTCAAAGAACGAGCCCTACATGGAACGCGCGCGGGCGCTGAACGCGGACCTCGAAAGCGCCCTGTCGGCGAAGTACGACGAGCTGCGCGGACAGCGCGACGCCGATGACGAGGAAGATGACGACCCCGACGAGGACGGGCCTCGCGAGGATGCCCGCGTGGCCTGACCTTCAGGGGGCCGCGTCGGGGTCCGGCGCGGCATCCTCCAGCCGAAGCTGCACGCGCGCGCGGCCCTGCCAATGGTTCAGCTCCAGCCGGCCCGCGAGGTGGAAACGCGCGCCGTTGTGCCCCTCCAGCGCCTCGCCCAGCGGTCCGTCGAAGGCGCCGAACGCGATGGCGTCGAGTCGCGGGCCCGTGCCGTCGGTGACCGCCACCTTCAAATGCGACGCCCCCACCCGCTTGGCATGGATGATGCGGCACGAGGCGAAGGCGAAGCGCGGCGCGGGCGCGCCCATCCCGTAGGGGCCGGCGAGTTCCAGCCGCTCGATCAGGTCGGGCGTCGCGGCCGAGGGCATCAGGAGGCCCGACAGGGAGAGGTCGCGCGCCTCGCCCGCCCCCGCGCCCTGCCGCGCCAGAAGATCGGACAGGCGCGCCATGGCGGGCTCGATCCGGTCCGCCGCGACCGTGAGGCCCGCGGCCATGCGATGCCCGCCGCCCTTCTCCAGAAGGCCCTCGCGCGCGATGCGCTGGACGGCGGCGCCGAGGTCCACGCCCGAGATCGAGCGGCCGGAGCCCTTGCCGACGCCGTTCTCGATGCCGATGACGATGGCGGGGCGGCCCGTCGCCTCCTTCAGGCGGGCGGCGACGATGCCGACGACGCCCGCATGCCAGCCCTCTCCGGCGGCCCAGACGAGGGGGCCGTCGAGGCCGCGCGCCTCGGCCTGGGCCAGCGCCTCTTCGCGCACCGCGGCCTCGACCTCGCGGCGCTCGGTGTTCACGGCGTCGAGCTTCTCGGCCAGATCAGCGGCCTCGCGGGGGGAGTCGGTGGCCAAGAGGCGGGCGCCCATGTCGGCCCGACCGATGCGGCCGCCCGCGTTGATCCGGGGACCGAGCACGTATCCCAGGTGGTAGGCCGAGGGCGGCGTGGAGAGGCGCGAGACGTCGGCCAGCGCGGCGAGGCCGGGCCGGCCGCGGGCACGCATCACGTCGAGGCCACGGCGCACGAGGGCGCGGTTGACGCCCGTCAGCGGCGCCACGTCGGCCACCGTCGCCAGCGCGACGAGATCCAGCAAGCCCATGAGATCGGGGCCCTTTTCGCCGCGCCCGCGCAGGCGGCGATTGACCTCAACCAGCATCAGGAACACCACCGCCGCCGCGCAGAGATGGCCCAGATCGCCGGGCTCATCCTGGCGGTTGGGGTTCACGACCGCGACGGCATCGGGGAGTGTCTCGGCGCCGAGGTGGTGGTCCAGGATGATCACGTCGGCGGTGCGGGCGGCGGCGACGGGTTCGAAGGCGAGCGTTCCGCAATCGACGCAGACGATGAGGTCGTGGTCGGCAGCGAGGCTCTCCATCGCCGGGACGTTCGGCCCGTACCCTTCCGTCATCCGGTCGGGGATGTAGAGGGTGGCGGGGCGGCCCATGGCGCGCAGCCAGGTGACGAGGAGCGCCGAGGAGGCGCCGCCGTCGACGTCGTAATCGCCGAAGATCGCGATCCGCTCGCCCCCGTCGAGGGCGTGGATCAGCCGCTCGGCGGCGGCCCCCATGTCCTTGAGCGTCAGGGGGTCGGGCAGCAGGTCGCGGATCGCGGGATTGAGGTAAGCCTCGGATTCCTCGGGAGAAACGCCCGCGCGGCACAGGATGTGGGCGACCGCGTCGGGCAGGCCCGTCTCCTGCACCATGGCCTCGCAGAGGCGCTCCAGCTCGGGGCTGGGGCCGATCCAGGCGCGCCCCGTCAGGGAACGCTCGACGCCGAGGAAGGCGCGGGGGGACTCGTCGCGGGGCATGGCCCTTCATGGCGCGAAAGCCCCGCCGGGCACAAGGTGGCAGAGCCGCCCGGAGGGCGCGTCAGGCGCGACCCAGCACCGCGACGGCCTCCCACGGGGCGAGGGTGACGCGCCCCGAGAGCTCGGTGCGGGGGCCGGCGTTGTGCGAAAGGCACGCCCCCGAAACCGCGACGGACGCGGGTATGTCGAGCGTCACCCATTCGCCGGACAGGTTGCCCGCGACCGCCAGCCTTTCACCCTGCAGGTGCCGGGCATACGCCACGACGGACGGATGGTCGCGCAGCGCGCCCTCGAACCGGCCGTGGCGGACGATCTCGCGGTCCCGCCGCAGGGCGATCAGGCGGCGGTAATGGGCGACGATCCCGTCAGGGCGGGCGCGGTCGGTCTCGACGTTGACGAGGTCGTGATTCGCGTTGACCTCGATCCAGGGCGTGCCGGTGGTGAACCCGGCGTTCGGCCCCGGGCCCCACTGGACGGGCGTGCGGGAATTGTCGCGCCCGTTGACGTTGGCGCCGGCGACGAACTCCGCCTCCGCGACGCCGGCGGCGGTCTGCGCGCGGTGGTGGCCGAAGGTCTCCAGGTCGCGGAACTGGTCCATCCGCTCGAAGCGGATATTGGTCATCCCGATCTCCTCGCCCTGATAGACGAAGGGGGTGCCCTTCATCAGGTGGATCACGGTGGCCAGGCACTTGGCCGAGCGCACCCGCCATTGCCCGTCGTCGCCGTATTTCGACACCTGCCGGGGCAGGTCGTGGTTGGTCAGGAACAGGGAGTTCCAGCCGTCGTCGGCCAGCGCCTCCTGCCAGCCGAAGAGCTCCTCCTTGAAGGCCACGAGGTCGAAGGGGCGCGGGCGCCACTTGCCGTGCTCGGGGTGCCACTGGCGGGTGATGTGGTTGAACTGGAACACCATGTCGAGCTCGCGCCGCCCGCGCCCGCAGTAGAGCGGCGCCGTCTCGCGGCTCACGGACCAGCTCTCGCCGATGGTCAGCACGTCGCGGCCCGCGGCCGTCGCCTCGTGCATCTCGGACAGGAAGCGGTGGAGGTCTGGCCCCTCCTCGAAGACGCCGGCGTCCACGTCCTTGCCGATGAGGCTGATCACGTCCATGCGAAAGCCCGCGATGCCCCGGTCGTACCACCAGGTCATCATGTCGTGGATGGCCCGGCGCAGGGCCGGGTTCTGCCAGTTCAGGTCGGGCTGGTGGGGGGAGAAGTAGCCCAGGTAGTATTGCCCGACCTCCTCCGCCCAGGTCCAGGCGGGGCCGCCGAAGCAGGCCTGGAGATCGGTGGGCGGGCCGCCGTCGGGGCCCGGATCGCGCCAGACGTAGAAATCGTGCTCGGGCGCCTCGCGCGAGGCCTTCGCGGCGCGGAACCAGGCGTGGGCGTCGGAGGTGTGGTTGACCACCAGGTCCATGACGATGCGGATGCCGCGCTCGCGCGCCTCAGAGATCAGGCGGTCCATGTCGGCCAGGGTGCCGTATTCGGGCGCGATGTCGCAGTAGTCGGAGATGTCGTAGCCCATGTCGCGCTGGGGCGAGGCATAGACGGGCGAAAGCCAGACGAAGCCGATGCCGAGATCCGCGAGATGCGGCAGCCTGGAGATGATGCCGGGGATGTCGCCGATCCCGTCGCCGGTCGTGTCGCAGAAGCTGCGCGGCCAGATCTGGTAGCCGGTGGCGCTCTGCCACCAGGGGGTGTCGGTCATGGGGGTCTCCGCTCGTCGGTGTCCCCGTGACCTAGGCGGGCTGCGCGCAGATCAACGCCCGTCTTGACGGCGGCGGGCGTGCGGGCCACCCCCCGCCCCATGGACCGCATCCTTCCCCTTCTCTCGGCGCTGGCCATCGGGCTTGGCGGCGCGGGCGTCGCCGCCGCGCTGTCGATCCCCGCGGGGCCGCTGATCGGCGCGGCGCTGGCCACGGGGGCGGCTGCGGCGGCGGGCCTGAGGCTCGACCTGCCCGCCTGGCTCAGGAACGCGGGCTTCGCCGTAATCGGGGTAACGCTGGGCGCGGGCATCAACCCCGGCTTCCTGGGCGACCTGGTGCGCTGGGGGCCGAGCCTGGTGCTGCTCGTCGTGGCGCAGGTGGTCACGGTGATGTCGGGCGCGGCGATCCTGTCGCGCAGGATCGGGCTCGACCGGGAGACGGCGCTGCTGTCGGCGAGCCCGGGGGGCATCTCCACCGCCATTGCGCTGGCGCTCGACGGACGGGGCGACGCCACGCCGGTCCTGGTGTTGCAGGTGATGCGGATCTTCGTGCTGGTGACGGTGACGCCGCCGCTGGCGTTGCTGATCTCGACCCCGGTGACGCCGCAGATACCCGCGCCGATGCCCTGGGCGATGCTGGGCGTGCTGGTGGCGGTGGCCTATCCACTGGGTCTGTGGGGGGCGCGCCACGGGCTGCCGGCGGCGACGCTGCTGCTGGCGATGGCGCTGTCGGGGGCGGCGCACGGGCTGGACCTGTCCCACGGGCGGCCGCCCGCCGCGGCGGTGTTCACGGGCTTCGCGCTCGCCGGGATCGGCCTGGGCACGCGGCTGACGGGGCTGCGCCCACGCGACCTGGCGCGCTACGGGCGGGCGACCTTCTTTCTGCTGGGCAATGCCATCGCGGTGTCGCTCGCCTTCGCCATGGCGGCGGCCTGGATCTCGGGGCTGGACGCGGGCGCGACCTGGATCGCCTTCGCGCCCGGGGGCGTGGAGGCGATGACGGCGATCGGGCTGGCGCTGGGCTACGACCCGGGCTTCATCGCCGTCCACCACGTCACCCGCATCCTGTTCCTGACCCTGTTCGTCCCCGTCCTGATGGCGCGGCGGCGCTGACGCCGGGGCGTCAGTCGCCGTGGGGGAGCCAGACCGTCTTGACCTGGGTGGCCCGCTCGAGGAAGGCGCGGCCCTGCCCCTCCGGCGAGAGCCAGTCGCGCGCGCCCTCGGCCTCGGTCCAGGTGGGCTTGAGGTTGCCCGCGCTCTCGGCCTCCACCATCGCGGCCCGCGCGCCGACATACCACATGGCATCCACCCCGTCGTGGCGGGCGAGGGTCGCGGCGAGCTCGTCGTGCGGGCCGGTCACGAGGCTGACCACGCCGGCGGGGATGTCGGAGGTGTCCATGACCTGGGCGAAGTCGATCGCGGCGAGCGGTGCCGACCGGGAGGGGACCGCAACGGCGCGGTTGCCCATGGCGAGCGCGGGAAGGAGAAGCGAGACCAGCCCGAGGAGCGGGCGGTCGTCGGGGCAGACGAGGCCCATGACACCCATGGGCTCGCGCAGCTCGACGGTGGTGATGTCGCGGGCGGTGGTGCGCGCCGCCCCGTCGAGCTTGTCGGCCCAGGCGGCGTAGAAGAAGATCCGGCGGATCGCGGCGGCGACCTCCCGCTCCGCGTCGGCGCGTCCCTCGCCCGCGAGGCGGGCGGCGAACTCCGCCTGCCGGGCGGAGAGGTTCTCGGCCAGGTAGTAAAGGACCTGGGCGCGGGCGTGGCCGGTGGTCCCGCTCCAGGCGGTGGCCTTGGCCGCGGCCTCCACCGCGTTCCGGATGTCCTTGCGCCCGCCCGCAGGCGCGAGGCCCCCCGCGACGGCATGGACCTTGCCCGTATCGGGGCGCGCCTGCTTGCCGCCGATATGGAGCTTGGCGGTGCGGTCTATGCCCGCCCCCTGCGCCGCGGGGCGGGCGGTGGGGAGATCGGGCGCGGGGCCGTGGCGGGCCGGCTCGCGCAGGTAGGCGGCCATGCCGGTGCGGCCCCCCTCGCGGCCGAAGCCGCTCTCGCGCATGCCGCCGAAGGGGGCGGCGGCGTCGAAGAGGTTGGTGCAGTTGACCCAGACCACGCCCGCGCGGATGCCGCCCGCCGCGTCGAGGGCCCGCGCGAGGCTGCCCGACCAGACCGAGGCGGCGAGCCCGTAGCGGGTGTTGTTGGCCAGCGACAGCGCCTCGGCCGTGGTGCGGAACGAGGTGACCGTGACCACGGGGCCGAAAATCTCCTCGGTGGCGAGAACGCTGGCGGGGGCCGCGTCGGTGACGATTGCGGGAGGGTGGAAGCAGCCCGGGGGAGCGTCGCCCATCTCGATCCGGGCGCCCTCCGCCCGGCCTTGCTCCACGAGGGAGCGGATGCGGTCGAGCTGGACGGGGTGGACGATGGCGCCCATGTCGGTGTTCTTGTCGAGCGGGTCGCCGACGATGAGGCGCGCCATGCGGGCCCGGAGGCGGGAGAGGAAGGCGTCGTCGACGCTCTCGGCCACGAGGACGCGCGCGCCCGCGCAGCAGACCTGGCCCTGGTTGAACCAGACCGCGTCCACGACGCCCTCCACCGCCGCGTCGAGGTCGGCGTCGTCGAACACGACGAAGGGCGACTTGCCCCCCAGCTCCAGCGACAGGCCCTTGCCCGTCCCGGCGGTGGCGCGGCGGATCTCGCGGCCCACCTCGGTCGAGCCGGTGAAGGCGACCTTGTCGACGCCCCGGTGGGAGACGAGGGCCGCGCCGGTGGCCCCGTCGCCGGTGACGACGTTCACGACGCCCGGCGGCAGGCCCACCTCGGCGCAGATTTCGGCGAAGGCCAGCGCGGTCAGGGGGGTGTATTCGGCCGGCTTCAGAACGACCGCGTTGCCCGCCGCCAGCGCGGGAGCGACCTTCCACGCGAGCATCAGGAGGGGGAAGTTCCACGGGATCACCTGGCCGCAGACGCCCCAGGGGACGCGGCCGGGAAACTCGCCCTCCGCCAGCTCGGCCCAGCCCGCATGGTGGTAGAGGTGGCGCGCCACCAGCGGCACGTCCACGTCGCGGGATTCGCGGATCGGCTTGCCGGTGTCGAGCGTCTCGAGCACCGCGAGGGAGCGCGCGTGCTGCTGGACGTGGCGCGCGAGGGCATAGAGGTGGCGCGCGCGCTCGTGGCCCGAGAGGCCCGCCCAGCCGGGCTGGGCGGCGCGGGCGGCGGCGACCGCGGCGTCCACGTCCCCGGCCGACCCTTGGGTGACATGGGCCAGGACCTCGTCGCGGGCGGGGTCGCGGACCTCGAAGGTCTCGCCCGGATCGGTGAAGGCACCGTCGATGAAGTGGCCGAAGCCCGCCCCGCGCGACGCGAGCCAGTCGCGGGCCGCGCCCGCATCCTCCGGCGCGGGGCCGTATTCCATGGTGCTCAGGATCTCCCGGATACCCATCTGGTCCTCACGACATGGCGTGGCGGTGGGACGCGGCGTAGCGCCCGGTGACGTGGTGGTCGAGCTGACGCTCGATGTCGCCCAGCATGGACGAGGCGCCGAAGCGGAAGAGACCGGGCTCTAGCCAGTCGCGGCCCAGCTCGTCCTTCATCAGGACCTGCCACAGCAGCGCCTCCCTGGCCGACTTGATGCCGCCCGCGGGCTTGAAGCCCACCCGGTGGCCGGTGGCCGCCCCGTAGTCGCGCAAGGCGCGCACCATGGTCAGCGAGACGGGCAGCGTGGCGTTGACCCCCTCCTTGCCCGTGGAGGTCTTGATGAAGTCGGCGCCCGCCTGCATCGCCACCATGGAGGCGGCGCGCACGTTGCCCAGGGACCCCAGCTCGCCCGTGGCCAGGATCGCCTTGAGATGGGCGGGCCCGGCGGCGGCGCGCATGGCCGCAATCTCGGCGTGTAGGGCGGCCCAGTCGGCGCGCAGGACGTGCTCGCGGGTGACCACGATGTCGATCTCGGCCGCGCCCTGCCCCACGGCCCACTCGACCTCCCGCAGGCGCAGGTCGAGCGGCATGAGACCGGCCGGAAATCCCGTGGCCACGGAGGCGACGGGGATGCCGGACCCCTCCAGCGCGGCGACGGCGTGGGGGACCATGGTGGGGTAGACGCAGACGGCCCCCACCGTGAGCCCCATGTCGGCGATCCCCAGCCCGTCGAGGATGTGGGGCGCCAGCGGGCGGCGGGCCTTGGCGCAGAGGCGCCGGACGCGCGCGGCGGTGTCGTCGCCCGCGAGGGTCGTGAGGTCGATGAGGCGGACGGCGTTGACGAGCCAGGCGGCCTGGTGGGCGCCCTTGAGCGATCGCCGGGCGCCCAGCGCGGCGGCGCGACGCTCGGTGGCGGCGCGGTCGGGGGGCGGGCCGGCGAGCATGGACATGTCGAGCGCCAGCCCCGGATTGCGGGCATGGGCGGTGGCAGCCTGTCCGGTATCGGGCATCTCTCCCCTCCCCCTCGTTCGGACGGGCAGGATCGGCCATCGGGGCGGGGATGTCGATGCCCCCGTGGAGGCGGCCCGGAGGGGGTGGACGCGCATGTTCCCGGAGGGGGCGGATGTCGCGCCCCGGGTCAGAGGCCGCCGAGATGCTCCAGGTGGCGGGCGACCTCCTCCGCGCCCTCGCCGCGCCGCAGGTTGGCGAAGACCACGGGCAGGTCGCCCCGCATCCGGCCCGCGTCGCGGGCCATGACCTCGAGCGAGGCGCCCACATGGGGGGCGAGGTCGGTCTTGTTGATGACCAGCACGTCCGAACGGGTGATGGCCGGGCCGCCCTTTCTCGGGATCTCCTCCCCCGCGGCGACGTCGATCACGTAGACGGTCACGTCGGCCAGCTCGGGGCTGAACGTGGCCGACAGGTTATCGCCGCCCGATTCGATCAGCACCGCGTCGAGATCCGGGTGGCGGGCGCGCATCTCATCCACGGCGGCGAGGTTGATCGATGCGTCCTCGCGGATCGCGGTGTGGGGGCAGCCCCCCGTCTCGACGCCCATGACGCGGTCGTCGGGCAGGACCTGCATCCGCATCAGGGCCTCGGCGTCCTCGCGGGTATAGATGTCGTTGGTGATGACGCCGATGGAGCGGGCGGGGTGCCACAGCCGCGCCAGCGCGGCCGTGAGCGTGGTCTTGCCCGCACCGACGGGGCCGCCGATGCCGATCCTGAGGGGGCCGTTCGCGCTCATGTCCGGAATACCTTGGCTGGGGAGGTCTCGTGCCGCATGGCGCAGATGTCGGACAGGAAGGCCGAACCCGCAAGATCGTCGAGGTCCGTGCCTTGCGTGTCCCGGGCCACCGCGTGGCAAAGCGGTGCGAGGCGCGACAGGACGGACATGGCCGCTGTCTGGCCCACGGGGGCGAGGCGCTGGGCGGCGGAGACGAGGTTGGCCGCGAAGGCCTGGAGATACATCGCGCAGGCGAGCGGCGCGGGGATGTCGAGGGAGCGGGCGGCGCGGCCCACCGCGACCGGGTAGGCCTCGGGCGGGGCCGGCGCGCCCGCGACGGCGCCGGTGACGCGGGCGAAGGCCGCGCCCTGGTCCAGCGTCTCGCGCAGGCGGGGGGCCGATCCGGCGAAGGCGCGCGCCGTCGCGTCGGCCTCCGGATCGCCCGCGAGGGCCGCGTGGAAGAGGACCGCGTCGGAGCGGCCGGCGCCGTGGTCCAGCACGTCGCGCAACCAGTCCTCGAGCGTGGCGGCGTCGCGGACGCGGCCCTCCGCCACCGCGCGTTCCAGCCCGTGGGAATAGGCGAAGGCCCCCACCGGGTAGCCCGGCGAGAGCCATGTCTGGAGCGTCAGGACGGCCTCATCCATGGGCATGGTCGTGCTCGTGGTCGTGGCTGTGATCGTGATCGTGATCGTGGGAATGATCGTGGCCATGGGTGCGGCCGTGGCCATAGGCGCCGCGTTCCGGCGCGAAGGGGGCGCGGACCGGGGCCACGTCGAGGCCGAGGCGGCCCAGCATGTCGGCCATGATCGGGTCGGCCTGGATCAGCAGGCGGTCGGGCGCGACCTGGCAGGGCGCGTGGCGGTTGCCGATATGCCAAGCGGCGCGGACGAGGTCGCCGCGCACCTCCAGTAGGTCCTCGTCGGCGGCGCGGACGGCGACCACCGTGCCGTCGTCGAGCCGCAAGCCGTCGCCCGGATCGAGCGAGACGGTGCGCGGCAGGTCCACGAGGAGAGAAAGACCGCTGTCGGTGGTCAGGCGGCGGCGGCGCAGGAAGCGGCCCGCGTAATCGAGCGTGACATGGTCGGCGGGCGCGTCGGCCCGGACCACCTGCGCGGCGCGGGGAAGGCTCATGGCATCCCCCGCGCCGGGACGCTTACACGTAGAAGCGGTCGCGGAAGACGTGACGCACGATATCGGCGCGGCGCAGGCCCATCTGCGCAAGTTCCGCGTCGCTCTTGTTCTGAAGGCGCTGGATCTGGTCGGCGCGGCTCTGGCGCTCCATGTAGCGCGTCATCGCCTCGGCCACGGCCTTCAGGATGCGGCGGCCGGTGCCGGCGGTTTCGGTACGGGTGAAGAAAGTCGTCGATGCCATTGGATAACCTCGTCGGTTCCGGGTGTCTCCCTTGGCACTGGAGGTATGATGCCGCGGCGCGGCGCACCACAGATACCTCGACAGGTCCGCGTTGCATGTGGCTCAACCCTCCTCAGAACAGAAAATAGCGCTGCGCCATGGGCAGCACCTCGGCCGGCGCGCAGGTCAGCAGCTCGCCGTCGGCGCGGACCTCGTAGGTCTCGGGGTCCACCTCCATCGCCGGAAGCGCGTCGTTCAGGACCATGTCGCGCTTGGAGATGGCGCGGGTGCGGCGCACGGCGGCCACGTCCTTCGCGAGGCCCAGCGAGGCGCGCAGGCCGGCCGCCTCGGCCGCCTGGCTGACGAACGTGACGGCTGACCGCTCCACCGCGCGGCCCATGGCGCCGAACATGGGCCGCGAATAGACGGGCTGGGGCGTGGGGATGGAGGCGTTGGGATCGCCCATCTGCGCCATGGCGATGGAGCCGCCGAGCAGGACCAGCGCGGGCTTCACCCCGAAGAAGGCCGGGTCCCACAGGACGAGGTCGGCGCGCTTGCCGGGCTCCACCGATCCGATCTCGTGGGAGAGGCCGTGGGCGATGGCGGGGTTGATAGTGTATTTCGCGATGTAGCGGCGCACGCGAAGGTTGTCGTTGTCGCCCGTCTCCTGCGCCAGGCGGCCGCGCTGGGCGCGCATCTTGTCCGCCGTCTGCCAGGTGCGGATGATCACCTCGCCCACCCGGCCCATGGCCTGGCTGTCCGACGCGATGATGGAGAAGGCGCCGATGTCGTGGAGGATATCCTCGGCGGCGATGGTCTCGCGCCGGATGCGGCTCTCGGCGAAGGCGATGTCCTCGGGGATGGACTTCGACAGGTGATGGCAGACCATCAGCATGTCGAGATGTTCCTCGAGCGTGTTGGCGGTGAAGGGGCGCGTGGGGTTCGTGGAGGCGGGCAGGACATTCGCGTCGCCGCAGATCCTGATGATATCCGGGGCGTGGCCACCCCCTGCCCCTTCGGTGTGGAAGGCGTGGATGGTGCGGCCCGCGATGGCGGCGACCGTGTCCTCGACGAATCCGCTCTCGTTCAGGGTGTCGGTGTGGATCATCACCTGCACGTCGTGCTCGTCGGCGACGCGCAGGCAGCAGTCGATGGCCGCGGGGGTGGTGCCCCAGTCCTCGTGGAGCTTGAGCGCGCAGGCGCCGGCCTCGACCATCTCCACCAGGGCGTCGGGGCGCGAGGCGTTGCCCTTGCCCGCGAGCCCGATATTCATGGGCAGCCCGTCCACCGCCTGGAGCATCCGGCCGATATGCCACGGGCCGGGCGTGCAGGTCGTGGCCATGGTGCCCGTGGCGGGGCCGGTGCCGCCGCCCAGCATGGTGGTGATGCCCGAGTGGAGCGCGTCCTCGACCTGCTGGGGGCAGACGAAGTGGATGTGGCTGTCGAAGCCGCCGGCGGTCAGGATCTTGCCCTCGCCCGCGATGACCTCGGTGCCGGGGCCCACGACGATGTCCACGCCGGGCTGGGTGTCGGGGTTGCCGGCCTTGCCGATCCGCTCGATCCGGCCGCCCTTGAGCCCCACATCGGCCTTCACGATGCCGGTGTGGTCGACGATCAGGGCGTTGGTGATCACCGTGTCCACCGCGCCCTCGGCCCGCGTCGCCTGGGACTGGCCCATGCCGTCGCGGATGACCTTGCCGCCGCCGAACTTGACCTCCTCCCCGTAGGGGCCCGTCAGGTCGCGCTCCACCTCGATGACGAGGCCCGTGTCGGCAAGGCGCAGCCGGTCACCCGTGGTGGGGCCGAACATGTCGGCGTGGTCGCGGCGCGAGATCGTGGTGGGCATGGCGGCCTCCGGTCGGTCGGAGCCATCCCAGGGGGGCCTTCCGGGCATGGCAAGGCCGTGGGAGGGCGCGCCGCCGCGAAACACGGCGAGCGCCGAAAATTTGGGCGCCTGCGCCTAGCGGCGCCGCGAAAGACGCTTCTGGTTGGCGCTCGTCTCCTTGCCGATCGGCTTGAGCCAGGCGGCCATGATCCGGTCGGGCGAGGCGCCCGAGATGACGGCCTGCCATGCGGCCATCTGCGCGGCGGCGAAGGCGGGGGCCTTCTCCATCGTCATCCGCATCGTCTCGGACGGCGCGACGGGCCAGAACCCCGCCATGCCCAGCATGCGGTAGGCGACGACGGATTGCGCCTCCGCCATCATCCGAGCCGTTCCGAACATGTTGTCGATGTAACCGTTGCCGGACATTTAGAGGTCCCTCGCTTTGTTTGCACCTGCAGAAAATAAGTGCTGCAGAGCAGAAAGAAAGGGGCCGCGCTAAAGCTCGCCCATGACCTCCCCCCGGAAGCCGACGACTCGGCGCGCGCCGGCGAAGGGAACGAGGCGCACCTCGCGCCTCTGGCCCGGCTCGAATCGCATGGCCGAACCGGCGGCCACGTCGAGACGGCGGCCACGCGCGGCGGCGCGGTCGAATTCCAGCGCCGGGTTCGCCTCGGCGAAGTGGTAGTGGCTGCCGACCTGCACGGGGCGGTCGCCGGTATTGGCGACCATCACCGTCACCGCCTCGCGGTCCGCGTTGAGGGTGATGTCGCCCGCGGCGGGGAACAGCTCGCCGGGGATCATCGGCGCAGCCACGCCGCCAAGGCCAGGGCGACGATGCCCGCCCCGGCGGCGACCCCGAGCCACGAGCCGCCGTCGTGGGGGTGGAGGTGCGGGCCGGTATGGGCGAGCGCGGGAGCGGCGGTGGCCAGAAGGGCAAGGACGGGACGCATAGGGATCTCCTACCTGATGGGGTTGTGGACGGTGACGAGCTTGGTGCCGTCGGGAAACGTGGCCTCGACCTGCACGTCGGGGATCATCTCGGGGATCCCTTCCATGCATTGCTCGCGGGTGACGACCTCGGCGCCGGCCTCCATCATGTCGGCCACGGAGCGGCCGTCGCGGGCGCCCTCCACCACCGCGTCGGTGATGAGGGCGATCGCCTCGGGGTGGTTGAGGCGGACGCCGCGCGCCAGCCGCCTGCGCGCCACCTCGGCGGCCATGGCGACCATGAGCTTGTCCTTCTCTCGCGGGGTGAGCTGCATCGGGTCATATCCTCCAGACGGACGGAATCGGACGGCCCGAAAGCCGCTCGAGCACGGGAACGAGGGCCGCGCGCAGGTCGAACCCGTCGGGAGCGAGCGCGCGCAGCACGAGAAGATCGGGCGCGGGGCACGACGCCCCGGCGGTGTCCGGGAGCATGGAGCGCACCGCCCCGAGATGCCCCTCGGCACCCTCGGCGGCCAGCACGACGCTGGCCATGGCGCGGGCGCCCGCCGCGACGCCCGGCCGGTCGAGGGTGGCGGCCACGTCGCCCGCGAGGTCGGTGCCGTCGGCGTAGACCGGGCGCCCGGCGCGGCGGATCGCGATGCGGTCGCGGAAGGCGGCGTCGCGCAAGACCTCGCCCCGCGCCAGCCGGCCGAAGAGGAGCGCCTCGCACATGAGGAACCGCGCGCCGGGGGCGAGATCGACCGACAGGCGGCGCGACAGGCGGCAGCGGTCGAACAGGATCGTCTCCTGCGGGAGCCAGTGGAGGGTGCCTGCCACGTCGAGTCGGGTGTCGATCCGGCCCGGCGCGTCGCCGCGCGCGGCATAGGCGCGCTCGCAGGCCTGGGTGGTCAGGGTGAGGTGGGCGCCGGCCGCGACGCTGGCCGAGACGCGCAGGCGGTCGCCGCCGGTGACGCCGCCCGAGGTGTTGACGAGCACCGCCTCCTCCGCGCCGCGGCGGGGAAAGAGCGCCTTCATCGCCCCCGACTGGCGCAGGCCCGAAAGCCCGCGCGGGGAGACGGCCACGCGGACCTCGCCCCGGCTGCGGGGCTGGTCGGCGGCGGTGATCGGGGCGGCGTCCTGCATCGGGGCATCAAGGCAGGCGCGCGCCGGGGCAGCAACCCGCCTCGCCTTGCCGGACCGGACACGCTAGCCTGCGCCCCCAGTGACGCACAAGAATTGGGCACAGAGATGGCAAATCCGCTCCACGACGCATTGCTCGCCCCCCATGCGGGCAGCGACCGGCCCCTGATCCGGGACGCGGACGGCGGCGCGCTGTCCTACGCCGGGTTCCTGGACCTCGCGGGCCGCGCGGCGGGGGTGCTGGACGTGCGCGGGCTCGTCCCCGGCGACCGGCTGGTGGTGCAGGTGGAGAAGTCGGTGGCGGCGCTGGCGATCTATGCCGCCTGCCTCGCGCGGGGGGTGATCTTCGTGCCGCTGAACCCCGCCTATACCGACCCGGAGGTGGCCTACTTCGTGGGCGACGCGGAGCCGGCGCTGGTGGTGCGCGACCCCGCGCGGGACGGCGCGCTGGAGGTGCCCGTGCTGACCCTGTCGAGCACCGGCGAGGGCAGCTTCACCCGGGCGACGGCGGAAACGGGGGGCACGCTGGAGCCGGTGGACCGGGGGACGGACGATCTGGCCGCGTTCCTCTATACCTCCGGGACCACGGGGCGGTCCAAGGGGGCGATGCTGACCCATGGCAACCTGCTGTCGAACGCCCGCGCGCTGGTGGAGACCTGGGAGGTGACGGGCGACGACGTGCTGCTCCACGCGCTGCCGATCTTCCACGCGCACGGGCTGTTCGTGGCGGTGGACACGACGCTTCTGGCGGGGGCGTCGATGATCTGGATGCCCAAGTTCGACGCCAGGGGCGTGGTCGCGGCGCTGCCGGGGGCGACGACGATGATGGGGGTGCCGACCTTCTATACCCGGCTGCTGGCCGAGGAGGGGTTCGACCGCGGCGCGGCGGGGCACATGCGCCTGTTCGTGTCGGGCTCGGCGCCGCTCCTGGCGGAGACCCATGCGCGGTTCGAGGCCCGCACCGGCCACCGCATCCTGGAACGCTACGGGATGACGGAGACGGGGATGAACACTTCCAACCCCTACGGGGGCGAGCGGCGGGCGGGGACCGTGGGCCTGCCCCTGCCCGGCACCGAGGTCCGGGTGACGGGCGAGGACGGGGCGCTGCCCGCGGGCGAGATCGGCATGATCGAGGTGCGCGGGCCCAACGTGTTCCCCGGCTACTGGCGGATGCCCGACAAGACGGCCGAGGAGCTGGGCCCCGAGGGCTGGTTCACGACCGGGGACCTCGGGGCGATCGACACCGACGGCTACGTCACCATCGTCGGCCGCGGCAAGGACCTGGTGATCTCGGGCGGCTACAACGTCTATCCCAAGGAGGTGGAGCAGGTGCTCGACGCCGCGCCCGGCGTGGTGGAGACGGCGGTGATCGGCGTGCCCCACCCCGATTTCGGCGAGGGCGTCGTTGCGGTGGTGGTGGCCGAAGGGCCGCCGGACCTGGACCTGCTGGCCCAGGCCGCGGCGCAGCAGCTCGCGGATTACAAGCGGCCCAAGGCCTACGAGGTGGTGGACGCGCTGCCGCGCAACGCCATGGGCAAGATCCAGAAGGCCGAGCTGCGCGAGCGGCTGAGGGGGACCTTCGCATGAGCCTGGAGGACACGCGCGAGACGCGGGCGGCGATGATCGAGACCGCCCGGGCCATGGAGGCGAAGGGCCTGAACCAGGGGACATCGGGCAACGTGTCGGTGCGGGTGGCGGGGGCGATGCTGATCACGCCCTCGGGCATCCCCTACGACGCGATGAGGCCCGAGACGATCGCGCGGATGCCGCTGGAGGGCGGGCCGGCGGAGGGGCCGTGCAAGCCGTCGAGCGAGTGGCACCTGCACCGGGCTCTCTATGTCGCGCGGGAAGGGGCGGAGGCGGTGATCCATGCCCACCCGGCCCATGCCACCGCACTCGCCATGGCGCGCACGCCGATCCCCGCCTGCCATTACATGGTGGCCGCCTTCGGCGGGGACGACGTGCCGCTGGCGGATTACGCCACCTTCGGCAGCGCGGCCCTGTCGGACGCGGTCGTGGCCGCGATGGCCGGGCGCACGGCCTGCCTGATGGCCAATCACGGCGCCACGGTGATCGCCGACGGGCTTGACCGGGCGCTGTGGCGGCTGGAAGAGCTGGAAACCCTGGCGCGGGGATACATCCTGTCGATGCAGGCGGGTGGCCCGCATATCCTGGGCGCGGACGAAATCGAGGAGACGCTGGTGAAGTTCGACGATTACGGCCTGAGGGCCCTGCCATGATCCGGGCGGTGGCGATCCTGCTGGTGTTCCAGCTCGGCGGCGAGGTGGCGGCGCGGGGCCTGGGCCTGCCGGTGCCCGGCCCGGTGATCGGGCTGGCGGCGATGTTCGCGGCGCTGACCCTGCGTCCCGCCCTGCGCCCGATGCTGGAGGAGACCGCGACGACGATCCTGCGGCACCTGTCGCTGCTGTTCGTGCCGGCGGGCGTGGGCGTGATCGCGCACCTGGACACGTTCGGGCGGCAGGGGCCGGCGCTGGTGGCGGCGCTGACGGTGAGCACCGCCGCCTCGATCGTGGCGGGCGTCTATGTCTTCCGCGCGGTGGCACGGCTGACGGGGGCCGACGATGAGTGATGGCGCGACCGGGTCGGCGATGAACGACGACGCGACGGGGGTTCGCGATGAGTGACGCGGTGGATCTGTGGACGTATCTGGCGCAGGAGCCGCTCCTGTGGCTGACGCTGACGCTGGTGGCCTATCTCGCGGCCGACTGGGGGGCGGGCAAGGTGGGCCACCCCCTGGCCAACCCGGTTCTGATCGCGGTGATCCTGATCGGCGCGGTCCTGCTGCTCACCGGGACCGACTACCAGCGGTATTTCGAGGGGGCGCAGTTCGTCCACTTCATGCTGGGCCCGGCGACGGTGGCGCTGGCCTTTCCGCTTCACGAGAACCTCGGGCGGCTGAAGCGCACGGCCCTGCCGATGCTGGCCGCGCTCTTCGCCGGGTCGGTCACCGCGATCGGGACGGCGGTGGCGGTGGCCTGGGCGCTGGGGGTGCGCGGCCAGACGCTGCTGTCGATCGCGCCGAAATCGGCCACGGCGCCGGTGGCGCTGGGCGTGTCGGAGCAGATCGGGGGCCTGCCGAGCCTGACGGCAGTGCTGGTGATCATCACCGGGATCGTGGGCGCGGTGATCGCCACGCCGCTTCTGAATGCGCTCGGGGTCCGCGACTGGCGGGCGCGCGGCTTCGCCGTCGGGGTGGCCGCCCACGGGATCGGCACCGCCCACGCGTTTCGCATCAACTCCACCGCCGGGGCGTTCTCCGGCATCGGGATGGGGCTCAACGCGCTCCTGACGGCGATCCTGGCGCCGCTCCTGATCTCGCTCTTCGTGTGACCCGGCGGGCGGGCTCGGCCGGGGCCTTTTCGGCGGCCCCGGCCGGGATCTGTTCCTCGGCTTCCGCCAGTGCCTATTCGGCGGCCTCCGCCACGGTGCCGAAGACGCGGGCGGCACAGAACTTGAACTCCGGGATCTTGCCGTAGGGGTCGAGCTGCGGGTTGGTGAGCATGTTGGCCGCCGATTCCACGAAGCAGAACGGGATGAACACCATGTTGTCGGCCACCTCCCGGTCGGCGCGGAGCGTGGCGGTGATGCCCCCCCGCCGCGTCTCGATCGTCACGGCCTGACCCGGCGTCAGGCCCATGCGCTCGATCTGGCGGGGATGCATGGCCGCGATCCCCTCGGGCTCCAGCCGGTCGAGGACGGAGGCCGTGCGGGTCATGGCGCCGGTATGCCAGTGCTCCAGCAGCCGCCCCGTGGTCAGGACCATGGGGAAGTCGGCGTCGGGCACCTCGTCGGGAGGGAGCAGGTCGGCGGGGACGAGCTTGCCGCGGCCGTCCTCGGTGGGGAAGCCGTCGGTGAAGATCACCCATTCCTCGGCCTCTCCCTTGAGCGGATAGGTGACCGAGTCGCGGTCCTCGATCATGTCCCAGGTGATGCCGTCGAGCGAGGGCATGACGCTGGCCATCTCGGCATAGACCGCCGCCGGCCCGTCGTAGGACCAGTCGAGCCCGCAGCGCGCCCCGAGGTCGATCAGGATGTCGAGGTCCTGGCGCGCCTCGCCCGGGAGCGCCATGGCGGGGCGGCCCATCTGCACCTGGCGGTTGGTGTTGGTGTAGGTGCCGCGCTTCTCGGCATGGGAGGAGGCGGGCAGGATCACGTCGGCGAACTGGCACGTCTCGGTGAAGAAGATGTCCTGCACCACGAGATGCTCGAGCTTGCCCAGCGCGGCACGGGCATGGGTCTGGTCGGGGTCGGACATGGCCGGGTTCTCGCCCATGATGTACATGCCCTTGACGTCGCCGTCGTGGATAGCGTGGACGACCTCGACCACCGTGAGGCCGGCGTTCATGTCCAGCGGGCGGCCCCAGACGTCCTCCAGCCGGGCGCGGACGTCTGAATCGTCCACGCGCTTGTAGTCGGGGTAGCTCATGGGGATGAGGCCCGCGTCGGAGGCGCCCTGGACGTTGTTCTGGCCCCTGAGCGGGTGCAGGCCGGTGCCCGGGCGCCCGATATGGCCGGTGATCAGCGCCAGCGCGATCAGGCAGCGCGAGTTGTCGGTGCCGTGGACATGCTGGCTGATCCCCATGCCCCAGAAGATCATCGAGCGTTGGGACGTGGCGTAGAGGCGGGCGACCTCGCGGATGGTGCGCGCGTCGATGCCCACGGTGTCGGCCATGGCCTCCGGCGGGAAGTCGGCGACCTTGGCCTTCAGGGCGTCGAACTCGGCCACGTTGGCCTGGATGTACTGCTCGTCGTAGAGCCGCTCCTCCACGATAACGTGGAGCATGGCGTTGAGGAGCGCCACGTCCGTTCCCGGCTTGAATTGCAGGGAGTGGGTGGCGTGGGTCATCAGGTCCTGGCCGCGGGGGTCGCAGACCACGAGCTTGGTGCCGCGCTTCGCCGCGCGCTTGAAGTAGGTCGCGGCGACGGGGTGGTTCACCGTGGGCCGCGCGCCGATGACGATCACGCAATCGGCCTTGTGGGCATCCATGAAGGGCGCCGAGACCGCGCCCGAGCCCACCCCTTCGAGCAGTGCGGAGACCGAGGAGGCGTGGCAGAGCCGCGTGCAGTGATCGACGTTGTTGGTGCCGAAGCCCGCCCGGATGAGCTTCTGGAAGAGATACGCCTCCTCGTTGGAGCCCTTGGCGGAGCCGAAGCCCGCGATCGCCTGCCCGCCGTCGCGGTCGCGCACGCCGGTGAGGCCGCCGGCGGCGCGCTCCATCGCCTCCTCCCAGGTGGCCTCGCGGAACTGGGACATGGGGTCGTCGTGGAGGGCGAGCGGCTTGTCGGCCCCGTCGCGGCGCACGAGGGGAACGGTCAGGCGGCGCTCGCTCATGGCGTAATCGTAGCCGAAGCGGCCCTTGACGCAGAGGCGGTTCTCGTTCGCGGGGCCGTCGCGGCCGTCCACGCGCACGATCCGTCCGTCCGCCACGGCGACCTTCGTCTGGCAGCCCACGCCGCAGAACGGGCAGACGCTGTCGACCTCCTCGATCTTCTCGTCGGGGACGGTGCGGGTGCGGGCGGCGGTGTCGAGGAGGGTCTTTTCCATCAGCGCGCCGGTGGGGCAGGCCTGGACGCATTCGCCGCAGGTCACGCAGGTGGAGTGGCCCATGGGGTCGTGCTGGTCGAAGACCGGGATCGTGTGGTGGCCGCGCCCGGCCATGCCCATGACGTCGTTGACCTGCACCTCGCGGCAGGCGCGGACGCACAGGTTGCACGCGATGCAGGCGTCGAGGTTGACGGCGATGGCGGGGTTCGTCGCGTCGTGCTCGGGGGTGTCGTGGGGGCCGAACTTGGAGGGGAGCCGGTCGCCGGTCACGCGGTCCTCGATCCCCATGTCGCGCGCCCAGGTCCAGAACGGGGCCTCGCCGTCGGCGGAGGCATCGGGCGCGCCCATGTCGGCGCCCAGCATCTCGAACACCATCTCGCGCGACTTGCGGGCCCGGTCGGTGTCGGTGCGCACCACCATGCCGTCGGCGACCCGGCGCGCGCAGGAGGCCGCGAGAACGCGCTCGCCCTCCACCTCCACCATGCAGGAGCGGCAGTTGCCGTCGGCGCGGTAGGCGGGCGCGTCGCGCCAGCACAGGTGCGGGATCGTGGTGCCCTGCCCCTTGGCGGCCTGCCAGATGGTCTGCCCCTCCTCGACCTCGACCAGGGTGCCGTCGAGGGTGATGGTCACGGTCTTGGACATGGGGAAACCTCCGGCGCGTGCTGGGACGTCGATGGGTACTTGGAAAAGGGTGAGGAGACGGGGGGGCGCATCACAGGTCGTCGCGGAAATGGGTGAGGAGATGGGCGACCGGGTTCGGCGCCGCCTGGCCCAGCCCGCAGATGGAGGCATCGCGCATGACCTGGTCGAGGTCGCGGATCGTGTCCTCGTCGATCGGGTCGCGGCGCAGGATCTGCGCCATCTTCTCGGTGCCCCCGCGGCACGGCGTGCATTGCCCGCAGCTTTCGTGGGCGAAGAAATCGATCAGGTTGAGGCAGACGTCGCGCATGTTGTCGGCCTGGGAGAAGACGACCACGGCGTGGGACCCCACGAAGGCGCCGAGTTCGGCGAGCCGCCCGCCGAAATCGAGCGGGGTGTCGCCCTCGGAGGCGGGCAGCATGCCGCCCGAGGCCCCGCCGGGCAGGAACGCCTTGAACTCGTGCCCCTCGGCCATGCCGCCGCAGGCCGCGATCAGCTCGCGGACCGTGGAGCCGGCGGGCGCCTCCACGAGGCCCGGGCGCGCGACGCGGCCAGAGACCGACCACGACCGCTGGCCGGGATGGTCGGGCTTGCCCAGCCCCTCGAACCACTCGATCCCGTTCTCAAGGATGCGGGGCACCCAGTGCAGGGTCTCGACGTTGTTGTTGAGCGTGGGCCGGCCGAACAGCCCCACCTGGCCGATCACCGGGGGCCTGAGGCGCGGCAGGCCGCGCTTGCCCTCGAGCGATTCGACCATGGCGCTCTCTTCGCCGCAGATATAGGCGCCCGCGCCGCGGCGCAGTTCCAGAAAGCCCGGCGCGGCGATCCCCGCCTCCTCCAGCGCGGCGATCTCGCGGCGCACGATCTCGATCGCGGCCGGGTACTCGGCGCGCATGTAGACGTAGATCCGCTCCGCCTCGACCACGTGGGCGCCGATCAGGGCGCCTTCGAGGAAGCGGTGGGGCGTGCGCTCCATGTGGTAGCGGTCCTTGAAGGTGCCGGGCTCGCCCTCGTCGGCGTTGACGGTCATCAGGCGCGGGCCGGGGTTGCGGCGGACCAGCTTCCACTTAATGCCGGTGACGAAGCCCGCGCCGCCCAGCCCCTTGAGGCAGGAGTTCTCCAGCTCGGAGATCACGTCGTCCACGGAGAGCGCGCCGGAGCGGACCCGCTCGAGCTGGGCGTAGCCGCCCGCGGCGCGGTAGGCGTCGAGCCCTTCGTAGGCGGGCAGGCGCAGGTCCGTCTCGCCCGCGAGGGCCATGGCGGCGAGCTTGTCCGCGTCCGCGAGGCCCACCTCGCGGTCGCCCACCCGGGCCGCGGGGGCCACGTCGCAACCGCCCATGCAGGGTGCGCGCAGGACCCGGACGCGGGCCGGGTCGGTGCCCGCGCGCAACTCCGAGATCAGCGCCTCGGCGCCGGCCATCATGCAGGCGACGCCGTCGCAGACCTTTATCGTGACCTCGGGCGGGGGCGCCTCGCCCTCCTTCACCAGGTCGAAGAAATCGTAGAAGGAGGCGACCTCGTAGACCTCGGCCTGCCCGATGCGCAACACGTGGGCGAGCGCGTGGAGATGGGGGGCGGAGACGTGGCCGAAGGCGTCCTGGACGCCGTGGAGATACTCGATCAGCCGGTCGCGGACGGGTGCGCCCCCGACGATGGCGCGCACCTCCATGAGCGCGGCCTCGTCGAGCATGCGCCCCTTGGTGGTCGCGACGGAGCGGCGGCGCCCTCCGCCGGGCGTTAGGTCGTTCATGATCGTCCTCCCTCGATCGCCACCCTAACGACCCCGATTAGGGCGTCAGCCCCTCCGGAGGTCGCAATCCGTTGATCCGGCAGCAGGCCGCCACCGTGTTGGCCAGAAGGCAGGCGATGGTCATGGGCCCGACCCCGCCGGGGACCGGGGTGATGGCCCCGGCCACCTCGGCCGCGGAGGCAAAGTCCACGTCGCCCACGAGGCGGGTCTTGCCGCCCTCCTCCTCGGCGGGGAGGCGGTTGATCCCGACATCGAGCACCGTGGCGCCGGGCTTGACCCAGCCGCCCGGGACCATGCCGGGGCGGCCCACCGCGGCCACCAGGATGTCGGCCCGTCGGACAAGGGCGTCGAGGTCGCGGGTGCGCGAATGGGCGATCGTCACGGTGCAGTTCTCGGCCAGCAGAAGCTGGGCCATGGGCTTGCCGACGATGTTGGAGCGGCCCAGGATCACCGCGTCGAGGCCGGACATGTCGCCCAGGTGGTCGCGCAGGAGCATCAGGCATCCCAGCGGCGTGCAGGGCACCATCGCCCCCTGCCCCGTGCCGAGCCGGCCCACGTTGAGGACGTGGAAGCCGTCCACGTCCTTGGCC
This sequence comes from uncultured Paracoccaceae bacterium, assembly GCA_947500825.1. Lineage (GTDB taxonomy): Bacteria > Pseudomonadota > Alphaproteobacteria > Rhodobacterales > Rhodobacteraceae > Palleronia. The sequence continues at coordinate 55,235 of CANMTR010000012.1, read as the reverse complement.
GGCGAGATCGCGTCGAGCACGCGGGCCGCGTCGACGTGGTCGGGGAGCGGGAGCTGCACGAGGATGCCGTGGACGGCCGGGTCGGCGTTCAGACGCTCGACCAGGGCCAGGAGGTCGCCTTCGGGCGTGTCGGCGGGCAGGAGATGCTCGAAGCTCTCCATCCCCGCCTCGCGGGTCTTGCGGCCCTTGGAGCGGACATAGACCTGGCTCGCCGGGTCCTCCCCCACCAGGACGACCGCGAGGCCGGGAACGAGGCCGTGGTCGTTGCGCAGGCGGGTCACGTGCTCGGCGACCCGGGCGCGGGTCGTGTCCGCGAAGGCGCGGCCGTCGAGGATCTTGGCTGTCATGAGGGCATTCCGGCGTCCTGGGTCGATGTCTTCGCCGCCGCGCATACGCGCCTCGCGGGGGAGCCGGCGGCGGTTCGGCGCCCTTATGGCCCCCGCGAGGCGTCCGGGGCAACACGATTGCGGCGCCCCGGCGCGCCACGGCGACATGGCGGGGACAACGTGGCGGGAGAGGCGCGACGCCGGGGCCGGCCACGCTAGGTCCCGCCCCACGCGCGACCCGGCAAGAAGGACCGAGAGAGAATGGCCAGACCCCGCATCCTGCTGACACGCAAGTGGCCCTCGGCGTGCGAATCGCGCCTCGCGGGCGATTACGAGGCGAGCCTGAACGCCGACGACCGGCCGATGGGGGCCGAGGAGCTGCGCACGGCCATGGCCGAGTACGACGCGGTGCTGTGCACCGTCACCGACCGGCTCGACGCGGCCGCCTTCGAGGGGGCCACGGCGCGCATCGTCGGCAATTTCGGCGTGGGGGTGGATCATATCGACCTTGAGGCGGCGCGGGCCGCCGGGGTGACGGTGGTCAACACGCCGGGGGTGCTGACCGACGCCACCGCCGAGCTGGCGATGACGCTGATCCTGATGGCCGCGCGGCGCGCGGGCGAGGGCGAGCGCGAGCTGCGCGCCGGGCACTGGCCGGGCTGGCACCCCACCCACCTGCTGGGGCGCGGGCTTTCGGGGCGGACCCTGGGGATCGTCGGGATGGGCCGGATCGGGCGGGCCACGGCCGAGCGGGCCCGCGCCTTCGGGATGGAGATCCTGTGGTGGAACCGCTCGGACACGGAGGCGCCGGGGACGCGGGTGGAGACGCTGGCCGACCTGTTCGAACGCTCGGACGTGGTGTCGCTCCACGTGCCGGGATCGGGGGAGACGTCGGGCCTCGTGGACCTGGACCTGATGGAGGCGCTGGGCCCCGAGGGCATCCTGGTCAATACCGCGCGGGGCAGCGTGATCGACGAGACGGCGCTGGTGGAGGCGCTGCGGCGCGGCACCATCGCGGGCGCGGGTCTCGACGTGTACGCCCGCGAGCCGGAGGTGCCCGAGGCGCTGCGCGGGCTCGACAACGTGGTGCTGCTGCCGCATCTGGGATCGGCCACGCTGGAGACGCGCGAGGCGATGGGGATGATGGTGGCCGACGCGCTGGACGCGTTCTTCGGCGGGGATACGCCCGACAACCGGGTCTGAGGCCTTGGCGCCCAGGCCGCCGAGGGCGCGGGAGCGGGGGGCCGCGTCGACGCCCGTACGATCTTGCGATCCGGCGGGGGCGAGGGTTCCAATGGCGGTGGGTTTCCCCCCACCCCCGCCGCGCCAAGTCGCGCCAAGTCGCGCACGACAAACCGAAGGACATCACATGATCAGATCGCGTTCCCTGGCCGTCGCCGCCCTGGCCCTCGCCGCCCCAGCCGCCGCGCAGCAGGTCGACCCCGCCGACTGGGACGCGGTGCTCGCGGCCGCGGAGGGGCAGACCGTGTACTGGAACGCCTGGGGGGGCGATCCGCGGCTTAACGATTACATCACCTGGGCGGGCGACCGGGTGGCCGAGGAGTACGGCGTCGAGGTCGAGCACGTGAAGCTGTCGGACACCGCCACCGCCGTCAGCACCGTGTTGAGCGAGCGCAGCGCGGGGCAGGACGAGGACGGCTCCATCGACCTCATATGGCTCAACGGCGAGAACTTCGCCGCCATGAAAGAGAATGACCTGCTGTTCGGCCCCTGGGCGGAAGACCTGCCAAACTGGGCGTTGCTGGACCCCGAGGCGAACCCGGCCCTGACCGAGGACTTCACCGTGCCGGTGGAAGGGCTGGAGGCGCCCTGGTCCATGGCGCAGGTCGTGTTCTACTACGACAGCGCGCGGGTGGACGAACCGCCCACGACGATCCCCGCCCTGCTGGACTGGACCGAGGAGAACCCGGGGCGCTTCGGCTTCCCGCAGCCGCCCGACTTCCTGGGCTCGACCTTCCTCAAGCAGGCGCTCCTGGGGCTCGCGGAGGACACCGGGCCGCTCTACGCCCCCGTGGACGAGGCCGACTACGAGGCCGTCACCGCACCCCTTTGGACCTACATGGAGGCGCTGACGCCCGTTCTGTGGCGGCAAGGCCAGGCCTATCCGCAGTCGGGGCCGGCCCAGCATCAGCTCGTGGCGGACGGGGAGATCGACATCGCGATCTCGTTCAACCCCGGCGAGGCCTCGGCGGCGATCGCCAATTTCGAGCTGCCCGAGAGCGTGCGGACCTTCGTCCTCGACGGGGGCACGCTGGGCAACGCGAGCTTCGTCGCGATCCCCTACAACGCCAGCGCCACGGCCGGCGCCATGGTGGTGGCGAACTTCCTCCTGTCGGCCGAGGCGCAGGCGCGCAAGCAGGACCCGGCCCATCTCGGCGTGCCCACGGTGCTGGACGTGGCGGACCTGCCCGAGGAGGATCGCGCCCTCTTCGAGGAAATCGAGCTGGGCGTGGCGACGCTGGCGCCCGAAGAGCTGGGCGAGACCCTGCCCGAGCCGCATCCGAGCTGGATGGAGCGGATCGAGGAGGACTGGGAGCGCCGCTTCGGCACCGGCACGCCGTGAGCGGGCGGGCGCGAGCGCGCCTCCTGCCCTGGGCGCCGGCGCTGACCATCGCCTGCCTGCTGGGCCCGGTGGTCGCGGGGCTGGCGGGCGTGGTCGCCCCGGCCTTCGGCTGGTACCCCGCGCTGGGGGGCACCGAGTGGTCGCTGGCACCGTGGGCGGCACTGGCGGACTGGCCGGGCCTCCGGACCGCGATGCGGCTGAGCGTCGTCACGGCGCTGGCGGCCACCGCGATCTCCTTCGGCGCGACGGTGCTGATCTGCGCGGCCTGGCACGGCACCCGCACCTTCCGCGCCATCGAGCGGCTGCTCTCGCCGCTCCTGTCGGTGCCCCATGCCGCCGCCGCGCTGGGACTGGCGTTCCTGATCGCGCCGTCGGGATGGGTGGCGCGGGCGGTGTCGCCCTGGGCGACCGGGTGGGAACGGCCGCCCGACGTGCTGATCCTCGGCGACCCCTGGGGCCTGTCGCTGATCGCGGGGCTGGTGGCCAAGGAGGTCCCGTTCCTCCTGCTGATGACGCTGGCGGCTATGGGGCAGATCCCCGTCCGGCGCAGCGTCCTGACCGCCGAGACCCAAGGCTACGGGCGGGCGACGGCGTGGATCAAGACGGTGCTGCCGCGGGTCTATCCGCAGATCCGGCTGCCGGTCTTCGCGGTGCTGGCCTTCTCGGCCTCGGTGGTGGACGTGGCGCTGATCCTGGGGCCCACCACGCCCGCGCCGCTCGCCGTGCAGGTCCTGGACTGGCTGGGCGACCCCGACCTGTCGCTGCGGTTCCGCGCCGCCGCCGGGGCGGTGCTGCAGCTCGCGCTGGTGCTGGCCTGCCTTGGCGCGTGGTGGGCGGGCGAGCGGATCGCGGCGCGGGTCGGACGGGCCTGGATCTGGTCGGGCGGACGGGGGCGCGGCGAGCCGGTCCTGAAGGTCCTGTCGGGCGCGGCGGCGGCCCTGTCGGCCAGCGCGGTGCTGGTCGGCCTCGCGGGGCTGGCCCTGTGGTCCTTCGCGGGTTTCTGGGCCTTTCCCGACGCGCTGCCGGAGACCCTGTCGCTGCGCACCTGGGAGCGGCAGGGCGGCGGCCTGCTGGAACGGGCGGGCGTGACGGCCGGAATCGCGATCGCCGCGACCGCGATCTCGCTCCTTCTGGTGCTGGCCTGCCTGGAGGCGGAGGAGCGCCACGGGATCAGGCCCGGGACGCGGGCGCTGTGGCTTCTCTACGTGCCGCTGATCGTGCCGCAGGCGACCTTCGTCACCGGGCTGCAGACGCTGGCGGTGGCCACCGGGACGGGCGGCACGTTGGCGGCGGTGGTCGCCGCGCATGCGGTCTTCGTGCTGCCTTACGTGTTCCTGTCCCTGGCCGACCCGTTCCGGGCCTGGGACGGGCGCATGGGGCTGGTGGCCGCGAGCCTCGGCGCGGGGCCGGACCGCATCCTGTGGCGGGTGCGCCTGCCGATGCTGCTCAGGCCCGTGCTGACGGCGGCGGCGGTGGGGATCGCCGTGTCTGTGGGGCAGTACCTGCCCACGCTGCTGATCGGGCTGGGGCGCGTCTCGACCCTGACGACCGAGGCGGTGGCCCTGTCCTCGGGCGGGGACCGGCGGTTGATCGGGCTCTATGCCCTGGCGCAGACGGCCCTGCCCTTCGCCGGGTTCGCGCTTGCCATCGCGGTGCCCAACGCCGTGTTCCGCAACAGGCGCGCCATGCAGGAGGCCGGATGAAGAGCGGGCTGGAAATGGAGGGCGTGACGATCGCGCTGGAGGGAACCGCCCTGATCTCGGTGACCGCGCGGGTGCCGCCGGGCGAGATCCTGACGGTGATGGGGCCGTCGGGGTCGGGCAAGTCGACGCTGCTGTCCTACGTGGTGGGGGCTCCCCTGCCCGCCTTCGACGCGCGGGGCGCCGTGCGGCTGGGGGGGCGCGACCTGTCTGGGCTGGGGCCGTGCGCCCGGGGCATCGGCCTGATCTTCCAGGACGACCTGCTGTTTCCGCACATGTCGGTGGGGGCGAACCTGGCCTTCGGCCTGCCGCCCACGATCCGGGGCCGCGGGCGACGGCGGGAGGCCGTGGCAGCGGCGCTCGAGGATGCGAGCCTCGCGGGCTATGCCCGGCGCGACCCGGCGACGCTGTCGGGCGGACAGCGCGCGCGGGTGGCGCTGATGCGGACACTCCTGTCGGCGCCGGCGGCCCTCTTGCTCGACGAGCCCTTCTCGCGCCTCGACGCGGCTTTGCGCGAGACGGTGCGCCGCTTCACCTTCGACACGATCCGCGACCGGGGGCTTCCGGCGGTGCTGGTGACCCACGACGCGGAAGACGCGCGCGCGGCCGGGGGCCCGGTGATCGACCCGTTCGGCCAGCCGATGGATCCGGGATGACCGGACCCGCGCCCCTTCCCCGCGCGGGGAAGGGGGCGAAACCCGGCCGGGCCCCGACCCCGGCATGGAAAGGGCCCCTCGCGGGGCCCTTTCGCAGCGTCGGGGAAGGCGTCAGGCCGACTTGCGGCGACGCATCAGGCCCATGCCGCCCAGCGCGCTGACCAGCAGCAGGCCGCCCGCGGGCAGCGGAACCGCCGAGACGCGGAAGTCGGCCGAGCCGCCGACCGGGCGGTTCGATTCGTAAAGGCCGATCGTGTAGGTACCGGCAGACAACTTCGCGAAGATCGGCGTGTCGGTGTCGGGCTTGAGGTAGTCGGCCTCGCCGTTCTGGCCGGTCACGAGATTGCAGGGGCCGGAAACGACGTCGAATTCGGCCGATCCGCAGAAATTGGCATCGGCTTCCCCGTTCTGCAGGAAATTGCCCATGGAATCACGCAGGGTCAGTCCGGAGAATTGCCCGCTATCGGCGCGGTTGGGAATGTAATTCTCGAAATAGAGATCAAATGCCCGATCCGAGCTGAACGTGATATAGCCGGTATAGGGAGTGGAATCCCAGAAGAAGTCGAAATCGGCCTCGTTCTGGTCGGGGTCGATCCCCATCGCAACGCCGTTGGTGACGGTTTGACCGCCGGTGGACATGCCTTCGACGAAGGTGAACGCCGACGCGGCGAAGGGCAGAGCGGCAACGGCGGTGGCGCCGAGGAGGGTTTTCATAAAGGTCATGACGTAAATTCCTTTTTTCCCGGTTGGTACCATTTACTCGGCGGAGCGGGATGCCCCTGAGAACGGAATAAGGTCATTCGACATCGAACCCCATTCGACTCAAGGTTTTTCGAAATTGGCTTGGTCGAATTGCCGTCTTCGACCCCGGGGAGCGGACAATCGGTATTCTAAGCGAATTTTGTTCGAATACCGGGAACGGGCCGCCGAAGTCGCTTCGCCTTTGGCGCGATCACCCCCCGGATGATTCCGGCGTCGATCCGGCGACGCCGTTCCCCCCTCAAAATCCGTGGCCGCGGCCCTATACTCCTCTCGCACAGACCCGGAGGCTTGCATGGCGGAGCACACCGCAGTGACCGAGAAGATCTACGACCTCTTCGTGATCGGGGGCGGCATCAACGGCACAGGGATCGCGCGGGACGCCCAGGGGCGGGGCCTGTCGGTGTACCTGGCGGAGATGGGCGACCTGGCGGGCGCGACCTCGTCGAAGTCCACCAAGCTGTTCCACGGCGGGCTGCGCTATCTGGAGTTCTTCGAAATCGGACTGGTGAAGAAGGCGTTGATCGAGCGCGAGGTGCTGCTCGAGGCGATGCCGCACATCTCCTGGCCCATGCGCTTCGTGCTGCCCTACTCGCCCGACATGCGCTTCGAGGGCGAGACGCCGACCTCGAAGCTGCTGAACACCGTGATGCCCTGGATGAAGGGGCGGCGACCGGACTGGGTGATCCGCATCGGGCTGTTCCTCTACGACAACCTCGGGGGGCGAAAGCACCTGCCGGCCACCCGGACGCTGGACCTGACCACCGCGCCAGAGGGCGGCCCGATCAGGGACCGCTTCAAGAAGGCCTACGAGTATTCCGACTGCTGGGTCGAGGATTCGCGGCTCGTGGCGCTCAACGCCCGCGACGCCGAGATCCGCGGCGCCACCGTGAAGACCCGCACGAAGGTGGTGACCGCCGACCGCGACGGCGCGAGCTGGTCGGTGACGCTGGAGGACGTGGAGACCGGCGCGCAGCAGGTCGTGCGCGCCCGCGGGCTGGTGAACGCGGGCGGCCCCTGGGTGGAGGACGTGGTGCGCGGCACCGTGCGCTTCAACTCGTCCGAGGGGGTGCGGCTGGTGCGCGGCAGCCACATCGTGGTGCCCAAGCTCTACGACCACGGCAAGGCGTACTTCTTCCAGGGCGAGGACGGGCGGATCATCTTCTCCATCCCCTACGAGACCGACTTCACCCTGATCGGCACCACCGACAAGGACCACGGCCGCGACCCCTCCGTCGCGCCCGAGATATCGGACGAGGAGACCGACTACCTCTGCGCCTTCGCGTCGGAATACTTCGAGAAGCCCGTGCGGCGCGAGGACGTGGTCTGGACCTATTCGGGCGTGCGCCCGCTCTACGACGACGGGGCCAAGTCGGCCACGGCGGCGACGCGCGACTACGTGCTGTCGGTCGATGCCGGGCCTGCCACGGACGGCCCCGTGGGCATGGACCCGCCGCTCCTCAACGTGTTCGGCGGCAAGATCACCACCTACCGAAAGCTCGCCGAGCAGGCACTTGCCAAGCTCGCCCCCCATTTCGGCCAGATGACGGGCGACTGGACGGCGCGCGTGCCCCTGCCCGGCGGCGACTTCGCCGTGGACGGGGTGCCCGCCCTGGTGGACGACCTGCGCCGGGCGCACCCGTTCCTCAGCGAGTTCTGGGCGCGGCGGCTGGTGCGCGCCTACGGCACCGAGGCGAAGGACGTGTGCTCGGGCGCCGGGAACGCCGCCGCCGGGATGGGCCGCGACTTCGGCGGCACCCTGACCGAGGCGGAGGTACGCTGGCTCATGGAGCGCGAATACGCCCGCCGCGCCGAGGACGTGGTCTGGCGGCGCACCAAGCTCGGCCTGAGGATGAGCGCGGACGAGATCGCCGCCCTCGACGACTGGATGGCCGAGGCCCGGGCGGAGACGCGCGCGGCCGAGTAGCGGGGGTCAGTCCGGGCGTGTCGCGGCGAGCCTGTCCGCGTCTTCGTCCAGACCCTCGGATGGCATGGCCCCTTTGGCTCGGCTTCGGGGCATGCTAGCGTAAAAGAATAATCCGATCCACCCGGCGGACAGTTCCCCCGTCACCGGCACCGAAAGGGCGGTCATGGACCTTCTCCGGACGAGACGGACGATATGGACCGGCGCCCTCGTCGCCTGTCTTTTCCCCGTCGCGCTCGGAGCGCAGGGAGAGGTGCCTTCGGGGCCGGAGGGCGGGGACGCGCAGTCTGCGCTGGAGGCGCGGATCGCCGCGTTCAACCCCTGCGAGCCGTTGGGAACCGAGATCATGGGGGTGTCGCTCGGCCTGGGAGAGGTGCGCTCGGTCCAGGTGTCGAGCGCGGATCTGCGCCTGCGCGGCGACGGCGTGAGCTTTACCATAGGCGGCCGGCTGACCTGCCGCGGGGCGGAGGAGGATACCGGCGGCGACCTCGCCGCCGACGTCTCCGCCAATGTCGAGGGCATCCTGTCGCGATGCGAGGTGACGACGGCGGACGTGACCATCGACGAGATCGAGGGCGAGATGTCCTGGGCGCTCGACATGGCCGCGCCGGTGATCCAGGGCCTGCTGATCGCGCAGATCGAGGACGAGGTCCGCACCATCTGCAACGAGTTCGCCTCGCAATAGCCTGCCCGCGCGCCTTGCCGTGGCGGCGCACGGTCATATGGTCTGCAGCAGGAACGAGGGAGGACTTGCATGCCCCACATCATGGCCATCGACCAGGGAACCACGTCCAGCCGCGCGATCATCTTCGACGAGCGGATGAAGATCGTCGCCAGCGCGCAGGAGGAGTTCGAACAGCACTACCCCGACAGCGGCTGGGTGGAGCACGACCCGTCGGACCTGTGGTCCTCCACCGCCGCGACCTGCCGCTCGGCCATCGAGAAGGCGGGCCTGCCGGAGGACGACATCGCCGGCATCGGCATCACCAACCAGCGCGAGACGGTCGTGGTCTGGGAGAAGGAGACGGGCCGCGCGATCCACAACGCCATCGTCTGGCAGGACCGGCGCACGGCCGGTATCTGCCGGGAGATGAAGGAGGCGGGATACGAGGAGCAGGTCATCGAGAAGACCGGACTGCTCCTGGACCCGTACTTCTCGGGCACCAAGCTGAAATGGATCCTCGACCGGGTGGAGGGCTCGCGCGAGCGGGCGCGCAAGGGCGAGCTGCTGTTCGGCACCGTGGACACCTACCTGATCTGGCGGATGACGGGGGGGCGGTCCCACGTCACCGACGCCACCAACGCCTGTCGCACCCTGCTCTACGACAGCTTCAAGGGCGGCTGGTCGACCACGATCTGCAAGATGCTTGACATCCCCATGGAGATGCTTCCGCAGGTTTGCGACAGCGCCTGCGCGTTCGGCCACACGCGGCGCGACCTCTTCGGCCACGAGATCCCGATCCTCGGCGTGGCGGGCGACCAGCAGGCGGCGACGATCGGGCAGGCCTGCTTCGAGCCGGGGATGATGAAATCGACCTACGGGACGGGGTGCTTCGCGCTGCTGAACACCGGCGAGACGCCGGTCAGGTCGGAGAACCGGCTGCTGACCACGGTGGCCTACCAGTTCGACGGCACGCCGACCTATGCGCTCGAAGGATCGATCTTCGTCGCCGGGGCCGTGGTGCAATGGCTGCGCGACGGGCTGAAGATCATCCGCTCGGCGCCCGAGACGCAAACGCTGGCCGAGCACGCCGACGCCACCCAGGACGTGGTCCTGGTGCCCGCCTTCGTGGGCCTCGGCGCGCCCTACTGGAACTCGGAATGCCGCGGGGCGGTCTATGGGCTGACGCGGTCCTCAGGGCCGGAGGAGCTGGCCAAGGCGGCGCTCGAATCGGTGGGGTTCCAGACGCGCGACCTGCTGGACGCGATGAAGGCCGACTGGACCGCGCTGGGAGAGCCCCGGACCCTGAGGGTGGACGGCGGCATGAGCGCGTCGGACTGGGCGATGCAGTTCCTGTCGGACATCATCGGCGCCAAGGTGGATCGCCCCGAAGTGCTTGAGACCACCGCGCTGGGGGCCGCGTGGCTTGCCGGGATGCAGGCGGGGATCTATCCCGACCGGGCGGGATTCGCCGACGGCTGGCGCCTGGAGCGGACATTCGAGCCGGCCATGGACGGCGACACGCGCGAGCGCCGCTACGACCGCTGGAAGCGCGCCGTCCACGCCACGATGGCGGTCTGAGAGGAAAGGTTCGGCGCAGGGTCGCGCGTGGGCGCACGGGCCTCTGGCCCCGCCCCGCGCGCAGGACTAGGTAGGGCGTCGTGGCCCAGGAGAACCAGATGACCCACGCCGTGGCGCCCAGAGCCGGCATCCTCGACATCGACCCCTATCAGGGCGGGGAAAGCCGCGTGCCCGGGGTGCGGGACGCGGTCAAGCTGTCGTCGAACGAGAACCCGTTCGGCCCGCCCCCCGCCGCACAGGAGGCGCTGGCGCGGAGCGCGGCCCTGCTCCACCGCTATCCGGACGGGTCCCATGCGGGGCTGAGGCGCGCGATCGGGGAGGTCCACGGGCTCGACCCCGAGCGGATCGTGTGCGGGGCGGGCTCGGACGAGCTGATCGCGTTCCTGTGCACGGCCTATGGCGGCGAGGGCGCCGAGGTGATCCATACCGAGCACGGCTTTTCCATGTACCGCCTGTCGGCGCTCGCCGCGGGGGCGACGCCGGTCTGCGTGGCCGAGCGCGACCGGCGGGTGGACGTGGACGCGATCCTGGGCGCGGTGAGCCCGCGCACGCGCCTCGTCTTCATCGCCAACCCCGGCAACCCGACCGGCACCATGATCGGCACGGACGAGGTGGCGCGGCTGGCGGACGGGCTGCCCGACCACGCCCTGCTGGTCCTAGACGGGGCCTATGCAGAATATGCCGAAGGCCACGACGGCGGCGCCGGGCTGGTGGCCGCGCGCGAGGGCGTTGTGATGACCCGCACCTTCTCCAAGATCTACGGGCTGGGGGGCCTGCGCGTGGGATGGGCCTTCGCGCCCGCCCACGTGATCGACGTGCTCAACCGGGTCCGGGGGCCGTTCAACCTCGGCACGCCGCAGCTCGCTGCCGCCGAGGCGGCGATGCGCGACCGCGCCTTCGTGGACCATGCGCGATCCGAGAACGCGCGTCTTCGGGCATGGCTGGCGCTGGCCCTGTCCCAGGCGGGCGTGCCGTCCGACGCGTCGGAGGCGAACTTCGTCCTGGCGCGGCTGAAGAGCCCCGAGGAGGCCGCTGCCTGCGACGCGCATCTGCGTGCCGAGGGGCTGATCGTGCGCCGCGTGGGCGGCTACGGCCTGCCGCACTGCCTGCGGATCACCGTGGGAGACGAGGCCGCCTGCCGCCGGGTGGCTGACGCCCTCGCCCGTTTTCGCGAGAGGGCGGAGTGAACGTCCGGGCCCCGGCGCTGGCGGCGCTCCTGGCCTGGTGCCTGGGGGCCCTGCCCGCACCGGCCCAGGCGCCGGCGAGCTCGCCTCCGCCGGAGGCCCGGACGGAGACGGACGCTCCCGCGATGGCCTCGCCCGCGACGCCCGCCGAAACGCTCTCCGATGCGGCGCCCCCCGCCCCCGACGCCGCGCCCCGACCCGAGGCGCGGGAAACGCCGCCCGAGGCGCCGCGCACCGTCGCCGGGCAGGACGACGACCGCCCCGCGGCGCCCACCGGCGCGCTCTGCGGCGACCCGACGCTCGCGGGCGCGCCGCTGCCCGAGATCCCGGGGCGGATCGAGGGGTGCGGCGTGGGCTCGCCCGTACGCGTGACCCGGGCGGGGGGGCTGGCCCTGAGCCAACCCGCGACGCTCGATTGCCGCACGGCGCGCACCCTGTCGGCCTGGGTGCGCGACGCGGTGCGCCCCGTGGTGGGCGCGCGGGGCGGGGGCGCGGCGGGCCTGACCGTGGCCGCCCACTATGCCTGCCGGACCCGGAACAACCGCCCCGGGGCGAAGGTATCGGAGCACGGGCGGGGACGGGCCATCGACATCTCGGCCATACGGCTGGCGGACGGGACGCGGATCACGGTGCTCGACGGCTGGGGAAGCGGGCGGCAGGGGCGCATCCTGCGGCGCCTGCACGAGGCCGCCTGCGGCCCGTTCGGCACCGTGCTGGGCCCCGAATCCGACCGCTTCCACCAGGATCACTTCCACTTCGACACCGCGCGATACCGCTCCGGCAGTTATTGCCGCTGAGCTCCCCGTGTCCGCGCGGGGGGCCTTCCCGCATCACGGACGACCCCGCGGATTTTGGCGGACGTATCCGTGGGGCAGCGGCGTCAGCGCTCCGCCAAGGCGTCCGACAGGACCGCCCCGAGGGCCTCGGGGGGGACATCGGACGTGACGAAGGCGCGGCCGATCCCGCGGGCCAGGATCAGCCGCAGGCGGCCGTCCACCACCTTCTTGTCCTGGGCCATCAGCTCCATCAGCGCCTCGGGCCCCGGCAGGTCGCCGGGGATGTCGGAGAGGCGGCCGCGCAGCCCCATCTGCGCCAGGTGGGCGCGGACGCGCGAGGTATCCTCCTGCGGACAGTGGCCCAGCCGGCCGGACAGGTCGAAGGCCAGCGCGCAGCCCATCGCGACCGCCTCGCCGTGGAGCAGCCGGTCGGAATACCCGGTCGCCGCCTCGAGCGCGTGGGCGAAGGTATGGCCCAGGTTCAGAAGCGCCCGGTCGCCCTGCTCGGTTTCGTCGCGCACGACGATGTCGGCCTTCATGGCGACGGACCGGCGCACCGCCTCGGCCCGCAGACCGCCGTCGCCGGCGGCCAGGGCCGGCCCGTTCGTCTCCAGCCAGGCGAAGAACTCCGCATCGCCCAGGAGGCCGTATTTCACCACCTCGCCGTAGCCCGCGAGGAAGTCGCGCGGCGCCAGCGTGTCGAGCACGCCGATATCGGCCAGGACCAGGGCGGGCTGGTGGAACGCGCCGATCAGGTTCTTGCCGGCGGCGGCGTTGACCCCGGTCTTGCCGCCGACGGACGAATCGACTTGCGCCAGGAGCGAGGTCGGCACCTGCACGAAGCGCACGCCGCGGCGCAGGATCGCGGCCGCGAAGCCCACGAGGTCGCCGATCACGCCGCCGCCCAGCGCCACCACCACGTCGCGCCGCTCGATCCGCTCGGCCAGGAGCCATTCGACCGTCCGGCCCAGAGCCTCCCACGACTTGGTCGCCTCGCCCGCGGGCAGGGTCAGGGCCGAGGCGGCGATGCCCGCGCGGGCGAGCGACGCCTCGAGCGCCGCGAGGTGGCGGCCGGCGACGTTCCCGTCGGTGACGATCGCCACGCGGGGCCGCGCCAGGAGCGGCGCGATCTCCTCCCCGGCCCGGTCCAGCAGGTCGGGCCCGATGCGCACGTCGTAGGCGCGCGATCCGAGATCGACGCGGACATCGGTGGTGGCGGCATCGGTCATGGTTTTCGTCCTCCGTCCAGAACATCCTCGCGGGTCTCGATCACCCCGATGGCCTTGCGCGCCATCGCCTCGACGCTGAGGCCCGGCTCGGCATCGACGGCCAAGTCGGCCAGGGCGTAGCTCGGCTCGCGCGCCTCGATCATGGCGAACAGGGTCGCCCGCGGGTCCCGGGTGCGCAGGAGCGGACGGGTATCCTTGTGGCGCACCCGCTCCCACAGCAGCTCGCGCTCCGCCCTGATCCACAGGGCCACGCCCCGGCGGCCGATGGCCTCGCGGTTGCGCGCGGAAAGGTAGGCCCCGCCCCCGATGGAGAGGATGCCCGGACGCCCCTGCATCAGCCGATCGATCACCTGCGCCTCGCGTTCGCGAAAGAAGGGCTCGCCGTCGCGGGCGAAGATCTCGGGGATCGTTGCGTTCGCCGCCGCCTGGATCTCGGCGTCGGAATCGAGGAACGGCACGCCCAGCGTGCGGGCGACGGCGCCGCCCACGGCGGTCTTGCCGGCCCCCATCATGCCCACCATGACGACGGTTTTCCTCAATCGGCGCATCGCTAGGGCAACACCCCCCTCACCCGTGAAAATTCGGCGCCTCAATGGCGTGATCTTGGCCCGAAGACCAGCTATAAAGCACGCAAACCGGTCGTCAGAACCGGATTGTCGAGGTGGGCGAAACGAGGCGGCGCGTGTTCAAGCTTGTGAAATTACTGGTGTTCCTGATCGTGGTAGCCCTGATCGGCGTGGCCGGGTTCGCCTATCTGGGCGACCTGTCGCCCGAGCGGGCGGAGCGCAGCGTGCCCGTATCGCTGGATGCGCGCTAGCATCCTGATCCTCGCCCTGGCGCTCTGGCCCGGCTCCGCGCTTGCGCAAGGTTCCGGCCCCGGGTGGCTGTCGCGCACCGTCGCCGTTCCGCCGACGAACCCGCCGGTCTCCGACGACGCGCGGCCCGACCCGATCGTGGTGGAGCCGCTCGACCGGCCCGTGCCCGATACCGTGGGGCTCGTGGACCCCGAGGCGGCGGGGCTGGACGCCGACCCGTGGTCCGCCTCGGAAGCGGAGGGCCTTGCGCGGCGCCTCGACGGGCTGGGCGTGCCGCGCCTGGCCGCCACCCAAGACCTGCTGCGCAGGATGCTGATCGCGACGGCCGATCCGCCTGAGGGCAGCGACGGGGAGAGGTTCTTCCTGTCGCGGCTCGATGCGCTGATGGCGGCGGGCGCTTTCGCCCCGGCGCGGCAGATGATGGAACGGGCGGGATACGACCGGCCGGAGGTGTTCCGGCGCTGGTTCGACCTGGCGCTGCTGACCGGGCAGGAGGAGCAGGCCTGCGCGCGGATGCGCGCCGCTCCCCGGATCACGCCCACCTACCCGGCGCGGATCTTCTGCCTGGCGCGCTCGGGCGACTGGCCCGCCGCCGCCGTGACGCTGGAAACCGCGCGCGCCCTGTCGGTGGTGACGCCCGCCGAGATGGACCGGTTGGCGCGGTTCCTCGACGCCTATGCCGAAGGGGTGAACCTGCCGCCGCCCGAGCGCCCGACGCCGCTCGACTACATGCTCTACGAGGCCATGGGCGAGCCGCTGCGCAGCGCCGCCCTGCCCCTACCCTTCGCCCATGCCGACCTGCGCCGCCATATCGGGTGGAAGGCGCGGATCGCGGCGGCCGAGCGCCTCGCCCGCGCAGGGGCGCTCGACGCGGGGGCGCTCTGGAATGTCTACGGAGAGCACGACCCCGCCGCGTCGGGCCAGCCATGGGACCGGGTCGCCGGCGCTCAGGCGCTCGACCGGGCATTGGAGGAGGGCGACGCCGCGGCCGTCTCGGAGCTGTTGCCGGGGTTGTGGGAGGATATGCGCGCAACCGGGCTCGGCCCCGCGCTCGCCGCGCGCGCGACGGACCGGCCCGTGCCCCGCGCGCTCGACGCGCCCGCCGCCGAGATCCTGACGACCCTGCGGCACCTGGCGGACGACGACCCGGACCCGCCCGCGCCCACCGGCGACGCGGCGCTGGACGAAGCCATCGTCGCGGGGCTGGCGGGCCGCGCGGCCACGGGCCGGGGCGCGGAGCTGGTGGCCCAGGGGCAGTCCGGGGAGGCGCTCCTTCATGCCATCGCGCTCCTCGACCTGGGCGCGGAGGGCAACCTCGACGCGCTCCGCGACGGGCTGGCGACGCTGGTCGCGGCGGGACAGGACCGCGTCGCGCGCCGCGCGGCCACCGAGATCGCGCTGGCGGGAGGCCCGGAATGACCGCCATGGCGAACCGAATATCCGTCTGGCTGGAGGCGCAGGCGGCCGAGGCGGGTGCGGCCGACAACACCCAGCTTGCCTATGCCCGCGACCTGAAGGACTTCGCCGGCTGGCTGGCGGCCCGGAACCTCGACTTCGACAGCGTCGGGCGCGACGGGATCGAGAGGTACCTCGTCCACTGCACCGACCAAGGGCTTGCCCTGTCCACGCGCGCGCGGCGCCTGTCCTCGATCAAGGGCCTGTTCCGTTTTGGCTACGAGGAGGGATGGCGCGACGACAACCCGGCGATCCGCATCAAGGGACCGGGGCGCCAGAAGCGCCTGCCGAAGACCCTTGAGGTCGAGGAGGTCGACCGCCTGATCTGCGCCGCTGCCCGGACCGGACGGACCGAGGCCGACCGAATCCGCAATGCCTGCCTTGCGGAGCTTCTCTATGCCACGGGGATGCGGGTGAGCGAGCTGGTCTCGCTGCCCGTGGCGGCGGCCCGGGGCGATCCGCGGATGCTGCTCATCCGCGGCAAGGGCGGGCGCGAACGGATGGTGCCGCTCTCGGCGCCCGCGCGCACCGCGCTCTCGGCCTGGCTCGCGACGCGCGCCGAGGCGGAGGACCCGCGGGCGCCGTCGCGGTTCCTGTTTCCCTCCCGGGGCAAGGCGGGGCACCTGACGCGGCACCGCTTCTTCACGCTGATCAAGGAGATCGCCCTGGCCGCGGGGCTGGACCCCGCCAAGGTGACGCCGCACACCCTCCGTCATGCCTTCGCGACCCACCTGCTGGCGGGGGGCGCCGACCTGATGGCGATCCAGGCGCTCCTGGGCCATGCCGACGTCTCCACCACCGAGGTCTATACCCACGTACTCGACCACCGCCTGCGCGAGCTGGTCCTCGACCATCATCCGCTCGCCCGCGACGGGTGATCTTGCCACCCGACCCCGAGCGCCCCATAACGGGCGCGATCTTTCCCGCCCCATGGACCCGGACGCTCCCGTGCTCGACGCCGCCTTTTTCGTAACCTCCGGCGCCATCGTTCTTCTGCTGGTCTGCTCGGCCTTCTTCTCCGGCTCCGAAACGGCGCTGACGGCTGCTTCGCGAGGCAAGCTGCGCAGCCTGGCCGACAAGGGATCGAAGGGGGCGGCGCGCGCGCTCAAGATCACCGAGGACAACGAGCGGCTGATCGGCTCGGTCCTCCTTGGCAACAACCTGGTCAACATCCTGGCCACGTCGCTCGCCACCGCACTCTTCACCCGCCTCCTGGGCGATTCGGGCGTCGCCTTCGCCACGTTGGTCATGACGCTCCTGGTCCTGATCTTCGCCGAGGTCCTGCCCAAGACCTACGCCATCACCAATGCCGAAACGGCAGCGTCCAGCGTCTCGGCCCCGATCCAGATCGTGGTCAAGATCTTCGCGCCCGTGGTCGGGGCGGTGCGGGTCCTGGTGCGGCTGATCCTGCGCCTCGTCGGCGTGCAGACCGACCCCGACAGCCAGATCCTGGCTGTCCGCGAGGAGATCGAGGGCGCGCTGAACCTGGGCCATTCGGAAGGCGTGGTCGAGAAGGAGGATCGCGACCGTATCCTGGGCGCGCTGGACCTGTCGGAGCGCACGGTGGAGGAGATCATGCTCCATCGCTCCAAGATCGAGATGCTCCACGCCGACGACCCGCCGGGCGAGCTGCTGCGCCAATGCCTCGACAGCCCGCATACGCGCCTGCCGATCTATCGAGAAAGCCACGAGAACATCATCGGGGTGATCCACGCCAAGGACCTCCTGCGCGAGATCTATTCCCGCCGGGTCGCCGCCGACAACGAGGGCGAGACCCTCAAGGCGTTCGAGATCGCGGACATCGCGATGGCCCCCTACTTCGTGCCGGAGACCACGACGCTCGACGAGCAGATGCGCCAGTTCCTGCGCCGGCACACCCATTTCGCCCTCGTGGTGGACGAATACGGCGCGCTGCAGGGATTGATCACGCTCGAGGATATCCTCGAGGAGATCGTCGGCGAGATCACAGACGAGTTCGACCTGGATTCGGAGGCTCCCTATCGCCGCACCGACGGGGGCGACTGGATCGTGGACGGCGGCATGACGATCCGCGACCTGAACCGCGCCGCCGAGTGGCAGCTTCCCGACGACGAAGCCAACACGGTTGCCGGGCTCGTGATCCACGAGGCGCAGACGATCCCTACCCAGGGACAGGTCTTCTCGTTCCACAACTTCCGCTTCGAGGTGATGCAGCGCGTGGACAACCGCATCACCCGGCTGCGGATCAGGCCCCTCTGATCCGCAGCCGGGCGGTCGCGGATCAGACCTCGTAGATCGCGCCGAACTTCGTCTCGAGGTAGTCGAGGAGCGGCGCCTCGGAGGGTGCCTCGCCGGTCGCCCGCGCGATCACGTCCCGCGGGGGGTGGAGCCCACCGTGGACCTGCACCCGCTCGCGCAGCCAGGCGGTCGCGGGCGCGGGGTCGCCCACGGCCAGAGAGGCGTCCAGGTCCGGCAGGTCGCGCCGGAGCGCCGCATGCAGGCAGCCGGCATAGACATTGCCCAGCGTGTATGTCGGGAAATAGCCGAAGAGCCCCACCGACCAGTGCACGTCCTGCAGGCATCCCTGCGACGCCCGATCCGGCCGGTAGCCGAAATCGGCCTCGAACCGGGCGTTCCATGCCTCTTCCAGGTCTGCGGGGGCGAGGCGTCCGGAGATCATCTCCCGCTCCAGGTCGAAGCGCAACAGGACGTGGAGGTTGTACTGGACCTCGTCGGCCTCGGTGCGGATGTAGCCGCGGTGAAGCCGGTTCGCGGTGGCGTAAAACGCCTCGGCGTCCATGCCGGAGGGGCCGAAGGCCTGTTCCATCCGTCCGTGGAGCCACGAGGTGAAGGCCCGCGAGCGGCCGATCTGGTTCTCGTAGATCCGGCTCTGGCTCTCGTGCACGCCCATCGACACGCCGCGGCCCAGGGGGGTGAAGCGGTATTGCGGCGCGATCCCCTGTTCGTAGGTGGCGTGGCCGACCTCGTGGATGGTGGAGTAGAGGCAGTTGAACGGGTCGGCCGGATCGGTGCGCGTGGTGATCCGCACATCCTGGCCGCTGCCGGAGCTGAACGGGTGAACGGCACGGTCGATCCGGCCCTGCGCCATGTCGTAGCCGAAAGCCAGCGCCAGCTCGGCCGAGAGACGCAGCTGCATGTCCTCGTCGAAGGTGCCCGACAGGGGGGCGGGCCCCCTCTCCGCGCCCAGGACCCGGTTGCGAAGGTCCGTCAGGCGCGGCCTGAGCGCGCCGAACATGTCGTCGAGCGTCGCGGCGGTCGCACCTGGCTCGAAATCGTCGAGCAGGGCGTCGTAGGGGTCGCCGCCATCGGCCAGCGCCGCGGCCTCCTCGCGCTTGAGCTCGACGACGCGGTGGAGGACCGGGGCGAAGGCGGCGAAGTCGTCGGCCGCGCGCGCGGCGGCCCACTGGCCCTGCGCCATGGAGGTCACGCGCGCGAGATCGGCCGCTAGCCGGCCCGGCACCCGCGTGGCGCGGGCGAAGTCGCGGCGAATGTGGCGCAGGTTGGCCTCGCCCACCGCGTGGGGCGCCTCCGCCGCCGCCAGCCATTCGCCGATCCGGGGGTCGGTGCGGCGGGCATGGAGCAGCTCCTCCATCACCGCCATCTCCTCGGATCTCTGCTCGGCCGCGCCGCGCGGCATCACCGTCTCCTGATCCCAGGAGAGGCGCCCGGCCACCTGCCCCAGCACCTCCGTGTGGGACTGGAACGTCATCAGATCGTCGTAGGCGGTCATGCGCCCTCCCTCACGGACTGGATCTTGGGATAGGCGTTCTGGTGCCGCCCGCGCAGGATCAGCACCCAAAGGGCGACGGCGCCGAGCTGGTGCAGGATGGCGAGCTGCCAGGGGGCCGAGTACATCACCGTCACGATCCCCAGAAGGACCTGCAGCGCGACCATGGCGATGATCGCGTGGTAGGCTGCCCGCGTCTTGCGGTAGGACGAGCGCCGCGCCTTGACGAACACGACCACGGCCAGGGCGGCCAGCGCGTAGCCCGCCATCCGGTGCATGAACTGCACGGTCCCGTCGTTCTCGAAGAAGTTGCGCCACAGGGGCTCGATCTGGAGCGGGTCCGGCGGCAGGAAGCCCCCCGCCATCAGCGGCCAGTCGGTGTAGTTGCGCCCGGCGTCGATGCCGGCCACCAGCGCGCCGAGCAGGATCTGCACGAAGGCCACACCAAGGAGAGCCGTGGACCATGCCGCCAGGCGCGGCTCGCGGCCCCGGCGCGCCTGCATCAGCGCCGCCTCGGGCCGCGACAGGGACAGCATGAACCAGGCGATCAGTCCGAGGATGACGAAGGCGAGGCCGAGATGGGTCGCCAGCCGGTAGGAGGCCACGTCGACCATGTCGTCCGTGAGCCCCGACGACACCATCCACCACCCTATGGCGCCCTGCAGGCCGCCCAGGACGCCGATGCCGAAGAGCCGCCCGGTCCATCCCGGCGGGACCTTGCGCGTGACGAGAAAGCCCAGGAAGCCGATCGCCCAGACGAGGCCGATCACCCGGCCAAGCTGCCGATGACCCCATTCCCACCAGTAGATCGACTTGAACTCCGCAAGGCTCATCTGGCTGTTCTGCAGCTCGAATTCGGGGATCTGGCGATACCGCTCGAACTCCGCCTCCCAGGACGCGGCATCCATGGGGGGGAGCGCGCCGGTGACGGGGCGCCATTCGGTGATCGACAGGCCGCTGTCGGTGAGGCGCGTCAGGCCGCCGAGCGCGATCATCGCCACGACGAGCCCGAAAAGGAAACCCAGCCACAGCCGGACCGCCCGGCGGGCGCCTCGGGGGCGGGCATCGATCATGCCGCCCTTCGGCGCCTCGCGCGGGCGCGACGTGTCCTCGACCTCCTGGAATATCGCGCGCTTGGCCGCCATCATCTGCCTCCGGGACCTTGGGGATCGCGGCGCGACGCTAGTCCGCGCGGCGCGGACCCGCAAGTCAGCCGCCCCGCCCCCGGACCAGTTGCCGCAACGCGCCGTGCAGAAGCTGCACGTCGGCGCGCGTCATCGGCATCCGGCTCCAGAAGTTGCGGAAGCTGCGCTTCATGTGCGGGGCCTTCTCGGGCGGAAAGAAGAAGCCGGACGCCTCCAGCCGTTCCTCCCAGTGGGTGGCCAGGCGGTCGACCTCGCCGGAGGGGGCGACCTGGGGTGCGGGCGGCAGCGTGCGGTCGACGGCGCCCCGCCGCCACTCGTACCCCATCAAGAGGACGCATTGCGCCAGGTTCAGCGACGGGAAGTCGGGACTGACCGGCACCGTGACCACCGCGTTGGCCTGCGCCACGTCGTCGTTCTCGAGCCCGGCGCGCTCGGGGCCGAAGAGGATGCCCACGCGCCGCCCCTGCCCGATCATCGCCCGCGCCTCGGCCATCGCGGCCTCGGGATCGTAGACCGGTTTGACCATGTCGCGGGGACGCGCCGTGGTGGCGAAGACGAAATCGCAAGCCGCCGCCGCCGCGGCGACCGTGTCGGAAACGCGCGCCCGGTCGAGCACCGGCGTCGCGCCGGACGCCATCGCGGTGGCCCTGGGGTTGGGCCAGCCGTCACGCGGCGAGACCAGCGCCATGTCGCGCAGGCCGAAATTGGCCATCGCGCGGGCGGCGGCGCCGATGTTCTCGCCCATCTGGGGACGGACCAGGATCATGGAGGGTGTGTCATGCATGGCTCGCGCCCTATCCCCGCCGGCGGACGCCGGCAAGCATGGTCAAGCCCGCGCGCCTTCGCTATGTCGCGTCCGGGCCCGCCAGAGGAGCATTGCATGACAGACGAGACGCCGCAGATCTATCTCGTGACGCCTCCGCAGTTCGAGGCCGACACGTTTCCCGACACCCTCGCCCGGCTTCTCGACGCCCACGCGGTGGCGTGCCTGCGCCTCGAACTGGCGACCCGCGACGAGGACGCCCTGATCCGCGCCGCCGACGCCCTGCGCGCCGTGACCGAGCCGCGCGACGTGGCGCTGGTGATCGCCGATCACTGGAAGCTCGCCGAACGCGCCGGCCTCGACGGAGTGCACTTGTCGGACGGGGCGCGGCGGGTGAAGGCCGCGCGGGCGGACCTGGGCGCGGACGCCATCGTCGGCGTCTTCTGCGGCACCTCGCGCCATGCCGGGATGACCGCCGGCGAGATGGGGGCGGACTACGTCGCCTTCGGCCCCGCGGGCGGGCCTGACCTGGGCGAGGAGCTGGCCGGGGACGAGTTGTTCGCCTGGTGGTCCGAGGTGGTCGAGGTTCCCGTGGTGGCCGAAGGCGGCCTCGACAAGGATCGGGTGGAACGCCTGTGGCCGATCGCGGATTTCCTGTCCTTCGGCGACGAGATCTGGTCTGCCGCGGACCCGGTCGAGCGCCTGTCGATTTTGATGCGGGCGCCCGGGTTGGCTTCGAGCGAGGTGTGAATATCGCATCACAACTTATTGGAGGCCAAGCATTTCTTTGAGATCGTGTTTTGCGGTGGACCGCTTGCGGCCCGGGCCCTAGGCTAACGCTGTCATCACCTTCAGTCGGGTCCATGCGCGCCACGTTCCTTCTCTGTCTCCTGCCCGTGCTCGCCGGGTGCGGCTTGCCGCAGCTCGACGTTGCCCAGGACTCGCGGACGGCGCGGGGCGATTACCTCGTCCTCGTTCCCTCCGGTGACATCACCGAAAGGGTCGCGTCGATGCCCGATGTCGATCCGGACATCGCGGCGGACCTCGAATCCCGTACCACCGGCCTGCGGGACCGCGCCGAGGCGATCGAGGCGCCGGAGCGCGATACGACGGCCGAAGAGCGCGCCGCGCGCCTGCGCGAGCGGGCCCGAGGGATGCGCTAGCGCCCTTTGATCCCGGCCGAAAAGCGGCTATGCGGCGCTCGATCCGCCCACGCGACGAAGGAGTCCGCCCATGACCACCCCCCTCCGCCTCGGCATCGCCGGGCTCGGCACCGTCGGAACGGGCGTGGTCCGGATCGTGCAGGCCCGCGCCGACCTTCTTGCCGCACGCGCCGGACGGCCCGTGGAGATCACCGCCGTCTCTGCCCGCGACCGCAGCCGCGACCGCGGCGTGGATCTTTCGGGCTATGCCTGGGAAGCGGACCCGGTGGCGCTGGCCGCGCGCGACGACGTGGACGTG
The DNA here is from genome assembly GCA_947500825.1 of uncultured Paracoccaceae bacterium. Taxonomy (GTDB): domain Bacteria; phylum Pseudomonadota; class Alphaproteobacteria; order Rhodobacterales; family Rhodobacteraceae; genus Palleronia. The sequence goes on along the minus strand of CANMTR010000012.1, from coordinate 32,489 downwards.
GTGGTGGAACTCGTCGGCGGCGAGGCCGGCCCGGCGAAGGACACGGTCGAGGCCGCGATCGCCCGGGGCAAGGACGTGGTCACCGCCAACAAGGCCATGCTGGCCCTGTACGGCCAGGAGCTGGCCGAGGCGGCGGAACGCAAGGACCTGGCCTTGCGGTTCGAGGCCGCCGTGGCGGGCGGCATCCCTTGCGTGAAGGCCCTCACCGAGGGGCTCGCGGGCAACCGGATCGAGCGGGTGATGGGGGTGATGAACGGCACCTGTAACTACATCCTGACCCGGATGGAGGATGCGGGCCTGCCCTACGACACCGTGTTCGCCGAGGCGAAGGCGCTGGGATACCTGGAGGCCGACCCGCAGCTCGACGTGGGCGGGATCGACGCGGGCCACAAGCTCGCGCTGCTGGCCTCCATCGCCTACGGCACCCGGGTCGATTTCGACGGGGTCCTGCTCGAGGGGATCGAGCGGGTCTCCGTGGCCGACATCCGCCATGCCGCCGACATGGGGTTCAAGGTAAAGCTCCTGGGCGTGGCGCAGATGAACGAGGACGGGCTGGAGGCGCGGATGTCGCCCTGCCTCGTCCCGGCGACATCGCCCCTGGGCCAGCTCGACGGGGCCACCAACATGGTCGTCCTGGAAGGGGACGCGGTGGGCCAGATCGTGATGCGCGGGGCCGGCGCCGGCGAAGGACCCACCGCCAGCGCGGTGCTGTCCGACATCATGGAGATCGCGCGGGGCACGCGGCTGTCGACCTTCGGCCAGCCGGCCGCGTCGCTGCGCGCCGTCGCCCGCGCCCAGGGAGGGTCGCCCGCGCCCTACTACGTGCGCATGGACCTCGAAGACCGCCCCGGCGCGCTGGCAAAGATCGCCGCCGCGCTGGGCGAATCCGGCATCTCCATCGACCGGATGCGCCAGTACGACCACGTGGAGACCACGGCGCGGGTGCTGATCGTCACCCACCGCACCGCCCGTGTCGACCTCGATCGGGCGATCTCGGCGATGCAACGGACGGGCGTCCTGGTCGGTGACCCGGTCGCGCTGCGCATCGAGGAGATCCCGAGCTGATCGCGCGCGGGTAACCACCTTGTGCGCTCCACGGCCCGCGGGCTAGACAGGCGCCGACCAAAGCCGAGGAAAGGCCTTCAGATGCCGACGCAGGACTTCAACGACCGGATGCTGTCCCTGGGCCTCGCCCGGGTGTCGGAGGCCGCCGCCCTGGCTTCGGCCCAGTGGATCGGCCGGGGCGACGAGAAGGCCGCCGACCAGGCCGCCGTCAACGCCATGCGCGAACAGCTCAACCGCCTGGAGATCCAGGGCACGGTGGTCATCGGCGAGGGCGAGCGCGACGAGGCGCCGATGCTCTATATCGGCGAAGAGGTCGGCACCGGACAGGGCCCGGAGGTGGACATCGCGCTCGACCCGCTGGAGGGCACGACGCTGACGGCCAAGGACATGCCCAACGCCCTGACCGTGATCACCATGGGGCCGCGCGGCTCGATGCTGCACGCGCCGGACGTCTACATGGAGAAGCTCGCCGTGGGCCCCGGCTTCCGCCCCGGTGTCGTGACGATGGACATGAGCCCCTCGGAGCGCGTCTCGGCCCTGGCCTCGGCCAAGGGTGTCTCTACCCACGACATCACCGTCTGCGTGCTGGACCGGCCGCGTCACGAGGACATGATCGAAAGCATCCGCTCCACCGACGCGGCGGTGCGGCTGATCACCGACGGCGACGTGGCCGGCATCATCCACTGCGCCGAGACGGCGCGCACGGGGATCGACATGTACATGGGCTCGGGCGGCGCGCCCGAGGGCGTGCTGGCGGCCGGGGCGCTCAAGTGCATGGGCGGGCAGATGTACGCCAAGCTGGTGTTCCGCGACGAGGACGAACGGGGCCGCGCGCGGAAGGCCGGCGTGACCAATTTCGACCGGGTCTATACCCGCGACGACCTGGTGACAGACGACGTGATCTTCGCCGCCACGGGCGTCACCGACGGCTCCGTCGTGGCCGGGATCAAGCGCGAGCCGGGCTATTTCACGACCGAGACAATCCTGATGCGCTCGAAGACCGGGTCCGTCCGGCGTATGACCTACCGCAACCCCGTCTCGCGCTCGCCCACCGGGCAGTCGTCGTGATCCCGACGGGGTTTCCCGGGCGCGACGAGATCGCCCGCCTGTCGGCGGGCATGCTGCTGGAGATCGGCGCCGTCCATTTCGACGCCGAGACCCCCTACACGCTCGCCTCCGGCCTGCCGTCGCCGACCTATATCGACTGCCGCCGGTTGATCTCGTTCCCGCGTATCCGCGCGACGCTGATGGATTTCCTCTGCGTCACGGTCATGCGGGACGCGGGGTTCGAGGCGTTCGACGGCATCGCGGGCGGCGAGACCGCAGGCATCCCCTTCGCCGCGCTGGTGGCCGAGCGGCTCTCCCTGCCCATGACCTATGTGCGCAAGAAGCCGAAAGGATACGGGCGCAACGCCCGCATCGAGGGGGTGATGAAAGAGGGCGACCGGGTGCTTCTTGTCGAGGACCTGACCACCGACGGTGGCTCCAAGCTCTCGTTCGTGGACGCGATCCGGGATACGGGCGCGACCTGCGCGCACACGGCCGTGATCTTCTCCTACGGCATCTTTCCCGAGACGGCCAGCACGCTGGGCGATCACGGCGTGCGCCTGCACCACCTCTGCACCTGGTGGGACGTTCTGGCGGCCGCGCGGGAACGGGACGCGTTCGACCCCGAGACGCTGGCCGGGGTAGAGGCGTTCCTAACCGATCCGAGGGGCTGGCAGGCCGCGCGCGCGCCCTCCTGACGCCCGATGTGAGCGGGTGGAGTTATCCACATATCCACGGATATCTGTGGATGGACCCTGCCCGTGATGGAACCGACCGCAAGCGGACCCCAGATCAGCCAAGCTTTGACAGCGTCGCGCCCAGATGTTGTCATCGGCGAAAAGGGATCCCGCGACTTATCCCGCCTTGATCGGGCCGGGGCGCGGGGACTAAGCCGGGCGACACCGGCGCCGAACTGGGGCGAGAGCAGGGAACAGAACCATGAACAAGCTGACCACGTTCGCGCCCGAGGGCGGGGACACGGCCGAGGAGCAGCTCCCCCATTCGACCGAAGCCGAGCAGCAGCTTCTGGGCGCGATCCTGACCAACAACGACGTCTACGACCGCGTGGCCTCGGTGATCGACGAAAGCCATTTCCACGACCCCGTCCATGCCCGGATCTACGAGGTTGCCGCGGCGCGGATCGCACGCAACCAGCTCGCCTCTCCGGTGACGCTGAAGTCGTTCCTGGCCGACGAGCCCGGCCTCGCCGACCTCGGCGGCCCGGCCTACCTGGTCAAGCTCGCCGGCGCCGCGATCAGCGCCTATGCCGCGCGCGACTACGCTCAGATGCTCTATGACCTGGCGATCCGCCGCAAGCTGATCGAGCTGGGCAAGGATATCTCGACCAAGGCGGCGAAGGTGGACGTGGCCTCGGAGCCCAAGGAGCAGATCGTCGAGGCGGAGCAGGCGCTCTACAAGCTGGGCGAGTCGGGCCAGGCGGCACAGGGCTTCCAGTCCTTCCTGCGCGCGGTGACCGACGCGGTGAACGTGGCCAACGCCGCCTACCAGCGCGAGGGGGGGCTCGCGGGTATCTCCACCGGCCTCGTCGATCTCGACAAGAAGCTGGGCGGGCTGCACAAGTCCGACCTGCTGATCCTCGCCGGGCGGCCCTCCATGGGCAAGACCTCGCTCGCGACCAACATCGCGTTCAACATCGCCAAGGCCTACCGCAAGGGGCAGAAGCCCGACGGGAGCACCGGCGCCGTGGATGGCGGGGTCGTCGGCTTCTACTCCCTGGAGATGTCGGCCGAGCAGCTTGCCGCCCGCATCCTGTCGGAGTCTTCGGAGGTTCCCTCCGAGCAGATCCGGCGCGGCGACATGAGCGAGGGCGAGTTCCGCCGCTTCGTCGAGGCTGCGAAGGCGCTGGAGGCCTGCCCGCTCTATATCGACGACACGCCCGCCCTGCCCATCAGCCAGCTCGCCGCCCGTGCGCGCAGGCTGAAGCGCGAGCACGGCCTGGACGCGCTCTTCGTGGACTACCTGCAGCTCGTGCGCCCGGCCTCGGCCAAGGACAGCCGGGTGAACGAGGTCTCCGAGATCACCCAAGGCCTGAAGGCCATCGCCAAGGAGCTCGACATCCCCGTCGTGGCGCTCTCCCAGCTCTCCCGGCAGGTGGAATCGCGCGAGGACAAGCGCCCGCAGCTCTCCGATCTGCGGGAATCGGGCTCCATCGAGCAGGATGCCGATGTGGTGATGTTCGTGTTCCGCGAGGAATACTACAAGGAGCGCGAGAAGCCCGGCGACCACGAACTGGACAAGATGGCCTCCTGGCAGGACGAGATGGCGCGGCTGCACGGCCGCGCCGAGATCGTCATCGGCAAGCAGCGGCACGGGCCCATCGGCACGGTGGAACTGTCCTTCGAGGGCCGCTTCACCCGATTCGGCAACATCGTGAAGCCGTGGCAGGAGAACGCCCGCATCGAATCCTGAGGCAAACGGGGTCGCGGCGCCGATAGGCCTTGACCGGCGGCGCCCGCTGACCCACCACCCTCGACCCATGGGAACGGCACATCTGCAGATCGACCTCGGCGCGCTGGCGGCGAACTGGCGCGCGCTCGACGCGGCCTCGGGCGCGGAGTGCGAGACCGCCGCGGTAGTCAAGGCGGACGCCTACGGGCTGGGCATCGCCCCCGTCGCCCGGACCTTGCAGGCGGCCGGGGCGCGCACGTTCTTCCTCGCGGTCGCCGAGGAAGGCGCGGCGGCGCGCGCCGCACTCGGACCGGAGGCGCGGATCATGGTCTTTTCCGGCCACATGGCCGGCGACGCAGCGGCGATCCGCGCCCACGCCCTCGTCCCGATGCTCAACTCCCTCGAGCAGATGACCCGGCATTTCCGGGAACTGCCCGGCCACCCGTTCGGCGTCCAGCTCGACAGCGGCATGAACCGGCTCGGGGTGGAACCCGCCGAGTGGCAGGCCGTACGCGAGATGGTCGTGGCCCGACGCCCTGCCCTCGTGATGAGCCATCTCGCCTGCGCGGACGAGCCGGGAGATCCCGCCAACGGGCGCCAGCTCGCCAGCTTCCTCGACATGACCGCGGGCCTCGACGTGCCCCTCTCGCTCGGCGCGACGGGCGGCATCCTGATGGGCCGCGACTACCACTTCGACATGACCCGCCCGGGGATCGGCCTCTATGGCGGATTGCCCTTCGCCGCGGCACGCCCCGTGGCGCATCTCCATGCTCCCGTGATCCAGGTGCGCCACGTGGAGCCGGGCGAGATCGTGGGCTACGGCGGCACCTGGACGGCCCGTCGCCCCACCCGCGTGGCGACGCTCTCGGCGGGCTACGCGGACGGGATCATCCGCGCCATGGGCAACGCCGCCCGGCTCTGGCACGGCGACACGCCCTGCCCCCTCGTGGGCCGCGTCTCGATGGACCTGCTGACCGCCGATGTCTCGGGCGTGGAGGGGGTGCCGGACACGCTGGAGGTGCTCGGAGCCCACAACCGCATCGACGACATCGCCGAGGCGGCCGGCACGATCGGCTACGAGATCCTGACGTCGCTCGGCGCGCGCTACCACCGCGATCACATCTGAGCGGGAAACGATTCCTTCACTGCAATCGGCGAATTCTCGCTTGTCGCATGGATAGTAAGGGGGAATCGTCATGTCCCGGACATACTCGACCGGCCTCGTGATCGCCGGCTGGATTCATCGGATCGCGGGGGGTGTCCTGATCCCTTGCGCCGCCGCGCTCGCCGTCTTCACCGCCGCCGGGGCAGCGGGGCTGGCACCCGTCCTGAGCCTCCCGGTCCAGGTGGGAGAGACCGAGTTCCCCGACGCGGGCCTCGCGGCCCAGGCCGGCCTCCTCGTGCTCCTCGTCGCGGTCATATCCGTCCTGCCGGGCGCCTTCCGGGTCCTGCGGCTTGAACAGTCGCACCGGGCTTTCGGGATCTGCATGTCCGACGTGGCAGAAGCCTACCGCATCAGCCACGCCGCGGACCGCGCCGGCGCCTTCCGGCTCCCGTCGGAGTACGACGCGGTGAAGGAGCGCCTGCTGTTCCTGCGCGCCCATCCCGACCTGGCGGCACTGGAGCCCGAGATCCTCGAAGTGGCGGCGCAGATGTCGCAGACGTCGCACGAACTCGCCGCCGCGTTCAGCGACGAGAACGTGGCCCGGGCCCGCGGCTTCCTGCGCCAGCGGGAGGAGGAGGTCGCGCGGTTCGAGGACCGGATCGCCCGCGCGCGCGAAACCGGGGACAGCCTGCGACGCAGCCGCGACGAGGTCGCCGCCGCCGAGGCCGGGCTGGACGGACGGACCGCCGAGCTGGAAGCGGAGTTCGGCGACCTGCTGCGCGACCTGGGCTTCGTCCGGCCGGCGCGGGGCCGCAACGTGATCGCCCTGAGCCCCGCTGCCGCCGCCGAGTGACCTTGCCGGGCCCGGCCCGGGCGGGCACAAGGAGGCCATGGCGAAACCCATGACCTTCGTGTGCCAATCCTGCGGCGCGGCCCATTCCAAGTGGTCGGGCCGCTGCGATGCCTGCGGCGCCTGGAACTCCATCGTCGAGGAGGTGCCGCTGTCGTCCGGCCCCGGGGCCAAGGCCATTGGCGCGAAACGGGGTCGCGGCATGACGCTGACAGACCTCGACGCCGCCGACGACGTTCCGCCACCCCGCGCCGCATCCGGCATCGCGGAACTCGACCGGGTTCTGGGCGGCGGGCTCGTCCCGGCGTCGGCGATCCTGGTGGGGGGCGATCCCGGCATCGGCAAGTCCACGCTGATGTTGCAGGCCGCCGCCAGCTTCGCCCGCTCCGGACTTGGCTGCATCTATGTCTCGGGCGAGGAGGCGCGCGCCCAGGTGCGGATGCGCGCGACGCGGCTCGGCCTCGGGGACGCGCCCGTGAAACTCGCCGCCGAGACGAACCTGCGCGAGATCCTGACCACGCTGGAGGCCGAGAAGCCCGACGTGGCCATCATCGACTCGATCCAGACCATGTGGGTCGACAGCGTCGACAGCGCGCCCGGGTCCGTGGCCCAGGTCCGCGCCGCGGCCCACGAGCTGACGACCTTCGCCAAGCGCCACGGCATCTCGGTCGTCCTCGTCGGGCACGTCACCAAGGAAGGGCAGATCGCCGGCCCCAGGGTGGTCGAGCACATGGTCGACACGGTCCTCTACTTCGAGGGCGAGCGGGGCCTGCAGTTCCGCATCCTGCGCGCCGTGAAGAACCGCTTCGGCCCCGCCGACGAGATCGGGGTGTTCGAGATGACCGGCGAGGGGCTCTCCGAGGTCGCCAACCCCTCCGCCCTGTTCCTGGGCGAACGCGACAACCCCCAACCGGGCGCAGCCGTCTTTGCCGGGATCGAGGGTTCCCGCCCCGTCCTGTGCGAGTTCCAGGCCCTGGTTGCCCCCACCCCCACATCGCAGCCGCGCCGCTCCGTCGTGGGTTGGGACGGGGCGCGGCTGGCCATGATCTTGGCCGTGCTCGAAGCCCGCTGCGCCATCCCCTTCTCCGGGCTCGACGTCTATCTCAACGTGGCGGGCGGTTTGCGCGTGCGCGAGCCGGCCGCCGACCTCGCGGTCGCCGCGGCGCTCCTGTCCGCGCGGGAGGACGTGGCCCTGCCCGAGCGGTCCGTCATCTTCGGCGAGATCAGCCTGTCGGGCGCCCTGCGCCCCGTGGGGCAGACGGAAAACAGGTTGAAAGAAGCGGCCAAACTTGGTTTCTCCACCGCGATCGCACCGGCCCAGGCCAAGGCGACCGGCATGGAGGGAATGGGCGTACGCCATTACCCCGACCTGGCGGGCCTCGTGGGCGACATCTTCGGCGCCGGATAGGAGCGAATCATGGACGGCTTCACCATCATCGACGGCGTGGTCGCGCTGATCCTCGTCGTCTCCGCCGTGCTGGCCTATTCGCGCGGGCTCGTGCGGGAGGCCATGGCGATCCTGGGCTGGATCGTCGCGGCCATCGCGGCCTTCGCCCTCGCCCCCGCCGCACAACCGCTGGTGCAGGAAATACCCTATCTCGACCGCTACCTCTCGGGCAGTTGCGAATTGTCGATCATCGTCGCCTTTGCCGCCGTCTTCGCCGTGATGCTGGTGGTGGTGTCGATCTTCACGCCCCTCCTGTCGGGCGCCGTGCGGGATTCGGCGCTGGGCCCGTTCGACCGCGGCCTTGGCTTCGTCTTCGGTGTGGCGCGCGGCATCCTGCTCGTCGCGGTGGCCTTCGTGGCCTATGACCGTATCGCCGCGAGCGAGAGCATCGCCGCGGTCGACAATAGCCGCTCGGCAAACGTCTTCGCCCGCAGCGAGGCGGCGATCGACGAATCGATCCCGACCGACGCCCCGGGATGGATCGTGCGCCGCTACGAAAGCCTCGTCTCGGTGTGCCAGACCCCTGACGGGCGTGGCGCGTAACGCACGACGAGCTCCTCTCACGCACGCGCAGTCCCCTGCTCCATTGCATCGGCTGGCCGGATCCTGACAACTTGAGGTTTAAGGTCCGGCGAGAGCGAGCCAATGATACATCCGGTGATTTTGTGCGGCGGCTCCGGAACCAGGCTCTGGCCCCTGTCGCGAAAAGCCTTTCCCAAACAGTTCGCGCAAATCGTCGGGTCTGAGAGCCTGTTCTCGGCCTGCGCGCGGATGCTGTCGGGCCCGGGATTCGCACGCCCCACGGTCGTCACCGCTGCGGATTTCCGCTTCATCGTCGGTGAGCAGCTTCTCGATGCCGGTATCGATCCCGGCGCGGTCCTGATCGAGCCGGCCCCGCGCAGCACCGCGCCCGCGATCCTTGCCGCGGCGATCTTCCTCGCGCGGGCGGACCCGGGCGCGGTGATGCTCGCCGCCCCCTCCGACCATGCGATCGCCGATCCCGACGCCTTCGCCGCCCTTGCGCGGTCGGCCCTGCCGGCCGCGCAGTCGGGACGTATCGTCACCTTCGGGATCACCCCCACGAACGCCGAGACGGAATACGGCTGGCTCGAGCCTGGCGCCGATCGTGTCGAAGGGTTCGCCACGCTCCGCCGCTTCGTGGAGAAGCCGGCGCGGGAGGAGGCCGAAAGGATGCTCTCAGACGGCGGCCACCTGTGGAACGCGGGCGTCTTCATGTTCCGCGCCGACACGATCCTCGCTGCATTCGAGGCCCATGCCCGCGAGATGACCGGCCCGGTCGCCCGTGCCGTGGAACGTGCGCGTCCCGACCTGGGCTTCCTGCGGCTCGACCCCGAAGCCTGGGACGCGGTTCCGGCCAGCTCCATCGACTATGCCGTCATGGAGAAGGCGCAGGGCCTGGTGGTCGCGCCCTACCAGGGCCGCTGGACTGATCTTGGCGGCTGGCCGGCGGTGCACCGGGAAATGGAGAGCGACTCCGCCGGTGTCGCCCTGCACGGCGCGGCGATGGCCATAGATTGCCGCGACACGCTCCTGCGCTCCGAGGTCGAGGGGCTGGAGCTTGTCGGAATCGGGCTCGACAATCTCATCGCAGTGGCAATGGACGACGCCGTGCTGGTGGCGGACCGGGCCCGTGCACCAGATGTCCGCCTTGCCGTCGAGGCGCTGCGCGAGCGGGGGGCCTACCAGGCGGAGGCGTTCTTGCAGGACCATCGCCCCTGGGGCCATTTCGAGACCCTGATGGAAGGCGACAGGTTCCGCGTGAAGCGCATCTTCGTCCATCCCGGCGCGGCACTCTCGCTTCAGCGCCACATGCACCGGTCAGAACATTGGGTGGTGGTCAGCGGCACAGCGCGCGTCACGATCGGCACCGGGAGCCACCTCGTCGGAGAAGGAGAATCGGTGCATGTCCCCCTCGGCACGATCCACCGGCTGGAGAATCCGGGCAAAGTCCCCATGGTTCTGATCGAGGTCCAGACCGGCCGCTACCTGGGCGAGGACGATATAGAACGGCTCGACGACATCTATTCCCGGACCGAAAGCGGGTGAGGGCGGCAGTTGTGTGGGGCTGTATGCCGAAGAGAGAGCCACGAACAGATCGCGCCGATTTTCTCTGGCGACCTTCGACGGTATCCTCGAAATGAGGGAAAGTGGTAGCCCGTAGGGGAATCGAACCCCTCTTTCCAGGTTGAAAACCTGGCGTCCTAACCGATAGACGAACGGGCCATCCTTGGCGTGGGTGCGGTTTAGAAAAACTCGCCGGGGGGTGCAAGCGGTTTTCCGGCAAAAATCATGTCGATCCGGGCGTTGGAACGTGCTTTCTCATCTTCCCGGACGGCTCAGGAACGAGACGGGCCACGCCCCTTTTGATGGGAGGCGTGGCCCGCAGTGCGTCGCGATGGTGCCCTTAGATCAGGCCGCGGCCTGGCGGGCCTCCAGAACGGAATCGATCTGGCGCTGGGCAGCAGTTTCGTCGTCGCCCGACACGGCCGATATTTCACGCGTGAGACGCTCCAGGGCAGCTTCGTAGAGCTGGCGCTCGGAATAGCTTTGTTCGCGCTGGTCGTCGGTGCGGTGGAGGTCGCGGACCACCTCGGCGATGGCGATCAGGTCGCCGGAGTTGATCTTCTGCTCGTATTCCTGGGCGCGACGGGACCACATGGCCTTCTTGACCTTGGCCTTGCCCTTGAGCGTCGACATCGCCTTGGTGACCACGTCGGGGGACGAGAGCGGCCGCATGCCCACCTCGGTCGCCTTGTGGGTCGGCACCCGAAGCGTCATCTTGTCCCTCTCGAACAGGATCACGAAAAGTTCCAGCTCGAGCCCGGCCACCTCCTGCTTCTCGATGGACAGGATCTGGCCTACCCCGTGGGCGGGATAGACGACATAATCGTTGGTGCGGAATTCCGGCTTCTTGGATTTGCTCATCGTCGTAGACGTTCCTTCACGGGCCATGCCTGAGAGCACGAAGAGACGACGGAGCGGCACCCACGGACGGGCCCGGTCCGATCAATACTCTTCTGATCAGTTCGCGGCATGCATACCACGAAATGGCCCGCACCGCCAGAGGCGGTGGGACGCGGCCCGATCCGTCGCGACGCGCGGGTGTCAGCCGCCCTCGCCCGCCGCCTCGGAGAAAAGCTCCATCTTGCCGGACTTTCCGTCCATCTCCTCGGCGTTCGGCAGAGGATCCTTCTTGGTCACGATGACGGGCCAGGCCTCGGAATACTTGCGATTGAACTCGACCCATTTCTCGGCCTCGGGATCCGTGTCGGGCAGGATCGCCTCGGCTGGGCATTCGGGCTCGCAGACACCGCAGTCGATGCATTCGTCGGGATGGATCACCAACATGTTCTCGCCCTCGTAGAAGCAATCCACGGGGCAAACCTCGACACAGTCGGTGTACTTGCAGGCGATGCAGTTGTCGTTGACGATGTATGTCATGGGAGGCGTCCAATCCGGTTCCGGGTGCGGACCTAGACGAGGCCCGCAGATCATTCAAGCGCGGGCCGTTCACCCGTCCGACAAGGGCCCCGCATCAAGCTTGCGGCGGTCCTTCTTGGTGGGCCGGCCGCCCTTGTCGTAGCGCGGCCCGCCGAGTGCCCGCGGCTCGGGCGGCGGCGACCTGTCCTCGTATAGCGCCTGCGCTTCGGGGGCCGGGCCGCGCCGGTCGCCCAAGGCCACGACGACCACCACGCGCACCTGCCGCCCCTGGGAGAAGGTCAGCGTATCGCCCGCCCGCACGACAGAGGAGGGCTTGGAGACCCGCACGCCGTTCACCCTGACGCCACCGTCGGTCACGACCTTGGCGGCGATACTCCGTGTCTTGAAAGCGCGCGCGAAGAAGAGCCACTTGTCGAGCCGTATGGCCGCAGCGGGATCGCTCAATTCTTGTCCTTGAGCCCCATCAGCGCCGCGGCGAACGGATTGTCGGGGTCGATCGGCTTGTCGCGTCTGCGGGGAGCGGTGGCCGCGGGCCGACCCTTGCCGCCCCCGGGAGACGCGGCCTTGTCCTGGCGGGGGCGGCCCTTGCCACGGGGGGGCGTACGCTCGCCGCGCGGCTTGGCGCCGCCCTTGGGCCGGCTGACGCGGGTGAAGGTGTAGAACGCCTCCGTCTCGGACGCGGCGACAGCCTCTTCTCCGTCCGCCTGGCCGGGCTGCGACATCATCGGGGTCTGGGCCGGGCCGCCGGGCTCCGGCACCTCCGAAGGGGGAGCGGGGGGCATCTCTCCGGGCGCATCCCCCGGTGTCTCGGTCGGCGGCGCGGGAGGCGTCTCGTTCGGGTCCGGGTCGGGCACGTCCGAGGGTTCGGAGGGCGGCGTCTCGGTCGGCTCGGACGGCTCGTCGGGCGACGGATCGGGAACCGTGTCGGGGTCCGGCGGGGTCTCCTCCGGTGTCTCCGGCGTCGGCGCCGGGGGTGTCTCCGGCGTGTCTGGCTCGGCCGGGGCGTCGGGCGTTTCGGCCGCCTTCGGCTGCTCGCGGGGACCGGCGACCTTGGGGCGCTCGCCCTTCTCGGCCTTGTAGCCCAGCCCCTCCATCAGGACGGCGAACTGGTCGAGCGTCATGCCGGTGATCGACAGCATGTCGGCCGTTGCTTCGAATCCCTCGCGACCGTCCTGCGGACGCAGGAGATCGGCGAGCCGCTCGAGCATGTCGATACGGATCGCCCGTTCCCCCGCGATGCGGTAGCCCGCGCGGGTATAGGTGCCCCGAGGTGCCGTCGCATCAACCGGGATCGTGACCATGCCCGGTGGCGGGCTTTCGGGGAAGGTGTCGAACCCCTCCGCCAGCGACCACAGGACCAGCCTGAACCGCGTGGGAGCGGGCTTGAGCAGCGCAGGCAGGAAGATCGTGAACTGCCCGAAGCGCACGCCATGCTTGCGCAAGGCCCCACGGGAGGGTTGGTCGAGATCGCGGACCTCGTTGGCAACCTCGTCTCGCGGGATCACACCCATCGCCTCGACCAGGCGGAAGGCGAAGCCCTTGGCCAGCCCCGTCAGCGCCTCGTCGCGCTGCATCGCCACCAAGGGCTCGAACAGGGCGGCCACGCGGCGGTCGATGAAGTGCTGAAGCCGGCGCTGGACCTTTTGCTGCACCTCCGCGCCGGCCTCGTCGTCGACGAAGGGCACGATCTGCGGTTTGAGAGCATCGTCGCCCCGCGCCAGCTTGCCGACCGCCTGCTCGCCCCACATCAGGCCACCCTGTTCGGTGACGTCGATCTCGGTGTCGGGCGCGTTGTAGAAGCGGTCGGCACGCAGGTTGAACTGGGGAACCAGCGCCGCCGCGCTCGCCTGCCGCAGCGTCTTGGCCTCGTCGGGGCTCGACGCCTTGTCCTGCCGGAAGCGGAACCCTTCGATCCGGCCCATGTACTGGCCCTCGACGGTCACTTCGCCCTGGTCGTTCACTTCGGCCACCATGGCCTCCTTCTGCTTGAGCCGGCGCAGCAGCACGCTGGTGCGCCGGTCCACGAATCTCTGGGTCAGCGCCTCGTGCAGGGCATCCGACAGGCGGTCTTCTACCGCGCGGGTGGCCCCGCGCCAATGCCGTTCGTCGTCCACCCAGCCCTTGCGCTGCGCGACGTAGGTCCATGTGCGGATATACGCCAGCCGCTTGGATAACGTATCTATATCGCCGTCGGTTCGATCGATGCGCTTGATCTGACGCGCCAGCCAGTCGTCGGGCACCCTGCCCCACTCCTGCAGGAAGCCGAAGATCCTCTCCAGCATGCCGGCATGCTCGCCCGCGCTGATGCCGCGAAAATCGGGGATTCGGCACACGTCCCACAAGAGCCGCACCCCGTGGGCGTCGCGGCAGGCGGCGGCGATCTCGGGCACTTCGGCCAGGCTCTTGAGCGCGCGCAGGTCGTCGGCCTCCCGCGCGCGGGCCAGCCGGTCTCCCTCGGGCTTCTCCTCAAGGGAGGCGATCAGGCGCTCGGGAGAGACGAAGTTGAGCCGCGGGTTGCGCCATTGCAGCATCCGGATCGGTGCGAAGCGGTGCTCGCAGATCGCCTCCGCCACCCCGTCGTCGAGGGGGGGCGCCTCGCCGGTCACCCCGAAGGTGCCGTCGTTCTGATAACGCCCCGCCCGGCCCGCGATCTGGGCCAGCTCGTTGGGCTGGAGGTCGCGCATCCGCCGTCCGTCGAACTTGCGGGTGGAGGAGAAGGCGACGTGATCGATGTCGAGGTTGAGGCCCATGCCGATCGCATCGGTCGCGACGAGGAAATCCACGTCGCCGTTCTGGTACATCTCCACCTGGGCGTTGCGTGTCCGTGGCGACAGCGCACCCATCACCACGGCCGCGCCCCCCTTCTGACGGCGCAACAATTCGGCGATGGCATAAACGTTGTCGACCGAGAAGCCGACGATTGCCGAGCGGGCCTTCATCCGGCTGATCTTGCGCCCGCCGGTGTAGAGCAGGGTCGAGAACCGCTCGCGCCGCACGAAGCTCGCCTCGGGGACAAGCTCGGCGATGGCACCACGCATGGTCTCCGCGCCCAGGAACAAGGTCTCGTGGGTGCCCCGCGCGCGCAGCAGCCGGTCGGTGAAGACGTGGCCACGGTCGGGATCGGCGCAAAGCTGGATCTCGTCGATGGCCAGGAAGTCAGTCCCCATCGCCTCCGGCATCGCCTCGACCGTGCAGACCCAGTACTGGGTTCGGTCGGGCACGATCCGCTCCTCGCCGGTGACCAGAGCCACCACCGAGGGGCCGCGCAGGGCGACGAGCTTGTCATAGATCTCCCGCGCCAGAAGGCGGAGCGGAAGACCGATGATGCCGGTGCGATAGCCCAGCATCCGCTCCAGCGCGTAATGCGTCTTGCCGGTGTTTGTGGGCCCCAGGACCGCGGTGATCCGTGCCATGAACGCCTTATCCTTGCCGCCGATCATAGATGACGACGGCCGTGACGAGACTCAACCCCCGGGAAGGAGGTCGAGCAGCCCGCGGCGGCCGAAGGTGGACCCCTGCCCGGGGCCGAAGGTAAAGGTGGCCTTCACGCCCAGATAGGCGTCGTCGCGGCTACCGAGCCCAGGAACCTCCACGTCGGCGGTGCCCAGCTCGGCCTCGACCCGGGCGGCCGGGGTGACGGCATAGGCGGCCGTCAGCCCGATCCGCGTGACGTCCACGCCGCGGTCGAAGGAGCCGAGGTTCAGCCGTCCGCCCAGGTCGAGCTGCGGGGTCACGCCCTGGTGCCCCTCGATCCCCCAGACCGTTCCCTCGACGCCGCTGTCGTGCTCGGTCGCGGCCATGACGTAGCCTTCCACCGCAGTCACGCCCGTCTCGACCGCGACCTCGCCGCCGAAATAGGTCACGTCGGCCCGCCCGGCCGATTCGTAGCCCGCGAAGCCCCCCACATGGGTCAGGGGGCTGATCGCGTAGGCGCCGTGGACGCCCAGCGACTTGCCGTAATCGCCGCGGGCGTCGAACCGGTCGAGCGCCAGGTCTGCCTGCGCGGCGAAGGCACGGCCCACCCCGAACGACATCGCCCCCTCGAGCGACGTCTTGGAGGGGGTTTCGCCGTCCTGCTCTCCGTCGACGGGGCGTTCGTAGCCGAAGCGCAGCTCGCCACCGGTCACGTCGACCTGCTGGGCCGCGCAGGGAAGCGCCGCGGTCGCGAGACCGGCTATCAAGATTGTCCTCATGATGTCCTCTACTGCTCTGCCGCCGCGCTTGTTGTTCTTGCGGTCGTGGCGCAGTGCACCACATCCGCGACCCGATGTGGAGGGCTGCGTCGCGCGCCCGTGACCGCTTGGCCACGACCCGCTCAGATGTCGCTCCCCTCCACTCGGCGGGCGAGGTCGGGGATGGCCTGCGCGGCCTCCGGCGAGGCGGGATAAAGTGTCTTGACCTCGCGCCAGACGTCGAGCGCGGCCAAAGGACGCTCGATATCGTCCAGGATCAGCGCCAAGCCGATCATGGCTCCGAAATGGCGCGGGTTGAGCGCCAGCGTATGACGAATGTCCTCCAGCGCCGGGCCGTACTGGCCGTCGTTGAAGAAGGCCGTGGCGCGGGCGTTGTATCCTTCGGCGAAGTCGGGAGCGTGGTCCACGAGGGCCGTCAGGTGGCCGATGGCGACCTGCGTTTCCCCCGTTTCCAGCGCCTCTCGGCCGCGCGTCAGGAGAAGGTCGAAAGACGGGGAGCCGGACCGGGACCATTCGTCGGCGATCTTGCCGGCGATCTGTTGCGCATCGGTTCCTTCGGCTGTGGCTAGGGCGCCGAACAGGTCGTTGAGGCGCGTTTCCTGCCCCGCCGCGGGTGCGGCGACCAGCATGATCGTTACGGCAAGAGCCTTTGACATCGAAGCGGTTCGGGTCATTTCTGGACAAATCCTAGCAGGCCGCGGCCGCTTTGCATCCCCTCTGGCGCACACGAATTCAGGAGACTAGGAATGAGCGAGATGATCGATCAGGCAGTTTCGGAGCTGAACCGCAAGACCGGGGGCAGTTTCGACGGCTCCGCCAAGTTCGTGGTCGACGGCGAAGGCACGATCATGCTCGACGGCGAAGGCGCGCGCGCCGCCGACGAGGAGGCGGAAGTGACCCTGACCGCCGATGCCGACACATTCCGCGAGATCTTCGAGGGCGATCTCGATCCTACATCCGCGTTCATGTCCGGACGGCTCAAGATCGACGGCGACATGGGACAGGCGATGAAGCTGGCGCAGGCCCTCTGATCGTGGAGACGGCGCCCTTCTTCGACGACGTGGCCGATGCTCCCGAGGGCACGGTCGCGACTTGGCTGCGGGCCCGCGACGGCGTCCGGATCCGCGCCGCATCGTGGCAGCCGAAAGGTGCGCGGGCGACCGTGCTGCTGTTCCCGGGCCGGACCGAGTACATCGAGAAATACGGTGAACTCGCGCGGGACCTGGCCGCCGAGGGGCTGGCTACCCTGGCAGTGGACTGGCGCGGGCAAGGCCTGTCGGATCGCCTGCTGGAGGATCCCCATTCGGGCCACGTGGAGCGGTTCGCCGATTACCAGCTCGACGTGGCCGCGCTGCTCGAGCATGCGAAGGAGGTCGACCTGCCGCGCCCCTTCTACCTGCTTGCCCATTCCATGGGCGGTGCGATCGGCCTGCGGGCGTTGACCGACGGGCTGGCGGTGGAGCGGGCCGCGTTTTCCTCGCCGATGTGGGGGATCTCTCTCTCGGCGGGCCTGCGCCCGGCGGCCTGGGCCTTGACCTGGACGGCGCGGCGCGTGGGGCTGTCGCATCTTTACGCGCCCGGCACATCGGGCAGCGCCTATCCCCACGCGACGCCGTTCGAGGCGAACCTGCTGACGAACGACGAAGCGCAGTACGCCCGCATGGCCCGGCAGACCGACACCTACCCCGACCTGGCCCTTGGCGGCCCGTCCCTGGGCTGGCTGAACGAGGCAATGGCCGATTGCGCCGCCCTCGCCGAACGGCCGAGCCCCGGCATTCCCTGTGTCGCCGTCGTCGGAAGCGACGAGAAGATCGTCGACCTCGATGCCGTGGCCGAGCGCATGCGCGGCTGGCCCGGCGGGAGGCTGGTGACGATCGAAGATGGCCGGCACGAGACCCTGATGGACACGCCCGACCGCCGGGGCCGCGCCCTCGCCTCCATCCTCGAAGTGTTCAGGGAAAAAGCCTCGGCCTGCTGACCCGGCCCCGACGACGCACGAGAGGATCGGGAGCGTAATCTCCCGAAACTCGCTTCAAGTCCTTGCCTTGGGGAAAGGCTCTGAGGCCTCGCCTCACCGGTTTCAGATGTCGATGTCGCGGAACGCGTCTCGCAGGGATTGCGACCAGGCATTGCTCATCGCCTGGAACGTCTCGTCCTCGGCGTCGATCCGGCGCTGTTCGAAAATACGCTGGCTGTCCGCCTCGATCACGCACAGGTCGAGCGGCATGCCCACGCTCAAATTTGAGCGCAGGGTCGAATCCATCGACAACAGCACAGCCTTCCGCGCGTCGAGGAGCGAGGTCCCGGAGGTCACGACACGGTCGAGAATCGGCTTGCCGTACTTGTGCTCGCCGATCTGCAGATACGGCGTGTCGTGGGTCGCCTCGATGAAGTTGCCCTCGGGATAGACGAGGAACATCCGCGGCGCACCGCCCTGCCGCTGGCCGGCGACGATCATCGAGGCGCGCGCGGAACTGGCCCGATCCCCCATACGCTCCGCCACCCGTCGCGAAACGTTCGCCAGTGTTTCTCCGACGATCTCGGCCACTTCCAGCATCGTCCCGGCGGCCATGATGGAACGATCGCCGTTCGCCGCTACCGCTTCGTCGAGCCGGGCTAGGGTCGTCTGGGTGACGGAGAGAGACCCGGCCGTCATGATCGCGATGACCCGCTCTCCCGGCTCTTCGAAGGTGAACATCTTGCGATAGCACGAGATGTTGTCGACGCCGGCGTTCGTCCGCGTGTCCGACAAGAGGACGAACCCGGCATCCACCAGCATTCCGACGCAATAGGTCATAGTCTCCCCCGGCCCCTGCGGCGTTCCGCTTTCACTGCTGACGCTGGGCCTGCCCTTGCGGTCCCTGGGACTGGGATTGCCCCTCGCTTTCGACCACGCGGACGTCCACGTCCATCGCCTCGGTGCCCGCGCCCAGCGAATGCCCCCGTATCGGCGCGGCGGCATGGGCGTCGAGGCCGGAGCCCAGTCGGATGTAGCGTTCGTCCGGACAGCAGCCGTTCGCGGCATCGAATCCGACCCAGCCCAGGCCCGCCACCCAGATCTCGGCCCAGGCGTGGCTGGCCTGGTGCACCTCCCCGTCGGAGGTGGAATGGAGATAGCCCACAACGTAGCGCCCCGGCATGCCTGCCGCACGGGCCAGCGCGATGGTGGCGTGGGCCTGATCCTGGCAGACGCCCCGACCGAGCTCCAGCGCCTCGCCTGCCGTCGTCTCGGCCTCGGTCGCGCCGGGCGTGTAGACGACGGCCCGCGCAACGGAGCGCGAGATGGCGTGCGCCCGGTCGAGGTCGCTGCCACAACCCGAGACCGCCTCGGTGGCAAGGTCCCGCAGGCCCTCCGTCAGGCGCGTGACGCGGGTGGCGCGCATGTAGGCCACCGGCGGCACCTTCTCGCGCAGGCCGCGCACGACCCCGTTAAGGTCGGTCGTCTCGACCTCCCCCTCGACCACGATCGCCACGTCCGAGACGTTGCGCAGGGAAACCGTCTCGACCCAGTCGCCGGCGCCGTCGCGGAAGGCCGCGCCGCGCTCGGCCGTGGCCCCCTCGACAGCGAGGGACCAAGAGACGACCCTTTGCCCCTCGAACTCGGTGGGCCACAGGCGGAGGGACTGGATGACGTGCCGCTTGGGCGCGTCGTAGCGGTACTCCGTGCGGTGGGTGACCTTCAATCTCATCGCGCTTCCCCGCTGAGGTAACTGGCGGTGATCTCACCGCCCAGGTCGAACACGTCGCGCAGGTGGCCTTGCAGAAAGTCGTGCAATCCCTGGTCGAAGATGTCGTTCACGTTCATCTGCGCCAGGCGCGCAGAGAGCTCGCGCCCCTTGGCCGTGGCGCCCGAGGGGCGGCCATAGAGACGGGCGAGGCGTTCGAGATGCTCTTCCACCCCGGCGGCCGACGAGATCAGCGAGCGCGGCGATTGCTTGTTCAGGACCAGGAAATCCACGATCTTGGAAGCCGTCACCTCGCCGCCATAGACCCAGGCAAAGGCACGCTGGGCGTTCATCGCGTGCAGGACCGTGCGCCACTGGTAGTTGTCTAGGCCCGAGCCGATCATCGCCACGCTGGGCAGCAGGACGTAGTATTTCACATCCAGGATCCGCGCGGTGGAATCCGCCCGTTCCAGGAAGTGGCCGATATTCATGAAGTCGTAGCCGTCGTTCCTGAGCTGGTTGCCCAGGATCGCACCGCGGATCTGGGCCATGTGGCGCAGCGCGAAATCCTTCATGTCCGAGGTCGAGAGGCGCGAGCGTTCCTGCCTGGCCAGCTCGTTCATATCGGTCGAGGCGGCGTTGAGCGCCTCCCAGACCTGGGTGGTGAGCGCGGTGCGCACGATGCGGCCGTTCTCGCGGGCCTGGTGGATGCACGAGGCCACCGACGACGGGTTGTCGCGGTCGAAGAACATGTGCGTCTCGACGTTACGCTGCACCGGCTCGCCGTACTTCTCGTCGAAGAGCTGCTTCGTGCCCGAGGCGAGGAGGATCGATTCCCACTCGTTGCGCATTCCCCCGCCCGTGTCGGGCAGGAGGGCGTTGCGCGCGGCCACCTCCAGGAGGCGCGCGTTGGTCTCGGCCCGCTCGATATAGCGCGCGAGCCAGTAGAGGTTCTCTGCGGTACGGCTCAGCATGATCTCACTCCCCCGCCAGGACCCAGGTGTCCTTGACGCCACCGCCCTGGGACGAGTTGACCACGAGGCTGCCCTCGGTCAGCGCCACGCGGGTCAGCCCGCCGGGCACCAGTGTCACGTCCTGCCCAACCAGGCAGTAGGGGCGCAGGTCCACGTGCCGGGGCGCGACGCCCTCCTCGACGAAGGTGGGACAGGCCGATAGCGCCAGGGTGGGCTGGGCGATGTAGTTGTCGGGGTTCTCCTCGATCTTGGCGCGGAACAGCTCGATATCGTCGCGGCTGGCCTTGGGCCCGACGAGCATCCCGTAGCCACCCGAGCCATGCACCTCCTTGACCACCAACTCGGCCAGGTTCTCCAGCACGTATCTGCGATCGTCGTCCTTGGCGCATTGCCAGGTGGGCACGTTCTTCAGGATCGGCTCCTCGCCAAGGTAGAAGCGCACCATCTCGGGCACGAAGGTATAGATCGCCTTGTCGTCCGCCACGCCCGCGCCGGGCGCGGAGCAGATCGTTACGCCGCCCGAGCGATAGACGTTCATCAGCCCAGGAACGCCCAGCATCGAGTCCGAGCGGAAGCACAGCGGGTCGAGGAACGCGTCGTCGATCCGGCGATAGATCACGTCGACCTTCTTGGGCCCCTCGGTCGTCCGCATCCAGCAGAAGTCGCCCTCGACGAAGAGGTCGCCCCCCTCGACCAGCTCCACCCCCATCATGTCGGCCAGGAACGAGTGCTCGTAATAGGCGGAATTGAAGTGGCCCGGCGTGAGGACGACCACGCGCGGCTGTCCCTCGCACTTCTTCGGCGCGACGCTGTCGAAGGTGCGCTTGAGCACCTGCGGATAGGTCTCCACCGGCGCGATCCGCTTTTGCTGGAACAGAGACGGGAACATCCGCATCATGATCTCGCGGTTCTCCAGCATGTAGGAGACGCCGGAGGGCGTGCGGCAGTTGTCCTCGAGCACGTAGAACTCGTCCGGCCCGACGCGCACGAGATCGATGCCGACCACGTGGCTGAACACTCCCTGCGGCGGGGTGAAGCCGGTGGCCGCGATCTCGAACGCGTCGTTGCGATAGACGAGGTGGGCGGGGATGCGGCCCGCGCGCACGATCTCCCCCCGGTCGTAGACGTCGGCGAGGAAAGCGTTGAGCGCCCGGGCCCGCTGCTTGATCCCGCGCTCGAGCTTTGCCCATTCGTCGGCGGCGAACACCCGGGGGAACATGTCGAACGGGATCAGCCGGTCGGGATTGCCCCCCTCGCCGTAGACCGCGAAGGTGATGCCGATGCGGCGGAACAGGGCCTCGGCCTCGGACTGCTTCAACCCGCGCAGCTCGTCGGGCATCTCGTTGGCCCATCGCTCCAGCCCGGCATAGGGCGCGCGCACCTGCCCATCCTGATACATCTCGTTGAAAGTCTGTGGCATGTGCCGCCCGTTTCCCTTTTTCCTCGCGCCTCGTGATCCTAAGCGGATCAAGGCCGAGCGCAACTGCCACCGGCCACGGAGGTCGCGTGCCAGGCCTCGACAGGGCCGTAGATGGGCCATTAGGCGGCCCGTCACCACGAACGCGATGCACACAGAGCGCAGATCCATCCGCAATCCGTTTGGCCGTGGAGCAATATCGGATTATAGTGCGGCAGAACCCGAGGAGTGTTCCATGCGTCATCTCTCCATCTGCACGATCGGCCTCATGGCATTCGGCTCCGCGGCCGGAGCTGCGACGACCGATACGCTCGTCTTCGGCGACAGCCTGAGCGACCCGTTCGTTCCCGGGCTCGACACCCCCGGCAACCAGTACACCGACGGCGATACCTGGGCCGTTCAGATCGGCGCCACATCGCCCGAGACGGGCAATTTCGCCCAGGCCGGGGCCACGGCGCTGTCCGACGGCGACGACACCACGGACCAGGACTTCGGCGGGCAGATCTACGCCTTCGCCAGTTCCGGCCTGCAGATCGGGCCCGACTCGGTGGCGTATGTCTGGTTCGGCGGCAACGATGCCGCGGCAGCGACGCAGCTCGCGGCCCCCCTCGCCGCCACCGGCGCAGACGAGGACGCCATATCGGAGGCGCTCGCCGCGCGGATCGGCCCGGCCGTCACCGATCTGGGCGACGGCCTAGTCAAGCTCATCGACGCCGGCGTGGAGGACATCGTCGTCGTCACGGCCCCCGATATCGGCGTCACGCCCCTCATCTCGGGCCTCGGGCTGTCGGACCTGGGGTCGCAGGCCTCGGCGCTGTTCAACCAGGGCCTCCGCGGCGCCGTCGCGGACGTCTCCGCCTCTGCCAATATTGGCATCCTTGACAGCGACGGGGTGATCTCCCCGGCTCTGTCGAACCCGTCCGCCTACGGACTGACGAACATCACGGAGGCCTGCGTGCAGGGTGACGCGCTGGAGAACCCGGAAACCTGCGAGGGCTTCGCCTTCTACAATCCGTTCCATCCGACGGAGACGATCCACGACCTCTTCGCCGAGGCGGCCGGGGAAGCCGCGGCCGACATCGCCGCCGTACCGCTGCCGGCGACCGCACCGCTCCTGCTCGCCGGTCTGGGCGGGATCGCCGCCCTGCGCCGCCGTCGCCGCTCCGCGGCGTGACGAGGCGGCCGCAACGCCGCCTGGACACATCGCGCCCCGGCTCATGATGGTCATGCGCGATCCGCATTTGACCGCGTGTCGCCCCCGGTCCAAGTGACGTCGCAAACTGGTCAGACCTGCGCGGTGGATAGCGCAGATGTGGCGGACCACCGATGTGCGAGGCGACCATGGCCGACGAAGACGAAGATCTGATCCTCTCCGAGCTGGACGACGACGAACTCGTCCAGCAGATGATGGACGACCTCTACGATGGCATGAAGGACGAGATCGAGGAATCCGTCAACATCCTGCTCGAGCGTGGCTGGGCGCCTTACCGGATCCTCACCGAGGCGCTGGTCGCGGGCATGACCATCGTGGGCCACGACTTTCGCGACGGCATCCTGTTCGTGCCCGAGGTCCTTCTCGCCGCGAACGCGATGAAGGGGGGCATGGTCATCCTCAAGCCGCTCCTGGCCGAGACCGGCGCGCCCAAACAGGGCAAGATGGTCATCGGAACGGTCAAGGGCGACATCCACGACATCGGCAAGAACCTCGTCGGCATGATGATGGAGGGCGCCGGGTTCGAGGTTGTCGACCTCGGGATCAACAACCCGGTCGAGACCTACCTGGAGGCGCTGGAGCGCGAGGATGCGGACATCCTCGGCATGTCCGCGCTGCTGACCACGACAATGCCCTACATGAAGGTCGTGATCGACACGATGAAGGAGAAGGGCATCCGCGACGACTACATCGTGCTCGTCGGCGGTGCGCCCTTGAACGAGGAATTCGGCAAGTCGATCGGGGCAGACGCCTATTGCCGCGACGCCGCCGTGGCGGTCGAGACCGCGAAGGAATGGGTCGCCCGCCGCCACAACCAGCGCGCCACCGCCGGCTGACCTTGGCGTTCGCGGGGCCCGCCCCCATCTCGGGAAGGAAGGAGGGTCAAGATGCCCACACGTTCTTTCATCCTGCTTCTGGCCGGCGTGATCGTCGCGGCGGGGGCGACCGTTGCCGTGGCCGCGCTCGCCGGCCTCTTCGCGGACCCCGCCTCACTCGCGGTCGTGGCAGTCGTCGCCCTTGGCGTCGCGCTCGTCTTGCGGCTGGTTCTGTCCGGCGGTGTGCCTTCCGGGCGCCATTGACGATCGTCGGGAGTCTTTAGGACGTGACCGTTCCTCTCCGTGACGGCGACCTGACGCGGCACGGGCTTCCGGCCACGGGTCGAGGAAGGGTGCTGATCCTGGCCTGCGGGGCCCTTGCGCGGGAGATCACGGCGCTCATCCGGCTGAACGGCTGGGACCACATGGATCTCGCCTGCCTTCCGGCGATCCTACATAACACGCCCGACCGTATTCCCGCCGCCGTCCGCAAGGCCATCCTGGACCATCGAGGCGAGTACGAACGCATCCTCGTCGGATACGGTGATTGCGGAACGGGCGGCGCGCTCGACGCGGTCTGCGCCGAACTGGGGGTGGAGCGGCTGCCCGGGCCCCACTGCTATGCCTTCTTCTCGGGCGTGGACGATTTTCTGTCGCGCGCCGAGGCCGAGATGGGCGCGTTCTATCTCACGGACTTCCTGGCCCGACAGTTCGATGCCTTCGTGGTGCGTCCACTCGGGCTCGACCGCCATCCTGAATTGCGCGAGATGTACTTCGCCCACTACGACCGCGTCGTCTATCTCGCCCAGACGGACGATCCGGTCCTGACGGCCGAGGCACGACGGGCCGCCGACCGCCTCGGGCTCGACTTCGAGCGGCGCTTCACCGGGTTCGGCGAGCTCGCCACCGCCCTCGAACGCGCATAGACCTCAGACGAGGCCCAGCGCGCGGAACCGCTCGATAAGGTCGATCTGGGGCCGCGGCCCGACATGGCCGATCACCTCCGCCGCCGCCGCCACACCCATCCGGCCGCAGGTTTCGATGTCGAGATCTCTGGCATAGCCGAAGAGGAACCCGGCGGCGAACTGGTCTCCCGCCCCGGTCGCGTCGACCGGCACGACCCGTTCCACCGGCACCTCCAGCCGATCTCCCCGGGAGACGACGATCACCGGGTCGCCGGAGCGCGTGCAGACCACCGTTGCGCAGTCGGACGCCGCCCGGTCGAGCGCGGCGTCGAGCCCGGTTTCGTATAGGGTGGTCCATTCCGCCTCGTTGCCGATCACCACGTCCATTTCCGTGGCGATCAGCGACTGGAAGTCCGCGCGGTGCCGCTCGGTGCAGAACGGGTCTGACAGGGTGATGCCGGCGCGCCCGCCGGCAGCATGCATCAGCTGCGCCGCCCGGCGGAAAGCCGTCTTTCCCGCTTCCTTGTCAAAGAGGTACCCTTCGAGGAACACGATCCCGCCACCCGCGAAGGGCGCCTCGGGCACGTCCCCGGCCGCGAGGTCGGCGCCTGCGCCGAGATACGTGTTCATGGACCGCTCCCCGTCGGGGGAGACGAAGATCATGCAACGCGAGGTGGGCGCCTCCGCCGCCGAGGGCGTATTGGGAAAGGCGATCCCGTCGTCCTCCATGCCTTGCGCGTAGCTACGCCCGAGCGCGTCGTCGCTCACCTTGCCGACGAAGGCCGCCGACAGGCCCAGGCGGCCTAGCCCCGCGATGGTGTTGGCCACCGACCCGCCCGGCGTCTGGGTCCGGTCCGACATGGCGGCATAGAGCAGCTCGGCCCGGCCCTGGTCGACGAGCTGCATGATGCCCTTCTCGATCCCCATGTGGTCGAGGAAGTCGTCGTCGGCGTGGGAAATCACGTCGACCATCGCATTGCCGATACCGATCACGTCGTGGCTCATCTCTCGGTCTTCTCCGGGTGGGGGCAGATGTCGCGGATCAGGCAGTCCGGGCAGCGGGGCTTGCGCGCCAGGCAGACATAGCGCCCGTGCAGGATCAGCCAGTGATGCGCGTGAAGCTGGTACTCGGCCGGCACGTTGTCCTCGATCGCGCGCTCGACGGCGAGGGTGTCCTTGCCCGGCGCGATCCGCGTGCGGTTCCCGACGCGGAAGATATGCGTGTCCACGGCCTGCGCGGGGTGGCCCCACCACATGTTCAGAACCACGTTCGCCGTCTTGCGCCCCACCCCCGGCAAGCCTTCGAGCGCGGCGCGGGAGGAGGGCACCTCGCCGCCGTACTCCTCCACCAGGATCCGGCTGAGCTTGATGACGTTCCGCGCCTTGTTGCGGTAGAGGCCGATGGACTTGATGTATTCGGTCAGCCCTTCCTCGCCGAGATCGAGCATCGCCACGGGTGTGTCGACCCTGGCGAAGAGCGGGCCGGTGGCGCGGTTCACGCCCGCGTCGGTCGCCTGCGCGGACAGGGCGACGGCGACCACGAGGGTATAGACGTTGACGTGGTCGAGCTCGCCCACGGGCTCGGGCTCTGCCGCCTGGAAGCGGGCGAAGATCTCCGCCTGGTCGTGATAGGGCAAGGGTCTGGCCATGCCGGGTGTCTGCCCCGCACGCCCGCCGGTGGCAAGCCGGTCGCCGGCGTATTCGGGAAAGCAAGGAAGCCGCACGCAATGAGCAAGCTTCGGGTCGCGCCCGGCCGGACCGCGGCGTAGATCGAAGGCATGGACACCGAGACCGATACCGAAGGCAGTTACCACTGGCAGCTCATGCGTCGCGCCATCGCCCGACTGGACGCGGGACGCGACCTCACCCTGGAAGAGATCGCCGCCGAGATGGGGCTGAGCCCCGCGCATTTCCACCGAACGTTCTCGCGCTGGGCCGGGACCAGCCCGAAGCGGTTCCAGCAATACCTGTCCCTCGGTCACGCCAAGCGTCTCCTGGAGGAGCGGCGCACGACGCTGGAGACCGCGGATGCGCTCGGCCTGTCGGGGACGGGGCGGCTCCACGACCTGTTCGTCACCTGGGAGGCGATGAGCCCGGGCGCCTATGCCCGCCGGGGAGAGGGGTTGGCCATCCGCTGGTCCACCGGCGAGGGTCCGTTCGGCCCCCTTCTTGCCATGGCGACCGGGCGCGGGCTGGCGGGCCTGGCCTTCACCGCCGAGACGGGGGTGGAGGCGGCCTTCGACGACCTGGCGGGGCGCTGGCCCGCGGCAGCCTTCGTCGAGGACCCCGCTGCCCTCGCCCCCTACCTGGAGGTGCTGGACACGGAGGTCGGCGGCACGCGGCTCCACGTCATGGGCGGGCCTTTCCAGATCAAGGTGTGGGAGGCGCTCCTCAGGGTGCCGCAGGGCCGTGTTACCACCTATGCCGAGATCGCCCGCGCCATCGGCCACCCCGGCGCGCACCGCGCCGTGGGCACGGCCGTCGGGCGCAATCCGATCGGCGGTCTCATCCCGTGCCACCGGGCCCTGCGCGCGAGCGGCGGGCTGGGGGGATATCACTGGGGGCTGCCGGTCAAGCGCGCGCTTCTGGCCGACGAGGCGGCGCGCACCGCCCCGTGACGCGTGCGCCCCAGGCGGAAATCCGCCGATCACGCGGGCGCGTTGAGGATTGCCACACCCCCTTTCGGTATAGAGGCGGGCGGGATGTGCACCCAAGACCGACCGAGGACGAGAATGACCTTCGCCAAGTACCCCCTGCTCCTTGCCACCGCCGGGACGCTCGCGCTGACCGCCTGCGTGCAATCCACCGAGACCGGCACCGGGCCGGGAAACCCCAACCGCGTACGCACCGGCGCGCTGATCGGCGCCGCCGCGGGCGCCCTGGCCGGCGCGACCCAGGGCGACGACAGCGGCGACCGTTTGCGCAACGCGGCCATCGGCGCGACCATCGGCGGGGGTGCCGGCGCCGTCACCGGCGGCTTCCTCGAGCGGCAGGCGCAGGAGCTGCGCGCCCAGCTCGGGGAGGGTATCATCATCCAGAACACCGGCGACGCGCTGATCGTGCGGATGCCCCAGGACATCCTGTTCCCCGTTGACAGCGCGCAGCTTGCCCCGTCGATCTACGGCGACCTGCGGATCCTGGCGTCGAGCCTCAACCAGTATTCCGCCAGCCGGATCGAGATCCAGGGCCATACCGACAGCACCGGCGCCGACGCCTACAACCAGAACCTGTCCGAGGGCCGCGCCCAGTCGGTCACCCAGGTCCTGATCCGCAACGGCGTGAGCCCCGCGCGCCTGCGCACCGTAGGCTACGGCGAGACCCAGCCCCTCGCCTCCAACGCCTCGCCCGAGGGGCGCCAGCAGAACCGCCGCGTGCAGGTCGTCATCCGGCCCACGCAACGCTGATCGACCATGGCCCCGTCCGGCAAGGTCCGGGCGGGGCGAATATCGGGGGTTTCCTTCGCCGATCCGGCGGTTATCATGCCCGACATGTCCGCCCGTCGTTTCCTTGGTCTGCTTCTCCTTACGCGCCTCTGAGCGTGCCCTACGGCGCACGCGCTCAGAGGAGGCGGTACGCGCCGACGAGACCCAGACGAGACGATACCGAGGACACCCCCAATGAACCCCGACACCAACGCCGTCGCCCGCGAACCGCAGCGGGTGCTGATTTTCGACACGACCCTGCGTGACGGCGAGCAGTCGCCCGGCGCCACCATGTCCCACGCCGAGAAGCTCGAAATCGCCGAGCTTCTGGACGCGATGGGCGTGGATATCATCGAGGCCGGTTTTCCCATCGCGTCGGAGGGCGATTTCCGCGCCGTCAAGGAGATCGCGGAGCGGTCCCGCCGAGCGACCATCTGCGGCCTCGCCCGCGCCCACCCCACCGACATCGACCGGGCCTGGGAGGCGGTGCGTCACGCCACGTCGCCGCGGATCCACACCTTCATCGGCACCTCGCCGCTCCACCGGGCCATCCCGAACCTCACCCAGGACGAGATGGCCGACCGCATCCACCAGACGGTGACCCACGCCCGCAACCTGTGCGACAACGTGCAGTGGTCGCCCATGGACGCGACCCGGACCGAGTGGGATTATCTCCGCCGCGTGGTCGAGATCGCGATCAGGGCCGGCGCCACGACCATCAACATTCCCGACACTGTGGGCTACACCGCGCCCGTGGAATCGGCCGAGCTGATCCGGCGCCTGATCGCCGAGGTCGAGGGCGCCGAGGACGTGATCTTCGCCACCCATTGCCACGACGACCTTGGCATGGCGACGGCCAACAGCCTCGCCGCCGTCGAGGGCGGCGCGCGACAGATCGAGTGCACGATCAACGGGCTGGGCGAGCGGGCGGGCAACACCGCGCTCGAGGAGGTGGTGATGGCGCTCAAGGTGCGGGGCGACATCATGCCCTTCCACACCGAGATCGACACCACGCGGATCATGAACATCTCGCGGCGGGTGGCGACCGTCTCGGGCTTCCCCGTCCAGTTCAACAAGGCGATCGTGGGCAAGAACGCCTTCGCCCACGAGAGCGGCATCCACCAGGACGGCATGCTCAAGAACGCCGAGACGTTCGAGATCATGCGCCCCGCCGACGTGGGCCTGAAGGAGACGAGCCTCGTCATGGGCAAGCATTCGGGCCGCGCCGCGCTGCGCTCGAAGCTCAAGGAGCTGGGCCACGACGTGGGCGACAACCAGCTCCAGGACATCTTTGTGCGGTTCAAGTCGCTGGCCGACCGCAAGAAGGAGGTCTACGACGAGGATATCGACGCCCTTGTCCGGGCCCAGGGTGCGGCCGAGGACGCGCTGGAACTGACCTTCCTGCGCGTGATCTGCGGCACGGAGGCGCCGCAATCGGCCGACCTGACCATGCGCGTCGATGGCGAGGATCGCCAGATCACCGCCCAGGGCGACGGCCCGGTGGACGCGACCTTCGCCGCGATCAAGGGCCTCGTCGATCATTCCGCGCGGCTGCAGCTCTACCAGGTCCACGCGGTGACCGAAGGAACGGACGCGCAGGCGACCGTCACCGTCCGGCTGGAGGAATCGGGGCGTATCGTGACCGGCCAATCCTCGGACACCGACACGGTCGTCGCGAGCGCCAAGGCCTATATTGCCGCCCTGAACCGGCTGCTAGTCAAGCGCCGTCTGGTCCCCGAGGGGTCCGACACGCCCGAGATCAACTATCGCGACGTGGTCTGACAGCCTCTCCCGTGCGCCGCTCACTGGCGCGCGGGGAGCTTACTTGGAGCGCGGGTGGGGCCGGGCCGGACTTTCCTTCAGGAGGCCGCCGACACCCATCCGCGCGATGTCGTCCGCCTCGGGCTCGATGCCGCAACATATGCGCTCCAGCACCCAGTCAGCGCCATTGAGCGCCGGCGACCGGGCGCATCCCGGCAGCCCGATCACTGGCCGTCCGCCCAATCGGCCGTAGAACAGCAGGTTGCCCGGATCGACGGGCATCCCGAACCGGGTCAACGTCCCCCCCGCCGCCACGAGGCCCGCCGGGCCGACGTCGCGTGCGTCCGACGTGGCGGAGGCGGTCAGCAGCAGCGCCAGGTCACTCTCGACGGCCGACAAAGCCTCGGCGATGGGCCGCGCCGCATGAGGGACGACCTCGACCGCGTCGAGCGTCATGCCCAACCTCTCGAGGCGGGTCGCGACAGCCCGCTCGCCCTTGCCCGGCCCCTGCCCCATCTCCGTAATAACCAGGGTCGCTCCGCGGAGGGTAACCGGCGCCACCGAGATCGTGTTCGCCCCGGCCCCGGCAGCTCCGGCGACGGCGGCCTCCGGAACCGCGTAGGAGATGATCTTGACCGTCGCGACCATGGTCCCCTTGGCCACCCGGTCGAACGGGCGCAGCGTCGCGACCGTCACCATCGGGTCGAGCCCGTTCAGCCGCTCCACCGCGCCCGCGTCGAGCTGCAGCACACCCGGCCCCGTGGCGTGCAGGTTCACGCGCCCGGTGCTCGCAGCCGTCACCCTCAGACCGGCGGCTTCCGGATCGGGGCAGAGGGCGGCGGCGATCCGCGCGGCGGCCGCATCCTCGCCCACGTCGCCAGGTCCCGGCTCGGCGGCCACGACCGATTCCAGGCCTGCGTCGCGCAGCGCCTCCAGGTCGGCCTCCTCCAGCCGCCGGCCCTTGCGGATGCGCCCCCCGGCGGTGCGGTGGGAATGGGCCAGGATCGCGCCCCTCGCCCGGTCGAGCGGCACCTCGCCGAACTTCATCAGCCGCGCCTCAGGCTCTGAACGATCTCCGCCATGATCGCCACGGCGATCTCCGCCGGGCTCCGCGCGCCGATGTCGAGGCCCACGGGCGCATGTATGCGCTCAGGCGAAAGCCCCTTCTCCTCCAGCCGCGCAACACGCTTGGCGTGGGTCCTGCTCGATCCCAGGCATCCGAGGTAGAACGCCTCCGTCCCCAGCGTGTGTTCGATTGCCGGATCGTCGAGCTTGGGGTCGTGGGTCAACGTCACGACGGCCGTGCGCGCGTCGATGCCGTGGCGGGCCAGCGCCTCGTCGGGCCAGTCATGAATCAGCGTCTCGCCCGGGAACCGCCCCTCGCTGGCAAAGCTCTCGCGCGGATCGACGAGGACCGCATCGAACCCCGACAACCGCGCCATCCGCATGAGCGGCTGTGCGATGTGCACACCGCCCACCACGACCATCCGCAGCGGCGGATTGTGGATCGCCACGAAGGTCTGCCCATCCTCCTCGAACCCAGATCGGTCCAGGCGAAAACGGTCGGGCTGTTCGGGTGGGTGCACCAGCCACCGGGCCCAGGTCTGCGTGTCCACCGCATAGGCAACCTGGCGCCGCGCCGCACGGTCGGCCACCAGGTCGGCCAGCATGCCGGGCGGAAGGTCGCCCTCCCGCACCGGCTCGACCAGCACGCGAATGCGTCCGCCGCAGGCCAGGCCCACGGCGAAGGCCTCGTCGTCGGACACGCCGAACTCGAGGATGCGCGCGCCCCCTGTCTCGGCGGCCTCCAGCGCCTCGACGACCACCGCCCCCTCGACGCATCCGCCCGACACCGAGCCGGCGATCTCGCCATCGCCCGAGATCGCGAGTTGGCTGCCCACGGGGCGCGGCGCCGAGCCCCAGGTCTCTATCACGGTGGCAAGCACCGCGCCCTTGCCCGCGCGGTGCCAACCGAGGGCGGTATATGGAATGTCGTCGAAGCCGGTATCCGTCATACCCCCTATCTGGGGCGCACCCCGCACCGTTGCCAGCACGACGTTGGTGCGGATGGAGACGATTGCCCGAGTTTTCTGCACGTACGATTTTCGGGCAATCGAGGCCCGGGCGTGAAAAAGCACCGCCGACCCAGCCTCCGATGGAACGGCGGCATTGCCCACGCGCAGGACAGGGCGTGCTCCGTTCGACATCGCCAGCCCGGGGGGAGCATACGCCACGCCCTCGCTCGTGATGTGCCGCCGCGTGCTCGCAGGCAAGCAAATACGCCGGTGTGTCGAGCATGCCGAAGTGCTCGCTCGCCCGCCCCGCACGGCCAACTGGCCGAACCACGACGCCGCATCGCGCAAGCGTGGCTTGCTACTGATCTCGCTGTGCGAGGACATGACGAGACTTGATCAGAGCGAGGGTCGCCACCGCGACAGCCGGTGGCGCCTGCGGTGTCCGCCTTCCATGGCCGCGCATTCCGGCGTGGCGGAATGACGGCGTCGGCACCGCGCTAGGCGTCTGGCGATCGCGTTGTGGCACCGGCGGGTATCATGGGCCCCGTCGGCCGTAACGGAGCCGATCTGCTCATCCGCAGGGATCTGCCCGATCAGGTCGGGCAACACGTTCGGGCTGTGCTCGGACCGATGGCGGTCAATGCCTCATGATCGTGTCCCACTGCATGGTGTAGCTCATGGCAGGCCCGACGGATGTCGGCGTGGCCGAGCTGATCAGTCCGTC
>CANMTR010000011.1 GCA_947500825.1 uncultured Paracoccaceae bacterium | reverse complement strand
TCTTCTTTGTCATGGTCCATGCTCCTGTCGGTCTCAGCATGGACCGGCGGGGTCATACACAGAAGATCGGACACTCCCCCGCTGGCATCAGAGATATGCAACAACGCCCTGGTATCAGCGACGCATTTCACTCTACTGATGATGAGATTTTCGAGTTCGAAAATCTCGTAATGATTTCAAAACTTAACAAGGGTTGGCGGAACTACCTCCACTCTTTGGCAGGTGAAATTGCGGATTTTGGCCAAACTACGCCCGACAAGTCATACACATGCGGGATGCGACACCTACCCGCACTTCGAATGCCCGCAGGCCAGACAGGTCGTACAGCCCTCCACCATTCGCACCTCGAAGCTGCCGCAACTGGGGCAGGTCTTCGCGGTCTGGCCGACGACCGCGACGTTCGTTTCCTGTCCGGCATCGAGATCCAGGTCGCCGCCTGCCATGAACCCCGTCTCGATCAGGTGGCGCTCGATCACGCCACCGATTGCGGCGAGCATCGAGGGAACGTACCGGCCCTGCATCCACGCGCCCCCGCGTGGATCGAACACCGCCTTGAGCTCTTCGGCGACGAAACTCACGTCGCCGCCGCGCCGGAACACCGCCGAGATCATGCGCGTCAGGGCCACCGTCCAGGCGAAATGCTCCATGTTCTTGGAGTTGACGAAAATCTCGAACGGGCGACGCCGCCCCCCCTGCACCAGGTCGTTCACGGTGATGTAGAGCGCGTGCTCCGAATCCGGCCATTTCAGCTTGTAGGTCCGACCCTCCAGCGCCTGCGGCCGGTCGAGCGGCTCCGACATGTAGACGACCTCGCCCGCCTCGGGAGGCGTCTCCGCCTTGGCCTCGTCCACGGACAGGACCGAGCCGGTGACCGCGTTCGGCCGGTAGGTGGTGCAGCCCTTGCACCCCGTCTCCCAAGCCTGGAGGTACACGTCCTCGAAGGCGTCGAAGGCGATATCCTCGGGGCAGTTGATGGTCTTGGAGATCGATGAGTCCACCCAGTCCTGCGCCGCGGCCTGCATCCGCACATGTTCCATCGGCGACAGGGTCTGGGCCGAGACGAAGTGGTCCGGCAGGGGCGCGTCGCCCATCCGGTCGCGCCAGGCCTGAACGGCGAAGTCCACGACCTCCTCCTCGGTTCGGGTGCCGTCGCGTTGCAGCACCTTGCGGGTATAGGCATGGGCGAAGACCGGCTCGATCCCCGACGAGACGTTCCCGGCATAGAGGCTGATCGTCCCGGTGGGCGCGATGGAGGTCAGGAGCGCGTTGCGGATGCCGTGGGCGGCCACCTCGTCGCGCACCTCGCCGTCCATCGCCCGCATCGTGGGCGTGTCGAGGAACGCGTCGCGGTCGTAGAGGGGGAACGCGCCCTTCTCGGCCGCAAGCCGCGCCGAGGCCAGGTAGGCGGCGCGGGCCACGCGCTTCAGCCAGCGGGCGGTCAGACGCGCGGCCTCAGGCGAGCCGTAGCGCACGCCCACCATGGCCAGCGCGTCGGCGAGACCGGTCACGCCCAGCCCGATCCGACGCTTGGCCGCCGCTTCGCGCGCCTGGGCCTCGAGCGGAAAGCGCGAGGCATCGACGACGTTGTCCATCATTCTGACGGCCGTGCCCACCAGGTCCTCCAGTGCCGCCTCGTCGATCCGGGCGTCCTTCCCGAACGGCTCCACCACGAGGCGCGCGAGGTTGATCGAGCCCAGCAGGCAGGCGCCGTAGGGTGGCAGGGGCTGCTCGCCGCAAGGGTTGGTGGCCGAGATCGTCTCGCAATACGCAAGGTTGTTCCTCTGGTTGATGCGGTCGATGAAGATCACCCCCGGCTCGGCGTAGTCGTAGGTCGCGCGCATGATCCGCGCCCACAGATCCCGAGCCGGGATCGTGCGGTGGACCTGGCCGCCGAAGGTCAGCTCCCAGGGCCCGTCGGCCTTCACCGCCTCCATGAACGCGTCCGTCACCAGCACGCTGAGGTTGAAGTTGCGCAGCCTCGCGGCGTCGGACTTGGCCGCGACGAATGCCTCGATGTCGGGGTGGTCGCAGCGCATCGTGCCCATCATCGCGCCGCGCCGCGCGCCCGCCGACATGATCGTGCGGCACATGGCGTCCCACACGTCCATGAACGACAGGGGCCCGGAGGCGTCCGCGGCCACGCCCATGACCTCCGCCCCCTTGGGCCGGATCGTCGAGAAGTCGTAGCCGATGCCGCCGCCCTGCTGCATGGTCAGCGCGGCCTCGCGCAGGTGCTCGAATATCCCCGCCAGGCTGTCGGGCACGGTCCCCATGACGAAGCAGTTGAACAGCGTCACGCTGCGCCCCGTCCCCGCCCCGGCGGTGATCCGGCCGGCGGGAAGGAAGCGGAAATCCTCCAGCGCGGCATAGAACGTCTCCTCCCACGCGGCGGGGTCGTTCTCGACCGCCGCCGTCGCGCGGGCGATCCTGCGCCACGTATCCTCGACGCTGGCGTCGCGGGGGGTGCCGTCCGCGTCCTTCAGGCGGTACTTCATGTCCCAGATCTGTTCGGCGATGGGAACGGCGAAACGGCTCATGGGCGGGGCTCCTTCGGACGGTCGGGCGCATGCAGTCGGGTCGGACGGTCCCATGGTCGCTGGGCCGGTGCCCGACTATATAGGGGGGTGCCGGAAAGTGCATCCGATTTGCGGGGTTCGAATGACCGCCCACGTCCACCTTCTCAAGCTCTCCGTCGGCTCCGAGTCGGTCGAGCAGCTCGCCGAATGGCAGCGCCGCCGCTCGGGCCAGCGCCGTGACGGGAGATACTACCACGTCACCCGGATGTGGCCCCGGCGCGAGGCGGAGCTTCTCGCGGGCGGCTCGATCTACTGGGTGATCCAGGGGCTTATCCTGGCCCGGCAGCCCATCACCGGGCTGGAGGAGACGGTCGGCGAGGACGGGATCCGGCGCTGCGCCATCTTCCTCGATCCGGGGATCGTGCGTGTCGAGGCCGTGCCCAAGCGCCCCTTCCAGGGCTGGCGCTACCTCGCACCCGGCGACGCGCCCGCGGATCTCTCGCACGAGCGCCAGGGCGACGATTCCCTCCCCCCCGCCCTGGAGGCGGCCCTGTCGGAAATCGGCGTGCGGTAAAAAAAGGTTAACGCAACTGAAACCATCCCGTCGGTCGGTCGTGTCTTCTCGCGTCCACGAGACCGCTGGGCGGAATGCTTCCGCCTGGTGACCGAACTCGGGAGGAGCATTCGATGCATACCCTTACCCGCACCGCGGCAACCGCCGCGATCGCCCTTGCCCTGCCTGCCGGCGTCGCCTCGGCCGCCACGTCGAGCTTCGTCGCCAACTTGACGGAGCTGAACAATTCCGGCGTTTCCGGCCAGGTGAACTTCCGGCACAACATGGACGCCCAGACCCTGCGGGTCATCGCCAACATCTCCGGTCTCGCGCCGTCGCTGCCGCACGTGAACCACATCCACGGCCGCTTCAACGAGGACGGTTCCCCGCGCAACTCCGAGCTGCCGACCCAGGCGCTCGACGCGGACGGCGACGGCCTTGTCGAGGTCCTGGAGGCGGCGCCGGCCTACGGCGACATTCTCCTGTCCCTCGAATCCTCCCTGGCTGGCGACAACCCCGATCCGTCGATGGTCCATACCGGCCCGGCTGCCGACGCCGACGGCAACCTCTCCTACGACCTCACCTTCGACGTGACCGACGACTCGATCTTCTTCAGCCCGGTCCTGGGCAACGATTACGAGGGCGACGACATCTTCCCGCTCGACCTGCGGGAATACGTCATCCACGGCGCCTTCGTGCCGGCATCGTCCCTCAACGAGGGGTCGAGCTTCGTCGCCGGCACCGAGCGTGCCGACGGCACCGGCTATTCCGCCACCCTGCCCGTCGCCGCGGCAGAGATCGCACCCGTGCCGCTGCCCGCCGGTGGGGCGCTCCTGCTCGCCGGTCTCGGCGGTCTGGGCCTCGTGCGCCGCCGCCGCGCCGCCGCCTGATCAGATCGACAGGCCAAGGTTCCGCGCCAGTCCTTCGAGGCTGGCGCGGGCGTCCTCGCTCCACGCCGCAGTCCGCGACCGGAACAGCGTCGCCTGGCTCGCCAGGATCGGCCCGTCCGACAGGATCTTGAGGTGGTTGGCCTTCAAGGTCTCGCCACTGGACGTGATGTCGGCGATCGCCTCGGCCGTCTCGTGGCGCACAGTCCCTTCCGTCGCCCCCTGGCTGTCCACCAACTGGTAATCGGCCACGCCGTGATGCCGCATGTGCTCGCGCACAAGGCGGTGATACTTCGTGGCGATCCGCAGGCGGAAACCGTGACGACGCCGGAACGCGGCCGCCGCCGCATCGAGATCGTCCAGCGTCTCCACGTCCACCCAGAAGGACGGCACCGCCATCACCAGGTCCGCGTGGCCGAACCCCATCTCGGCCAGCGCCTCGGTCTGCATGTCCCAGTGGGCCAGCTTCTCGCGCACCAGGTCGGTGCCCGTCACGCCGAGGTGGATGCGCCCGCGCGACAGCTCGCCCGGGATCTCGCCTGCCGAGAGCAGCACCAGTTCCACGTCGTCGC
Organism: uncultured Paracoccaceae bacterium; assembly: GCA_947500825.1. GTDB lineage: Bacteria > Pseudomonadota > Alphaproteobacteria > Rhodobacterales > Rhodobacteraceae > Palleronia. The sequence goes on along the minus strand of CANMTR010000011.1, from coordinate 100,680 downwards.
GGCCAACGACCACGCCCGAATACTCCCGCTCGGCCCCGCCCTTGCCCATGGACAGGCCGCGCCGGCCGAACCAGTCGAACGTCTTCTCCATCAGCCGCCCCTTCGACGGCACGCCGAGCTTCAGCATGACGGGGCCTCCAGCGTCAGGGCGGGCCGCACGACGCCGCCCACCGCCGGCGCGGCGCGCCCGCCTCCCAGCGCCCGGGTCAGCGCGTCGTAGCGCCCGCCCGTGGCCACGGGCGGCAGCTCCGGGCGGCCGGGATGGGAGATCGAGAAGACGAAGCCGTCGTAGTATTCCATGGTCGAGCGCCCGTGGCTGCCCTCGAACGGCAGGTCGGCGGGCGCGATCCCCGCACGGTCGAGCGCGTCGAGGCGCGCCGCCAGGCCCTCCACCGCGTCCACAAGCGCGGGCAGGTCCACCGCGAGGTCCCTCAGCCGCGACAGGGCGCTTGCGGACCCGGCGCGCATGTCGAGGATCTCGTCCACGATCTCCACCTCCGTGGCCGGAATCGGCGGCTCCGCCGCATCGGCGCGCAGGGCCTCGATCCGCGCGGCCACGTCGTCGCGGTCGCGCAGGCCGATCTCGGGCCCCGCCCCGGCGAAGGGGTCCGCCGCCTCCAGAAGCGCCCGCCGGTGCTCGGGCAGCGCCGTCTTGCCCGCATAGCGGTCGAGCAGCGTGCGGAACCGGCGTGGACGCCAGATGTGGCGCATGAGCGCCGTCTTGCGGGCAGGACTTGTGGTCAAACCGCGCACCGCCGCCGTGAGGATACCGATATCGCCGGTCACGATCCGCGCGCCGGGAACGATGCGGTGGAACAGGGCGAAGCATTCCGCGTCCGTCTCCGCACGCTCGCCCCCGAACAGCTCGAAGCCCACCTGGACATACTCGGACGGGCGGTCCGCGTCGGCGGGCTGGCGGCGGAAGACCTCGCCGGCATAGGCGTAACGTGCCGGATCTCCGCCGTTTTCCATGTGCATTTGGACCACGGGGACGGTGAAGTCGGGGCGCAGCATGGCCTCGCCGTCCGGCCCCTGGGTGGTGAAGGCGCGGGCGCGGATATCCTCGCCGTAGAGGTCGAGGAGGGTGTCGGCGGGCTGCAGGATCGCCGTCTCCACGGGCTCGGCGCCCGCGTCGAGGAAGAGGCCGAGAAGGCGCGCCGCCTCGGCGCGCTCCACGGCCCGGCCCTTCGCGGAAGTCATTGGAGACGCTTCCGGATTTCCTCGACCATGTCGGCCTCGGGACATTCGAACTGGGCCGGCTGGTCGCGCCATTCCTCGTGGCTGAGGCTCGCCGCCAGCTCGGCGCCGAGCTTGAGGTCCTTGATCTGGACGACACCGCGGGCGGCCTCGTCCTCGCCCTGGATGACGGCGATGGGAGCGCCGCGACGGTCGGCGTATTTGAGCTGGTTGCCGAAGTTCCTGGGGTTGCCGAGGTAGAGCTCGGCCCGGATTCCGGCGTCCCGCAAACGCCGGACCATCGTCTGGTATTCGCCGGTCCTCTGCCGGTCCATGATCGTGACGACGACAGGGCCATCCGCCGGACGCGCGTCCAGATTCCGTCCCGACAGGGCGGCAAGCAGCCGGTCGACCCCGATGGAGACGCCCGTGGCGGGCACCTCCTGCCCGGTGAACCGCTTTACGAGGTCGTCGTAGCGCCCACCGCCGGCGACGGAGCCGAACTGGCGCGGCCGCCCGTCCTCGTCGGTCACCTCGAAGGTCAGCTCGGCCTCGTAGACCGGGCCGGTGTAGTAGCCCAGGCCCCGGACCACGGACGGGTCAATAAGAAACGAGCCGTCTTTGCCTTGGGCAACTAGATGATCGAAGATTTCTTCGAGTTCTCGAACACCTTTCCATCCCTCGTCATTACCCTCGACCAACTCATCGAGATGCCGGATAACTGCGCGATTCCAAATCTGCCGATACTCCGCGTAATCTGCCCAGTGATGAGCCATTTTAGATGATGCAGAATATCGAGCCGAATGGAGATTATTGGCCGTTTCATTTTGATTGGCTGCTTCAAGATCGGAGGCTTGTTGCGCGAGATTATTGTCGACTCTGAACTGAGTTCCTACAAATCCCATTATCTTCTCAGTTTGTAGATTATCCAGCCCGGCGCCCTTCGTGAAGTCCCCGCTCTCGTCGCGGCGGCCCTCGCCCAGGAGCGCGCGGACGCCGTCCTCGCCCAGGCGGTCGAGCTTGTCGATGGCGCGCAGGACGATGCCGCGTTCGGCCTCGTGCTCGGGGCCGCCGATGCCCGCGACCTCCATCACGCCATTGAGGACCTTGCGGTTGTTCACCCGCACGACGTAGTCGCCGCGGGCGATGCCCACGGCCTCCAGTACGTCGGAGAGCATGGCGCAGATCTCGGCGTCGGCGGCCATGGAGGCGGAGCCGACGGTATCGGCGTCGCACTGGTAGAACTGGCGGAAGCGGCCCGGCCCGGGCTTCTCGTTGCGCCATACCGGCCCCATGGCGTAGCGGCGATAGGGGCTGGGCAACTCGTTGCGGTACTGGGCGGCGACGCGGGCGAGCGGCGCGGTCATGTCGTAGCGCAGCGCCAGCCAGTCGCCCTTGCCCTCGGCCTCGCCCTCCTGCCAGGCGAAGACGCCCTCGTTGGGGCGGTCCACGTCGGGGAGGAACTTGCCCAGCGCCTCCACCGTCTCGACGGCGGAGGTCTCCAGCGCGTCGAAACCGTAGAGATGGTAGATCTTCGCGATCGTCTCCAGCATCGACCGGCGGCGCGTGACCTCCGGGCCGAAATAGTCGCGAAAGCCCCTGGGCGCTGCGGCCTTGGGACGGGGCTGTTTCTTCTGCTTTGCCATGGCGAACCCGCTTGGATGCGCGGCTCGTCTAGGTCAAAGGGGGGTGCGGCGCAAGGCGGCCGAACACGGGCGAGAGGGGCCATGCATGGGCGAGATCGAGGAGAAGCTGGCGCATCTGATCCGGCACACCGACGACCTGAGCGACGTGGTCACGGCCCAGGCCGCCCGGATCGAGACGCTGGAGCGCCAGGTGGCCTACCTCATGAACCGCGAGCGCGGCCGGGAAGAGGGCGAAGGTTCGATCCATCTGGGGGACGAGCGCCCGCCCCACTGGTGAGGCTCACCCTTCGGAGGCGCGCTCCAGCTCGGCCTCGAACTCGCGCCGGAGGCGGCGGCGCACCACGGCGGCGCGGTGGCGGCGCTCCTCCTCCTCGCTCAGGCGCTTGAGCTCAGGCACCTCCGTGGGGCGGCCGTCCTCGCCCATGGCGACCATCGTGAAGTAGCACGAGTTGGTGTGGCGCCGGGTGCCGGAGCGGATGTCCTCCGCCTCCACGCGGATGCCCACCTCCATGGAGGTGCGGCCCGCGTGGTTCACCGCCGCGCGGAAGGTGACCAGCTCGCCCACGTTGATCGGCTGGCGGAACGTCACCTGATCGACGGACAGGGTCACCGCGTAGGCGCCCGAGAAGCGCGACGCGCAGGAGAACGCCACCCTGTCGAGGAGGTTGAGGAGCGCGCCGCCGTGCACCTTGCCGGAGAAGTTCTCCATGTCGGGCGTCATCAGCACGGTCATCTCGAGCCGTCTGGGGTCCATCTGCTGCTCCTTGCAGGGGGGCGGTTATGCGCGGGGGTCGGGTCGGGATCGGTCAGGGAGCGGAGGATTGCGCGACGATGCGGCCGTCGCTCAGGAGAAGCGTCCGGCCCTCGCCGCCCTCGAAGCGGTCGTAGAAGGTGACGAAGGCGGCGCGTTCCTCCATCGCCGCGGCGCGCCCCTCCGGACAGGGGGTGCCCTGCCCCACGCCGCAGATCCGCGCCTTGACGCGCTCGTAGGCGGTGTCCGTCTCCGACCAGGACGCGCGCGCGCCCGCGCCGTAGCGCAGGGCCTCGTGGACGCGGGGCGCGCCGAAGACGACGAGCGCCGCCTCGACCTGGCGCGCGCAGCCGTCGTCGAAGCCGGTGACGAACTGGGCGCGCGGCTCGGTGGTGCCCGGCGCGGTGTCGTGGATGCGCCAGCGCGCGCGGCCCTCGGGCGGGAACTGGTCCACGGCGCGGCCCATGGCCACGGGGCCGCAGGCGATGCCGAGGTCGCCGAAGGTGAGGCGCTCGACCTCCACGGGCTCCACGCAGCCCGCCAGGGCGAGGAACGCGAGGAGGCGGCGCATCACACGTCCTCCACCGCCATGACGCCGCCCAGGGACTTGAGCGCCCCCTTGATCTGCGGCGTGACGGGGAAGTCGGCGCCCAGCGCCACGTCCACCTCGCCGGGGAGCGAGGGGTCCATCAGGCACAGGGAGACCGGGCCGCGGGCGCGGATCTTGGCATCCTCCCGCGCGCGGCCCAGGACCGAGGCCACGAGGTCGATGGCGCCCGCGTCGTCCACGTAGACGCGGAAACCCGACCCGCCCGTGTCGGCCACGACCGTGTCGATGGGGGCGACCGAGCGGCCCAGGAGCTTGAGCTGGTCGGATTCCATCGTGACCTCGACCTGCACCACCACGTTGCGCCCCGGCTCCAGCTCCTCGCGCGAGGCTTCCAGCGTGTCGGAGAAGATGGTGATCTCGTAGAGGCCCGTGGGGTCGGACAGGGAGACGAAGGCGAAGCGGTTGCCCTTGGCCGACTTGCGCTCCTGCCGGGCGGAGACCGACCCGGCCATCTTGGCCACCATCGGCCCGCCCGGGGCCGCCTCGCGGATCTCCTCCAGCGTCTTGATCCCCTTGCGCTTCAGCGGGACCATGTAGTCGTCCAGCGGATGGCCCGAGAGGTAGAAGCCCACGGCCACTTGCTCCTCGGCCAGCCGCTCGGTGGGCAGCCAGTCGTCGCAGGCCGCCAGGCGCGGCTCGGGCAGGTCGTCGCCGGCCTCGCCGAAGAGCGACACCTGGGCGGAGGTCCTCTGCTCGATGGCGGCGGCGGAATAGGCCACCAGCGCGTCGAGGCTCTGAAACACGCGGCGGCGGTTGCGGTCGAGCTCGTCGAAGGCGCCGGCGCGGGCCAGCATCTCCAGCGCGCGCTTGCCCACGCGCTTGAGGTCCACCCGCCGGGCGAGGTCGTAGAGGGTGGCGAAGGGCCTGCCGGCTCGCCCCTCGTGCGCGCCTGCGGCGCGACGCCCCTCCACGATCAGGCGCATGGCGTCGAGGCCGACATTCTTGAGCGCGCCGAGGCCGTAGACGATGCGCCCGCCCTCGACGGTGAAGGTCTCCGCCGAGCGGTTCACGCACGGGGGGACGATCTCGATCTTCAGGCCGCGCTTCACCTCCTCGGCGTAGATGCCGAGCTTGTCGGTGAGGTGGATGTCGCAGTTCATGACGCCGGCCATGAACTCCACCGGGTGGTTCGCCTTGAGCCAGGCGGTCTGGTAGCTGACCACGGCGTAGGCGGCGGCGTGGGACTTGTTGAAGCCGTAGTTGGCGAACTTGTCGAGGAGGTTCCAGACCTCCACGGCCTTCTCCTCCGACACGCCGTTGGCCTGGGCGCCTTCGAGGAACTTCGGCCGCTCGGCGTCCATCGCGGCCTGGATCTTCTTGCCCATGGCGCGGCGCAGCAGGTCGGCGCCGCCCAGGGAATAGCCCGCCATGTCCTGGGCGATCTGCATCACCTGCTCCTGGTAGACGATGATGCCCTGGGTCTCGTCGAGGATATGGTCGATGGAGGGGTGGATGGAGGCGCGCTCGCGGCTGCCGTTCTTGACCTCGCAGAAGGTGGGGATGTTCTCCATGGGCCCGGGGCGGTAGAGGGCCACCAGCGCGATGATGTCCTCGATGCAGGTGGGCTTGAGGCGCCTCAGCGCATCCATCATGCCCGTGGATTCCACCTGGAACACCGCCACCGTGCGGGCGCGCGAATACATCTCGTAGGTCTTCGCGTCGTCGAGCGGGATGAGGTTCATCCGGTTCTCGGCCCCCTCGGCGGGGGCGTAGAGCTCCGAGCCGTCGGCGGCCACGTGGATGGGCCTATGGGCCGTGATGAGGTCCACCGCGTTCTGGATCACCGTCAGCGTCTTCAGGCCGAGGAAGTCGAACTTCACCAGCCCCGCCTGCTCGACCCACTTCATGTTGAACTGGGTCGCGGGCATATCGGATTTCGGGTCGCGGTAGAGCGGCACCAGCCGGTCCAGCGGCCGGTCCCCGATCACAACGCCCGCCGCGTGGGTGGAGGCGTTCCGGAGCAGCCCCTCTACCTGCTTGCCGTAGCCCAGGAGCCGGCCCACCACCTCCTCGGAGCGGGCCTCCTCGCGCAGGCGCGGCTCGTCCCTGAGCGCCTGCTCGATGGAGACGGGCTTGACCCCCTCCACCGGGATCATCTTGGACAGGCGGTCCACCTGGCCGTAGGGCATCTGCAGCACCCGGCCCACGTCGCGCACGGCGGCCTTGGACAGGAGCGCGCCGAAGGTGATGATCTGGCCCACCTTGTCGCGGCCGTAGGTCTCCTGCACGTAGCGGATGACCTCCTCGCGGCGGTCCATGCAGAAGTCGATGTCGAAGTCAGGCATCGACACCCGCTCGGGGTTCAGGAACCGCTCGAAGAGAAGCGAATAGCGCAGCGGATCGAGGTCGGTGATCGTGAGCGCGTAGGCCACCAGGCTGCCCGCGCCCGAGCCGCGCCCCGGCCCCACGGGGATGTCGTGCTCCTTGGCCCACTTGATGAAGTCGGCCACGATCAGGAAGTAGCCCGGGAAGCCCATCCCCTCGATGATGCCGAGCTCGAAGTCGAGCCGCGCCTCGTAGTCGGCGACCGGCGCCGCGTGGGGGATCACCGCCAGCCGCGCCTCCAGCCCCGCCTTGGCCTGGCGCTTGAGCTCGTCGACCTCGTCATCGGCGAAGCGCGGCAGGATCGGGTCGCGCTTGGGGACCGCGTAGGCGCAGCGCCGCGCGATCTCGACCGTGTTGGCCGTGGCCTCGGGCAGATCGGCGAAGAGCGTGCACATCTCGGCCGGCGTCTTGAGGTAGTGCTGGGGGGTGAGCCGCCGGCGCGGCTCGTTCTGGTCCACGTAGGCGCCGTCGGCGATGCACAGGAGCGCGTCGTGGGCCTCGTACATCTCCGCGTCGGGGAAATGGACGTCGTTCGTGGCCACCAGCGGCAGGTTCATGGCATAGGCCATCTCCACGTGGCCGCGCTCGGTCGCCCGCTCGGCGTCGCTAGGCGCGCCGCCCTCGCCCGGGTGGCGCTGCAGCTCCACGTAGAGGCGCCCGGGATAGATCGCGGCCATCCGCGCCAGGAGCGCCTCGGCCCGCTCGCGGTGTCCCGCCTGCAAAAGCCGGCCCACGGGCCCGTCCGGCCCGCCCGTGAGGCAGATCAGCCCCTCCCCCGCGCCCTCCAGATCCTCGACGGAGACCTGCGGCATCGACCGGTCGCCCTCTAGGTAGAGGGTGGAGTTGAGGCGCATCAGGTTCTCGTATCCCGCCTCGGACTGGGCCAGGAGCACGATGGGCGCGGGCCAGGGCGTGCGCCCCCGCGGCACCTCCTCCCCGAAGCCGCCGAGGGAGAGCTGGCAGCCGACGATGGGCTGGACCCCCGCCGCCGTGGCGCCGACGGAGAACTCCAGCGCGCAGAACATGTTGTCGGTGTCGGTCACGGCGACGGCGGGCATTCCCATCTGCCGGATGCGGCCGGGCAGCGACTTCAGCCGCACGGCCCCCTCGAGCAGGGAATATTCACTGTGAAGACGCAGGTGAATGAATCGGGGATCGGACATGGGCGCCACGCTATCCCCCGCCGCGGGGGCGTGCCAGCGCGTTGTCCGTCTTGACAGGGCCTCGCGCGGGGCCATGGCCGCGGCGGGCGGCGGCCCTATCTCCCCCCGTCGAACCCCAACGCCCGGAGCGGACCCAAAATGAGCAGACTCGTCGGCATTGCCCTCATCGTGATCGTCATCATCGCGATCCTCGTCTTCAGCGGCTTTCTCAACCTCTCGCCCGAGGGTCAGAACGCGCTCGACAACGCCCAGGAAGGCGTGGGCCAGGCGGTCGAGAATACCGGCGCGGCCATCCAGGGCGCGGGCGAAGAGGTCCAGGACGGACAGTGACGTCCCGGCGCGGTCCGGGCGCTGCCGGTTTCGCGGGCAGGCCCGGCCCGCCTGCCTCTTTGCCGGGCGGATCGTGGCCGAGCCGCCGCACCGCCCGTGCGCCCCATGGCGCGCGCCCGCCGCTCCCGGCTAGGTCTGCGCGGACCTGACGCCGACCGGGACCGAGGATGACGCCGCTTCTGCAGATCGAGGGCCTGACGAAGGCGTATCCCGGCGTCGTCGCCAACGACGCCGTCTCCCTCGACGTGGGCGCGGGCGAGATCCACGCGCTTCTGGGGGAGAACGGGGCCGGCAAGTCCACGCTGGTCAAGATGATCTTCGGCCTCGTGCGCCCAGACGCGGGCACCATGCGTCTCCTGCCGCCCGACGGGGGCGACAAGTCCCTCGCGCCCCCCGGCGGGGGCGCCATGCCCCTCGCGGCGCGCGACCACGCCCCCGCCTCGCCCCAGGCCGCGCGCGCCGCCGGGATCGGCATGGTGTTCCAGCACTTCTCCCTCTTCGACGCGATGGACGTGGCCGAGAACGTCGCCCTGGGCATGTCCGACCCGCCGCCCATCCGCACCCTCGCCCCCCGGATCGCCGCGATCAGCCGCGACTACGGCCTCCCGCTCGACCCCGCGCGGCGCGTGGGCGACCTCTCCGCCGGGGAGCGCCAGCGCGTGGAGATCGTGCGCGCGCTGCTGGGCCGCCCGCGCCTGCTGATCATGGACGAGCCGACCTCGGTGCTGACCCCCCAGGAGGCCGCGATCCTGTTCGCCACCCTGCGCCAGCTTCGGAGCGAGGGCGTGTCGATCCTTTACATCTCCCACAAGCTCGAGGAGATCCGCGCGCTGTGCGACCGCGCCACGGTCCTGCGCGAGGGCCGGGTGGTGGCGACGACCCGGCCCGCGGGCGATAGCGCCGCGCGGCTGGCCGAGCTGATGGTGGGCCACCGGATCGAGGCCCCCGCCCGGCCCGCCGCGGCGGCGGGCGACGTCGCGCTCAAGGTGGAGGGGCTGTCCCTCGCGCCCGCCCATGCCTTCGGCACCGCGCTCCGCGACGTCTCCCTCGCCCTGCGCCGGGGCGAGGTGCTGGGCATCGGCGGCGTCGCCGGCAACGGGCAGGAGGAGCTCTTCGCCGCGCTCTCGGGCGAGCGGACCACCCCCCGCGGCACGATCCGGCTGGGCGGGAGGGACCTCTCCCGCGAGGGGCCGGCCGCGCGGCGGCGGGCGGGCCTGTCCTCAGCGCCCGAGGAGCGGCTGGGCCATGCCGCCGCCCCCGACATGAGCCTGACCGAGAACGCGCTCGTCACCGCCGCCGACCGCGCCCGGCTCGTGCGCCGCGGCTTCGTCGACTGGGCGGCCGCCCGCGCCTTCGCCGAAGGGGTGATCGCGCGCTTCGACGTGCGGACCCCGGGCGCGGGCAGCACCGCCCGGGCGCTGTCGGGGGGCAACCTGCAGAAATACGTCATCGGCCGCGAGATCGTGCAGGACCCGGACGTGCTGGTGGTCAGCCAGCCCACCTGGGGCGTGGACGCCGCCGCCGCCGCCCAGATCCGCCGCGCGCTCCTCGACCTTGCCGCGCGCGGCGCGGGCATCGTCGTGATCAGCCAGGACCTCGACGAGTTGATCGAGGTCTCGACCCGCTTCGCCGCCCTGACCGCCGGGCGCCTGTCGCGTCCGCGCGACACGGCCGGGCTGACCACCGGACGCATCGGGCTGATGCTGGGCGGGGCCGGCGACATGGAGGCCGCCCATGCCTCCTGAGACCCCTCGCCCGGCGTCCTTGCTTCCTCGAACACGCCCTCGCCCGGGCGGCCGCGGGCGCGGCGCATGATCCGTCTCGTCAAGCGTCCCGCCCCCTCCCGCGCCTGGGCCTGGGCGACGCCGCTCCTTGCCGTGGCGCTGACGGTCGCGGCCGGCGCGGCGATGTTCTGGGCGCTCGGCTCCGACCCGGTGGCCGCGATCCGCACCATCTTCCTCGATCCGCTGTTCGACCCGCGCTACGCGTCCTATTCTCGCCCCCAGCTCCTGGTGAAGGCCGCCCCGCTCGTCCTCATCGCCGTGGGGCTGGCGCTCGGCTTTCGCGCGGGGGTGTGGAACATCGGCGCCGAGGGGCAGTACATCATGGGCGCCCTGTTCGGCGCGGGCGCGGGGCTGGCGCTCTACCCGGCCGAGACGCGGGCGGTGTTCCCACTCATGGTCGCGGCCGGGGCGCTGGGGGGCTGGGCCTGGGCGATGATCCCCGCGATCCTGCGCACCCGCTTCGGCACCAACGAGATCCTGGTCTCGCTGCTTCTGGTCTACGTGGCCGAGAACCTGCTGGCCTCCATGGCCGTGGGACCGATGCGCAACCCCGAGGGCGGCGGATTTCCCGGCTCGCGCAACCTGTCGCGGTGGGACGCGGCCGCCAACGGCGAGCTGGTCGCGGGGACCGGGCTGCACTGGGGCGTGGTCGCCAACGGCGAGCTGGTCGCGGGGACCGGGCTGCACTGGGGCGTGGTCGCCGCCACCCTCGCCGTGATCGCAGCCTACGTTCTGCTCCACCGCCACATCCGCGGCGTCCATATCCGCCTGTCGGGCAACGCGCCGCGCGCGGCGCGCTTCGCGGGCATCGGCCCGGACCGGCTGGTAGTGTTCTGCCTCGGGGTGTCGGGCGCGCTGGCGGGGCTCGCCGGCCTCTTCGAAGTGGCGGGCCCGGCGGGGCAGATCACCATCGACTTCAACGTGGGCTACGGGTTCACGGCGATCATCGTCGCCTTCCTGGGGCGGCTCCACCCGGTGGGGATCGTGTTCGCGGGGCTCCTGATGGCGCTGACCTATATCGGCGGCGAGCTCGCCTCCTTCACCCTCGGCATCCCGGCCGCCGCGATCCAGGCCTTCCAGGGGATGCTGCTGTTCTTCCTCCTGGCGGTGGACATCCTCGTCGCCTACCGCCCCGTCCTGTCCCTCGGCCGGAAGGCCACCTGAAAGGAGGCGCGCATGGACCTCTCCGCGATCTCTCCCGCCCTGCTGGTGGCCTCGCTCATGGTGGCGGCGACGCCGCTGCTGCTGGCAGCGCTGGGTGAGCTGGTGGTCGAGCGCGCGGGCGTGCTGAACCTCGGGGTGGAGGGGATGATGATCTGCGGCGCGATCTGCGGCTTCGCCGCCGCCGTGGCGACCGGATCGCCCGCCCTGGGCTTCGCCGCCGCCGCGGCGGGCGGCGCCGCGCTGTCGCTCCTCTTCGCACTGCTGACCCAGGTCCTGCTGTCCAACCAGGTGGCGACGGGGCTGGCGCTGACCCTGTTCGGGCTGGGCCTGTCGTCGCTCCTGGGGCAAGGCTACGTGGGCATCAAGCCGCCCGCCACGGCGCGGCTCGACCTCGGGCCGCTGTCGGATGTCCCGTTCCTGGGGCGCGCGCTCCTGTCCCACGACCCGGTCGTCTATCTGGCCCTGGCGCTGACGCTGGCGGTGGGGCTGGTCCTGTCGCGCACCCGGGCGGGGCGGTCCCTGCGCGCGGTGGGCGAGAACCACGACGCGGCCCATGCCCTGGGGCTGCACGTGGTCGCCATCCGCACCGGCGCGATCGCCTTCGGCGGGGCCATGGCGGGCATGGGGGGCGCGTATCTCAGCCTCGTGCGGGTGCCCCAGTGGACCGAAGGGATGACCGCCGGGGCGGGGTGGATCGCGCTGGCCATCGTCGTCTTCGCCTCGTGGCGGGCGGGACGGGTGCTCCTGGGCGCCTACCTCTTCGGCGGTGTCACGGTGCTGCAACTCAACCTGCAGGCCGCGGGCGCGGCGATCCCCGTGGAGGTCCTGTCGATGTCGCCCTACATCGCCACGATCGTCGTGCTGGTCGCGATGTCGTCGCGCCGCCGCCGCGCCACCGCGCCCGCGAGCCTCGGCGCCACGTTCCACGCCACCGGATGAGCGGGAGGCGGGCCGCCGGCGAGCCTTAACGGGCCGTGCTGTCCGGCGACCGGCCCCTTACGGAAAGGACCCTAGACCGCCCCATCGCTTGATGGGGGCCGGACATGACCACGATCCTGACGGATTTCGACGACCGCGCGGATGCGCCCGACCTTTCCGCCTATGCGGGCGCCCCGTGCGCGGGGGCCTGGCAGGGGCCCGCCCCCTGGGGCACCGTCCCGGCGCGCCCCTGCGCCGTTCCGGCCCCCGCCGAGCTGCTGGCGGGAGCGCCCTTCGCGGACGGCGTCGGGGAGGCCGCCATGGCCGGGGCCTTCCGCATCGTCCACCACGGCCATGTCGCGGGCGGAGCGGACCGCCTCCCGCCCCCCGGCGGCGTCCAGACCCCCGCGACCTGCTGCCTGGAGGTGCCCGCAGCCCCCCTGCCCGGCCCGGCCGCGCCCGACCTGGCCGCGCCCGTGTCCGTGCCGGCGGCCCTGCCGATGATGCTGGCGGCGTTCGCCCTGATGTCCGTCGCCCGCCACGCGATGGCCCGGCGCCGCCGATGAGCGCCCGCCCGGTGCCGTGAACGGGCGAGCGCCTCCGTGACCCTGCGACACCACCGTCCGTGGCGGTCGCCGCCCACGCCGGAGCCGACCGTCGCGCCGCTGCCTGCGCCGGCGGCATGCCCGCGCGGGGCTGCTGAAATTTCGCGCGTCCCGCGGGCCGGGGCGGCCAGATCGCCGCGGGACTCGACACGCAGGCGGCCTTGGCGCACAGTTCGATGACACGGCCGCGTGAAGCGGCCCAAGGCAATCGCGCCCCGCCCGTCGCCGGACCCCCGGCGAGGCGGGGTTTTTTGTTTCGACGCTCTGGTTCCGCGGGGGGACATGACGCTCAAGCTCGGCCTGCTCTTCTCGACGACGGGACCCTACGCCGCCCTGGGGCAGAGCGCCCTGGCCGGGGCCCTGGGCGCGATCGACGCCTTGGCCGAGGCGGGGACCGCCCGGATCGAGGCCGTGATCCGCGATCCGGGGGGCGACCACGCGCTCTACGAGACACAGGCGGCCGGGCTTCTCGACGACGGGGTGCGCAACATCGTCGGCGCCATCACCTCGTGGAGCCGCAAGGACCTCATCCCCGTGCTGGAGAGGAAGGGGGGGCTGTTGTGGTATCCCTGCCCCTACGAAGGGTTCGAGAGCAACGACCGCGTGGTCTATCTGGGCGCGGCGCCGAACCACCACGTGGTGCCCGCGACCGACTGGATCGCGGCGCGGGGGATGCGCAGCGCCTATCTCGTGGGGTCGAACTACATCTGGGGATGGGAGACCCTGCGCCTGGCCCGCGACAGGCTGCAGGCGGCGGGGGTGGAGATCGCGGGCGAGCGCTTCGTGCCCCTGGGATCGACCGACCACGGCCATATCGTGGACGAGATCGCCGCGACCCGCCCCGACTGCGTGGTCAACAGCCTGATCGGCCCCTCGGGCGTGACGCTGCTCCAAGACCTCGCGGCGCGGGATGCCTCGCGACGCGGCCGGGCGGGCCACATGGTGAGCTTCAACCAGACCGAGGCGGACCTCGACCAGCTCGGCCCCGCGGCCGACGGCCTGCTCTCCGCCGGGAGCTTCTTCGCGGGGGACGCGAGCCCCGCGCTCGTGTCTGCGGCGCAGCGCCGGGCGCCCAACGCACGACCCTCGGCGTTCCTTGCGGGGGCCCATGCGGCGGTGGAGATCTTCGCCGCCGCCGCGCTGGAAGCGGGGACGGACGATCCCCGCGCCCTGTTCGCCGCCGCCTCGGCACGGCCGACGCCCACCGCCATGGGCGAGGTCGCCATCGACCCGGTGTTGCGCCATGCCGGCCACGCGCCGCGGCTCGCCCTGGCCCGGGGCGGGCGCTTCGAGATCGTCGCGCGGGCGCCGGACGCGGTGCCGGCCGACCCATACCTCGCCCGGCAGGGCACGCCCGGCGCCCAGCGCCGTCCAGATCTGAGGGTGGTCACATGACGTCCTTTCCCATGCACAATTTCGCCGGGCGGACCGCGGTCCTGCTGCACAGGTCCGACGAACCCGCCAGGCGGGTCGCGGAGCGCTGCGGGAGCCTCGGGATCCACGTCCTGCCCCGGTCGGGAGACCTGGAGGCGGAGGCCGCCGACCGCGCGGACATGGTGATCCTCGACATCGACACCGGCCACGACGGGCAACTGCCCTGGATGCCCGGCCAGGCGCCGATGCCGGTGGTGGGGCTGGTGGGCTCGGAGAGCCCGGGGCGCCTCGCCTGGGCGCTGAACCAGGGCCTCGACGCCTACCTGCCGCTGTCGGCGCTGGGGACGCTCTTCTCCGCGCTGGTGATCGCGCACGAGACCTTCGCGCGTCGGGCCGAACGGCGCCGGCGCGACGCCGAGGCGGCGGCCCGGCGCGGCGGCCGGCTCGACGTGATCCGCGCGGTGCTGGCGCTGATGGAGGATGGCGGAGACGAGGCGCTGGCGCTCAAGCAGCTCCGCGCCATGGCGATGGTCGAGCAGGTGCCGCTGGAGACCGCCGCGCGCCGCCTTCTGGGCGGCGCGGCACCGCGCCGGGCGGGCGGGCGATGAGCGCCCCAATCGACCCGCCCTCGGCCGCGCCGGTGCGGCGCGCCGGGCGGGGCCGCGCGCGCGAGGTCGTCGGCGAGCTTTTGCGGCGGCCGCGCGCGCTGTTCGGGCTGGCGGTGATCGTGCTCCTGGTCCTGGCCGCGATCCTCGCGCCTTGGATCATGCCGCACGACCCGTTCGAGCAGAGCTTCGACGGGCTGGACCTGATGGGCGCGCCCCTGCCGCCGGGCGGGGAGCACCCGCTGGGCACCGACCTTCTGGGGCGGGACCTGGCCTCCAGGCTGATCCTGGGCACGCGCACGTCGCTGATCATCGGGGTGGTCGCGAACGGCATCGCGGTGATCCTGGGCGCGGGCGTGGGCATCACCGCGGGCTACGCGGGCGGCTGGACGGCGGCGATCCTGATGCGTTTCACCGACCTGATGATGGCGTTCCCGGCGCTGCTGCTTGCGATCGTGCTCGCCGCGATCTTCCAGCCGTCGCTGATGATCGTGGCACTGGTCATCGCCATGGTGAACTGGGTGCAGATGAGCCGCGTCATCTATACCGAGACGCGCAGCCTGGCGGAGCGGGAGTTCATCCAGGTGCAGCGCGCCATCGGCTCGGGGCCCTTGCGCATCCTGGGGCGCCACCTGCTGCCGCACCTGCTGTCGTCGATCATCGTGTTCGGAACGCTGGGCATCTCCACCACCGTGCTGCTGGAGGCGACGCTGAGCTATCTCGGGGTGGGCGTTCAGCCGCCCGTGCCCTCCTGGGGCAACATCATCTTCGAGAACCAGACCTATTTCTCCACCGCGCCGTGGCTCGTGTTCTTTCCCGGCCTGCTGATCGTGCTGCTGGCGTTGGCCTTCAACCTCGTGGGCGACGCGTTGCGCGACATCCTCGACCCGACGCTGAAGGGGCGGCACTGATGACCGGCTACCTCGTCCGCCGCCTGCTGGAGAGCGCGCTGATCCTGCTGGGGATCACATTCGTCACCTTCGTCCTGCTCTACATGGTTCCGGCGGACCCGGCGCGCCAGATCGCCGGGCGCTCGGCCACCGCCGCGACGGTGGCCAACATCCGCGACCAGCTGGGGCTGAACGACCCGCTCCTCGTCCAGTACGGGCGCTATCTCGCGGGGCTCCTGCAGGGCGACATGGGACGCTCCTACCTGCAGCGCGCCGAGGTCTCGACGCTGATCGCCGCGCGCCTTCCCGCGAGCCTGATGCTGATGGTCACGGCCATCGTGACCGAGCTGGTCATCGGGCTGACCATCGGCGTGGTCGCCGCGCTGCGCCGCAACCGCGCCGCCGACCACTCGCTGATGATCTTCTCCTTCGTGGCGATCTCGGCCCCGCAATTCGTGATCGGCATCCTGCTGCTCTACGTCTTCGCGGTGCAGCTGGGCTGGTTCCCAATCGGCGGCTACGGCACGCCCGCCCATTTCGTGCTGCCCTCGATCACGCTGGGGCTCCTGGGGGCGGGCTGGTACAGCCGGATGATGCGCTCCTCGATGATCGAGGTGCTGGGCCAGGACCTGGTGCGCACCGCGCGCGCCAAGGGCCTGTCGCGCCTGCGCATCGTCACCCGTCACGTCATGCCCAACGCGATCCTGCCGATCATCGCCATGATCGGCATCGATATCGGCCTGTTCATGTCCGGCATCGTGGTCGTGGAAAGCGTGTTCGGCTGGCCCGGCATCGGCCAGCTCGCCTGGCAGGCGATCCAGCGCGTCGACATCCCCGTGATCATGGGCGTGACCATGGTCTCGGCCACCGCGATCGTGCTGGGCAACCTGCTCGCCGACCTGGTGGCCCCCCTCATCGACCCGAGAATCAAGACCAAGTGACCAACAGCGGAGACCCCTCATGAAGACCATCCTGCTTTCCGGCATCGCGGGGATCGCCCTCGCCGCCGCGGGCGCCACCGGCGCCGCCGCCCAGGTCGACCAGGACGCGCCCCAGGGCGGCGACATGGTCGTCACCTACCAGGACGACGTGGCCACGCTCGACCCCGCGATCGGCTACGACTGGCAGAACTGGTCGATGATCAAGTCCCTGTTCGACGGGCTGATGGGCTACGAGCCGGGCACGACGACGCTCCGCAACGAGCTGGCCGAGAGCCACGAGATCAGCGACGACGGGCTGACCCACACGTTCACCCTGAAGGACGGGATCACGTTCCACAACGGCCGCGAGATCACGGCCGAGGACGTGAAATACTCGCTGGAGCGGGTCACCGACCCCGAGACGCGCAGCCCCGGCGCGGGGTTCTTCTCGATGATCGAGGGGTTCGAGGACTGGAACGCCGGCGAGGGCGAAGGCCTGTCGGGCATCGAGGCGGTGGACGACAAGACGGTGGAGATCACCCTGTCGCGGCCCGACGCCACCTTCGGCCACGTGATGGCGCTGAACTTCGCCTCCGTCGTGCCGCGCGAGGCGGTCGAGGAGGCGGGAGAGGATTTCGGGCGCCGGCCCGTGGGCTCCGGCGCGTTCCGCCTCGCCGAGTGGACGCCCGGTCAGCGCCTCGTCTTCGAACGGTTCGAGGAGTATCACCGCGACGGGGTGCCCAAGCTCGACCGCGTCACGTTCGACATCGGGCTGGAGCCCACGGTGGCGCTGCTCAGGCTCCAGAACGGGGGCGCCGACGTGCCCGGCGACGGCATCCCGCCCGCCCAGTTCCTGCAGGTGGTCAACGACGCCGCCTACGAGGAGCGGCTCGTCGAGGGTGGCCAGCTCCAGACCGGCTACATCACCATGAACACCCGGATGGAACCCTTCGACCGGGTCGAGGTCCGCCGCGCGGTGAACATGGCGATCAACAAGGACCGCATCGTCCAGATGATCAACAACCGCGCGGTGCCGGCGAACCAGCCCTTGCCGCCGACCATGCCGGGATACGCCGAAGATCACGACGGCTACGCCCACGACCCCGAGGCGGCGCGGGAGATGCTCGCCGAGGCCGGGTTCGAGGACGGCTTCTCCACCGAGCTCTACGTGATGAACGTGGACCCGAACCCGCGCATCGCCCAGGCGATCCAGCAGGACCTGAGCGAGATCGGCATCGACGCCGAGATCCGCAGCCTGGCCCAGTCCAACGTGATCGCCGCGGGCGGGGCCGAGGATCAGGCGCCGATGATCTGGTCGGGCGGCATGGCCTGGATCGCCGATTTCCCCGATCCGTCGAACTTCTACGGCCCGATCCTGGGCTGCGCGGGCGCGGTGCCGGGCGGCTGGAACTGGGCGTGGTACTGCGACGAGGAGATCGACGCCCGCGCCGCGGAGGCCGACGCGATGGTCGGCGACGCGGCGGCGCGCGAGGCGGCCTGGCGCCAGATCTACCTCGACATCATGGAGGATGCGCCCTGGGTGCCCGTCTTCCACGAGCAACGGTTCACCCTTCATTCCGACCGGATCGCGGGCGACGACAGCCTGTTCGTCGATCCCGTCCATATCCCCGTGAACTACGACTACATCCACGCCACGGAAGGCCAGTGACCCGATGTCCATGACCTGCGACCACACGATCCACGGCCACCATCACCACGGCTGGGACAATTCCATCCCGCCGGTGGCGACGGTGACGCCGGGTAGCCGCCTGCATTTCCAGTGCCTCGACAGCTCGGGCGGTCAGTTCGGCCCGGGCAGCACCAGCGCCGACGTGGCGAACCTCGACTTCGGCAAGATCAACCCCGTCACGGGGCCCGTCGAGGTGGACGGGGCCGAGCCCGGCGACATCCTCAAGGTCACGATGGAGGCGTTCCACCCCTCGGGCTTCGGCTGGACGGCCAACATCCCCGGCTTCGGCCTGCTCGCGGACCAGTTCGAGGCGCCGCACCTGAAGGTCTGGGACTACGACGCCGACGCGCTCTCGCCCGCGCTCTTCTCCGACATCGCGAAGGTGCCGCTGAAGCCCTTCGCGGGAACGATCGGGCTGGCCCCGGCCGAGGCGGGGCTGCACTCGGTGGTGCCGCCCCGGCGCATGGGCGGCAACCTCGACATCCGCGACCTGGCGGCGGGCACGGTGCTCTACCTGCCCGTGGAGGTCGGGGGCGCGCTGTTCTCCATCGGCGACACCCATGCCGCGCAGGGCGATGGCGAGGTCTGCGGCACCGCGATCGAGAGCCCGATGGACGTGGAGGTGACGCTCGACCTCATCAAGCAGGAGCGGCTGGCCTTCCCCCGCTTCACCACGCCCGGCCCGGTGACGCGCCACCTGGACGCGAAGGGCTACGAGGTCACCACGGGCATCGGCCCAGACATGATGACGGGCGCGCGCGACGCGGTGTCGGCCATGGTCGACCTGCTCGGGCGGCAGCACGGGCTCTCCTCCGAGGACGCGTATCTGCTGTGCTCGGTGGCGGGCGACCTGCGCATCTCGGAGATCGTGGACATGCCCAACTGGGTGGTGTCGTTCTACTTCCCCCGGCTCGTCTTCGAATGAGCGGGACGGGCGATACCGGACGGGGCGGCGCGCGCCCCGCCCTGGAGGTGCGCGACCTCACCGTCCAGGTCGCCACCGAGGCCGGGGCGAAGACGGTGCTCGACGGGCTGTCGTTCGACCTGTCGCCCGGCGAGACGCTGGCGCTCGCCGGGGAGAGCGGGTCGGGCAAGTCGATGACCGCGCTCGCGATCATGGGCCTCCTGCCCAAGCCCATGGCCCGGATCGCGAACGGCTCGATCCGGCTGGGCGGGACCGAGCTCTCCGGCCTCGGCGAGCGCGGCTATCGCGGCATCCGGTCGGCCCGGATCGCGATGATCTTCCAGGAGCCCATGACCTCGCTCAACCCGCTCATGACGGTGGAGCGCCAGCTCTGCGAGGTGCTGCTCGAACACGGCGCCTGCCGCCGCGCCGAGGCCCCGGGGCGGGCGCTGCGCCTTCTGCGCGACGTGCGGCTGACGGAGCCGGAGCGGCGGCTGAAGCAGTATCCCCACGAATTGTCGGGGGGCATGCGCCAGCGGGTGATGATCGCCATCGCCCTGGCCTGCGAGCCCGAGATCCTGATCGCGGACGAGCCCACCACCGCGCTCGACGTGACCGTGCAGGCCGAGATCCTCGACCTGATCCGCGCGCTCCAGCGCGACCACGGCACGGCGGTGCTGATGATCACCCACGACATGGGCGTCGTGGCCGAGATGGCCGACCGGGTGATCGTCCTGCGCGCCGGACGGCAGGAGGAGGCCGCGCCCGTGGAGACGCTCTTCGCCGCGCCGCGGACCGAGTACGCCCGCAGCCTGCTCGACGCGGTGCCGCGCCTGGGCACCGCCCCGCCGCGCCCCACCACCCCGGACGCCCCGGACGCCCCGGACGCCCGCAACGTGGTGGAGGTCGAGGACCTCTCCGTGCGGTTCGACATCGCCGGCGGCCTTCTCAACCGCACGGTGGCGCGCGTCCACGCGGTGGAGGGCGTGTCGTTCCATATCCGGGCGGGAGAGACGCTGGCCCTCGTGGGGGAGTCGGGCTGCGGCAAGTCCACCATCGGCAAGGCGCTCCTGGGCCTCGTCCCCTGGCAGGGCTCGATCCGGATCGACGGCGTCGAGACGCAAGGCCGCTCCCGCGCCGCGATGCGGCCCGTCCTGCGCGACGTGCAGATGGTGTTCCAGGACCCCGGCGCGTCGCTCGACAGCCGGATGACGGTGGGCGAGCAGGTGGCCGAACCGATGAAGGTCCACGGGATCGCCCGCGGCGCGGAGCTGACGGACCGGTGCGAATGGCTGTTCCGGCGGGTCGGCCTGTCGCCGGACATGCTGTCGCGCTATCCGCACGAGTTCTCCGGCGGCCAGCGGCAGCGGGTATGCATCGCCCGCGCGCTCGGCCTGTCGCCCAAGGTGATCGTGGCGGACGAGAGTGTCTCGGCCCTCGACGTGAGCGTGCAGGCGAGGGTGCTCGACCTCCTGGCCGAATTGCAGGAGCAGGACGGCCTGTCCTACCTCTTCATCAGCCACGACATGGCGGTGATCGAGCAGGTCGCCGACCGGGTCACGGTCATGCGCCTCGGCCAGGTGATGGAGGAGGGACCGCGCGACGCGGTCCTGCGCGATCCGCGCCACCCCTACACGAAGCGCCTGCTCGCCGCCGTCCCGGTCCCCGACCCGACCCTGCGGCGGGGCCCGATGCCCGACACCGCGGGCATCGAGGAGGCGAGCCCGATCTTTCCCGTGGGGCGGGCGCCCGAGCGCGTGACGCTCCACGACCTCGCCCGGGGCCACCGGGTCGCGCGGCAGGCTGCGACGGCGCCCTGACCGGCGGGCGCCGCGTGCTGGACGCGGCGCTGGAGGCGCTCGCGGACGACCCCGAGCTCGTGGCACAGACCCGCCGGATGCTGGCCCTCTGCGAGCGCTAAGTCCCGCACGGCCCCTTCGAGGTTCACGAAGGGGCGATCCCGTTCACCACCGCGGTCGTTCCGGGTATGCTCTATCCCGTCACGCTGATCACGGAGGCCACCGACGAGACGATCCGCGGCGAGGCGTTCCGCATCGCCCACGAGGCGCAGGACCGCACCGTCCTGGCCGTGGCCGGCGCGCTCGATACGCCGGCGGCCCCGTGCTGATGAACGGGCGGCGACGCCACGTCGCGGGGACGCACGGCTTGCAAAAGCGGCGCGGAGCGCATCCCCTTCCGCGGCGATGGAGGATCTGAATGACTGAGCATGTGGACGTCCTGGTGGTCGGCGCCGGCCTGTCGGGCATCGACGCGGCCGTGAGGCTGCAGGAACGTTGCCCCGGCCGCAGCCTTGCGATCCTGGAGCGGCGCGAACGGATCGGCGGCACCTGGGACCTGTTCCGATACCCCGGCATCCGGTCCGATTCGGACGTCACGACCCTGGGCTTCCCGTTCCATCCCTGGAAGGGCGACCAGGCGATCACCTCGGGCGACGACATCCGCGACTACATCGTCGAGACGGCGCGCGAGACCGGGGTGATGGACCGGGTCGTCACCGGCCGCACCGTGACCCGTGCGGCCTGGTCCACCGAAGGCGCGCGCTGGACGCTCGACATCGACGGCCCCGACGGGCCCGAGACGCGCAGCTGCAACTTCCTCTACCTCTGCACCGGCTACTACGACTACGCCCGCGCCCACGTGCCCGACTATCCCGGGCGGGACCGGTTCGGGGGCGAGGTCGTGGTGCCCCAGTTCTGGCCCGAGGACCTCGACCACGCGGGCAAGCGGATTGTGGTCATCGGCTCGGGCGCGACGGCGGTGACGCTGGTCCCGACTCTGGCGAAGACGGCGCAGGTCACGATGCTCCAGCGGTCGCCCTCCTACGTGGTGAACCTGCCCAGCCGGGACAAATGGGCCGGCCGCCTGCAGCGCGCCCTGCCCGCCGCCGCCGCCCACCGCCTGACACGGTGGAAGAACGTCGGCATGTCGATGCTGATCTACCAGCTCTCGCGCCGCCGCCCCGAGAAGATGCGCCGCTTCTTCATCGAGAACGCCCGCAAGCAACTGCCCGAGGGGTTCGACGTGGAGCGCCACTTCGTCCCCGACTACGACCCGTGGGACCAGCGCCTGTGCGTGGTGCCCGAGGGGGACCTGTTCCGGTCCATCCGCGACGGCCGCGCGGAGATCGAGACCGACCGGATCGAGACCTTCACCGAGACGGGCATCCGCCTCGCCTCGGGAAAGGAGCTGGAGGCGGACATCGTCGTCTCGGCCACCGGCCTGTCGGTGCAGCTCTTCGGCGGCGCCGAGATCGTGGTCGACGGCGAGCCCTACGTGCCCGGCGAGCACACGTCCTACAAGGGCGCGATGCTCGACGGGCTGCCAAACGCGGCCATGGCCTTCGGCTACACCAACGCGAGCTGGACGCTGAAATGCGACCTGATCGCGCGGTATGTCTGCCGGTTGCTGAACCACATGGCGCGCAAGGGCCACGACATCGCCGTGCCGCGGATCGACCCCGCCGCCCCGCGGGAGGAGTTCGTCGACCTCTCGTCGGGATACGTGCGCCGCGCGGCGCATCTCGTGCCCTCCCAGGGCGCGCGAACGCCGTGGCGGGTGCACCAGAACTACATCCGCGACGTGGTGGAGTTCCGCCTCAAGCCCGTCTCCGACGGGGCGATCCGCTTCGGGGCGGGATCGTGAGCGCGTTCGCCTTCGAGGGGCGCACGGCGCTGATCACCGGCGCGGGCAGCGGCATCGGCCGGGCGCTCGCCCATGAGCTCGGCCGCCGCGGATGCGCCCTGGCCCTGGCCGACCTGCGCGCGGAGCGGCTGGCCGAGACTGCCGCCGCGCTCGACGCGCCCCGCGTGACGACCCACGCCCTGGACGTGGCCGACCGCGCCGCCGCCGCGGCCCTTCCCGCCGAGGTCGAGGCGGCCCATGGCGGGCTCGGCATCCTGGTGAACAACGCGGGTATCGCCGCCGGCGGCCGGTTCGAGGAGCTCTCCGAGGCGGAGTTCGACCGGGTGATGGACATCAACTTCCACGGGCCCGTGCGCCTCGTACGGGCCTTCCTGCCGCTCCTGCGCCGCGCCGCCGAGGCGCGGATCGTCAATGTCTCCAGCCTCTACGGGCTGGTCACGCCACCGGGGCAATCGGCCTACGCGGCCAGCAAGTTCGCCCTGCGCGGCTTTTCCAACGTGCTGGCCAACGAGCTGGAGGGCTCGACCGTGGGCGTCACGGTGATCCATCCGGGCGGCGTGCGCACCAACATCGCGACGGATGCGAGCACGCCCGCGGGCGCCGACGCGGCGCAGGTCGCGCGGGAGCGCAAGCAGTTCGAGAAGCTCCTGCGCCTGCCGCCCGAGGATGCGGCCCGCATCATCGCCGAGGGTATCGCGGCGCGAAAGCGCCGGGTGATCGTGGGCAACGACGCCAGGCTCCTCGCCATGCTGGAGCGCCTGATGCCGGTGTCGAACTGGTCGGTCATCCGCAGGCTCGTGCGATGAGCTGGGTCATCGGCATCCTCCTCGTCCTCGTGCTGCTGCCCAACGCGATCACGGGCCTTCTCGTCCTGGCGGGGCGTCTGGCGGTGCCGCCCCACGGACGGTTCGTCGAGGCGGGGGGCGGGCGGATCCATTACCGCGACGTCGGCGACGGCCCGGCGCTGGTGCTGATCCACGGCGCCGGCGCGCAGATGCGCAGCCTGACCGCCACGCTGGAGGACCGGCTGAAGGACAGGTTCCGCGTCGTCTCCCTCGACCGGCCGGGCATGGGCTATTCCGACTCCCAGGCCGAGGGCGACAGGGGCCTCGACCGGCAGGCCGAGATCCTTCTCGAGGCGATTGACCGCATCGGCGTGGAGCGTCCCGTGCTGGTGGGCCACAGCCTGGGCGGGGCGATATCCCTGGCCATGGCCGCCCGCGCGGCGCCGGGGCGGCTCGCGGGGCTCGCGCTGATCGCGCCGCTGACACGGCACCTGGAGCGTCTGCCCGGCCCGTTCCGCCCGCTCGTGATCCCCAGCGCGGCCAGGCGCCGGGCCTTGAGCTATACCCTCGCCGCCCCGACATCGATGGTCCGCGGCCCCGAAACGTTGCGGCGCATCTTCGCCCCCGAGACGGCCCCCGACTGGTTCGCCGTGCAGGGCGGCGGGCTGCTGGCCGCGCGGCCGCGCATGTTCCGCACCATGTCCGAGGAGGCGACCCACGGCACCGACGAGCTGTTGCGGGTGATGGAGGGCTACACCTCCATGAGCCTGCCCGTGGCCATCCTCTACGGCCGCGAGGACGCGGTCCTCGACGCGGGCGAGCACGGCGAGCGCACGGCGGCGGAGATACCGGGGGCCCGCATCGACCTGGTGGAGGGCGGCCACATGCTGCCCGTCACCCAGCCCGACCTGACCGCCGATTGGATCGCCGACCGGGCCGCCGAGATCACCGCCGAGATCGCCGCCCGGTGAGGGCGCCCGCCCCGCGCCACGCCGCCCCGGTGCCTGCGGCGGGACATCGCGCCCGCTGCCCGTGCGGCGGCCCCGGCCTATGTCGCGCCCCGTCGAGCTTCTGCAACACCGATCGGGGGGCGCGAAATGGCTGATCCCACGCCCATCCTAGAGATCGACGGGCTGTCGATCTCCTTCTCCAGCCGTCGCGGGGACATCCCCGCGGTGATGGACTTCTCCACCCGCGTCATGCCCGGCGAGGCCATGGGCCTTGTGGGGGAATCGGGCTGCGGCAAGTCCACGGTGGCGCTTGGCGTGATGCGCGACCTCGGCACCAACGGGCGCATCGCGGGCGGCACCATCCGCTACAAGGGCCGCGACATGGCGGCGATGTCGGCGGCCGAGCTGCGCCGGGTCCGCGGCCGCGAGATCGCGATGATCTACCAGGAACCCATGGCCTCCCTGAACCCGGCCATGCGGGTGGGCCGCCAGCTCATGGAGGTCCCCATCGTCCACGAGGGCGCGTCCCGCTCGCAGGCCCGCGCCCGCGCGCTGGAGGTCGTGGCCGACGTGAAGCTGCCCGATCCCGAGCGCATCCTGCGCGCCTATCCGCACCAGCTCTCGGGCGGCCAGCAGCAGCGCATCGTGATCGCCATGGCGCTGATGGCGAACCCGTCCCTGCTGATCCTCGACGAGCCCACCACCGCGCTCGACGTCACCGTCGAGGCCGCGGTGGTCGAGCTGATCAGGGACCTGGGCCGCAAATACGGCACCTCGATGCTGTTCATCAGCCACAATCTCGGGCTGGTGCTCGATACCTGCGACCGCATCTGCGTGATGTATTCGGGCGAGGCGGTGGAGACGGGCGCCACCCGCGACGTGTTCGACCGGATGCGCCACCCCTATACCCAGGCGCTGTTCCGCTCCATCCCGCTGCCGGGCGCGGACAAGACCGCCAAGCCGCTGGTCGCGATCCCCGGCAACTTCCCCCTGCCCCACGAGCGCCCCCCGGGCTGCAACTTCGGCCCGCGCTGCGACTATTTCCGGGCCGGGCGCTGCGACGCGGGCCCGATCCCGATGTTCGACATCCCCGGCGACGACCGGCACCGGACCCGCTGCCTGCGCCACGACGAGATCGACTGGAGCCGGATGGAGCTGGGCGCGCAGGCCGGCACCGCGACCGAGATTGGCCGCCCGATCCTGCGCGTGGAGGATGTGCGGAAATACTACGAGGTCTCCTCCTCCGCCCCGTTCGGCGGGGGCGAGAGGCGCGTGGTCAAGGCCAACGAGGACCTCTCCTTCGAGCTTCGGGAAGCCGAGACCCTGGCCATCGTGGGGGAATCGGGCTGCGGCAAGTCCACCTTCGCCAAGGTCCTTCTGGGGCTGGAGACGGCGACCGCGGGGACCGTCACCCTCGACGACCGCGCCATCGGCGACACCCCCGTGCAGGACCGCGACCCCGGGACGATCGCGGACCTGCAGATGATCTTCCAGAACCCGTTCGACACGCTCAACCCGTCGATGACCGTGGGGCGCCAGATCCTGCGCGCGCTCGAGGTGTTCGGGATGGGCGGCGACGCGGCGGCGCGGCGCGAGCGGATGCTGGAGCTTCTAGACCTGGTGAAGCTGCCGCGCGCCTTCGCCGGGCGGATGCCGCGCCAGCTCTCCGGCGGGCAGAAGCAGCGGGTGGGCATCGCCCGGGCCTTTGCCGGGGGCGCGCGGATCGTCGTGGCCGACGAGCCCGTCTCGGCGCTCGACGTCTCGGTCCAGGCGGCGGTCGCGGACCTGCTGATGGAGATCCAGCGCAGCCGCCGCACGGCCCTCCTGTTCATCAGCCACGACCTGTCGATCGTGCGCTATCTCTCGGACCGGGTGCTGGTCATGTATCTCGGCCACGTGGTCGAGATCGGCGAGACGGACGAGGTCTTCGCGCCGCCCTACCACCCCTATACCGAGGCGCTCCTGTCGGCGGTTCCCGTGGCCGACACGCGGGTCACGAAGAAGAGCGTCCCGCTCGAGGGGGACGTGCCCTCGGCCATGGACCCACCCCCCGGCTGCCCGTTCCAGACCCGGTGCCGGTGGAAGGCGCGGGTGCCGGGCGACCTGTGCGAGCGCGAGGTGCCGCCGATGGTCGCCTTCGGCCCCGAGGGCCGCCACCAGATCAAGTGCCACCTGCCGCGAACCGAGCTGGAGGCGATGGAGCCCGTGATCACCCTGGCCTCGGCGGACGGAACGAAGGCGTGAGGCCGGTGTTCGTGTCGAGGCTGCTGGGAGAGCGCGAATGGCGAAAGACGGCGATTTCGACTGGGCGATCCCGGTCATGCGGACGGGATATGCCGGGCGCGCGCTCGTCTATGTCGTGGTGGCGGGCATTTCCCTCTGGTCGGTCCTGCACGGCGGCCAGGGCGAAGGCACGTCCTCGGCCCTCGCCCAGCTCGAGGGCAGCGCCTGGGGCACCCCCGTCCTGCTGGCGATCTTCCTCGGCATGGCCTGCTACGCCGTGTGGCGGCTGATCGACGCCGCCTGGGACCTGGAATGCTACGGCACCGACGGCGAGGGGGCCGTGGCCCGCATCGGCATGTGCGTCACGGGGGTGATCCATCTCGGCATCGGGATCGGTGCCCTGCTCATCGTCTTCACCGCCTCGGGCGGAGGCGGCGAAAGCTCGATCTCCAAGGCGGTGGGAATGGTCCTCGAATGGCCCGGCGGGCGCTGGATCCTGCTGGCGGCCGGTCTCGCGACGCTCGGCGCGGGGGCCTACTACGTCAAGAAGGCCTACAAGCGCGACTATCGCCAGCACCTGCGCGGCAACCACTTCACCCGCAACTGGGACCCGGCCCTGCGCGCGGGCGTCGCCGCCCAGGGGTTCGTGGTGGCGGTCATCGGGGTGCTCATCATCTATGCCGCCTGGACCTACTCGCCCGACCGTGCGGGGGGTCTGGGCTCCGTCTTCTCTTGGCTTTCGGGGCAACCCTACGGTCAGGCGCTGGTGCTCGCGCTCTGCGCGGGGCTCTTGTGCTTTGCCCTGTTCTGCGCGGTCAACGCGGTGTTCCGCATCGTGCCGCGGGCGAGCGATCCGGACATCCCGACCCTCGCCGCGCGGATCAAGGCGCGGGCCGAGGCCAACTAGTCGCCCAGGATCGCCGCCACATAGGCGGTGGTCTCTGCGTAGGGCGGCACGCCCCCGTGCCGCTCCACCGCGCCCGGGCCGGCATTGTAGGCGGCGAGCGCCAGCCGCCAGTCGCCGAACCGCCGGAACTGGCGCGCGAGGTAGCGCGCCCCCCCTTCGAGGTTCTGCGCCGGGTCGGCGGCGTCGACCTGCAGGAGCTGCGCCGTCGACGGCATGAGCTGCGCCAGCCCTAACGCGCCCTTGTGCGACACTGCCACCGGGTTCCAGCCCGACTCGCGCTGGACCAGCCGCAGGAACACCCCCTCGGGGATGCCGTGGCGGCGCGCGGCGGCGCGCGCGGGCTCCAGCCACTGGCCGCGATACCGCCCCCCGAAGGTCGCCGTCACCGTCCGCCCCGTCTTCTCGGGGCCGGCGTCGACCCGCGGCTGCAGGCGCGTCGAGCCTTCGTACTGCCCCGCGGCACGGCCGTCGAGCACGCTCACCTTCGACCGGAAGTTCGATTGCCCCTTGCTGGAAAACAGCGTGTCGGCCTGGGCCGCCAGCGGCAGGGCGGCGACAATCGCCGCATGGAAAAGAACCTTCATTCCGTCTCTCGTCCTCTGTCCCGACGGCGGGTCTAGCGCCTGCGCGCGATTCGGGCCAGCCCCGCCATCCGGCCCCTCTCCGACCCTGTCCATCGCCCCGGCTCTGTGCGACAGATCGCCGGAACCCGACTCGGCAAGGAGAGACGCGATGGCCGGATCCGTGAACAAGGTGATCCTGATCGGCAACCTGGGCCGCGACCCCGAGACGCGGACCTTCTCGAACGGCGGCAAGGTCTGCAACCTGCGCATCGCCACGTCCGAGAACTGGAAGGACCGCAATACCGGAGAGCGCCGCGAGCGCACCGAGTGGCACTCGGTCGCGATCTTCGCCGAGCCCCTCGCCCGCGTGGCCGAGCAGTACCTCAAGAAGGGCTCCAAGGTCTATATCGAGGGCCAGCTCGAGACCCGAAAGTGGCAGGACCAGAACGGCCAGGACAAGTACTCCACCGAGGTCGTCCTGCGCCCCTACAAGTCCGAGCTGACCATGCTCGACGGCCGCGGAGAAGGCGGCGGTGGCGGCGGCGGCGGCTATTCCGACGACAGGGGTGGCGGCTACGGCGGCGGGTCCTCCTCCGGCGACGGTGGCAGTGGCAACGGCGGTGGAGGTGGCGGCGGATACGGCGGCGGCTACCAGGACAGCGACGACGAGATCCCGTTCTGACGACCCCCTCCGCCATGTCCTGACGGCGCGCGCGGTGGAGCCTTCGTTGCGACGGGCTCCCCCGCGCCGACGTGCGACCGCCGGCACGGCATACCAGCCCCGCCCCTCTGTCGCCAGAGAAGGGCCGGTTGGTTCCTTCCTCCCATGCGGGCGCTCCGGGATCGGATCGGGTCATGCAACGGCCCTTCCTGCCCGGTGATCCAATGCCGGTCAGAAACCTCGGCGATGCCCCAGATGCCGCCGCACCTGCCGCAGCCTGACGCCGTGAGGCCCCTCGCCGCCGCCCGCGATCAGGGTCGCGCAGCCGGTCAGCGGCACCCGTGTCGGCCATCGCGCCAAGGGGCGCGACCACCGCTCGCAGGCCAGAGCCGCGTAGGCCCCGCCGATACAGAGGGCCACACTTTCCAGTTTCGTGCTCAAGTCCCGCTCCGGGGGCCACGAGGGCAGCCAACCACGCCAGATGGGCGAAATCCGCCAGCCCGAACGTCCCGGGGAGAAGGGCTCCGGAGAATGTCGAAAAGCCCGGAACGGTATGAGAGGGGAAAATGGTGCTCGCACCAGGATTCGAACCTGGGACCTTCGGCTTCGGAGGCCGACACTCTATCCAGCTGAGCTATGCGAGCGCTCTTCAAGAGCAGTGCCAGTGCGGTATCAGGGCGTCCCCGCAATGTCCAGCCCTGAAAAAACCCAACCCTTCCAGTAACCTGCCAAGGAATCCGAACCGCCGTTTTCACGTCCCCGGCGTCCATCCGCCTTCGCGCCCGCCGACGTGCCCGGCCGGCGCCGGACACCTCCCGTCAGGCGAAGAGGTCGTGGCACAGCTCCAGCGCGTCGACCAGCACGTCCACCTCGTCTCTGGTGTTGTAGAGGCCGAAGGAGGCGCGGCACGTGGCCGTCAGCCCGAGGTGGTCCATCAACGGACCGGCGCAATGGTGCCCCGCCCGGACCGCCACACCCTTCTTGTCGAGCACGGTGGAGATGTCGTGGGCATGGGCCGCCCCCTCCAGCGTGAAGGAGAAGATCGCGCCCTTGTCCGTCGCGTCGCCCTGGATGTTGAGCCAGTTGAGGCCGAAGAGCCGCTCGCGGGCATAGTCGCGCAAGGTTGCCTCGTGGGCCGAGATCGCCTCCATCCCCAACCCCGACATGTAGTCGAGCGCGGCCCCCAGGCCGATCTGGGCGACGATGCCGGGGGTGCCGGCCTCGAACTTCATCGGCGGCTCGGCGTAGTCCACGCGGTCGCGATGGACCTCGCGGATCATGTCGCCGCCGCCCATGAAGGGGCGCATCTGGGCCAGCCGCTCGGGGCGGATATAGATCGCGCCGGACCCGCTCGGGCCATAGAGCTTGTGGCCCGTGATCGCGTAGAAGTCGCAGCCGATGGCCTCTACGTCCACGGGCATGTGCACCGCGGCCTGGCTGCCATCGACCAGGGTGGCGACGCCCCGCTCGCGCGCGCCGGCGCAGATCGCAGCCACGTCGACCACGGTGCCCAGCACGTTCGACATGTGGGTGACCGCGACGAGCTTCGTGCGCGGCCCGATCGCGTCCAGCACCTTCTGCGGGTCGAGCGCGCCATCGGCCTCGGGCTCGACCCATTTCAGCACCACGCCCATGCGCTCGCGCAGGAAGTGCCAGGGCACGATGTTGGCGTGGTGCTCGAGCACCGACAGGACGATCTCGTCGCCCGCCTCCATCCGCGGCATGGCCCAGCCGTAGGCGACCGTGTTGATCCCCTCGGTGGTGCCCGTGTTCATCACCACCGTCTCCTCGTCGGAGGCGCCGAGAAAGGCCGCGATCTTGCCGCGCACCGCCTCGTAGCGCTCCGTCGACAGGCTCGAGAGCGTGTGCAGCCCGCGGTGGACGTTCGAATACTCCTCCGCATAGGCGCGCTGGATCGCGTCCAGCACCGCCCGGGGCTTCTGCGCCGAGGCGCCGTTGTCGAGATAGACCAGCGGTTTGCCGTTCACCTCGCGCGACAGGATCGGGAAATCCTGCCGGATCTGTTCCACGTCGTACATGCGACCTCCTTAGCGGGGGACCGTGACCCCCGCGAGGGTGAGAACGAAGGAGAGACCAAGCGCCACACCCATCAGCACGAACAGGATCATGGCAAAGACCCGGCCCGTCGAACGGAAGCCGTGCAGCTCGGTCACGAAGGCGGTGAGCAGGAACAGGAACAGGGCGATCCCGCCGATCACCACCAGCGCCGCCACGAACGGGACCAGCAACAGCAGCAGGCTCTGGACCACCTGCAGGCAGACCATCACCACCTGCAGCCAGGTCACCGCCACGATCGCCCCGTCGAGGTCACCCGTACCGCCCATCATCCGGCCCACCCGGTCGATCAGCAACACCGACAGCAACAGGATCGCGAACTGGATGCCCACGAAGGCCAGCGGCCCGACGATGGGCTGCCCGGCGGGCCCGCCCATGGTCGATGCGAGGACCATGTTCACCAGTTCGGCCATGATCACCGACACCAGCACTACCGCCGCCAGCGCCTGCCACAGCACCTCGCGCGGCAGGTTCATGGCGCGCAACTCGGCCAGGACGGGGCGCGGCTCCTTCACCGTGCGCACCGCGAGGCTCGTCAATCCGCCAAGGGAGGTCAGGTCCGTCATGCGCGCTCTTCGCCTCTCTCGACGTGTCTCAATCCCATCGCCCAGATGAGGACGAAGGCCAGAAGCGCCGCGATCCCCACCGCGTCGAGCGCCGGGCCCGGCCCGGAGAACCCCGCCAGGAGCCCCCACAGGAGCCATAGCGGCGTCGCCGCCAGCAACGCCCAGAACAGCGCCATGCGCGCCTCGGTATAGCTCGCACGCCCCCCGAGGCGGCGCACCACCGCGTGGCTCAGGCCCGCGACGGCATAGAGGATCAGCGGCGCGATGAAGATCCAGCCCAGGAGGGCGCCCCCCAGCAGCATGTTCAGGTCCTGCCCCGTCAGGTAGCTTTCGCGCGACAGGCGCGGCCACTGGGCCACGAAGATCAGCCCGCAAGCCAGCATGCAGGTAACCAGCGCGCGCCCCTCGGCCCGGTCCGGCGCGCCCATCCGCCGGCGCAGGACATGGCCCGGCCGGCGGTAGCTCGCGACGATGTCACCCGCCAGCGCCATGTCAGTCCGCGTGCCGGTCGAGCCAGTTTTCCAGCCGCTGGCGCAGGGACTCCGCGATCCCGTCGTCCTCGATCTCGGCCAGCGTCTCGGCCAGGAACGCCAGGACCAGCAGGTCGGTGGCACGCCGTTCGGGCACGCCGCGGGCGCGCAGGTAGAACAGCATGTCCTCGTCGATGGCACCGGTGGTGGAGCCGTGGGAGCAGGCCACGTCGTCGGCATAGATCTCCAG
The DNA here is from genome assembly GCA_947500825.1 of uncultured Paracoccaceae bacterium. Lineage (GTDB taxonomy): Bacteria > Pseudomonadota > Alphaproteobacteria > Rhodobacterales > Rhodobacteraceae > Palleronia. The sequence goes on along the minus strand of CANMTR010000011.1, from coordinate 68,711 downwards.
CTCCGGCTTGGCCAGGAACTGGCTGTCCTCGTCCAGGAGAAGCGACTGGCTGATCTGGTAGCCGTCCGTCTTCTGGGCCTGGGGCTTGACCAGGATCTTGCCCTGGAACACACCGAGGGCGCCGTTCTTCAGGACCTTCTTGAAGACCTGTCGGCTCTCGCAGTTCACCGCGTCGTGGGTGACGAAGACGGTGTCGTCGTGGTGCATGGGCGCGACCTTGCCGTCGCCGATGGCGGCACCGGCCACGTGGGCCACCGCGTCGTCGCCCTTGAGCTCGACGATGTGCTCGTTGCGCGTCAGCGCCCCGTTCAGCGTGAGCGTGAACGACTTGAACACCGCCTCGGCGCCCAGCCGGGCGAAGGTGTGGGTGTTAGCCACACGCTGCCGGTTGCGCCCCTGGGCGCGCACGTGGTGCAGCTTGCCGGTATCGGCCACGTCGGCCTCGAGCGCGGTGTTGAACCGCGCGCCCACCGCGCCGCCCTCGAGCAGCGTCACCTCGGCCCCCGCCTCGACCTTCACCGCGTGGTGCAGGATCGGGTCGCTGTCGGCGCGCTCGTGGACGTAGACGATGGAGATCGGCTTCGCCGCCTTGCCGGTGGCCCGGATCAGGATGCCGTCCGTGGCGAAGGCGGTGTTGAGCGCGGCGAAGGGCCGGTCCACCGGGTCTTGGCCACGCGCCTCGAGCTGGCCGTAGAGGTCGCGCGCCCAGTGGATGTCGGCCTCCTGCACCTCGGCGAGGCGGGCGATCTCGATGCCCTCCATCTCCAGCGCGTCCGAGGCCTCGGCGTCGAACACGCCGTCGCGGAACACCAGCTTCAGGGCATCTATGTCGGCATAGAGCGGCGCCTCGTCGCTCTCGTCCATGGGCTCGGCCGTCGCGGGCTGAACCGCGTTCAGGTCCCCCGGCCGGGTGAAGCGCCAGTATTCGTCACGGTTTCCCGGCAGGCCCATGGAGGTGAGCCGGCTCAGGGCGTCGGCGCGCGCCGCGCGGGTCCAGCCGCCCTGGACGGGCAGGTCGAGCGCCGCCAGCCGCGCGTCGGTCGCGTCCTGCTTCGCTTGCGGCAGGGCCATCAGGCGTTCTCCTTCAGGATGTCGGTGTAGCCGTTCTTCTCGACCTCGAGCGCCAGCTCCGGCCCGCCGGTCTTCACGATGCGGCCGTCGGACATGATGTGCACCACGTCGGGCTGGATATGGTCGAGAAGGCGCTGGTAGTGGGTGATGACGAGAAAGCCCCGGTCGGGGGAGCGCAGCGCGTTCACGCCCTTGGCCACCAGCTTCATGGCGTCCACGTCGAGGCCCGAATCGGTCTCGTCCATGATGCACAGCTTCGGCGCCAGCATGGCCATCTGCAGGATCTCGTTGCGCTTCTTCTCACCGCCCGAGAAGCCCACATTGACCGGACGCTTGAGCATCTCGGCGTCGATCTGCATCTCCTTGGCCTTCTCGCGCACGACCTTGAGGAACTCGGCAGAGGACATCTCCTCCTCGCCGCGGGCCTTGCGCTGGGCGTTCACCGCCGTGCGCATGAAGGTCATGTTGCCCACGCCGGGGATCTCGACCGGGTACTGGAACGCCAGGAACACGCCGGCCGCGGCGCGCTCTTCGGGGTCCATGTCCAGGATGTCCTCGCCCAGCAGGCTCGCCTCGCCGTCCGTGACCTCGTATCCGCCGCGTCCCGACAGGACGTAGGACAGGGTCGACTTGCCCGAGCCGTTCGGCCCCATGATGGCATGGACCTTGCCGGCCTCGACCGTCAGGTCGACGCCCTTCAGGATCTGCTTGTCCTCTTCCTCGAGCTTGACGTGGAGGTTCTTGATCTCGAGCATTCGTCTTTCCTTTCAGCGCGTTGCCGCGCGCATCTCATCCAATGTGCGAACGCGCCGGGGCACGGCCCGGCGCTCACCCCGTCCGGGGCGGAATGTCAGTCCAGCGTGACGGCCGTGCCGGAGGCGGAGACCATCAGCATCCCGTTCTCCTTGCCCACGACCTCGTAATCGAGGTCCACGCCGACGACGGCGTTGGCGCCCGACTCGCGGGCGCGATCCTCCATCTCGGCCAGCGCCGTCTCGCGCGCCTCGTTGAGGCTCTTCTCGTAGGCGCCCGAGCGGCCGCCGATGATGTCGCGGATCCCCGCGAACATGTCGCGGAACACGTTGGCCCCCAGGATCGCCTCGCCCACGACGATGCCGTTATAGGCGGTGATCCGGCGTCCCTCGACGCTCTGGGTCGTGGTGACGATCATGTCCGACTTCGACCAGAAACTCATTTCTTCCTCCGAAACATCAGCCGCCCCGCGATCCAGCCGACCGTGGCCGACACGGCGAGCACCACCAGCACCCGGGGCATCGGCGCCACGAGCCACCATTCGAGGCTCACGATCAGCCCGAGGGCCACCGCCGCCCCGATCGCGAGGCGCACGAAGAAGCGGGCGCGCCCGGGGGCGCGGATCGGGTCCAGCTCACCCATGGCTCACCCCCTGAACACCAGGCCCGCGCCGCACGCGATCAGCGCGAAGCCCGCCAGCGTGGTCCAGCTCGGCGGCTCGTCCAGGTACCACGCCGAGAACCCGGCGAAGACCGTCAGCGTGACGACCTCCTGTATCGTCTTGAGCTGCGCGGGGGAGTAGACCGCGGCCCCGATCCGGTTGGCCGGGACGGCCAGCCAGTACTCGAAGAACGCGATCCCCCAACTGACCAGCACCACCAGCACGATCGGCGCCGCCGGGTGCTTGAGGTGGCCGTACCACGCGAACGTCATGAAGACGTTCGACGCGGACAGCATCACCACCGGCAGGACGGCCTGGGTTGCGGGCGTCACGGCTCACTCAGCCCACCGAGCCTTCGAGGCTGATCGCCACGAGTTGCTGGGCCTCCATGGCGAACTCCATGGGCAGGGCCTGCAGGACCTCCTTGCAGAAGCCGTTGACGATCAGCGCCACGGCCTCCTCCTCGTCCATGCCGCGCGACTGGCAATAGAACATCTGGTCGTCGTCCACCTTCGACGTGGTGGCCTCGTGCTCGACGCGCGACGAGTTGTTCTTCACCTCGATGTAGGGAACGGTATGCGCCCCGCATCCAGCCCCGATCAGCAGGCTGTCGCACTGGGTGTAGTTGCGGCTGTCCTTCGCCTTGGGATGCATCGACACGAGCCCGCGATACGTGTTCTGGGCGTGGCCCGCGCTGATCCCCTTCGACACGATCCGGGAGCGGGTGTTCTTCCCGAGATGGATCATCTTGGTGCCGGTATCGGCCTGCTGCCAGTTGTTGGTGATGGCGATGGAGTAGAACTCGCCCTGGCTCTCGTCGCCCCGCAGGATGCAGGAGGGATACTTCCAGGTCAGCGCCGAGCCCGTCTCCACCTGGGTCCAGGACACCTTGGAGCGGTCGCCCCTGCAATCGGCGCGCTTGGTGACGAAGTTGTAGATGCCGCCCTTGCCGTTCTCGTCGCCCGGATACCAGTTCTGCACCGTGGAGTACTTCACCTCGGCGTCGTCGAGCGCCACGATCTCCACCACCGCCGCGTGCAACTGGTTGGTGTCGCGCATGGGCGCCGTGCACCCTTCGAGATAGGAGACGTAGGCCTCCTCCTCGCAGATGATCAGCGTGCGCTCGAACTGGCCCGTATCGGCCGCGTTGATGCGGAAATAGGTGCTCAGCTCCATCGGGCAGCGCACGCCCTTGGGCACGTAGACGAACGAGCCGTCGGAGAACACGGCCGAGTTCAGCGTGGCGAAGTAGTTGTCCTGCACCGGCACGACGGACCCGAGATACTTGCGCACCAGCTCGGGATGCTCGCGGATCGCCTCCGAGATCGAGCAGAAGATGACGCCCGCCGCCTCCAGCTCCTTCTTGAAGGTCGTGCCCACGGACACGCTGTCGAACACGGCGTCCACGGCCACCTTGCGGCCGCCCGACGCATCCTCGTCGATATCGCCCTCCTTGGCCGTCGCCGGGGAGGCGCCCTCGGAGCCCTCGACGCCCGCGAGCACCATCTGCTCCTTGAGCGGGATGCCCAGCTTCTCGTAGGTCTCCAGAAGCTTCGGATCGACCTCGTCGAGGCTCTTGGGCTTCTCCTTCATGGAGGCCGGCTTGGCGTAGTAATACTGCTCCTGGTAGTCGACGGGGGCGTATTTCAGCATCGACCAGTCGGGCTCGGCCAGCGACTGCCAGCGCCGGAACGCCTCCAGCCGCCAGTCGAGCATCCACTCGGGCTCCTCGTTGCGCTCCGAGATCAGCCGAACGATGTCCTCGTTCAGCCCCTTGGGCGCGAAGTCCATCTCGATCTCGGTGTTCCAGCCGTGCTTGTAGGTGCCCGACAGGCTCTTGACGGCATCGACCGTCTCCTTGTCGACGCCTTCCTTGACCTCTTGGTCCATGACGCTCTGGTCGCTCATCTGTCGTCTCCTTCTCAGGCGGCGCGCGCCCGCTGCTTGTGCCATTGGCGCAGCCAGCTCTCGGCGAAGCGGCTCACGTCATCGTCCGTTGTCTCCGGCCCCGTCGAGATCCGGATCGCCGATCCGGCGGACCGCTCGTCCAGCCCCATCGCGGCCAGCACACCCGATCCGCGGAGCTTGCCGCTGGAACAGGCCGATCCCGCCGAGACGGCGAACCCCGCCAGGTCCATCTGCATCACCTGGGTCTCCCCCTTCCAGCCGGGGCTGACCACGAGGCTCGTGTTGGGCAGACGCCGCGCGTCCCTACCGGGGCAGATAAGCCCCGTGGCCTCCCGCATCAACGTGTCTTCCAACGTGTCGCGCCGCCGCGCCACCCGGTCCCAGGCCCCGTCGGCCAGGTCCCGCGCCGCCGCCTCGGCCGCCGCGCCGAAGCCGGCGATGGCCGCCACGTTCTCGGTGCCCGCGCGCCGGCCCATCTCCTGGCCGCCCCCGCGCGAGCGCGCGGCGATCTCGGTGCCCCGCCGCAGGAACAGCGCGCCCACCCCCTTGGGTCCGCCGATCTTGTGGGCCGAGACGAACGCCGCCTCCGCTCCCGACCAGTCGAAGGCGAAGGGCACCTTGCCGAAGGCCTGCGTCGCGTCCACCACGGCGAGCCCCTCGGGAAGGTCCTGCACCACCCCCGTCTCCGGGTTCGCCGCCTGCAGCGCCGTGCGCGCGGGCTCGGCCACCGCGACCCGCCCGCCCGCGTCGACGGCCAGGTCCGCGTCGCACCAGGCCAGCACCGCCTCGTGCTCGAGCCCCGCGCAGGACAGGCCCCGCCCCGCGCAGGCCAGCGCCGCCGCCTCCGTGGCGCCCGACACGAACACCACGTCCGCGGCCTCCGCCCCGGCGGCGCGCGCGATCTGGCCCCGCGCCCGCTCCACGGCCGCGCGCGCGGCGCGCCCCTCGGCATGGATCGAGGACGGGTTGCCGGACAGGTCCAGCGCCGCGATCATGGCCGCGCGGGCCTCCGGCCGCAGGGGCGCGGTGGCGTTCCAGTCGAGATATGTGCGCGCCTGCATCATCCTTTTCCAAATACCCTCGGGGGTCCGGGGGCGACGCCCCCGGTCGCCGGTATCAGGTCTCGTCCACGACTTCGAACAGGGACGGCACCGCCGGGCAAGGCGCCAGGGCGTTGCCCACCACGTCCGAAAGCCGTGTCTGGTGGAGGAACACGTAGACATGCGCCGACAGCCCCTCCCACAAGCGGTTGTTGAGCGACTGCGCCCGGGTGCCCGACAGGCCGCCCTTGGCGCCCGCCCCGGTCTCCAGCGCCGAGACGCTCTCGTCCACCGCCGCCAGCACGTCCGATATCCGGATCTCGGAGGCCCGCCGCGCCAGGCGGTAGCCGCCGCCGGGGCCCCGTACCGACACCACCAGCTCGGCGCGCCTCAGCTTGACGAAGAGCTGCTCGAGATAGGGCAGCGACACGTTCTGGCGCCGCGACAGTTCCGACAGCGATGTCAGCTCCCCTTCCGCCTGCAGCGCCAGGTCCGTCAGCGCCACCATCGCGTAGCGTCCCTTCGTGCTGAGCTTCATTCCGGGCAGCGCCTCCAGGCCAAGAGTTGACGGCGCCGCACCGCGCGGCTACCTCCACACGTCGATCGCGGGCCACGAGGCCCGTGCCGTGAGTTTAGAATGGTTCTAGGGAGTGTGGGCCCCGTCGTCAACAGCGACGATCCCCACGCTCGCGCCGACGAAAGGACGAGGCCCCGCACGATGCCAGAGGTGATTTTCCCCGGTCCCGAAGGGCGGCTCGAGGGGCGCTACCATCCGCAGCGCAAGCCGGATGCGCCCATCGCGATCATCCTGCATCCGCATCCGCAGTTCGGCGGGACGATGAACAACCGGGTGGTCTACAACCTGCACTACGCCTTCCACGAGCTCGGCTTCACGGTCCTGCGCTTCAACTTCCGCGGCGTGGGCCGCAGCCAGGGAGAGTACGACCAGGGCGTGGGCGAGCTGTCGGACGCAGCCTCCGCGCTCGACTATCTCCAGTCGATGAACGCCAACGCCAAGCATTGCTGGGTCGCGGGCTTCTCGTTCGGGGCCTGGATCGGGATGCAGCTCCTGATGCGGCGGCCCGAGATCACGGGCTTCGTCTCCGTCAGCCCGCCGGCCAACATGTACGACTTCTCGTTCCTCGCGCCCTGCCCCTCCTCGGGCCTGGTGCTGAACGGCACCGCCGACCGGGTGGCGCCGCCCAAGGACACCCAGACCCTGGTGGGCAAGCTCCACGAGCAGAAGGGCATCACCGTCAGCCACGAGCAGATCGAGGGTGCCGGCCACTTCTTCGAGGACCCGCACATGGAGCCGATGATCGGCATGGTCCAGGACTATGTCCGCCGGCGCCTGACCGAGAGCACGCGCTAGGCGCCCCGAGGCCCCGCGCCCGTTCCCGCACGGGGGCCGCGGGGCCTCGTGCGGGTCCGCCCGGAAAAGGGCGGGTCGGCGGTTCAGGCGTGGCGGGCGAAGAACCCGGCGAGCGCCGCCGCCGTCCCGTCCGCGGCCTCCTCGGGCAGGAAATGGCCGCAAGGCAGCCCATGGCCCTCCACGTGCGTGAAGTGCTCCTCCCACACGGCGATCACGTCGTAGAGGCGGCCCACCAGCCCCTCCGTGCCCCACAACGCCTGCAGCGGCACCTGCGAGCGGGTGCCGAGGTCGGCCCGGTCGTGGTCGAGGTCGATCCCCGCCGAGGCACGGTAATCCTCGCAGGTGGCGTGGACGGCCCCCTCGTCGAAGGCCGCGACATACTCCGCCATGGCCGCGTCCTGGAAGGCCTCCGCCGAACCCCGCGACCAGTCGCGGATGCGGCCCCGCACGAAGCCTTCGGGGTCGCCGCCGATCATCCGCTCGGGCAGCGGCGCCGGCTGGATCAGGAAGAACCAGTGCCAGTAGCCGGTGGCGAAGGTCGCTCCGGCGGTGCGGTACATGTATTCGGTCGGCGCGATATCGAGCACCGACAGCGCGCTCACCCGGCCCGGATGGTCGCGCGCCAGCCGGTGCCCCACGCGCCCGCCCCGGTCGTGGCCGGCCACCGCGAAACGGTCGTGGCCCAGCACGTCCATCAGCGCCACCTGGTCGGCCGCCATGGCGCGCTTCGAATAGGGGGCGTGGTCGGGGGCGCTCTCGGGCCGGTCCGACCCGCCGTAGCCGCGCAGGTCCGGCGCCACCACCCGAAACCCCGCCTCCACCAGCCGCGGCGCCACCGCGTGCCAGCAGGCATGGGTCTGGGGATAGCCGTGGAGCAGCAGCACGGGCGGCCCCTCCCCCGCCTGGCGCACCCGGACGCCGAGGCCCCCGGGCAGCGTCACGCGCTCGTCGGAGAAGCCGCCCAGCACCTCAGAGCTCGCCGGGCGCGTACCACTCGTCCTGGCGAACGGCCGTCTCGGCATCGGTCTGCCCCAGCATCTCGGCGAAGGCCTGCGGGTCCTGAGTGCCCCCGTCCTGGCCCCGGTAGTGGTAGGGATAGACATAGGCGGGCGCGAACTCGGCCACCGCGTCGGCGGCCTGCTCGGCGTCCATGGTGAAGGGCAGGTTCATGGGCACGAAGGCGAGGTGGATCTCCTCCAGCGCGCGCATCTCTGGCGTCCCTTCGGTATCGCCCGCCACGTAGATCCGGCGCCCCCCGATGGGAAAGATGTAGCCGTTGTCGCGCCCCTGGGGGTGATAGTCGCGCCGCCCCTCGGTGATGTTGTAGGCCGGCACCGCCTCGAAGGTGATGCCCAGGAGGTCGGTGGTCTCGCCGTTCGACACCTGCTGCGTCATCGCCTGCATCTCGGGCGCCATCATGTCGTAGACGGGCCGGTTGCTCAGAAGCTGCGTCTTGCCGGCCATGATCGCCTGGAGCGTCTCGGGCTCGAAATGGTCGCCGTGCTCGTGGGTGATCAGGATCAGGTCGGGGGCGGGCATGTCCTCGTATTGCGCCGGGTCGCCCACCGGATCGACGTAGATCACCGCCATGGGCGTCTCCAGCACGAAGCTCGCGTGGTGGATCGGATGGACCGTGATCGGCCCCTCCTCGGTCTCGAACGTGTTCGACCCGCCCTCTTGCGCCAGAAGGCCCGTGGGCAGGATCGTCGTGGCGCCCAGCGCGACGCCGGTGGCGAGGAAGCTGCGTCTGGTGGTCATGTCTCGTTCCCTGATCCGTGTGTCGCCGCCCAAGATAGGCTTCGCGTCGGAAAATCCCACCTCCCGCGCGGCGCCCCGCCCAGGCCCGGGGCATGGAACGGACCGGCCCCGACCACGTTCGCCACCCGCATGTCCCACGATCTTTCCGACACCCTCGACGACCTCGACGACCTCGCCCAAGCCGAGGACAGGGTCAGCGTGTCCGACGTGATCGAGCACGTGGGCCGTCGCGGGCAGGGCGTCACCCTCCTCGTGCCCGGCCTCGTGGGCGTCACGCCCCTCGGGGGAGTGCCCTTCGTGCCCACGATCATCGGCGCGCTGGTGGCGCTCCTGGCGGTGCAGGTGGTCATCGGGCGCGCGCATCTGTGGCTTCCCGGCATCCTGGGCGAGCGCAGCGTCGCCGACGACCGCCTGTCGGGCGCGGTCGCGCGCCTGCGGCGTCCCGCCGGCTGGATCGACCGCTACTTCGGGCGCAGGCTCGAATCGCTCACCGGCCCGGTGGCCGAGCGCGCCGCCGCCGCCCTGTGCGTGGTCTTCGCCTGCCTCCTGCCGCCGCTGGAGGTCGTGCCCTTCGCGGCCCTCCTGCCCTTCGCGGCCATCGCGCTCCTCGGGCTCGCGCTGACGCTGCGCGACGGCATCCTCATGCTCATCGCCTTCGGCGTCAGCGGCGCCGCCCTCTGGGGGGTGTGGTCGGCGCTCATGTGATCCGGCGGGGGCCGGGGTCGCCGGTCCCGTTCCGGCCCGCGCCGCCGCGAGCTTCGCCGTGAACTTCACCATGCCCCGACGGGGCGTGACATCGCGGTGACGGAGTCCTAAACGGGCCACGGTTCCCGCGCCCCCGGAGTCTGATCATGCTGCCATGCAACCCGTTCGACGCCACCGCCCGACGCGACGGCGGTCCCGACGACGACAAGCTCAGGGAGGAATGCGGCGTCTTCGGCGTCACCGGCGTCGCCGACGCGGCCAACTTCGTGGCGCTGGGCCTCCACGCGCTCCAGCACCGGGGCCAGGAGGCGGGCGGCATCGTCAGCCACGACCCCGCGCAGGGCTTCAACTCGGCCCGCCGCTTCGGCTACGTGCGCGACAGCTTCACCAAGCAGTCTCTGATGGACACGCTGCCCGGGCCGCTGGCCATCGGCCACGTGCGCTACTCCACCTCCGGCGCCAAGGGCCAGACCCAGATCCGCGACGTGCAGCCCTTCTTCGGGGAGTTCTCCCTGGGCGGCGCGGCGATCGCGCATAACGGCAACCTGGTGAACGCCGACGAGCTGCGCCGCGAGTTGATCGACCGCGGCTCGATCTTCCAGTCCTCGTCGGACACCGAGTGCATAATCCACCTCATGGCCCGCTCCCTGCAAAAGAAGGTCCCCGACCGGATCCAGGACGCCCTGCGCCGGGTCGAGGGTGCCTTCTCCATCGTCGCCATGACCCGCACGAAGCTCATCGGCGTGCGCGATCCGCTCGGCGTGCGCCCCCTCGTCCTGGGCCGCTTGGGCGACGAGGGCTGGGTCCTGTCGTCCGAGACCTGCGGGCTCGACATCATCGGCGCCGAGTTCCTGCGCGAGGTCGAGCCGGGCGAGATGGTGGTAATCGAGAACGGCGAGCTTACCTCGCACCGCCCCTTCGCCCCCGCCCGTCCGCGCTTTTGCGTGTTCGAGCACGTCTATTTCTCGCGTCCCGATTCGATCATCGGCGGCCGGTCCGTCTACGAGACGCGGCGCCAGATCGGGGTGGAGCTTGCCCGCGAGGCCCCGGTGGAGGCCGACCTCGTGTGCCCGGTCCCCGATTCGGGCACCCCCGCGGCCATCGGCTATTCCCAGGAATCGGGCATCCCCTACGCCATGGGGATCATCCGCAACCAGTACATGGGCCGCACCTTCATCGAGCCCACCGAGCAGATCCGCAACATGGGCGTGCGCCTCAAGCTCAACGTCAACCGCGCGCTGATCCGAGGCAAGCGGATCGTGCTGGTGGACGATTCGGTGGTGCGCGGCACCACCTCGGTCAAGATCCGCGAGATGATGCTCGACGCCGGGGCGGCCGAGGTCCATTTCCGCATCGCCTCTCCCCCCACCTCCTGGCCGTGCTTCTACGGCGTCGACACGCCCGAGCGCGAGAAGCTCCTCGCCGCGTCGATGACCGAGGACCAGATGTGCGCCCACTTGGGCGTGGACTCGTTGCGCTTCATCTCCCTCGACGGTCTCTACCGCGCGGTGGGCGAGGCCGAGGGCCGCAACCCGACGCATCCTCAGTATTGCGACGCCTGCTTCTCGGGCGACTACCCCATCGCCCCGACCGACCGGATGGAGAAGGGCTTCCGCCTCAAGGAGGCGGCGGAGTGACGAAGGGCGCCGCTCCGGAACTCCGCCGGGACTCCGACGCGATTCCGACAGCGGGCCTGGCCCTCCGGCCCCACCACCTGATGTGCTCCCTGGGCTTTCGCGGATACGGCTATTCCGACGCCTTCACCGCCAACATGGCCCGTCTCGCCCTGCCCATGCGGGCGCGCGACGACACGCCCCTGCGCATCGTCGGGGGCCTCGATCCGATCTGCGCGCCCTGCCCCGAACGCCGCGGCGCCGTCTGCGCGAAAGAAAGCAAGATCAAGAGGTTGGACCGCGATCATGCCGCGAGGCTCGGCCTTTCGCCGGGCGACGGGCTGACCTGGGGCGAGGCCAAGGCGCGCATCCGCGCCCGCGTCCGCCCCGGCGATCTGGCGAGCCTCTGCGCGGGCTGCCGCTGGCTGCCCCTGGGCCTGTGCGAAGGCGCGCTGGAAGAGCTTCACGAAACGCAAGACGCCGCCCCGGAGGGCGGCGCCTGAAGTTCCTGAAAGTCCTTTCGGATCAGCGCTTTGAGGCGCTCCACCCACCGGCCACGACCAGCGCCGCCAGGCCCGACTTGACCACGTCGCCGAAGACGAACGGCACCATCCCCGCCATCGCCGCGGCGCCGAGATCCAGCGGCGTTACAGCCCAGAGCCACGCCACGCCCGGCACGAACAGCGCCGTCGCCGGCAGCAGCGCGGCCACGAAGGTCCGCCCCAGCCCGCGCGCCATGCCGTGCTCGGCCAGCCAGCCCGTCAGGAACGCCATCGCCGGATAGGCCAGCAGGAACCCGCCCGTGGGCCCCAGCAGGTGATGCGCGCCCGCATCCCCGCCCGAAAAGACCGGCAGGCCCATCGCGCCCTGCGCCAGGTAGGCCGCGAGCGCCGCCGCCCCCAGCCGGGAGCCCAGCGTCAGGCCCACGACGGACACCGCCAGCGTCTGCAACGACATCGGCACCGGCAGCATCGGCACCTCCACCTGCGCCGACAGCGCCACCAGCACCGAGGCGCCAAAGACGAGGAACAGGCTCTGCCACATCGCGCGGTCGCGGCCCTGAAGGAGAGGCGTGTCGTTGGTCATGATGAGGCTCCCTCGATATCTATCCGGCTTGGGTGTCCCCCGATGGGGCGTGACAGTCAAGCCGCGCGATTGCACTGCCCCCCGAAGCCACGTAATCGGGCCCCGCATGACCCAGATCGCCCTCATAACCGGCGCGTCGCGCGGCCTCGGCGCCGCCCTGGCGCTGGCCCTCGCCCCCACCCATCACATCGTCGCGGTGGCCCGCACCACCGGCGCGCTGGAGGAGCTCGACGACCGCGTCCGCGCCGCCGGCGGGCAGGCCACGCTCGCCCCCATGGACGTGACGAACGCGGACGCGATGGCCCATCTGTGCCGGGGCATCCACGACCGCTGGGGCCACGCCGACCTGTGGTGCCATACGGCCGTCCACGCCGCCCCGCTCACCCCCGCCGCCCATGTCCAGCCCAAGGACTGGGACCGGTCGCTGGCGGTCAACGCCACCGCGACGGCGACCCTGATCCGCATGGTCGAGCCGCTCCTGCTGGCCGCGCCGGCGGGGCGGGCGATGTTCTTCGACGACCCCCGCGCGGGAGCGAAGTTCTTCGGCAGCTACGGCGCCACCAAGGCGGCCCAGATCGCGCTCGCCCGCTCCTGGGCCGCCGAGACCGAAAACACCGGTCCCGCCGTGTCGGTCCTGGAGCCCTCGCCCATGCCCACCGCGACGCGGGCGCGCTTCTTTCCCGGCGAGGACCGCGCCTCGCTGGCCGATCCCGGGGCCGAGGCCCGACGCCTCCTGTCGGGGGTCTGAGCGGCCACGCGACTTGCCGCCCGGCCCCCGCTGACCTAGGAAGGCGGCCGAACCGACCGGGGACGTCATGCGCATTCTGATCACGAACGACGACGGCATCACCGCGCCGGGCCTGCAGGTGCTGGGCGAGATCGCGGCCGATGTGGGGGGAGCCGACGCCGAGATCTGGACGGTGGCGCCCGCCTTCGAACAGTCGGGCGTGGGCCACTGCATCTCCTACGCGCGGCCCACGATGGTGCAGGAGTTCGGCCCCCGCCGCCACGCGGTGGAAGGCTCGCCGGCCGATTGCGTCCTGGCCGCGCTCTACGACATCCTGCCCGACCGGCCGGACCTGGTCCTGTCGGGGGTGAACCGGGGCAACAACGCGGCCGAGAACGTCATGTACTCGGGCACCGTCGGCGGCGCCATCGAGGCCGCGCTCCAGAACCTGCCCGCGATCGCCCTCAGCCAGTATTTCGGCCCCGACAACGCGGGCCTCGACGATCCGTTCGAGGCCGCCCGCGCCCACGGCGCCGACACGGTGCGCCGCCTCCTGTCCCACGGCGAGTGGGAGGAGGCGCCCTACCGCCTGTTCTACAACGTCAATTTTCCGCCCTGCGCGGCCGCCGACGTGGCCGGGCTGGCGGTGGGCGTCCAGGGCCGGCGCGAGGACGCGGGCCACGGCATGACGCCCCATGTCTCCCCCTCGGGGCGGCGGTTCCTCTATGTCACGGGCGGGCCGCAGCAGACGCCGACGGCGCCGGGCACCGACGCGGCCGCGGCGCTCGACCGCCGCGTGGCCGTCACGCCCATGCGCGCCGACCTGACCGCCCACGACCGGATCGACGCGCTGAGGGACGCGCTCGGATGAGCCTCGACCCCGAACGCCGGATGCAGTTCCTGTTCCAGCTGCGCTCGCGCGGGGTCACCGATGCCCGGGTTCTGGACGCCATGGAACGGATCGACCGCGGCGCCTTCGTGCGGGGCATCTTCGCCGACCGCGCCTACGAGGACATGCCGCTGCCGATCCCATGCGGCCAGACGATCTCGCAACCCTCGGTGGTGGGGCTGATGACCCAGGCGCTCGACGTGTCGCCCCGCGACAAGGTCCTCGAGGTGGGCGCGGGTTCGGGCTACCAGGCCGCGATCCTGAGCCTGCTGGCGCGCCGGGTCTACTCGGTCGACCGTCATCGCCGCCTGGCCCAGTCGGCGCAGGAGACGATGGAATCCCTGGGCATCTCCAACGTCACGGTCCTGGCCTCGGACGGCAGCCGCGGCCTGCCCGACCAGGCCCCCTTCGACCGCATCCTGGTGACCGCCGCGGCCGAGGATCCGCCCGGCCCCCTATTGGCCCAGCTTCGGATCGGCGGTATCATGGTGCTTCCCGTCGGCCAGTCCGACCACGTCCAGCGCCTGATCAAGGTGACGCGGGGCGAGGACGGCGTCGACTACGAGGAATTGCGCGCCGTCCGCTTCGTTCCGCTGATCGAGGGGATGGGCCAGGAATGACACCCGAGCGCCCGGCAAGAGGCGGCGGCAAGACAACGAGGACGAGCGGCATGGCAGGCCTTTCCCGGGGCGCGATCCTTTCCTCCACCCTGCTGGCGCTGACGGCCTGCGGGCCGGACGGCGCCATCGACCTGGACCTGAGGGGCAACCTCGGCCAGGCCTTCCACACATCCGATGCCGTGGCGCGGCAGGTGGCCGACCGGCCCCGCCCCGACAATCGCGGCGTGATCTCCTATCCCGGCTACCAGGTGGCGCTGGCGCGGCAGGGCGACACCATCGCCGGCGTGGCGGCGCGCGTGGGCCTGCCGCCGGCCGAGCTCGCCCGTTACAACGGCGTGCCGGCCGACGCGGCCCTTCGCCCGGGCGAGGTCGTGGCCCTGCCCCGCCGCGTGGCCGAGCCGTCCCCGGCCACCGGCAGCCCGGTCACCGGCCCGATCCGCCCCGCGGGCGAGATATCCACCAGCTCGCTGGAAGACAGGGCCTCGGCCGCGATCGACCGCGCAGGCACCGAGCCCGTGCGCCACCGGGTGGCCCGGGGCGAGACGGCGTTCTCCATCGCGCGGCGCTACGGCGTGCCGGTGCAGGCGCTGGCGGAGTGGAACGGGCTGGGAGAGGATCTCACGGTGCGCGAGGGCGCCTACCTCCTGATCCCCGTCGCGGACGAGACCGCCCCGCCCGAAACGCGCGAGAGCCGACCCGGCGAGGGCACCGCGGTGCCGCCGCCGCCCTCCGCCGCCGAGCCCCTCCCCGAGGAGGAGGCCACGCAGGCGCCGCCGGAGGACACGCCCGCGCCCGAGACCATGGCCGAGGAGACGACGAGCGCCTCCGACAGCGGCGCGCGCCTCGCCTATCCCGTCCAGGGCAGCGTGATCCGGGCCTTCGACAAGGGAACGAACGACGGCATCGTCATCGCGGCCATCCCCGGAACGCCGGTGCGCGCGGCCGCCGAGGGCACCGTGGCGGCGATCACCCGCGACACCGACCAGGTGCCGATCCTGGTGCTGCGCCACCCCGACGGGTTGCTGACCGTCTATGCCGGGGTGGCCAACGTGACGGTGCAGAAGGGAGAGAGCGTCGGCCGCGGCCAGACGCTCGCCCGCATCCGCGACACCGATCCCGCATTCCTCCATTTCGAGGTGCGCGAGGGTTTCGAGAGCGTCGATCCGACGGAATACCTGGACTAGCCCGCGCCCGGGGCAGCCGGGGCGGGTGCCGCCCCGGCGTCCATCTTCAGTCGTCCCAGTCGGGCGCCATGTTGTCGGGCGAGATGATGCGTCCGTCGGGCTTGGCCATGACGTCGATGCGCTTCATCTCGTCGGCGCTCAATTCGATCTCGGCGGAGGCGAGGTTGGAGGCCAGACGCTCCTTCTTCGCCGTCTTGGGGATGGCCACGCCGCCCTTGGCCAGGATCCAGGCCACGGAAATCTGCGCGGGGTTGGCGTCGTGCGCCTCCGCGATCTCCTTCAGCGCGTCGTTCTCCATCACCTGCCCGCGCGCCAGGGGCGAATAGGCCTCGAACGGAATGCCCATGCCGTCCATCATCTCCAGCAGCTTGATCTGGCTGATGAAGGGGTGGAATTCGATCTGGTTCGTCGCGACGGGGTGAGACATCACGCTGGTCGCCTGCTGCAAGTGCGCCGCGGTGAAGTTCGACACGCCGCCGAACCGGACGTGGCCCGCGTCGATCAGCTCGTCGAGGACCGGCAGCGTCTCGGTCAGGGGCACGTCCTTCGACGGCCAGTGCAGCAGCAGCAGATCCACGTAATCGGTCCCTAGCCGCTCCAGCGACTCGTGGGCGGCGCGCTTGAAATCGGCGGCGCCGTGGCGGTCGGGCAGGATCTTGGTGGTCAGGAACACCTGGTCGCGGGGCACATCCGCGTCGCGGATACCCTGGCCGACCTCTTCCTCGTTGCCATAGGCCTGGGCGGTGTCGATGTGGCGGTACCCTTCGGACAGGGCGGCACGGACGAGGTCGGCGGTCTTGCCGCCGTCCATCTGGAAGGTGCCGAGCCCCAGCGAGGGGATCTTGGCGGGGCCGATCGGTGTGACGGGCATGGCGGTCTCCTTGGCGTGTCGGTCCGTCCGTAACGCGGCCCCGCGCCGGAATGGTTCCGTGTCGTGGCATGCCGCCTCCACCGGCCCCCGCGCCGCGGCCGGATATGGGCGATTTTGCCCGGGGGGAGGGCCATTTGCCGCGACATCTACCGCTAACGATGCCGATTCGGGCGGATCGGGGACGGATTCGCCGGCTCCCCCTCCTATACGTCGTCGCCATTAACGCTAGGATCGTAACAACTGCATGGAGGGAAGACATATGCCTCGCGACACGACGATGCCGCCGCCGGTCCTGCCGATTTCGCCCTATCCCGACGCCGACGCCGTGCTCGAGCGGCTGAAGGCCGAGGCCGACCTGTCGCCCCAGGACAGGCGCGAGATCTGCGAGGCGGCCGTCGGCCTGGTCAAGCGCATCCGCAAGAGCGGCGACCCGGGGCTGATGGAGGTGTTCCTCGCCGAGTACGGCCTCTCCACCGACGAGGGCATCGCGCTCATGTGCCTGGCCGAGGCGCTGCTGCGCGTCCCCGATGCCGAGACGATGGACGAGCTGATCGAGGACAAGATCGCGCCCGGCAAGTGGGGCGAGCACCTGGGCCATTCCTCCTCTTCGCTCGTCAACGCCTCCACCTGGGGGCTGATGCTGACGGGCCGGGTGCTGGACGACGACGACAGCCGACCCCTCAAGGCGCTCAGGGGCGCGATCCGGCGCATGGGCGAGCCGGTGATCCGCCAGGCCACGGGCCGCGCGATGAAGATCATGGGCCGGCAATTCGTCCTGGGCGAGACCATCGAGAAGGCGATGGAGCGCGCCCGCAAGCAGGAGGACAAGGGCTACACCTATTCCTACGACATGCTGGGCGAGGCGGCGCGCACCTTCGAGGACGCCGAGCGCTACCGCAAGTCCTACGCCCACGCGATCGAGCAGATGTCGAAGCGGGCCACCAAGGGCGACGTGGCCAGGAATCCCGGCATCTCGGTGAAGTTCTCGGCCCTCCATCCGCGCTACGAGATGGCCCATCGCGACACGGTGATCGAGGAGCTGTCGCCCATCGTCGCCGACCTCGCCGCGAAGGCCGCGAAGCTCAAGATCGGGTTCAACGTGGACGCCGAGGAGCAGGATCGCCTGACCCTCTCGCTCGAGGTGATGGAGCGCGTGCTGGCGGACGAGCGGCTGGCCGGCTGGGACGGGTTCGGCTTCGTCATCCAGGCCTTCGGCCCGCGCAGCGAGGCGGCGATCGACTGGATCGCGGCCACGGCCGAGCGGCTCGACCGGCGCCTCATGGTGCGGCTCGTGAAGGGCGCCTACTGGGACACCGAGATCAAGATGGCCCAGCAGGACGGGATGGCGCGGTTCCCCGTCTTCACCCGCAAGCCGGCCGCCGACGTGAGTTTCCTGGGCAACGCGCGCAAGCTCCTGCGCCACCGCGAGCGCCTCTATCCGCAATTCGCGACCCACAACGCCCACACCGTCGCGGCGGTGCTGCACATGGTGCGCCAGATGGGCGTGGGCCGGGAGGAATACGAGTTCCAGCGCCTGCACGGCATGGGCGAGACGCTCTACGACCTGCTGATGCAGGATCGCGGCATCCGCTGCCGCATCTACGCGCCCACCGGGCAGCACGAGGACCTGCTGGCCTATCTGGTGCGCCGGCTGCTGGAAAACGGGGCCAACTCGAGCTTCGTCAACCAGATCGTCGACGAGGAGGTCCCGCCCGAGAAGGTGGCCGAGGACCCGTTCGAGAAGCTCGACCGCACGCCGCTGGTCACGCCGGGAACCGACATCTTCCTGCCCCTCCGCGAGAATTCCCGTGGATGGGACCTGACGGCCGCAGACCATCTGGAGGAGATCGACTCCGCCCGCGAGCCGTTCCGCACCCGCACCTTCGAGGCCGCCCCGCGCATCGCCGGCGACGCGGCCCCGGAAGCGGAGGCGGAGGTGCGCAACCCCGCCGAGCCCGATGAGGTCGTGGGCCATGTCCGCCCTGCCTCCGAGGCCGACGTGGAGACGGCCTTTGCCGCCGCGCGGCCCTGGGACGCCCCGGCGGCCGAGCGCGCGCGCATCCTCAAGGCCGCCGCGCGGCACTACGAGGACAATTTCGGCGAGCTCTTCGCGATCCTCGCGCGGGAGGCGGGCAAGACCCTGCCCGACGCGGTGGCCGAGCTGCGCGAGGCGGTCGACTTCCTCCTCTACTACGCCGAGGAGGCCGAGCGGCTCGACGGCACCGCCCTCGGCCGGGTCGTGTGCATCAGTCCATGGAACTTCCCCCTCGCGATCTTCACCGGCCAGATCGCCGCGGCACTCGCGGCCGGCAACGCCGTGCTGGCCAAACCCGCCGAGCAGACCAGCCTGATCGCCCATGCGGGCGCCCGGCTCCTGCACGAGGCGGGCGTGCCGGCCGAGGCGCTGCAGCTCCTCCCCGGCGGCGGCGAGGTCGGCGCGGCGCTCACCTCGGACGCGCGCGTGGACGGCGCGGCCTTCACCGGTTCGACCGAGACGGCGGCGAAGATCAAGCAGGCCATGGCCGAACACTGCGCCCCCGGCGCGCCGCTCATCGCCGAGACCGGGGGCCTGAACGCGATGATGGTCGATTCGTCCGCCCTGCCCGAACAGGCCGTGCGCGACCTGCTGCAATCGGCGTTCCAGTCGGCCGGGCAGCGCTGCTCGGCCTGCCGGGTCGTCTACGTTCAGGAGGACATCGCCGACGACTTCATCGAGATGCTCTCGGGCGCGATGGACGCCTTCCACGTGGACGATCCGTGGTTGCTCCACTCCGACAGCGGGCCGCTGATCGACGCCGAGGCGCACGAGCCCATCGCCGCCTATGTCGACAAGGCGCGGGAGGAGGGGCGCCTGCTGCACCGCTCGTCGGCCCCCGACCGGGGCGCGTTCCTGGCCCCCGCCCTGATCCGCGTCTCGGGGATCGAGGAGATCGAGCGCGAGGTGTTCGGCCCCGTCCTGCACCTGGCCACGTTCAAGGCCACGAAGATCGACAGCGTGATCGAGGCGATCAACGGGCGCGGCTACGGGCTGACCTTCGGGCTGCACACGCGCATCGACGACCGGGTGCAGTACATCACCGACCAGATCGAGTGCGGCAACCTCTACGTCAACCGCAACCAGATCGGCGCCATCGTGGCCTCCCAGCCCTTCGGCGGCGAGAAGCTTTCGGGCACCGGGCCCAAGGCGGGCGGGCCGTTCTACGTGGAGCGGTTCCAGAAGCCCCGACGCCCCGACGCCGCCCCCGAGACGGTGATCGACCTGCCCGGCCCGACGGGCGAATCGAACCGCCTGCACCTGGTGCCGCGCCCCGCCGTCCTGTGCCTCGGCCCCACGGATGCGGACCGCAAGCGACAGCGGGCCGACGTGGAGCGCCTGGGCGGCCGCGCCACCGACGGGGACGCGGAGACGGACCTCGCCACCGCGCCCGCCTTCGGCGCGGCGCTCTGGTGGGGCGACGCGGAGACCGCGCGCACCCTCGCCCGCCAGCTTGCACGGCGCGAGGGCCCGCTCCTGCGTCTCCAGACCGGCGATGTGATGGTGTCCGACGTGATGCACGAACGGCACCTGTGCATCGACACGACCGCCTCTGGCGGCAACGCGCAGCTCCTGGCACAGGTCGCGCGGGAGTAACCGACCCGGCCGTCGCCCCCGTGGGGCGGCGGCCCAGGCCCTCCTGCGGGTTATAGGGCGGGTCGGGCATGGGCAGGCACAGGCTGTGAAACGGGTCGCGCAGAAGGCGTCGTGGCCGGTGCCGGACGATCCCCGCCCGCGAAAGGCGACCGCTCGCGGCGCAGGCGCATGGCGTCGAACGGGACAGGGGACTATCGGCCCGGTCATATGCGGGCGCTCGGAGCGTTGCCTGGGAAGCGTGGTGCTGCCGGGGAGGATCGAACTCCCGGCCTCTCCCTTACCAAGGGAGTGCTCTACCCCTGAGCTACGGCAGCATCGCGATGGGCGGTCCCTAGACCTTGAGCGGAACGGGCGCAAGTGGGCGTCACGACAAATTCGCGGGAACTGGACCGCGCTTCGCGTTCCGTCTATGTCGGCCCCATGTCGAAGCGGACGAACGAGACGCGGAACGAGCGCACCGGCCCCCGGGAAGACCGGTTGAAGGCCGCGCTGAAGTCCAACATCGCCCGTCGCAAGGCTCAGGCCACGGCGCGCAAGGACAAGTCCGACACGTCCGACCGAGACGAGAGCGAGCAGTAGGACGCAGAGTATGGACTCCATCGTCGTGACCGGCGGCGCAGAGCTTTCCGGACAGATCCCCATTGCGGGCGCCAAGAACGCCTGCCTGACGCTGATGCCCGCGACGCTCCTGAGCGAGGAGCCGTTGACGCTGACGAACGCGCCGCGCCTGTCGGATATCGCGACGATGACGGCGCTGTTGCGCTCGCTCGGCGCCGAGGTGACGGGCCTGCAGGAGGGGCGCGTCCTGTCGATGTCGTCCCACGCGCTCGACAACCACGTGGCCGATTACGACATCGTCCGGAAGATGCGCGCCTCGATCCTGGTCCTGGGGCCGTTGCTGGCGCGCGACGGCCACGCGATCGTCTCCCTGCCCGGCGGCTGCGCCATCGGTGCGCGGCCCGTGGACCTGCACCTCACGGCGCTCGAGGCGCTGGGGGCCGAGCTGGACCTGCGCGACGGCTACGTCCACGCCAAGGCCCCCGGGGGCCTGAAGGGCGGCCGGGTGACGTTCTCCAAGGTGTCGGTGGGCGCGACGGAGAACGTCCTGATGGCCGCCACGCTGGCCCGCGGGACCACCGTGATCGAGAACGCGGCGCGAGAGCCCGAGATCGCGGACCTGGCCCGGTGCCTGCGCCGGATGGGCGCGCAGATCGACGGAGAGGGCACCGGCACGATCACCGTCGAGGGGGTCGAGCGCCTGTCGGGCGCCACCCACCCGGTCGTGCCCGACCGGATCGAGCTGGGCACGTACATGCTGGCCCCGGCGATCTGCGGCGGCAGCGTGGAATGTCTGGGCGGCCGGATCGAGTTAATCGCGGCCTTCTGCGAACGGCTGGAGGCGGCCGGCATCTCCGTCGAGGAGACCGAACGCGGTCTGCGCGTGTCGCGCGGCAACGGGCGGGCCCGGGCGGTGGACGTGACCACCGAGCCGTTCCCCGGCTTCCCGACCGACCTCCAGGCGCAGATGATGGCGCTCCTGTGCACGGCCGAGGGAACCTCGACCCTGCACGAGACGATCTTCGAGAACCGGTTCATGCACGCGCCGGAGCTGATCCGCATGGGCGCGCGGATCGAGGTCTCGGGGGGAACCGCCGTCGTCCACGGGGTGGAGCGGCTGAAGGGCGCGCCGGTGATGGCCACGGATCTGCGCGCCAGCGTGTCGCTGATCCTTGCGGGGCTTGCCGCCGAAGGGGACACGGTGGTCAACCGGGTCTATCACCTGGATCGCGGCTACGAGCAGGTCGAGGACAAGCTGGGCGCGGTGGGCGCGCGGGTCGAGAGGATCACCGAGAGATGAGCGACGCGAGGTTCGAGGACGCGCGGGGCGGCGCATTGCGGCTCAGGGCGATGGACGCGGAGGACCTGGCGGTGATCTCGTCGCTGGTCCAGGACGCGGTGGTGCCCGTCACCGAGATGACGTGGAACCGCGGCCAGAGACGGTTCGGGATGCTCCTGAACCGCCTGCGGCGCGAGGACGACCGGATCGCCGCGGGGGACGTGGAGCGCGTCCAGACCGTGCTGGGCGTCGAGGACGTCGCCTCGGTCCGCACCCAGGGGATCGACCGGAACGACCGCGACGTGGTCCTTCAGGTCCTGTCGATCGCGCTGGAGCCGGGGACGGACGGGGGCGGACGCATCCTGGTGACCCTGGCGGGCGACGGCGCCATCGCGCTAGAGGTCGAGGCGCTTGAGGTGACCCTGCGCGACGTGACCCGGCCCTATCGCGCGCCGTCGGGCAAGGTGCCCGACCACGGCGCCTGAGGCGAGGGGTCGGCAGGCGTATATCAGAGAAGCAAAGAAGCCCCTGGGAGGGACGATGGTCCGGTTTCTGGACGCAATGTCGGACGGGTTCGAGGCGGAGCTCGCGGCGCTCCTGTCGATGAAGCGCGAGGATTCGCCCGACGTGGACGCCACGGTGGAGGCGATCCTGGCGGATGTGCGCAAGCGCGGCGACGCGGCGTTGATAGAGCTGACCGCGCGGTTCGACGGCATGGAGCTGACGCCCGAGCGACTGGCCTTCTCCGAGGAGGAGATCGCGGCGGCCGTCGCCTCCGTCCCCCCCGACGAGCGCAGCGCCCTGGAACTGGCGGCCGAGCGCATCCGCGCCTACCACGAACGGCAGATGCCCCGCGACGAGAGCTGGACCGACGCCCAGGGCGCGACCCTGGGCTGGCGGTGGAGCGCGGTGGGAGCCGCGGGCCTCTACGTGCCGGGGGGGCGCGCCTCCTATCCCTCCTCCGTGCTGATGAACGCGATCCCCGCCCGGGTGGCGGGGGTGGAGCGCCTGGTCGTCACCGCGCCCACGCCCGGCGGCGTGACCAATCCGCTAGTGATCCTGGCCGCGCAGCTTTCGGGCGTCGACAAGATCTACCGCGTGGGGGGCGCGCAGGCGATCGCCGCGCTGGCCTACGGCACCGAAACGATCGCGGCGGTCGACAAGATCACCGGGCCGGGCAATGCTTATGTCGCGGCGGCCAAGCGCCGGGTCTTCGGCCGCGTGGGGATCGACATGATCGCCGGCCCGTCCGAGATCGTGGTGATCGCGGACGGCGACAACGACCCCGACTGGATCGCGCTCGACCTCCTGAGCCAGGCCGAGCACGACGAGAGCGCGCAGTCGGTGCTGATCACCACCGATCGGGACATGGCCGAGCGGGTCATGGTGGCCGTGGAGGCGCGCCTGGAAAACCTGAGCCGCCGCGAGATCGCGCGGGCGAGCTGGGAGGGCTGCGGCGCGGTGATCGTCGTGCGCGACCTGGACGAGGCCGCGCGGCTCGCCGACCGCTTCGCGCCCGAACACCTGGAGCTGTGCGTCGCCGACCCCGAGACGCTGGCGGGGCGCATCCGCAACGCCGGCGCCATCTTCCTGGGCGCCTGGACGCCGGAGGCCATCGGCGATTACGTGGGCGGGCCGAACCACGTCCTTCCCACGGCGAGGTCCGCCCGATTCTCCAGCGGGCTGTCGGTGATGGACTTCCTCAAGCGCACCACCATGGCGCGGATGACGCCGGAGGCCCTGCGCGCCGTGGGGCCGGCGGCCGAGACGCTGGCGCGCTCGGAAAGCCTCGAGGCGCACGGCCTGAGCGTGCGGGCGCGGCTCGACCGGCTGAACTGACCTCGACGGGCGGCGCGGGGGGCCTAGCTCCCCCGCGCGCGAGAAGGTCGCCCCCTGGACACGGATCGACATGCCGATGACCGATATCAGCCATCTGGAACTCGAGGACGGCGGCGCCGCGCCGACGCCCGAGCTGGAGCAGGAACGCCGCGTGGCGATCTTCGACCTGCAGGAGGCCAGCGTGTTCGAGCTGACCGAGGCGCCCGGCCCCTATCGGCTGCGCCTGGGAGCCGAGGACGGGCGCATCCGCATCCGCTGGCACGCAGCGGACGGGTCCGAGGGCGCCTTCACCCTTGCGCTCGGCGGCCTGGCCCAAGCGTCGAAGGATTACCGCACCATGTGCAAGAGCTACGCCGAGGCGGTGCGGTCCCTGCCCCCCGCCCGGATCGAGGAGATCGACGCGGCCAGGCGCGAGATCCACTCGGAGGCCGCGCGCCAGCTGCAGGCACGCCTGTCGGACAGGGCGCGGATGGACGAGACCACCGCGCGGCGTTTGTTCACCCTGATCTGCGCGATGAGCGAGACCGCGTGATCTGGCTTGATTCCTCCCGCGTTTGGCTCCATCTAGACGCCATCCGTTAAGGCGGAGGACAAACCACGGAGTGACAATGGCTAAGGAAGAACTGCTCGAATTTCCCGGTGTCGTGAAGGAACTCCTGCCGAATGCGACATTCCGGGTCGAGCTGGAGAACGGCCATGAGATCATCGCACACACGGCAGGCAAGATGCGCAAGAACCGCATCCGCGTCCTCGCCGGTGACAAGGTCCAAGTCGAGATGACCCCCTATGACCTGACCAAAGGGCGGATCAATTACCGCTTCAAGTGAGGGTCCGCGCCTGATCCTAGGATCTGGCTCCCCGCGCCGGCTGGAAATCCTGACGGGTCTGGGCATGATACCGGCCGACATCCGCTCCCCCGACATCGACGAAACGCCCGCCCGGGGCGAGCTTCCGCGCCCCTACTGCATGCGCATGGCGCGCCAGAAGGCCGAGGCGCTCGACGTGTCGGAGGGCGAGATCCTGCTCTGCGCCGATACGGCCGTTCACGCCGGGCGCCGCATCCTGGGCAAGCCCGCCGATGCGGACGAGGCGCGCGCGTTCCTCGCGCTCCTGTCGGGTCGGCGCCATCGGGTGATCACCGCGATCTGCGTCCGCGACGTCTCCCGCGTCCTCACGCGGGAGGTGGTCAGCACCGTGCGGATGAAGCGCCTCTCCCGCGACGAGATCGAAGGATACGTCGCCACCGGAGACTGGCGGGGCAAGGCCGGCGGCTACGCCATCCAAGGCCCCGCGGGCGCGTTCGTCCCCTGGATCGAAGGGTCCTATTCCGCCATCATGGGCCTGCCGGTGGCCGAGACGGTTCAGCTGCTCGGCGCCGCCGGCCTGTCGATCTGGGAGGCACCATGAAGGGCTCGACCGTTCACCTCGACCGGGTCGCCGGCCGGCTCGCGGCCGCGCGGCTCGTGGATGGCCGGCTGGACGACCTCCTCGTCGCCCCCGACGAGGATGTCCCCCTGCCGGGCGCGATCTACCGCGGGATCGTGGAGCGCCCGATGAAGGGACAGGGCGGCGTGACCCTGCGCCTGCCCGGTGGCACCGCCTTCCTGAAGAAGGCGCGGGGCCTGCGGCCCGGCCAGACCCTCCTAGTGCAGGTGACGGGCTTCGCGGAGGACGGCAAGGCGGTTCCCGTCACGTCCGATCCGGTCTTCAAGTCGCGCCACGTGATCGTCACGCCCGGCAAGCCCGGCTACAACGTGTCGCGCACGATCCGCGACGAGGAGGCACGGGAGGTCCTCCTCGCGTTGATCCACGACGTGGCCGGTCCTCCGGGAGAGCTTGGCGTGATCCTGCGCTCGGCCACGGACGCCGCGGCCCCGGACGAGGTGGCCGAGGATCTGGCCGCGATGCTGGACCTCGCCCACCGGGTCGCGGGCGACGAAGGCCACGAGCCGGAGCTTCTCGCCGACGGGCCCGACCCCCACATGCTGGCCTGGCGCGACTGGCCGACGCCCGACGCCCTCTTCGCGGACCCGGGCAATTTCGCCGACCACGGCATCGACGCCATGGTCGAGGCGCTGGCCCATCCGCGCGTTGACCTGCCCGGCGGCGCCTGGATGACGGTCGAGCCGACCAGCGCGCTCGTCGCGGTGGACGTGAACACCGGGTCGGACACGTCGCTCGCGGCGGGCCTGAAGGCCGATATCGCCTGCGCGCGGGCGTTGCCCGCCGCCCTGCGCTGCCGCGGTCTGGGCGGCCAGATCGCCGTGGACATGGCCCCCGCCCCCAAGAAGGACCGCCGCACGATCGAGAGCGTCCTGCGCGCCGCGTTCCGCGCCGATCCCGTCGACACGACCCTCGCGGGCTGGACGCCGCTCGGTCATTTCGAGCTGCAACGGAGGCGGGAGCGGCTTCCGCTTCACCGCCTCCTGGGAGGGGTGTCGTGACCTGCCCCATCTGCGCGCGCGCCACCGACCCGGAATACCGGCCGTTCTGCTCGAAGCGCTGTGCCGACATCGACCTGGGCCGCTGGCTCTCGGGCGGCTACGCCGTCCCCGCCGAGGAGACGGAAAGCTGGGACGAGGACGACGGCGGGGACAAGCCGCACTGATTTCTGCCTTCACCCTCTGGACCTTCTCCCCGCGCGCGTCTATGAGGGCGCCACCCGCGGGGCCGCAGGCCCCGACCCGTGCCCGGGTAGCTCAGGGGTAGAGCAGTGGATTGAAAATCCTCGTGTCGGTGGTTCGATTCCGCCCCCGGGCACCATTCTTCCATCTCCCGTCGTTACTCCGCCTCAGTCTTTGGACGAGCTGCGCGAGGCGCAGAACATGCCGGAGACCGAATTCGCCGTCCCCCGCGCCTTCACCACGGACCGAGTTTTCCGCTTCGCCAGACGCGCGCCGACCGGACGACGGCGGCACGACACGTCACCCCGTTCGGGCGCTACGGGTTATCGCCGGATTGGCCTGCCCCTGTCGGGCTCCGAAGGGATCGCTGGGCGGGACAATGGGGACGCCCGGCCTTCACCCACATTGCGCACCAATGCCGGTCGGCAGGGGAAAGCCAGTGCGCCAGGAGGGGAATTGGACTACCCGACAGGGATAAGTCGATCCTGAGCGCAAGAAGGCGATGCATTACTCTCTGTCCCGACCGAAAACCGCCGCGCCGCGTCCGGAGTGGTGGGCCCCGCTTCTCGTCACGGCCCTCCTGATCGCTGCCATCGGCTTGTGGCACGGGCGCGGGCTGGGTGACGGAGGGCTGAGCCATTACGATGAATTCTACACGTTCGATCGCGCGATGGGATTTTCCGCGCTCGGGGATTGGTGGGCCGTGTTCGCGCTGGGGGAGCCGACCCTGAAGAAACCTCCCCTGCAGTACTGGATGTCCGCCGGACTGATGGAGCTGGGGGCGGATTACCTGGTCGCGCTGCGCCTGCCGTCGCTCTTTTTCGGCATCTGCACCATGATCGCCACGGCCGCACTCGCCGCGGTGATGGTGCCGAAATGGCCCTGGGTCGCGCCTGCCTCGGTGGCCGTCCTGTCCACCTCGACCCATTTCTGGGAGCATACGACGGCAGCCATGCTGGATGGCGGGGCCAGCTTCTTTTCCACCCTGGGTATCCTGGCGATTCTGCTGGCGCTCAGGGACAGGCGCTACTGGCTCCTGTTTCCCGTCGCGGTCTTCCTGGCGGGCTTGCAGAAGAGCCCGACCCCGATGGGCTTTCTACTGTTCGCGATGCTGGGTCTGGCGATGACCGCACCGCTGCAAGGGGACCGGGTGCGCAACGTCCTGTTCGACCGGCGATTCATCCTTGCCGTCGTGCTGGGCCTGCTGGCGGGTTTCGCCTGGCAGATCTTCCAGGAAATCCGGTTCTCGGGGCAACCCTTGGGCGGATCGGTGGAGCAGGAGATGCTGAAGCGCTTCGAGCCGTCTCCCTGGGGGATGGTCACCTCGGGGCTGGCCCAATTCGACGACCTGATCCTGTGGGGGGAGCCGGTCATGCGTCTGTTGGGTTTCGCCGGCCTCGCGATCCTCCCCTTCGCGACGCGCGCACCGCGAATGCATGCGGCAACGGGGATAGCGGTGCTTTTCGTCGTCTCCATGCTGGCCGCGTCGGGGTCGGTCTATCCGCGCTACACGTTGACGATCCTGCCGCTGCTCAGCGTCGGCGCGGCCGCCCTTCCGTTCCTGGTCCTGCGTCGCACCGCCCTCGGAGCGGGGGCCGCCGTGGCGCTCGTCGCGCTGGTCGGGGGGCCGTTCCAGTCCTACGAGGACCTCGCCCAATCCAAGGAGGATCGCTTCGGCGTCTCCATGGGCGAGGTACTCGCTCCCCTGGCGGCGTCGTTTCGCGAGGACGAGACCTTGATCCTGTGCGGCGAGGGTCTTCGCATGCCGCCCGGCGCGGTCAGTGTCTTCGCGCCGAACGCCGTGGACGGGTTCCCGATCTTCGTCGACGGCGGCCCCGGGATGGAGGAGACGCTGGAGAACGGTCTCTACGACGGCGGCCCCGTGCGGGGCATCTGCGAGGCCGCGCCGTTCGGGACCGTCGCGCCGTACCTGACCGATGTCGAGACGACCCCCCTGGCAGGGGGCCTCATCATGTGGAGCGCGTCCGGCTTCGGCTTCGGCCCAGCATAGATCTCAGCCTTGCGCACGGGCCTCGCGGCGGATCAGCACGAGGTTCCTCAGATACACGAACATGCCGAGCGACTGGCCGAGAATGAAGACCGGGTCCTTGCGGTAGACGGCATAGGCAAAGAGGACGACCGCGCCGCCGATCGAGAAGTACCAGAAGGCCACGGGGATGACCGACTTCCGGGCCCGCTCGGACGTGAGCCATTGCACGATGAACCGCATCATGAAGAGCGTCTGACCAAGGAGCCCGATCACCACCCAGATCGCCTCGCGCTGGCTCTCCACGCCGAGCAGATCCATCAGCTGGTCAATCATTCCGTCCGACCTCTTCGGCTTCGACCTTCTTCGCCCGCTTCTTCAGCCACAGGACCCCCAGCAGGTCCCAGACGCCGGCGGCCGCACGGCCGATATTGGTATATTTCGACTGCCCGGTCGTGCGTGGTTCGTGCGTCACCTCCACGAGGACGATCGGCTGGCGATGGGCGGCAAACAACGCCGGCAAGTACCGGTGCATGTGATCGAAATAGGGAAGTTCCAGGAACGCGTCCCTGTCGAAGGCCTTCAGGCCGCATCCGGTATCGCGCACACCGTCCTTGAGGACGCGGTCGCGCAGGGCGTTCGCAAGACGCGACGCTGCCTTCTTGGCGAAGGTATCCTGCCGTCCGACCCGTTGCCCGGCGACCAGGCCCACCGTGGGGCTCGTGCGGTTGATCAGGGGATCGAGGAGACGCGGCAGGTTCTCGGGCGGGTTCTGCCCGTCCCCGTCCAGGGTGCAACACACCGTCGCTTGGGCAGCGAGGACACCCGAATGGATGGCGGCGCTCTGGCCGCCGGGGCTGGGGTGGTGAAGAACGCGCAACTGCGGAACGGTCTCGCACGCGGCACGCAGACGGCCCAGCGTACCGTCCGTCGAACCGTCGTCGACGGCCACGATCTCGAAGGTCGCAACCGTGCGCATCGTGGCCGCGATACGCGCGACAAGCTCGGCCACGGCTCCTTCCTCGTTATGCATCGGGATCACGATCGAGACCCGTGGCGCGCGTGTCGGGGGGCTCTCTTCGAGAGAGTGTCTGTCCTGCATGTCACGAGGCTTCAATCGGTCGATTTTCATTGAGCCCGGGGCCTCATCGAATTTCGGATCTAGAATGTAGCGACGTCGGCGAAGACGACGGACGAGGCGAATACCTGCAAGTGTTCCGTATGCGTTTGACCGCGTGCCGCCGGTCTTTCAAGCCGTCCGGGACAATCTTGGCCCGGCTGTGACAACCTTTGCGGTGGTGCTCGACCGGTCCCCCCGGCTCATCGAGGTTCCAGGACACGCGACACCGGCCGCCCGAGCGATGGCGGCAGGAACACGTCATGGCCGGGCGCCCGGGTGGACGCGGCCCCAGCCCCGCCCGAAGATCGCCGGGACGGCCGCCCGCCGGGGGCTCGCGGGCCCGCTACTCAGGCTGCGACGCCCCTGAGGCGGAGACAGGAGCCTTCCGCCTCACTGCTCGTCGGAGGGCCTGTCCGGGTCCGCCTGTGCCAGGCAGTTCACCGTCTCTCCGCCCTCCCACTGGTCGTTGATGAGCGCGCCTTCGGGGTCGGCGAGGCCCCGGGTCAAGTGCAGATGCCCTTCGAGCGCATCGACCATGACATTGCCCATCTCCAGCGCCTCGTCGGCCCGCGTCGTGGCATAGTGCGTCAGCAAAGATACCGCGCCGTCCCTGTCGCCGGCCCCGATCAGCGCCCTTGCCGCCGGCTCGACCCACGAGACGCCCTCCATGCTCTGCGCCTCGAACCCCTCCAGCGCCTCGACGACGATGGGAAGATAGGCCCCGGGGCGCGCGCAGGTCAGGTACATCAGGCGCTTGAAGGTGCGGCCCGCGAACTCGGTCGCCTCCTGGTCGCGGTAGTCGGGGTTGAGGAAGGATGAGGCCGCGTCCTTCGTCAGGTAGCGGTGCTGGGCGTATTGCGGCGGAACCTGCCGGACCCCGAGCCACCACGGGTTGAAGGGGGCGGTGACCGATCCGGTCGGGGCGACCCAGATCCGGACGAGGTCGGGGTCGGTATCGGCCACGAGTTCGGCCACCTGCCCGTAGCCCGCCTCGTCGTCCGCGATGCGGGGATCGCGCACCATCGCCGCCATCTCGGTCACGGTGACCGGCTCCATCCCGGCAAGCTCGTCCTCGATCTCGGCCTGCGTCACGTATTTGTAGCCCCCCGTGCGGGCCTCGTCGCCATCGCCCTGCGAGCCGTAGACCTCGAAGACGTTCAGGCTCCCGGCGCCCTCCTCGATCCAGCCCTGCTCCACCGCGAAGCCGAACAGGTTCTCCGATCCGGCGAAATCGGGATTGTCGAGGTAATCGGCCGGCACCTCCTCGATATAGCCGGGATAGAGGACGCGCACGTCGTCCGGCCCGAGCCGCTCGGCAGCCCAGAGCCCCTGGCCGCCGGCGAATTCCCACACCACCCAGCCCTCGTCGGCATCGGCGATCAGGTGGGTATTGCCCCCGTATGTGGCATAGCCGTGCTCGGCGATCAGCTCCCCGATCAGCTCGACACCCTCCCGCGCGGTGGTCGCACGCTCCAGGACGAGGCGCGCCAGGTCGCTGTACTGAAGGCCCTCCTGCGGTGTCGGCGTCATCTCGACCAGCTCGTCGCGGTTCGGCGCCCAGACGTCGCGCACGGCGACGGAATGTTCGTTGATGCCGCCGTTCGTCAGGGGCGCGGGAAAGCCCTCGTAGTCCGAATAGGACATGGACAGGTAGCGGAACGTCTCGGACGCCTGGGGGATCTCGATCAGCCGCCCCGGGATGGAGGCCGCCTCCGTGACCCCGACCTCGATCGTCTCGCCGTCGTCGTGGGCCTGCGCCGGAACGATCTCGAGCCAGTGGCTGGAGACCTCCTCGCCGGTTCCCCCGATCATCACGCCGCCCCCCTCGGTCAGGTTCTTGCCCACGTAGAACGCGTAGCTGGCCAGCGCGGGCGAGACCGGCGCCAGGGCCAGGGACGCGGAGACGAGGACGAGGTCGAGACGCTGCATCGAGGAACCTTCCATGTTCGAGCCGCCGGATGATCGCGCGTCGCGGGAAGGGATACAACTGGCCTCCGCCGCGGGTCGTCCGGGGGCTTTGGGGGAACCGGACGGGCCGGCCCCCTCGGGGGCATGCGACGGCGACACTGTCCTTCGAGCTTTCCCGAGGACGCCTCGGAGGATACCTTCACCCCCTCCACCAAAGAAGGAAGTTGCAGCATGAAGAGATCCCCCCTGACGTCCCTGCTCGCGCTGGCCTGCCTCGCGACGCCGGTCGTGGCGCAGGAGGATCTGCCCAATGTCACGATCTTCGCCACGGGCGGCACGATCGCGGGCAGCTCCTCGTCGAGCACGGACACGACCGACTACACGTCCGGCAATATCGGCGTGGATCAGCTGCTCGACGCGGTGCCGGAGTTAAGCGAGGTCGCCCGGATCAGCGGCCAACAGGTGGCGAACACCGGCAGCTTCAACGTCGACCAGGACATCCTGATGGACCTGCACGGGGCCATCACGGAGGCATTCGCGGGCGATGCCGACGGCGCGGTGATCACCCACGGCACCGACACCATGGAGGAGACCGGCTTCTTCCTCGACCTGACCGTCCAGAGCGACAAACCCGTCGTCATGGTCGGCGCGATGCGGCCGGCCACCGCGATCGGCGCCGACGGCCCGGTCAACCTCCTCCAGGCCGTGACCCTTGCCGGATCCGAGGAGGGACGGGGCCGCGGCGCGATGATCGTGCTCAACGACCGCATCGGCTCGGCGTATTTCACGACGAAGACGGACACCCTCGCCCTGAACACGTTCAAGGCCATCGAGGAGGGGTATCTCGGCAGGTTCCTCAGCAACGAGCCCTACTTCTACTATCCCCCGGCCGAACCGGTGAACAAGCCCAGCTTCGACATCTCCGACATCGAGGACCTGCCCCGCGTGGATATCGTCTACGGCTACCAGGACGTGGACGCGGACGCCATCACCGCGGCCATCGAGGCCGGGGCGGAGGGCATCGTGATCGCCGCGGTCGGCAACGGGAACATTCCCGACCGGATGAACGAGGCTGTCGAGGACGCCATGGCCAATGGCATCCCGGTGGTGCGCAGCACCCGGACCGGCAACGGGATCGTCACGGCGGGAACCGATCCGGGCATCGGCAGCGGCATCTACAACCCCCAGAAGGCGCGCATCGTCCTGATGCTCTCCCTCGCCACGGGTGAGGACATGGAGGAGATCGAAGCGCATTTCCTCGGGGCGCTCTGAAAGGCCCCGGGCCCGGAGGTGACCGGGTTGCCCCCGGAGGATGCCCGGGCGCGCGGTGTCCCTGCGGCCCGGGTCGCCCCCGGCCGCAAGGACACGAAGATCACTCGATCGCGGGGTCCTGCGCCGACTCCGTGATCGCCTGATAGACCATCTGCTTCGTCAATCGCCGGTAATAAGCCCGGCTCGGTCCGGCACGCTGGGACATCATCACCGCGACGAGGTTCTCGGCGGGATCGACCCAGAAGAACGTGCCGCCGTAGCCCCCCCACATGAACTCGCCTTCCGATCCCGGAACGCCCGCGATACCCGCCTCCTCGCGCACCATGAAGCCAAGGCCGAACGTGTAGCCCGGAACGCCCATCAGCAGCTCGCCCGGCTCCACCGGCGTCTCGATACGCGCGCCCAGGTGATCCGACACCATGAGCCGCACGGAGGTGGGAGACAGGATGAGCGCCTCGTCGAGCGCGCCGCCCTCCAGCATCATCTGGCTGAACCGCAGGTAATCGCCGGCCGAGGCGACGCCCCCTGCCCCGCCGGAGGCGGACTCGGGCGGTTCGGTGACGTCGATCATCGGCAGCGGCTCGCCCGAGGCCGGGTCGATCTCGAACGGCTGGGCGATGCGGGAGGCCATGTTCCGGGGCACGGAGAACCCTGCCGTGTCCATCCCCAGGGGCGTGAACAGGCGCTGGTCGAGGAAATCGGCGAGCGGCATGCCCGAGGCCGCCTCCACCACCCGCCCGAGCACGTCGGAGGCAAGGCTGTATTCCCAGGCCGTGCCCGGCTGGTGCGCGAGCGGGACATCGGCCAGTTCCGCCACCTGAACCTCGGGCGCCACGCCGCGCGCGTCGAAGGCGAGGCCGTCCGGCTTGAAGGCGCCCGCCTCGGCATAGCCCTCCCGTATCTCCGGGTTGCCGGTCAGTTCGCCGTAGGCCAGGCCGGCCGTGTGGCGCAGGAGGTCCTGCACCGTCATCTCGCGCTCGGCCGGGACGGTCCCGTAGCTCCGGCGGCCGTACTCGTCCGTCGAGACGGTGGAGACTTCCATGTCCACGAATTCCGGCAGATGTTTCGAGACCGGGTCGGTCAACTGGAGCGCGCCGTCTTCCAGCAGGATCATCGCGCCCACCGACACAAGCGGCTTGGTCATCGAGTAGATGCGGAAGATCGCATCCTCGGTCATCTCGGTCCCTGCAGCGGGGTCGAGATCCCCGAGCGCGGCGGAATAGACGAGCTTGCCCTCCCGCGCGACCATGACGACGACGCCGGGCAGTTCGCCGGCGTCGATCTCCGCCTGGAACGTCGCGCCGATACGGTCGAGCCGGTCCGACGACATGCCCACGCTCTCGGGGTCCCCGGTCGGCAAGGGCTGCGCGACGGCGAGACTTGCAGGACCGAGCGCCACCCCCATGGCCAGGACTGCTGCTGAACGTCGAAGCATGATGGAACCTCCCTCTGGATGGGAAGAGGGTGGCATGCCCCACGGGCCAGTCAACGACGCGGGGGCCGGTTCTTACGGGTCGGGCACCCGATGGCCCGCGCAATCGCTACCGTGCGACCCGCGGGGGGGCCGACCGGCCCCCCGCGAATGCCCTGTTCAGAAGACGAGGTTCAGGACCCAGATGGCAATGATGCCGGTCACCCCCGCGATCCCCGACGCCACGGTCTGCAGCCGATAGGCCTGGGGCGTCGACATCCCCGAGAACTGGCTGACCACCCAGAAGAAGCTGTCGTTGGCATGGCTCACGGTCATGGAGCCCGCCCCGATGGCCAGCGTCGTGAGCGCGAGGCCGGTCGCGCTGTCGAGGCCGAGGCTCCCGATCAGCGGCGCGATGATCGCCGCGCTCGTCACGATGGCCACGGTGGAAGACCCCTGCGCCGTCTTCAGCGCCGCCGCGAGGAGGAAGGGCAGGAAGATCCCCAGATTCGTCAGCACCAGGCTCTCGGACAGGAAGTCGGTGATCGGGGTGCTGCGCAGCACGCTCCCGAGCGCGCCCCCCGCCCCCGTGATCAGGATGATGGGGCCCGCCACGCGAAGCGCGCGCGTCACCGCCTCCTGCGTCAGGCTCGACCCGCCCGACCGCGCGGTGACGACGAACGCCGCGACCACCCCGAGCAGCAAGGCGGTGTTCGGATCGCCCAGGAACCGCAGGACCTCGGCGATGACGCCCTCCCCCAGCACGGCGGTGGCAAAGGAGTTCACCGCGATCAGACCGATCGGCAGCGCGATGGGCAGAAAGGCCTCCCAGACCTTCGGGCCGGCACGGTCGGGGCCGTCCGGCGGCGTATCGTGCCCCTCGGAGGGGTCCTCGATCGACACCGTGTCGGGGTCGATGAAGACCCTGTCGCCCACGATGACCGCGAAGATGTAGGTCGTCACCAGGACCGGCAGGGTGACGACGAGGCCGAACAGGATGACGAGTCCCACATCGGCGTCCAGTTCGCCTGCCGCGGCGATGGGGCCGGGCGTCGGCGGGATGAACACATGGGTGGCATAGAGCCCCATGCTGAGCGCCACCGCATAGGTCGCCATGGACCGGCCGGACCGGCTGGCCAGCGACCGGGCGAGCGGTGCCAGGACCACGAAGCCCGAGTCGCAGAAGACCGGTATCGAGACGACCGAGCCGGTCAGGCTCATGGCCATCACCGACCGGCCCTTTCCCACGAGGCGGATGACGGCGTCGGCCATCACCTGCGCGCCGCCGCTCCGCTCCAGCACCACACCGATCACCGTGCCGGCCGCGATGATGATCCCGATGCCGCCGACCGTGCCGCCGAACCCCTCCGTGATGGCGCCGACCACATCGGTCGGCGACTGACCGGCGAGCAGGCCAAGGCCGTAGGCCGCCGCCAGCAGGACGAGAAAGGGGTGAAGCCTGTAGCGCGCCGTCCCGACGACGATGAAAACGATCGTCACGATCAACAGGAATATCAGAAACCAGCCAGTCATCCACGCCCTCCCTCGATGGTCCCGAAGGCACCTAGGGCTCCGGGGTCCGGAAGCACGAAGACCGCCATTCACGGGAGGGCCGTTTCGGGCCGCGCCACGGCTTTCCCGCAAGGGTCCGCTCGCGCCCGTCGCACCGCGCCGATGTCGAACCGGCGGCTCGCAAGGACCGGCCTGGGCGGAACAGCATTCCACGGGGTGTTACCAGCGGGAACATCTGCCCTAATTCCCCCACACATGTTGATGAAGGCCCGCCCGGAGGGCAGGTCCGTCCCACAACGCCAGCAGGAGCTTCAAGATGCTGAGAACGGTTATCGCCGCCGCGATCGCGACCGCGGGTCTGTCAGGGGCCGCGATCGCGCAGGACGAGACGCTGCGCGTCGGAATGTCGGGCGGCTACTTTCCCTTCACCTTCGTGCAGCAGGACGAGCTGCAGGGGTTCGAGGTGGACGTGATGAACGCCGTCGGCGAGGAGGCCGGGCTCGACATCGCGTTCGAGACCATGTCCTTCTCGGGCCTGATCGGCGCGCTCCAGGCCGGGCGGATCGACACGATCGCCAACCAGATCACCATCACGCCCGAACGCGAGGAGGCCTTCGCCTTCACCCAGCCCTACGTCATCGACGGCGCCCAGGTCGTCACCAGGGAGGGCAACGACGAGATCGAGGGCGTCGAGGATCTGCGCGGCGCGACCGTGGCGGTGAACCTCGGCTCCAACTTCGAGCAGCTCCTGCGCGATCTGCCCTATTCGGACGAGATCGACATCCGCACCTACGAGTCCAACATCGAGCAGGACACCGCGCTCGGTCGCGTGGATGCCTTCGTCATGGACCGCGTCTCCTCGGCGCAGGTGATCCGGGAAAGCCCGCTGCCGCTGGAACTGGCCGGCCAGCCGTTCTCCGAGATCCGCAACGCGCTGCCGTTCCCCGACACCGAGGAGGGCCGCGCCACGCGCGACCGGGTGGACGAGGCGCTGACCGCGCTCAAGGCGGACGGCACCCTCTCCGAGATATCGCAAAATTGGTTCGACAGCGACATCACGACCTCCGCGGCAGCGACCGAGTGACCTGATCCATGCGGCCGCTCGACCTGGACTACATGCTGGGCCTCGTGCCCGTGATCCTCGGCTACGTGCCGCTGACGCTGTTCATGGCGGCCGTGGCGATGGTCTGCGCCCTCGTGCTCGCATCCCTCCTCGCGGTGGAGCGGGTGATCCGCGTGCCGGGGCTGGACTGGCTGGTGATGCTCTTCATCAGCTTCTTTCGCGGCACTCCCCTGCTCGTCCAGCTCTTCCTGTTCTACTATGGCCTGCCGCAGGTGCTGTCGTTTTTGGCCCAGATCAACGGCGTGACGGCGGCGATCATGGGCCTGACACTCCACTTCTCGGCCTACATGGCCGAGGCGATCCGCGCCGCGATCACCGGCGTCGACCGCTCGCAGTGGGAGGCGGCGCAATCCATCGGCATGACACAGGGGCAGATGATGCGCCGGATCGTGCTGCCGCAGGCGGGCCGGATCGCCGCGCCCACGCTGGTCAACTACTTCATCGACATGATCAAGGGCACCTCCCTGGCCTTCACGCTCGGCGTCACCGAGATGATGGGCGCGACCCAGAAGGAGGCCTCGGGCAGCTTCCTCTACTTCGAGGCGTTCCTCGTCGTGGCGATCCTCTACTGGATCATTGTCGAGACGCTGAACCAGGGCCAGAAACGGCTCGAAATCTATCTCAACAAGGCATATGCGCGATGATCCTGGTCCGCGGCCTCACCAAGCGCTTCGGGCAGACGACCGTCCTCGACGGGATCGACCTCGAGATCGCCGACGGCGAGCGCGTCGTCGTCATCGGCCCGTCCGGCACGGGCAAGTCCACGCTCCTGCGGTGCCTCAACTTTCTCGACCGGCCCGATGCGGGAACGATTTCGGTGGGCGACGTGACCGTCGACGCGGCCCGCGCGACCCGGCGCCAGATCCTCGCCCTGCGGCGGGCCACGTCCTTCGTCTTCCAGAACTACGCGCTCTTCGCCAACAAGACGGCGAAGCAGAACATCATGGAGGCGCTGGTCACGGTCCGGGGCCGCCCGTCGGAGGAGGCCGCGCGCCAGGCCCTGGACGTGCTGGCGGAGACCGGGCTCGCCGACAAGGCGGACAGCTATCCGGCGGCCCTCTCGGGCGGCCAGCAGCAGCGGGTCGGCATCGGCCGCGCCATGGCCATCGGGGCCGATCTCATGCTGTTCGACGAGCCCACCTCGGCGCTCGATCCCGAATGGGTCGGCGAAGTGCTCGATCTCATGCGCCGCGTGGCCGAGCAGCGTCAGACAATGCTGATCGTGACGCACGAAATGCAGTTCGCCCGCGAGATCGCCGATCGGGTCCTGTTCATGGATGGCGGCCGCATCGTCGAGGCGGGCCCGCCGCGCGACGTTCTCGACGCGCCGCGGGACGAGCGTCTGAAGCGGTTCCTGCGCCGCGTCACGTGATCCGCCACCCCCGGGCGCCCTTCGCAGCCGCCTGCGGCACGGTTCCAAGGCGCCACCCGGCGCCCGGATGCTCCCGCGACGAACCTCGATAGCCATTGCCACCCGCCGGAGGACCTGAGACACGCGGAGCGTTCCGGCTTCGAAGATGGTCGTCGTGCCAAATCTCGCCTCATTCGGTCCTGCCGTTCCGCGCGCGTCCTTCCGCGAGGCCGCGAGAGCCGGGTTCGGCGCCTTCGTCGGCCTCGGTCTTGCCGGTCTGTTCGTCCTGACCCCCGGGGTCGACCTGGAGCTCGGCCTCTATCTCGTCGCCCCGTTCGGCGCGAGCTCGGTCCTGCTCTTCGCCGTCCCCAACAGTCCGCTGGCGCAGCCCTGGTCCGCGATCGTCGGCAACATCGTCGCGGGGCTGGTCGGGGTGGCGGTCAGCCTCGCCGTCGGCGACCCGACGCTGCGCATCGCCCTGTCCGTCGGCCTTGCGATCTCGGCGACCATCCTGTGCCGTGCCCTTCACCCACCCGCTGGCGCCGTCGCGATGACGGCGGCGATGAGCCCCGATGCCGTGCGGGAGCTGGGCTTTCTCTTCGCTTTCACGCCGATCGGCCTCGGCAGCGGGGTCTTGGTGCTCGTCGCGATCGCCTACGGGCGGCTGACCGGTCGCCATTACCCGTTCCGGCAGTTCGACGACCCCAATCGCCACGGCACCCGCGATGCCGGGCCGATGGAGAGGCTGGGCCTCTCGGAAGAGGAACTCGTCGATATCCTCGAACGCTACCGGCAGTCCTTCAACCTCGGGGTGGAGGATCTCGCGCGCCTGGTCGGGGCCGCCGAACTGCGCGCCGCCGCCCATCGGGCGGGGCCCACGACGGCGGCCGACGTCATGTCGCGCAACCTCGTCACCGTGGGGGCCGACACCCCGGTCTCCGAGGTCGCGGACCTGTTCCGCCGGCATCGCTTCACCGCCCTGCCCGTGGTCGGCCCCGGCGATCGGTATCTCGGGGTCATCTTCCAGTTGCACCTGGTCGATCGCGCCCGCGAGGATGCGCTGCGCCTCAATCGCGGTTTCGGACCTGCCATGCGGCGGCTTATCGATCGGGGCCGGACGGGGCCGGTCCGCGCCGCTGACATCATGGGGGTGGCCGGACCTCGCGGCACGCCGCAGACGCCCCTCGGCGCGCTCCTTCCGATGATGTCGGACAGCGACGTGGATGCCGTCCCCATCCTGGCCCGGGACCGGATCGTGGGGATCGTCACGCGCACCGACCTGATCGGCGCCCTTGCCCGCAGTAGCCTTCGGTAATCCGGCCGGGACGGCAATCCACCGCGGCCGCCGTCCGGGATCAAAGGCTCCGCGCCGGATATGCGGCATGCTTGGCCAGGGCTACGGACCGTTCCGTGCCGATAGAACCCAGGCACCCTACCGGGGACGAACCGGCGACAGGATCGGAAGGGGTTTCCGCATCCCCGGCCTCGACGGTTCACGCGCAGGCACCCGGCGGCCCTCGAACGCCCGGGCCACGAAGGCGCGACGGGCCTCGATCCCGCCGAGGTGGCGAAGGGCGGCGACACACCGGGCCAGGTCCGCGATATCGCGCTCCGCGTCCCGGCGGCGCATGGGGCCGGGCGCCTCCGGGCGTCCCAAATGCCGGGCGAGCATCTCCCTGAACGGCGCCAGGGCGATGTCGAGCGTGCAATCCTCGCTCGCCAGCCGATCGGCGATCGCATCGGCCATTCCTCCCCTCGCCCGCCCCGCGACCCGCATGGAGGCGTGGACCACGGCCTCGGGAACCCGGATCGGCCTCTGCCCGCGGCGGATGGCACGTGCGACCAGGTCCCGATCCTCATTGCAGGACAGGGATGCGAACCCGCCCAGCCGGCGGTAGATCCCTGCCCGCAGCCCCAGGTTCGCTCCCCCCGCGGTGTTCAGCCCGATCCCGTCCGCGCCCCTGGGGTCGAGCAGGCGTTCGAACTCCATCGACAGCTCGATGTAGCGCGCCTCGACCCGCCCGCGGGCGTGGAAGGTCTCGGGGAACCTGGAGAGATCCTCCGCGCGGGCGGCGATATGCCCCAGAACGACAGGGGCGCGCCGAAGTCCCTCCTCCATGCGCCGCACCCACCCGGGAACGGCGATGCAGTCGGCATCGGTGGACAGCATCGCCCGCGTGGCGGGGCCGTACCGCGAGACCAGGGCGTGGCCGATACGGCGCGCGCGCCCCACGCCGCCATGGGGGAGCGCGATCTCGATCACGACCAGCGCGAGCCCCATCTCCAGCGCCAGGTCTCGCGCGATCTCGGCCGTCCGGTCCCGAGTATTGTTCACACAGACATATATCCCGGGGCGGCGGTCGGTGTCCTGCGCCGCGAGACCGGCGAGGCACGCGCCGATCCGCTCGGCCTCGTCCCGCGCCGGAATGACGACGGAGACCGTCGCCGCGGCCAGGCCTGGGCCGTCCATCACCGTGATGCGGCCCCGCGCGGTCATGACAGGGGCCCGGCCACGTCGATCCGGTAGCGGGATCGGAGCCGCACGGGCCGGAAGGCCCGGCGGGAGGCCGCGACGAAGCGGGCGAGCGCCTCCTCCCCTTCCAGGGGGTTGCCGCTCGGCCCCAGCCAAGTGACGCAGACCACGTCCGCGCCGGGCCAGCGCGCGTCGATCCCGTCTGCCAAAAGCACGATGTCCGCCCCCCCGAGGAAATAGAGGATCTCCGACAGGACGATCAGGTCGTGCACCCCCCCGGGCAGCCCGCCCGGCATGAGCGCCCGGTGGAAACGGCCCCCCGGCACCGCGCGGCGGGCGGCCACGAGCGCCGCCTCCACGGCGTCCACCCCGGTATAATCCGCGCAGCAAGGCGAGAGGTGGCGCGCCAGCTCGCCGTTGCCGCAGCCGATCTCCAGGGCCGAGGTGTACCGGGGGCGCGGCAACGCCGCGCGCGTGGCGGCGAACTTCGCCTGCTCGTAGGCGCTGGTGCGGAAGCCCCAGGGGTCGTCCGTCTCCGCATAGAGCGCCTCGAGCCGCTCGATGTCCACGCCCCCCGTCACGGGGCGCCCTCGAAGAACATCTCGTCGGTCTCCACGAACATCTCCACGAAGTGCGGCGGGAGGACGAACCCCTCCGGGTCGTCGTGGACCACGCCCCCGAGCTGGCTGGCATGGGCCGCGACGGCACGGCGCTTCCGCTCCCGCGTGGGCCCCCCGTCGAACCGGTATTCGCGGCACGCCGACAGGCCTTGCAGGACGCCCGGGGCCGCCCACCGCGACCAGACCGGATAGACGAGGTAGCGCACCCCCGCGAGGGCCGCGGCCCGGCGGCCGATCTCGGCGGTGGCCACGTGGTCGCAATGGGGGTCGGTCGGCGCCGTCGCCAGGATCGATCCGGCGCCGAGCCGCTCCGCCAGGTCCGCGATGCGCGCGGCGATGGCGTCGTAGTCTCCCGCGATCC
The DNA here is from genome assembly GCA_947500825.1 of uncultured Paracoccaceae bacterium. Lineage (GTDB taxonomy): Bacteria > Pseudomonadota > Alphaproteobacteria > Rhodobacterales > Rhodobacteraceae > Palleronia. The sequence goes on along the minus strand of CANMTR010000011.1, from coordinate 27,384 downwards.
CGCCCATGCCCGCATCCGGCAGGTCCAGCCGGGTGATGTCGCCGGCACGGCCCCCCAGGGCGATCACGGCCGCGTCCAGTTCCGCCGCCCGGCAGGCCGCGAGCCGCGCCGGCGGATGGGTCGCGGACCCCGGATGGGACCCAGCCCCGTCCGTCATGCACACGACATGCCCGCCCGGCCCCGAGAAGGCATGGGCGAGGAGCGCTCCGCAGCCGAGCGACTCGTCGTCGGGATGGGGGGCCAGCACCATCACCGGCCGCGCGCCGCAGAGCGCCTCGTATGTCACGGTCGGGGGCCGCGCCCCGTCGCCCGCCTCACCCATCGAGCCACTGGCCGAGGCAGGCCCCCCCGAGGAACGCGCGGCCCGTCTTCAACTGGGCCGCGTCGCGCGCCGCCTGCCGGACATAGCACCCGAGGTCGCGCGCCACCCGGCCCACCGGATCGGCGCGCGCGAACATGGACAGCCCCACCGACCGCTCGACCGCCGCGATGGCGTCCTGCGCCAGCTCCTCGGTCAGGAGCCGGGCCGACAACGACAGGATCGCGGCGCGCTCGGGGTCGGCGTCTCCCTCCGGCCCAGTGGCGACCGCCTCGGCGCGCCGGATCGCGGGCCACGCCGCGACCACCCGCCCGGCCACCGGCCCCAGCCGCAGAAGCTGGGCGTCGGCCTCCAGGTGGCCCCGGACGCGCAGCTCGGCGCAGGCCCGATCGAGCAGCCCCACGATCCCGCCGAGCGTGACGGCCGCGATCCGCCATGTGCCGCCCAGGAAGTGAGGCTCCGTCGTGTAGACGTCTACAGGACCCAGTTCCGCCGCCCGGAGCCCCGTGCAATCGAACCGTCCCGACCGGCTCGCCCTCATCCCGCTCGTGTCCCAGCCGGACAGGTCGTGGCGCGCGGGATCGTCGGCCTCGACGATGAACAGGCGCTGCCCCTCCGGGGACCCTGCGCTGACGACGGCGCGCCGCACCAGGCCGAGGCCGGAGGCGAAGCGCTTGGCCCCGGCGAGCCGCCCGTGCCGGGCCGTCACCGCGGGCGTGTCGTCCGCGCCCCAGACCCCGAAGAGATCCCCGTGGGAGACCGCCCGCGCGCAGTCCTCCCGCAGCTCCGCCGCCCCCCAGGCCCGGACGAGCGCGACGGCGTTGACATGCCCCTCCAGCAGCCGGCCGAGCGAAAGGTCCCGGGCAGCCACGCCGCGCAGCAGGCCCGCCGCGTCGCCGCCGAGGGTCGGGTCGAGCCGCCCGTCCGCCGTGACCGCCCTGCGCGCAGTCTCGGTCAGCTTTCGGGCAAGGTCCGGGGAAAAGCCTTCGGGGCGGGGGTCGCTCCGCGTCCGGGGCTCGGCCTCGGGCGCAGGATCGTCCTGAACGGACCTGTCGATATCGATCACCATCGCATTCCCGCCTCGCTCTCGTTGGATCCGTGCATCACGCGGTCGTTCTTCGGGCCACGCGGTGTCGCCCGTCGCCTGTCGTCCTCGCGCGTGCCGTGGGCCATGGCTCCTCGCCAAATCCGCGACGGCGCCGCCCACCACCGAGGATATAGGCCCCCCATCCTCCTTTGCGCGCGGACCAGCCGTGAACGGTCACGGCCATTCGTTCACCGAGGATCTTCATGCCGGATAAGCCAGCGTGCTCAGAAGGGCGTTTTGCGATTGTCGCGAATCCAGCCGCGTCTGCTGGACCACGACAGGCGCGTCCGCCTCGATGACGCAGGCATATCCGATCCCCTTCGGGATCGGTTCGGGGTCCGTCAATTCGTTGAACCGCTGGTGCAGGGTTCGCCGCGCGGCCACCCGCAGCTCGTAGGGCCCGACAGGGTCGCGGTCTTCGAAATAGAGCATGAGGACCACGCGAACGGGCTCCGCTCCGGTATTGAGGATGCACACCGCCTCGTGGCTCAACATTTCCGGCGCTTCTCCGGTACTTTCGGCGGGGATGTATCCGTCCGCCAGCACCCAGCGCCGCTTGCCGATCGCATAAGTCATTCCGGTTCCGTTCCTGCCCGATGCATACGGGCCTGCATGTCGTGGACAACCTGGACGCCGACCATGCCAGCGCGGCGGTCGTGGAGCCGTATCGGGCGACCGTCACGGCTCCCCGGGCGCGCTCCGTGGCCTCCAGGGGGCCATCCTTCGGCCCTTCGGCGAGTGGCGCCGCTCCCAGGTCGTTCTCTCCGCGATGGAGGGCGGGCCTTCCGGTCCGGCATCGGGACACGCGCTGCCACGAGGTCGTGCCTCTCGCGTCCCGACCAGGCCCCGGCCCGCCGCCCTCGCCTTACTGCTGCTCGGACTGCGTCGCGGTTCCGGGCCGCGCCTTGCCCAGGTCGGGCTTCTGCCCCTGGGGCTCGGCCTTCTCCCGGATCGAGAACTCGCCCCGCCCGTCGAGCGAGGGGCCGGAGGTCCAGCGCCCCTCGGGCGTGGGCTCGTCGAGCGAGGTGTTGAGGAAGTAGTAGCTGTGGTCGGTCGCCTCGTGCTCGCGCGGGGTGGAGTTGGGGATCGGAAGCTGCCCCTCCCAGCCACCAAGTTCCTCGATCACCGCGAGCCATTGCTGCTGGTGCATGGTGTCCCGCGCGATGAGGAAGGACAGCATGTCCTTCATGCCCGCGTCGTCGGTCATGTTGTAAAGGCGGCTGGCCAGGACGCGGCCGCCCGCCTCGGCGGTGGCGTTGGCCATCATGTCCGCCCCGAGATTGCCGGTGGCGTAGACGTGGCTCATGTCGAAGGGCACGCCATTGGCGTTCACCGGCATCGCCGACAGCCCCGAGGACAGGATGTGGCGCGGGTTCGCCCCGCCCAGGATCGCGGCCACGACCGGGTCCTCGGCCGCGGCCTCCTGCGCGGTCACCGGCGCCCCTTCGAGGTTGAGCGCGACGGCATGGCCCAGGAACTCGATATGGGACAGCTCCTCGGTCGCGGTCATCATCAGCATGTCGCGGTACTTGGCGTCGCCCCGCGCGCCCATGGCCTGGAAGAAGTATTGCATCGCCACGCGGATCTCGCCCTCGATCCCGCCGATGGCCTGCTGGAGATGCTTGGCGAAGACCGGGTCGGGCGTGTCCACACGGACCTGGTACTGCAGCTTCGACGAGTGATGAAACATGGGGGCGGCCTTTCTGACCAGGGGATGGGGGCCCCGTCCCTCCCGCCACGCGGGCGGATGATGGACCAGGGGCTGCTGGCACCTGCTCCAGCAACCAACCCGCGACGCTCCTGTTTCGCCGGTATCGGCCGATCTGCCGCGTTCTTAAACTGGATCAAGATTGCCGCCGGCGCGGGCACCGCCCGGCCGGCCGCCATCGCGGGCCCCGTGGCCCCTGGGCGCGCACCGCCCGGTCGGGCGGGCCGATCGCCCCGGTCCTCATTCGGCGTCGCCCTGGGGGGTCCGCGCCAGCCGCGACAGGTCGTATCCGTTGAACTCCAGCACCTCCAGCGCCGCCTCCAGCCGGTCGTCGGGGATCTGCGGCTCCCGGTTCAGGACCCACCCGGCGCGGCCCGAGGGCACGCCGACCACGGCCGTGCGATGGTCCTCGTCCACCCACAGAACCCAGTAGGGCGCGACCAGCGGCACCCCGTCGAGGCGCACCTCCAGCCGTCCCGGCCCGACCACGCGTGCCGTGCCGGCGATGGTCTCCCACGCCCCGTCCCGGCGGCAGGCGTTCAGGACCGACAGGCGCCCGTCGGGCAAGGGCCCGTAGGTCGCGCGCGTGTCCGTGCAGCCCCGCTGGAACGGCACCGGGTAGGAGGCGATCTCGTACCACGTGCCGGCGAAGTCCCCCGCGTCGAACCGCAGGGTGGAGGCGATAGGGACGGATCTGTCGCGGTAGCTCGTCGCCGGGATCAGGGGCGACTCGGTCGAGCAGGCCGCCAGCGCCAGCGCGAGGAAGGCCCACCTCATCCCAGCGCCTCCACCGGCCCCACCAGCGCACGGCCCAGCGCCGCGTGCGCCTCGGCCCCGAAATGGACGCCCTCGGCCGCGTCCGGCGCCACCACCTGGCCCGCGTCGAAGAAGGCCGCGCCGGAGCGCGCCGCCGCCGCGCCGATCCGCGCGGGCAGACGGCCCGATCGCATCGCCGCCCCCTCGAAGATCTCGGCGAAGGGGCCCACCTCGGCCACGGGCGGCGGGCAGATCAGCATCCGCCGCGCGCCGGGCGTGAACCGCGCCACCATCCCCAGAAGGCTCTCCAGCGCCCGGGCGATGTCCTCCGCCCCCATGGAGAAGCGCGCCTTGAGGTCGTTCGTCCCCAGCATGATCGCCACCGCGTCGAGGGGCGCGTGGCTCTGCAGGATCGCGGGCAGCACGGTGGCGCCGTTCTTCCACGCGCCCTCGACGGGGTCGTCGCGCACGGTGGTCCGGCCCGGCAGGCCCTCCACTGTCACGCGCCATCCCGCGCCCAGGCCCGCCGCCAGGTGCCCCGCCCAACGCTCCTCGGGCGCGAGCACGCCCGCGTCGCGCCCGTCCGGCATGGGCAGCGTCCCGTGGGTGTTGCTGTCGCCGTAGATCAGCAGATGGGGCATCAGAACGGCATCGCGTGGGCGCGGTGGGCCGCGTCGATCTCGCCCAGCACCTCGTCCGACAGGCGCGTTCCCGTCCCCGCCAGGATGTGGGAGAGCTGGCCCGCGTCGGTGGCGCCGAAGATCGGGATCGCGCTCACCGGCCGCTGGGCCACCCAGGCCAGCGCCATGTGCACCGGGTCGATCCCGTGGCGCTCCGCGATGCCGAGATAGGCGTCGATCGCCGGCCACAGCCGGTCGGAAACGCGGCCGTTCAGGTCGGGGTTGATCGCGCGGCGCGAGCCCTCGGGAATGCCGCCCGCGTATTTCCCCGTCAGCAGCCCGCAAGCCAGCGGCGAGTAGGCCAGCAGCGTCACGTCCTCGTGGTGGCAAAGCTCGGCCATGTCCGCGTCCCAGTACCGGCAGAGGAGCGAGTACTCGTTCTGGATCGTGGCCACGCGCGGGCCGTCCGCCCCCGCCGCCGCGATCCAGCGCATGATCCCCCACGCGGTGTCGTTCGACAGCCCTAAGGCGCCGATCTTGCCCTCCCGCTGGGCCTCCGCGAGCGCGCCCATGACCTCGGCGATGTTCTCCAGCACCGCACTCGTTTCCTGCCCCGACGGGTCGTAGGACCAGATCTGGCGAAAGTGGTAGGAGCCCCGGTTGGGCCAGTGAAGCTGGTAGAGGTCCGCCCGGTCGGTCTTCAGCCGCCGCAACGACCCATCCAGCGCCTCGATCACGCTGGCGGCGGTGACCGGCGCGCCGTCGCGGGCGAGCTGCGAGGGCCCGAGGCACTTGGTGGCCAGCGTCACGTCGCCGCGCCGCCCCCGCGCCTCCAGCCAGTTGCCCACAATGGTCTCGGTGTCGCCCACGGTCTCGGCCCGGGGCGGGTTCACGGGATACATCTCCGCCGTGTCGAGAAAGTCGATCCCGTGGTCGAGCGCCATGTCCATCTGCCGGTGGGCGTCGGCCTCTCCGGTCTGCCGCCCGTAGGTCATGGTGCCCAGGCACCACGCCGGCACCTCGATCCCCGTCCGTCCCAGTGTCCGGCGTTCCATCGTCTCTCCATTCTCGGCGTCCAGGGGCCGACAGATAACGCCCGCAACCGCCGCCGCCACCCCCGGCCCCGGCGGCATCCCCTTGCGCGCCGGGACACGACCGTGTTCTTGATATGTCCCCGCACGTCCTCCCGTGCGGGATCGCGCCCCGCCCCGACAGACCCCGGACCGCCGAAGAATGATCCGACTGCTCCTTCGCCTCGTCACGGCCCCCTTCCGGGCACGGCCCGGCCGCGCGCGGCGGCGGCGCGGGCGGGCCGCGCCGGGGCGGGTCGTGATCGGCCGCGCCAGGGTGATCGACGGCGACACGATCGACATCGGGGGCGTGCGCATCCGGCTGGCGGGGATCGACGCGCCCGAAGTCTCCCACCGCCAGGGGCGCCGGGCGAAACGGCTCCTCGCCCGCCTGTGCCGCAGGAAGACCGTCACCGCCCGGATCATGCCGGGCAAAACCTACGGGCGCCACGTGGCCATCTGCTACCTGCCCGACGGCCGCGACCTGAGCGCCGTCATGGTGCGGCGCGGCCTGGCGCTCGACTGGGAGGCGTATTCGGGCGGCACCTACCGCTCGTTCGAGCCCTGGCTCGCCCGGCTCCTGCTCTGGCGCGTGGCGATCAAGCAGCGGCGCCGCGCCCCCTGATCCGCCCGCTGATCCGCCCGTCTCACCCCCAGACGCGGTCCAGCACCCGAAACCAGTTGCGGTGGCAGATCTTGGCGATCAGCTCGGCCCCGTAGCCGTGATCGGCCATGGCCCGGCGCAGCTTCGGCAGGTCGGCGGCCGATTTCAGCTCGCGGGGCACCAGCGCCCCGTCGTAGTCGGAGCCCAGGCCCACCCGGTCCTCGCCCAGCCTCCCGATTAGGTGGTCGAGGTGGCGCAGCATCACGTCGATTCCGGTATCGTCGCGCATCTGCCCGTCGGGGCGCAGGAACGCGCAGGCGAAGTTCAGCCCCACCAGCCCGTCGCTCTCGGCGATGGCGTCGAGCTGCGCGTCGGTCAGGTTGCGCGCGTGGGGGCTCACCGCGTGTGCGCCCGAATGGCTCGCCACCAGCGGCTTGGTCGAGGTCCGCGCCACGTCCCGGAACCCCGCCTCGTTGAGGTGCGACAGGTCGAGCATGATCCCCAGCGCGTCGCACCGGCGCACCAGCGCCAGCCCGGCTTCCGTGAGGCCCGGCCCCGTGTCGGGGGAGGAGGGGAAGCGGAACGGCACCCCGTGGCCGAAGATCGTCTCCCGGCTCCAGACCGGCCCGAGCGAGCGCAGCCCCTGCCCGTGGAGCACGTCCAGCGCCTCGAGGTCCGCCCCGATCGCCTCGGCCCCCTCCAGGTGGCAGATCGCGGCCATGCGGTCCGAGCCGAAGGCGGCGCGCAGCGCTTGCGTGTCGCGGCAGATCGCGACATGGCCCGCCCGCTCCAGCTCCGCCAGGATCGCCAGCTCCTCGGCCACCACGCGGGCGGCCTCGGCCCGCTCCACCGGCAGGGGCAGCGGCATGTCGTAGCCGTCCCCCTGCATCGCGGCCATGCGCCGGCCCCGGTCCACCGGCGAGGGCACCCAGGCGGCGAAGAACCCGCCGCCGAAGCCCCCCTCCCGCGCCGAGGCGGGGTCGATGGCGCCCGAGTCCCGGTCGGCGAAGGAGCCCGAAGCCGCCACGCCCCCGGCCATCAGGATGCGGGTCAGGCAGTCGTTGTGCCCGTCGAAGACCAGCGGTTCGCGCATCTCTTTCCCCTCGTTCATCCCGATTGCCGCTCCGGCCACGTCTTCGCCTCCTCCTTGAGGAAGCTCAGGAAGGCCTGCACCTTGGGCGTGCGGTGCAGGTCCACATGGGTCACCAGCCACAGGGGCGCGGCCCAGTCCGGCCGGGGCGCCATCACCACCTCCACCCCCGGGTCGAGTGCCGCGCAGACCGCGGGCATGAAGCCCAGGCCCGCGCCGGCGCGGATCGCGTCGTGGCCCACCCGGTCGTCGCGGGCGCGGAACACCACCCGCTCGGGCGGCACCGCCCGCGCCAGCCAGCGGTGGAACGGCGCCCGGCTCTCGGGGTCCTCGGGGCCGACGAAGTCGTGCCCCCCCAGGTCCGCCTCGCCCGTCGGCCGCCCGGCCCGCGCCACGTAGGCCGGCGCCGCGCAGAGCACCGCGTCGAGCGCGCCGAAGGGCTGGACGACGTTGTCGGGCTCCTGCGGCGCGGTGCCGGCCCGGATCGCCACATGCGCCTCGCCGTATTCCAGCCTGAGCACCTGCGGCCCGGTGGTCGAGCGCACGCTGACATCCGGGTGCAGGGCGCGAAAGCGCACCAGCGCCGGCGTCAGGAGCGGCGACAGCGCGTCGAGGGAGGTCACGACCAGCTCGCCCGACACCCCCTCGCCCCGGCCCTTCAGCCGCCCGGCGAGCTGGGCGAACTGGTCGTCGGTGGCCTGGGCCACGCGGAACAGGTCGTCGCCCGCCTCGGTGGCGGTATAGCCCCGCGCATGGCGCTGGAACAGCTTCACCCCGAGCTGGCCCTCCAGCGCGTCGATATGCCGGATCACGGTCGCGTGGTGGACGCCGAGCGCCTCGGCGGCGCCGCTCACGGTGCCCACCCGCGCCACGTGGTAGGCGGTGCGGATTTCGTCCCAGGTGGTGATCGCCATGGTTCGGTCCCGGTCCCGAAAGTCGTCCCGCCGATAGGACAGGCGCCTCTGCGCGTCCAGACGCAATCGTCCCCGGAACCGCGCCGCCATTCGCCGCATTGCCCCCCCGCAAGGACCAGGAGCCCCAGATGACCCCCACAGCGCGCAACGCCGCCATCGCCGCCGCGGTCGCCATTGTCCCCGCCGCGATCGCCGCCGCCTTCTACCCCGACCGCACCCGCGAGCTGCCCCACCAGGCCCGCTCCCTCTCGGGCCGCCTCACCGACCGGGTGCGCGACATGTTCGAGAACGAGAGCGACGTCGAAACGGCCACCCGGCGCGTCGTCTCGCGCCTCGAGGACCTCTCCCACCGCCTCGACCGCCGCGAGAGCCTGATGGACCGCGCCCGCGACGTCTCCCCCGGCGCCGCGATCGGCACCGGCGTCGCAGCACTCCTGATCGTGCCCACTGTGCTGGTGGCGATCTTCGCCCCCAACCGCCTGCGCGAGGCCCGCGACACGGTCACCTCCTACTGGCGCGACGAGGAGGAGCTGCACGACGAGCTTTCGGGCATCTCCGAGCGGCTCGACTCCCTATCCGACCACATCGAGCGCCAGCGCGAGTCGAACTTCGACGCCGTGACCCGCGCCGCCAAGTCGAATGGCTAGACGTCTCCGCCCGGCCCTGCGCGCCGGGCTGGTTCTCGCCTTTCTCTATTTCGGCCTGGAAAAGCTTCTGGGCCTGCCGGGCGCGGTGGCGCTCTACGACGCGTTCGGCTTCGGCCAGTGGCCCCGCTACGTCACCGGCACCGTCGAGACACTGGGCGCGCTCGGGCTCCTGACGCCCCTCGCGCCGCTGGCGGGGCTGGCGCTGGTGGCGACCATGGCGGTGGGCTTCACCGCCAAGGCGCTTCTCGTTGGCCCGCCCGTGTGGCACCTCGCCGCCCTCGGCGTGGCCGCCGCCCTGATGGCCTTCATCGACTGGCGCGCCCGGCGCTAGCGCCCGTCCGGGCCCCTCGAACGGGCATGGCCGCCCGCACACATGCGGCGCCACCGCCTTGACAGAGGCGCCCTCCGCCGATACGTCATCCCTGATTCCGGGAGCATCAGGTTCCCGGTCCCGGCCTTGGGCCGGGATCGCCCCCCGTCAGCGAGGTTTCGCCCACGGGGGCGCTCGTCGTATGCGAAGGGGGCCGTCCCGATGTTCGAGAACCTGTCAGACCGTCTGGGCGGTGTCTTCGACCGCCTCACCAAGCAGGGCGCCCTCTCCGAGGACGACGTGAAGACGGCCCTGCGCGAGGTCCGCGTGGCCCTCCTCGAGGCGGACGTGTCGCTCCCCGTGGCGCGCGACTTCGTCAAGCGGGTCCAGTCCAAGGCGACCGGCTCGGCGGTGACGAAGTCGATCACGCCGGGCCAGCAGGTGGTCAAGATCGTCCACGACGAGCTCAAGGCGACGCTCGCGGGCGACGACGACGACCCCGGCAAGCTCAGGATCGACCAGATCCCCGCGCCCATCCTAATGGTGGGCCTGCAGGGGTCGGGCAAGACCACGACCACCGCCAAGCTCGCCAAGCGCCTCAAGGAACGCGAGAACAAGCGCGTTCTCATGGCCTCCCTCGACACCAACCGCCCCGCCGCGATGGAGCAGCTCCAGGTGCTGGGCACTCAGGTCGGGGTCGACACCCTGCCCATCGTCAAGGGCGAGACCCCGGTCCAGATCGCCAGGCGCGCCAAGCAGCAGGCCTCCCTGGGCGGCTACGACGTCTACATGCTCGACACCGCCGGGCGACTACATATCGACGAGGAGCTGATCGCCCAGGCAGCCGAAGTCCGCGACGTGACCTCCCCGCGCGAGACGCTCCTGGTGGTCGACGGCCTGACGGGCCAGGACGCGGTCAACGTCGCCACCGAGTTCGACGACAAGATCGGCGTCTCTGGCGTGGTCCTGACGCGGATGGACGGCGACGGCCGCGGCGGCGCGGCGCTGTCGATGCGCGCCGTCACCGGCAAGCCCATCAAGTTCGTCGGCCTGGGCGAGAAGATGGACGCCCTGGAGACGTTCGAGCCCGAGCGCATCGCCGGCCGCATCCTCGGCATGGGCGACATCGTCGCCCTGGTCGAGAAGGCCCAGGAGACGCTGGAGGCCGAGCAGGCCGAGCGCATGATGAAGCGCTTCCAGAAGGGTCAGTTCAACATGAACGACCTCAAGACCCAGCTCGAGCAGATGATCAAGATGGGCGGCATGGAAGGCATGATGGGCATGATGCCCGGCATGGGAAAGATGTCGAAGCAGGTGAAGGAGGCCGGCATGGACGACAGTGTCCTGTCGCGCCAGATCGCCCTGATCCAGTCCATGACCAAGAAGGAGCGCGCCAACCCCGCCCTCCTGCAGGCCAGCCGCAAGAAGCGCATCGCCAAGGGCGCGGGGATGGAGGTTTCCGACCTCAACAAGCTCATCAAGATGCACCGCCAGATGGCCGACATGATGAAGAAGATGGGCAAGGGCGGCATGATGAAGAAGATGATGGGCCAGATGTTCGGCAAGGGCGGCCCCAGCGAGGCCGACATGGCCGCCGCCCAGTCCCAGATGGGCAAGATGGGCGGCATGCCCGGCGGCGGCTTCCCCGGCGCGGGCAATCCCTTCGGCGGCGGCGGCGGCCTGCCCCCCGGCATCTCGGGCATGGGCGGCAAGAAGAAGTGAGCCCCGCGCCCGAGCATATCCTGACCACCGAGCGCCTGACCCTGCGCCCGCCCCGGCGGGACGACTTCGCGCCCTTCGCCCGGTTCTATCTCTCCGAGCGCGGCGCGATGATCGGCGGCGGCGCCGAGGCGGGCGACCAGGGCGCGTGGAAGACCCTCGCCGCGCTCGCGGGCCACTGGTGGCTGGAGGGCTACGGCTGGTTCGTCCTCGAGCGCCGCGAGGGGGGCGAGGTCGTCGGCATGTCGGGCCTGCACCACCCCGCCCACCACGCCGACAGGGAGCTGGGCTGGTCGCTCTTCTCCGACACCGGCGAGGGGCTCGCCACCGAGGCCGCGGCCGCCGCCCGCGACTGGGGCCGCGCGCGCCTCGCGCCCGCCCGGCTCGTCAGCTACATCGACACGGGCAACGCCCCCTCCCGGGGCGTGGCGGAGCGGCTCGGGGCCACGACCGACGGCACCCGCGCCGAGCACGATCCCGCCTGCGAGGTCTGGCTCCACGGGGAGGCCGCGTGATGCTCCTTCTCCGTTGCGCCCCTCCGCGCTTCCGCGCGGCGATCTTAACCGTTTCGCCCTCCTCCGGGACTCCGACGGGATTCCGACGGGATTCCGACAAGGCGAAACCGGCTCCGGGAGGCGGATCATGACCGCACCGGACGCCACCCTGGCGGAGCTGTCGGATCTCAGGGGCCGCATCGACACGCTCGACGCGATCCTCGTCCACACCCTGGCCGAACGCTTCCGCCAGACCGCGCGGGTCGGCCGGCTCAAGGCCGAGCACGCCCTTCCCGCCTTCGATCCGGGCCGCGAGGAGGCCCAGCGCGAACGTCTCGAATCCCTCGCGGCCGAGGCCGGGCTCGACCCCGGCATCGCCCGCGACATCCTCGGCCTGGTTACCGACCGGGTCAAAGAAAACCACCGGAAAATCTCAGGAGAACAATGACATGGCTATGAAGATCCGGCTCGCCCGCGGCGGCTCCAAGAAGCGTCCCCACTATTCCATCGTCGCCGCCGACAGCCGCTACGCCCGCGACGGCCGCTTCCTGGAGAAGCTCGGGACCTACAACCCGCTGCTGAAGAAGGACGACGAGCGCCGCGTCGTCATGAACATGGAGCGGGTCAAGTACTGGCTCGATCATGGCGCCCAGCCCACCGACCGCGTCGCCCGCTTCCTCGAGAACGCCGAGGTGATCGCCAAGCGCGTCCGCGCCAACCCCAACAAGGGCACCCCCGGCAAGGCCGCCCAGGAGCGCGCCAAGGAGAAGGCCGACAAGGCCGCCGCCCTTCAGGACGCTCAGGCAGAGCCTCAGGAGTAAGGCCCAAGTGCCTGATTTCTCGGAAAGGTTCCGGGCGGATCTCGCGGCGCTCATGCGCTGGCGCCGCGACGTCCGGTCTTTCCTGAGCGACCCCGTGGACGAGGCGCTCCTGCAGGAGTGCCTCTCCGCCATCGCCCGGGCCCCCTCGGTCGGCCTGTCCGAGCCCTGGCGGATCGTCCGCCTCGAAAGCGCCCCCGCCCGGGCCCACGCCATCGCCAACTTCCGCGCCGAGAACGCCGCCGCCCTGGCCGAGCAGCCGGGCGACCGGGCCCCGTCCTATGCCCGACTGAAGCTTTCGGGGCTGGAGGAGGCGCCGGTCCACCTGGCCCTGTTCTGCGCCGAGGAAACCCAGCGTGGTCATGGGCTTGGCGCCCGGACGATGCCCCAGACGCGGGCCTATTCCGTGGTCGCCGCCGCGACCCAGTTCTGGCTGGTGGCGCGCGCGCACGGCCTGGGCGTCGGGTGGGTGTCGATCCTCGATCCCGAGCGCCTGCGCCGGGATCTCGACCTGCCCGAGGGCTGGGCGCTCGTGGCCTATCTGTGCGTCGGCTGGCCCGCCGAACGCTCCGACACCCCCGAGCTCGAACGTGCCGGCTGGCAGGAGCGCCGCGGCTCCCTGCCCGTCCTGGAACGCTGATGGCGCGCGCCGCACCTATCCCCCTGCGGAGGAACAGACCATGAGCCTGACCTGTGTCGGCGCGCTCGCCGGCTCCTACGGCGTCCGGGGCGAAGTCCGCCTCAAGAGCTTCTGCGCCGTGGCCGAGGATGTGGCCAACTACGGCCCGCTCGTTACCGAGGACGGCCGCATCTTCGAGGTCGAACTGGGTGCGCCGCTCAAGGGCGGCTTTGCCGCACGCCTGGCCGGCATCTCCACCAAGGAGGAGGCCGACGCCCTGCGCGGCGTGCGGCTCCACGTCCCCCGGGACCGGCTGCCCGAGCCTGAGGACGACGAGTTCTACCACGTGGACCTGATCGGGCTAGACGCGGTCGATCCCGGCGGTGTGGTCATCGGGCGTGTGACGGCGGTTCTGGAGCAGGGCCCCGGCGATCTGCTGGAACTCTCCCTGCCGGGACGGGGCGAGCCGGTGCTGGTACCCTTCACCCGGCTCATCGTGCCCAACGTGGACCTGCGTCGACGGCGGCTGGTGATCGATCCGCCCGAGGGCCTGCTGGACGATTGACGGGAACAGCCGGGTCGCGGTCGCCGTTTGTCGGACAAATCGCCCCCCGCATCCCGGAGCCCCCCCTTGGAACTGATCCTCATCCTGCTGGCCGTCGCCGGCATCGCCGCCCTTCTCGGCTTCGGCCGCGTCTCGGGCATCGCCCTTTCCGCCGCCAAGATATTGATCTTTCTGGGGCTTCTCGCGCTCCTCCTGCTCGCTCTGGGGATCATCGCCCTCGCCTGACGCTTGACAGCGGCGTCGCACGGGGCCACGCGGTCCCGGTCATGACCGATCTTCCCAACCGCTCCCACGGGCGCCTGTCGATCAGCGCCTCGCGCCGCCCCTGCGACCTGATGGACGGCCCGCCGGAGGTCGCAGGCGCCTGGGAGGCGCGTGTGATCACACTGTTTCCCGAAGCGTTCCCCGGCACCCTTGGCGTGAGCCTGACCGGGACGGCCCTGCGCGACGGGCTGTGGAGGCTCTCCCCCATCGATCTGCGCCCCTTCGGAGAGGGGCGCCACCGCAACGTGGACGACACGCCCGCGGGCGGCGGCGCCGGCATGGTCCTGCGCGCCGATGTGGTGGACAAGGCCCTGCATGCGGCCGCCCGGGGCACGCCCGCCGACAGGGACGTGTGGCCGGTCGTGTACCTGTCGCCCAGGGGCAGGCCCTTCGATCAGGAGACGGCGCGGCGCTGGAGCCGGGCGCAGGGCCTGACCCTCCTCTGCGGCCGGTTCGAGGGGGTCGACCAGCGCGTCCTGGACGCCCACGAGGTGGAGGAGGTCTCGCTTGGGGACTTCGTCCTCACGGGAGGCGAGATCGCCGCTCAGGCCTTGATAGACGCGACGGTCCGCCTTATACCGCGCGTGCTCGGGAATCGTTCCAGCACGGAGGAGGAGTCCTTCTCCGAACCCCTGCTGGAGCATCCCCAGTACACCAGACCCGCCCGCTGGTCCGGCCGCGACATTCCCGACATTCTTCTGTCGGGCCATCACGGCCATATCGCGGACTGGCGGCGGGCCCAGGCCGAGAGGCTGACGAAGGAACGGCGACCTGATCTCTGGCGGGCTTACCGCGCGGCGCGCGGTGGGGACCCGGACGAAGACCGAGAGCTCTGAGGCGCCACGACACCTCCGCGGGACAACCGTGGGCGAAACAAGGAGTGACAGGTATGAACCTGATCGCAGAACTCGAAGCCGAGCAGATCCGCGAGCTCGGCAAGGAGATCCCCGACTTCAAGGCGGGCGACACGATCCGCGTCGGCTACAAGGTGACCGAGGGCACACGCACCCGTGTCCAGAACTACGAGGGCGTTTGCATCAGCCGCAAGCACGGCGACGGCATCGCGGGCACCTTCACGGTCCGCAAGATCAGCTTCGGCGAGGGCGTGGAGCGGGTCTTTCCCCTCTATTCCACCAATATCGAGGCGATCACCGTAATCCGCCGGGGCAAGGTGCGCCGCTCGAAGCTCTACTACCTGCGCTCGCGGCGCGGCAAGTCGGCCCGTATCGCCGAGCAGTCGAACTACCGCGCGCCGAAAAAGGGCGCGCCGCACGCCCACATCATGTCGAATGCCGACGACAATTCCGCTCCGCAGGGCAAAGATCCCCGCGCCACGCCCGACAAGTGAGGACCAGACCATGAAGAAGGACATCCATCCCGAATACCATGTGGTCGACATCAAGCTGGTGAACGGCGACGTGGTGCAGATGCGCTCCACCTGGGGCAAGGAGGGCGATCAGATGTCGCTCGACATCGACCCTTCGGTGCACCCGGCCTGGACGGGCGGCTCCACGCGCCTCATGGATACCGGCGGCCGCGTGTCCCGGTTCAAGAACAAGTACAAGGGCCTCGGATTCTGATCCGGACCCATTGCCAGCATGTTCGGCGCCGCTCCTTTCGGGGCGGCGTCTTTCGTTGGAACCGGGCCACGGCGGCGCCGTTTTCCGGCGACCCCCGATCTAGGATGTCGTTCCGCCCATGGACATGATCGCCGGCGCAGAACCCTATCTCGCCTTCGGCCTCCTGATCCTGATCTTCGCCGCGTTCCTGACCGAACGCTATCCTCCCGATGTCACCGCGGCCGGCGGGGCCGCGCTCTTCATCGTGCTGGGCCTCGTGCCCTACGACGACGTGATGTCGGTCTTTTCCAATCCGGCGCCGATCACCATCGGGGCGATGTTCATCCTGTCGGGCGCCATGGTGCGGACCGGTCTCATGGATGCGCTGGCCGACGCGGTGATCAGCAGGGCGGAGACGCAACCGGCCGCGGCGGTGGCGATCTTCCTCGTCACGACGATCATGGCCTCGGCCTTCGTCAACAACACGCCCGTTGTTCTGGTACTGATCCCGGTCGTGACGCGCTTGGCCGCCTCCCTGAAACTGGCGCCGACCCAGCTCTTGATCCCGCTGTCCTACGCAGCGATCCTTGGCGGAACCTGCTCGCTGATCGGGACCTCGACCAACCTTCTGGTGGACGGGATCTCGCGCGAGGCGGGGATGGAGCCGTTCTCGATCTTCGAGATCAGCGGCGTGGGCCTTGTCGCGGCCGCGAGCGGCGTCGCGCTGATGTTGATCCTGGGGCCTCGGCTCCTGCCCCGCCGGACGGACCGGGCGGGCGAGACGGTGGGCGACGCGGAACTCGTCTATCTGAGCGAGGCGACCGTTCAGCCCGGCTTCGACGGGATCGGCCGGCCCTTGTCGCAGGTCGGGGCCTTCAGCCGCGCTGGCGTGACCCCGATCGGGCTGCGGCGGCGGGGCGAGACGATCCGCACCGGCCTGGGCGACCTCCTGCTCGAGCCGCGCGACACGGTGATCGTTAAGGCGACCACGTCCGAGCTTCTGACGCTGAACCAGACAGAAGGCCTCTCGACCGGGATCCGGCGCGGCACCGAGGCCGAGGACGACGCGATCATGGCCGAGGCGGTGCTGACCCCGCGCTCCACCGTGGCCCGCCCTCGCGTCTCGGACCTGTCGATCGGGCCGCGCGGGGGCATCCGCATCGTGGGCGTGCATCGCCACCGACACATCGCCGGGCCGGACCTGACCTCGGCGCGGCTCCGTATGGGCGACCGGCTGCTGGTGCGGGCCAGCCCCTCGAACCTCGACCGGATGGCCGACGCGGGCGACCTCCTGGCGATCACCCGCCCCACGGGAAGGGCCTACCGCCGCACCAAGGCGCCGATCGCGCTCGCCGCGCTGGCCGCGGTCGTAGGGCTTGCCGCGCTGGAAGTGGCGCCCATCGGCATCCTCGCCCTGATCTCGGTCGCGGCGATGCTGGTGCTGCGCTGCATCGACAACGACGAGGCCTGGGGCTCGGTCGATGGCGGCATCCTGATACTGATCTTCTCCATGCTCATCATCGGCGCGGGGCTCGAGGCGACCGGGGCGGTGGAGGTCCTGGTGGACGCCCTGACGCCCTGGCTCGACGGGCTGCCGCCCATCCTGCTCTTGCTGACAATCTACTTCACTGCCTCGGTCCTGACGGAGCTGGTGACCAACAACGCGGTCGCCGTGGTGCTGACACCCCTCGTCATCTCGATGGCCGAGTCCCTTGGGCTGGACCCGCGGGGGCTGGTGGTCGCGGTGATGTTCGCGGCCTCGGCGAGCTTCGCCACGCCCATCGGCTACCAGACGAATACCCTCGTCTATCGCGCCGCCGCCTATACCTTCGCCGACTTCCTCAAGATCGGCATCCCGATGAACCTGGTGGTGGGCCTGTCCACCTGCTTCGCGATCACCTGGCTCTTCCCGTTCTGATCCGGCCACCCGGCCACGAAAAAGCCCCCGGGGACGCATCCCCGGGGGCCGATCTCGCTTGTCGCTGCGTGCCGCGCCGGCGGGTTACAGGTTCGACTGGTCCGCGGACAGGCCCACATGACTGCCCATGGCCATCATGTCGGCGAGGAGCTTGGCGGCGTCGTCCGCCGGGCCGGGATCGTTGTGCGAGGCCTCCACGGCCTTGCGCTGCTTCTCGGCCGCATCGGCGAGCATGCGGTCCAGGATCTCCTGGCTCATCTCGTCGCGGTGGTAGCTCTCCTCCGCCAGGACCGAGATACCCTCGTCGGTGATCTGGGCGAAACCGCCGGTGACGACGAACTCGTCGGACCCGTTCTCGCCGTCCACGTGGACGACACCCGGCCGCAGGGTGGTGATCAGCGGCGCGTGGTTGGGCATCGCGGTCATGTCACCCTCTGTCCCCGGAACCTTGACGGCGCTCGCCTTGTACGAGGCGACGCGGCGTTCCGGGCTGACGAGGTCGAACTGCATCAAGTCGGCCATGTTTTGCTCTCCGCACTGGGCGGGACCGCAGCCACACCGCGGTCCCTGTCTCTGGATCCGATCAGGCGCTCTCGCTCATCTTCTCGGCCTTCGCCTTCACGTCCTCGATGCCGCCGACCATGTAGAAGGCGCCCTCGGGCAGATGGTCGTATTCACCGGCCACGACCGCCTTGAAGGAGGACACGGTCTCCTCGATCGGAACCTGCACGCCATCGACGCCGGTGAAGACCTTCGCCACGTCGAAGGGCTGGCTGAGGAAGCGCTGGATCTTGCGCGCCCGGCTCACGGTCAGCTTGTCGTCCTCGGAAAGCTCGTCCATGCCGAGGATGGCGATGATGTCCTGCAGCTCCTTGTAGCGCTGCAGGATGCCCTGCACGTCACGCGCCACCTGGTAATGGTCCTCGCCCACGATCTGCGGGTCCATCAGGCGCGACGTGGAATCGAGCGGGTCCACGGCCGGATAGATCCCCTGCTCCGAGATCGAGCGCGACAGGGTCGTTGTCGCGTCGAGGTGGGCGAAGGTGGTGGCGGGCGCGGGGTCGGTCAGGTCGTCGGCGGGCACGTAGACGGCCTGGATCGACGTGATCGACCCGTTGTTCGTCGAAGTGATCCGCTCCTGCATCTGGCCCATGTCGGTGGCCAGCGTCGGCTGGTAGCCCACGGCGGAGGGGATGCGGCCCAGCAGCGCCGAAACCTCGGAGCCCGCCTGGGTGAAGCGGAAGATGTTGTCCACGAAGAACAGCACGTCGCTGCCCGACTGGTCGCGGAAGTACTCCGCCAATGTCAGGCCCGACAGGGCGACGCGCATCCGCGCCCCCGGCGGCTCGTTCATCTGGCCGAAGACCAGTGCCACCTGGGAATCTTCCAGGTTGTCGGGCTTGATGACGCCCGCCTCGATCATCTCGTGGAAGAGGTCGTTGCCCTCCCGGGTACGCTCGCCCACGCCGGCGAAGACCGAGTAGCCCGAGTGCACTTTGGCGACGTTGTTGATCAGTTCCTGGATCAGCACCGTCTTGCCCACGCCGGCGCCGCCGAACAGGCCCACCTTGCCGCCGCGGGAATAGGGCGCGAGCAGGTCGATGACCTTGATGCCCGTCACCAGGATCTCCGACGACGTCGCCTGCTCGGCGAACTCCGGCGCGGGCTGGTGGATCGCGCGGTACTCGTCGGTCACGACCTTCTCGCCCTCGTCCACCGGCTCGCCGATGACGTTGAGGATGCGGCCCAGCGTACCCTTGCCCACCGGCATCCGGATCGCGGAGCCGGTATCCGTCACCGGCTGGCCGCGCACGAGGCCCTCGGTGCCGTCCATGGCGATGGCACGGACGGTATTCTCGCCCAGGTGCTGCGCGACCTCCAGGACGAGGCGGTTGCCGTGGTTGTCGGTCTCGAGCGCGTTCAGGATCTTGGGCAGGTGGTCGTCGAACTGAACGTCGACCACGGCGCCGATGACCTGGGTCACTCTGCCTTTCGCTTCAGCCATTCATCTCTCTCCGGTTCTTCACGGGCACGGCGGCCCTGATCTGGTCTGTGGCGTCGGACGGCATCAGCCGTTCAGGGCCTCGGCGCCCGAAATGATCTCGATCAGCTCGTTGGTGATGACCGATTGGCGGGTGCGGTTGTACTCGCGGTTCAGGTCGTCGACCATGTCGTCGGCGTTCCGGGTCGCGTTGTCCATCGCCGTCATCCGCGCGCCCTGTTCCGAGGCCGCGTTTTCCAGGAGCGCGGCGAAGATCTGCGTCGCCACGCCCTTGGGCAGCAGGTCGCGCAGGATTTCCTCCTCGGAGGGCTCGTACTCGTAGACGGTGCCCGCCTGCGCCTTCTCGTCCTCGTCCTTCTCCTCGAAGGTGGCGGGGATGATCTGCTGCTCGGTGGGGATCTGGGTCATCGCGTTCTCGAACTCGCCGTAATAGATGTTGGCGACGTCGAACTCGCCTTCATCGAACCGGTCGAGCACGTTGCGCGCGATCTCCTGCGCATCGCCGTAGCCCACGCGCTTCACGTCGGACATGTCCACGTGGTCGATCATCATGTCGCCGTAGGTGCGGCGCATGGCGGCACGACCCTTCTTGCCGACCGTGATGATCTTGACCGTCTTGCCCTCGTCCTTGAGGGCCTTGATCCGGCGCGTCGCCTTCTTGGCGATGTTGGCGTTGAAGCCGCCGCACAGGCCCTTCTCCGAGGTCATCACGATCAGGAGGAACGTCTCCTCCTGCCCCGTCCCGCGCAAGAGCGTCGGAGCGGTGTCGCTGTCGCCCACCGAACGGGCAAGCTGTCCCACGACCTCGTCGAACTTGCGCGCGTAGGGGCGGGCGTTCTCCGCCGCCTCCTGCGCGCGGCGCAGTTTCGCCGCGGCGACCATCTGCATCGCCTTGGTGATCTTGCGTGTCGACTTGACCGACGAGATCCGGTTCTTGAGGTCCTTCAGGTTGGCCATGTCACGCCACCTCCTTCGCCTGTCCGGGGATCACTCGAAGTCCTTGGCGAACTCGTCGAGCACCTTCTTGAGCCGATCGGCCGCGTCGCCCTTGATCTTGGGGTCCTCGTTGGTGAGCCAGTCCAGCGTGTCCTCGTGCTTGCCCCGCAGATGCGCGAGCAGGCCCTCCTCGAAGCGGCGGATATCGCCCACCGGCACCTCGTCGAGATACCCTTGCGTGCCGGCGAAGATGACGCACACGATCTCGGCGTTGGTGAGCGGCGAATACTGGGGCTGCTTCATCAGCTCGGTCAGGCGCCGGCCGCGGTTGAGCTGCTTCTGCGTCGCAGCATCCAGGTCGGAGCCGAACTGGGCGAAGCTCTCCATTTCGCGGTACTGGGCGAGTTCGAGCTTCACCGGGCCGGCGACGGACTTCATGGCGTTGGTCTGGGCCGAGGAGCCGACGCGGCTCACCGACAGGCCGGTGTTCACCGCCGGGCGTACGCCCTTGTAGAACAGGTCCGTCTCCAGGAAGATCTGGCCGTCGGTGATCGAGATCACGTTGGTCGGGATGAAGGCCGACACGTCCCCGCCCTGGGTCTCGATCAGCGGAAGCGCGGTCAGCGAGCCCGAGCCGTAATCCTCGTTCAGCTTCGCGGACCGCTCCAGGAGGCGGGAGTGCAGGTAGAACACGTCGCCCGGATACGCCTCGCGCCCCGGCGGGCGGCGCAGCAGCAGCGACATCTGGCGGTAGGCCACGGCCTGCTTCGAGAGGTCGTCGTAGACGATCAGCGCGTGGCGGCCGTTGTCGCGGAAGTACTCGGCCATCGCGGTCGCGACGTAGGGCGCGAGGTACTGCACCGGCGCGGGCTCGGAGGCGGTCGCCGAGACCACGATCGAGTAGTCGATCGCGCCCGTCTCCTCGAGCTTCTTGACGAGCTGCGCGACGGTGGAGCGCTTCTGCCCCACGGCCACGTAGACGCAGTAAAGCTTCTGGCTTTCGTCGTCGCCGGCGGCGTCGTTGTAGGTCTTCTGGTTGAGGATCGCGTCGAGAGCCACGGCGGTCTTGCCGGTCTGACGGTCGCCGATGATCAGCTCGCGCTGGCCGCGGCCGATCGGGATCATCGCGTCGATGGCCTTGAGGCCGGTGGCCATGGGCTCGTGCACGGACTTGCGCGGCATGATGCCCGGCGCCTTCACGTCGGCCACGCGGCGTTCCGCGTGCGCGATCTCGCCCTTGCCGTCGATGGCGTTGCCGAGACCGTCCACCACGCGACCCAGGAGCGCATCGCCCACGCCCACGTCCACGATGGAGTTGGTGCGCTTGACGGTGTCGCCTTCCTTGATGTCGCGGTCGGTGCCGAAGATCACCACGCCCACGTTGTCGGATTCGAGGTTCAGCGCCATGCCCACGATGCCGCCCGGGAACTCGACCATCTCGCCCGCCTGGACGTTGTCGAGCCCGTAGACGCGGGCGATCCCGTCACCGACCGACAGCACGCGGCCGACTTCGGCAACCTCGGCCTCCTGCCCGAAATTCTTGATCTGGTCTTTCAGGACCGCGGATATTTCGGAAGCTTGGATGCCCATTTATCCGACCTCTTTCATGCTGTTCTTCAGGGAGTCGAGCTTCGAGCGGATCGAGGTGTCGATCATCTTCGAGCCGACCTTGACGACGAGGCCGCCGATCAGGCTCTCGTCAACGGACAAATTGATGTTCACGTCGCGGCCCACCGCGTCCTTGAGCGCCCCGGCGAGCTTTTCGCGTTGCTCGTCGCTGAGTTCCTGGGCGGCGGTGACGTCGGCGGTGATCTCGCCCCGCTCGCGCGCGATCATCTCGCGCAGCTGCCGCGCCAGCTCGCGCAGCACGAACAGCCGCCGCTTCTGCGCCATCAGGCGCAGGGTGTTGCCGGTCGTGGTGCTCAGGCCCATCCGGTCGGCCAGCGCGCCGATCGCCTGGCGCTGATCCTCGCGCGAGTAGATCGGGGAATGGATCAGGTCCCGGAACGCCTCGCTATCGTTCAGGGCCGCCGTCAGGGTGTCGGCGTCGCTGGCGATCTGGTCCAGGGAGTTGTCGTCTTTGGCCAGTTCGAAGATGGCCGTGGCATAGCGTTTCGCAATGCCAGATGAGATCGAAGCCGGTTCGGACACGTCCACCCTTTCGATGTTGTTCACACCCCGAAACCCGCGCCACGGGGACACGAGGAACAGGGTGCCGGTACTCCAAGCCCCGCGCGGGAGGCAGTCGTCGAAATCGCGTGTCCCCTAGCAGAGCGTTCACGGGCCCGCAACTCCGCCCGGACGTGTTTGCGCCCACGGTCGCATGCGGGCCGAGGCGCCACTCGGCACCGGCCCGCCGGCGCCGCCCAGGACCCGCAGGGGGCGGCGTTCGCGCACGCCGAGCCCGCCGGAGCGCGCCGGGACCCGCTTGACCGCCTCCACGAGAAGGACGCCGCCAGCGAAGCGGCCGGTGATCGACCTGCCCGTCCGCTCCAGAAGGCCGCCCGCCCGCATCCAGAAGCGCTTCTCCGACACCGGCTGGAACAGCGCGGCGGCATGGCCCTGGGGGACGAAATCGTATTCCTTGAGCTGCGCCTCGAGCTGAGACAGCGAATAGGGCCGGCCGAATCCGAACGGCGTGCGGTCGTTCCGCGCCCACAGCCCGGCCCGGTTCGGGACAACGAAGAGCGCGCGCCCCCCCGGCCCCAGCGTGCGGTAGCATTCCTGCAGGAGTCGCCCCGGCGTCTCGGACGTCTCCAGCGCATGCAGCAGGACCAGCCGGTCGGCCTGGCCGGTCTGGATCGGCCAGAGCGTCTCCTCGCACAGGACTGACAGATTGGCCTCGCCCGCGGGCCAGGGCATCACGCCCTGGGCGCCGGGCATGAGCGCGATCGTGCGCCGCGCCTCGTCGCGCAGGGGCCGCAGCAGCGGTACCGCGAATCCCATCCCCACCACCGTGTCGCCCGACACGTCGGGCCAGAAGGCGCGGACCTGGTCGCGGATCGCCTTCTGAGCGGCCCGGCCCAGCCGCGTGCGATAGTAGAAGCTGCGCAGGTCCCGCACGTCGATATGCATTGCCCGCTCCTCCGGTCGGCTTACCGTCCCCCCAACGACCATACGCAATCGCGGGGAAATGCAAATGAGCATCGAGATCGTCACCGTCGCGTGTCGCAGCGACAACTACGCCTTTCTGATCCGCGCGGGCGAGGCCACGGCACTCGTCGATGCGCCCGAGGCCGATCCCATTCTCGCCGTCCTGTCCGAGCGCGGCTGGTCGCTCGACGAGGTCTGGATCACCCACCACCATGCCGACCACGTGGAGGGGCTCGACGGGCTCAAGACGGCCCATCCCGGCCTGAGCGTGACCGGCGGTCGCGCCGACGCCCACCGCCTGCCCCGCCTCGACCGGGAGGTCGGCGAAGGCGACGGCTTCCAGTTCCAGGGCCACGAGGTCCGGGTGATGGACGTCTCCGGCCACACAGTTGGCCACGTCGCCTTCCACATGGCCGGCGCCTCCGCCGCCTTCACCGCCGACAGCCTCATGGCGCTCGGATGCGGGCGGCTCTTCGAGGGGACGCCCGAGACGATGTGGGCCTCCCTGTCCAAGCTCGCCGCCCTGCCCGAGGACACGGTGATCTATTCGGGCCACGAATACACCACGACCAACGCACGCTTCGCCCTGACGATCGAGCCGGACAACGACGCGCTGATACGCCGCGCCGACGCCGTCGAGGCCGCGCGGGAGAAGGGTCGCTACACCGTTCCCTCCACCCTCGCAGAGGAGAAGGCGACAAACCCGTTCCTGCGGGCGGGCTTGAGCGATGTGAAGCGGTCCCTAGATATGGAAGACGCCGGCGACGTCGCCGTGTTCGCCGAGATCAGGTCGCGCAAGGACGCGTTCTGACATCGTGGATATTCCGCCCGAGTGGCCACATCCTTTCCCCACTCACGGAGTTTGTGACCGCCGGCGACCAGAAATTGCTTGAAGCGCAGGCCGTGACGACCAAGCTTCAGATGAAGAAGAGGCCAAGGTTGGCTGGCTCATACGCGAGCTGCCCGGCCAGAGACAAAGGAGCACGCCCGTGCCGTCGTTTTCCAATACGCTCGAGCAAGCCATTCACCAGGCGCTGGCGCTGGCCAATACGCGCCGTCACGAACTGGCCACGCTCGAACACTTGCTGCTGGCCCTGACCGACGAGCCGGACGCCGCCAAGGTGATGGCGGCCTGCTCCGTCGATCTCGAAGAACTCAAGCAGACGCTGGTTGAGTTCATCGACGACGACCTCTCGACCCTCGTGACCGAGGTCGAGGGCAACGAGGCGGTCCCCACCGCCGCCTTCCAGCGCGTGATCCAGCGCGCCGCGATTCACGTCCAGAGCTCCGGGAGGACCGAGGTGACCGGCGCCAACGTCCTCGTCGCGATCTTCGCCGAGCGCGAGTCGAACGCCGCCTTCTTCCTGCAAGAGCAGGAGATGACGCGCTACGATGCGGTCAACTTCATCGCCCACGGCGTCGCCAAGGACCCCAGCCAGGCGGAAGCCCGGCCCGTTGCCGGCGCGCCCGAATCCGAAGAGGAGGATGCCCAGATCGAGGAGGGCGATGCCAAGGATTCGGCCCTCGCCAAGTATTGCGTGGACCTTAATGTCAAGAGCCAGAAGGGCGACGTGGACCCCCTGATCGGGCGGGAACACGAGGTGGAGCGCTGCGTCCAGGTCCTGTGCCGGCGGCGCAAGAACAACCCGCTCCTCGTGGGCGATCCGGGCGTCGGCAAGACTGCCATCGCCGAAGGCCTGGCCAAGAAGATCGTCGAGGGGCAGACACCCGAGGTCCTCGCCGGCACGACGATCTATTCGCTCGACATGGGCGCGCTTCTCGCGGGCACCCGCTACCGCGGCGACTTCGAGGAGCGGCTCAAGGCCGTCATGACCGAGATGGAGGAGCACGAGGACGCGGTCCTGTTCATCG
Organism: uncultured Paracoccaceae bacterium; assembly: GCA_947500825.1. Classification (GTDB taxonomy): domain Bacteria; phylum Pseudomonadota; class Alphaproteobacteria; order Rhodobacterales; family Rhodobacteraceae; genus Palleronia. The sequence goes on along the minus strand of CANMTR010000011.1, from coordinate 2,400 downwards.
ACGAGATCCACACGGTGATCGGCGCCGGCGCCACGTCGGGCGGTGCGATGGACGCCTCCAACCTCCTCAAGCCCGCGCTTCAGGGCGGCAAGCTGCGCTGCATGGGCTCCACGACCTACAAGGAGTTCCGCCAGCACTTCGAGAAGGACCGTGCCCTGTCGCGCCGGTTCCAGAAGATCGACGTGAACGAGCCGTCGGTGGACGACAGCGTCAAGATCCTGCAGGGCCTCAAGCCCTATTTCGAGGATCACCACGAGATCCGCTACACCCATGACGCGATCAAGACCGCCGTGGAACTCTCGGCGCGCTACATCAACGATCGCAAGCTGCCCGACAAGGCGATCGACGTGATCGACGAGGCCGGCGCGGCCCAGCATCTCGTGGCCGGGTCGAAGCGGCGCAAGACCATCGGCACCAAGGAGATCGAGGCCGTGGTGGCCAAGATCGCCCGCATCCCGCCCAAGAACGTCTCCAAGGACGACGCGGCGGTGCTGAAGGACCTCGATGCGACGCTCAAGCGGGTCGTGTTCGGGCAGGACAAGGCGATCGAGGCCCTGTCGAGCGCCATCAAGCTGAGCCGGGCGGGCTTGCGCGAGCCCGAGAAGCCAATCGGCAACTACCTTTTCGCCGGCCCCACCGGCGTCGGCAAGACAGAGGTCGCCAAGCAGCTTTCCGACACGCTCGGGGTGGAGTTGCTGCGCTTCGACATGTCGGAATACATGGAGAAGCATGCCGTGTCGCGCCTGATCGGCGCGCCGCCGGGATATGTCGGCTTCGACCAGGGCGGCATGCTGACGGACGGTGTCGACCAGCACCCCCATTGCGTGCTCCTGCTCGACGAGATCGAGAAGGCGCATCCGGACGTGTTCAACATCCTGCTGCAGGTGATGGACCACGGCAAACTGACGGACCACAATGGCCGCTCGGTGGACTTCCGGAACGTGATCCTGATCATGACGTCGAACGCAGGTGCCACGGAACAGGCGAAGGAGGCCATCGGCTTCGGCCGTGACCGTCGCGAGGGCGAGGACACCGCCGCCATCGAGAGGACGTTCACGCCCGAGTTCCGCAACCGTCTGGACGCGACGATCAGCTTCGGCGCCTTGCCCAAGGAGGTCATCCTGCGCGTGGTCGAGAAGTTCGTCCTCCAGCTCGAAGCGCAGCTCATGGACCGCAACGTGTCCATCGAACTGACCATGGAAGCGGCCGAATGGCTGGCCGAGAAGGGTTACGACGACAAGATGGGCGCCCGCCCGCTCGGCCGCGTCATCCAGGAGCATATCAAGAAGCCCCTGGCCGAGGAGCTGCTGTTCGGCGAGCTGTCGAAGGGTGGCGTGGTGCAGGTCGGGATCAAGGACGGCAAGGTCGACCTGCGGATCAATCCGCCGGAGACCCGACGCCTGAGCGCCAAGCGCCCCCCGCTCCTGACGGCGGAATGATCAAATCGCCCCCATGAATTGCGCCCCCGCGGACTTGTCGCGGGGGCGCTTTTCTCTTTCTGGACGCATTCCGTCTGGCGACAGGTTCAAAAGGTGCCGCGAACCAAAGCGGCGAACGCCGCGGTATTCCGCCCACCAGGTTATGTGGCGTCGAACATGGAAGATGCGTGGCGCGGGCGGGATGAAGTAGACACCGGGTCCACAGACATGTCCGCTGCGGGCTTCGACAACGATCGCGCAGTCGAAATGCCTGTTCCGTCTGGCTGTCGATAACTGCCAGACGACCGTGAGGACCATGTCCTCGTGGCCGGTAAGGTGTTCGATCGCTCCCCTGACCTGCCGCGGGATTTTTCTGCACCGTCGATTGGAGTCCGCCCCACCCCAAGGACGGACAATGAAGCAAACGAAGTTCACGGGCGAGCAGATCGTTGGCATCCTGGCCAAGCACGAGGTCGGCGCGATGTGCGCTGAACTGTGCCGCAAGCACCGCATGTCGTCAGGCACTTTCTGAAACTGGAACGTCAGGCCGTTGAAGTCGCTGGCGATAAGACCGCAAAGCCGTCGGTCCGCAGGACGCTGGCCGAGCAGATGCCGGATCTGTCTGCAATGAAGGATCTGCTTCAAAAAAGTGGTAGGGCACACCGCAAAGCGTGACGCCGGTGCGTATCTCCGGCCCACGCCTGAAGCTTTCAGGGCGGCGAGCCTGCTACATCGTAGGCGCGGACCGCACGATGACCCGTTACCGATCTCGACGCGCGCCGGAGACGGAACTGCACGGTCGGCTCCGGAGGCTGGCCAACGAGCGCCCGCGGTTCGACCGGATCTATCGCCTGTACCGCGAGGAAGGGCTGACGGTGCCCGGAGGAAAGCCAAGCGCAAGGCGCGGGTCGTGTCCCGCCGAGTGGTGTAGCTGAGGCGGTCATCGGGTTTCTCGGTAGGGTCGGGTTGCGAACGCCAACCT
>CANMTR010000010.1 GCA_947500825.1 uncultured Paracoccaceae bacterium | reverse complement strand
AGACGGACTGATCAGCTCGGCCACGCCGACATCCGTCGGGCCTGCCATGAGCTACACCACCAGATGGGACACGATCCTCGACATTCAGAGAAAGGTGTCCGGTGGAAACCGTCCCTACGACGTTCACGACCTCGACGCCTACGCGGATTCTCTCGTCTACGAAGGAGAACAACCATGCGAGAACAAGAGCAACGATGCGACGGCGACAGCATTCGCCATGCCGGAAAATCAGACAGCAGCGTGAAGCTGAAGGGACTGAAACGATATACGAGTGGTGGGATCAAATACGTCTATCACCGCGCCACGGGCATTCAGCTCCCGGCCCACCTTCCGGAAGATCATCCAGAGTTCTTGGCGGCCTATCTGGTTGCATGCAATTCGACCCATGCCGAACAACCGAAGGCCATCGAGCTGGTGAAGCCGAATTCGGTCGCGGACATCATCCGCCGGTATCTCTCGTCACATTCCTTCCGGGAGCTTTCCACTTCCTACCAGGACGTCCGTCGACGTGACCTGAACCGCCTCTTGGCCGTAAACGACGGCGCCATCGGCAGGGTCCCCTTTGCAAGCGTCCGTCCGGAGCACATTCGGCACCAACTGGACACGATGGAGGTGAACCCAGCCAACGAGCGGCTGAAATCATGGAGCGCCCTCGGGAAATTCGCGGTCGAGCGTAAGCTCGTCACGACAACGCCAACCGAAAGTGTCAAACAACTGAAGAGCACGACGACGGAGGGCTTCATTCCGTGGACCTTCGCCGACATCGAGAAGTATCGCCACCGTTGGGATTACGGGACCGAAGCTCGCGTAGCATTCGAACTTCAATACTGGGCCGGTAGCCGAATCTCGGATTCCGTTGCCCTCGGCCCCGACAATGTCGACGACGACGGCTGGCTTGTCTTCATCCAGAAGAAAACCAAGAGCGAGGTCTCCGTACCTTTCGATCGCGGCCTTCCGAAATTCGCGGTGGCCGAGGATCTCGAACATCTTCGCCGCGCTATCGCGGCGATGGGACCGCGCAACGGAACTTTCATGCTCACAGAGCATGGCAAGCCTCGATCAGTGAAGGGAGCCTCGCAGTGGTTCTCGGAGCGGGCGAGGATGGCGGGAATTACGGGAGGCAAGACGTCTCATGGATTGAGAAAAAGTCGGATGATCCGCCATGCCGAACGCGGTGCAAACATCCACCAGATCGCGGCATGGAGCGGGCACGAGACTCTGAAGGAGATCGAACGCTACACCAAACGCGCCGAGAAGCGTCGTATGCTTAGCCCTGAAGCTCTTAACCTTGAACCCTCTGTGCTGGAGACGGGCAAATTTCTGAAAGAGTAAACTTCCGACTTATCTACCGTGGGCCGCACCCAGTGCGGCCCTTTTGCTTTCTCCAGTGTCGCAAGCCAGCAACACCATACAGAATTCCCGCCCAACGTACGAGGACGAAACGATGCAACAGAGCAGCTCGGCACTTCGCAAATTGTCTAAGGCTCAATCTGCCTTAGACAGGCCAGCCAAAAACCTCAGAAAATACAGGGGTTTGAGCAAGGTAGTGGCGCGCTGGGGAGGATTCGAACCCCCGACCCTCTGATTCGTAGTCAGATACTCTATCCAGCTGAGCTACCAGCGCGTTGGGGGGTGCGTATCCTTCGCCGTGCGGAGATGCAAGGGGTCGAATGACATCCCTAAAGGCCCGCGCGCCAAGGACCGCGGTGGGGTGGAAGCGCGGACGCTTCGGGGGCGTAGTCGCGGGCGGGCGGGGCGTCGGCCAGGGTGAGACGCTTGAAATGGAACAGATGCTCGTCTTCCACCACGCCGTCCGAGACGATGAGTCCCGTCCCGACGAGGTCCGCGCCGCGATAGAGGTGGACGAGCCCGCGTACGCCCCGCGCCTCCGCGCGGCCAAGCGACAGGCCCGTGCGCCACAGCCGCCGCACCGGGACCGACCGACGCCCCGACACGAGCCGGCAGGCCGTGCCGCGGCGGGCCAGGTCGATCTCTGCCCGTGTCATTCCGGTTCTCCTCCCACCCCGAGTCTCCCTGGAACCGTGGCACGGTTTTGCGACACGATCACGACGCGGCGCAGCATGGATCGCCCCTAGGGCCGGACTATGTCGCGACCGGGAAACAGGAGGCCGGTTATGGGCAAACTGATCGACGGCGTGTGGCGCGACGTCTGGTACGACACCGACAGCACCGGCGGGAAGTTCGAACGCTCCGCCCAGGAGTTCCGGAGCTGGATCACCCCCGACGGCCGCCCCGGCCCCAGCGGCGAGGGCGGCTTCGCGGCCGAGGCGGGACGCTACCACCTCTATGTCTCCTATGCCTGCCCCTGGGCGAACCGGGCGCTGTTCTTCCGCCGGCTGAAAGGGCTCGAGGGTCTGATCGACATCTCCGTCGTCCATCCCGAGATGCTGTCCGAAGGATGGGAGTTTCGCACGGACTTCGAGGGCGCCACGGGCGACAAGGTCTATGGCGTGCCCTACCTGCGCGACATCTACCTGCGCGCCGTGCCCGACATGACGGGCCGGGTGACCGTGCCCCTGCTGTGGGACCTGAAGACGGAGACGGTCGTGTCGAACGAATCGGCCGACATCATCCGCATGTTCAACTCCGCCTTCGACGGGATCACCGGCAACACCGACGACTACTGGCCCGAGGAGCTGCACGGCGCGATCGAGCCGGTGAACGCGCGGATCTACGACACCCTCAACAACGGCGTCTACAAGGCCGGCTTCGCCACCAGCCAGGAGGCCTACGACGAGGCCGTCCATCCGCTCTTCGACACGATGGACTGGCTCGAAGGGGTTCTGTCGAAGCAGCGCTACCTGATGGGCGAACGGGTGACCGAAGCCGACTGGCGCCTGTTCTCGACGCTGGTGCGGTTCGACCTCGTCTACCACACCCACTTCAAGTGCAACCGGGACTACCTGCGCGACTTTCCCAACCTCTGGGCCTACACGCGTGAACTCTACCAGTGGCGGAAGATCTCCGAGGAGGTCTGGTTCGACCACTTCGTGCGCCACTACCACTACAGCCACGACATGGTGAATCCGAACCGGATCATCCCGATCAACCCGGATATCGACTGGAACGAGCCCCACGGGCGCGGCTGAGCGGGCCGCTTGCCATCGCCCGGCCGCCTGTTATCGCCTTGGGCCGACCCGACCCGGAGACCATAGATGCGCGCATCGCTCACCACCCTCGCCCTTGCCCTCGCCGCCGCCCTGCCGCTCCACGCGCAGGAGGAGGAGGGCGAGATTATCGTCTCCTGCGGCGGCGACTTCGCCGCCTTCGCCGACCGGATGGAGGACGCCGCCGTGGCGCGCGGGGCCGACCCTGTCACCGCGCGGTCCTTCTTCGACGGCGTGCGGCAGGACCCGGACACGATCGCCGCCGATCGTCGGCAGGGGGTCTTCACCCTGCCCTTCACCGAGTTCGCGCGGCGTTTGATCAGCGACAGCCGGCTCGACCGCGGCCAGCAGATGTCCCGGCGCCATGACGAGGTGTTCCGCCGGATCGCGGCCGAGTACGGCGTTCCGCGCGGCGTGCTCCTGGCATTCTGGGCGTTCGAGACGGATTACGGCGCGGTCCAGGGCGACTTCAACACCGTGAATTCGCTCATGACGCTCGGCCACGATTGCCGCCGCCCGGGCCTGTTCCAGCCCCAGGTCCTCGCCGCGCTGGAGCTCGCCTCGCGTGGCGACCTGGACCCCGATACCACCACCGGCGCCTGGGCAGGCGAGATTGGCATGGTCCAGATGCTGCCCGAGGACATCCTCACCAACGGGGTCGACGGCGACGGGGACGGCCACGTGCGGCTCAAGACCTCGGCGCCCGACGCGCTCATGTCCGGCGCCGCCATGCTGCGCGATCTGGGCTGGCGCCCGGACGAGCCCTGGCTCGAGCAGGTCGAAGTGCCCGCCGACATGGACTGGTCGCGCTCACAGCTCGACACGACGATGACGCCGCGCCAATGGGCCGAACTGGGCGTCACGCCCCGCTCGGGCAGCTTCGAGGCCCCAGACCTGCCCGCGACCCTCGTCCTGCCCCAGGGAAAGGATGGGCCGGCCTTCCTCGGCTATCCGAACTTCGACGTCTTCTTCGAGTGGAACCAGAGCTATACCTACGTCCTGACGGCCGCCTATTTCGCCCGCCGGCTGGAGGGCGCGCCGGTCTTCGACGCGGGCAACCCCTCCCCGCCCCTGTCCGACGCGCAGATGCGCGAGTTGCAGCGCCGCCTCGCGGCCATGGGCTACGACGTGGGCGAGGTCGACGGGATCCTGGGCGCGGGCACCCGGAGCGCCGTGCGCTCCGAGCAGCGCCGCCTCGGCCTGCCTGCCGACGCCTGGCCGACGGAGGCGCTCCTCGACGCGCTCTGAGCCGGCGCTTGACGCGAAAGGGGGCGGACACAGGTTCGCCCCCATGGCGACCGATCCCGCGATCCTCACTCTCACGCTGAACCCGGCGCTGGACCTGTCCACCGAGACGGCCACCATCGAGGCGGGGCGCAAGCTGCGTTGCGCCGACCCGCGCCGCGACCCGGGCGGCGGCGGCATCAACGTGAGCCGCCTCGTCGCGCGGCTGGGCGGCGAGACCACGGCCTTCGTCGCCCTGGGCGGCGGTACGGGGATGCAGCTCGTCGCAGCCCTGCAGTCCGAGGGCATCTCGATCCGCGTCATCCCCACCTCGCAGGAGACGCGCACCTCCCTGTCGGTGACGGACCGCGCCACGGGCGGGCAGTTCCGCTTCATGCTGCCGGGGCCGGAACTGACGGCCGCCGAGTACGCCGCCGCCAGCCGCGCCCTGTCCGAGGAGGCCGCGACGGGCGACTTCGTGGTAATCTCGGGCTCTCTCCCCACCGGGGCGGAGCCTGACGTGCCCGCGCGGATCGCCCTTTCCCTCGCGGACAAGCAGGTGCGGGTCGTGATCGACACCTCCGGGCCGGCGCTCGCTCACCTGACGCGGCACCCGGCCGAGAACCCTTCCGCCAGGCCCGACATCCTGCGCCTCGACCACCACGAGGCGCAGGAGGTCGCCGGCCACCCCCTGCCCGACCGCGCCGATACCGCCCGCGTCGCGGCCGATCTCGTCGCCCGCGGCATCGCCCGCCGCGTCGTGATCGGGCGGCAGGCCGAAGGCAACCTCATGGCCGATGCCGACGGGGTCTGGTTCGCCGCCGCCGCCCCAGTGGAGGTCGTCTCCGCCATCGGCGCGGGCGACAGCTTCCTTGCCGCGCTGGTCCATGCCCTGGCCACCGGGGCGGACGCGGACCACGCGCTCCGGCGAGGCACGGCCGCCGCCTGCGCCGCCGTCGCCACGCCCGGCACCAGGATCTGCGAGCCCGAGACGATCGACGCCCTGGCCCCGCTCTGCGCGGTCGATCGGATCGTCCTCTAGGCCACCATCGCCTCGGCGTGGCGCAGGTCCACGCTGACGAGCTGGCTCACTCCCTGCTCGCCCATGGTCACGCCGAACAGCCTGTCCATCCGCGCCATGGTCACCGCGTGGTGGGTGATGATCAGGAACCGCGTCTCCGTCTGCCGGGTCATCTCGTCCAGCAGGTCGCAGAACCGGGTCACGTTGGCGTCGTCGAGCGGTGCGTCCACCTCGTCGAGCACGCAGATCGGCGCCGGGTTCGCCAGGAACACAGCGAAGATCAGCGCCATCGCCGTCAGCGTCTGCTCGCCCCCCGACAGGAGCGACAGGACCGACAGCTTCTTGCCCGGCGGCTGGCACAGGATCTCCAGCCCCGCATCCAGCGGATCGTCCGACTCGATCAGCTCCAGCCGCGCCTCGCCGCCGCCGAAGAGGGTCGCGAACAGGCGGCCGAAGCTCGCGTTCACCTCCTCGAAAGCGGTCAGCAACCGCTCGCGTCCCTCCCGGTTCAACCCGGCGATCCCGCGGCGCAGCTCGGCAATGGCGGCCTCCAGGTCGGCCTTCTCGCGGATCAGGCCGCCATGCTCCTCCTCCACCTCGCGGGCATCCTCCTCGGCCCGCAGGTTCACGGCGCCTAGGGACTCCCGCTTGTGGCGCAGGCGCGCGATCTCCGCCTCGATCCGCTCGGCGTGGGGCATGTCGCGCGCCGCCTCGCCCAGCCGCTCGCGCAACGTCGCCGGCGGGATCTCGAGCGCTTCGCGGATGCGCGCGTCGGCCTCCGCCACCGCCGTCCGGGCCGCCGCCTCCTGCGCCTCGGCGGCGGCACGCGCCTCGCGTGCCTCGCCTGCCGCGCGCTCGGTGCGCCGCTCCGCGTCGGCCGCCTCGCGCAGGTCCTCCTCCGCTTGCGCCAGGGACGGCCGCGCCGCCTCGGCCCGTGCGCGGGCCTGCGCCAGCGCGGCCTCGCACCGACGGCGCTCCGCCGCGATCCGTTCCGGCGCATGCCGCGCCGCGACCAGCTCCTGCTCGGTGCGCTCGCCCCGGGCGCGGATCTCCGTCAGGCGCCCGCCGGCCGTACCCAGACGGTCGCGCCACGAAGACAGGTCGCGTTCCACCGTCGCGGCGCGCCGTGCGCGCGCCTCGCCCTCGCGCGTCACCTCGTCGAGCGTCGCGCGCCGGGTCATCGCGGTGATCCGCGCCGCCTCGACATTGGTCTTCACGTCCTCGGCCCGGGCTCGCGCGGCCTCCACGTCGTCCAGTGCGTCGCGCGCGGTCCGCGCCTCGCCCAACCGCCGTTCGGCCCCCGCGGCCTCCTCGTCGTGTCGGCCCACGGCATCGCGGGCGGTCTCGCGCCGACCGGCGGCCAGGTCGCGGTCCGCCTCGGCGCGCGACATTGCACGGTCGATCTCGCTCACCGCCCGGTCGGCCGCGCGCCGGGCCTCCCGCGCCGCCCGATCCGCCGCCGACAGCTCGGTCAGCCGCGTTTCGGCCTCGCGATGCCGCGACGCGGCCTCCTCCGCATGCGCCTCGGCCTCCGCGATCCGGCGCTCCAGGGCCTCTGCGCGGTTCCTCTGCTCCAGTCGCAGCGCCGCCTCCGACGGCGCGTCGGCCGGGACGCCCCGATAGCCATCCCAGCGCCACAGATGGCCCGCCCGGCTCACCAGGCGCTGGCCCGGACGCAGGCGCGGCTGCAACGCGTCCCCCGCTTCGGGATCGACCACGCCGACCCGCACCAGCCGCCGCGACAGGAAAGCCGGCGCCGTCACATGCTCCGACAGCGGCTCGGCGTCGCCCGGCAACGGGGCGGGCAATTCGTCCTGCGCCGGCAACTCGGCCCAGCCGGTCCCGTCTCCGCCCACGGGCGCGCGCAGCTCGTCGGCCAGGGATGCGCCCAGCGCCGCCTCGAACCCGTCCGCCACGCGAACGCGGTCCATCAGGGTCTCGCCCACCTCCTCGTCGCGGGACAGCAACCCGGCCAACGCCCTGTGCTCGGCCGTCAGCGCGCCCAGCCCCCCGGCCGCCTCGGACATCGCGGCGCGTGCCTCGGCTTCCTCCGCCTGCGCCGCCCCGCGCGCCTCCTCGGCGGCGGTCAGGTCCGCCTCGGCCGTCCGCGCCGCCCGAACCGCCGCCGCGCGGTCCTCCCCCGCCCGTGCCACGCGGTCGGTCGCCTCGGCCAGCGCGCCCTCGGAGCGTTCGACGGCGGTTTCCGCCTCCCGCGCGGCGGTGGCGGCACGGGCGCGGGCCTTCTCAGCCTCGGCAACGGCCCGATCCGCCGACTGATGCTGCGCGGCCAGCCGGGCGACACCTTCGGTCGCCTCGGCCAAGGCGCCCTCCCGCTCCGACAGGACCGCGTCGGCCTCGCGCGCCGCATCTCGTGCAGCCTCCAGGCGGCCGTCCTGGGCTTCTTCCGCCGCACGGATCTCGGCCAGTTCGGCCTCCAGCCGGGCGATGCTGTCGTCTGCGTCGGCATTCAGCGCCGCCTCCCGCTCGCCGTCTCGGTCGAGCTGACGGAGGCGCCCCGCAAGCCGCTCGATCAACTGTTCCGCCTGGCGTGCCCGGTCGGACAACCCCGCGGCCTCGACCTCCAGCCTTTGGACCAGGGCGGAGGCGATGGAATCCTCCTCGCGAAGGTCGGGCAGCCGCGCCTCCACCGCCTGTCGTGCCGCGACGGCGCGCGCGGCCTTCCGTTCCGCCTCCGAGGTCGCAGCACCCCGGTCGCGCAGGGCGGCCGAGGCCGCGGTCGCGCCATCGGCCGCCTCGCTCCAGCGGCGAAACAACAGCACGCCTTCCGCTTCCCGCAGACGCTCGGCCACCTCCCGATAGATGGCGGCCTGCTTCGCCTGGCGGGCAAGCTGCGCCAGTTGCTGGGCCAACGCCTCGACCGTGTCGTCGAGCCTCGCGAGGTTCTGCTCGGCCCCTTTCAGCTTCAGCTCCGCCTCGTGGCGCCGCTGATAGAGCCCCGCGATCCCCGCCGCATCCTCGAGGATGCGCCGGCGGTTCTTCGGCTTGGCATGGATCAACTCGGAGATCTGACCCTGACGCACCAGCGCCGGCGAATGGGCGCCGGTGGACGCGTCGGCGAACAGCATCTGAACGTCGCGCGCACGCACGTCGCGGCCCTGCGCCTTGTAGGCCGAGCCTGCGTCCCGGGTGATGCGGCGCACGATCTCGATCGCCTCCCCGGCCTCGAAGGCAGGAGGCACGCTGGAGTTCCGGGTATCGACCGACAGCGCCACCTCGGCGAAGTTCTTCGCCGGCCGGGTCGAGGTGCCCGCGAAGATCACGTCCTCCATGCCGCCACCGCGCATGGCGGTCGGGCGGCTTTCGCCCATGACCCAGCGCAGCGCCTCCAGGAGGTTCGACTTGCCACAACCGTTCGGGCCGACCACTCCCGTCAGACCCTCGCGGATCACGAGGTCCGTGGGATCGACGAAGGATTTGAAGCCGTTCAGCCTGAGCCGCGTGAAATGCATCTGGTCCCGGGTCCGACACGTGACGCGGGAATCATCCGCGGCGTGCGCCCCGGTGTCAACGCGCGCCCGACACATCTCGGTCCGGCGCGCGCCCTTGTCCACAGGTTATCCGGCCCGTTCGCGGCGTAGGTCCTGGTCCGTCCGCCTCTAAGCGGCGGTCACTCCCCGTCCCAGGGCTCGGGGCCGCGGATCGGCTTGTCGCGACGCTCGTCCGTGGCGGTGTCGTCCTCGGGGCGGGCGGGCTTGTCGTACTTGGTCTTGCCCGTGCCGCGATCCTCGGCGCCGCTCGGGCCGTAATCGGATTTCTTGCGGTCTTCGTCGTCGTTCTTCATCGCGATCATCCTCGATGGTGTCGCCCCCAACAGGCGACAATGTGCAGGGTTTCCGCGACCTAACCGCCGCACCCCCATCAGCCCAGCGCGATCGGCACCTCGTCGATGACGCGGACCACCTCGAGCCACATCGCGGCATAGAGGACCCCGCTCGCGGTGAAGACGAAGCCGTGCCAGATCGTGCGGTGGAAGGGCAGCGACGTCCACAGGAAGAACGGCACCCCGATCGAGTAGAGCGCGCCGGCCACTATCACCAGCGTCCGCGCCTCCGGCGTCAGCGCGGCCAGCATGTCCTGGCCCAGGAACAACCCGATCCACCCCATGCCGACATAGAGGACCAGCCCGAGCCAGCGCAGTCGGTCCGGCGCCACGATCTTGAGCGACGCCCCCCCCGCCGCGACCAGCCAGACGCCGAGCAGGAGCGTGGGGCCGCCCACGCCCGTCAGGGCCACGAGCGGCGTGTAGCTGCCCGCGATCTTGATGTAGATCGCGGTGTGGTCCATCCGCTTCAGGATCGGCGTCATCGGTCCCGGCCGGGTCATGTTGTAGATCGCCGAACAGCCCAGCATCGCCAGCAGGCTCGCGCCATAGACCGTGACGGCGGCAACGCTGGCCATGTCGCCACGGCGGGCGACACAGAGCAGCACGAGCACCGGCACCGCGGCCAATGCGAGCGCGAGGCCGAGGATGTGAAGGGCCGCGTCCGACAGACGTTCGGCCCGGTCGTATCGGGAGCCGTATTCCATGAGACGAGAATGCCGCGTGAAACGTGAAAAAGGCACAACAATCCGCAAACGATTTCTTGACAGTAACAGAACGTCATCGCCGCCGCCCGCGTTTCCCGTGACGCCACGGCGATTGCCAATATCCGCGCGCCGTGCCACGCCACGACGGACACCGGTCCGGGAAAGCTCATGCTCCTTTGCATCTCCGGCTCGCTGCGCCGCGGGTCGACGAACACATGCCTCCTGACGGAGGCGGCGCGCCATTTCGGCGGACCGGTCCGCATGGCCGACCTGCGCCTGCCCCTCTACGACGCCGACCTGCAGACCGAGCAGGGCATCCCGGACGCCGTGCAGGACCTGGCGCGCGCGGTCTCGGAGGCCTCCGCCATCGCGGTCTCGACCCCTGAATACAATCAGTCCTTGTCCGGCGTGCTGAAGAACGCGCTCGACTGGATCAGCCGGACCGAGGGCAGCCCCTGGGAGGACAAGCCGGTCGCAGTCATGGCGGCGGCCAACGGCCGTTCCGGCGGCGCGCGGGCCGCCTATGCCCTGCGCTGGGCGCTCACCCCGTTCCGTCCGCGCTTCTCCGCGGGCCCCGAGATGCTGCTTCCCGCCGCGAAGGAGGCCTTCGACGCCTCCGGACGGCTCGTCGACTCCCGCGCCGAGGCAACGCTGGTGCGCGCCATGGAGCGGCTCCGTGCCGAGGCAGAGGCCGCTGCCCTCACGGCTGGCGGCCGATCATCGTCCCGTTGACGACGATCGCCCCGTCCGGGGCGAACTCGATCTCGGTCGTCACGGTGTCCTCCCCCTCGCCGGGGCGGGTGAACAGGCCCAGCCCCATCCGCAGGCCCAAAAGCTGCCCCTGCGGCACCGAGGACAGGCCAGACAGCCGGTCGAGGAGCGCGTTCGCCCCCTCCAGCGTGAAGCCCAGCGCGCCCAGCGGCCGGCCCGGCGTGCCCGGCGTCGCGGGCGGGTTGAACTGCACGCCCCCCTGCCCGGTCAGCGCGGCACCCAGCGCCGACAGGCGCAGGGTCTCGAGCTGCGCGCGCTCCAGCGCGGGAGCGGGCGGATCGGCCGCCATGTCCCACGACAGGACGCCCGACGCCGACAGGCGCAGCTCCGCGGGGTCGCGCGGCAACGCGCCCTCGGGATCGAAGAGCTGCCAGATCTGCTCGCCCGGCGACACCCCCGCCAGACCGAGATCGACGGAGACCGGCTCCGGCCCCTCCACGGGCGCGGCGGGGCTCGATACGCCCAGGCTCAGGGCCGCGATCTCCACGCGGGCATCGGTCAGCGGCAGCGCAGGCCCCTCCGCCGTCAGCGTCACCCCCGACATCGAGCTCAGGGCGTCCACGCGCACCTCAGACGACGACACCGAGGTTCGCACGGGGCCCGACGCCACCGTTGCCGTGATCGGGCCGGTCTGGTCCGAGACGGCGGACGCCACGTGCCGGCCGGCCTCCGCCTCGAGCGACATGGCAAAGGGCACTCCCTCGGTCGCAGGGGCCGAGAATGCGGCGAGCGGCCCCTCGAACGACAGGTGCAGCCCCTCGTAGGCGACGCTCACGCTCTCCGGCGCGTCGGCGGCGGGCACGGCGCGCAGGTCGAGCGCCGCCGCAGTGAGCCCCAGCCCGGTGGCCGGGTCTATCTCGGCCAGCAGGTCTTCGGCCGTCAGGGTCAACCCCGTGGAAGAGCCTGCGTCCGACACGGTGGCGGTCGCCCCCAGGGCCGCCTCCTCCACGCGATAGACCGGTGCGTCCGGCGCGCCGCCCACCACGAGGTCCAGCTCTGGCGCGGTCACCCGTGCCTCGACACCCTCGCCGCCCGTCACCGTCCAGCTTTCGGGCGGGACGATGCGCGTCGTTCCTTCCACCGGCACCAGGCGCAGGGTCGATGCGGCGAGCCGGGGCGCGGTCTCGCCGCGGCCCAGCCGCAGCACCGCGCCCTCGACCACGAGCGTTCCGTCCTCCTCCCGCGCGGTACCCTCCACGACCGAGATCGCCCCGGCACCGGTGGTCCATCGCTGCCAAAGGTCGTCCGGGGCGATGTCGGCCGAGGCGGCCGTGCCGGCCAGGACCAGCGCGAATGTCGAGATCGAGCGCATCGGGGAAACCTCGTCCATGTCGGGATCGCGGCGACGGTGTGACAGGCCCGTCCGCGCGTCAAGGGCGCTTGGCTCGGCCCCGCTCCCGCCCTAGGGTCGGCGCGATCTATCGAAGGGGCACGACATGGATGCGATGACCGACAAGGTGGTGCTGGTGACGGGGGCGAGCCGCGGGATCGGGGCCGCCGCCGCGCGCGAATTCGCGGACCGGGGCGCGCGCGTCGCCCTCGTGGCGCGCAGCCGCGACGACATCGCCGGGATCGCGGGCGAGATCGGCGCCGACCGGGCTCTCGCGATCCCCTGCGACATCACCCGCTTCTGGGAGGTGCGCGCCGCCGTCGACGCCACGGTCGAGACGTTCGGCCGGCTCGACGTGCTGATCAACAATGCCGGCGTCATCGCCCCCATCGGCCACCTGGCAGACACCGACCCCGACGCCTGGGGCCACGCGATCGACACCAATCTCAAGGGCGTCTACCACGGGATGCGGGCCGCGATGCCGCGCATGATCGACCAGGGCGGCGGCACGATCCTGACCATCTCCTCCGGCGCCGCCTCCAAGCCGGTGGAGGGCTGGTCCCAGTACTGCGCCGCCAAGGCCGGTGCGGCGATGCTCACGCGCGTGGCCGACGAGGAGGCGCGCGACCGCGGCATCCGGGCCATCGGCCTGTCGCCGGGCACCGTCGCCACCGAGATGCAAAAGGAGATCAAGTCTTCCGGCATCAACCCGATCAGCCAACTCGACTGGTCCGACCACATCCCCCCCGACTGGGCCGCGAAGGCCCTCGCCTGGCTCGCCGGCCCGGCCGGAGACGACCGGCTGGGCACCGAGGTGTCCCTGCGCGACGAGGACGTGCGCCGCGCCGTCGGCCTGATCGACTGAGCGGTGTCCGTCCGCGTCACCTCCACGGGCGGCATCTGCCGGATCGTCCTCGACCGCCCCGACAAGGCCAACGCCCTGACCGGCCCCATGCTCGAAGCCGTCCGCGACGCGACGCTCGAGGCCGGATCGGCACGCGTCCTCGTCCTGACCGGGGCGGGGCGGGTCTTCTCCGCCGGGGCCGACCTCGAGGCCGTGGGCCGCGGCCTCGCCACATCGCCCCTGTGGGAGGAGGTCTCGGCCGCCATCGCGGCGTTCCCCGGCCTGTCCATCGCGGCGCTGAACGGCAGCGCGGCGGGCGGGGCGCTGGGCATGGTACTGGCCGCCGACCTGCGCGTGGCGGTGCCGGCCGCGCGGATCTTCTACCCCGTGATGAAGCTTGGCCACCTTCCCCAACCGTCCGATCCGGGCCGCCTAGCGGCCCTCGTCGGCCCGGCGCGGGCGAAGCTGATCCTCATGGCGGGGGCCCGGATCGATGCCCACGAGGCCTTAACCATGGGCCTCGTGGACAGGGTCGCTGAGGAGCCAGGCACGGAGGCGGAAACCCTCGCGGCGGACGTGCTCGGCGCGCCGGAGGGCCATGCCGAAGCGATCAAGCGCCTCTGCGGCGGCTGACATCCGCGGCCGGATCTCCCGGCCGCGGCGATGTCATTCGGGCGTGACCTCGGCCTCGACAAGCTCCTCCGTCAGGTGGAGATTGTCGCCCGCGTAACGCGCCTCCGTCGGCACGTAGAGGGTCGTCATCGCAGCGTACATCGCCACGGCGAGCACGACCGCCACGACGCTCCCCGTCAGGAAACTGGTCATCGCGCCGCCCCTTTCTTTCCGTCGATCTCCTCGAGCCACAGGTCATGGTGCTCGGCGGCCCAGTTGCGGTCCACCTTGCCCGTCCACATGGCCCAGAACGCGCCCTGCATCCCCACCGATCCAATGTAGATATGGCCCAGGATCACCGCAATCATCAGCACTGCGACCACCGCGTGGGCCAGCATCACCCAGCCCATCGCATTGATCGACAGGATCCAGAACGGGAACATCAGAAGCATGCCCGTCAGCACCAGAAGCCCGCCGCCAAGGATCACCGACCAGAAGATCAGCTTCTGGCCCGCATTGAACTTGCGCGCCGAAGGATGGACATCGTCGGAGAATATGCCTCCGCCCTTGGCCAGCCAGTTGAGGTCCAGCTTGGAGGGCAGGTTGTGGCGGACCCACAGGACGAACATCGCCAGGATCCCGATCGCGAAGGGCGGGAAAAACATCATGTGTCCCCAGGTCGCCAGCCAGCCCGTCTGGCCCAGCACGCCATCGCCGAAGGGCAGGATCAGCGTATCGCCATAGGCGATCACGATCCCCGTCAGTGCCAGCATCAGGAAGCTGACGGACGTCATCCAGTGAGTCGTGCGCTCGATCAGGCCGAACCGCTGGACCTTGCGCTCCGACTTGCCGCGCACGATCGGCATCCGTCCCCGGAGGGCGAGCATCAGCGCCAGAAGAAAAGCAAAGCCCAAGATTGCCAGCGCGCCCAGATGGGTCGCAAAATCCGCCAGGCCCAGCCGCCAGTCGCGCGCGAAGGGCCGCTCAAAGACCTCCGCCCCCGTGTAGGGCAGGGACGAGACACCCTCCACCCGGTCGGTGCCGCGGATCATCGCCAGTTCCTCGTCGGACGGGTTCGACCATTCCTGCGTCAGGAACGGATCGGGGTCCGCGATGGGCTCTTCCACCAGTTGCGTCTCGCTGCCCACCTGGAAGGTTCGCTGCGCGTTCGGCGACGGGCCGAACTCGGCCCGCGGCCCCTGGAGCGTGGCCCGCTCGCGCAGGATGCTTGAAGCCACGAGCGACGAATCTCCCGTCTGCTCGCCCGAGACCGGCGGCACGCCCCAGCGCACCTCCGGCACGGTATGGTTGTCGCCGTCGAAGATCTCGAAGACCTGGATCGCCAGCAGGGCCAGCAGGATCACCGCAGCCACGGCCCCGGCGATGCGGTACGCGGCAAAGCTCTGGCGGCCGGAGCCGCCCGAGGCGGGGGAGCCATGGGTCGCGTCGGTCATCTCACGCCTCCTCGGGGTAATAGGCCGTCTTCCAGCCCCAGGCGCCGGAGCCGAAGCCGCGCGCCAGCACCCGCTCGCGGTAGATTTCTCCGATCACCTCGCCGTCGCCGGCGAGCAGCGCCCGGGTGGAACAGACCTCGGCGCAGATCGGCAGCTTGCCCTCCGCGATCCGGTTGCGGCCATACTTCTCGAACTCCGCCTGGGAGCCGTTCTCCTCGGGCCCGCCGGCGCAGTAGGTGCACTTGTCCATCACGCCGCGCGAGCCGAACAGGGTCGCGCGCGGGAACTGCGGCGCCCCGAACGGGCAGGCGTAGAAGCAGTAGCCGCAGCCGATGCAGGTGTCCTTGTCGTGCAGGACCACCCCTATGTCGGTCTGGTAGAGCGTCGAGACCGGGCAGACCGCGACGCAGGGCGCGTCCGTGCAGTGCATGCACGAGATCGCGATGGACTTCTCGCCCGGATGCCCGTCGTTGATGGTGACCACGCGCCGCCGCACCATGCCCCAGGGCACCTCGTGCTCGTTCTTGCACGATGTCGAGCAGGCATTGCACTCGATACAGCGGTCCGTGTCGCAGAGGAATTTCACTCGTGCCATTTTGCTCTCCTTATGCCGTCGCGATGCGGCAGAGGGTGGCTTTCGTTTCCTGCATCTGGGTGACGACGTCGTAGCCGTAGGTCCAGGCGGTGTTGACGGCCTCGCCCGCGACCACCGGCACGGTCCCTTGCGGATAGCGATCCGTCAGGTCCTCGCCCTGGAAGAAGCCGGCGAAGTGGAACGGCATGAAGATCGTTCCCGGCCCCACGCGCGGCGTGACCATGGCGGCCACGCGCACCCGCGCTTCCGGTGTCTCGACCCAGATCATGTCGCCGTCCGCGATCCCTGCGGTGCCGGCGTCGGCGGGGTTCACCTCGGCGAACATCTCTTGCTGGAACTCCGCGAGCCACTTGTTGGACCGGGTCTCGTCACCGCCGCCCTCGTATTCCACGAGGCGCCCGGAGGTCAGGATCATCGGGAAATCGCTCGAGAAGTCCTGCTCCTGGATCGAGGCATAGCGCACCGGCAGGCGCCACAGGCGACGGTCGTCGTAGGTGGCGTATTTCGGCAGCAGGTCGCGTCGCGGCGTGTAGAGCGGCTCGCGATGCAGCGGCACCGGGTCGGGGAAGTTCCAGACCACGGCGCGCGCCTTGCCGTTGCCGTAGGGCGCGAGCCCATGCTTGATCGCCACCCGCTGCAGGCCGCCCGACAGGTCGGTCTTCCAGTTCACGCGGCGGATCTTCTCCTGGATGGGCAGGATCGCTCCCTCGTCGGAGTCCTCCTGGCTCGACAGGTAGGCCTGGATCGCCCGCCGGGCGATCTCGGGATAGTCCTGCAACTCGGCCGACAGGGTCTGGTCCGACTCCTTGGCGCGGCCGCCCTGTCCGCCCTGCCACGACCCGTCCACGTCGTTCTGGTCCGTGCCGGCCCGGTCGCGGAGGCTGTCGAGGGTCAGGTTGTCGATCCGGCCCTGCGCGTCCTCCTCCGAAATCTCGAACAGGTCCCAGGTGAAGAGGTCGGCGCCGACCATGGCGATCATCAGCCGCTCCTTGGCCGTCAACTCGCCCTCCCATCCCAGCGCCTGGATCATGCCCAGGGTGATCTCGGGATAGCCGTCCTCGATCTCCGAATCCTTGCTGAAGCTGTCCTCGGCCAGCAGGTTCGAGCCTTCGTGCTCGACCCCCCAGCGGGCGCGGAACGGCAGGCCGCCCTCGGCCACGCTGAGATCGGTGTTGTAGAGGATCGGCGAGCCGGGGTGGTTCTGCTCGGGCGTGCCCCAGGCAGGCCAGGGCAGGCAGAAGTACTGGCCCTCGAACTCGGTGCCCGGCTTACCCATGAGCGTCTTGCCGTCGAAGAGCTCCTGGTTCTTCATGTGGGCCTTGAGCTTCTCGGGGCTCTGCGAGGTATAGCCGATCGTCCAGGTGCCGCGATTGATCTCGCGCAGGATCGACTCCGCCTGCGGATTCTTCTCCGCCACCTCGATATGCTTGAACATCTCGTCGGCGAAGCCCAACGCCTCGGCGAAGCGGTAGGTGATCTCGTAGTCGGTCTTCGCCTCGAAGAGGGGCTCGAACACCTTGTCGCGCCATTGCACGGAGCGGTTGGAGTTGGTCACCGACCCGTCGCACTCGGCCGTGGTGGCCGCGGGCAGCAGGTACACGTTGTCCTGCTTGTTGGTCATGATCGCGACCTGGGTCGGGTGCGGGTCGATCACGCAGAGCAGATCGACCGAATCGAGCGCCTTCATCTGGTCGGGCCCCCGCGCGATCGAGTTCGCGGCGTGGCCCCAGAACATCATCGCCTTGACCGGGTTCGGCTGGTCAAGGTCCTCGGTCTCCTCGGTGATCGCATCCATGTAGCGGCTCAGGGGCATGCCCGCCGCCTCCATCAGCTCCTGGGAGGCGAAGCGGTCGCGCATGGAGGCGTAATCCACGTCCCAGACCCGGCACCAGTGGTTCCAGGCTCCCTCGCTCAGACCGTAATAGGCCGGCAGCGAATCGACGGCGACGCCCAGGTCGGTGGCGCCCTGCACGTTGTCATGGCCGCGGAAGATGTTGGCGCCTCCGCCCACCTTGCCGATATTGCCCAGCACGAGCTGCAGGATCGACGCGGCGCGGGTGTTGGACGACCCGATCGTGTGCTGGGTCAGGCCCATGCACCACACCAGCGTGCCGGGGCGGTTCTCGGCGAGCGTGCGCGCCACGCGGCGGGTCTGCTCGGCGGGGATGCCGCAGACGTGCTCGACCTCCTCTGGCGTCCACTTCTCGACCTCCTCGCGCACCGAATCGATGCTCCAGACCCGCTGCTCGAGGTATTCCTTGTCCTCCCAGCCGTTCGCGAAGATCTCGCGCACCAGCCCCCAGAGGAACCCGATATCCGAGCCCGGGCGGATGCGGACATACTCGTCCGAATGGGCCGCGGTGCGGGAGAAGCGGGGGTCCACGACCACCATCTTGCAGCCGTTCTCGCGCGCGGCGAGCACGTGCAGCATCGAGACGGGGTGCGCCTCGGCCGGGTTGCCGCCTATGATGATCATCGACTTGGCGTTGCGGATGTCGTTGAACGTGTTCGTCATCGCGCCGTAGCCGAACGAGTTGGCCACGCCCGCGACGGTGGTCGAGTGGCAGATCCGCGCCTGGTGGTCGACGTTGTTCGTCCCCCAGAAGGCCGCGAACTTGCGGAACAGGTAGGCCTGCTCGTTGGAGAACTTGGCCGATCCGAGCCAGTAGGCCGAGTCGGGGCCGTATTCCTCGCGGATGTCCACGAGCTTCTCGCTGATCTCCGAGATCGCCTGGTCCCACGTGATCCGGGTCCATTCGCCGGCGACCCGCTTCATCGGGTACTTGAGCCGGCGCTCGCCCATGGAGATCTCGCGCATGGCCGCGCCCTTGGCGCAGTGAGTGCCCTGGTTGATCGGGCTCTCGAAGGCGGGCTCCTGGCCCACCCAGACGCCGTTCTCGACCTCGGCCCAGATCGAACAGCCCACCGAGCAGAACTGGCAGACGGTCTTCTTGAACTCGGGCAGGTCCGCCGCCTCGCGGGCGGTGACCTGCGCCTTCGCGGTACGCGGCGCGCCCGACATCGCGGCAAGGCCCAGCCCGGCGACGCCGGAACTTTGCAGGAAGCCCCGGCGCGACAGGCCCGCGGGGCGGGCCTCGGTCGCGGCGTGGGCGGCGGCGCCGCGCGACCGGGTCGTGCGGGTGGATTTGCGCTTCAGCATCGGCTCCTCCTCAGTCGCGCGCCAGCGCGTAGTAGGTGCGGGTATGGGAATTGTCGGGCAGGACCAGCTTGCGGGGGTCGTGCGGAACGGCCTTTGCGGGCGTGCCCTCGCTCCCGGCGGCGTCGGCCGTGGCGGCCGCTGCCCCCGCGAACGCGGTGCCCAGAAGCATCTGGCGGCGGGAAAGGGAGCTGTCGCTCATGACCGGAAGACCTCGCTAACTGGCTACTGTCTCAGAATATCTCAGTCCCGCCATAATGACGTAGTTTCTGGCAGGGGGAAGCCCCGCGAGCCTAATTTTCGTTCACGATTGCGGCTGCGTCACCGGGCCGCGCCTCCAGGGCGGCAGGCCTGCGCGCGGCGTACCAGGCCGCCAGCGCCGCGATCTCGTCGTCCGTAAGCCGCTTCGCCGCCTGGTGCATCAGGCCCGCCACCCGGGTGCCGCCGCGCGCGCCCTGCCGCCACAACTTGAGCTGCGCTTCCAGATAGGGGCGATACTGGCCGCTGAGGGAGGGGTAGGCCGGGTCGAGGGCCTCGGGCCAGGGGCCGTGGCACGCCGCGCAGGCGGGCACGTCCGAGCCGGGCGCTCCCTCCATCGCCAGCCGCTCGCCCCGCGCGGCGAGCGAGGTGGGCGGCCCCGCCTCGCCCTCGGGCACCGCACGGGCGAAGCGGGCGGCGTATTGCGCCAGTTCCGCCTCGGGCACCTCCGAGGCGGCGTGCTCCATGTAGCCGCTGTCGCGCTCCCCCGTCAGGTAGGCCTGCAGGGACAGGGTCATGTAGGTCTCGCTCAGGATGTCGAGCCGGGGGATGTGGGGGTTGCCCGACGCGCCCGTCTCGCCGTGGCAGGTGGCGCAGTAGGCGAAGCCGCGCGGGCCGGCCTCCCCGCTGCGGGCGAGGCGCTCGTAGTCGGGCCCCGACATGCCGTCCTGCACGCGCGCGAGGAACGCCACCACCGGCCATACCTCCGCGTCGCGGTCGGCGGGCCAGTAGGGCATGCCCGACATCTTGACGCCCTCGTCCACGATCCAGTGCAGCTCCGCGGGGCGCCAGTGGGCGACCGCCTCGGTGATGTGGGGAGGCTCGGGCACCATCATGCGCATTGTCGCCGTCTTCTCCTGCCCCGGGGCCGAATGGCACACCCGGCAGGCCGCGTCGTAGTGGCGCGCGCCGAGTGCGGCCATGGCATCCGTCAGGTCCGGTACCTCCGCCTCGGACGGGGACCGGAGCGCGACGGAGTTGCGGAACGTGGCGTGCAGCACCCACGACACCCCGGGCAGGTGCCCCAGCCGCGCCGAGACGTTGTAGAGGCCGAAGCCCACGACGGCCCCCGCGGCTGCGAGGCCGAGCCCGGCGAGCACGGCCAGGGTGAGGAGGACGGAACGGCGGTCCGGTCGGGTCATCCGGCATCTCCTGCGGCAGCGGTGCGGGGGGCGCCGCCCCCGTCGCGGCGGTGCCGCGACTCCCCCGGGGTATTTCGGCAAAGGGTGAGAGGGCGGGTCACGCCGGTGCCTCCCCGTCGAGGGCGCGGGACGTGAGCCACAGGCCCGCGGCCAGGTAGGCAGGAGTACCGAGGGCCAGCATGATCATGCCGCCCACCTGCTGCTGGGAGAGGCCGCAATAGGCGTAGAGCGCCCGCGGCGCGAGGATCAGGAGGGCGCCGAGGAGCGTCATGTGCATGGATGTCAGGAGCATCCCCCCTGCCCCCGCGAGGCGCGGGACCGACAGGGCGGCCGCCCAGACGACGAGGCCCGCGAGGAGGAAGCTGGCCTGCTCGGCCACGAAGACGGGTGTCGAGAAATAGGCCGCCTCGTGCAGGGCGGGCACGTGCCAGCCCCAGACCACGACGAACTCCAGGGCGGCGGCCAGCGCCACGGGCAGCGCACCGAAGGCCCGGAGGCCCGGCAGACCCGCCAGCAGGAGCGGCGGGGCCAGCGCCACCAGGACCATGTGGCGCAGCATGTGGGCCGGGAACGGGCCCGCCCAGCGCTCCAGCGGCGCGGCCCAGGCGAAGGCCAGAAGCCCGAGGCCCAAGCCCAGGCCCAGGGCCGCGCGGCTCACGCGCAGCTCCCGATCAGCCAGACCGGCATCGTGGTGAAGATCACCGCCACGAAGCTCAGGCAGGCCAGCATGAAGCCCGCATGGCCCAGGAACTCGCGCCGGTCCTCGTCGGTGGCGCCGTCGTGGATGTAGTCCTGATCGTCCATGTAGTCCCACTGCCGCCACATGGAGACGCCGAACCAGGCGATCAGCGCCTCGGCCGCGACGGTGTAGCCGGTGACGAGCCAGGTCAGCCCGGCGGTGTCCGCGCCGACCTTCTCGCACCAGATCGCGGTGGTGGCGTAGGCGGCCACGAAATGCACCGCCCAGATCGTGGGGGCCGCGACCATCAGGAACAGGTTGCGGTGGCGGGGCAGGTCCTCGACCGGGCGCGTGGGCATCACAGCACCCCCGGGACGACGCCGACCAGCAGCGCCGAGACCAGCGCCGTGATCAGCAGGAAGTGCCAGTAGAGGCAGGTGTTCCAGACGGGCGCGTCGTAATGGGGCAGGACCTTGCCCCAGATCGACCCCGCCAGGCAGTAGAGCTGCATGATCACGCCGCCCAGCGTATGCACCGCCGTCCAGACCGCCAGCGCCCAAAGCATGGCGGGATAGACGTGGGAGGTGGGGTCGAGCCCCATGACCGACGCGATCAGCGCCGCCGCGCCCGATATGCCCAGCGCCGCGCCACCGCCCAGGGCCGCGCGTGCCTGCCCGATCCGCTCCAGCCGGTTGAGCTTGCGCGCCGCGCGCGTCGCGGCCCAGCCGGCCGTGAACAGGAGCGCCGAGGCCAGCACCCAGGCCCCGCTGGCGTGTTCGGCCAGGGGCGGCGGGAAATCCGCGTCCGCCGTCCAGTAGAAGAACATGCCGAAGACGAGGGAGGCGAAGGCCGTCATGTCGCCCAGCATGGTGATGAACACCCCCCACCAGCCCGGCGCCGAGGGCCCCGAGACATAGGTAGGCAGGGTCAGGCCCAGCCCCACGTCCTTCTCGGGCGCCTCGGGGATGAGCGCGGTGGAGGTCCAGAGCCAGTAGCACACGCATCCCACGGCCAGCACCGCGCAGACGACCGCGGGCGGATACCAGTGGAAGGTGGGGAAGATGAACGCCCCCCCGGTGAACACCGCCGCCCAGACCGTGACCCAGGCAGGCCCCGTGACCCGCGCGACGAGCTGCGGGCGCGCGTCGATGGCCGAGGTGATGATGGTCTCGCGCAGGCCCTCCTGGGCGTCGGGCAGGTAATAGCCCCCCGCATCCATCCGCTCGACGATGCCCGGCTGGTCCCACAACGGGTTGCGCGAGGTGACGTAGGGGATCGAGCGCACGCCCCAGAACTGGTCGGGGATGTCGTGGGCCCACATGAGGCTGCCCGCGTTCCACGGGTTGCGCTCCTCCATCAGCTTGCCCTTGGGCCGCACCAGGTCCCAGGCAAAGACGAGGATGCCCGCCGCCACGACGAAGCTGCCCAGGGTCGAGATCATGTTGAGCGTGTCCCAGCCCACCCCGGCCGGGTAGGTATAGACGCGCCGGGGCATGCCCAAGAGCCCCGTCAGGTGCATGGGCAGGAAGCAGATGTTGAAGCCCGTGAAGGTCAGCCAGAAGCTGATCCGCCCCAACCTGTCGGACATCTTCTGCTTCCGGATGAAGGGATAGAAGAAGTAGATCCCCCCGATCAGCGGAAAGACCATGCCGCCGAACAGGGTGTAGTGCAGGTGCGCCACGACGAAGTAGCTGTCATGCGCCTGCCAGTCGAACGGGGCGAGGGCCACCATCACCCCCGTCAGCCCCCCGGCAGTGAAGATCGCCAGCGCCCCCGCGATCCACAGCATCGGCAGGATCATCTTCACCCGGCCCGCCATCAGCGTGGCCACGAAGGCGAAGAGCTGCACGCCGGTGGGAATCACAACTGCCTCCGAGGCGGCCGAGAAGAACCCCAGGGAAATGGAGGGCAGTCCGGTCGTGAACATGTGGTGCACCCACAGCCCGAAGGAGAGGAACCCCGTCCCCACCGCCGAGAGCACGATCCAGTTGTAGCCCACCATCGGTCGCTGGGCGGCGGCCGGCACGACCATGGCCGCCACCGCGATGGAGGGCAGGAAGATGATGTAGACCTCCGGGTGCCCGAAGATCCAGAACAGGTGCTGCCACAGGAGCGGGTCGCCCCCCCGCTCGGGGTCGAAGAACGGCCAGTCGAAACTGCGCTGCATCTCGAACAGGAAGTCGCCCGCGATGAGCGGCGGGAAGGCGAACAGGATCATCGCCCCCACCACCAGCACGTACCAGGCATAGAGCGGCATCAGGTTGATCCGCATCCCCGGCGGACGGCACTTGATCGTACCCACGATCAGCTCCACCGCCGCGGCGATGGAGGCCACCTCGATGAACGACAGGCCCAGAAGCCAGATGTCGGGCCCCACCCCCTCGTCGAGCGTGGTCAGGGGCGGGTACATGAACCACCCCCCCTCCGGCCCGACCCCGAACAGGAGCGAGCCCATGACGAAGATACCGCCGATCAGGAACGCCCAGTAACCGTAGGCCGAAAGCCGCGGGAACGGCATGTCCCGCGCGCCCAGGAACGCGGGCAGCAGCAGAATCGACACCGCCTCGAACATCGGCACGGCGAAGAGGAACATCATCGCCGAGCCGTGCATGGTGAAGAACTGGTTGAACCGCTCGGCCGAGATCAGGTCGTTGTCCGGCACGGCGAGCTGCAGGCGCATGACCAGCGCAAGGCCGCCCGCGATCAGCATGAAGCCGAAGGCGGTCATCGAGTACCAGACGCCGACCTCGGAGTTGTTCACCGCCGACCAGTAGCGCCAGCCCGGCGGGTCGTCCCAGACCTCGCGCAGCCGATCGGCCTGGGCCTTGGCCGTCTCCGGGTCGATGGGGGCGTTCAGCATCTCCTCGGTGGGCGGATAGGTCCCCTTGGCGAGGCGCACGTCGTACTTGTCGGCGTCGCGGCGGCGCGAATGGTGGGCGATGTCGTCGGGTGTCGCGTCGCTCATGCGCCCCCCTCCGTGGCCCGGCGTGGCGGCGTCATTCCAGCCCCTCCAGATAGGCGGCCATGGCCTCGATCGTGTCGGGCGCCAGGTGGTCGTAGGCCGGCATCTTGGCGCCGGGCTTCACCGCCGCGGGGTCCTCGATCCAGCGCACGAGCGCGGCGCGCGTCATCGGCAGGGCGCCCGCGGCGAGGCTCAGGCGGCTGGCCAGGTGCGTCAGGTCGGGCCCCACGCGGCCGCGCGCGGGCGTGCCCCGTATCGCGTGGCACCCGCCGCAGCCTTGCGCCATGAAGGCCTCGCGCCCCGCCTCGGCCAGCGCGCCCTCGGGTTGGGCGGCGGGGCCGGTCTCGGCGGCGAGCCAGGCGTCGAACTCCTCGGGCATCATCGTCTTCGCGGTGAAGGCCATCCAGGCGTGGCTGTCGCCGCAGAACTCGGCGCATTGGCCACGGAACTCGCCGGGCTCGGTCGGCTCCATCGACATGCGGTTGGTGCGGCCGGGGATCATGTCGGTCTTGCCCGCCAGCGATGGCAGCCAGAACGAGTGGATCACCTGGTCCGCCTCCAGCGTGATCTCCGAGCGCGATCCGACCGGCAGGACGATCTCGTTGGCCGAGCGCACCGGCTCGGTCGCGCCCTCGGGCCAGTAATGGACACGGAACCACCATTGCTCGCCCGTCACTTCCACCCTCAGCCCATCTCCCGGCGCGCGCTGGTCGGGCATGATCGACAGCCCCCAGGACAGGAGCGCGGCCAGAACCACGGTGGGGAACACGATCCCCCCCGCGAAGATCA
The DNA here is from genome assembly GCA_947500825.1 of uncultured Paracoccaceae bacterium. Taxonomy (GTDB): domain Bacteria; phylum Pseudomonadota; class Alphaproteobacteria; order Rhodobacterales; family Rhodobacteraceae; genus Palleronia. Next base: position 92,728 of record CANMTR010000010.1, on the reverse strand, counting down.
GGCGCCGGGCATAGCGGGGCGGCATCGGGCGCGGGTCGATCCGCCAGACCCACAGCATCAGCCCGTTCATCGCCAGCCACAGCACCACCGCGCCCGCCAGCATGACGTAGAACAGGTGCGACAGGGTCGCGGCATCGCTGCCGGCGGTGTCGAGTGCCGATTGCGGCCCCCCGCAGGCCGCGAGCAGCGCCGGCGCCACGAGCGCGAAAACCGCCCGGCGCGGTCGCCCGGCACATCCGGCAGGGGTCAGGCTTTTCAAGGTCGGCGCCCCCGGGGAAACACGCACGCGGCAATCGCTTGGCCGCATCCTAGACCGCCCCCGGGGCGAAGGGAATGCCCTCGCGATGCCCCCCGGGTTGGACCAAGGTCGCTCCCACGCACGAAAAAGGCCGCGCCCCCCGGTCGGGGGCGCGGCCCTGTGGCCCGTCGGCCGGGCGCTGGATCAGGCGGCGACGCCCTTGGCGCCGACGAGGTCGCGCAAGGCGCGCTCGCCCATGGCCTGGAACTTCTTGGGCTCACGCTCGACCGGGTCCTGGCCGGCGGCGCAGACCACCCAGCCCTCGTAGTTCGAGGCCTGCAGCAGGTTGAGGCAGGTCTTGAAGTCCACCGATCCGTCGCGGTCGCCGGGCACCGTGAACACGCCCATCTTCACCGCGCGCGGCAGCGACACGTCGTTCATCCGGGCCTTGGCCATCGGGCTGACGCGGATATTGCCGGCGTGGAAGTGCTTCACCCGCGGCATGTGGCGCGTCAGGAGCTGCACCGGGTCGCCGCCGCCGAAATAGCACTGGGCGGTGTCGAACAGCAGGTAGGTGTTCGGCCCCGTCTCCATCATCAGCCGGTCGATCTCGTCGGGCGTCTGCACGACCGTGCCCATGTAGTGGTGATAGACGCAGGTGACGCCCTGGTCGGCGCAATGGGTCGCGACCTGCTCGAGCTTCAGGCCGAAGCTGTCCCAGTCCTGGGAGGTCAACTCGGGCTTCTTCGACAGCGGCGTGTCGGCGTCGGCGAAGATGGCGTTGGAGACTTCCTTTACGATCACCACGTCGGCGCCCGCGGCCTTGGCTCTGTCGATGGTGGGCTGGATCGCCTCGCGCTCCTCCTCGACCGACCGCTCCAGCAGGCGCAGCCCGTGGGAAACCGCCGCCAGCGACAGGCCGTGGGTCTCGAGGGCCGTCTTAAGCTCGGCGGCGTCGGCGGGGAACTTGTAGCCGTCCTCGACCCCTTCGAAGCCCGCTTCGGCGGCCTCGGTCATGCACGTCTCGGCGTCGATATCGGCACCGAGGGAGTGGTCGTCCTCGTTCGACCAGGCGGCGGGGCTTGTGGCGATTCGCGTCATGAAGTCTCCTTTACATTGTTCTTGTCGCGGCCGGATGCGCGCGGGTCCCGGGCGGCTGCGCCGTGCGAACCCGAACGGCGTCCGGTCCGCCCTGTCTCGTCCGGGCGGCGGGCGCGGGCGGAATACCGGATGGGCATCCGCACCGACCGTCTGTCGTGAATCGGACGCCGGCGCGGGCGGCGTCCGCGACGGAAATATCCGTCATAGGGACCGCATCCCAGTCAATCGCGCACATTCTCTAAGAAGGCGCGGGCGGCGTCAACACGTCCCGTCGGCGTTCGCTTCGCCGCCGGCCGGGCTCGTCCGTATTCATCCCGATGTCGTATCTCGGCCGCCCCGCGTCAAGGACCGGGCCGGGAAGGCCGGAAAACCCCGCGCCTCCAAGGCATTGCCCCTCCGGCGGACTCACCTCTGGCGCGTTTCCCAATCGGGGTGGATCCACGGCTCCGCGTTCGAGGGCGCCAGCATCCCCTTCCCGAGGATGTGATCGGCCGCCTTCTCTCCCGTCATGATGGAGGGCGCGTTGAGGTTGCCGTTGGGAATGCGCGGAAAGATCGAGCTGTCCGCCACCCGCAGGCCGTCCACGCCGATCACCCGGCATTCCGGGTCCACCACCGCGTGGGGGTCGTCCGCCGCTCCGATCCGGCAGGTGCCGCAGGGGTGATAGGCGCTCTCCACCTCGTCGCGGATGAAGTCGTCGAGCGCCGCGTCGGACTGCGCATCGGCGCCCGGCTGGATCTCCTTGCCGCGATACTCGTCGAACGCCTCCTGGGCGAAGATCTCCCGCGTGAGCCGGATGCAGGTGCGGAACTCCTCCCAGTCGTCGGGGTGGCTCATGTAGTTGAACAGGATCTCCGGGCTGGCCTCCGGGTCGGCGCTCGCGAGGCGCACATGGCCGCGCGACTTCGACCGCATCGGCCCGACATGGGCCTGGAACCCGTGCCCCTCGGCCGCCGTCTGCCCGTCGTAGCGCACCGCGATCGGCAGGAAGTGGTACTGGATGTCCGGATAGCGCACGCCCGCCGCCGAGCGGATGAAGCCCGCGCTCTCGAACTGGTTCGACGCGCCGGGACCCGTGCGGGTGAAGAGCCACCTCGCCCCCACATACGCCTTGCCCAGCAGCGACCAGTACTTGAACAGGCTGACGGGCTTCGTCGCCTCCTGCTGGATATAGAGCTCCAGGTGGTCCTGCAGGTTCTGGCCCACGCCCGCGCGGTCGGCGACCACGTCGATCCCGTGCTCGGCCAGGTGCGCGGCCGGGCCTATCCCCGACAGCATCAGCATCTTGGGAGAGTTGATGGCCGACGCCGCCAGGATCACCTCCTCGCGGGCGCGGATCACCTCCACCTGCCCCTTGCGCGTGACCTCGACGCCGCGCGCGCGGCCTTCCTCGATCACCACCTTGCGCGCCAGCGCCCGAACCAGGGTGCAGTTGTCGCGCTTCAGCGCCGGCTTGAGGTAGGCCGACGCGGTGGACCAGCGCCGCCCCTTCCAGATCGTGGCGTCGTAAGGGCCGAAGCCCTCCTGCTTGGCGCCGTTGTAGTCGCTCGTGAGTTCGTATCCCGCCTGGGCGCCCGCCTCGACGAAGGCCCTGGTCAGCGGGTTGTCGCGCTCCCCGCGGGTGACGTGGAGCGGACCGTCGTCGCCGCGCCAGGACGGATCGCCCCCGTGGCCGCCGTCGTGCCAGTTCTCCAGCCGCTTGTAGTAGGGCAGCACGTCGGCATAGCTCCAGCCGGTGGCCCCCTGCTCGGCCCAGTGGTCGAAGTCGAGCGCGTGGCCCCGCACGTAGATCATCCCGTTGATCGACGACGATCCGCCCACCACCTTGCCGCGCGGCACGACCATCTCGCGCCCGCCCAGATGCGGCTCGGGCCGCGTCTTGAGGCCCCAGTCGTACCTCTTCATGCTCATCGGGTAGCTCAGCGCGCCGGGCATGTTGATGAACGGCCCCGCGTCCGAGCCGCCGTGCTCGAGCACGATGACGGACTTTCCCGCCTCCGAAAGGCGCCAGGCCATGGCGCAGCCGGCGCTGCCCGCGCCGACGATCACGTAATCCGCGGTCATGGAGTCCGGCATCAGAACGGCGCCTCCGTCGGGTTCATGCTGACATAGACGGTCTTAAGCTGGCTGTAGTGCTCGATCGCCGCCTTGGAGTTCTCGCGCCCCACGCCCGACATCTTCATGCCGCCGAAGGGCACCTCCACGGGCGTCAGGTTGTAGGTGTTGATATACGCGGTCCCGGCCTGGAATCCGGCCGCCATCCGGTGCGCGCGGGTCAGGTCGTTGGTGAACACACCCGCCGCCAGCCCGAACTCGGTGCCGTTGGCCCGCTCCAGCGCCTCGGCTTCCGTCTCGAAGTCGAGCACCGACATCACGGGGCCGAAGATCTCCTCCTTCGCGATGATCATGTCGTCGGTCACGTCCGCGAAGAGCGCGGGCGTGATCCAGAACCCGTCGCGATCCACCCGCTCGCCGCCCGCCACCAGGCGCGCGCCCTCGGACTTGCCCGCCTCGACATACCCCATGACGATCCCGAGCTGGCGCTCGGAGACCATGGGCCCGATCGTCGTCTCCTCGTCCATCGGGTCGCCCAGGCGCGCGTCCTTCATCCGCTCTGCGAGACGTTCCAGGAACGCCTCCTTGATGCCCTTCTGAACGAAGACCCGCGTGCCGTTGGAGCAGATCTGCCCGCTGGAATAGAAGTTGCCGTTGATCGCCGCCGACACCGCGCTTTCGAGGTCCGCGTCGTCGAACACCACGATGGGGGACTTGCCGCCCAGCTCCAGCGTGGCGTGCTTCATCCCCGCCGCCGCCGATTGGTACACCTTCTTGCCCGTGGGCACCGAGCCCGTCAGCGACACCTTCGCCACGCGGGGGTCCTCCAGCATCGCCGCCGCCTGGGGCCCGTAGCCCTGCACCACGTTGAACACGCCCGGCGGAGCGCCCGCCTCGGTCAGGATCTCGGCCAGCTTGAGGGTGCACAAGGGCGTCGTCTCGGAGGGCTTCATCACCATCGTGTTGCCGCAGGCGAGCGCGGGCGCGGCCTTCCAAGCGGCGATCTGGGTGGGGTAGTTCCACGCCCCGATCCCCAGGACGACGCCCAGCGCCTCGCGGCGGGTATAGACGAAGTCGCCGTCTGGGAGCTGGATGTGCTCTCCCGTCAGGCTTCCCGCCAGGCCGCCGAAATACTCCAGGGCGTCGGCGGCCGAGGTCGCGTCGGCGATCAGGGTCTCCGACAGGGGCTTGCCGGTATCCATGGTCTCGAGCTGCGACATCTCGCGGTTGCGCTCCCGCAGGATGTCGGCGGCCCGGCGCAGCACGCGGCCCCGCTCGGTGCCCGACCACGCGCCCCAGGCGGGCTGCGCGGCGGTGGCCGCGGCCAGGGCCCGGTCGATCACGTCCGGTGTGGCGGCATGGAGGCGCGCGATCTCGGCGCCGGTGGCGGCATAGACGACCGGGATCGCCTCGCCCCCCTCGTCCTCGTGGTAGGCCCCGTCGATGTAGTGGCTGGCGGTGGGTTGGGTCTGCATTGGGTATCCTCGGAAGGGCGTGGTGTCGGAGGTCGAGCGCAGGCCGCTCGCATTGGAGGTCGAGCGCGGGCCGCTCGCCTCAAAGGTCGAGCGCGGGCTTCTCGTAGGTGCCCTTGGCGTCGGTCAGGACGTGGCGCCGGCGCGTCGCGATGAAGGCGATGGCCGAGACGTAGAGGGCGATGACGATGGCGCCGATCCACTCGATCTGCAGCCACTGGCTCTTGAACAGCAGGGTCAGCCCGAACAGCACCGCGGTGTTTCCCGCCACGTAGGTCCACTTGCCGAACCGCTGCGTCGTCAGGTCCAGGTTGTCGGTGTAGAGCCGGATCAGGCTGTCGAGGGAGTTGATGACGAAGGTCGTGCCCACGACCACCATGGCGAGGTTCACCAGGCCCGCGGTGGGGATGTCGTTCTGGTAGTAGAAGAACAGGACCGAGAACCAGACCGCCAGCGGGATCGAGGGGATGATCATCAGCGCCGCCAGCATGTGCTGGGTCTTCATTCCGCCGACGAAGCGGGAGGTGAACTGGCCGATCATGATCGACCAGGCGAACCACCAGAACAGGTAGAACTCGTGGTAGTCGGTGATCGGCAGCACGAAGCGGTGCAGGTTGCCGAAATACCCCCCGATATGGGAGATCGAGGCCCCGAACTCGCCCGGCGTGATCCCTGCGTTGAGCCACAGCCCCGCGATCAGCAGACCGAAGAGCGCCGTGGAGCCCACCGACAGGACGCGCACGTACTTGATGTCGGTGGAGCTGTAGGAGGCCGCCAGGATCACCGCGAAGACGATGACGTAGAAGGTCGTCACCACGCTCTCCCCGTCGCCGATCGCGGGCAGGTAATAGGGCAGGTAGACCAGGAACAGCGAGCCGGTGAAGGCGCAGGTGGTGATGATCACCACGTTGTTGACGATCCTGACGAGCGGCTTCTCGAAGAAGCGCACCCGTGGCTCGATGGCGCAGAAATAGAACGCCGTCAGGAAGTAGAACGCCCAGATCAGGAACCCCCAGAAGCCGAACTCGAACGCCAGCGGGTTGGTGAAGGCGTAGGCCGGGTTCTCCTCGGTATTGGCGTAGAGGGGGAAGTCGAAGGCGAGCGGGAACATGATCAGCCCCACGTCGAGGCCGGAGGTGAACAGGATCGCCACGAAGGTGAAGAGCGGCACCGGGTGCGGCCCGATCAGCCGCATGTCCCACCAGCGGATGGTGCAGAAGATCACCAGGGCGAAGGCCATCAGGATCCCGAAGGAAATGAGGGCTGTCATGTCTCTCGTCCTCTCGTCTGCGCCGCCCGCGATGCAGCGGGATGGCGGTTTTCACCAATAAATCAGGTCATTACTCGCCGCGGGGGAACCGCTGGCGCTCCTCCACGTCGTTGAGGTCCATATGGTTGCGCATGTAGCGCTCGGACGCCTTGCGGAGCGGCTGGAAGTCCCACGGGAACTGCCCGCCCTGGCTCAGGGCCTCGTAGACGACCCAGCGCTTGGCCTGGCTCTCGCGCACGTCGGCGTCGAAGGCGGCGAGGTCCCAGCGGCTGTCGGCCTCGCGCCGGAACCGCACCAGCACCTCGGCGTGTTCGGAATCGTCCGCGAGGTTCGTCATCTCGTGGGGGTCCGCGTCCATGTCGAAGAGCTGCTCGGGGTCCAGCGTGCAGCGGGTGTACTTCCACCGCCCCTCGCGGATCGCGACCATGGGGGCATAGGAGGCCTCCGCGGCGTATTCCATCCGCACGGGCTGGGTCCGCCCCTCGCCCTTCGCCACCGGCACCAGGCTCTCGCCGTTGGTCCAGGGCATCACCTCGTCCATGGAGATGCCGGCGAGGTCGCACAGGGTCGGGCACACGTCGATGGTCGAGACGGGGTCGGTCACCAGGCCCGGCTCCATCCCCGCGCCGGAGATCATCATCGGCACCCGCGACGAGCCCTCGAAGAAGCTCATCTTGAACCACAGGCCCCGCTCGCCCAGCATGTCGCCGTGGTCGGAGACGAAGACCACGATCGCCTCCTGCCGGGTGCGCTCCAGCACGTCGAGGATCTCGCCCACCTTCTGGTCGAGATAGGTGATGTTGGCGAAATAGGCCCTGCGCGAGCGGCGCACGTCCTCCGGCTTGATGTCGAACTCGCGCCAGTTGTTTGCGTCGAAGATGCGCTTGGAATGGTTGTCCTGGTCCTCGTAGGGGATCGGGCCCACCTCCGGGTCGAGCCGGTCGCACCCCTCGTAGAGGTCCCAGAACTGGCGACGCGCCACGTAAGGGTCATGGGGGTGGGTGAAGCTCGCCGTCACGCACCAGGGCCGGCTGTCATGGCCCCGCGACAGGTCGTAGATCTTCTGGCAGGCGAAGAAGGCGACCTCGTCGTCGTATTCCATCTGGTTGGTGATCTCGGCCACGCCGGCGCCGGTCACGCTGCCCATGTTGTGGTACCACCAGTCGATCCGCTCGCCCGGCTTGCGATAATCGGGCGTCCAGCCGAAATCGGCCGGATAGATATCGGTCGTCATCCGCTCCTCGAAGCCGTGGAGCTGGTCGGGGCCGACGAAGTGCATCTTGCCCGACAGGCAGGTGTAGTATCCCGCCCGGCGCAGGTGGTGGGCATAGGTCGGGATCGCCGAGGGGAACTCGGCGGCGTTGTCGTAGATCCCCGTCCCCGAGGGAAGCTGGCCCGACATGAACGCGCCGCGCGCGGGCGCGCAGAGCGGGCTCGCGGTATAGGCGTTGCGGAACCGCGCCGAGTTCTCGGCCAGCCGCTTGAGGTTCGGCGCGTGCAGGAAGTCGGCCGGCCCGTCGGGAAACAGCGTCCCGTTGAGCTGGTCCACCATGATGACGAGGATGTTCGGCTGGCTCATGCGGCCTCCTGCAATTCGTGGTCGAGGGCGGAGAGGGTGTGCCCGACGGCCGTCTCGGCGCTGGTCTCCGCATCCAGGGCCGCGTGAAGATAAAGCCCGTCCACCAGGCCCGCGAGCCGCTCGGCCGCCGCCGGGGCGCAGCCGCCCAGCGCGGGGCGCAAGGCGTGGGACAGGTTCGAGGCGAGCCTGCGACGGTAGATGGCCAGGAGCCTGCGCGCCGCGGGCATCCGCTGCGCCAGGACGTAGAAGTTCAGCCACAGCGCCACCGCCTCCCGCTCGAAGTTGGCGGGCGAGAAGCCGGCGCGCACGATCGCCTCCACCCGCGAGCGGGGCGTGTCGGCCCGCGCCAGGGCGCGGCGCACGTCGCGGCCGTAATCGGTCAGGACGTGGCGCATGGCGGCGAGGAGGATCGCCTCCTTGTCGCCGAAATAATGGAACGCGAGCGCCGGCGAGATGCCCGCGCGCTTGGCGATGCGCCCCACGGTCACGTCGAGCGTGCCCGTCGCGCCGATCTCGGCCACCGTCGCGCCGATCAGATCCGCCCGGCGGCGGATCTCGGCCCGTTCTCGGGCGGGCTTTTTCGGCTCGGCTGTTGCCATGGGGCCGGTCTTATCATTTAATTGATCCGTCAATCAATACACGAATGGAGAGACCATGCATCGCCTCATCACCGCCTCGGCCCTGGCCATCGTCGCCGCCGGCGCCGCCACCGCCCAGGTCGCCGAAGAGTGCCGCGAGGTGTCGCTGTCCGACGTGGGCTGGACCGACATCACCACCACCACCGCCATCGCCACCCATGTCCTGCAAGGGCTCGGCTACACCCCCGACGTGAAGGTGCTGTCGGTCCCCGTCACCTTCGCCTCGCTGGAGAACGACGACATCGACGTGTTCCTGGGCAACTGGATGCCGTCCCAGACCCAGGCGATCCAGTCGTACCTCGACTCGGGCGAGATCGAGCAGGTCGCCGTCAACCTCGAAGGCACCAAGTACAACCTCGCCGTGCCCGCCTATACCTACGAGAAGGGCCTGCGGACCTACGAGGACCTGGCCGACTTCGCCGACGAGCTCGACGGCACGATCTACGGCATCGAGCCGGGCAACGAGGCCAACGTCTATCTCATCGGCCTGACCGAGGAGGACCGCCACGGCATGGGCGCCCTCGAATTGCGCGAAAGCTCCGAGCAGGGGATGCTGGCCCAGGTGGCCCGCGCCGTGGACGACGAGGAGGACGTGGTGTTCCTGGGCTGGGAGCCGCACCCGATGAACGCCAATTTCGACCTCGAATACCTCGAGGGCGGAGAGGACTTCTTCGGCGGCGAGGGCCAGGTCCACACCGTGACGCGCCAGGGCTACTCCGAGGAATGCCCCAACATGGGCCGCCTGCTGGAGCAGATGACCTTCACCCTGCCCATGGAGAACGAGATCATGGGCGCCATCCTCGACGACGGGCAGGACCCCGCCGCCGCCACCGAGGAATGGCTGCAGGCCAACCCGGAGGTGATCGAGCCCTGGCTCGAGGGCGTCACCACCGTCGAGGGCGAGGAGGGCCTGCCGGCCGTCCGTGCCGAGCTCGGCATCGGCTCGTAATCCGCGCGCCCACGGGGCATGACGCGCACGTGACACGGGCGGCTCCGGCGATCCGGGGCCGCCCCGACCTATCCGACGGGGACCGAAGATGGACTGGATTACCGAAACCAAGATCCCGGTGGGCGACTGGGCGGCGAGCGCGTTCGACTGGATCAACGACAACCTGGGCTTCCTCCTCGACGGCCTGTCGACGGGGGTCGGCGCGCTGATCGACGCGATCCTGTGGCTCATGCAGGCCCCCGACCCGCTGATCCTCGTGGCGCTGTTCGTGGCGCTGACCTGGGTGCTGCAACGCTCCTGGAAGTTGTGCCTGCTCGTCGGGCTGGGCTTCCTGTTCATCCTCAACCAGGGCTACTGGGAGGAGACGACCGAGAGCCTGACGCTCGTGCTGTCGGCCTGCCTTCTGTGCATGGGGGTGGGCGTTCCCATCGGCATCGCCGCGGCCCACCGCCCGAGGCTCTACGCCGTGCTGCGCCCCGTCCTCGACCTGATGCAGACGCTGCCGCCCTTCGTCTACCTGATCCCGGCGATCGTGTTCTTCGGCATCGGCATGGTGCCGGGGCTCATCGCGACGCTGATCTTCGTGGCCCCGGCGCCGGTCCGGCTGACCTATCTGGGCATCTCCTCCACGCCCGTGGCCCTCAAGGAGGCCGCGCGCGCCTTCGGCGCCACGCCCCGCCAGCTCCTGTGGAAGGTGGAGATGCCCTCGGCCTTCCCGCAGATCATGGCCGGCCTCAACCAGACCATCATGCTGTCGCTGTCCATGGTGGTCATCGCGGCGCTGGTGGGCGCCGACGGCCTCGGGGTGCCGGTGGTGCGCGCGCTCAACTCGGTCAACACCTCGCTGGGGTTCGAGAGCGGCTTCGTCATCGTGGTGGTGGCCATCATGCTCGACCGGATGCTGAACGTGGGGGCCAAGCGATGAGCACCGTCCGCATCGACCACGTCTCCATCGTCTTCGGCGACAGCCCCGGCAAGGCCCTGCCCCTGATGGACGAGGGGCTGGACCGGGCCGAGATCGAGGCGCGCACGGGCCAGGTGCTGGGCGTCCACGACTGCACCCTCGAGGTCGAGGAGGGCGAGATCCTCGTCCTCATGGGCCTGTCGGGCTCTGGCAAGTCCACCCTGCTGCGCGCGGTCAACGGCCTCAACCCCGTCGCTCGCGGCAAGGTGGAGGTCCGCGCGGGCGAGCGCATGGTCGATGTCACCCATGCGAAGAAGGGCGACCTGCGCCGCATCCGGCTGGAAACCGTGTCCATGGTGTTCCAGCAGTTCGGGCTGCTGCCCTGGCGCACGGTGCGCGAGAACGTCGGCCTGGGGCTGGAGCTCGGCGGCCGCTCGAGGGCCGAGCGCCGCGAGGCAGTGGAGCGTCAGCTCGACCTCGTGGGCCTCGGCGGCTGGGGCGACCGCAAGGTGGGCGAGCTGTCGGGCGGCATGCAGCAGCGCGTGGGGCTGGCGCGCGCCTTCGCCACCGACGCGCCGATCCTACTGATGGACGAGCCCTTCTCCGCGCTCGACCCGCTGATCCGCAACAAGCTGCAGGACGAGCTTCTGGAGGTTCAGGAGCGCCTGAAGAAGACCATCGTCTTCGTCAGCCACGACCTCGACGAGGCGTTCAAGATCGGCAACCGCATCGCCATCATGGAGGGGGGCCGGATCGTCCAGTCGGGGACCCCGCAGGAGATCTATTCCCGCCCCGCCGACGACTACGTGGCCGATTTCGTCGCCCACATGAACCCGCTGGGCGTGCTGACCGCCCGCGACGTGATGGACCGTGCGGACGACGCCACCCTGCCCGACCCCACCATCCCGGCGGAGGCCACCGTCGAGCAGGTGATGCGGGCGCTGGGCTCCGCCGGCGGGCCGGTCGCCGTCACCGACGGGGACACGCGCATCGGCCGCGTGACCGAGAGCGGCCTGATCCGCCGCCTGCTGGACCCCCGCGCCTGAAGGGAGGCCGGGCTCAGGTCGCGATCCGGACGCGGCCCTCGTCGTCGATGGGCCAGTGGGGGTTCCAGGCGATCTCCCAGGCATGGCCGTCCGGGTCGGCCACGTAGCCGCGAAAGCCCCCGTGCGGGGGCGCGTCGGCGGGCCTCAGCAGGGTCCCGCCCGCCTCGACCAGCCGGGCCATCAGGGGGGACACCTCGTACCTCGTGGCGACGTTGTGGGCGAGCGCCACGGCGCCGGGGCCGGCCCCGGCGCGGCCCATGTCCTCGGCGAGGGCGGCGCGGTCGAACAGGCCCAGGACGAGGCCGTTCATCTGGTAGAAGGCTATGGCATCGTTGCGAAAGGCCGGGCGCCACCCGAACCCCTCGCCATAGAACCGCTCCGACGCCGCGGCGTCCGCGACGCCGAGGGTGACGACGGCGATCTGCTGCATCATGGCCCGCTCCCGGTCCGCGTCCTGCAGGGCAGGTTCACGCGCCGGGTGGCGCGGGGTCAAGCCGGACCGGACACGCTGCGTATCCCGGTTTTTCCGACTTGTTTTGTCGGGTTTCCCCGCCTAACCTGATCCCGCCAGTCGGATATGTACCAGGAGAGGCCCCATGTCCCTTCAGACCGCCACCCCCGTCCCGTCCCACGACGCCACAGCCCTGACCGCGGGTGGGCCGACCGCGACGATCGAGCTGCACGGGATGACCTATACCTTGCGGATCACCCGCCAGGGAAAGCTGATCCTGACCAAGTAAGGCCGCCTCGGGCCGGCCCCTCCCGCCTGGCGATCAAGGCGCCCGGGGTCCGGATGGCCGCGCCGGTCTGGCGGCAGGGCGTTCTGACACGGGGCTTGATCGCGAGGTCCGGATCATCCGCTCGGGCTCCCCGCCCTGTTGTCGAGAAGGGCCGCGTCGTCGGGCATGCCGGCTCGGTCGCTTCCCCCAGCGTCTGCGCGTCGGCGCGCCCCAAGGCCCGGCCGCAACGCCACGGGCGCGACACCCCGGCGTGATTTCCATGGCACCCGTGGCCGCCGCGCCGCGTTGCCGTCCCCGCAACATCCCGAAGAACGGAGACGAGTGATGCGGATCGCATTCCTGGGACTGGGCGCCATGGGCGCCCGCATGGCCATGACCCTGGTCCGCGCGGGGCACGACACGGTGGTCTGGAACCGCTCGCCGGGCAAGGCGGACGCGCTCGTCTCCGCCGGCGCGCGCGAGGCCGAGACCCCGCGCGCCGCCGCGGAGGGCGCGGCCATCGTCGTGTCCATGGTGATGGACGACGACGCCTCCCGCGCGGTCTGGACCGATGCCGAGACGGGCGCGCTCCACGGCATGGGGAGCGACGCCGTCGCGGTGGAGTGCTCCACCGTCTCGCCCGGCTGGGCGCGCAGCCTCGCGGGCACGGCCGAAGGGATGGGCGTGGCCTTCCTCGCGGCCCCCGTGGCCGGCACCCTGCCGCCGGCCGAATCGGGCGAGCTGGTGATCCTCGCGGGCGGCGACAAGGCCGCGCTCATCACCGCCCAGCCCGCGCTCGACGCCATGGGCAAGGCCACCCACCACGCCGGCGACGCGGGCGACGCGCTGGCCGCCAAGCTCGTGGTCAACGGCATGCTCGCCGCGCAGGAGGCCGCGCTGGCCGAGCTTCTGGGCCTGGCCCGGCGCCTTGGCGCAGACCCCGTGCGCGCCTTCGACCTCCTGTGCGAGACGCCGGTGGCGAGCCCCATGCTCAAGGCCTACGGGCGCCGCATGATCGAGGGCGCGGACGACGTGAACTTCCCCGTGAGCGGCATCCTCAAGGATCTCGGGCTGATCGACGGCGCGGCACGGGAGGCCGGCGCCGAGGTGCCCGTCACCCGCGCGGTGCGGGCAGGCTTCGAGAAGGCGGCCGAGGCGGGCTTGTCCGACGCCGACCAGACCGCGATCATGCGCCTCCACGAATAGGAGCGGAGGCCCCATGTCCCTGACGTTCGAGACCCTGACAGGCGCCCGGGTGGGGGACGTGCTGGACGATCTGGGCGCCTTGCGCGCCCGGGTCTTCCGCGACTGGCCCTACCTCTACGACGGCGATCCGGCCAACGAGGCCGCCTATCTCGAAAGCTACCGCGACACGCCCGGCGCGATCCTGGTGGCGGCGCGCGACGGCGATGCGATGGTGGGCTGCGCCACCGGCATGCCGCTCGCCCACCACGAGGACGCCCGCGACCTGCCCCTGGACGGGCTGGGCCTGTCCGGTCAGGACGTTTTCTACTGCGCCGAATCCGTCCTGCTGCCCGCCTATCGCGGAAAAGGAGCAGGCCACCTCTTCTTCGACCGGCGCGAGGCCCATGCCCGCGACCTGGGCTTCGCCGTGTCCCTGTTCTGCGGGGTGGAGCGCCCCGCCGACCACCCCGCCCGGCCCGAGGGCGCCCGCAGCCTCGCCCCGTTCTGGGAGGGGCGCGGCTACCGCGCGCGGGATGCCCATGTCCACATGCGATGGACCGACATCGGCGACACCGTCCCCACCGACAAGGCGCTGCGCGTCTGGACGAAACAGCTCTGAGGGCGCCCCGGCCCTAGCGTTCCGCCGACATCGCCATCGGAGAGTTCTCGCTCACGGGCACGCGCGGCGGCCGCAGGGCCGAGGCGCGTCCGGCCGCGCTGCGGGCCCAGGCGGCGACGATGGACAGGGCCACGGCCACGGGCGGGATCGTCCAGGGCAACCAGGCCACGTCGGGCTCTACCCGCATCAGGATCTGCCCCGCCAGCGCCAGCACCGTGCCCAGCCCGAAGACGAGGAGACCTTGCTGGCCCATCAGGCGCACCACCGCCAAGGCGGGATGCGCCGCCCAGCGCCGGATCGCGGGGATGCACGAGATCACGTAGACCAGCGCCAGAACGTGCAGGAGGCGCGGCAGCGCCAGCATCGTCTTGTCGTGCGACACGAAGAAGCCCGGCGCGCCCAGGGCGCCGAGCTGCGCCATCTTGTGGTTCAGCACCACCGCGAGGGGCGGGATGAACATCCATGCCGCGGCCAGGGCCAGGAACGCCGCCGCCAGCGCCAGGAGCGGCCGCGATACCGGCACCAGCCGCGCGCCCTTACGGTGGCGGATGCCGATCAGCAGCCCCAGCACGAACACCGCCTGCCACGAGGTCGGGCTGAAGAACCAGCCGCCGCCGCCGGGATGGTTGGGGATGTTCCAGTCCCAGATGCCACCCGCGACCCACACCGCGAGCGACGCGAGCAGCGCCAGGCGCGGTCGCCACAGGCCCAGGGCGATGATCGCGGGCGCCACGATCAACAGCACGGTATAGGTCGGCAGGATATTGACGTAGCCGATCTGGTAGCTCAGCCCGGCCAGACCGGCGAGCGCCTCGCTCGTTCGGCTGTACATGAGCCCGAGGTTGTGGATCACCCGGAACTCGCCCCGGAGGAACGTGTCCGCCGCCCAGGCGAACATCGCCAGGGCGATCACCGTCAGCAGGATCTGCACGAGATAGAGCGTCCAGGCCCGCGCCCACATGGGGGCGATCCCCGCCCAGACCGTCCCCTCGCCGCGCATCGCCTTCTCGACGTTGCCCGAATAGGCGATGCCGGCCGCGATCCCCGACATGACGAAAAACGCCTCCGCCGCGTCGGAGAAGCCGAAATTGCGCAGCGTCAGCACCTCGTAGGGATTGCCGGGCATGTGGTCGATCAGGATCATCACCAGCGCCAGCCCGCGGAACAGGTCGATCCGCGGGTCGCGCTCGCGCCGGGGCGGCGGGCCGCCCCGGAACGGGACGAGCTTTCCTTCAGGCCGGTCTGGCGGCGCGGTCACCCTTGTCATCTCCGTCTCCTCCCTCAGTCAGGCGCCCGAGCTGCCGCCGGTAGGCGGCCACGACCGGAGAGGGGCGAAGATCGTCCGGAACTGTGAAGAGACCCAGGGCGCCGGGCCGAGACGTCCAGGTGATAAGGAGGGGCGCCAGCAGCATCGGCACGCCCACCGGCGCCATCCATAGCAGCAGGTCGGGCGCGAACCACGCCACCACCGCCAGGATCGAGGCGCCCCAGAGCGAGATCCACTGACCCGCGGCCCAGCCCTCGCGCAAGGTCAGCTGTCCCTCGTTGCGCTGGTTGGCGGGCCAGCCGCCGTCGCGTCCCGACAGGACCTCGACCACCGCGCGCGACTGGTACATTAGCATGAGCGGCGCGATGAGCGAGGTCAGCGCGGTCTCGGTCACCACCGACAGGGCCGCCCGCGCACCACCGCCGAAGCGGCGCGCGCGCCGCGTCAGGATGCCCTCGATCAGGATCGCGATCTTGGGCACGAGGAGCAGCCCCCCGATGCCGATGGCCAGCGCCACGATCTCGCGCGTGCGGTCGTCAGGGAAGGCGGGAAAGAGCTGGTAGGGCTCGGGGAAGTAATCCGGCGGCGGCGCGGTCACCGTCGCCACGATCGACGCGATCAGGAACGCGCCCCAGCAGATCGACACCAGGTAGGACACGATCCCCTGCACGAAGACGAACCGGCTCCAGCCCAGAAGGCCCGGCGCGTTCACCAGCCGCATGTGCTGCAGGTTGCCCTGGCACCAGCGTCGGTCGCGCCGCGCAAAGGACACGAGGTTGTCGGGCCCTTCCTCGAAGGAGCCGCCGATGCGGGTGTCCACCTCCACCCGCCAGCCGCCGCGCGCCAGCAGCGCCGCCTCGACGTAGTCATGGCTCAGGATCGTGCCGCCGAAGGGGGGCTTGCCGTCCAGCACCGGCAGCCCGCAGCACTCGGCAAGCGCATGCATCCGCACGATGGCGTTGTGGCCCCAAAACGGACCCGTGCGCCCCTGCATCCGCGACAGGCCGCGGGCGAAGACCGGCGAGTGGAAGCTGGCCGAGAACTGCATCGCGCGGCCGAAGATCGACCGCGCACCGACGATCCGCGGCAGGGTCTGCAACAGCCCCAGGTCGGGCTCGGCCTGCATTCGCGCGATCAGGGTGCGGATCGTGGCCCCTTCCATCAGGCTGTCGGCGTCGAGGATCACCGCAAACTCGTAGGCGCCCCCCGACTTGCGGACGAAGTCCTCGATGTTGCCGGCCTTGCGCCCCTCGTTGCTGACGCGGTTGCGGTAGAAGATCCGTCCTTCCCCGCCAATGCGCTCGCGCAGCATGGCGAAGGTCGCCCGCTCGCGCGCCTGGGCCATCTCGTCGCGCGTGTCCGACAGGATTGCCACATGCACGTCGAGCCCCGCCGTCTGCATCGAGGCATCCATGGCCGCGATCCGGGCCGCGGCGGCCACCGGGTCCTCGTTGCAGATCGGCAGCAGGACCACCGTGGGCGGATGGGGCATCTGGAGCTTCGGAAGGGGCGGCTGGCCGCGCAGGGGTGGCAGGCCGAGGAACGCCTGCGCCGCGCCCCAGGCGAGCCATGCGGTCGTGAACAGGATCAGGGCGACGCGCACCCCGTCCCAGACGCCGAACCCCACGTCGAAGCCCGCCTGCGCAAGAAGACCCGCAGCCGCGGCCGAACACACGGCCGCGAAGCACAATGCGCCGCCGCGATTGGCCCAGATCGCCCAGGAGGAATGTCGGTGCGGGTCGCGCGGCACGGTGCGGTCAGGTCTTCCGTGGCTGTGGTGCCGAGTCGGTCAGCCACTCGCCGCGCAAGCGCCGCGATGCCTCCAGCACCTGCCGCGGCATCGCGAGCGGTGCCGTTGGGGGCGTCCAGTCCTGTCCCTGACGCGACATGTCCTCGGGGATTGCCCCGCGATCTGCATTTTTCGATGTCATCACTTGTTCCACTGATACAACCACGTCTCCGACAGGCGCTTGTCCCCGGCCATCAGGTCGGCCTGCATTTCGACAGTCGCCCCGGACCCGGCGGAGACCTCGACGACCAGCCGCCAGATACCATCTCCGTCCAAGCGCTCGAGCACCGATTCGGCGATCTCGCCGCCCGACACGGTAACACGTGGCGTAACTTCGGTCTCGGGAGAGAGTTCCGGCACCGACGTCGCGTCGAAGTCGATGACGAATTTCCGCCGGTCGGCGTCCGGGGCCACGCCGGCGACACCGCCATGTCCCGTCAACGTCCGCAGCACCGGCGCCAGCTCGGGCGTCGCGCCGGGGGGTATATCGCCCCAGTTCAGCCGGTAGCTCGTCTCCATCTCGTCGCCGCCCGACACGTGCCCTTCGGGCACCCAGAAGGCGACGATGTTGTCGTTGGCCTCCAGCTCCGAGGGGATCTCGATCAGGCGGATCGTGCCGCGGCCCCAGTTGCCCACCGGCTCCACCGTCACGGAGGGGCGGCGGTGGTACTGGGCGGAGGCGTCGAGGAAATCCTCGAACGCGCGGTTGCGCTGGATCAGCCCGAACGAGGTCGGCCCCGAGGCGGCGATGTAGGAATTGGCCAGCCGCGGAGGGTTGGTCAGCGGACGGTAGAAGCTCTGCCCGCCGGAATTGACCACCAGCGCCTCGCTGTCGTGAACCCGCAGGCGGTAGTCGTTGAAGTCGCCGCGGTCGTTGGGCCCGAACAGGAACATCGAGGTCAGCGGCGCGATCCCCACTTGGCGCACCCCCTCGCGGAAGAACAGCCGCGCGGTCACGTCGACCGTGGTGACCTCGCCGGGCGTGAGCACGAAGCGGTAGGCCCCGGTCACCGACGCGCTTTCGAGCGCGGCGTAGAAGACGACGTCGTTGGCCCCTTCCGCGGGACGCTCCAGCCAAAAGGCGCTGAAGCGCGGGAACTCTTCGTCGGAGCCGGTCGCGGTGTTCACCGCCAGGCCGCGCGCCGACAGCCCGTAGATGTTGTCGCGCCCCAGGGCCCGGAAATAGCTCGCGCCCAGGAACGACACCGCCTCGTCGTAACGGTCGGGCGCGTTCAGCGGCGCGTTGAGCCGGAAGCCCGCCACGCCGGGAATGCTCTCGGGCACCCGGTCGCCCATCTCGCCCAAATATTCGAAGTCGTCGGGCGAGAAGGTCAGCGTCCGCGCGCGACCGTCCACGATCTCGTAGAGGTTCACCGGCGTGTCGAAGAGCCAGCCCATGTGGTAGGCGTGCAGGACGAAGGGCGCCCCCGTCCCGGCCCAGCGCGCGGCGTCGCGACGGTACTGGACCAGACGGTAATCGTCGTAATCCATGTCGCTGATGGCGCCGCCCACGGGTTCGGGCGGCGCGTAATTCTCCGCCGCCAGTGCCTTCATGCGCTCAGCGAGCCGCTCGAAGGAGAATGCCTCTCCCTCTTCCTGGGCGCGCAGCGGCGTGATCCCGGCAGCGGTCACGGCAGCCAGTCCGCCGATCATCGCGTCCCGGCGCGTAGGCCCCGGCCGCGACCGGCCTCGCAGGTCGTCGGTATCAGTGTCGGTCATCGTTAATCTTTACCCCAGCCTCGGGTAGAGAAGATTTTACCGATACGACCTTCGTTCAAGTCATGACCCTCGGAACGGCGGAAATCCGCCGCTTTCCCGAACGTTCACACACGATTCGGTGAAACGACGAGCATCCCCGCCCGCCAAAAGGGCGAGCGGGGAAACGATGGCTCGGCGATTCGCGCCTGGCGCGACTTGTTCGTATCAGTTCACTCGAAAGCTGAGCGGGCGCACGTCGTTGAACACGCCCGTCTCGCGCAGCCTGCCCAGCACCTCGTCCGACGGCTTCTCGTCGATGTAGAGAAGCGCGATGGCGTCGCGTCCCTTCTCCGACCGGCCCAGGGTGAAGTTGGCGATGTTGACGCCGCTCTCGCCCAGGACGCGGCCCAGGGTGCCGATGATCCCCGCCCGGTCCTCGTTGGTGGAATAGAGCATGTGCTCACCCACCTCGGCGTCGATGTTGATGCCCTTAATCTGGATGAAGCGCGGCTTGCCGTCCGAGAACACGGTCCCGGCGATGGAGCGCTGGCGCTCGGCCGTCTTCATCGTCACCTTCACATAGGCCTCGAACACGCCGGTCTGTTCCTGGGTGGTGCGCGAGATGTCCATGCCCCGCTCCTTGGCCATCACCGGGGCCGAGACCATGTTCACCTCCGGGTTCGCCGCCTGCATCACGCCCGCGACGACCGCGTTCTGGAGCGCGGCCACGTTCATCTCGGCCACGGCCCCGTCGAACAGGATGTTGAGCTCCTCCACCGGCTCGTCGGTCATCTGCCCGATGAAGGTGCCGAGGTGCTCGGAGAGCTTCAGCCACGGCCCCATGACCTTGGCCTCCTCGGCCGTCACCGAGGGCATGTTGAGCGCGTTGGTCACCGCGCCCGTCAGCAGGTAGTCCGACATCTGCTCGGCCACCTGCAGGGCCACGTTCTCCTGCGCCTCGGTGGTGGCCGCCCCCAGATGCGGCGTCGCCACCACGTTGTCGAGGTTGAACAGCGGGCTGTCGGTCGCCGGTTCCTCGGCGAAGACGTCGAAGGCCGCACCGGCCACCCGGCCCTCTTGAATCGCCTCCGCGAGCGCGGCCTCGTCCACCAGCCCGCCGCGGGCGCAGTTGATGATCCGGGCCGAAGGTTTCAACTTGGCGATGTTCTCGCGGTTCAGGATGTTGCGGGTCTTGTCGGTCAGCGGCACGTGGAAGGTGACGAAGTCCGACTGGGACAGCAGCTCGTCGAGCTCCACCTTGCGGCAGCCGAGCTCGGTGGCGCGCTCCTCGCTCAGGAACGGATCGTAGGCCGCCACCTTCATCTTCAGCCCGCGCGCGCGCTCGATGACGATGGAGCCGATATTGCCCGCCCCGACCACGCCGAGCGTCTTGCCGGTCAGCTCCACGCCCATGAACTTCGACTTCTCCCACTTGCCCGCATGGGTGGAGGCCGAGGCGGCGGGGATCTGGCGCGCCACGGCGAACATCATCGCCACCGCATGCTCGGCGGTGGTGATCGAGTTGCCGAAGGGCGTGTTCATCACGATCACGCCCTTCGAGGACGCGGCGGGAATGTCGACGTTGTCGACCCCGATCCCGGCCCGGCCGATCACCTTCAGGTTGTCGGCGGCGGCCAGCACCTTGTCGCTGACCTTGGTGGCCGAGCGGATGGCGAGGCCGTCGTACTGGCCGATCACCTCCAGCAGCCTGTCCTTGTCCTTGCCCAGCCCGGGCTCGAAATCGACATCGATGCCGCGGTCGCGAAAGATCTGGACGGCGGTTTCCGACAGCTTGTCGGAGACGAGAACCTTGGGAGCCATGGTGGCACTCCTCGAATGAAGGCTCCCCGGGCCGCCGCCCCCCCCCTCGCAAGCGAGAAGGGGCCGGCAGGGCCCGACGAGCGTATTGGTGAAGGGGGATCAGGCCGCGGCGCGGCGCTGGGACGCTTCGGCGTGGTAGGCCCAGTCGATCCAGGGCAGGAGCGCCTCGATGTCGGAGGCCTCCACCGTCGCCCCGCACCAGATCCTGAGGCCGGCGGGCGCGTCACGGTAGGAGCCCACGTCGAGGGCCACGCCCTCCGCCTCCAGCCGCTTCTGCACCGCCTTGGCGAAGTCCGCGTCCCCGGCGACGGCGTCGTCGGTGAACTTCAGGCACACGGAGGTGTTCGAGCGCGTCGCCGGGTCGGTGGCCAGGTTGGCGATCCAGTCCCGCGCGTCGCAGAACTCCCAGACCAGCCCGGCGTTGCGGTCGGCGCGGTCCATCAGGCCCCGCAATCCGCCCACGGAGCGGCCCCAGGCCAGCGCCTGCAGGTAGTCCTCGACGCACAGCATCGAGGGCGTGTTGATCGTCTCGCCCCTGAAGATCCCCTCGTTGAGCTTGCCGCCCTTGGTCATGCGGAAGATCTTCGGCAGTGGCCAGGCGGGGGTGTGGCTTTCCAGCCGCTCCACCGCGCGGGGGGACAGGATCAGCATCCCGTGGGCCGCCTCGCCGCCCATCACCTTCTGCCAGGAGAAGGTCGTCACGTCGAGCTTGTCCCAGGGCAGGTCCTGGGCGAAGGCCGCCGATGTCGCGTCGCAGAGCGTCAGGCCCGCGCGGCCGTCGGGGATCGCGGAGCCGTCCGGCACCCGCACGCCCGAGGTCGTGCCGTTCCACGTGAAGCAGACGTCGCGGTCCCAGTCCACGGCGGCGAGGTCCACGATCTCGCCGTACTCGGCCTCGCGCACGGTGTTGTCGTCGAGCTTGAGCTGCTTGACCGCGTCGGTGACCCAGCCCTTGCCGAAGCTCTCCCAGGCCAGCGTCTCCGACGGGCGGGCGCCCAGCATCGTCCACATGGCCATCTCGTAGGCCCCCGTGTCCGAGGCCGGCACGATGCCGATACGGTAATCGTCGGGCACGCCCAGAAGGGCGCGCGTCTCGTCGATCGCCTGTTTCAGCTTCGCCTTGCCGTCGGCGGCCCGGTGCGAGCGCCCAAGGGGCGCGCCGGAAAGCGCGTCGAGCGAGAATGTGGGGGGTTTGGCGCAGGGGCCGGAAGAAAAGCGCGGATTGTCCGGCCGCGCGGCCGGTTGCGGATGTGCCATCGCTGGTACCCTTCCAGATATTCGCCCCTCGTTGGGGAGGGGTGTCCCGTGTTTCGACTTAGACATCGCCCGCGAAATGGCAAGCGCAAAGACCCGCCCGTGTTGACGCCTTGCCAATCTTCGCCTGCCACCCTGCCCCTGATCGACAGGGGAGAGATTCGTGACCATCAACGCGTTCAGGACGGTCCTCTACCGGCTCGCCAAGGCCCTCGGCGACGTGCAGGCGGGCCGGAAGGCCGCGCGCACCCGCAGTGGCAAACCCATAGCCGAAAGGCTGGCGCGTCGCACCGCCGGCAAGGCCACGGGCCGCCTCCTGGGGCGGATCTTCCGGTAGGCGCCCGCTTGCGCGCGCCCGCCCTTTCGGGCCAAGGATCGCCCCGATCGAGGCCCGGAGACCCCATGCACATCGTCACCCTGATCGCGCCCGACCGGCTCGACCCCGCCTTCGCCGAGGCCCTGCGCCACGCCTGGGGCGGCGGCGCCGCCACCTGGCTGCACCCCGCGAAGGCCATGGAGTTCCCGGTGGAGGACGCGCCCGCGAACCGCCACGAGGTCCGCGACGAGGCCGAGCGCGCCGGCATCGACCTCGCCGTCCAGCCCGCCGAGGGGCGGCGCAAGGACATCCTGCTGGCGGACATGGATTCGACCATGATCGGGCAGGAATGCATCGACGAGCTTGCCGACATGGCCGGCGTCGGCGACCGGGTGAAGGAGATCACGGCGCGCGCCATGAACGGCGAGCTGGGCTTCGAGGGCGCCCTGCGCGAACGCGTCTCCCTGCTCGAGGGGCTCGACGTGGACGTGATCGAGCGCGTCTGGCGCGAGCGGATCACCCTCACCCCCGGCGGGGCGGAGCTCGTCGCCACCATGCGCGCCCATGGCGGCTACTGCGCCCTGGTCTCGGGCGGGTTCACCCAGTTCACCGCCCGCGTGGCCGAGCGCCTCGGCTTCGACACGCACCGCGCCAACACGCTGATCGAGGCTGACGGGCGCCTGACCGGCGCGGTGGGCGACCCGATCCTGGGCCGCGAGGCCAAGGTCGCCGCCCTGCGCGAGGTCTGCGCCACCCGCGGCGTCTCGCCCTCCCGCGCCATGGCCGTTGGCGACGGGGCCAACGACCTCGGCATGCTGGGCCTGGCGGGAAGCGGCGTCGCCCTCCACGCCAAGCCGGTGGTGGCCGAGCAGGCGGACCTGCGCGTCACCCACGGCGACCTGACCGCGCTTCTCTACCTCCAGGGCTACGCGGTGGGCGAGTTCGCCGCCTGAGCGAAGCCGGGCGCCGGCAGGACCCGGCCCACCTCCGCGCCCGCGCGATTCACGATCGGCGCGGCGGCCAGCGACCGCACCACGGGGTCGTCCGCGTCCAGCACGCCCAGATGCGCCAGCAGCGCGGCCATCGCCGCCTCCGCCCCCCGCTCGGCCCCGTCCGCGACCTTCAGCGCCACGCCCAGGGACCGCCCCGGCAGGATCGCGACGAAGACGCCCTCGGCGCCCACCTTCACCCCCGCGCGGCCCCGCGCGGCCTCCATCAGCCGCGTCGTGGCCTTTCCCGTGCCCGCCACCAGCCAGGGATGGGCCATCATCGCCTCGCGCAGGGCGACCATGGCGCCCTCGCGCGCGCCCTGCCCCTCCCGCGCGGCGGCATAGCGCGCCATGGCGCGGGCCAGCCCGCCGACGGTGGTGGCGAAGTTCGGCGCCGCGCAGCCGTCGATCCCTGTGGCCGGGCTCGCCTCCCCCGTCACCTCCTCGAAGGCGGCGCGCACGCGCGCCTGCACCGGCCCGTCGGGATCGACGTAAGGCCCCTCCGCCCCCATCCGCCGCGCGAGGTGCAAGAACCCGACATGCTTGCCCGAGCACTGGTTGTGGGCCTGGTCGGGCCGCCCGCCCGCGCGGATCATGGCGTGCTTGGCCTCCCGGTCGCGCGGCGCCTCGCGCCCGCACATCAGCGCGTCGTCGCCCAGCCCCAGGTCGTCCAGCCAGCCGCGTACCCGCGCCACGTGCCCCTCCGCGCCCTCGTGGCTGGCGCAGGCCAGCGCCAGGCGCTCGGGCGGCAGGTCGGCGCCGGATTCGGCCAGCGGCAGGGCCTGGATCATCTTGATCGACGAGCGCGGATAGATCACCGCGCCCGCGTCGCCCCAGGCCTCCACCACCTGCCCGTCCGGCCCGCAGACCACCGCGTGGCCGCAATGGACCGATTCGCGCAACGGGCCGCGCCACAGTTCGATCAGGGGTTGTGCAGATGTCATCTCGTCTCCCGCGCCCGTGAAGGCGATTTCGGGCCTCGGGGGGTTTCCCATCCGCGGCCGGTCGATTTATGGTCGCCGCGCTTGTAGAAGATCGGTGCCGATGGACGGAAGCCCCCGCGAGAGGGGCACGCCGCCCGCCGGCGGAGGCAGACGACGGCTGGAGGCTCGAGGACGAATGAGAGCGTTGAGCGGATGGATGGCGGGCCTGGCCCTTGGCCTGACCGCAGGAGCGGCGATCGCGCAGGAGGAGAGTACCAACCGCGTTGCGGTGGAAACGGCCTGGAGCGTGTTCGTCGAGGACGACCCCCAGGAATGCTGGAGCGTGTCGAGCCCGACGACGACGGTGAACACCCAGGGCGGCGAGGTGGTGTCGGTGCAGCGGGGCGACATCCTGCTGTTCGTCACCTTCCGCCCCGGGACGGACGTGGACGGCGAGGTCTCCTTCACCGGCGGCTATCCGTTCGCGGACGGCTCGACGGTGGAGCTCGACATCGGCGGCACGACCTTCGACCTGTTCACCGACGGCGAATGGGCCTGGCCCGCCTCGCCCTCGGACGACGACGCGATCGTGACCGCCATGCGCGGCGGCGCCGACGCGACGCTGACCGCGCGCTCCTCGCGCGGGACCACCACCGAGGACACGTTCTCGCTCATGGGCTTCACCGCCGCCCTCGACGAGGCGCAGTCGCGCTGCAGCGGCTGACGGCGCGCGCCGTCCCACCCGTGCCCGGGCTTTATCCGGGCGCGGGCTTGCCCTATATGGCGCTCATCCCACGAAGGACGAGCCCATGACCGCGCAATCGCCCATCACGCAGGACGTTCTGACCCTTCCCCGCAAGACGGAGGAGGGCGCGAAGCGCAACCTCGTGGGCCTTTCGCGCGCGCAGATGCGCGACGCCCTGATCGAGATCGGCACGCCGGAGCGGCAGGCCAAGATGCGCGTGGGCCAGGTCTGGGCCTGGATCTACCAGCGCGGCGTGCGCGATTTCGCCGACATGACCAACCTGTCCAAGGCGTTTCGCGCCGACCTGGCGGAGCACTTCGTCATCGAGGTGCCGCAGGTCGTCACCCGCGCCCTGTCCGAGGACGGGACGCGCAAGTACCTCCTGCGCATCGCCGGCGGCCACGAGGTGGAGGCCGTCTACATCCCCGAGGAGGGGCGCGGCACCCTGTGCATCTCCTCCCAGGTGGGCTGCACGCTGACCTGCTCGTTCTGCCATACCGGCACCCAGCGGCTCGTGCGCAACCTCACCGCCGGAGAGATCGTGGGCCAGGTCATGGTCGTGCGCGACGACCTGGGCGAATGGCCCGCCCCGGGGCGCAACCCGCACGACGAGACGCGGCTCCTGTCCAACGTCGTCCTGATGGGCATGGGCGAGCCGCTCTACAACTTCGACAACGTCCGCGACGCCATGAAGATCGTCATGGACGGCGAGGGCATCTCGCTCTCGCGTCGCCGCATCACGCTGTCGACCTCGGGCGTCGTGCCCGAGATCGCCCGCTGCGCCGAGGAAATAGGCTGCCTCCTGGCGGTGTCGTTCCACGCCACCACCGACGAGGTGCGCGACAAGCTGGTCCCCATCAACCGCCGCTGGAACATCGAGACGCTCCTGGGCGCCCTGCGCGAGTATCCGCGCCTGTCGAACTCCGAGCGGATCACCTTCGAATATGTGATGCTGAACGGCGTCAACGACAGCGACGAGGACGCCCGCCGGCTGGTGAAGCTGATCGAGGGCATCCCGGCCAAGATCAACCTGATCCCGTTCAACCCTTGGCCCGGCGCCCCCTACGACCGCTCGTCGAACAACCGCATCCGCGCCTTCGCCGACATCGTCTACAAGGCCGGATACGCCTCCCCGATCCGCACACCTCGGGGCGAGGACATCATGGCGGCCTGCGGCCAGCTCAAGTCCGAGACCCAGCGCGAGCGCAAGTCAAAGCGCCAGATCGAGGCCGAGACCGGCTCTTGAGCCGGCGTTAACCCCCGCGAGGCCAGGATCGGCGGCATGGAACGCACCGTCCGCCTCGCCGCCGCCACCTGGGCCGCGCTCGACGACCTCGCCCGGGGCGAGGAATGCTCCGTCGACGCGCTGGTGGCCGATGCCGTCCACCGCGACCTCTACCGCCGACGGCGCGCGAGGACGGCCGTCAGGTCGGACGAGCGCCTCGTCGCGCCCTTGCGGGCCCTCCTCGCCGACGATCTCTCCTACGCCCGGAGCTGGAGCGACCTCAGCGCGCGCCTGGCGGCCAAGGGCTATGCACTGGTGCCCGCGGGCGGCGGGCTGGCGCTGCACGAGCGGGGCGGGGCGCGGCTGTGCAAGGCGTCCGACCTGGGCGTCAGCACCGCCCGCCTGGCCCGCCGGCTTGGCCCCCTGCCGGGACATCCCGCCGCGGGAACGTCCCCCGGCCGGCCCGTGTTCGCTCCGCGAGCGCGCAGACCGGAGGGACGGCCATGACCAAGCATTTCGACGACGGCACGCAGGTGGAATGGGACTGGGGCAACGGCACCGCCACGGGCACCGTGGTGCAGAAATACACCCAGAAGCACACGCTGAAGATAAGCGGCTCCGAGGTGACCCGCGACGCCGACGAGGACGACCCCGCCTACCGGATCGAGCAGGACGACGGCCAGACCGTCCTCAAAAAGCACACCGAGATCCGCAAGGCCACCTAGCGCAAGGCCACCTAGCGCAAGGCCACCTAGCGCAAGGCCACCTAGCGACCGGGGACCGTGTCGCGGGCCTCCTCCGCGCCGGACCAGCCCTCGATCGCCTCGATCGCTTCTTCCGCCGTCTCCACGAAGGCGAAGAGGTCGAGGTCCTCGGGCGCGATCGTCCCCGCCTCGGCCAGCGCCCCGAAATCGATGATCGCGTCCCAGAACGCCTTGCCGAAGAGCAGCACGGGGATGCGCCGCATCCGCCCCGTCTGGATCAGGGTCAGCGCCTCGAACAGCTCGTCGAGGGTCCCGAAGCCGCCGGGGAACACGCAGATCGCCCGCGCCCGCATCAGGAAATGCATCTTGCGGATCGCGAAGTAGTGGAAATTGAAGCACAGGCCCGGCGTTACGTATTCGTTGGGCGCCTGTTCGTGGGGCAGCACGATGTTGAGCCCGATGGAGTGTCCGCCCGCGTCCATCGCACCGCGGTTGCCCGCCTCCATCACGCCGGGGCCGCCGCCCGTCACCACCACGTCGTCGCGCCCGTAGGACTGCATCGAGCGTTCGGTCATCAGCCGGGAGAACCGGCGCGCCTCGTCGTAGTGTCGCGACAGGCCCGCCAGGGTCTCCGTCCGCGCGCCCTGGGCGGTCTCGGGAATGCGCGCGCCGCCGAACAGGACGATGGTGGAGCGGATGCCCGCCTCCTCCAGGATCGTCTCGGGCTTCATCAGCTCGAGCTGCAGCCGCACGGGGCGCATCTCGGGCCGGGTCAGGAAGTCGTCGTCGGCGAAGGCGAGGCGATAGGAGGGCGCGCGGGTCTGCGGCGTATCGGGGATCTGCTCGGCCGTCCGGCGGTCGGCGGTCGCATCCCGGAAGGTCGAGGCGGAACGGTCTGTCATCGGGGTCTCCGTCGGGTCGCACGGACCCTAGTCGCGCCCGCGCCCGAGCGAAAGCGGTCGCCGCTCCTCGCACGCCCGGTGGTCACGGGGGCGTCAGCGCCCCCCGGCAGCGCGCGGCCACGAAAGACGCGCCCCGGCCTGCCCCCGGCTTGCCCCCGCCCCCCCTTTTGCCCATAGACCGAGGCGGCTCAGAACCGGGAGAGATCATGCTGGACGAGACGCTGCAATCCACCATCGAGACCGCGTGGGAGACGCGCGCCGAGATCACCCCCGCCACCGGCGGCGAGACCCGCGAGGCGATCGAGGCGACGCTCGACGCGCTCGACCGGGGCGAGTTGCGCGTGGCCGAGCCGCGGAGCGGCGGCTGGCACGTGAACCAGTGGGCCAAGAAGGCGGTCCTGCTGGGCTTTCGCATCCGCGACATGGAGATCCAGCCGGGCGGCCCCCAGGACGGCGGCTGGTGGGACAAGGTCGACAGCAAGTTCGCCGGCTGGGACGAGGCCCGCTGGCGCGAGGCGGGGTTCCGCGCGGTGCCGAACTGCGTCGTGCGCCGGTCGGCCCATATCGGCAAGGGCGTGGTGCTGATGCCGTCCTTCGTCAACGTGGGCGCCTACGTGGACGAAGGCACCATGGTCGACACATGGGCGACGGTCGGCTCCTGCGCCCAGATCGGCAAGGGCGTGCACCTCTCGGGCGGCGTCGGCATCGGCGGCGTGCTGGAGCCGCTCCAGGCCGACCCCACCATCATCGAGGACGGCTGCTTCATCGGCGCCCGCTCCGAGGTGGTCGAGGGCTGCATCGTGCGCGAGGGCGCCGTCCTCGGGATGGGCGTCTATATCGGCAAGTCCACCAAGATCGTCGACCGCGAGACCGGCGAGGTCTTCATGGGCGAGGTCCCGCCCTACTCGGTGGTCGTCTCCGGCTCCATGCCCACGAAGAACGACCTCAACCTCTACTGCGCGGTGATCGTGAAGCGCGTGGACGAGCGCACGCGGGCCAAGGTCGGCATCAACGAACTGCTCAGGGACTGATCGGGCGGGAATTTTCCCGCCCCCCGACGGAACCGGTGTCCGCAGCCTCGGTTGGATAGAGAATTCGTTATCACTTGGGAGACCTGAACACATGGGTTGGCTGCTTACTATCATCATCGGCGGTATCGCCGGCTGGATTGCCGAGAAGATCATGAATGCCAATCACGGCATTCTCACGAACATCATCTTGGGCATCGTCGGCGCCGCGGTGCTGAACTTCCTGCTCTCGACGCTCTTGGGCCTCTATCCCTCCACGAGCTGGCTGGCCTACCTGATCGTCGCCATCATCGGCGCTTGCGGTCTCATCTTCATCTGGCGGGCCATCAAGGGCCGCGCCTGACACCACGCACGACGGACGTCTTGTCCGCACGGGCCGCATCGGAGACGATGCGGCCCGTTTTCTTGACCGCCGCGCGGCGACGGCGCGGCCCCATCGCGAGGGACAGCCATGGCACGCAAGCAGCAGGTCTATACCCTCGTGGTCGAGGTCGGCCGCGCCCCCGGCGACGGGCTGCCCGAAGGCGCGAGCGGCGCGGGGCTGGTGTGCTACGCCACCGGCGTCGACGAGGCCGAGGCCGTGCGCGAGACGGTCGCCGTCCTCAAGCAGGCCGACATGGCCCCCCTCGACGTCACCGGCTACGGCACGCTGGAGGCCCGCCTCGAGGAGGGCCACGAGATCGACGCCGAGGAACGCGCCCTGATGGAGCGCGCCCTGGCCGAGAACGCCGTGATCGTCGCCCAGGCGACCCCCGTCTTCCCCGACTGACCGCCGCCACCGCCTCTGCCCCCCCGCACGGGGGCGATTGCCTCCGCCCCGCGCGGGGGCGTATGAGCGCCCCGCGATGCCCCAGGAGACCCCCATGACCGTCGATCCCGTGGAGCTGGCCCGGGCGCTCCTCCGCCTGCCCTCCGTCACCCCCGACGCCCATGCGCCCGTGGCCCATCTCGTCGACATCCTCTCCGCCCATGGCTTCGCCTGCACCCGCATCGACCGGGGCGGCGTCGCCAACCTCCATGCGCGGCACGGCACCGCCGGCCCGGTCCTGGGCTTCAACGGGCATGTGGACGTGGTCCCCGTGGGCGATCCGGCCGACTGGCGCCACGACCCCTGGGGGGCCGAGATCGACGGCGGCGCCCTCTACGGGCGTGGCGCCTGCGACATGAAGGCCGCCGTCGCCGCCTTCGCCGCCGCCGCCATCGACGCGGCCCGCACCTGCCCCGGATCGCTGGTCCTCACCGTCACCGGCGACGAGGAGGGGCCGGGCACCGACGGCACCCGCGCCATCCTCGACTGGATGGCGCAGGCGGGCGAGCGGATGGACGCCTGCATCGGCGGCGAGCCCACCTGCCCCGCCGAGATGGGCGAGATGGTCAAGATCGGCCGCCGCGGCTCGATGACCGCCTGGGCCACGGCCCGCGGCGTGCAGGGCCACTCCGCCTATCCCCACAACGCCCGCAACCCGATCCACGCCATGGTCGACTGGCTGGCGCGCCTCACCGCCGCGCCCCTCGACGAAGGCACCGACCTCTTCGACGCCTCCACCCTCCAGGTCACCGGCATCGACACCGGCAACACGGCCAACAACGTCATCCCCGCAACCTGCCGCGCCATGGTCAACATCCGCTTCAACGACGCCCATGACGGCGCCTCCCTGTCGCGCTGGCTGGAGGAGACGGCGCGGGCGGCCGCAAGCGACCACGACGTGGCCCTCGACCTCGACATCAGGATCTCTGGCGAGAGCTTCGTGACGCCCCCCGGCCCCCTCACCGACATCGTGCAGGCCGCCGTCGCGGCCGAGACCGGGCGGGTGCCGGTCCTGTCCACCTCCGGCGGCACGTCCGACGCGCGCTTTCTCAAGGACCATTGCCCGGTGGTCGAGGTCGGCCTCGTCAACGCCACCATGCACCAGGTCGACGAGCGGGTGGAGGTGGCCCATATCCGCCAGCTCGCCGCCATCTACCGCCGCATCATCGGGGAGTATTTCGCATGAGCCTGATCGTCGCCCGCACCACCGACCTCGACACCGCCCGAACCTTGCGCCGCACCGTCTTCATCGACGAGCAGGGCGTGTCCGAGGCCGACGAGATGGACGGCCGCGACGAAGGAGCGATCCACCTCCTTGCCCGTCTCGACGGTGTCGCCATCGGCACCGCCCGGCTCCTCCTCGACCCGCCGATGGGCAAGATCGGCCGCGTCTGCGTGCTGCCCCCCCACCGCGGCACCGGCACGGGCGTGGCGCTCATGGAAGCCGCGATCGGCGTCCTGCGCGACACACCGGGCATCGAGACGGCGACGCTCGGCGCCCAGCTCCACGCGCTCGACTTCTACCGCCCGCTCGGCTTCGAGGCCCAGGGCCCGATTTTCGACGATGCGGGCATTCCGCACAGGCAGATGGTCCTGTCGCTCGCCTCCGGCGGGTGATAGATTCCGGCCATGGCACAGATCCCCTCCAAGGCCGAGATCCTGCAATGGATCGCGGACAATCCCACCCAGACGGCCAAGCGCGACATCGCCCGCGCCTTCGGCCTTAAGGGGGCCGACCGCATCGACCTCAAGCGCCTCCTGAAGGAGCTGGAGGAGGAGGGCCATCTCGAGAAGCGCAAGAAGACCTACCGCGACCCCGAGACGCTGCCCCCCGTCTCCGTGTGCGAGATCACCGGCCCCGACGGTGACGGGGACCTCCTCGCCCGGCCCATGGAGTGGCGCGGCGAGGGCCCCGAGCCGCGCATCCTCATGGTCGAGCGGCGCAGCGACGCGGCCTTGGGCGCGGGCGACCGGGTGCTCCTGCGCCTGGCCCGCGTCACGGACGAGGCCCACCACTACGAGGGCCGGCTGATCCGCAAGCTCAACCGCACCGCCATGCGGATGCTGGGGATCTTCCGCGCCGAGTCCGACGGCGGCCGCATCGTGCCCATCGACAAGGGCAGCGACCGCGAGTGGCAGGTCCGCGCGGCGGACGCGAACGGCGCCCGCGACGGCGAGCTGGTCGAGGCCGAGCGCGCCTCCAAGGACCGGATGGGCCTGCCCCGCGCCCGGGTGCTGGAGCGGCTGGGCGATCCCTCGGCGCCCAGGTCCGTCTCCCTCATCGCGATCCACCAGCACGGCATCCCCGACCTCTTCCCCGACGCGGCCGTGGCCGAGGCCGAGGCGGCCGAGCCCGTGCCGCTCGGGGACCGCACCGACCTGCGCGATCTGCCGCTGGTCACCATCGACCCCTCCGACGCGCGCGACCACGACGACGCGGTGCTGGCCCAGCCCGACGACGACCCCGCCAACCCGGGCGGCCACGTCCTGTGGGTCGCCATCGCCGACGTGGCCCACTACGTCCGCCCCGGCTCCGAGCTCGACCGCGAGGCCCGCAAGCGCGGCAATTCCACCTACTTCCCCGACCGCGTCGTGCCGATGCTGCCCGAGGCGCTCTCGGCGGACCTCTGCTCGCTGGTGGAGGGGGAGGACCGCGCCTGCCTCGCCGTGCGCATGGTCCTCGACGCCGAGGGCAACAAGCTCTCCCACGCCTTCCACCGCGGCCTCATGCGCTCGCCCGCCTCACTCTCCTACGAGGAGGCCCAGGCGGCCGAGGACGGCGACGCCTCGGGTCGCGCCGCGCCCCTCGCCGAGACGGTGATCCACCCCCTCTTCGCCGCCTACCGCGCGCTCCGCGCCGCGCGGGGCCGCCGCCAGCCGCTCGACCTCGACCTGCCCGAGCGCCGGATCGTCCTCTCCGACGAGGGCCGCGTCGCGTCCGTGGCCTTCACCGAGCGCCTCGACGCCCACCGCCTGATCGAGGAGTTCATGGTCCTCGCCAACGTCGCCGCGGCCGAGACCCTGGCGGCGAAGCGCCAGCCCCTCCTCTACCGCGTCCACGAGGAGCCGTCGCCGGAGAAGCTCGAGGCCCTGCGCGAGGTCGCCGAGGCGTCGGGCTTCCAGCTCCCCAAGGGGCAGGTGCTGCACACCGTCCACCTCAACCGCCTGCTGGCCCAGTCCCAGGGCACCGAGTTCGACGAGCTCATCAACATGTCGACCCTGCGCGCCATGACCCAGGCCTATTACGGCCCCGAGAACCTGTCGCATTTCGGCCTGGCGCTGAAGCAGTACGCCCACTTCACCTCGCCGATCCGCCGCTACGCCGACCTCGTCGTCCACCGGGCGCTGGTCTCCGCCCATGGCTGGGGCCCCGACCCGAGGGCCGACGGCCTCTCGCCCGCCGACGTCGAGGCGCTCGCCCAGACGGCCGAGGTGATCTCGGCCACCGAGCGGCGCTCCATGGTGGCCGAGCGCGACACCACCGACCGCTACCTCGCCGCCTACCTCTCCGAGCGCACCGGCGCCGAGATGACGGGCCGGGTCGCGGGCGTCCAGCGCTTCGGCCTCTTCGTCAAGCTCGACGAGACCGGCGCCGACGGCCTCGTCCCCGTCCGCGCGCTGGGCGGCGAGTTCTTCCACCACGACGGCGAGGCCCAGACGCTCATGGGGGCCGATTCGGGCCGCGTCATCGGCCTGGGCGCCCGCGTCACCGTCCGCATCGCCGAGGCCGTGCCCGTCTCCGGCGGCCTCGTCCTCGACCTTCTCGACGTGGAGGGGGACCGGCTGCCGCCGGGCCGCTCCCGCACCCGCCGCGGCCCCCCGCCCCGCCACAAGAAGGCCAAGGCCAAGGCGAAGGGCAAGGCCAAGGAGCGCAAGGTCAAGCGCACCCGTCGGGGCTGATCGCCCGCCCGCCTCCGTCACCCTTTCGCAAATACCCCCTCCGCACCCCGCCACGATCCCGCGCCTTGACGGCGCCGCTTCGGGCCGCAGGATGGGTCCGCCCGATCCCCGAGGTCCCATGCCCGACGCGACCCACGCCCTTCTCGTCATCGACACCCAGGTCGACTTCCTCCCCGGCGGCGCCCTCGCCGTGCCCGGGGGCGACGCGGTGGTCGCCGGCATCAACGCCCTGATGGACGGCTTTTCCGCCGTGATCCTGACGCAGGACTGGCACCCGGCTGGCCATTCCTCCTTTGCCAGCGAGCATCCGGGCCGCGCGCCGATGGACGTGGTGGAGATGCCCTACGGCCCCCAGGTCCTGTGGCCCGACCATTGCGTGCAGGGCAGCCCGGGGGCGGAGTTCGCGCCCGGCCTGCGCACCGACGCCGACCTGATCCTGCGCAAGGGCTTCCGCGCCGGCGTCGACAGCTATTCCGCCTTCTTCGAGAACGACCACGAGACGCCCACCGGGCTCGACGGGTATCTCAAGGCCCGCGGGATCGAGCGGCTGACGCTCGCGGGCCTCGCCTTCGACTTCTGCGTTCAGTTCTCCGCCCTCGACGCCGCCCGCCTGGGCTTCGAGGTCGCCGTGCGCCGCGACCTCTGCCGGGCCATCGACGCGGACGGCTCCGAGGCCGCCGCCACCCGCGCCATGGAGCGGGCCGGGGTGCGCCTGTGAAGGACTGGCGCTCCCTCGCGCTCGGCCTCGCCTTCGCGGTGATGTGGTCCTCGGCCTTCACCTCGGCCAAGTTCATCGTCGCCGACGCCCCGCCGCTGACCGCGCTGGCGCTCCGCTTCGCGGTCTCCGGCCTGCTCGGGGTCGCCATCGCGCGCTCCATGGGCCAGTCCTGGCGCCTCACCCCCGCCCAGTGGCGCGCCACGTTCGTCTTCGGCCTGTGCCAGAACGCGCTCTATCTGGGCCTCAACTTCGTCGCCATGCGCAGCATCGACGCCGGGCTCGCCTCCATCGTCGCCTCCACCATGCCGCTCCTGGTGGCGCTGGCGGGGTGGGCGGCCCTGGGCGAGCGGCAGCGCCCCCTGGGGATCGCGGGCCTGGCCATGGGCCTCGCGGGCGTCGCCGTCATCATGGGCAGCCGCATCTCCGGCGGGGTCGACGGGGTCGGGCTCGCCTACTGCATCGCGGGCGTCCTGGCGCTCACCCTCGCCACGCTGTCGGTCCGGGGCGCGTCCTCGGGGGGCAACGTGCTGATGGTGGTGGGCCTGCAGATGCTGGTGGGCGCCGCGATCCTCGCCCTCGCCGCCACGGCCTTCGAGCCGTGGGAGGTGGACTGGTCGGTGCCGCTCGTCGCCGCCTTCCTCTACACCACCCTGGTGCCGGGGCTTCTCGCCACCTTCGCGTGGTTCGTCCTCGTGGGCCGCATCGGCCCGGTGCGCGCGGCCACGTTCCACTTCCTCAACCCGTTCCTGGGCGTGGCCATCGCCGCCGTCGTGCTGGGCGAGCGCCTGGGCCTCCTCGACCTCGTGGGCGTCGGCGTCATCATGGCGGGCATCCTCGCGGTCCAGCTCGCCAAGGCCCCCGCCCCCTCCGCGCCCCGCCGCACGGCGGCCTGAGACGCGGCGCGGGGGCGGCCTAGCAGGGCAGCGCCCGGCCCCGCTCCGCCGCGATCACGTCACGCAAGGTCGGCGCCTCGATCCGGCCGATCACCACCGTGCCGCCCACCACCAGCGCCGGCGTGCCCGGAAAGGCGAAGATCCGCGCCAGCGCCCGGTCCCGCGCCAGGGCGGCCTCCACCGCCCCGCCCTCCATGTCGCGGGCCAGCCGCGCGGGGTCGAGGCCCTCGGCCCGGGCGATCTCGGCAAGGCTCGCGGGCGTGACGGAAATCCGCGTCTGCGTCAGCCGCGTGTTCAGCGCGGCGAAGCCCCCCTGCGCCCGCGCCGCCACGACCGCCCGCGCCGCCAGGTCCGAGGCGCGCCCGAACAGCGGCGTGAAATGGTGGTGCAGGTCCAGCCCCTCCTCCGGCCCCACCCGGGCCAGAAGGTCGGACAGCACCCGGCAATAGGGGCAGTAATGGTCGGTGAAATACGCCGCCGGCACACCCTCCCCCGCCTCGGGGAAGAGCGCGCCGCACAGGTCGCCGCGCACCGCCGCCAGGACGTCCGGCGCGATCTCAGCGCGCCCCGACAGCCCCGCGAACGGGTCGAACGCGGGCGCCGAGACGTCTCCGCCCGCGATCCGGCGAAAGCCCTCCACCGGCCCGTAGGGCTCGAAATCGGGCCCCGACAGCCGCCGCGCCAGCCGCGGGCCAAGCTGCACAGCGCCCACCAGCGCCGCCGCCGCGCCCCCCGCGATCAGGATCTGCCGCCGTGTCGCCATGTCGTTCTCCGCAAGGGTGGCACGGTCCGCGGATACCCCGCCTCGGAGCGGAAATATAGCGGTCGGGTCGGGTTAGGTCGGGGCGCCGACATTCCCCGCAAAGCGCAACACATCGTTTCCCGACGGCCCGAACGGCCCCTCCCGAGCCGCCCCTTGCCCACGGTTGCCCCCCGGTTCCAGGCAAGACGGAGATCCGATCAAGCCGCGCGCTCGTCCTTGGGGGACCCCATCACGATATAGGACGTGATCGCGTTCACGTGGGACTGCGTCCCCAGAACCTCGGTGTGGAAGCGCTTGTAGTCGGCGAGGTCGGCGCTTTCGACGCGCAGCAGGTATTCGAAGGCCCCGGCGATGTTGTGACACTCGACCACCTCGGGGGCGATCGCCATGGCGCGCTCGAACCCCTCCTGGGCCGCCTTGGTATGGGAGGAGAGGCCGACCATGACATAGGCGGCGAAGCCGCGGCCCATGCGCTCGGGGTCGGTGACGACCCGGTAGCCGCGGATCACCCCGGTCCGTTCCAGCTCCTGGACGCGTCTCAGGCAGGCCGAGGGCGACAGGCCGACGCGCTCGGCCAGGGCCACGTTGCTGATCCGCCCCTCCCGCTTCAGCTCCCGCAATATCTTTTGCTCCATGGCATCCAGTGCGGTCATTCGTTGCTCGATCCGATCCGTGGGCGACACCTTGGGCGGAACATTGCGTCATCACCCTGTTAATGTTGCGGCGAACCTACCGGAAGGACAAGTGCCATGAGTTTCGCCGTCCTCACCGCCCTTGCGGGCTTTGCCTTCGTCGCCACGGTCACGCCCGGGCCCAACAACCTCATGCTGATGACTTCCGGCGCGAATTTCGGCTTCCGCCGGACGCTGCCGCACATGTTCGGCATCGTCGGCGGCGTGTCGGTGATGGCGCTGCTCGTCGGCGCGGGCCTGATGGCGCTGTTCGACGCCGTGCCGGTGCTGGGCCTCGTGCTGAAGGTCCTCTCCGTCGGCTATCTGCTCTGGCTGGCCGCCAGGATCGCCACGGCGGCGCCCCTGCAGGACCGGGACCCGGACAGCCGGCCGATGACCTTCCTCCAGGCCGCCGCGTTCCAGTGGGTGAACCCCAAGGCCTGGGCGATGTGCCTGTCCGCCGTCACGCTTTACGCGCCGGACCGCTCGTTCCTGTCCGTCGCCGTCGTGGCCGCCGCCTTCGCCCTCGTCAGCTTTCCGGCGATCTCGGTCTGGGCCTGGCTGGGAACGGTGATCCGCCAATGGCTGTCGAACGCGACCCGGCTTCGGATTTTCAACGTCGCCATGGCCGCCCTGCTGGTGGCCTCGCTCTACCCCATCCTCGGCTTCGGGGCGTGAAGAGTGGCCGCTTGCGGCGTCCGCTGCCGGAACGGCCGACATCGCCCGTGACGAGGCGGCGGGCCGTCTTCGCTCTCGACCGTGAAGGGAAATGGTGAGCCGGCAGGGGTTCGAACCCTGGACCTACTGATTAAAAGTCAGTTGCTCTACCAACTGAGCTACCGGCTCACAGGCGGGGGAGGTAAAGGGGCGCAATCGGCCCGTCAAGCGCAAAGGCGCCGCTTTTCACGCCCCCGGCCCATGTCTATATGCGCCCGACATGTCCCGCTCCGCTCCATATCCCTTCGCCAAGATGCACGGCCTCGGCAACGACTTCGTCGTGATCGACCGGCGCGGCGGCGCGCCCGCCATGACGCCACGGCTCGCCCGCGCCCTGGCCGACAGGCATCGCGGCCTCGGGTTCGACCAGCTCGTCGAGGTCGAGGACGACGCGGACGCCCATGCCCGCCTCACCTTCTGGAACGCCGACGGCTCGCTCTCGGGCGCCTGCGGCAACGCCACCCGCTGCATCGCCGCCGAGGCCCTGTCCGAGACGGGCGCGGACGAGGTCGCCTTCCGCACCGATCGCGGCCTCCTCCTCGCCCGGACGACCCCGGACGGCGTCGCGGTGAACATGGGCGCGCCGCTCCTCGACTGGCGCGAGATCCCGCTGGCCCGCGACGTGGAC
Organism: uncultured Paracoccaceae bacterium; assembly: GCA_947500825.1. Lineage (GTDB taxonomy): Bacteria > Pseudomonadota > Alphaproteobacteria > Rhodobacterales > Rhodobacteraceae > Palleronia. The sequence continues at coordinate 55,194 of CANMTR010000010.1, read as the reverse complement.
GTGGACGCCCTGCCCATCGACGGCGCGCCGCTGGCCACCGGCATGGGCAACCCGCACTGCACCTTCTTCGTGGACGACGCCGAGGGCGTGGACCTCGCCGCCTTCGGCCCCGCCCACGAGCATCACCCCCTCTTTCCCGAGCGCACCAACGTCCAGGTCGCCCACCTCGTCGGCCCCGACCACATCCGCATGCGCGTGTGGGAGCGCGGCGCGGGCCTGACGCTGGCCTCGGGCACCTCGTCCTGCGCCACGGTAGTGGCCGCCCACCGGCGCGGCCTCGCGGGGCGGCGCGTGCGCGTCACCCTCGACGGCGGGGACCTTCTGATCGACTGGCGCGAGGACGGCGTCTGGATGGCCGGGCCAACCGCCCACGTGGCCTCCGGCACCCTGAGCCCCGCCTTCGTCGAGGCCGCGTCGTGAGCGCGCCCGTCTTCTCCAACCACGGCTGCCGCCTCAACGCCTACGAGACCGAGGCGATGAAGGAGCTGGCCGAGGGCGCGGGGCTGGACGACGTGGTCGTGGTCAATACCTGCGCGGTCACCGCCGAGGCGGTCCGCAAGGCGCGCCAGGACATCCGCCGCCTCGCCCGCGAGAACCCGGGCAAGCGCGTGGTGGTGACCGGCTGCGCCGCCCAGGTCGAGCCCGAGACCTTCGCCGCCATGCCGCAGGTCTCCCGCGTCGTCGGCAACACCGAGAAGATGCGCCCCGAGACCTGGGCCGCCATGGCCCCCGACTTCACCGGCGAGACCGAGCGCGTCCAGGTCGACGACATCATGTCGGTGAAGGAGACCGCCGGGCACCTGATCGACGGCTTCGGCACCCGCTCCCGCGCCTACGTTCAGGTCCAGAACGGCTGCGACCACCGCTGCACCTTCTGCATCATCCCCTTCGGGCGCGGCAATTCCCGCTCGGTCCCGGCCGGCGTCGTGGTCGAGCAGATCGCCCGCCTCGCCGCCACCGGCTTCGAGGAGGTGGTGCTCACGGGCGTGGACCTCACCTCCTGGGGCGCCGACCTGCCGGGGCATCCGCGGCTGGGCGAGCTGGTCCGCCGCATCCTGCGCCTCGTGCCGGGCCTGCCGCGCCTGCGCATCTCGTCCATCGATTCGATCGAGGCCGACCCGGCGCTCCTGCGCGCCATCGCCGAGGAGGAGCGGCTGATGCCCCACCTCCACCTGTCGCTCCAGCACGGCTCCGACCTGATCCTCAAGCGCATGAAGCGCCGCCACGGGCGGGACGATGCCATCCGCTTCTGCGACGAGGCGCGCCGCCTGCGCCCCGACATGACCTTCGGCGCCGACATCATCGCGGGCTTTCCCACCGAGACGGAGGCGCATTTCGCCGACAGCCTCGCCCTGGTGGAGGAGTGCGGCCTCACCTGGCTCCACGTCTTTCCCTATTCCGCCCGCCCCGGCACGCCCGCCGCGCGCATGCCCCAGGTGGACGGGCGCGAGGTCAAGGACCGCGCCGCGCGCCTGCGCGCCGCCGGCACGGCCGCCATGGCGCGCCATCTCGACGCCCAGGTGGGCCGCCCCCACCGCGTGCTCATGGAAAGCCCGCGCATGGGCCGCACCGAGCAGTTCGCCGAAGTCGCCTTCGACGAAGACCGCCCCGAGGGCCGCATCGTCCCGGCCCGCATCGCCGGCCACGACGGCCGCCGCCTCATCGCGGCCCGGGACGGCCGCCGCCTCGTCGCGGCCCACGAGGGCACCACCTCCGCCTGAGGGGACTTCGCCGCTCCCGGCCCTATCTTGCTACCCATGATGGACCTTTACTACTCCCCCGCCTCGCCCTTCGCCCGCAAGGTGCGGGTCGTCCTGCACGAGACCGGGCAGGAAGATGCCGTGCGCCTGCGGGCCTCCAGCCAGACGCCGCTGGCGGCCGATCCCGCCAACGTCACCCTCAACCCCCTGGGCAAGATCCCCACGCTGGCACGCCCCGACGGGCCCGCGCTCTACGACAGCCGGGTGATCTGCCGCTACCTCGACGCGCGGGCGGGCGCCCGCCTCTATCCCGAGGGCCGCATCTGGGAGGTGCTGACGCTGGAGGCGCTGGCCGACGGGCTCACCGACGCCGCCCTCCTCATGGTCTACGAGGACAGGGTCCGCCCCGAATCCGCGCGCTCCCCCGACTACGTGGAGGCCCAGTGGGCCAAGGTCCTGCGCGCCCTCGACGCCCTAGAGGGGCGCTGGATGAGCCACCTGTCGGGGCCCCTCGACATGGGACAGATCGCCGCCGGATGCGCCCTGGGCTATCTCGACTTGCGCCATCCGGGCCGCGACTGGCGCGGCCCCCGGCCCGCCCTCGCCCGCTGGTTCGAGCGATTCGACGCCCGCCCGGCCATGGCCGCCACCCGGCCCGCCTGAACGCGCGCCTTCGTTGAATGTCGCCCCGAGCGGGCTAGTCCCGCGCGGCTTTGTCCGCTGGACCCACGCGGCGAAGGGGGCTAGACAGCGCTCAACGCGCCGGACTGCGACCCTGGCGCGCGCGCGTGGCGCGGGCGGGACCCGACGGCGCGCGTGCCCCGCCGGACGGCCCGCAAGAAGGAGAATGACCCCGTGTCCCACGCTGACGACCACGGCGGCACGCGCCGCGACTTCCTCTACTACGCGACCGCCGGCGCCGGCACCGTGGCCGTCGGCGCGGCCGTCTGGCCACTGGTCAACCAGATGAACCCCGCCGCCAACGTGCAGGCGCTGTCCTCGGTCCGCGTGGACGTGGCCGGCGTCGATCCGGGCACCCAGCTCACGATCCAGTGGCTGGGCAAGCCGGTGTTCATCCGCCGCCGCACCGAGGACGAGATCGCCGAGGCCAACGAAGTCGACGTCTCCACCCTGCCCGACCCGGTGGCGCGCAACGCCAACATCGACGGCGAGGCCGCCGCCACCGACCAGAACCGCGCCCTGGCCTCCTCCGAGGGGACCGGCGGCGAGGAATGGCTGGTGATGATGGGCGTGTGCACGCATCTGGGCTGCGTGCCCCTCGGCGACGGCGCGGGCGACTTCAACGGCTGGTTCTGCCCCTGCCACGGGTCGCACTACGACACCGCCGGGCGCATCCGCCGCGGCCCCGCGCCCGAGAACCTGCCCGTTCCCGTCGCGGCGTTCGACGGCGACACCACCATCGTCCTGGGATAAGGAGGACCGAACATGGCCGGAATCCCGCACGACCATTACGAGCCGAAGACCGGGGGCGAGCGCTGGCTGCACCGCCGCCTCCCGATCATGGGGGTCCTCTACGACACGGTGATGATCCCCACGCCCAAGAACCTCAACTGGATGTGGATCTGGGGCATCGTCCTGACCTTCACGCTGGTGCTGCAGATCGCCACCGGCGTGGTGCTGGTCATGCACTACATCCCCTCCACCGAAACGGCCTTCGCCTCCGTCGAGCACATCATGCGCGACGTGAACGGCGGCTTCATGCTGCGCTACCTGCACGCCAACGGCGCGTCGCTGTTCTTCGTGGCGGTGTACCTGCACATCTTCCGCAACCTCTACTACGGCTCCTACAAGGAACCGCGCGAGGTCACGTGGATCATCGGCATCCTGATGTACCTGCTGATGATGGGCACCGCCTTCATGGGCTACGTCCTGCCCTGGGGGCAGATGTCGTTCTGGGGCGCCACGGTGATCACCGGCCTCTTCGGCGCCATCCCCTTCATCGGGGAATCGATCCAGACTTGGCTTCTGGGCGGTCCGGCGGTGGGGGAATACACCCTGACGCGGTTCTTCTCGCTCCACTACCTCATGCCCATGATCCTGGTGGGCCTGACGGTCGTGCACATCTGGGCCTTCCACACCACGGGCAACAACAACCCCACCGGCGTCGAGGTGCGGCGCACCTCCAAGGAAGATGCCGCCAAGGACACGCTGCCCTTCTGGCCCTACTTCGTCATCAAGGACCTGTTCGCCCTGGCGGTGATCCTGGCGGTGTTCTTCGCCGTGGTGGGCTTCATGCCCAACTACCTCGGCCACCCCGACAACTACATCGAGGCCAACCCGCTGCAGACGCCCGCGCATATCGTGCCCGAATGGTACTTCCTGCCGTTCTACGCGATCCTGCGCGCCTTCACCTCCGAGGTCTGGGTGGTCCAGATCGCCAGCTTCGTGACGGGCGGCATCATCGACGCCAAGTTCTTCGGCGTGCTGGCGATGTTCGGCGCCATCGCGGTCATGGCCATGGCGCCCTGGCTCGACACGTCGTCGATCCGCTCGGGCCGCTACCGGCCAATGTTCAAGTGGTGTTTCGCGCTCTTCTTCGTGAACTTCTTCATCCTGATGTGGTGCGGCGCCATGCCCGCCGAGGAGCCCTACGCCACCATCTCGCTCATCGCCACGGCCTACTGGTTCGCGTATTTCCTGGTCATCCTGCCGCTCCTCGGCGTGATCGAGAAGCCGCTGGCCCAGCCCGCGACGATCGAGGACGACTACGCCACGCACTACGCCCCGGCGACGGGCGGCACCCAGACCGTCGGCACCCCGGCGGAGTAAGAGGGACGACAATGACGCTTCACACAATGCTAAAGGCGGCCCTCGTCGCGCTCCTGATCGCCCCCTCCGCGGCCCTCGCCGCGGAGGAGGAGAGCCACGTCGTCGACTACGACTTCCCGTTCGAGGGGCCGTTCGGCAGCTACGACCAGTTCCAGCTCCAGCGCGGCCTGCAGGTCTTCACCGAGGTCTGCTCCGCCTGCCACGGGCTGCAATACGTTCCCTTCCGCACCCTGGGCGACGACAGCGGTCCCGGCCTGCCCGAGGCGCAGGTCCGCGCCTACGCCGCCAACTACGAGGTCTTCGACGAGACCCTGCTGGAGGGCGAGGGCGACTTCCGCGCCGCCACCCCGGTGGACCACTTCCCCGAATCGGCGATCTCGAACGCCCCCGACCTCAGCCTGATGGCCAAGGCACGGGCCGGCTTCCACGGCCCCTACGGCCTCGGGATCAACCAGTTCCTGCGCGGCATGGGCGGCCCGGAATACATCGCCTCCCTGCTCACGGGCTATACCGGCGAGGATCGCCAGCAGGCCGGCGCCACCTTCTACGAGAACACCGCCTATCCGGGCGGCTGGATCGCCATGCCGCCGCCGCTCTACGGCGACGACGTGACCTATGCCGACGGCACCGAGGCCACGGTGGAGCAGGCGTCCATGGATGTGGCCGCCTTCCTCATGTGGACGGCCGAGCCCAAGCTCGCCGCGCGCAAGCAGGCGGGGTTCGCGGGCGTCCTCATGCTGGGCGTGCTGGCCGTGCTGCTCTACCTCACCAACAAGCGGATCTGGGCGCCCCACAAGCGCAAGATCAAGGACACGCCCGCCGAGTAAGGCGCCCGGCGCCTCCCGTCCCACCCTGTCGCGGCGCGGGCCCCTCGGGCCTGCGCCGTTCGCGTTCCGGACCCTGCCCTCCCATGCCCCGCTACGCCTTCCGCATCGAGTACGACGGCGCCCCCTTCGCGGGCTGGCAGCGCCAGGCCGACCAGCCCTCCGTCCAGGGCGCGGTGGAGGCCGCGCTGGCGCGGCTGGAGGCGGGCGTGCCCTCCATCGCCGCCGCCGGGCGCACCGATTCGGGCGTCCACGCCCTGGGCCAGGTCGCCCATGCCGACCTCGCGAAGGACTGGGACCCGTTCCGCCTCGCCGAGGCGCTCAACTACCACCTGAAGCCCGCGCCGGTGGCCGTCGCCGCCTGCGCGCGCGTCGCGCCCGACTGGCACGCCCGCTTCTCGGCCACCGCCCGGCGCTACCTTTACCGGATCGTGCGCCGCCGCGCGCCCCTAGTGCACGACCGCGGCCTCGCCTGGCAGGTGCGCGCCCCCCTCGACGCCGCCGCCATGCAGCAGGCCGCCCACCGGCTCCTCGGTCACCACGACTTCACCACCTTCCGCGCCGCCCAGTGCCAGGCCGCCTCCCCGGTCAAGACCCTCGACCGGCTCGACGTGGAGGAGCACCCCGCGCCCGGCGGGTCCGAGATCCGCCTCCATGTCGCGGCGCGCTCGTTCCTGCACAACCAGGTCCGCAGCTTCGCGGGCAGCCTCGTCCGGGTCGGCTCGGGCGCCTGGACGCCGGACGACATGTCCCGTGCCCTCGCCGCGCGCGACCGCGCCGCCTGCGGCCCCGTCGCCCCGCCGCAGGGCCTCTACCTGGCCGAGGTCACGTATGACGACGCCCCGTTCTGAGCGCCGCGCCAGAACCGCGCCTGCATCGTCACCGCCGCCGTCCCCAGCCCCGCGGCCAGCCCCAGCCAGATGCCCACGCCGCCCAGGCCCAGGGCGAAGCCCATCGCCCAGGCCGCGGGCGCACCCACCGCCCAGTAGCTGATCGCGGCCAGCCACATCGGGACGGCCGTGTCCTGCACCCCCCGCAGAAGGCCCAGCGCCATGACCTGCGCCGCGTCCACGAGCTGGAACAGGGCCGCCGCCGCCAACAGCCCCGCGCCCAGCGCCACCACCTCCGCCCGCGCCGGCTCGTCCGCGCCCAGGAACAGGGCATAGAGCGGCCCCGGCACCGACAGGAGCATCGCCACCGTCGCCGCCACGAAGGCCGCCGACAGGCCCAGCGCCACGCCCGCGCCCAGGCGCAACCCGTCCGCGTCGCCCCGTCCCGCCGCGTTGCCCGCCCGGATCGTGGCCGCCTGGCTCAGGCCCACATGGACCATGAACGTGATCGAGGTGATCTGGAGCGCGATCCCGTGGGCGGCCAGCGGCACCGTCCCCAGCCATCCCATCATCACCGACGAGGCCGAGAACAGCCCCGCCTCCGCCACCGTGGTGATCCCGATGGGCAGGCCCAGCCGCAGCACCCGGCCCAGCGCCGCGCCGTCGGGCCGCCAGATCCGCGTCAGCAGGGCATGGTCGGGCACCGCGCGCACCGCGCAGGCGCCAAGCGCGAGCGCCCAGGCCGCGGTGCCGATCAGCGATCCCAGCGCCGCCCCGGCGACGCCCATCTCCGGCGCGCCCAGCCGGCCGAAGATCAAGGCGTAGTTCAACACCCCGTTCAGCCCCAGCGCCATCAGCGTGGTCCAGAACACCGCCCGCGTGCGCCCGATCCCCGCCAGGTAGGAGCGCAGCACCATGATCCACAGCGCCGGGAACAGCGACCAGCCCTGGATGCCGAGGTAACGTCCCGCCAGCTCCGCCGGCACCGGCGCCTGGCCCAGCAACCCAAAGAGCGGCCCCGCCACCAGGAACACCGGCATCGCCAGAACCCCGAAGGCGGTGGAAAGCCACAGCGCCATGCGCGTCACCCGCCGGATCTCGGCGGCATCGCCGCGCGCCTCCGCCGCCGCCACGATCCCCATGATCGACCAGCCGAAGCCCGCCCCCAGCAGCAAGAGCAGCACGAACAGCGACGAGCCCAGGACCTGCCCCGCCAGCGCCTCCACGTCGTAGCGGGCCAGCATCACCGTGTCGGTGACCCCGATCGCCATCTGCGCCACCTGGCTGCCCACCAGCGGCAGGCCCAGCGCCACGAGGCGCGCCAAGTGTTCGCGGATCGTCATGCCCCGGCCCCCGCGCGCGTCCCGTCACCTCCGGGCGCGCGCTTCCTTGCTTTCTCCAGATACGCCGTCGCGGCGCCTGTCGCCCGCGCGCGGGCTCAGATCTCGTCGCGCCAGGCGACCTGCGGCGCGAAGCCCACCATCCGGCAGGCCTTCTCGATGGAATAGAACGTCTCCCGCTCGCCCATCTCGCGCATCATCGGCACACCGCCGTAGAACCGCTCCGCGATCTCGGCGCTCGTCAGGTCCACCGACGGGTCGGCGTTGGCCACGTTGAACACCTCGTATCCCAGCCCGTCGGTCGCGAGGCAGCACTCCACCATCCGGCCGAGGTCGCGCGCGTCGATATAGGCGAAGATGTTGCGCCGCCTCAAGCCGGGGTCCTTCACGAAGGCGGGGAACATCTCGCCGTATTCGTGGGGCTCGATCACGTTGTTGATCCGCAGGCCGTAGATATCGGCGCGGGAGCGGTGCTGGAAGCTGCGCGCCGTCACCTCGTTGCACACCTTCGACATGGCATAGCTGTCGCCGGGGACCGTGGGGTGCTCCTCGTCCACGGGGACGTAGTCGGGCTTGCGCTCCCCGTCGGCGAAGCAGATCCCGTAGGTCGTCTCGCTCGAGGCGAAGATCACCTTGCGGATGCCGAGGCCCAGCGCCGCCTGGATCACGTTGTAGGTCCCCATCGTATTGACGCGGAACGTCTCCTGGTCGGACTTGATCATGATCCGCGGAATGGCGGCGAAATGGACCACCGCGTCGTAGGGGACGATGCCCTTGCCGTCCTCCAGGTCGTCGAAATCCGACGGCTGGGTCAGCGCCGACCACACCTGCCCCGCATCGGTCAGATCGCCCGTCAGGTTGTGCACCCCCGGGGCCTCCAGCGGCTGCAGGTCGAAATTGGTGACGCGATGACCCTGCTCGATCAGGTGCGGCACCACGTGCCGCCCCGCCTTGCCGCTTCCGCCGGTGAAGAACACGCGCATCTCGACCCTCCTTGCAGGTGACGCCCGGCATCTAGGCGCGGGCCGCCCAAAGGCAAAACCGGCACTTGACGGCATATACGCGCATGTCCATGCATAAAACAGCATGACCCAGCACCTCCCCTCCCGCCTCGCGATCCCCGACCTGCGCCGGGACTGGCTGGCCGACCGGCTGGGCCGGGGCGCCACGCTCTCGATCGCCGACCTCGCCCGCGAGACGGGCGTCTCGGTGGACACGATCCGCCGCGACCTCGCCGCGCTGGAGGCGGCGGGCCGCGCCCGGCGAGTGCGCGGCGGCGCGGTCCCGGCCACGCCGGCCGCCCCCTTGCGCGAGCGCGCCGCCCCCCTGCCCGAGGGGCTCGTGCGCCGCGCCGCCGCCGCGCTGGGGGGTGCGCGCACCCTGATCCTCGACGGCGGCACCACCGTGGCCGCCCTCGCCCGCGTGCTGGAGCCTTTGCCCGACCGGCTGATCGTCACCCCCTCGCCCCACGTGGCCGCCATAACTCACGGACGCGGCATCGCCACGATCGTGGTCGGCGGCCCGGTGAGCGGGCGCGGCGGCATCGCCACCGGGGCGGAGGCCCAGGCCGCCATCGCCGCCCATTTCGCCGATATCGCGATCCTGGGCGCCTGCGGCCTCGACGCGGCGGCGGGCCTGTCCTCGGACGACCACGCCGAATCGGGGGTCAAGCGCGCCATGGCCGGGGCCGCCGCGCGCACGATGGTGCTTGCCGGGGCCGCCAAGCTCGGGCGCCGCGCCCGCCACCTGACCCTTCCGCCGGAGGAGATCGACACCCTCCTCACCGACGCGGAGGCGGGCGCCACCGCCCCCTTCGCCGCCCTGGGCATCGCCCTTCCCTGACCGTCGGACGAGGACCCCGCCATGATCCACTCGCCCCGCCTCGCCGTCGCGGCCGTCTTCGCCCTGAACGGCGGCCTCTTCGGCGTCTGGGCCACGCGCATCCCCGCCTTCGTGGACCGCTTCTCCCTCACCCCCGGCACGCTCGGCCTCCTGCTCCTCTGCGTGGCCGGCGGGGCCATCGCGGCGTTCCACACCGCCGGGCGCCTGTCGGACCGCCACGGCGCGGCTCGCGTCTCCCGCGTGGGCATCGCGCTCTACCTCGCGGCCTTCCTCGCCCTGCCGTTCTGGCCCTCCGCCCTCGCCCTGGCCCTCGGGCTGGCGCTCTTCGGCGCGGCCTACGGCGCCTCCGACGTGGCCATGAACGCCTGGGCGGCGGAGGTGGAGCGCGCCGCCGCCCGCCCCATCATGTCGTCGTTCCACGCCGTCTATTCCCTCGCCGCCGGGATCGGCGCCGGCTCGGGCTGGGCCGCCATCGCCCTCGACGCGCCGCCCGCGCTCCACTTCTGGGTTGCGGGCCTCGCCGCCGGTCTCGCCACCGTCCTCCTGGCGCGGGCGCCCTGGGCCTCGGACACCACGGCCGAGGAGGCGCCCGCCTTCGCGCTGCCCCGCGGCGCCCTGGCGCTGGCGGGCCTCGTCGGCTTCTCCTCCGCGGTGGGCGAGGGCGCCATGGCCGACTGGTCGGCGGTGTTCCTCATCGACGTGACCGGCACCGGCGAGGCCCGCGCCGCGCTGGGGTTCGCGGCCTTCTCCGCCACGATGGTGGCCATGCGCCTCCTGGGCGACCGGGTCGTGGCCCGCATCGGCCCCGTGGCCGCGATCCGCGCCAGCGGCCTCTCCGCGGCCTGCGGCATCGCCTGCCTGATCGCGCTGCCGGGCTTCGGCGCCGCCCTCGGGGGCTTCGCGCTCCTGGGCCTGGGCTACGCGGTCGTCTTTCCCGTCGTCGTCACCCGCGCCGCGGCCGAGCCCGGCGTTCCGGCGGGCCGCGCCATCGCCTCCGTCGCCACGCTGGGCTACGGCGGCATGCTCCTCGGGCCGGCGCTGATCGGCGGCATCGCCGCCGCCGCCTCCCTGCCGGCGGCCTTCGCGCTCATCGGCGCCCTGGCGCTCCTCATGTCGGCCCTGGCCGGGGCCGTCGCGCGGCCCTGACACCCCCTGACGCTTGCCGCGCCCTCGCCGGCCTGACACACTCCCGCCCGACCCCAAGGACCTCGACGACAGGACCCCGACCATGGCCGACGACCTTCTCCAGGGCGGCAAGGAGCCCGCCTACGACGCCTCCTCCATCGAGGTGCTCGAGGGGCTGGAGCCCGTCCGCAAGCGCCCCGGCATGTATATCGGCGGCACCGACGAGCGCGCGCTGCACCACCTGGTGGCCGAGGTGCTCGACAACTCCATGGACGAGGCCGTCGCCGGCCACGCCAACCGCATCGAGGTCGAGATCCACGAGGGCGGCGCCTGCACCGTGCGCGACAACGGCCGCGGCATCCCCACCGACCCGCACCCCAAGTTCCCCGGCAAATCCGCGCTGGAGGTCATCCTGTGCACGCTGCACGCGGGCGGCAAGTTCGGGGGCAAGGCCTACGAGACCTCGGGCGGCCTGCACGGCGTGGGCATCTCGGTGGTCAACGCGCTCTCCGACACCTTGCGCGTCGAGGTCGCCCGCGACCGCAAGCTGGTGGCGCAGGACTTCTCCCGCGGCAAGCCCCAGGGCCCGGTCCACGACGCGGGCCAGGCCCCCAACCGGCGCGGCACCTCCGTCACCTTCCACCCCGACCCGGAGATCTTCGGGAAACTGGCGCTGAAACCCGCCCGCCTGTTCCAGATGGTGCGCTCCAAGGCCTACCTCTTCTCGGGCGTCGAGATCCGCTGGAAGAGCCATGTCGACGACGGCGAGACCCCGCGCGAGGCCACGTTCCACTTCCCCGGCGGCCTCGCCGACTACCTCAAGGAAACGCTGGGCCAGGCCGCCACCTACGCCGACGCGCCCTTCGCGGGGTCGGTGGCGTTCAAGGGCGCGCCGGGCAAGGTCGAATGGGCCATCAACTGGACGCCCTCGCGCGACGGGTTCCTGCAATCCTACTGCAACACCGTCCCCACGCCCGAGGGCGGCACCCACGAGGCCGGGTTCTGGGCCGCGATCCTGAAGGGCCTGCGCGCCCACGGCGAGCGGTCGGGCGTCAAGAAGGCCGCCAACATCACCCGCGAGGACCTCACCGCGGGGGGCTGCGCGCTGGTCTCGTGCTTCGTGGCCGAGCCCGAGTTCGTGGGCCAGACCAAGGACCGGCTCGCCACCAACGCCGCCTCCAAGCTGGTGGAGAATGCCGTCCGCGACCGCTTCGACACCTGGCTCGCCTCCGACACCAAGTCCGCCGGCGCGATCCTCGACTTCCTCGTCCTGCGCGCCGAGGAGCGCCTCAAGCGGCGGCAGGAAAAGGAGACCCAGAGGAAGTCCGCCACCAAGCGCCTGCGCCTGCCCGGCAAGCTGGTGGACTGCTCCACCAAGACGCGCCCCAACACCGAGCTGTTCATCGTGGAGGGCGACAGCGCGGGCGGATCGGCCAAGATGGCCCGCCTGCGCGAGACCCAGGCCCTCCTGCCGCTCAGGGGCAAGATCCTCAACGTCCTGGGCGCGGCCTCCTCCAAGCTCGGCCAGAACCAGGAGATCAACGACCTCTGCCAGGCCCTCGGCGTGGGCATGGGCACCAAGTTCAACGTCGACGACCTGCGCTACGACCGCATCATCATCATGACCGACGCCGACGTGGACGGCGCCCATATCGCCTCGCTGCTGATGACGTTCTTCTACGCCCAGATGCGCCCCCTGATCGACCAGGGCCACCTCTACCTCGCCTGCCCGCCCCTCTACCGCCTGACCCAAGGGGCCAAGCGCGTCTACGCCCTCGACGAGGCGGAGAAGGACGCGTGGATGAAGAAGGGCCTGGGCGGCAAGGGAAAGATCGACGTGTCCCGCTTCAAGGGCCTGGGCGAGATGGACGCCAAGGACCTCAAGGACACCACCATGAACCCCGCCACCCGCAAGCTCATCCGCGTCCGCATCGTGGACGACGAGCCCGGAGAGACCGGCGACCTGGTGGAGCGGCTCATGGGCAAGAAACCCGAGCTACGGTTCGAGTATATCTCCCAGAACGCGAAGTTCGTGGAGGAGTTGGATGTATGAAGTTAGCTAAAAGATGAGAATTTCCCATGGAAAATGACGAATTCAGTCTCGATACACTACTCAATGTATTGAGTGATAGCCGAGTCGAAGAAAGATATACTAATAGAAATAGTTACTGGATATTTTTCCAGGGCAGGAAGGTCCCGATGAAGGCCGCAGCGCGGGAAGCAGTTCATCGAGATTTCGACAGGGGTCCATATAGTAATTTCCAAAGCCGAGCTGTCGCTTCGTATATACGAGGTCTTGGTAGTTCAGATTTTCAGCTAGTTCACGAGAAAGACGCAGCCTCAAAAACCCCTAAAGATGAAATCCGACAAAAAGAAATGGTCGAAAGACTTGCAAGAAAGGGGCAGACTGCATTTCGCGAGAACCTTCTAAGGAAGGCACCGTCGTGCGTCGTATCAGGCGAAACCACGATCCGTTGCCTTGAGGCCGCGCACGTGAAACCGATTACAGAAAGTGGGAAAGATGAAGATCAAAACGGAATTCTTCTCCGCGCAGACCTCCACCGCCTTTTTGACGCCGATATGATGGCCATCAATCCTGAAACCGGCACCGTTCACTTCTCGCACGAGGTTTCAGAAGAAACAATCATAGAAACTGTGATAAATATTCCTGAAGGAGGGCCAGAATTGTCGATCTTCGCGCAACGGTGGGAAGACTTCAATAAGTACTAAGGAGCATATTTTAGCGTATTTCAGACAAAAAATTTCGGACGTACCACCTTCGTATTATCCCGTCCGGAAAATCTGATAGGAACCGTCCAGATATTACGTGCGCTACACTTCTTAAGAAAGCTCCAATAATACTATCGTACGCCCCGCTCACATCTCCCTGGGCGCCGGACCACTCCCGATCCCGTCCCCCCCCGGAACTCCGACGGGATTCCGACGGGACTCCGACAATCGCTCCCCGGCCCTCCGGCGGCCCCCGTTAACCGGGCGGGACGGTGGGAGCGGGAGCGCTCGCGGAATGGTGGTGCCGTCCTGCCATGCGCCCAAAGTAGGCACTCGCCAAGGTTGCAAGACCGGGCGACCTTCCCCTACGGTAGGTCCATAAGCCCGACGGGCTCGGTGGTCCGGCGGCATTCTCCCTGACAAACTGGCCACGCCTCCCAGGGCGTGGCCTTTTTCACGCCAGAAGCCGCTCCGTCAGGGCGCTGTCGGCCCGCAGCAGCCCGTCGATCACGTCGAAATGGTGCCGCCCCGGCGCTTCCACCAGCTCCGCCTCCCAGGCCTCCGCCAGCCCCCGCGCCTGCTCCACGAAGGCCGCCAGCTCCGCGGCGCCCACCCATACGGTCACCGGCACGTCGAGGGTGGGCCGCGCCAGCACCGGGCTCTCCGAGGCCGCCTCGGCCGCGTCCAGCCGCAGGTCGTCGTTCATCGACAGCTCCATCAGCGGCCGCAGGTCCCCCACGGGCGAGATCGCCACCACCCGCGCCAGCCGCTCGGCCACCTCGGCGGGCAGCATCGCGTCGGCGCACAGCATCCGCGCCACCAGGTGCCCTCCGGCCGAATGGCCCGCCAGCCGGATCGGCCCCCGGGGCACCTCCTCCGCCATTGCCGCCACCGCGCGGGCCACCTGCAGCGTGATCCGCGAGATCCGCGCCTCGGGCGCCAGCGTGTAGGAGGGCATCGCCACCGCGTATCCCGCCGCCAGCGCCCCGGCGGCGAAATGCGACCAGTCGTGCCGATGGCGCGAGCGCCAGAAGCCCCCGTGGACGAACACGACGAGGCCCTCGGGCGCCCCCTTGGGCAGGAACAGGTCGGCCCGCTCCCGCGGCGTCGCGCCATAGGGCAGGCCCAGCCGCGCCCGGTCGCCCAACCCCTCCCGGAAGGTGGCGGCGGCCGCCTGCCACATGGCCGGCAGCTTGTCCGATCCCGGCACCGCGCCCGAATTGTCGTAGTCCACGTCCCTCGGCATTCCGTCCCCGCCCGTCCTCGCACCGCGTGACACCGCGGCCCGCGCGATTATGTGCGCGGGAAACGGATGTCGAAAGGACGAATCCATGCCCGACACGACGGATCTGAAATCCCTGCTGTCCGACCCCGAGCTGCTGGTCGCCCGGGCCTACCTCGCCGGCGAGTGGGCCGACGCCGAGGGCGGTCAGACCTTCGACGTGACCAATCCCGCCCGCGGCGACGTCATCGCACAGGTGGCCGACCTGGGCCGCTCCGAGGTCGCCCGCGCCATCGACGCCGCCTTCGAGGCGCAGAAGTCCTGGGCCGCGACCCCGGCCGCCGAGCGCGGCGCGATCCTGCGCAAATGGGCCGACCTGATGAAGGAGAACGCCGAGGACCTGGCGCTGATCATGACCGCCGAGCAGGGCAAGCCCCTGACCGAGTCGCGCGGCGAGATCAACTACGGCGCCGGCTTCGTCGAGTTCTACTCGGAGGAGGCGAAGCGGATCTACGGCGAGATCATCCCCGGCCACGCCCCCGACAAGCGCATCCACGTCATCAAGCAGCCCGTGGGCGTGGCGGCCGCGATCACACCGTGGAACTTCCCCAACGCCATGATCACCCGCAAGGCCGGCCCCGCGCTCGCCGCCGGATGCGCCTTCGTCGTGCGCCCCGCCACGCTCACGCCGCTCTCGGCGCTGGCCCTGGGGGTGCTGGCGACCCGCGCGGGCCTCCCCGAGGGGATCTTTTCCGTCCTGCCCTCGTCGGACGCCTCCGGCACGGGCAAGGAGTTCTGCGAGAACCCCAAGGTCCGCAAGCTGACCTTCACCGGCTCGACCGAGGTGGGCCGCACGCTCCTGCGCCAGTCCGCCGACCAGGTGATGAAGACCTCGATGGAGCTGGGCGGCAACGCGCCCTTCCTGGTGTTCGACGACGCCGACCTCGACAAGGCCGTGGACGGCGCCATCGCCTGCAAGTTCCGCAACGCGGGCCAGACCTGCGTCTGCGCCAACCGCATCTACGTGCAGTCGGGCATCTACGACGCCTTCGCCGACAAGCTGAAGGAGAAGCTCTCGCGGATGAGCGTGGGCGACGGGCTCGACGACCCCGATTTCGGCCCCCTGATCGAGGCCAAGGCCCTCGACAAGGTCGAGGAGCACATCGCCGACGCCAAGTCCAAGGGCGCCGAGGTGATCCATGGCGGCGGGCGCCACGAGGCGGGGGACCTGTTCTTCCAGCCCACCATCATCACCGGCGCCACCCAGGACATGGCCTTCGCCAGCGAGGAGACGTTCGGGCCGCTCGCCCCCCTCTTTCGCTTCGACACGGAGGAGGAGGCGATCAGGCTCGCCAACGACACGATCTTCGGCCTCGCGTCGTATTTCTTCACCCGCGACCATTCCCGCGTGACCCGCGTGGGCGAGGCGCTGGAATACGGCATCGTGGGCGTGAACACGGGCCTCATCTCCACCCCCGTGGCGCCCTTCGGCGGCGTCAAGCAGTCGGGGCTGGGCCGCGAGGGCTCGCATCACGGCATCGACGAGTACCTGGAGGTCAAGTACCTCTGCCACGACATCGAGACCTGAGCGAAGGGGCCGCAAGGCCCCTTCCCCCTCAGCCCCGGCGGTGGGCAACCCGGTTCGAGGCCATGTCGAACACCCCGTAGGCCGCCACCACCAGGAAACACGCCGCCGGCACCACGTAGGAGAAGGTCGCGCCCGCCGCGTCGATCGTGGCGCCCTGCACCATGGGCACCAGCGCGCCGCCCAGGATCGCCATGACGAGGCCCGCGGCCCCGAACTTGGTGTCCTCCCCCAGCCCTTCGAGGGCGATGCCGTAGATGGTGGGGAACATCAGCGACAGGCACGCCGACAGCGCCACCACCGCCCAGACGCCCGCGACCGTGGGCGTGAGCACCGCAACGAGCGACAGCGCCGTGCCCGTTACCGCCAGGATCGCCAGCAGGAGCGCGGGGTTCACGTAGCCCATCAGCCACACCATCACGAAGCGCGAGACCAGGAACACGATCAGGCTCGCCTGCAGGTACCACCCCGCTGGCCCCGGCTCGATCCCCAGCGCGGCGCCCGCGTACTGGATCGTGAAGGTCCAGGTGCAGGTCTGCGCCGCCACGTTGAAGAACTGCGCCACGACCCCGAAGGCGTAGTGCCGGTTCGACATCAGCCGCCGGAACGTGCCCGCCGACATGGGGCCGGGTCCGGCCGCCTCCTCCCGCGCGCGCATGGGGATCAGCGCCACCGCGACCCAGATCGCCAGCATCACCACGGCGTAGCCCACGTAAGGCACCATCACCGCCTGCAGCTCGTCGGAGCGCACCGCCAGAAGCTCGGCCTGGTCCATGGCCGCGCGCTGTTCGTCCGTGGCGGTGTTGAGGTTGGGCAGGATCAGCGCGGCGGAGAGGAACACGCCGATATTGGTGCCCACCGGGTTGAATGCCTGTGCGAAGTTCAGCCGCCGGGTCGCGTTCTCCTCCGGCCCCATGCCGATGACGAAGGGGTTGGCGGAGGTCTCCAGGATCGACAGGCCGCCGGCCAGGGTGAACAGCGCCAGCAGGAAGTAGCCGTAGGTCATGGCGACCGAGGCGGGGTAGAACAGGAACGCCCCCGCGATGGCGAGGCCGAGGCCCAGCAGGACGCCGGTCTTGTAGCTGAAGCGGCGGTTGATGAACGCCGCCGGCAGCGCCAGCAGGAAATAGGCCCCGTAATAGGAGAACTGCACCAGCGAGGACTGCAGCGTGCTCATGGAGAAGACGCGGCTGAACACCTGCACCAGGGGGTCGGTCATGTTCGCGGCCACGCCCCAGGCGGCGAAGCAGGTCACCAGCAGGAGGAAGGGCACCTTCATGCCCCGGTAGATGAATGGCGTGCGCTCCGACATCGGCTTCTCCCCCTCGTGAACGGGGAAAGCATGCAGGCCGGGGGGCGTTACCGCAAACCTCTTTCCGTCACAGGTAGCTGCGCACCAGCGCGCCCGAGATCAGCGTGAACCCGTCCGCCACGGCGAAGAACGCCAGCTTGAAGGGCAGCGACACGATCGCGGGGGGCACCATCATCATGCCCATGGACATCAGCACCGCGGCCACGACCAGGTCGATGATCAGGAACGGCAGGAAGATCAGGAAGCCGATCTGGAACGCCCGCTCGATCTCCGACAGCAGGAACGACGGCACCAGCAGCGACAGGGGCGAGCCCGGCGCCAGGTCGGGGTCGGCGTCGGGGCGCAAGGTCGAGAGCGCCTCAAAGGTGCCCGGGTCGATCCGCGCGGCCATGAACTCGCGAAAGGGCGCGAGCGCGGCGACGAGCCCCGCCTCCACCTCGATCTCGCCCTCGACGAGCGGCCCGACGCCCGCCTCCCAGGCCTCGCGGAACACCGGCTCCATCACGAAATAGGTCAGGAACAGCGCCAGCGTCACGATCAGCATGTTGGGCGGCGATTGCTGCAGGCCGATCCCCTGGCGCAGGATCGACAGGACCGTGACGATGAAGGGAAAGCAGGTGATCATCACCAGGATCCCCGGCACCAGGCTCAGGACGCTGACCAGTGCCAGAAGCTGGATCGAGCGGCCCGCGAGCGTCGCCTGCCCCTCGCCCAGGTCGATGGAGAACTCCTGCGCCGCGGCGGGCATGGCCAGGAGAAAGGCGGCGAGGACCAGCCCCGCCGCGAGGCCGTGTCTCAAAACTCGCTCTCCAGGTCGGCCACGTCGATCAGGCGCACGGCGAGCTGGCCCGCCTGCTCGCCCTCCAGCTCCTGCAGCTCGCCCCGCGCGATCAGCCGGTCGCCCACGTAGAGCTCCACGGGATCGTCCACCTTGGTGTCGAGCGGCAGCACCGTGCCGCGCTCGGCCTTGAGCAGGTCGCCCAGCCGGGGCCGGGCCTTGCCCACCGAGACCACGATCTCGATCGGCACCTGCGTCAGCGGGTTGCGGGGCCGGACGGCGGCCTCGGCCGTGGCGATATCGTCATCCATGGGTCATCATCTCCTGAGTGGCGGTGTCGAGGGCGGACAGGGCGTCCGACAGCTCGCGTTCGAGCCCGGTCAGGTCGAGCTCGCGCTCGCGCTCGCCCAGGCGGACATGGTGCAGGCCGGGCGCCAGCCCCGGCTCCTCGCGCACGGCGAGGGGGAAGGTCACGCGCCCCGCCAGCGCCTCCCGGAGCGGCTCGGCCTCGCCCGGCGCCACGAGGATCTCCACCTCGGAGGCGCCCGCCTCGGCGGCGGCGGCCTCGACCATCTCTGTCAGGCGCACGCCCAGCGTCGCGCGCAAGGTCCGCGGCACGATCCGGTCGGCCACCGCCCCGATCAGCGGCATGACCGAGCGCAGCACGTGCCCGCGCGCCTCGTGATAGGTGAAGGACAGCTCGTTCAGCCGCGCCAGCGCCGCCTCGGCCCCCTGGGCGGCGGTGCGCTCGGCCTCGGCCCGCGCCGCCTCCAGACCGGCGGCGTGGCCCGCCTCGAAGGCGGCGAGCCGCTCCGCCTCCAGGCGCGCGCCGTCCGCCGGCTCGGCCGCCGGGGCCGGGTCGGCGCCGGGGCCGAAATCGTCCAGCACGAAGGGGTGCGCGCTCATGCCTTCTCCTCGTCTTCCATCCAGGACCGCAGGACCTTGAGCGATTCGTCCTGGCGTTCGTCGATCAGCTGCCGCAGCCGCCGGACGGCGCCGTCGGCCTCGTTCCGGCTGGCCAGCGAGGTGGCCAGCTCGCGGGGCCCGGCCGCCGGGTCGATCTCGCCGGTAAGCGCGGGCGCGCGGTTCGCGGGCAGGTCGCCCTCCGGCCCCTCCAGGGCCGGGGCGGCCGGCTCCTCGCGCCGGGCGAAGAGCGGCCGGATCACGAACAGGGCGAGCACGATCACCACCAGGGCCAGGATCGCGAGCTGGATCAGGCGCATCGTGTCCACCGGGCCGAACAGGCTGGCGGCGATGGGCGCGGTGCCCTGCTCGGGCAGCGGCTCGAACTGCATCGAGCGGATCGACAGCGTGTCGCCCCGCGATTCGTCGAAGCCGATGGCGGCCCCGACCAGCTCGCGCAGCGCCTCCATCTCCGCCTCGGGGCGCGGGGCCCATTCCACCTCGCCCTCGGGGCCGGTCTCGCGGATACCGTCGATCATGACGGCGGCGGTGATCCGTGCCACCGCGCCGGGAACGCGGGTGACCTGGCGCTCGGTCTCCGAGACCTCGAAGTTGGTGCGCTCGCGGCTCTCGCTGCTGTTGCGCGACGACTGGCCCTGCTCCTCCTCGGCGGCATCGCCGTCGGGCAGGTTGGAGGCCACGGTCACGCCCCCGCCCGCCGGGTCGGAGGAGGTCTCCTCGGTCTGGCTCACGTCCTGGCTGATCGCCACGCGGCTCTCGGGGTCCACCCGGCGCTCGAGGATCTGCTCCGATTCCGTCACCGTGTCCACGTTCACCTCGACCACGGCCTTGCCGTAGCCCACCCGCGCCTCGAGGAGCCGCTCGACATTGCGCTTGAGGCGCTCGGCCCGGTCGGCCCCGGCAGCCGAGGCCGGCGCGTTCCCGGTGGCCGACAGGATCACGCCGCCGGTCGCGTCGATCACCGACACGGCGTCCGGTCTCAGCCCCGACACGGCCGAGGCCACGAGGTAGCGCAGCGCCTTGGCCTGCTGGGCGTCGAGCCCCCCCGCGGCGGGCGTGACGGTGACAGAGGCCGAGGGCGTCAGGTCGCGCTGGAACGGCTTCGTGCCCGAATTGGCGATGTGGACGCGCGCCGCCCGGACCGTCGGCGAGGCGACGATCGTGCGCGCCAGCTCGCCCTCCTTAGCCCGCCAGTAGGCGGCGTCGAACATCTGGCTCGTGGTGCCGAAGCCCGTCATCCGGTCGAGGATCTCGTATCCTTCGGTCCCGGCCTCGGGCAGGCCCTCGCTCGCCAGCGTCATGCGCAGCTCGTCGCGGCGCGCCTCGTCCACGAAGATCGCGCCGCCGCGCACCTCGTAGGCGACGCCGCGGGCCTCCAGCGCGGCGACCACGTCGCCCGCCGCCCCGTTCTCGAGCCCCGAATACAGCAAGGTCAGGTCCGTCGAGGTGGCCATCCGCGCCAGTCCCAGCACCGCGGCGAACATCGCCACGGTCGCGGCGACGACGATCGCGCGTCGCTGGACGGTGAGGCCTTTCCAGACCGATGAAAGCTGCTTCAAGACGACCTCCTGTCATCCCCGGGGGTCCTCCCCGGTCGAGGGCGACATTCCCCGAGCCGGTTTAACAATCGGTTAGAAACTTGCGGTTTATCCCCGCCCCGTCACCGGAATTTTCTCCGGTGCTTTCACGGGCGAGGGCAGGATGGCCGAGAGCGACGGACAGAAGGACGCCGCGTCGAGGACGCGCAGGACGACACGGACGGGCCTGCTGGTCGGGGTCGGGGCGATGGTGCTGGGCGCGGGGGCGGGATTCGCCGCCGTCCGCACCGGCCTGATCCTGCCCGACCCCGCCACCCATGCGAAGGACGCCGCGGCGGAGGCCGCGACCGGGCCGGAGGCGCCGTTCGCCGATTCGGGCCGGGGCGCGGAGACGGCGGCGGATGTCGCCTTCCTGCCCGTCGATCCGCTGGTCGTGTCGCTGGCGGGCCCCGCCCAGGGCCGCCACCTGCGCTTCCGCGCCGAGCTGGAGGTCGAGGCCGCCGCCGCCGCCGAGGTCACCGAGCTGATGCCCCGCGTCGTGGACGTGATGAACGGCTACCTGCGCGCGGTCGATCCCGCCGAGCTGGAGGCGCAGGGCGCCCTGAGCGCCCTGCGCGCCCAGTTGCTGCGGCGGGTGGAGCTGGTCGTGGGTCACGGGCGCGTCTCGGACGTGCTCGTGATGGAATTTGTGCTGAGCTGAAGGACCCCGGACCATGGACCTCATCGCCGACATCCTGCTCGCCGGCGGCGCCTTCGGCGTCGCGATCTACTGCTTCGTCCTGTCGCGCAGGCTGGCGCGCTTCACCGACCTGGAGCGCGGCGTGGGCGGCGCCGTCTCGGTCCTGTCGGCGCAGGTCGACGAGCTGACCCGGGCGCTCGAACAGGCGCGCCGCGCCGCCGACGGATCGGGCGAGACCCTGCGCGAGCTGACCGGCCGCGCCGAGGACGTCTCCCGCCGGCTGGAGCTGCACATGGCCTCCCTCCACGACCTGGAGCCGGTCGCGCCCCGGCCCGAACCGGCCGCCGCCCCGGCGCCCGCACCCGCACCCGCACCCGCACCCGCTTCCGCGCCGGCTCACACCCCGAAGGCGCGCGCGCCCTGGCCCACCACGCTCACACCCGCGCCCGTCGCCGCGCCCACACCCGCGCCCGTCGCCGTGCGACCCGCGCCGGTGGCCGTCCCCCCGCTAACCCCGCCCAGCGCGCCGTCGCGCCTGGCGGGCAACCCCCTGGAGGTCGTCCGATGAACCGCAACGCCGCCAGGGCCCTGCCGGTCCTCGCCGGGCTCGTCCTGTCCTCCGCCCTCCTGAGGCTCGGCGATGCCGGCGCCGTCGAGGGGATCGCGGAGCTGTTCGAGACCAGCCGCGCCCATGCCGCCGACACCCCCGGCGGCGGCGTCGGCGAGCTCGACGAGGTCCTCGCCGCCCTGAAGGAGCGCGAGGCCGCGCTCGACGCCCGCGCCGCCGAGCTCGACGAGCGCGCGGCGGTGATCGCCGAGGGCGAGACCGTCCTCGGCGCGCAGCTCGACGAGATCGAGGCGGCCGAGGCCGACCTGCGCGAGATGGTCAAGATGGCCGACGACGCGGCGGAACAGGACGTCACCCGCCTCGCCGCCGTCTACGAGAACATGAAGCCCGCCGAGGCCGGCGCCCTCTTCGAGCAGATGCCGCCCGAGTTCGCCGCCGGCTTCCTGTCGCTCCTGCGGCCCGAGACATCCGCGGCGATCCTCGCCCGCGTCCCCCCCGATGCCGCCTACGCGATCAGCGTCGTCCTGGCCGGCCGCAACGCCGGCCGCCGCCCCATCGCCCTCACCGAGGCCCCGGCCGGAGACCAGCCATGATCGCGATCGCCGGAATCGTCATCGTCATCGTCATGGTGTTCGGCGGCTACCTCGCCGCGGGCGGCAAGATGGGCATCATCCTGCACGCGATGCCCTTCGAGCTGACCATGATCATGGGCGCCGGTGTGGGCGCGTTCCTGCTGTCCAACAGCGGCGCGGTCGTCAAGCGCACGTTCAAGGACATCGCCCGCGTCTTCAAGGGGTCGAAATGGACGGCCCCCGACTACCGCGACCTGCTGTGCCTCCTGTTCGAGCTGGTCCGCCTGGCCAAGAGCGACCCGCTGGCGCTGGAGACCCATATCGAGGGGCCGGCCGACAGCTCCGTCTTCGGCCGCTACCCCAAGATCCAGGCCGACCGCGAGGCGGTGGAGCTGATCTGCGACACCCTGCGCTCGGCCTCGATGAACTACGACGATCCCCACCAGGTCGAGGAGGTGCTCGAAAAGCGCATGGAGGCCAATCTCCACCACGCGCTCCACCCCAGCCACGCGATCCAGAACCTGGCCGACGGCCTGCCCGCCCTCGGGATCGTCGCCGCCGTCCTCGGCATCATCAAGACCATGGCCTCCATCGACCAGCCGCCCGAGGTGCTGGGCAAGATGATCGGCGGCGCGCTGGTGGGGACCTTCCTCGGCGTGTTCCTGGCCTACGGCTTCGTCGGCCCCTTCGCCGCGCGCATCAAGTCCATCGTCGAGGAGGACGCCCAGTTCTACCAGCTCATCCGCGAGGTGCTGGTGGCAAACCTGCACCGCCACAGCCCCGCCATGTGCATTGAGGTGGGCCGGCAGAACGCCCCGCACCACGTGCGCCCGGCCTTCGACGACCTCGAATCGGCCCTGAAGGAGACCAAGGCGGCATGAGACGGACGCTCGCAGCCCTGCTCCTGTCCGCCGCGCCGCTCGCCGCCGCCGCGCAGGACATTTCCGTGCGGACCGGCGAGCACGGGGACTTTACCCGCATGGTCGTGGACTTCGCCGACCGCCCCGGCTGGGAGCTGACGCCGGGCCCCGGCGTCTGGCGGCTGACCACGCCCGGCACCGCGAGCTTCGACCTGTCGCAGGTCCACGACCGGATCGGGCGGGACCGGATCGCCGACATCACCCAGCCCGCGCCCGGGCAAATCGACATCCGCGTCGGCTGCGACTGCGCCCCGCGCGCGTTCGAGCTGGCGAGCGGCGGCCTCGTCGTCGACGTCATGGCGGCGGACGACGACCGCGCGGATGCGAGCTTCGCGGCCTCGGGGGGTCCGCCGGCCTCCTCCGGCCAACCTTCCGCCCGGCTCATCCGGCAGGTCATGGCCCGTCCGCCCCTTCCCGGCCCCGGCACCGCGCCGCAGCGCGCCCCGGTGCCGCCCGAACCGCAGGCCCCGGACCGGGCGCGGGACCTGCGGGAGGACATCCTCGCCGGCCTTTCCCGCTCCGCCGACCAGGGGCTGGTGGACCTGCGCCGCCCCCTGCCCGGCTCGGCCCCCGACCGGCCCGCAGGCGCGGGCACGGGCGCGGGGTCCCACATGCGCGTGGAGACGCAGGTGGACCGCGACCGCGACGGCGCCTCCGCGACGCCCCCGGCCTCCTGCCCCGCGGGCCTGTCCGGCGACGGCGCGGCCTGGCGCGACGCCCTGCGCGAGGTCGATCTGGACCAGCCCGCGGCCGAGGTCGCCCGCGCCGAGGCGATGGGCCTGGTGGTCCGCGGCCTGGGCACCGAGGCCGGCACCCTCCTGCGCCCCCATCTCGACGCGGGCGGCGACATCTCCCTGCTGAACGAGATCGCGGGGGTGGTGGACGCGCCCGCCCCCGCGCCCGGCCTCGCCCCGGTGGCCGGGTGCTCCGAGCTGCTGTCGCTCTTCGCCCTCATCGCCGATCCGCCCGTCGCGCCGGAGCGGATCGCCACGATCCCCGGCGCGCTCGCGGGCTTCGACGGCGCGCTGCGGGTGCAGTTCGGCCGCCGCGCCATCGCGGCCCTGCGCGGTCTCGGCCGCGACGAGGATGCCCGCATCGTCGAGAACGCGCTCCTGCGCCTCGATCCGGAGCTGACCGCGGCCGACCTCGAGTTGCGCCGCTTCACCCCCGACACGCCCCCGGCGAGCGAGGCCGAGGCGCGCGCCGAGCTGTCCGAGCGCTCCCCCGAGGCCGCCGCCGCGCTGGGATCGCTGATCGAGGGCATGCGCGACCGGGGCGAGGAGGTGCCCGCCGACGTGCTCGACCACGCCGCCGCCCTGGCCCCCGAGCTCGCCCCCGGCGAGCGCACCGCCCTGGTGGCCTCGATCGTGCGCGCCGAGATCGACCGGCGCAGCCTGCAAAGCGCGTCCGCCAGGATCGACGCCCTGTCGCGCCTCGATTCGCAGGCCGCGGACGCGCTGGAGGGCGAGCTCTACGCCGCGCTGGCGGCGCTGCCGCAGGATTCGGTGTTCCTCCAGCAGGCCAGCCGCTTCGCGGACCGTCCCGCCCCCGGCGAGGCCCAGCGCCTGGCCATCGCGCGCCGGATCGCGGCGCTGCACGTCCCCGACCTGGCCCGCGCCCACCTGGCTCAGGGCGACGAGGCCCGCGAGGGCGAGCGGCGCCTCGCCGCCCGGCTCTGGCTTGACAGCGACGAGCCTGACCGGGCGCTCGCCGCGCTCGACGGGATCGAAGGCCCCGAGGCCGAGGAAATCCGCGCCGAGGCCCGGGCACGCTCGGCCCCCGCCCCGGAGCCCGAGCCCCCCGTCCCGGCCACCACGGGGCCGCGGGATGTCATCGAGCGCAGCGCCGCCCTGCGGGAGAAATACCGCGCCCTCCTGGGCGAGCGGTAGGTGGTCAATCCTTTGGTAAGCGGCGCGCCCTAAGGATCGGGACGGACGGACCCGCGAAAGGGAGATCCCGGAAATGGGATGGATGACGGCGGCAGAAGGCCGCAATGCACGCCGCGCGACGGGGGCCCCATGCCCCTGCGCGTGATCTTCCAGCCCACGATCCTGCTGGCGCTCGCGCTCATGGCGGTGATCGTGATGATGATCCTGCCGGTGCCGGCCTGGGTGCTCGATATCGGGCTCGCCGCCTCCTTCGCGCTGGCGATCCTGATGTTCACAACGACGCTGTTCATCGAGCGCCCGCTGGACTTCTCGGCCTTCCCCACGGTGCTGCTGGCCTCGCTGATGCTGCGCCTGTCGCTCAATGTCAGCTCCACCAAGCTGATCATCGGCGAGGGCCATACCGGGCCCGGCGCGGCCGGCAACGTGATCGAGGGCTTCGCCATGTTCGTCATGGGCGGCAGCGTGTTCCTCGGCCTCGTGGTGTTCGGCGTGCTGCTGATCGTCAACTTCATGGTCATCACCAAGGGCGCGGGGCGGATGGCCGAGGTGGGGGCGCGATTCGCCCTCGACGCCATGCCCGGCAAGCAGCTCGCGATCGACGCCGACATGAGCGCCGGCGCCATCGACCACGCCCAGGCCAAGGCCCGGCGCGAGAACGACCAGCTCGAGACGACGTTCTTCGGCTCGCTCGACGGCGCTTCGAAATTCGTCAAGGGAGACGCGGTCGCGGGCCTCCTGATCACGCTCCTGAACCTGGTCATGGGCCTGGCCATGGGCACCATCGTTCACGGCATGGCCCTGGGCGACGCGCTGGAGACCTACGCGATCCTGACCGTGGGCGACGGCCTGACCACCCAGATCCCGGCCGTCATCATCTCCATCGCCTCCGCGCTCCTGCTGGCCCGCGGCGGGGCGACCGGCTCCACCGACCTCGCGCTCTTCACCCAGTTCGGGCGCTACCCGGCGGCGCTGGCCACCGTCGCGGTCCTCCTCGCGCTCTTCGCGCTGGTGCCGGGCCTGCCGTTCCTGCCCTTCATCGCCGGGGCCGCCGGCCTCGGGGCCCTCGCCTGGAAGGCCCGCCAGGTCGCCCGCACGCGGGAGGCGGAGGCCGCAGCACCCCCGTCGGACGCGCCCGCGCCGCGCCAGTCCATCGGCGACGTGCTCGACCTCGACGACATCCACGTGGAGTTCTCCTCCGACCTGGTGAACCTCGTGCTCGACCCCGCGACCGGCCTCGACGCGCGCATCGGCAACATGCGCAACCACGTGGCCAGCGTCTTCGGCCTCGTCCTGCCCGAGATCCGGCTGACCGACGACCCCGCCCTGCCCGACGGCACCTACGTGATCCGCATCCAGGGGGTGGAGCAGGTCCGCGACCGCCTGATGGGCGACCGCGTGCTGGCGCTGGCCCATGACGGCACCGACCACCTGCCCGAGGGGCGCGACGTGGCCGAGCCCGTCTACGGGGCACCGGCGCGCTGGATCGCCGCCGCCGACCAGGATCGCGCGGCGCTCGCCGGCACCACCACCGTCACGCCCGCCGAGGTCCTGGCCACCCACCTGCTGGAGGTCATCAAGCGCAACTTCCACCGCCTGATGACGCTCAAGACCCTGCGCCGCCTGCTCGACGAGTACACCCGCCTGTCGGACCCCGACCGGGCCGCGGCCAACCGCCGCCTGATCGACGAGCTGGTGCCCGACAAGGTGCCCATGGACCTTCTGCTGAACGTCCTGCGCCTGCTGCTGGAGGAGCGTGTCTCGATCCGCAACCTGCCCCTCATCCTCGAGACGATGGCCGCCGCCCGCGGCCAGGCCGGCACGCCCGAGGGGATCTGCGAGATCGTGCGCCAGCGCCTGAGCTTCCAGCTCATCGCCGCGCTCAAGCGCCCCGACGGCACGGTGCCGCTGGTGCAGCTCGACCCCGGCTGGGAGCGGCTCTTCACCGAGCACAACCTCTCGGGCGAGCTGGGGGAAGTCTCCGTCGCGCTCCCGCCGGAGGACTTCAACCGCCTGGCCGACAACGCCGCCGGCAGCCTGGGCGACGCGGCCGAGGGCGGCAGCTACCCCGCGCTCATCACCTCCGCCCGGCGGCGGCGCTTCCTGCGCCTCGTCCTGTCGGCCAAGGGGCTGCAGAACCCGGTCCTGAGCTTCGAGGAGCTGGGCACCGAGGGGCGCCCGGCGCTGGTGGGGACGGTGGCGGCGTGATCGCGGCCCTGGCCGACCTCGCGGGCATGGCCGAGGGCGGCGTCGCCGCCGCCTTCCTCGTGTTCCTGCGGGTGGGCGCGGCGATGGCGATGCTGCCCGCCTTCGGCGAGCAGTCGGTCCCTGTGCGGGTGCGCCTCGCCCTCGCCCTGGTTTTCACCGCCGTGGTCGCCCCCGCCGCCGGCCCCCTGCCCGAGATCGGCGGGCCGGGCGGGGTGATCGGCCCGGCGCTCGCGACCGAGGTGATCATCGGCCTGGCACTCGGGGCCACCGTGCGCCTGTTCGTCGCCGCCCTGCAGATGGCGGGCTCCATGGCGGCCCAGACCATGTCGCTGGCGCAGATCTTCGGTGGCCAGACCGGGGCCGACCCGCTCCCCGCCTTCGGGCACATCATGGTGATGGCCGGCCTCGCGATCGCCGTCTCCGCGGGCCTCCACGTGAAGGTCGCGGCCTACCTGATCGGCTCCTACGACATGCTGCCCGCGGGGCGCTGGCCCGCGCCCTCCGACCTGACGGACTGGGGCGTGAGCCGGATCGGCAAGGCCTTCGCACTGGGCTTCGCGCTGGCGATCCCGTTCGTGATCACGTCGCTGATCTACAACCTGACGCTCGGCGTCATCAACCGCGCCATGCCCCAGCTCATGGTAGCCTTCATCGGCGCGCCCGCGATCACGCTCGCGGGGCTCGCGCTCCTCGCCATCTGCCTGCCTTTCGTGCTGCAGGTCTGGCTGTCGAACCTCGACATCTTCCTGGCCGATCCGGCGGAGGCGCCCAGATGAGCGAGCAGGACGACGACGCCGAGAAGAGCCACGAGCCCTCCCAGAAGAAGCTCGACGACGCCCGCAAGAAGGGCGAGGTGCCCCGCTCCAACGACCTCATCACCGCCGCGGGCTACGCCGGCATGCTGGCCGCGATCCTGGCCACCGGGGCCAGCGGCCTGCAGGAGATGGGCACCTCCCTGGCGCGCGTTCTGGGCCAGGCCGACCGCATCGCGGCGAGCATCGGCGAGACGGACGGCGGCGGGGCGAGCCTCGCGGGCGCCATGATGGCCGAGACGGCCCGCGCGCTCGCGCCCCTGTTCGTGCTGCCGCCCCTCTGCGCGCTCGCCTGCGTCCTGGCCCAGCGCGCGCTCATCTTCACCGGCTCCAAGCTGCAGCCCAAGCTGTCGAAGGTCTCGCCGCTGTCGAACGCCAAGCAGAAGTTCGGCGCCGACGGCCTGATGGAGTTCGCCAAGAGCGCGGCCAAGCTCCTGCTCTACGCCGTGATCCTGTCGGTCTTCGTCGCCTCCAGCCTGCCCACGATCCTGGCCTTCGTCTCCCTCGATCCGGGCATGTCCATGGCCGCGTCGCTCAAGCTGGTGGTCCGCTTCCTGTGGCTGGTGCTGGCGGTCGCGGTGGGGATCGGCGCGCTCGACATGCTCTGGCAGCGCCACCACCACATGCAGAAGAACCGCATGTCCCGCAAGGAAATGACCGACGAGCACAAGGACTCCGAGGGCGATCCGCACTTCAAGGCCCAGCGCCGCCAGCGCGGCCAGCAGATCGCCATGAACGGCATGATCGCCGACGTGCCCGAGGCCTCGGTCGTGATCGTGAACCCCACCCATTACGCCGTCGCCCTGAAATGGGACCGCTCCAGCCCCGGCGCGCCGCAATGCGTGGCCAAGGGGGTCGACCATGTCGCCGCCCGCATCCGCGAGGCGGCCGAGGAGGCGGGCGTGCCGATCCGGAGCGACCCGCCCACGGCCCGCGCCCTCCACGCGGTGGTCGAGGTGGGCGAGGAGATCAAGCCCGAGCACTATGCCGCCGTGGCGGTGTCGATCCGCTTCGCCGAGGACATGCAACGAAAGGCCCGCGCCAGATGAACACCGACGGAATGAAGGATATCGCCGCGATCTCGGCGCTCCTGCGCGACCGCGACCTGTCGAAGGTGGAGGGGATCGTGGCGCAGATGCGCCGGATCGAGGCCGAGGCCGCCGCGATCCGCGAGATCCGCGACCGCCGGCTGGCCCAGGCCGACCTGGACGCCGCGCGCCTGTCGGGTGCCGATCCGGTCTGGCTGGCCTGGGCCGAGGAGCGGCTGACGCGGTCCATGGCCCAGCTCGCGCAGCTCCGCGCCGGGCACGAGAAGGCCCTGGGCGCGGCGCGGCGCTCGTTCGGACGCGCCGAGGCGACCGCGGCGCTGGCCGGGCTCAGACGTCCTGGCGGTTGAAGTCCAGGATCAGCACCTCGCGCAGGCCCGGCCCGAGCTCGCGGCGGCCCACGTCCTTCAGGGCGCCGCGCAGGCGGTCCATCGCCCCGTTCGAGGTGAACGTGCCGTCGAAGCCGCCCGTGTTGGCGTGATCGAGCATTACCCGCAGGAAGCTGTCGCGCAGCCGGGGCCGGCGCGTCTGCGCCAGCTCCTCGGCCTCGGCCGTGACATCCAGCGTCAGCGACATCACCACCATCGAGTTGACGCGCCCGTCCTCGAGGACGGGCACCACGAATTGCTGGTCGAGGTCGACGAAGATCTCCTCGCCCTTCCCGTGCCCGCCCCCGTCACCGCTTTCGTGATCCTCCGCCTCGTCCGTGGCGGCGACATCGGCGCCGCCGCCGTCGGGCACCGCGGCGGGCGCGGGGCGCAGCGCCACGCCGGCGCCGACCCCGGCGCCCGCGCCCAGCGCCAGGAGGACGACAGGAAGCAACTTGGCGATCATGGCACGGCCCTCCTTCAGAACGGCGAGATGGTGTCGAGGGCCTGCTGGCCCCAGCGCGGCTGCTGCACCTCCTGGATGCGGCCGCGGCCGCCATAGGAGATCCGCGCGGCGGCGATCTTGTCGTAGCTGACCTCGTTGCGCCGCGAGATGTCCTCGGGGCGGACGAACCCGGTGACCACCAGCTCGCGCAGCTCGAAGTTCATCCGCACCTCCTGGCGCCCCTCGATGGCGAAGCTGCCGTTGGGCAGGATCTCGGTCACGGTGGCGGCCACGCGCAGGGTCATCTGCTCGTTGCGGCGCGACGATCCATCGCCCTCGGAGCGGCTGTTGGACTCGTATCCCACCGCCGCGTCCAGGGTGGCCCCGTCCGGCAGCCTGTCCTCCAGCCTCTGGGGCAGGCCGAACAGGTTTGGCATCCCCAGCGACCCGGAGGCGGTGCGCGACCGCTCGGAGGTGTTGGAGAACTCCGCCTCGTCGTCGATCTCGATCACCACGGTCACGATGTCGCCCCGGGTCTCGGCGCGCCGCGTGCCCAAAAGCGAGCGCCGCTCGCCCGACCACAGGGAGGCCCCGTCCACGGGGCGGTCGGGGTCGAGCGCCGCGGGCTTGCCGGGGCTCTGCATCGCCACCAGCTCGGGGCTCTGGCTCACCGGGCTGAGTTCGGGCGCGCGGGCGAACTCGGTCCGCGATCCGCAGCCCGCGAGGGCCGCCACGGCGAGAAGGGGCAGGACGAGGGATCTGGTCATCTGTAGAATCCGCTGACGATGATTGTGCCGTTTTCGGCCACCTGGCCGACGACGATGTTGCGCGAGCCCAGGTTCATCACCCGCACCCGTTCGCCGGCGCCCGCACGGTCGAGCGTGCGGCCCTCGGCGTTGATCGACAGGCCCCCGTGCCGGAACGACAGGGTGACGAGCTGGTTGCGCTCCACGAGGGCGGGACGGCCCACGGCGTCCTGGCGCACGGCGCGCCCGGCATAGAGCGTCACCCGCGCCTCCTGCCCCACCACCGCCTCGAGGCTGCCGGCGATCCCGGCCGCGTCCCCGGGCTTCAGCGCCACGTCGCCCGGCCCGATCAGGGTCTGGGCGCGCACCGTGCGGGTGGCGACCACGACCTCGGCGGCGGCCGGCGCGGCGCACAGCAAAAGCAGGAGCGCGGCGCGGATCATCGGATCTGGGTCGTCGCGCCGAGCATCTGGTCGGCGGCCGAGATCACCTTGGAATTGAGCTCGTAGCCCCGCTGCGCCTCGATCAGCCGGGTGATCTCGCGCACCGGGTCCACGGCGCTGTCCTCCAGGTATCCCTGCCGGAACGTGCCCAGCCCGTCGGTGCCGGGCTCGCCCACGAGCGCGGGGCCGCTCGCCGCCGTCTCCAGGAACAGGTTCGAGCCCATCGCCTCCAGCCCCTTGGCGTTGGAGAAGGTGGCGAGGGTGAGCTGGCCCAGGAGCTGCGGCTCGGGCTCCTCCATGAAGTAGCCGTAGACCTCGCCGTCGGCGTTGATCGACACCGAGCGCGCGTCGTCGGGGATGGTGATGCCCGGCACCGCCGGATAGCCGTCCGAGGTCACGATCTGGCCGTCCCCGGTGCGCTTGAGCGCGCCGTCGCGGGTGAAGCCCGACTGTCCCGAGGGCAGCTCGACCTCGATGTAGCCGTTGCCCTCGATCGCCACGTCGAGGTCGCCCCCCGTCTGCACCAGCGAGCCCTGCTTCAGCTCGACGGTGACCGAGGAGGGCCGAACGCCCAGGCCGAGCTGCACGCCGGTGGGAAGCTCCGTGCCCGTAGCCGAGGAGATCGTGCCGGGCCGGGCGACCTGCTCGTAGTGAAGGTCCGCGAACTCGGCGCGGCGGGCGTTGTAGCCCGTCGTGCTCATGTTGGCGAGGTTGTTGGACACCACCTCGACGCGCATCTGCTGGGCGCTCATGCCGGTGGCGGCGATGGAAAGGGCACGCATCGTGGGCTCCTATCGTCCGAGGGTCTCGAGGACGCCGCGGATGCGGCCGTCCTCCTTTTCGAGGAAGCTCTGGCTCAGCTCGTA
This sequence comes from uncultured Paracoccaceae bacterium, assembly GCA_947500825.1. Lineage (GTDB taxonomy): Bacteria > Pseudomonadota > Alphaproteobacteria > Rhodobacterales > Rhodobacteraceae > Palleronia. Next base: position 23,095 of record CANMTR010000010.1, on the reverse strand, counting down.
GGCGCGCTGGACCTCGACCATGCGGGAGATCTCGGCGACCGGGTTGACGTTCGACATCTCCAGGTGGCCTTGCAGGATCTTGGCGTTCTCCGCCGGGACGGGCTCCGCGTTCAGCGCGAAGACGAGGCCCGAGCGGCGTTCCACGTCCTCCGGGCGCTCCGGCGCCCAGAGGCCGATCTGCGCCAGCGGCACGCCGTCGGCCGACAGGGTCCCGTCCTCGCCCACAGACAGCGCGGCCCCGTCGAGCGGCAGCAGGATCGGCGCCCCGCCCGCGTCGAGGACGCGCATCCCCTCGTGGGTGACGAGCTCGCCGGCCGCGTTGGGGGTGAAGGCGCCCGCGCGGGTCAGCGCCTGCCCGTCCGGCGTCTCGACCATGAAGTACCCGTCGCCCTCGATGGCGAGGTCGAGCGTGCCGCCGGTGCGCTCCAGCCCGCCCTGCAGGTGCGACGTCTCCCGCACCCGCCCCGCGGCCATCGACAGGGACGGCCCGTCGTCCACCCGGCGGACGTATTCCGAGAAGATCACGCCTTCCTTGCGAAAGCCGTGGGTGCCGGCGTTGGCCACGTTGTTGGCCACCGACTGCATCTCCCGCGCCAGGCCCGAAAGCCGCGTGAGCGAAGTATAGATCGCGTTGTCCATGGGTCAGCCTCCGGCGACGAGCGGGACGATGGATGTCTCGAAGAAGGACAGGAGCGTGCGGGTCATGAAGCCCATCGTGATCCAGAACACCCCCGCGATGCACAGAAGCTTCGGCACGAAGGTGAGCGTCATCTCCTGCACCGAGGTCAGCGCCTGGAACAGGCCGATCACCAGCCCCGACACGAGCGCGACGGCCAGGATCGGCGCCGAGATGACGACCGACACCCACAGCCCCTCGCGCAGCACGTCGAAGAGGACGGCCTCTCCCAGCATCCGCTCAGACCGGCATCCTGAGGATTTCCTGGTAGGCCTCGACGACCTTGTCGCGCACCGTCACCGCGGCATCGACGGCGAACTTGGCGCGGCCCACGGCCTCCACGAGCTCCTGGGGCCCGGCATTGCCGGTCATGGCGGCCTGCGCGGTCCTGTCGGCGGCCTCCAGCGTCTCGGCGAAGCCCTTCGCGGCCTCGGCGGCGGCGCCCGTCACCGGGTCGGCGGCGGTCGCGGGCTTCTGTGCGGCATAGCGTTGGGCCGCGAAGGCGGTCGAAATGTCCATTCTGGACCTCCTGGTATGGTATGGGGCCGGTACGGGGTGGGGATCAGCGTTTGAGCAGGTCCAGGAGCCCCTGGGCCATCTGGCGCGACTGGTCGAAGACCTTGAGGTTGGCCTCGTAGGAGCGCTGCGCCTCGCGGGCGTCGGTGATCTCGACGATCAGGTCGACGTTGGAGCCCTGGTAGTTGCCGGTGTCGTCGGCCATCGGGTGGCCGGGGTCGTAGATCTGCGGCAGCTCGCGCCGGTCGAGCCGGACGGGGCCGGTCTCCACCCGGCCGTCGGCCAGGTCGTGGAACGGCACCGTCTTGCGTCGGTAGCCCGGCGTGTCGGCGTTGGCGATGTTTTCCGACAGGTGGCGCAGCCGGTCGGCCTGCGCCTTCATGCCGCTCGCCGAGATGCCGTATGTTCCCAGGATGTCGCTCATGCGCGCCTCACTTGTTCCGGCCCAGGGCGGTGGAGATGATCTGGCGGGTGGCCGAGTAGATCGACACGGCCATGTCGTGCTGCTGGCGGATCTCGGCGGAGGAAATCATCTCCGTCTCCAGCGAGACGGTATTGCCGTTGGGCGACGCCTCGGCCGCGCGGGCGACGGGTTCGGCCGTGGTGCGCCCCGCGTCCCAGCCCAGGTGGCCGGACCGCGTCGCCCGCATCCCCCGCCCCTCCTCCAGCGTTTCCGCGAAGGACGGCAGGTCGCTGGCGCGGTAGCCCGGCGTATCGGCGTTCGCCATGTTGCGCGCCACCACCTCCTGGCGGGCCGCGGCATGGGCCATGAGGTCGTGCGCCATCGCTTTGATCGTGAGATCGGCCATCCTGGTCGTCCCTGTCTGCGTTCAAGGAAGGTTTAACCGGCAGACCTTTAGAAAGGGTTTCACGAGCCAGGACGGAACGGAGCGAGACGCATGACGGATATCGGGCTGGACAATCTCACGGCCCTGGTGCGCCGCACCGGGCTCGACCGCCAGGTGGGCCGGATCGGGGCCATATCGGGCGGCACGGTCCGCATCTCGGGGCTGGACGACGCCGCCATCGGCGACCGCGTGACGATGGGCCCCGACCGGATCGCGGGCGAGGTCGTGGCCATCGAGGGGGGCGAGCGAATCGCCCTCGCCGACGGGCCGCTGACCGGCCTCGGCCCGGGCCAGGCCGCCGTCTCCACCGGCCCGCTGCGCCTCGCGCCGGACGATTCGTGGATCGGCCGCATCGTCGATCCCTCCGGCCAGCCCATGGACGGGCGCCCCCTGCTCCCCGGCCGCGAGGAGCGCCCGCTCTTCGCCCCGGCCCCCGACGCGGCCCGCCGGCGGGGTCTCGGCACGCGGCTCGAGACGGGGCTGCGGGCGTTCAACACCCTCCTGCCGGTCGTGCGCGGCCAGCGCCTGGGCCTCTTCGCGGGGTCCGGGGTGGGCAAGTCCACCCTCCTGGCCAGCCTCGCCCGCCGGGTGGAGGCCGACGTGGTCGTCCTCGCGCTCATCGGCGAGAGGGGGCGCGAGATGCGCGAGTTCGTCGAGAAGGTCCTGGGCCCCGAGGGCATGGCGCGCACGGTCGTTGTGGGCGCCAGCGCCGACCGTCCCGCGGCGCTGCGCGCGCGCTGCCTGCCCGCCGCCCTGGGCGTGGCCGAGCATTTCCGCGACCAGGGGCGCCACGTCCTCCTGCTGGCCGATTCGGTCACCCGCCACGCCGAGGCGCACCGCCAGGTCGCCGCCGCGCGGGGCGAGGCGCCGGTCCTGGGCGGCTTTCCCGCCTCCATGCCCCAGGAGATCATGGGCCTGTGCGAGCGCGCCGGCCCCGGCGAGGACGGCACCGGCGACATCACCGCGCTCTTCACCGTGCTGGTGGCGGGCGGCGACATGGACGGCGCGGTCGCCGACACCCTGCGCGGGGTGCTCGACGGCCACGTCGTGCTGGAGCGTTCCATCGCCGAGCGGGGACGGTTTCCCGCCATCGACCTGTCGCGATCGGTGTCGCGCTCCCTGCCGGGCGCGGCGAGCCCGCAGGAGAACACCCTGATCTCCGAGGCGCGGCGCCTGACCGGGGCCTACGAGCGTTCCGAGATGATGATCCGCGCCGGCCTCTACGCCGCCGGCTCCGACAAGACGCTGGACCTCGCGGTCCAGGCCTGGCCGCGGATCGACGCGTTCCTGGGGCAGGCGGAGACGAAGGGCACCCCCGAGAGCTTCGCGGCCCTGGCCCGGTGCCTGTCGCGCAGGGCGGACGCGGCCGGCTGAGGCCTCAGCCCTGCAGCAGCGCCAGCGCGGCGCTGCCCGCCGACAGGGACGCGGCGCTCAACTTCTCGATCTCCGACATGACGAGGAACCGGCGCACCACCTCCTCGGCCTTGCCGGGCTCGGAAAGCTCCGACAGGTCCGAGGTGCCGAACCTCTCCTGCGCACGGGAGCGGAACTCGCCGAGCTGGCGGTCGAGGTCGAGCTGGCCGAACGAGGCCGGCAGGCCCAGCGCCGTTTCCATCACCTTGCGCAGGGGCGGCGTACCCATCAGCGTGAACCACCGCGCGTCGTCGGACTTGCTGTCCGCCGCCACCTCGGCCACGTCGCGGCCGAATCCCAGCGCCAGGCGCATGTCGACATCCACGTCGCCCGCCGCGATCTCGAACTGGCGGTCGGTGAAACTCCCCAGGATGCGGTCGGCGAAGCCCGCCTCGCCGGTCCGCGCGCCACCCTCGTTGCCGAAGCCGAAGGCGTCGGCCAGCGCGGTATAGCGCCGGTCCGAGAACCGCACGGCCATGGATTTCTTGTCGGCGGTGTCCGACTCCAAGATCTTCTGGACGAAGAACTTGTTGCCCAGGTCGTCGTCGAGGCCGAAGGCCCCCAGCGCCACCTGCAGAAGCTCCCGGTCGGCGACGAGCTCCGCCGCCGATCCGACGGTGCCGATCCGCTCGCGGAACGCCTCCGTCGCCCGGTCGATCTGCGGCGTGGCCTCCATCACCTCCTGCTGGCGCTCGCGCGTCCGCTCCAGGAACGCGTAGCCGCCATAGCCGCCGAAGGGGACCACCGCCGAGAAGGTCATCTCTGCGCGACCGAAAGCAGCAGCGCCTCCGTCCCCATCAACTGGCGCAGGAATTTCAGCGCGTAATAGGCGTTGCCCTCGTCGGCGGCGCGGCGCGCGGCCGACAGGACGGCGTGGCTCTCGGTGTCGCGGAACACCGACGACAGCTCCTCGATCCCCGCGACCAGCCGGGGGCCCATGTCCTCCATCGCCGCGTCGCCCGACAGGACGAGCTGCGCCTGATAGCACAGGCGCTTGACCGGCGTGTCGGCGTCGTCGGGGTGGATCGCGTCGCGCAGGCGCAGGATATGCGCGCCCGGCGACAGGATGTTGAGCCGGCCGCGCCGCTCGCCGTTCTCGATCACGGCGCCGTTGATCAGAAGCCGCTCGTTCGGTGCCAGCTTCAGGACCAGGCCGCTCATGTCGCGGCACCGTGCCGCTGGCGCAGTCCGGTCATGATGTTGGTGTTGATCTCGATCAGCGAGTCGATGTCGCCGGCGCGGCGCAGGACCTTGCTGGTATGGCGGATGGTGAAGTCCGCGAGCGACAGGATCTCGGCCTTCAGCGTGTCGGGCAGGCCGTTGCCGGCGCTGGCCACGTCCGAGGCGAGGATCGTCCACAGGCGGCGGTTGCGCGTCAGCGCCTCGACCGTCTCGGCGACGGTCTCGGCCTTCTTCATCGCGGCCGTGATGCGGGAAAAAGCGTCGTACTCGGTCGACCGGGGCGTTCGGGTGGCACTGTTCGACGCGCCATAGGCGTCGCGGGCAAGGAGTGTGGCGTTCACGGCGGGTCCCTTTCTAGGCGGGCGTGGAGGGGATGGGGGTGGGGGACGCCGTTCGGGCGCCCCCCGGGGCCGCTATCAGCGGAAGAGCTGCGAGATCGCGCCGGGTGCCTGGTTGGCGATCGACAGCGACTGCACGCCCAGCTGCTGCTGGGTCTGGAGCGCCTTCAGCTTGGCCGAGGCGGCCTCCATGTCGGCGTCGACCATGGAACCGATGCCCGAGGTCAGCGTGTCGGCCAGGTTGGTGACGAACTCGTTCTGCATTTCCAGACGCGACTGGGCAGAGCCGAAGGACGCGCCCGCTTCGGTGGCGGAAGTGATCATCCCCGAGATCGCCGAGAGGGCGGTCGCTACACCGGCATCCGAGGTTACGTCGATGGTGGACAGGGCGACGGCAGTCGTGCCGTCCGTATCAAGCCCTTCAAGATCGCTCAGGTCGATCGCTTTTACGTTGATCTTTTCCGCCGTCACGCCCGTGCCATCACGGTTGAGCGAAGAGATGACGCTGATACCGTTGTCGTCGGTTCCGTCACCGTCGACGTCGATGGCGGTTCCCGCCGCATCGGTCAGGGCAGCGGCCGAGCCGTTGACGAGGTTCACGCCGTTGAACTGGGCGGAATTCGAGATCGACGTGATCTGCTCGCGCAGGGCCTTGATGTCTTGCTGCAGGGTTGCGCGATCGAGCGTGCCATCCTGCGCGCTGATGATCTTGTCCTGAATTTCCTTCAGGATGTCGGTGGTGGATTCGGCCGCGTTGCGCGCCACGGAAACGGTGCCCTCGGCGATGTTGAGCGAGTCCGAGATCGCCTTGAAGCCCTCGACGTCGGATTCCATCACCTTGGAGATCGACCAGATCGCCGCGTTGTCCTTGGCGGAGGAAACTTCCTTGCCGGTGGAGATCTGGTTCTGCGTGGCCTCCAGGCTGTTGTTGGTCTGGCGCAGGGTCTGCAGGGCAGTCATGGCGCCGTTGTTGGTCAGGATGCTGGTCATGGTCGGTCCTCGGAAATCTGGATGCGTTCCGCATCCGGGCATGGCCCACTGGGGGCCGGGTCTCTGGTCGTTCTGACCGGCTCCGGGGGGCGGCATCGTACTCGGCCGGTGCCCCTCGGACATGCACAACCTGCGCCGAAACCGCTAATCAATGGCTAACGGGACCGGGGGCGCCCGGGGCTTAATAGGTTCAATTGGAAGCTATTTGAGGCGTCCCGCGCGGCGCGGCCTCAGCCGCCGAAGATCCGCCGCGCCGCCACGATCCGCAAGGTCCCCGTGACCATACACAGGGCCGCGAAGATCCAGGCCAGGGCCGCGAAGGCGTCCGGGAACAGGCACATGGCGACGAAGAACAGAATCGTCTCCGTCCCCTCCAGCAGGCCGTTGGAGAAATAGAGCGTCTTCTCGCCCTGGGCCGCCGTCTCCATTCCCCGCCGCTCGGCCAGGATCGCGTAGCCGAGAAAGCTCGTCCCGTTGAAGTAGAAGCTCGTGAGCAGCGCGGCACCGGCCAGGGCGTTGGCCTGCGGGTCCGCGACGACGAAGGCCAGCGGCACCGAGCCGTAGAACAGGAAATCCGCCGCGATGTCGATGTAGCCGCCGAAGTCGGTCTTGCGCGTGGCCCGCGCCACCGCCCCGTCGAGCCCGTCGGCCAGCCGCGACACCGCCAGAAGCACGAGGCCCGCGCCGAACAGCCCCGCCGCGATCAGGGCGGAGGCCGCGAGGCCCAGCGCCAGCCCCGCGAGCGTGACCCCGTCCGCGGTCGCGCCGCGCGCGGCCAGCGCCGCGCCGATCCGGTTCAGGGGCGGGTCGATCAGCCTGCGGGAGAAGGTGTCGAGCAAGGGGCGGTCCTTTCGGGTCGGGAGGACCTTGCCCCGCCGGGCGCGTGCCCGCAATCTTTCGCGCGCCCCGACCTGCCCCGGCCTTGCGTCGGGCGCGCGCGGGGCGGCGTCAGGCCCGCCGCTCGATCCGCCGCCGGCCGGACCCGATATCGGTGCCGTAGCCGTCCGGCGCATAGGTCCGCGTGGTCACACCGTTCGCGATGGCCCGCACCGCCCCTTCCGCGGCCCGCGCGCCCTCGCGCGCCGCCTCCAGCAGGGGCAGGTTGCGCCGCGCGGCCTCGCGCAGCCGGGCGGCGGTGTCGGGATCGGCCCCTTCGCGCTCCAGCGTCCCGGCCAGCTCGGCCTTGCGCTCCAGGAGTCCGGCGGCGCCGGCGATGTCGCCCGCGCGCAGGAACGCGCGCTCGCGCTCCAGCACCCGGAGAAGGTTACGTGCGGTTCTGCTCATTTTCGTACTTCGCCATCTGGTTGAAAAGGTGTTCCGCGAGGCCGATTCCGCCGGCCTCGACCATGCCCTTGGCCTGTTCCTCGCGCATGAGGGAGGCGAACTGCGATTCGCCCTCGCCCCCGCCGAACGGGCCCTCCATGGCGCCCAGCCCGGCGCCCTTGAGCATCTCCGACAGGAACGCGGCCTCGAGCTTCTCTGCCGCCTCGCGCATCGCGGCCCGGCGCGGCGCGGCGATCTGGACGGTGTCCGAAATCTCCATCTGGTCCTCCGTGTTTCGCCCACTCTCCGCGATCGGCGTAAAGGATTGGTAAGCCTTGGCTGGTTTGTAGGGCGGCGAGACATCCCCGAAGGACCCGCGATGATCCAGTCCCTCTCCCCCGGCGCGTCGAGGCCCGGACCGGCCGCGCCCGCCGCGCCCAAGGACGCCACCAAGGACACCGACGCGCCCCGCGCGTCCGTCGGCGCCTTCGGCCGGCTGCTGGCGGAGGAGGACGGGGCGTCCGCGACGGGCGACGCCCCCCGGACGCGCGAAGGCGACGCCCCCGCGAAGGAGGCAGTGCCCGAAGGCAAGGTCGGCGCGACCCCCGAAGAGGGCGCGGAGGCAGCATCCCCGGACACGGCGGAGGACGATGGCGAGGGCGAGGGCCGCGAGCCGGGCGACCAGCTCTCCGACCTGTCGGACCAGCCCCCCCCTCCCCCCGCGACCGACATGAACGCGGACGCGGAGGAAGACCTCGCGGACGATACGGAGGACGACACGGACGCCGCGCCCGCCCGGGCCGAGGCAGGGACAGGGGCCACCGACCCGTCCACGCCCCGTCCCGAGGGGGCCGATGCCCCGCGCCCCCGCCCGGCGGCCGAGGATGCGCCCGGCGCGCCGGCCCTGCCCGCCGCACCGATCCCCGCTCAGGACCGTCCCGCGCAGGACCGTCCCGCCCCGCGGGCCGCCGCGTCCCGGGCCGATGCCCCCCCGGCCGACGCCCCCGCCGTCGCGAACCGGGCCCGGGCCGATGCCCCCCTCGCCCCCGCCGTCGCCGCGCTCGCCCGGCTGGGCGGCGAAGCCCGGGGAGAGGCGCCCGCGCGGCGTGGCTCCTCCACCGAGGCGCCACCGCGCGTCGACGCCACGCCCGCCTCCGCCACCCCCCCTGCCCCGTCGGCGGCGGAGGCGCGCACGGTCGCGCCCGCCGCGGCCGCGCTCCCCGGGGCGGCCCCCGAAGCGGGCGCTGCCGCCGCCCCGGCCTCCGAGCGGGCGGCCGAGTTCGGCTCCCTTTCCGCGCCCGGCGCCGCCGCGACGGAGGCCCGGTCCGCCACAGCACCCCAGGCGGCGCCGCCCGCCGCCCCTCCCGCGCCCGTGCGCCAGGTCATGGACGCCATCGTCAGCACCCAGGGCGACCGGCTCGAGGTCGCCCTGTCGCCCGAGGAGCTCGGCCGGGTCCGGATCACGATCAACCAGGGCGAGGGGGGGCTGACCATCCACCTCGCCGCCGACCGGGACGACACGATGGGCCTGCTGCGCCGCCACGCCGCGGATCTGGGCCGCGCCTTCGCCGAGATGGGGCTGGGATCGGCCGATATCGACTTCGGCGACGGCCGGTCCGAAAGCCCGGAGCGCGACCCCCGCAAGCCCCGCACCCCCCTCGCCTTCGCCATGGCGGGCGAGGCCGACCCCTCGCTTTCGCCCACCCGGCCCCGCCTCGACCTTCCGGGGCGGATGGACCTTCGCATCTAGGAGACGACATGGAGATCACGCCCCCCCCGACGGCCACCGCGGCCGCCGCCAACGCCCAGAAGCAGGCCACCAGCGGCGCGGCCAGCGGCACCGCGATCAGCTCGGATTTCGAGACCTTCCTCAAGCTGCTGACCGCCCAGATCAGCAACCAGGACCCGATGGACCCTATGAAGGCGGAGGAGTTCTCCGTCCAGCTCGCCACCTTCTCGGGCGTCGAGCAGCAGGTCAGGACGAACGACCTCCTCGCCCAGATGGCGGGCGGGGGCGCGAACGGCCTCGCCGCCGCGTCCGAGTGGATCGGTCGCGAGGTACGCACCACCGGCGCGGTGCAGTTCACCGGCACGCCTCTCTCGATCGACCCCGACCCGGCCATTGCCGGCGGCACCCATCAGCTCGTCGTCACCGACCGCAACGGCATCGAGGTGGACCGCCGCGCCGTGGGCGGCGAAGGGCAGGCGTTCGTCTACGACGGCCGCAGCGCCTCGGGGGGAACCCTGCCCCGCGGCACCTATTCCTTCGCGATGGAAAGCTTCGAGGGCGGCGCGCTCGTCGCCTCCGCGCCCGTGGCGGGCTATTCCCGCGTGGTCGAGGTCCGCAGCGGCGCGACCGAGCCCGACCTCGTGCTCGCGGGCGGGCGCAGCGTGCCCATGAGCGAAGTCACCGCGATCCGCGAGGCGGGCTGACCGCTCAGAGGGCCATGACGAAGACCACGGCCAGCGCCGCCACCGCGGCGCCGAGGCCCCCCGCCACCAGCGGGCGGATCCAGTCCGTCGCGGTGTCGGAGATTTCCTCCCGCGCCTCCTGCATCAACCGGGCCTCGGCGATCTGCGGCAGGCGCGGGCCGAACCGCGCCAGCACCCGCATCGTCTGGACCAGGTCGCGCAGCAGCGCCTTGGGCCCGAGATTGTCGCGGATATAGTCCTCGACGACGGGCTGCGCGACCTTCCAGATGTTGATCTGCGGATGCAGCGAGCGCGACACGCCCTCCACCACCACCATGGTGCGCTGCAGCAGGATAAGCTCGGTGCGCGTCTCCATCCCGAACCGCTCGGTCACCTCGAACAGGTAGGTCAGGAGCCGCCCCATGGAGATCCGCGTGGCGTCCATGCCGAAGATCGGCTCGCCCACCGCCCTCAGCGCGCGCGCGAACTCGTCCACGTCCCGGTCGGGGGGCACGTAGCCGGCCTCGAAATGCACCTCCGCCACGCGCTTGTAGTCCTTGCGGATGAAGCCGTAGAGGATCTCGGCGTAGACGCGGCGGGTATATTCGTCGAGCCGCCCCATGATCCCGAAATCCAGCGCGATGATGTCGCCGTCGTGGGCGATCTTCAGGTTCCCCTGGTGCATGTCGGCGTGGAAGAACCCGTCGCGCAGCGCGTGGCTCAGGAACAGCCGCAGCACCCGCTCGCCCAGCGCGCGCCTGTCGTATCCGGCCGCGTCGATGGCGGCGAGGTCGTTGGCGCCGGTCCCCTCGGCCCAGTCCAGCGTCATCACCCGCCGCGCCGACAGGAACCAGTGCACGCCGGGCACGCGGAATCCCGCGTCGCCCTCGGTGTTGGCCGCGAACTCGGCCGCCGCCGAGGTCTCCAGCCTCAGGTCCAGCTCGCCCTGCACCACCCCGTCGAAATGGCGGATCACGTCCATGGGACGCAGCCGCTTGGCGCCCGGCGCCAAAAGCGAGACCATCCGCGCGGCGAGGTAGAAGGCGTCCACGTCCTTGCGGAACGCCCGCTCGATCCCGGGCCGGAGAACCTTCACCGCCACGAACTCACCCGTCTCGGCCAGCCGCGCCTTGTGGACCTGCGCGATCGAGGCCGCGGCCACCGGCTCCGAGAAGTCCGCGAAGACGGTGTCGGGATCGACGCCCAGCTCCTGGCGGACCATCTCCAGCGCCTCGTCGCGGGGGAAGGGCGGCAGCTTGTCCTGCAACACGCTCAGCTGCTGCGCCACCTCCGCGCCCACCACGTCGGGGCGGGTGGACAGGATCTGGCCGAACTTGATGTAGGCCGGCCCCAGCGCCGTGATCGCGCGCACCGCCGGCGGCTGCGACAGGTCGCCCTTGTAGCCCAGCCACTTGAACGGCCAGCCGAGCGTGCGTGCCGCGATTCGAAGGGAGCGCGGCGCGTCGAAGGCGTCGAGCACCACCGTCATCGCGCCCGTCCGCTCCAGTGTGGCCCCGGTGCGGACCAGGCGCCAGATGTTGTGCGGGCCTCGCATGGCTCAGAGCTTCCAGCCGGAATGGAGCGCGGCGATGCCCATCGACAGGTTGCGGTAGCGGACCTGCTCGAAGCCCGCGCCCCGGATCATGTCCGCGAAGGTGTCCTGGTCGGGGAAGCGGCGGATCGATTCGACCAGGTACTGGTAGCTGTCACGGTCGCCCGCGATGGCCTGGCCCATGCGGGGGATCACGTTGAACGAATAGAGGTCGTAGGCCCTCTGCATCAGGTCGTTGGGGATCTGCGAGAACTCCAGCACCATCAGCCGCCCGCCGGGCTTGAGGACCCGGTACGCCTCCGCCAGCGCCACCTCGGGCCGGGTGACGTTCCGGATGCCGAAGCTGATCGTGTAGACGTCGAAGCGCGCGTCCTCCACCGGCAGCGCCATGGCGTCGCCCACGACCCAGTCGAGCCGCCCCGACAGGTCCTCCGCCTCGGCCCGCTCGCGGCCCGCGTCGAGCATCGATTCCGTCAGGTCGAGCACCGTGGCCCGCGACGAGGGCGCCCGCCCCAGAAAGCGGAACGCCACGTCACCGGTGCCGCCGGCCACGTCGAGCAGGCGCTGGCCGGGCCGGGGCGCCAGCCAGTCCATCATCGCGTCCTTCCACAAACGGTGGATGCCGAGGCTCATCACGTCGTTCATCACGTCGTATCGCGACGCGACGGAGGTGAAGACGCCGTGCACGCGGCCGGCCTTCTCGTCCTCCGGCACCGTCTGGAAACCGAAATGGGTGGTGGGCTCGTCGCTGTCGGCCATGGGCACTTGCGTCCTTGAATGCTCGGGACTTCTTATATGTCTCCGCCCTGCGGTGGACGTCTTATATGTCCCCGTACTGCCGTGACAATGCGACCGCGCGCCCGAGGGGTCCCGCCCATGCCCGAACTTCCCGAGGTCGAGACCGTTCGCCGCGGCCTGGAGCCCGCCATGATCGGCCGCCGCGTCGAACGCGCCGAGATCCGGCGCCCCGACCTGCGCTGGCCCTTCCCCCCGCGCATGGCCGAGCGGCTGGAGGGCGCGCGGATCACCCATCTGGGGCGGCGCTCGAAATACCTGCTGATCGCGCTCGACCGGGGCGAGACGCTGATCGTGCACCTGGGGATGTCGGGCCGGATGCAGGTGGATGCCGCGCCCACCGCCACGTTCCACGCGGCCATCGCCCCCACCGCCAAGCACGACCACGTCGTCTTCCACATGGAGGGGGGCGGGCGCGTCACCTTCAACGACCCCCGCCGCTTCGGCGCCATGGATCTCGCGCCCACCCACGCGCTGGAGGATCACTGGCTGCTGGCCCGGATCGGGCCCGAGCCCCTGGGCAACGCCTTCGACGAAGAGCATCTCATCGCCGCCTTCCGGGGCCGCCGCACGCCGGTGAAATCGGCGCTCCTCGACCAGCGGATCGTGGCGGGCCTGGGCAACATCTATGTCTGCGAGGCGCTGTTCCGCGCCGGCATCTCGCCGCGCCGCCAGGCGGGGCGGATCGCCGCGCCCCGTGTCCGCGCCCTGGTCCCGGTGATCCGCGCCACGCTCCTCGACGCGATCGAGGCGGGGGGCTCGTCGCTCAGGGACTACCGCCAGGCCGACGGCGCGATGGGCTATTTCCAGCACGCCTTCCACGTCTACGACCGCGAGGGGCATCCATGCACGCGTGACGGGTGCTCCGGAACGATCCGGCGCATCGTGCAATCTGGACGGTCCACCTTCCACTGCCCGGCCTGCCAAAGATAGCTTGATCGGAGAGCGGGGCTTGTTAAGGCTCGGGCTCCGACCCAATAGCCAAGGCAGGATCGCATGGCCTTCAAGACCATCGTCGTCGAGATCGAGGACCACGTCGCCCTCATCCGGCTGAACCGCCCCGACGCCATGAACGCGCTCAACACCACGCTCCTGACCGAGCTGGCGCAGGCCGTCGCCGAGGCGGAGACCAACGACAAGGTCCGCTGCATGGTCCTGACCGGCTCCGAGAAGGCCTTCGCCGCCGGCGCCGACGTCAAGGAGATGGCCGAGAAGGGATTCGTCGACGTCTTCACCTCAGACCTCTTCGGCAAGCAGGCCCGCGCGATCGAGACCTGCCGCAAGCCCATCATCGCCGCCGTGTCGGGCTACGCCCTGGGCGGGGGCTGCGAGCTGGCGCTGATGTGCGACTTCATCATCGCCGCCGACAGCGCCAAGTTCGGCCAGCCCGAGATCAATCTCGGCGTCGTGGCGGGCATCGGCGGCACCCAGCGCCTGACCCGCTTCGTGGGCAAGTCCAAGGCCATGGAGATGCACCTGACGGGCCGCTTCATGAACGCCGACGAGGCCGAGCGGTCGGGCCTCGTGAGCCGTGTGGTCCCCGCCAAGAAGCTCATGGAGGAGGCGCTCGCCGCCGCCCAGAAGATCACCGAGAAGAGCCAGACCGCCGTCATGGCCGTGAAGGAGGCGGTGAACCGCTCCTACGAGACCACCATGGCCGAGGGCATCCTCCACGAGCGCCGGCTGTTCCACGCCCTCTTCGCCACCGAGGACCAAAAGGAGGGCATGAGCGCCTTCCTCGAAAAGCGCGAGGCGCAGTTCCGCGACCGCTGAAGCGCGGTTTTACCGCTTCACAAGCCGCCCCGCGTCGTCTAGAGGGGCGATCTACATGCGCGTGAGGCCCGCCAGGCCGGATGTCCCCGACCCGGAGTCGATTCGGCCGTTCGCGCAAAAGTTGAAACGACCACGACCCGAAAGGCATCAGAACCATGGCAAACACGCCCCAGTCGAAGAAGCGCGCGCGCCAGACGGAGCACCGCTACGAGGTCAACCGCGCCCGCCGCTCGCGCATCCGCACCCATCTGCGCCGCGTCGAGGAGGCCATCGCGTCGGGCGATCAGGCCGCCGCCAAGGAGGCCCTCCAGGCCGCCCAGCCCGAGCTGATGCGGGGCGTCACCAAGGGCGTCTTCCACCGCAACACGGCGTCGCGCAAGCTGTCCCGCCTGTCCCACCGGATCAAGTCCATCGGCTGACAAGCGGTTGACATCGCTCGACATTCCAGGCGCGCCCATCGGGCGCGCCTTTGTTTTTCAAGGGCTTAGGCCAAGCTGTGGCCGCGACTCCCACCCGGCTCGATTCCGGCGCGGCAAAACCGGAGTCAACGGCTTTGATCTGTTGCGCGTCCGAAGCCCGCGTTGCTAGGTTCGTCGAGCGATTCACGGGGGGACACGCACCGTTCGACAAGACCCTTTGCGGCGATCCCGGATCGCCGCGTGCCCGGCCGAGGCAGGACACGCAAAAGTAGACAAGGGTCGCAGAACATCTGCCTGTCCGATCACGCCACCGCCCGGCTTTCCGGAACTGCCATTCCGGGAGCACGACGGGCGAGGCTCGTACGCAAGCGTCGGAGAGGGACGCGCGACTCGGCCCCACGGGGCCGGGGCCGCCTCCTTTTGTCCGACGCCCGCGGAGGGCCGGGGCACACCCGTGATCGCATCGGGGCATCGGGGGATGCCGACAGGCGAAGCAGACGCGGTGGGAAGCACATGAACTACGATACCTGGGGCAAGGTCCGGCAGGAGCTGAAGCGGTCCGTCGGTCACAACAACTACGTCACCTGGATCGAGCCGCTGCGGTTCGAGGAGCTCTCCGACGGCGTGCTGACCTTCGCGGTGCAGTCGAACTTCATGGGCAACTGGGTGGACCGCTACTTCGGCGATGCCATCCTGAGCGGCGTCTCGGCCCAGGGCGAACCCGTGCGCCGGCTGGCCTTCGTGGTGCGCCAGCCCCCCGCCCAAGGCGCGGCCCCCGCCACCCCCGGTCCGGCCTCCGGCAACGGGCCGATCCCCGATCACGGGCCCGCGCCCGCCGCCGCCGCTCCCCAGCCCGCGCCCCGCTCGGCCTCCGCCGCCTTCGCCGACGGGCTGCCGCTCGACCCCAACAACACCTTCGACACCTTCGTCGTGGGCAAGCCCAACGAGCTCGCCCACGCCGCCGCGCGCCGCGTGGGCGAAGGCGGCCAGGTCACGTTCAACCCGCTGTTCCTCTATGGCGGCGTGGGCCTGGGCAAGACGCACCTGATGCACGCCATCGCCTGGGAGCTGCAGTCGCGGGACCCCGGCGCCCGGGTCCTCTACCTCTCGGCGGAGCGGTTCATGTACCGCTTCGTCCAGGCCCTGCGCGAGAAGGACATGCTGGGCTTCAAGTCCATGTTCCGCTCGGTGGACGTGCTGATGATCGACGACGTGAAGTTCATCGCCGGCAAGGACAGCACCCAGGAGGAGTTCTTCCACACCTTCAACGCGCTGATCGAGCAGAAGAAGCAGATCGTGCTCTCGGCCGACACCGCGCCGGGCGACATCGACGGGCTGGAGCGGCGCATCGTGTCGCGCCTCAACTCGGGCCTCGTGGTCGACATCCACCCCACCAGCTACGAGCTGCGCCTGGGCATCCTGCAGCGCAAGATGGATCTCTTCGCCCAGCAGTTCCCCGGCGCCGAGATCGGCGAGGGCGTGGTGGAGTTCCTGGCCCACCGCATCACCTCGAACGTGCGCGAGCTCGAGGGCGCGCTGACCCGCCTCTACGCGCACTCGTCCTTCCTGGGCCGCGAGGTGGATCTGGACATGGCGCAGGAATACCTGCGCGACATGCTGAAATCGGCCGACCGCAAGGCCTCGATCGACGACATCCAGCGCAAGGTGGCCGACCACTACCACATCCGCCTCAGCGACCTGGTGGGGCCGCGGCGCAACCGCGTCTTCGCCCGGCCCCGGCAGGTGGCCATGTATCTCGCCAAGGAGCTGACCGAGCGCTCCCTGCCCGAGATCGCGCGCAAGTTCGGCGGCCGCGACCACACCACGATCATGCACGGCATCCGCAAGATCGAGGAGCTGTCGGGTTCGGACAATTCCATTGCCGAGGACCTGCAGCTCCTGCGAAAGCTGCTGACCGCCCAGTGATCGCCCGGTGACCGACCGGTGATCGCGGCCACTCCGCACGGCCCAGATTGCTGTTGCACGGGGCCGCAAAGGAGATAGCGTGAGCCCCCCGGGCAGCCCATGGAGGACGCAGTCATGAAGATCAGCATCGAACGGGCGGCGCTGCTGCGCGCCGTGGCCCGGGCGCAGTCGGTGGTGGAGCGGCGCAACACGATCCCGATCCTCGCCAACGTGCTGATCGAGGCGGAGGGCGACGAGGTGCGCTTCCGCGCGACCGATCTCGACATCGAGGTCGTGGACCAGGCGCCCGCCAAGGTGGAGCGCGCCGGCGCCACCACCGTCAACGCCGTCACCTTCCACGAGATCGTGCGCAAGCTGCCCGACGGCGCGCTCGTCAACCTCGACGACGACGGCAGTTCGGGCCGCGTCACCGTTGCCGCCGGGCGCTCCACCTTCGCCCTGGCCACCCTGCCCCGGCAGGACTTCCCGGTCATGGCGTCGAGCGAGTACGCCTCCACCTTCGAGGCCCCCGCTGCCACCCTGCGCCGGCTCTTCGACAAGTCCAAGTTCGCCATCTCGACCGAGGAGACGCGCTACTACCTCAACGGCGTCTACATGCACGTGGCCGACAGCGAGGAGGGCCGGATGCTGCGCTGCGTGGCCACCGACGGCCACCGCCTGGCCCGGATCGACGCGGCCCTGCCCGAGGGCGCCGAGGGAATGCCCGGCGTGATCGTGCCGCGCAAGGCCGTGAACGAGCTGCGCAAGCTCCTCGAGGACGACGAGGCGCAGATCGAGGTTTCCGTCAGCGACACCAAGATCCGCTTCGCCACGCCCGGAATTACGCTGACCTCCAAGGTCATCGACGGCACCTTCCCCGACTACACCCGCGTCATTCCCCAGAACAACCAGCGCCGGCTGGAGGTGGACGCGGCCGATTTCGCCAAGGCGGTGGACCGGGTCGCCACCGTCTCCTCCGAGCGCAGCCGCGCGGTGAAGCTGCAGCTCGACGAGGATCGCCTGATCCTGTCGGTCAACGCCCCCGACGCGGGCAACGCCGAGGAGGAGCTGGTCGTCGCCTATTCCGACGAGCGGCTCGAGATCGGCTTCAACGCCAAGTACCTCCTCGAGATCGCCAACCAGGTGGACCGGGAGAACGCGGTGTTCCTGTTCAACTCCTCGGGCGACCCGACCCTGATGCGCGAGGGCACCGACACCTCGGCCGTCTATGTCGTGATGCCGATGCGGGTGTGAGCCGCGGCACCGGCGCGCCGCCCCGCGCGCGCGCCGGGGTATTTGGAAAAGGGTGAAGGGGCCGACGATGCACCTGACCCGGCTCGAGCTCTCGCAGTTCCGCTCCCACAGGCGCACGCGGCTGGCGCTCGACGCCCGGCCGGTGGCGATCTTCGGGCCCAACGGGTCGGGCAAGACGAACCTCGTGGAGGCGGTGTCGCTCCTGTCGCCGGGCCGGGGCCTGCGCCGGGCCGCCGCGCCCGACCTGTCGCGGCGCCCCGCGGCACCGGGCTGGCGCGTCGCGGCCGAGGTGGCGGGGGGCGGCGGCTCGCGCGAGGTGGAGACCCGGGCCGAGCCGGACCAGCCGCGCGGGGTGCGCATCGACGCCAAGGCGGCCCCCCAGGCCGATCTGGGGCGCCTCCTGCGCGTCCTGTGGCTGGTGCCGTCCATGGACCGGCTCTGGATCGAGGGGGCCGAGGGGCGGCGGCGCTTCCTCGACCGGATGACCTTGAGCTTCCTGCCCCGCCACGCGCAGGCGGCGATCGCCTACGAAAAGGCCATGCGCGAGCGCAACCGCCTGTTGAAGGACGATGTGCGGGACCCCGCTTGGTTCCGCGCGCTGGAGGGGCAGATGGCCGAGGCCGGCGCCGAGATCGAGGCGGGGCGCGCCGCGGCGGTGACGCGCATCATGGCCGCCCAGGAGGGCGCGCGCACCGCCTTCCCGGTCTCGGACCTGGCCATCGTCGCCCCCCGGGGCCCGGTTTCGGCCGAGGCGCTGGCGGAGGGCCGGGGCCGCGACATGGCCGCGGGGCGCAGCCTGACGGGCCCCCACCGCGCCGACCTGGCGGCGACCTACCGCGCCAAGGGCGTGCCGGCGGAGGCCTGCTCCACCGGCGAGCAGAAGGCGCTGCTGATCTCTCTCATCCTCGCCAACGCCCGTGCGCTGGCGGGCGAGACCGGGGATCCGCCGGTCCTCCTGCTGGACGAGGTGGCCGCGCATCTGGACGCGGGCCGCCGCGCCGCCCTCTATGACGAGATCTGCGCGCTGGGGGTGCAGGCCTGGATGACGGGGACCGGCGCCGAGCTCTTCGAGGGCCTGGGCGCGCGGGCCCAGCACCTGTCGGTGGCCGAAGGGCCGGAAGGCTCCGAGGTCACGCCCGTGTGAGGGGTGGCCGGGCCGCCCGCGCGGCCCGTCTTTGGGCTGCGTGACAACGCCCGCGAAAGCACGTAGACCACACCTGCAACAGATTTCCGGGCGGACATGACCGACAGCACGCTTCACCGCGAAGAATACGGCGCCGATTCCATCAAGGTCCTCAAGGGCCTGGAGGCGGTGCGCAAGCGCCCGGGCATGTATATCGGCGACACCGACGACGGCTCGGGCCTGCACCACATGGTCTACGAGGTCGTGGACAACGGCATCGACGAGGCGCTCGCGGGCCATGCCGACAGCGTGGTGGTCACGCTCCACGCCGACAACAGCGTCAGCGTGCGCGACAACGGCCGCGGCATCCCCGTGGGCATCCACGAGGGCGAGGGCGTCTCGGCGGCAGAGGTCATCATGACCCAGCTCCACGCGGGCGGGAAATTCGACCAGAACAGCTACAAGGTCTCGGGCGGCCTCCATGGCGTCGGCGTGTCGGTCGTCAACGCCCTGTCGGACTGGCTGGAGCTGAGGGTCTGGCGCGACGGCTCCGAGCACCACGCCCGCTTCGAGCGCGGCGAGACCGTCAAGCACCTGGAGCGGGTGGGCGAGGCGAACGGCGAGCAGGGCACCGAGGTGCGCTTCCTCGCCTCCCTCACCACGTTCTCCAACCTCGACTACGTCTTCAAGACGCTGGAGGCGCGCCTGCGCGAGCTGGCGTTCCTCAATTCGGGCGTGCGCATCGTCGTGCGCGACGAGCGCCCCGCCGAGCCGGTGCAGACCGACCTGTGCTACGAGGGCGGCGTGCGCGAGTTCGTCAAGTATCTCGACCGATCCAAGACCGCGATGATCTCCGAGCCCGTCTTCTTCGAGGGCGAGCGCGACGGCATCACCGTCGAGGTCGCGATGTGGTGGAACGACAGCTACAACGAGATGGTGCTTCCCTTCACCAACAACATCCCCCAGCGCGACGGCGGCACCCACCTCGCGGGCTTCCGCGGCGCGCTGACCCGCACGCTCAACCTCTATGCCGGTCAGTCCGGCATCGCCCGCAAGGAGAAGATCAACTTCACCGGCGACGATGCCCGCGAGGGGCTGACGGCGGTCCTGTCGGTGAAAGTCCCGGACCCCAAGTTCTCGTCCCAGACCAAGGACAAGCTCGTCTCCTCCGAGGTGCGCCCGGCGGTCGAGAGCCTGATGAACGAGAAGCTCTCCCAGTGGTTCGAGGAGAACCCGGGCGAGGCCCGCGGCATCGTCACCAAGATCGTCGAGGCGGCGCTGGCGCGCGAGGCGGCGCGCAAGGCGCGCGAGATGACCCGCAAGAAATCCACCTTCGACGTGGCCAACCTGCCCGGCAAGCTCGCCGACTGCCAGGTGAAGGACCCCGCCCAGCGCGAGGTCTTCATCGTCGAGGGGGACTCGGCCGGCGGCTCGGCCAAGCAGGGCCGTGCGCGCTTCAACCAGGCGGTGCTGCCGATCCGGGGCAAGATCCTCAACGTCGAGCGCGCCCGCTTCGACCGGATGCTGGGCTCCAACGAGATCGGCACCCTCATCACCGCCTTCGGGACGGGGATCGGGCGTGACGAGTTCGACATCTCCAAGCTGCGCTACCACAAGATCATCATCATGACCGACGCGGACGTGGACGGCGCTCATATCCGCACGCTCCTGCTGACGTTCTTCTTCCGCCAGATGCCCCAGATCATCGAGGGGGGCTATCTCTACATCGCCCAGCCGCCGCTCTTCAAGGTCATGCGCGGCAAGTCCGAGGTCTATCTCAAGGACGAGGCCAGCCTCGAGGACTACCTGATCCAGCAGGGCGTCGAGGGGGCCGTTCTGCGCCTCAAGGACGGCTCCGAGATCGCGGGCAACGACCTGCTGCGCGTGGTCGAGGAGGCCCGCGAGGTGCGCCGCATCCTGCAGCAGTTCCCCACCCACTACCGCACCCGCATCCTGGAGCAGGCCGCCATCGCCGGCGCCTTCGCCCCCGGCGAGGTGGACCGCGACCTGCAAGGTGTCTCCGACGCCGTGGCCGCCAGGCTCGACCAGATCGCCGCCGAGTACGAGACCGGCTGGCAGGGCCGCATCACCCAGGACCACGGCATCCGCCTCGCCCGCATCCTGCGCGGGGTGGAGGAGATCCGCACCCTCGACGGGGCCGTCCTGCGCTCGGGCGAGGCGCGCCGCCTCGGCGCCCAGACGGAGGCCCTGCGCGGCGTCTATACAGACCCCGCCCATCTCGTGCGCAAGGAGCGCGAGCAGATGATCCACGGGCCTCTCGACCTTCTGGACGCCATCACGGACGAGGGCGAGCGCGGCCTGACGCTCCAGCGCTACAAAGGACTGGGAGAGATGAACCCCAACCAGCTCTGGGAGACGACGCTGGACCCCGAGGCCCGTTCGCTCCTGCAGGTCAAGATCGCCGACGTGGCCGAGGCCGACGACATCTTCACCAAGCTCATGGGCGACGTAGTGGAGCCGCGCCGCGACTTCATCCGCACCAACGCCCTGTCGGTGGAGAACCTCGACACCTGACGCGCCGGGACGCCTCCGGGGGCTACGGCCCCCGGGCGCGCCCTCACCGCGTCAGCACCACGTCGCCCCGGATGTCGAGGTCCTTCTCCACCGCATCCACGAGGTACAGCGCCACGTCCTTGCGCGAGATCAGGCCGTTGCGCCACTCGGCCGGCTCGCGCAGCACCTTCAGCCTGCCCGATTTCGCCCCGTTGGTCAGGATCACGGGTCGCGCGATGGTCCAGTCGAGCGTGCTGGCGGTGATCATCTCCTCCTGCCGGTTCTTGTCGGCATAGGGGCGGCCGAGCACCACGTCCTGCCCGATCCGCTCCACCGCGCTCATCTTCGGCCGGCAGCGCCCCGCGCCGAACCCGGTGACCGAGACCAGGCGCGAGACACCGGCCTTGGGCATCTCGTCCAGCAGCACTTGCGTGCTCTGCGAGAACAGCGTCACCGTCTTCCACAGCATCGACACGCCCCCGGACACGCCCAGCGCCTGGATCACCGCCCCGGCCCCGTCGAGCGCCCGCGCCACGTCACCCGCATCCGTCGCGTCCCCCGCGACGGGCTCCAGCCCCTCCGCCGGGGCCAATTCGCCCGCGCTGCGCGCGAAGGCACGCACGGGCAGCCCGCGCGACAGGGCCTCCTCCATCGCCGCCCGGCCGATGCCGGAGGTCGCGCCGAGGATCAGGATCGGGGCCGTGCTCATCTCGATGTCCTTCATGGGGTCGCCTCGTGCGATCTAGGGCGGCGGCCGGCCGGGCCCGCCCCCCTGCGTCATTCCTGCGCCGTGCCGGGGGTCGAGGCGTCGCGCCCCGGGTTCGGCCCCACCGCCGCGGGGCAGTCGCAGTCCGACAGGAGCGCATCGGCCGCCGGCGAGCGCACGCCCGGCGGCTGGTCCTCCAGCGCCGCCCGCGCCGCGCGCAGCCCCCAGTCGATATCCCCCTCGACCCAGGCGGGTCGATTGTCGCCGCCCGAGTGGAAGTCGGTCTGGCGCGCGTCGCGCGACTGCCGCGCCACCCGCGACAGGGCCGAGAACGCCGCCTCCCGCTCCTTGGGATGCAGCCCCTCCACGGCCTCGGCGTCGAACTTGGCCACCATCTCGGCCGCCCAGTCGGGCAGCCCGCGATCCTCTCCCAGGATTTCGGCCAGGGTCTTCTTGTGCCAGCTCAGGTCGGTCATCGCGGCGATCCTTTCCATGTGTCGCGACCCCAACGCGGACCGGCCCGGTCCGCGTTCCCCGCGCTTGGCACGGCGGCACGAAGCCGCTAGGCGGGCGGCGCGACAGGAGGGAGTGCCCATGGGCGAGATCGTACTGGTCCGGCACGGACAGGCCAACAGCCACGCCACATCCGAGGCCGACTACGACCGCCTCTCCGAGCTCGGATTCGAGCAGGCCGGCTGGCTGGGCGACTGGATGCGCGAGAACGAGGCGCCGTTCGACGCGCGCCTGATGGGCACCCTGCGCCGCCACCGCGAGACCGCCCGCGCCATGGGGATCGAGGCCACCGCCGATCCCCGCCTGAACGAGATGGACTACTTCAACCTCGGCCAGGCGCTGGAGAGCGCCCACGGCGTGCCCATGCCCGGCCAGGACGGCTTCGCCGCCCATGTTCCGCAGGTCATGCGCGCCTGGCACGCCGCCGAGATCGAAGGCAACGAGAGCTTCGCGGCCTTCGAATCCCGCGTGACCGAAATCCTCACGGGCGCGGCCGAGCGCGGACGCCGCATCCTGTGCGTGACCTCGGGGGGCGTGGTGGGCATGGCCCTGCGCCACGTCCTGGGGCTCGACCCCGACCGGCTGGCCCATGTCCTGATGCCGATCCTGAACACCTCGATCCACCGCTTCCACGTCCGGCCCGAGGGGATGATCCTGTCCCAGTTCAACGCCGCCCCCCATCTCGACGCCCCCGGGCGCGCCGGCGCGCGGACCCATTACTGACACGCGCCCACCGCTCGCACGGGCCGGGTTGCACAGGGGCGGCAATCCGTCCCACCCTGCCCCCCGAGAACGACATCCACGGCGATAACCGAAAGGGACGATCATGCGCACACGCGCTGCGGTAGCGATGGGGGCGGGCAAGCCGCTCGAGGTGATGGAGGTGAACCTGGAGGGTCCCCG
>CANMTR010000009.1 GCA_947500825.1 uncultured Paracoccaceae bacterium | reverse complement strand
AGGTTGGCGTTCGCAACCCGACCCTACCGAGAAACCCGATGACCGCCTCAGCTACACCACTCGGCGGGACACGACCAGGTGGATAGCGATCTCCTTCGCCGCCGCCTTCGTTGCGGGTGGGAGAGCGGCGACCAGGCGATCCCGGCGATCCCGATCCCGCTCCTCGAGGAGCCGTTGCACCTCCTTGTCGAGGCTCTGCGCGTTGATCCCGCCCGGAACGCCCAACTGAGCGCACATGATCTTTTTGACGGTATCGCCGGTAGGCGGATCACCGGCTTGCTCGACAAGGTCGATTCCCTTGAGCACCTGAGCTTCCGTATACTTCGGAGGGCGGCCAATCTTTGTCTCGGACATTTTATTCCTCAGAGAGATTTCGCAATGAGTTTGCGAAAGTGGGTTTGTGAAATGGGCGGTCAGGGCCGCTCCGAAGGAGATTGGTTCGATCGTGGCGACCGAAAGAGTTTTCTCGCCGCGTCAGGAGAATTCTGGCGCGAAGGCTGGCCAAAGGCTGTTGGCCATCGTGAGCGGCGCCACGGGAGCATCGAGGAGGATCGCGGGCACAGCCTTGCCCCCGGCCGACCTCCTCAGCAGGAGAGGCGTGATCGACCAGCCATTGGCAGCCGCGACACGCTGGCAGAGCGACACCAGATGCGACGTCGGCCGCCCCCGACGGAAGCGCTTGGCGCCGGATTCCGTGTCGAAGTCCCGCGGAAGGTCGGCTGCGAGGCCGGCCGCCGACAGCCGGGTTCCGCGCACCGGGCGTCCCATGGTGGCTCGCAGGGCGTGTTCCATGCGGATGAATCCCTGCCAATCGGGTTCCTGTTCGAGATCCCGCGCGAGCGCGGAAAGGGTCGCCAGGCGCGTCACCGGGAAGTCTGGTAGCGGCAAGTTGCTCAGCACCACTACCCGTTTCGCGCGGTTCGGAGAGAGGAGCCGGAGACGCGCGATCGACTGGAGCGTGCCGCATTCCCGAGTCTGCGCGAGGATTGCCTGCGCGCGTGGGTCTGGATGAGCACGCAGACCGGCCTGACGAACTGAGCCATCTGAAAAGATGATGTGTGCCTTGGTCGGCGGCAGAGGACCGGAGGCATGCGACGTGATCGACACCTCGTCCCGTGCGAAGACCGCGCGCGCCGACGCCTCGATATCAGAAACGGCGGGTTGAAGACGCCCGATGACGACAATGCTCGCGTGACGCTCGAAGTCGTTCACTCCCTGAGTCCTCGGTCCGAACCAGCGCGGCTCGGCGCCGAGGAGCGGTTGCCTGAGGGCCTCCTCATCGCTGCCCGACAGCGAGTTGCCGACATCCGCATGAAGCATTCGGAGAACCGACTTTGTCGCCACAACAAGGGTTCCGCCGCCGGCGGCCTTGTCGACTTCGCGCTTGAGGATCGTCAGAACGGCGGCCCGCCTCTGAGCCCCTTCTTCCGAATCAAGTAGCCAGCTGTTGGATAGGGTCAGGTCGGAGACCTGAACGATGTCGGCCATCGGCGGCGACTGGATCGTGATGAACTTGGCACCGGGCGCAACGCGTTCGGTGATGTCGGCATCGGCATCGGCGTCAAGAAGCAGCAGCGGCGCATCCCGGTCGACATCATAAAGGCTCGACGTCTGGATCACGCGCTGGGAGCCATGTTCCGTCTTCATATCGGACAGCCTCAGGCCGACGCAGTGCCCCTCCTCCTTTTCGGACAGGCGTTCGAAAATTCGTTGCCGCTGCCGCGAGGCGATGAAGGACCTCGTGTCGAAGGTCTCGACGCAGAATGCGAGCGTCTGGGCGGCCTGCCACGGACCGATCTCGAGGTGGCTTCGCGATCGCTCCTCCGCTTCCGCGAGGCGTTGCAACTGCTCGGTATCGAACCCGGAACTGCGGAGATGGTCGTGGAGCGGCAGGATGCGTTCCAGGCCGTCGACGATTGCAGCCTTCGCGCGGGTGAGTTTTTCATGAAGACCCTGTTGGAGCGGGTTCGGCGGGGCGCGCATGAAATCGTCGATTGAGAAATGCGACGTGCGGGTCAGGGTCGGCCAGACCTTCTCGTCGATGACTCGGAGGGCGGCCGGGTAGTCGCGATCAACCGGCGGATCGACCGTCAGATAGGCGTGGGACAGGAAGACGACATGGGGGCCCGGGATGTCCTTCTGCTGGAGATAGGGGCATCCCGAGGCGCATGGCGAATGGACAAAATTCCCATCAGGGTCGTGTCCGCGGCAGAGGGCCTGGGTCACCGAGGGCACAAACCCGGAGATCGCGTTTGCAAGTTCCGCCCTTTCGCACATCTTATGCTTTCGATCATCCGGACGCAGCGCCTCGCGACCGCGAATGACGCGGGAGGGCAGTCCTGGCGCGAGGGTCCGAAACTCTGCGAGGGCCCGTTCCGCCAGTTCGAGCGTCGGCACGTAGATCAGCACATGCCCGCGCGACAGCAGCATCTCGCCATACCGTGCGATGACGCGTAGCGCGGTCGCCGTCTTCCCCAGACCTGCCGTCACCTTTAGGGCCAAGGCGGCATCAGGCTCCACGCTCGCCTGGGCAGCGGCCCCGACGAAGCGGTGGATTTCCTCATCAAGCTGATCCCTTGCCTCGGCCGGCGGCGACCAGCTCGGAACCCGGAACGCCGAGTCAAATTGCGCTTCATGCTTCATCTGCATCCTCCGTTTCGGAGGAACTGGGCGCAGGCGCTGTCGCGAAAAAAACCATCCGATCACGACGCCGTGAGAGATGACGCGCCCGCAATGGTGCCGCGCCTCAATTGATATTTCTAATTGACGCATGGCACCTTTGGTCGTGCTTCCGGCATTTCAGAGGCGCGATTGCGGGGCCTAATTCCTTCTCAGACCAGCTTGAGGAGGAAAAAATGCTGTCTGTTGAAGAAGTCGCCAAACACTACGGGCTGCGTCCCGACACGGTCCGTCGCAAGATCCGGACCGGTGATATCGAGGCGATCCGCATCGGCCGGATCTTCCGTCTTGCTTGGCCGGATGTGTGGGCCTGCGAAGACGGACCGATGCCGAAACGCGCACGGATCGCGCGCTACAAGAACCCTTTGCTCTGCAAGAAGAGCATTGCGGGGGCTCTCCGTGTCAGCGTGCGCACTGTCGATCGCTGGATCGACGACGGCCTGCCCACGCGCAACGTCTTCGGAGCCGTCCGCTTCAATCCGCATGACGTGACCGATTGGCTGAAGATGCAGGGTGTCGATCTTCCTCACGGCTGGTGGACATGACGCGGCGTTCGCGTCGCACAGATGCGACCGGGATCATTGCGACACGAGCGGGGTGGCTCCGCCCGTCGCACATCCGTCCCCGAACATAAATCGGCGTTATGCTTGGGGGCGATCCTGCGAAACGCGGGAAAATCACGACAGACTGTGCGACCCGACCCACCGGGCGCGATCTCCTGAAGGGACCGGATGAGGTCCACGGCCCGGGCCACGCAAGCCGCCTTTCCCCGTGAAGGCGGCCCGCGAGGCCCCGAACCTGGAGATCGAGAAGATGAAACACGACCGAACCCTGACGGCCAGCCCCGCGCCCGCAACGTTCACGGACTTCCTGAACTGGGCAAAGGAAACCGGCGCAGGCCGTGACACGATCTACGAGATCGAGAAGGTCGCGGCCCGGCTCGACATGACCCGCGAGGAACTGGATCAGATCCCGGCCAATCTCGGCTATTTCGAGAAAGTGATCGCCGTATCCGCCTATGGCGCGGTCTCCCGGTCGAAAGACCTCGAGACGGCGCGCAAGCGCGGAAATTCCCGTGTCCGTCCTGCCCTGAAGCGATTTCTCGCGGCGCGCGGTCACGAGACCTCGGATGCGGGCGCCCGAATGACCTACGACAAGGCGATCGGGTTCATCATCGACAACGAGGGTTTTGTCGATGACGGGGCGCTCTTCACCACGAGCACGCACAAACCGTTTCTGCTGGTGCGGGCACGCGCAAAGGTCGATCTGCCAGATCTCGATCAGGTGGAATTCGACCGGCTCTGGCACGACGCGACCCCGGATGGCCGCAAGTCGCTTCGAAAATTCGCGCAGCGCATTGGCGAACTTTGGCGCGGCCATAATCGCTGGCCGGAGCTTGTCGACCTGCTGCCGCGGCAGGACTTCGTCGTTCCGGTCGCGTCGGACCGGGCCCGGCGCATCGACTGGCAGTCGCTGCCCGCGTCCTTCCGTGCGGATGCCGAAGACATCTTTCGCCAGACGCTGCGCCAGCCAGCCGACATGAAGGCATGGGCGAAGGAGCAGCTTAGGCTCGGCCGGCCCGCGGTAGAGATCGACGCGGAGATTGCGGCGCGGGCCGGCAAGAACAAGCGCCTTCCGAAGAACACCGAGTCTGCGCTCGCCGGCTACCGGCAGGCGACCACTTGGCTGATCCGCGAGAACCACCCACCCGAGACAGGGTTCACGCGACTCGAGACACTGCGGGCTCTCATCACGACCGACGCGCTGGAGACGGCCTGTGACGCCCAGATTGCGCGGAGCGCGGCGTCCATGACGCTCAAGGATGCCGACAAGAGTTCCGTTCTCTGGTCGCGATTCACCAACCTCACAACCGTCGCGCGACACGGCCTACGCGACCCGGAGATCCTCGCGCGGATCAGTCTCGTGCGCATGTTCTACGTGGACTACGTGCTGTCGCCCATCGAGATGACGGCCGACGCCGAGGCAATCTGCAACCGGCTTCGGAAGTCGCCACATCTCGCGGCCACGTTCGTGAACGCTCCGGCCCGCCTCGGAGGCATCTCGACTGACGCAATGGGGAGAGCAACGAACGCCTTCGCGACGGAGCGCGCGCTGCGCCTCTCGGCCTGCGCCGCGGCCTACGCGGTGCAGGTCAGCCGGGCCCTGCGGCCGGCTAACCTGTTCATGATCCGTCGCAAGGCGACACAAGACTGCCCGCGGAATCTGACCTGGATCGTCGATGGGCAGCATGCGGAGATCACCTTCACGGGGGGTGAGGTCAAGAATGGGCAGACCGTGATCGTCAACGTGCACGGTGACGACGCCCGCATCCTCTGGCAGTGGGACCGGGTCGATCGGCCGAAGCTGATGGCGCTCCGCGGCATCGACTCGTCGCCCTATCTCTTCCCCGGAACCGCCGCGCCGCGACTGCGCAAGTCGGCGCTGAACCTGCCAAGCGGGTGCATGTCCGTCGCGTCGATCATGGAGCTTTGGGACCTCGGGGACCGACAACTCGGGCTCGGACTGACGCCCCATCAATGCCGCCACGCTCTCGCGACGCTGATGCTTGCAGTCCGACCCGGGGATTTCTCTACCGTGGCCTCGGTTCTGGCTAACACCGAGCAGGTCGCGAAACGACATTACGGCAAGGACAGCGGCGAGGCCGCGGCCGTGGCCGTGCGTGAGTCCTTGCTCGCGCACCACCCCGACATCTTCGCGCGCATGAAAAGGAGGGCCTGACATGAGAGGCGATCTTGCCTTGATCCTGAAAGACGCACCGGCCGCCGTCCGCCGCGCGATGATCGAGGACGCCGCCAATCTCGCGCCGGGTGCGGCCCAGGTCATGGGCCGCTTCTGGGCGGCCGTTCGCGCAGGCAGGGGCAATATGACCATGCCGGCGGCGGAGCACTATCGCGCCGCGGCCGCCTCGGAATCGACGTTTCGGTGCCTGCTCCGTGCTCTCGCGGTATACGCGCCACACGTATCCACCGCACCGGCCAGGCTCGTCAGCGACGAATGGTATGCGCGGCGACGCCAGCCGGTGACGAGGATCGCCCCGGTCGCGGAGCCCCCCGTCGAAGCGACTTGGCCCGTGTCATGGCGCCGGATGAAACCGGACCTCGATGCGGCACGGATCAAGTCCAGCACCCGCAGTCGTTATGTCGCAAGCGTCAACCGTTGCGCCGCCATGGTTTCTGAGGGGCTTGCGTCGGACAGGCATGGGTTCGTCGCGGCGTGCGAGTTGTCGGAGGCGTTCCTGTTCCATCCCGACGAGACCCGCCGCGTGAAGCCCGTCACGGCTGCCAACTACATCGAGGGGCTGATTGCCCTGGGCGCGAAAGGCGGTGTCGCGGAAGAGAGTCTGAGCGCGATGCAAGTCATCACCCGCGACTTGCGCGACCAGGTCGCGCTGGCTGAGAAGAACAAGCAGGAACGGCTCTCCGGACTGATGGAGCGGGGAGGCTATGGGCACGTCGCCGACAAGATTGCCGAAATCAGATCACGTGCCAACGACCTGCCGGCGCACAGTGCCGCCCGCCGGCGCTGCATGCAGCAGGCCGTCGTCTGCGCCGTCATTCTCAACAAGCCCCCGCGGAAGGGCGATCTCGTGTCGTGGCGGTTCGGGGAGAGGATCATCCGTGACGTCGACGGAACCTGGCGCGCCGAATGGGAGCAGGAGAAGACCGGAGCCGGAACGGAAACGGGCGCGATCTGGCCCGAGATCTGCGAGATCCTGGATGAGTGGATTCTCAATGGCCGCCCCGATCGACTGATCCACGTTCGATACCAGGAGCTCATCGGGCGGAATTGGCTGACGCTCGATGACAGGGAGCCGTATCGCAACCTCCCCACCGAGCTGACGAGGGCCGCGATCGGTGTGCCGTCTCACGATCTGAGAACCCTCGCGGCGGACTACATGCGCCGTCACGATCCTGCCCGGGCTGCGGATGTCATCGCCACGCATCTCGGACATGGAACCCGAAAAGCCGGCGAGGCCTATCGCGCCGACTGTGACGGGGCGGCGGCACAAGCAATCTGGCAAGAGTCTCGGGCGGTGATTGCAGCCCATTTGAAAAGCCCAACTGTCAGACGCGAGAAACAAAACATCGTCGCGCGGGCGTAGCGTCGCCATGTTCAATCGCCGGCATGGCGCTCAGCCATCTTGCAGAAATGGGATCGGTCCTCATCGCTCGCAGCCGCCTCCGTGAGGCCGCGGGTGTCGAGGCCGATCGGAGAGGGAGAAGAACAGAAACCAAGTCAGGGAAGTACAGGCCCCCGGATCGACGACTGTTTGACCCGCGCACGACGCGGAATCCGCCCATCCGGAGCTCTCCATGAAACTCGACCCGCAATCTGCCTTTTCTTCCAACATCGTTCAGGAAATTCCTGCCGATCCGGTCTGGTCCTTCGTCCTGGCTCATCACGAAGGCTTCTGGAATGCAGCTCGTTTCCTGGGAGGTCACGAGTCCGCACGTCTCGTCGATCGATGCGTCGAACTTCTTGCGCAGGTTCGGCGCGCGACGCCGCGAACGGAAGTCATGCTCGACCAGACCCTCGCCGTGCTGTCGCTCGAGAGAGTCGACGATCCGGGGGAAACCGGACCCGTGGCCGGCTCGGTGTCCCCGGCTGTCGCCCCCTCTCAGCGAGGGCCGACCGCCGGGGACACCGGGACGGGGAATGAGGAGGCGGCGATCGGCTCGATGACTTGACGAGCCTGCGGAGGAAAACATCCCGCTGGCGCGAATCCCAGGGCGCCCGGAAAGCGGGCCTCCTAACGAGTTCACTGGTGTCTTGGGTGGTCCCCCGACGGCGGTTGATCCGCTGCGCCCCTTCGACGAGGGCGCACCGGCCGCCGCCCGATCGGGGCGAGATCATGCGGGTCAGAGAGATTGATCCTCACTGCTGCAGACCCGGGATGAATCGCCGCCGCCACTGCCGACCGAACGAAAGGAGGAAATCGGTCTGACCCCCGCCGCGAATGTCGGCTCAACCACAGGAGACTTCCATGTCCATTCGCCCCCTGAAACCCTTCCGGTCCCCCCGGCACCCCGAAAGCGCCGGCTTCGTCGCCGTCCAGTCGTTCCTCGCGGACCATGGTGCCGCGCTCGCCAACGGCGCCCGGCTCCTCGGCGGGGATCGGGCCGAAGGCCGATGCCTCCGCCTCATCGGGCGCCTTCGGGAGGCGGGCAGCCTGTCTCGATCCGACGTGCTCGACCTGATCGTGCTCCACAGGCTCTACATGCTCGAGAATGTCGGGGATCCCGGCTCCGTCGAGACCGCCCTCTTCAGCGCGATCTGCCCCGAAGATCCGCGTGTGCACGAGCTGTGCCTGACCGCGGATCGGCTGCGCGACCTCCTCCGCGAGATCGCGGAGGCGCAGGAGGCTGAGGCCACACCGCCTGAACTTCTCGATCACATCGCTGCATGACGCTGTCCGGCCCGCGAGGGCCGGCAGCATGAAGAGGCGGCAAGTCCGCCGCCTCATCTCTGGAGTGAGACATGCAGAGCAATTATGGAATGCCGCTGGAGGAACTGTGCGCGCGGGTGATGGGAATGGCGCGGGACTTCGTCCGGGACTTCCCCAGCTCGGAGGTCGCGGCGGATGCCCTCGAGCGAAACTCCCTCCGGCGCACGCTGGAAGGCCTGGTCCTCGATGGGGGATTGTCGCGCCGGGACGACACCGATGTCGAGATCGTCCGCTCGATCCTCGCGCGGGAGCTGCACCGCGAAACCCTCGGTTGGACCCCCTCCTTCGAGGGTGTCGTCGATCCGGAACACGGCGCGGTCGGCTACGAGACGGAAATCCGCGATCTGACCGAGCGGGGCCGGATGCTCGAGCGTCAGATGAAGCAGCTGGAGAGCCTCGCACGGCTCCGCTCGCTTTGCCGCACACGGCTCGATGCCATGCGGCTCATCATGGGCCGGTAAGCCAAAGCATTCCCGGTTCACGTGCTCATGGTCCGGAATGCAGGGAGTTGGCCGGTCGCCCGGCCAGCTTCGGAGGGGAAGGCGTGGTGCGCCGAGGCGCTGGCCGCGGGACGGATCGTCGAGGTGGATGTCGAGCTGGCCGACGGAACCCGCCGCCGCAGCGTCATGGCGCATGCGCTGCTCTATCGCGCTGCATCGCTGCCCGAACCATCGTCCTGCGTGCGGCTCCTGAGCCCGTTCGACCCCGTGCTTCGCGACCGGGCGCGGGCCGAAAGGCTTTTCGGGTTCCGCTACCGGATCGAGATCTTCGTCCCCAAGGCGCAGCGGGGATACGGCTACTGCGTCTTCCCCGTGATGCAGGGGCACAGGGTGATCAGCCGGCTCGACGCACGGCGTGTCGGTCGGACCATCCGGGTTCGGGCGTTCTGGCCCGAAGCCGGAGAAAGGATGGGCCGGGCCCGACAGGACGGGCTCGCGGCGGAACTGGCGAGGGTGAACCGCCTCGCAGGCATGGAGGCGGTCGAGTTCGCGGAGGGATGGATGAGATCGCAACGCTCTCCATGGTAGCATACAGGGAATGTTTCATTGATATTGCAGGACCGTGGATATTCAGTGCCGGCAGCAATCAGCTCCAAAGCTTTTCGAACTCACGCTCTGCATCGATCACCCGTTGATCCAAGATCTTAGCAATGGTTTCAACTCGGACAAGCTTGATGGATTTCTGTTTTCCGTCCGAAGTAAAATAGGGCAAGCGAATATCGCCGGCGTCTATTTTCTCCTTCATGGTCTTTGCCGTGTGTCCCCAAAGTTTACCGGCCTCCTCAAGAGGTATAAAAGGCCGGAAGCCATAGTGCTTCAGTAGTAGTTCCAAGGTGTCCATCTGAGCCTCCTGTCTAATATACTCAGGAGTTGGGTTCACCTGGAGATCTCCGGAAATTTCGCTGTCGACGTCGGATCGTGGCTCACTTCGTCTGAGGGCGACGGCGCGGTGATGACGGGTCGGATGGGGTTCTGGTCGGCCACGGACCAATTGGCGAAGATTTCGCCGTGAGGCGATCTGAACCGCCCGGGGGTCTGCCGGAGGCTCCAACTCTTGAGTAGGATGGAGCCATCATCGGCAAGACGACGAACAAGGCTTCTCCCGAGGTTCGCGAACGGGCGGTTCGCATGGTCCTCGACAATGAAGGGCAGCAGGGATCGCGCTGGTAGTATCGACCCGGTATCGGGCGCGGATGCTACCCAGCCTCTCCGGAATGGCGGGCTCCCCCGTTGGGGAGCACGCGACGGTCGGACGCGATGTCTTTGGGGTGGTCTTCTCGAGAAGGGGCTTCCTGATCCTGTCGATCCCGTCGCCGGGGCCATCTCCTCGACGTCGACGCGCCCCATTCCGCGGGGGCACCCCGACCGTCCGCGCCCTGCTCGCCATCCTTCGGAGTCCAACCGCCCGGAGCGAGGCGCGGGAAGTGCGGACAGACGTATTGATCCCGGCCATGGGCCCGGCAATTATCAGTGGGTAGCCTGCAAGATGATTTCACGACGGAGCAGTTTCATGAAAGAGATGGTCGATGCCGTATTCAGGTTCATCGGGGTCGTCACCGCGGTGGTTGGGGTGGGAGCCACGATCTATTACGGGCAGAAGGCGCTTAGCCCGCCGGGCGTGGTCGTCACGGGTGTCGACGATCTCGTGGGGAGCACGGAGAAACAGAACGAGACCTCGCTGGGTATCCTGAAGGCAGTCACTCCTGCCGATCCGATCGCGGCCCTGGCAAAGAGAAGCTACTCTATTGACAGGATAGGATTTTCGCGTGCGTTTCGGGCCGGAGACGTGAGCTCGATTGCGCTCTACTGCGAGGCGGACATATCGCCCCTGGTAGGAAGCTTCTATGCGCTCCAGGGAGCCCGGGTATCCGAAAGGATGGCCGATCTGGTCAAGGATTGCTCCGCGGTCGACCTCGACAGGGTCTGCGACCTGGAAAGCCCCTACATCAACAGCGTCAGGAAGTCGTTCGGATACGACAAGGATGCCGTCGAGAAGATATGCGGCCGCGCGGTATACCGGGACGCCCTTGCCAGGTTCGAGGCGGAAAAGGCGCAATGGGTCAGCAACATGAAGGAGAGGTGCCGCCGGAAGCTCGCGGAATGGGCCGGGAGGGATTCGTCTCTGGAGCAATTTCTGGCTTCGGGGTCGCTCCTTGAAAGTCAATGCGCCTCGGTCGGGGTTCCGCTATAGCGGGGAGATCCCGCGGGCTGGCCACCCGGATCGGGGCGCGTCAATCGCTGCCGAACCACGGGCTTCGCAAGGTTTTGCGTCGGGTGCTACGAAGTTCGGATGGAGGCTCGCTCCGGGTGTTTCCTGGCTGTCGACATACCTCGACGCCGGAGCCGAATGCCCGTTTTCGGAAGTATCGGGCTTCGAGAGCCCTCGGGTTCAGCCTGCCCATTCTGGAGCCGGTACCGGAGCGGGACTTCTGGAGCGCTCGGGCGCGATTGAGGAGTGTTCTCTTCGGCACGATCCTCGCAACTGTAGGGCACGTTCCGCGCGCCGCGGAGACAGAAGGCTTCGAACGCTTTCGCCCTGTCAGGCCGCCCAGAGGAGCAGAGCCTGTTCCGCGGTATCTGCCGGGATAACGTCCACTTTCGCCAGATCGGTCGGGCTGACAGACCAGAGAACAGGATTCCTGGCCCCGGCCGCGTCAGGATGCGACAGATGAACCTTCAGCTTTGAGATGAGGCCGCGAGGCGTGTAGTGCGTCCCGCCCTTCCTTCCGCCAACAGGCATGCCGGCGATCTCGAGCTGGAAAAGCTTGCCCCTGTCTCCATTACGTTCGACGGATTCGTTGAGCCTGACGGAGCAGAGCGGCATGATCGGATGGCCTTGAAGGCCGGCCATGAAATCCCGCCAATGGCGCATGACGGGCTCCTTGCCCCATAAAGGGCTATCTTCTCGTGGTTGCTGAGCTTCGGTCCTGAAGACTTTTTCCGCCCGAGCCTCACGTCGAATGTTCGCTCCGGGTTCGTAACCGGTCAGTTGTTACGGCCGTGACTGATCCTTGAAGCAGGCGACCAGGTCTTCATCATCCACGAAGGCATCGAGGAATCGGTGCCAGATTTCCGTCGTGAGGGGCGTTGTTGCATATCTCTGATGCCAGCGGATTCACTTCGCGAATCCATGCGGTTACTTGGGCTGCATGAGCAAGCCACCTCCCGCCCGCTATCGTACGACGAACTGGTCCAGTTACAACGCGTCGCTGCGCAAGCGGGGGTCTCTGCTGATCTGGGTGGACAAGGATATGACCTGGCATGCGCCGCGTGACGGGCGGCTGGGACGCCCGCCGGTCTTTTCCGATGCCGCTATCCAGTTCTGCCTGTCAATCAAAATTCTGTTCAAGCTGCCGTTGCGCCAGACCGCCGGGATGGTAGCCAGCCTGCGCCGGTTAGCGGGGCTGGACTGGCCCGTGCCGGACTTCTCCACCCTGTGCCGCAGGCAGAAAAACCTGGCCGTGCAGATCCCCTATCGTCGTGCTGACGGGCCGTTGAACCTGCTCGTGGACAGCACCGGCATTAAGTTCCCCGGCGACGGCGAATGGCAGGCCCGCAAGCATGGAGCGCAAGGCCGGCGGCAGTGGCGCAAAGTCCATCTGGCCATGGATCCGGCCACTTCGGACATCCGCGCCGTGGAATTCACTCCGAGCCGCGACGGCGACAGCCCCGTGCTGCCAGACTTGCTGAGCCAGATCCCGGTAGGCGAGCAGATCGGCACCGTCACCGCCGATGGCGCCTATGACACGCGCCGCTGCCACAAGACCATCATCGGGCGTGATGCTGTCCCGATCATCCCGATCCGCAGGAACGGACGTCTGTGGAAGGAGGACTGCCCGGCAGCATGCGTTCGGAACGAAACCCTGCGCGCCACCCGATACTATGGCCGGGCCTTCTGGAAACGCTGGACGGGCTATCACGCCCGAAGTCGGGTCGAAGCGAAGATGCGCTGCCTGAAAGCTTTCGGCGAGCGCATCGCCGCGAGAGACCCCGACCGCCAGACCGCCGAAATCCACATCCGCATCACCCTCATGAACCGCTTCTCGGCCCTCGGCACCGCCGAGATCGAACGCGTGGCATGACGTCAGCGGGGTAAGGGGAAGTCACGCCTCAAGCCGGATTTCTGCAACAATGCCCTTTGTCGCGCGAAGGCCTGCGAGCAACATTCGCGGAAGGGGCTTGCCCACCTACCTTCCTTTTCATTGCCCCACAACTCGGGTTATCCATGACCACCCCATAAACTTATCCCCTTCCTCCTCAACGTGCTCATAGCGGAACAGGCATCCGCCGTTCTTGTGACCCGAATACTTGGCGACAAAAGCCGCGGGTTTTCCCATTTCGAAAAGCCTGGTGATGCCCTCGTGTCGCAGATCGTGGAATCGGAGATTTATAATCTCGACCCGGTCTCGATGACGGCGCCACGCCGTTCCGACGGATTCTACCTTGAAAGGGAAGATGAACTCTCCCTTCCTGGGCATCGACAGAATAATTGCCAACGCTTCATCAGTCAGGCTGCACCAGACATCATTACCCTTCTTCTTTCTGGGATGTTTCATGTCGCGGACAAGGATCTTCTTATGCTCGACGCGCAGATCTTCCCAGCGGAGACGGCAAATTTCTCCCAGACGTCGACAACTAAAAACTGCGAAGACGATAATTTTCGCAAGCGGAATCTTCTGCCGCTTATTTCTACAAACAGATTCGAGAATCTTGTCTAATTCGCTAATGGTGGGCCGACGATCTCGCTCTTCGGATCGGGCAAGTATTTCGTCTTCCCACATGTGTTCCATAGCCTGCTTCAACGCCGCGATTGGAACGGAATAGCCGCGTCGTGAGGCCCAATCCAAAGTGTTCACGCAGATCGTAAGATATCCGGCTACCGTCTGAGGTTGCCGATCTTCGGCAAGCATGTCGTCCGCGAGGTCGGTCAAGACATCCACTGACAACTCGCTCAACTTCCTCTTCCCGAACTGGCTTTCTTGCAGCCAGCGCAGTTGTTGTATCGCAGAGCGACCCAAGCTCTTGTGCGTCGCCAACCGGGCAGAAATTGCGTCGGAGACGGTATCGTCACGTCTCGACACCGCCTGAACACCATCAATCTCAATCTCTGCAAGCTTCCTCTTCTTCCATTTCCTCGCCATGGCGAGCTTGGAGAAAGTCTTGGTGAAGCTGAGGTTTGCCCCGCCGATAGACTTTCGGATCTGGACCCGGTAAGAGCTCCTGCCATTTTCGCCTGGGATCTCTTGAATGTTCGGATCGACGCTGCGAGACTTCCCATCTTTCTTGCGCCGCCCGTCTGACCGCCCTTTTGACTTGGTCTCTGGCGGATGTTCCGCGCCACTCTCGGTGTTGGCGTCGGCAACACGAACTGGGCTCTCGATCCGAGTCTCGGTGCGGGGGGTGGCGACATGAGCGCCGGGAAAAGTGATGATGTCAGCAGGCACGGTCAGGTTCCTTGGTCGATTTCACGGAGGAAGTGGATCCGGGTTCAGAACCCCGGAAATCGAGGCGATCCGACCATGGCGGAGGGCCTCTCGACCGCGCAGGAGGAGCGCCGTGCAATTTGCTACGCTGTAGCAACGCCGCTCGCGGAACCCGGAAAAACCCGGCATTACTCGCAGAATTTGGGTGATGTGAAGAACGACTGGCTGACTGAACAGCAATGGAAAATGGTTTGAAATCAGCTGCTTGTGAAGCTTCTCGCCTTGCCGTGGCACCCATGATGGACTGGACGGACCGGCATTGCCGCATGTTCCACCGCACGCTCTCGGCGCGCGCGCTCCTCTATACCGAGATGGTGACGGCGCCGGCACTGGTGCGGGGAGGCGCGCACCACCTTCTGGACCACGACGCCGCCGAACACCCCCTCGCGCTTCAGCTCGGCGGCTCGGACCCCGCCGAGCTGGCGCAGGCGGCACGGATCGGCGCCGAGGCGGGCTACGACGAGATCAACCTCAATGTCGGCTGCCCGTCGGACCGGGTCCAGTCGGGCACGTTCGGCGCCGTCCTCATGCGCCGGCCCGAGCTCGTGGCCGAGGCCTGCGCCGCGATGATCGCCGCGCAGCCGCGCGAGGTGACGGTGAAGTGCCGCCTGGGCGTCGACGACCAGGTCCCCGAGGAGGTGCTGCCCGCCTTCCTAGAGGCGGTGCGCGCCGCGGGCGTCCGCCGCGTGATCGTCCATGCCCGCAAGGCCTGGCTGAAGGGCCTGAGCCCCAAGGAGAACCGCAGCGTCCCGCCGCTCGACCCGGCCCTCGTCCACGCCATGAAGGCCACGTTCCCGGACCTCCATGTCTCGATCAACGGCGGCATCGGCGACCTCGACGCGGCGGAGGCGCACCTGGCGCGCGGCCTCGACGGGGTGATGGTGGGGCGCGCCGCCTACCACGACCCCGCCGCGGTCCTGCTCGGGGCCGACGCCCGCATCTTCGGCGCCGAGACGCCCCCCGCCACGCGGGAGGGTGCCGCGCGCGCCATGGTCCCCTATGCCCGCGCCCATGTGGCGGCGGGCGGCAAGGTAGGGCAGGTCACGCGCCACATGCTGGGCCTGTTCTCGGGCCGCGCGGGCGCCCGGCGCTGGCGGCAGGTCCTGTCCGAGGGCGCCTCCCGCCCGGGCGCGGATGCGGGGCTGATCCTCGAGGCGCTGGACGAGATGGAGCGCGTGGCCGCCTGACGGCCCGGATCGGGGAACCGGGGCCCGGACGGCCCGTTTCCGCCTGGACCCCGGCGCCCGAGGAGCCCGCATGACGACCCTCGTGATCCTGAGCCTGTGGACGGCGCTCGCCGCCTTCGCCGCGTCTCGCGCCCTGCCCGAGGCCGCCTCCACCGCGCCGCAGGCCGCGCCCTTCCTCGGCGGCGGCACCCCCGACACTCATGCCTGGAGCCGCTACCACTTCCGCCCCTATACCATGACGCTCGTCTTCGTCGCCTTCGAGATGGAGATGATGTTCATGTACCCCTGGGCGGTCGTCTTCGTCTCAGAAGGGCCCAAGGCGCTGGCCGAGATGGGAATGTTCCTGGCGATCCTGTCGGTGGGCCTTCTCTATGGCTGGCGCGAGGGGGTGTTCGCGTGGGAATGAGCCACCTCGCCCGGCTGGCCGCCACGGCGCCCGCCCCGGTCTTCGCGGCGATCGGGCCGGGCCTGGCCCCGGCCGTCGAGCGACTGCTCGCCCGCCCCGGCCTGCGCCGCGCGGCGACGCCCCGGGA
Source organism: uncultured Paracoccaceae bacterium (assembly GCA_947500825.1). Taxonomy (GTDB): domain Bacteria; phylum Pseudomonadota; class Alphaproteobacteria; order Rhodobacterales; family Rhodobacteraceae; genus Palleronia. Next base: position 128,628 of record CANMTR010000009.1, on the reverse strand, counting down.
GGCGGCGCTCCTACTGGTCGCGGGCGCGATCCCGGACCGCGCCGCCGGGGCGCTCGACCGGGTCCACGATCAGGTGCCGCATCCACGCCGCACGGTCCGGTGGGACGGCACCGGCGACATCGAGCGCGCCCTCCTCGACGCCCGGGCGGACCTCCTGGGCGGCGGCGAAAGCGCGCCCGACCGCCGCCCAGACGCGCCGCCCGCCCCCTGGCGGGGCAAGGGCGACCACGGCCAGGGCGGCGAGGGGATGATGGGCGGCACGCCCTACGGCCGCCCCATGGCGATGACCGGCGCCGACATCCGCGACGGGTTGCAGCTCGACCGCTACACCGCCCGCGTCGGCCCCTTCGCCCCGATGCTGCCGCCCGGGCTGGTCCTGGAGGTGACGCTGCAGGGCGACGTGATCGTCGCGGTCGAGGTGCAGGCGCCCGCCTTCGACCAACCGGCGGAGGCCGATGCGCCCGACCTGGTCGCGGCCCGGATGCTGCGCCTCCTGGGCCTGCCCGGGGCGGCGGACAGGGTCGCGGCGGGGGGGCGTCCGCGCGCCGCCGGCCTTCTGCGGGCCGTGCCGCCGGGGCTCGTGCCGGTCGGCGGCCGGGACGCGCGCGACCGGCTGGCCGGATGCCTGGCGGGGCGGAGCCAGGAGATCGAGCCCCCGGACCTCGCCGCCCTCCTGCCCGGCCTCGAATGGGCGGAGGCGATGCTGGCGCTCGCCTCCCTGCCGCCCTCCTCCCTCGCACAGGAGGCGCTCGCGGCATGATCGGCGCGCTCCTCCTCCTCGCGGTGGCCGCGACCCTCGCCGCCGGGACGCTTCTGGCCGCGTGGCTCGACCGCCGGCTCGCGGGGGGCGGGGGGATCGCGAGCCTCGCGGCCGACTGGCTCGCCGGTCCGGTACGGACCGAGGCGCCCGACGACATGAACCGCCGCCTCGCCCCCGCCTGGTACCTCGCACTGGCCGCCGCCGGCCTTTGCGTGGTGCCCTTCGCGCCCGGCCACGCAGCGATCGACAGCCCCGCGGGCATCGCGATCTGGGGCGCGTGCGAGGCGCTGACGGTGGTGGTCGTGTTCCTCCACGGCTGGTCGCCCAACGCGCCCTTTCCGTTGATCGGCGCCTACCGCTACGCCGCGATCGGGCTGCCGGCGATGCTGCCCTCGATGTTCGTGCTGATCGCCGCCGCGCTGCCGGCCGAAAGCCTGTCGCTGGTCGCCATCGTCGACAGCCAGCGCGGGGCGTGGAACGTCCTGCGCCAACCCCTGGGCCTGCCGCTCTTTGCGGTGGCGATCCTGTCGCTGACCCTGCGCGGGCCCATGGACTACGCCGACGGTGCCGACATCGCCGGCGGCACCTCGGCCGAGGAGGCGGGGCCGGCCCGCGCACTGTGGCAGGCCGCGCGGCTGGCGATGCTGGTCTCGGCCTGCGCCATGGCCGCGACGCTGTTCCTGGGCGGCCCGCTGGGCCCGGTCCTGCCCGGCCCGGTGTGGCTGTGGCTCAAGACGGCGGGGATGATGGCCGCGATCCTCGCGCTCGGCGCGCGGATCGCGCGGCCGCCCCCCGCACGCATGCTGGGCCTCGTCTGGACCGTGCTGCTGCCGCTGTCGTTCCTGCATCTGCTCATCTCGGGGGTGATCGCCCTGTGACCGACCTCGTCATCGCCGCCCTGTGCCTCTTCGCCGTCTGGACCGGATGGCGCGTTTTCCGCGTCGATTCTATGGTGCGGGCCTCGTTCTCGCTGATGCTGTCCTTCGTCGCGGTGGGCGCGGTCGGGGTCGTCCTGTCGGCGCCCTATATCGGCATCGCCACGATCTTCATGATGGCGGTGGAGATGATGGTGATGGCGATCTTCATGGTGATGTTCATGATGAATCCCGCCGGCCTGAACCCGATGGTCATGGTCCACCAGCACCGCGTGGCCGCCGTCGCGGGCGGGCTCGCCTTCGCCGGGCTCGCCGCCGCCGTTCTCGCCGCCGACCCGCCGGCCGCGCGCGTCGCGACCGGCACCGACACGGTGGCCGCCCTGGGCCACGAGCTTCTCGGGCCCTCGATGCTGATCTTCGAGACGGCGGGCGTGACGCTGCTCGCGACCATGGTGGGCGCGGTGATCCTGTCCTCGCGCCGGGGCCGGTTCGGCCCGGCGGACGACGGCTCGCGCCCGCCGGGGCTGGAGCCGGGAGGCCCCCCCGCCGGACGACAGCCCGAAGGTGGCGGCGGCCACCACCATCACCATTGAGGACCCCATGACGCTGACCATCGTCCTCCTGGGCGCCGCGGCGCTGATCGGCATCGGCCTCTACGGCGCGCTGAGCCAGCAGAGCTTCGTGATGCTGATGATGGGGCTGGAACTGATGCTGAACGGCGCGCTCCTGGCCGCCATCGGCCTGTGGAGCCTCGCCCTCGGCGGAATGCCGGAGGGCCAGCTCCTGGCAATCGTCGTCATGGCGGTGATGGCGGTGGAGATGGCCGTCGGCTTCGCCCTGGTCGTCGCGATCTACCGCAAGCGGCAGGCCGACATGACCGAGAGCATCGGGACGCTCGCGGGATGATCTGGGCCCTGCCCCTCCTTCCCGCGATCGCGGGCCTGGCGCTCTGGGCGGCGCCGCCGCCCCGCCCGGGCGCGGCCGCCGCCGTCATGGCCGGGCTCACCGCGCTCCTGGCCGCCCTGCTCGCGGGCGCGGCGGGGCACCTCGCCTGGTCCGAGGCGCTTCCCCTGCGCGCGTCCCTGCCGCCCCTGGCCGCCGTTGTCGCGGTCGCGGTGCCGCTCGTCGCCCTGCCGGTTCTGCTCTTCGCCGCGGCCGACCGCGGCCCGGCCCTGCCCCGCCTCCTCGGGCTCCTGCTGGTCTTCGTCGGCGCGATGGAGCTGGTGGTCATCGCCAACGATCTGGTGACGCTCCTGATCGGGTGGGAGATCGTCGGCGCCTGCTCCTGGGCGCTGATCGGCCACCGCTGGCGCGAGGCGGCGCCCATGGGCTCGGCCGCCTATGCCTTCGTCGCCACACGGGCGGGGGACCTGGGCCTGTTCGTCGCCCTCTTCGCGACCTTCGCCGCCACCGGCTCGACCGGCTACGACGCGCTGTCGCGGCTCGAGGGCGCGCCCCTCGCCCTCGCCGGCTGGGGGCTCCTCGTGGCGGCGGCGGCGAAGGCGGGGCAGGTCCCCTTCGCGCCCTGGCTCCTGCGCGCGATGGACGGGCCGACGCCCGTCTCGGCCCTGCTCCATTCGGCCGCCATGGTCGCGGCCGGTGTCTACCTGCTGGCGCGCCTCCAGCCGACCCTCGCCGCCGCGCCGGGCGCCGCGGCGGGCGCGATGGTCCTGGGGCTGGCGACGGCGACCCTGGGCGGCGTGGCGGCCTGCCGGCAGGTCCACGCCAAGAAGGTGCTCGCCGCCTCCACCTCGGCGCAGACGGGGTTGATGATCGCCACGGTCGGCGCCGGGTTCCCGGGCGTGGCGATCCTGCACCTGGTCGTCCACGCGGCGGCCAAGGCTGCGCTTTTTGTCGCCGCGGGCCTCGCCCACCGCGCCACGGGCAGCTTCGATCTGCACGGGATGCGCCTGGGCCGCGCCCTGCCCCGGGCGGCCGCGCTCGCGGCCCCCGCCGCCCTGTCGCTCGCCGCCGTGCCGCCCCTCGCGGGCGGCTGGACCAAGGAGGAGATGGTCGCCGCCATGGGCCAGGCCGGCCCCGCGGCCGCCATGGGCGGGATCGTCGCGGGCGGGATCGCGGCGGCCTATTCCGCCCGGTTCTGGCTGCTGGCCTTCGCCCCGGGCGACCGGGCCGCCGGCCATGTCGCCCCGCCGCGGGGCGGGGCGATCGCCCTCGCGCTCCTGTCGGGCGCGACGCTGGCGCTGTCGGCCCTGTGGCTGGCGCCCGTCCGGGACGCCGTCGCGCGGGGGGCGGGCGTGGCCCTGCCCGCGGGCGCCACGGCGGCGACCGCCGCGTCGCTCGCCGCCGTGGCGCTGGGGCTGTTGGCCGGGGTCGCCATGGCGCGACGGCCAGGCCCCGCGCCCCGCTCCGACTGGCTGGGCCTGCCGCACCTGATAGACCATGCGGTCGTCCGCCCCGTCGCGGCGCTGGCGCGCGGCGCCGCGCGGCTCGACGACGCCGCGATCGACGGGCAGCGCGCCGGGCTGGGCGCGGCCACCGGGCTCGTGGGCGGCGTCGTCGGCGCGACCTTGCGCGCCTCGCGCGCCGCGGGCCGCGGCGGCGAGCGGCTGGCCGACCTGCCGTCCCGGGGCGGCGCGCGCCTGGCGAGCCTCACCGGGCGCGACCTGGGCCGGTTGCAGACCGGGCTCGCCCACCATTACTATACGATCCTCGTCGCGGGCCTCGCCGCGGGGATCGCGCTCCTGTTCCTCGGAGGCTGACGTGCTGACCCTCGCCGTGATCGTGCCGCTCCTGGGCGCCCTGGCCCTCGCCGCGCTGCCTCTCGATGCCGCGCGGGCGCGCCCGGTCGCCACCGCGGTCGCGGGCGTTCCCCTGGCGCTCCTCCTCCTCGTCTGGGCGACCTACGACGCCTCGGGCGGGTTCTCCGCCCAGGCGGAGATGCCCTGGATCCCCTCCCTCGGGATCGCCTGGCGGGTGGGCGTGGACGGGATGTCGCTGTCGCTCGCCCTCGTCTCGGCGGTGATCTTCGTGGCCGCCATCGCCTGGCCGATCCGGGTGTCCGACGCGCGCGCCTACCACGCGTGGATGCTGTTCCTGGCAGGCGTGTCCACCGGGCTCTTCGTCACGCTCGACCTGGTGCTGTTCTACGTGTTCTTCGACCTGTCGCTGGTGGGGATGTACTTCCTTGTCGGCCGCTGGGGCCACGGCGACGCGCAGGCCGCCGCGCTCAAGTTCTTCGTCTATACCCTCGCGGGCTCCCTGCTGATCCTGGTCGGGATCATCGTCCTCGCCCTGTCGATGCCCGACCTGACCTTCGACATGCGCGCCATCATCGCCGCGCCGCCGCTCTCGGGGCCCGTGGCGGGCCTCGTGCTGCTGGCCCTCGTCGCGGGATTCGGGATCAAGACGCCGGTGTTCCCGCTCCATACCTGGCTGCCGCCCGCCCACGTGAATGCCCCCGGCCCCGTCTCGGCGATCCTGGCCGGGGTCCTGCTGAAGATGGGGGCCTACGGGCTGGTGCGCGTGGCGCTCCAGATGGTGCCCGAGGCCTTTGCCCGCCACGCCCTGCCGATCGCGCTCCTCGGGCTCGCCTCGATCCTGTGGGGGGCGCTCGTGGCCTGTGCGCAGGACAACCTCAAGCGCCGCATCGCCTACACCTCGGTCAACCATATGGGATACGTCGTGCTCGGCGTCGCCGTGGCCGGATCGGGGCTGGGCCCTGAGGCCGCGCGCCAGATCGCGCTGACCGGCGCGGTGGTCGAGATGGTCGCGCACGGCCTGATCACGGGGGCACTGTTCCTCGTCGCGGGCGCGATCTGGCAGCGCGCCTCGGATCACGACATGGGGCATTTCGGCGGTCTCGCCGGGCCCGCGCCGCGCCTCGCGGGCCTCGCGACGCTGGCGGCCTTCGCCTCGCTGGGCCTGCCGGGGCTGGCGGGCTTCGTGGCCGAGCTGCACGTCTTCCTCGGGGCCTTCGCCGTCTATCCCTGGATCGCCGCGGCGGGCCTCCTGGGCATCCTGCTGACCGCGGCTCTGTTCCTGTCGATGCTGCGGCAGGTCTTCTTCGGGGAGTTGCCCGCGACCCGCGCGGACTTCGCCGACCTCACGCGGCGGGAGACGGCGATCCTGGGCGCGCTCCTGGCCCTCGTGGTCCTGATCGGGGTCTGGCCCGCCTGGCTCCTGTCGCTGATCGACGCGGGCAGCCTCGTCCCCACGCTCGGCCCGGGGGGCTGAGATGCCCCTGGCCGACCTCGCCCCCGAGATCGCGGTCCTCGTGACGGCCGTCCTCGCCCTGCTGGCGGCGATGGCGCTGCCCCAGCCGCGCCACGGCTGGTGCGCCGGGGTCGCGCTCGCCGGGCTGGCGGTGGCCGCGGGGCTGGCGCTGTCGCAGGCCGGGCTGCGGCAGACGACCTTCTCGGGCACCTTCGCCCTCGACGGCGCGACCGCGTCGGCGCGGCTCCTGATCCTGGGGCTGACCGCGCTCTCGGTGGGCCTGTCGCCCGCCTGGTTCGCCACCGACAGGCGCCACGGCGAGGTCTATGCCATGCTCCTGTTCTCCGCGCTGGGGGCCATGGCGATGGCCGGCGCGGCGGACCTCATGCAGCTCGTGATGGGGGTCCTGCTGTCGTCCGTCACGGGATACGTGCTGGCGGCCTACCACCGCGACTGGGCGATCTCGCTCGAGGCGGGAATGAAGTACTTCCTCGTCGGCGCGCTGGCCAACGCGCTCCTGGTGATCGGGGTCGTCCTGGTCATGGGGATCGCGGGGGGCCCGGGCTACGCCGCGCTCGGCTCCCTGCCCCGCGACCCGCTGGCGGTGACCGGACTGGCGCTGGTCCTCGCCGGGCTCCTCTTCAAGCTGGGCGCGGTGCCGGCCCACCCTTGGGTGCCCGACGTGGCCGAGGGCGCGCCGGTCCCGGCCGCGGCGTTCCTGACCACGGTGCCGAAGGTCGCCGCCGCCGTCGCCCTCTACCGGCTGGTGGAGGTCGTGCCCGACGAGGCCGCGCCCCTGCGCCTGCTCCTGGGCCTCGTCGCGGTCGCCACGATGACCCTCGGCAACCTCTGCGCCCTGGCGCAGGACGACCTGCGCCGCCTGATCGGGTGGTCCTCCGTCAGCCAGACGGGATACGCGCTGATGGCCGTCGCGGTGGCCGGGGCGCTGCCCGCGCTGATCGGCTTCCTGGCCGCCTACGCGTTTGCCAACGTCGCCGCCCTGGCCGTGGTCGCCCATCTGCGCGGCCGGACCCGGATCGCCGACTGGCGCGGGCTGGGCCGCAGCCACCCGGCCGCGCTCGCCGCCCTGGCGCTGGCCTTCCTGTCCTTCGTGGGGGTGCCGCCGCTGGCGGGATTCCTGGGCAAGCTCGCCCTCTTCGCCGCGACGCTGGAAGCGGGTCTGTGGTGGCTCGCCCTCGCCGCGGCGGCGAACACGGTGATTTCGCTGGCCTACTACCTGCGGGTGCTCGGACCGGCCTTGCTGTCGCACCCCGAGGCGGAGGCGGCGGTCATGGGGCGCTCGACCGCGATCACGCTCGGCGCGGCCACGGCCGCGCTCCTCGCGCTCACCGCGGCCTGGGCACCGGTCTGGCCGCTCCTGCCCGAGGCGGTGCTACCCTGAAGGGCGACCGGCCGAGAAGCTCTCCAGGATCGGGCAATCGGGCCGGTCGTCGCCGGCGCATTGCCCGATCAGATGGTCGAGCGTGTCGCGCATGGTCCGCAGGCCCGCGATCTTGGCGTCGATCTCGGCCAGATGCTCGCGGGCCAGCGCCTTGACGTCGGCGCTCGCCCGCTCCTGGTCGGCCCAGAGCGACAGGAGCCGGCGGCAATCCTCGATCGAGAACCCCATGGACCGCGCCCGGCCGAGGAACACCAGCATCGCCACGTCGCGCTCGCCGAAGGCGCGGTAGCCGTTGACGTCCCGTGGCGGCCGGACCAGCCCGATCTCCTCGTAGTAGCGGATCGTCTTGGCCGGCAGGCCCGACCGGGCGGCGGCGACTCCGATGTTCATCGCGTCTCTCCCTTTTCCTTCGGTCTCACTCGGCCGGTTGCGGCGCGGCCCCGGGCGCCGGCGACGGGTCGGAGTGCCGGGGCGCGCCAACCTCCATCCGCCGCAGCCGCAGGGCGTTCGTCAGCACGAAGACGCTCGACAGCGCCATGGCCCCCGCCGCCAGCATGGGCGACAGCAGGTGCCCGGTGACGGGCCACAGGATGCCGGCGGCGACGGGCACAAGGGCCGCGTTGTAGGCGAAGGCCCAGAACAGGTTCTGCCGGATGTTGCGCATGGTGCGCCGGCTCACCTCCACCGCGCGGGACACGCCCGCCGGGTCGCCCGAGACGAGCACCACGTCCGCCGCCTCGATGGCCACGTCGGTGCCCGTGCCCACCGCGATCCCCACGTCGGCGGCGGCAAGCGCGGGCGCGTCGTTGATCCCGTCGCCCACGAAGGCCACGGGCCCCTCGAGCTTCTCCACCGCCGCGACCTTGTCGCCGGGCAGGACCTCGGCCACCACGTCGTCGATGCCCAGCGCGTCGCCGATCGCGCGGGCGGTGGCGCGGGCGTCGCCGGATACCATCGCCACGCGGACCCCGCGTGCCTTGAGGTCCGCCACGGCCGAAGCCGCGCCGCGGCGCACCGGGTCGGCCACGCCCAGGAGGGCCGCCACCCGGCCCTCCACCGCGACGAAGAGGGGCGTGCGGCCGGCCGCCGCGATCCGCTCGGCATCCGCGTCCAGCCCTGAGGTGTCGATGCCCTCGCGCGCCATCAGGCGGGCGGCGCCGACCAGCACGCCGTGCCCCTCGACCCGGGCGCGTGCGCCCAGTCCCGTCAGGCTCTCGAACCCTTCGGCGGCGGGCACCTCGATTTCGCGCGCGTCGGCGGCGCGCCGGATCGCCGTGGCGATGGGGTGCTCGGAGCCGCGCTCCACCGCCGCGGCGAAGGTCAGCGCCCGCGCCCCGGACATGTCGCCCGCCGGCACGAGGTCGGTCAGGTCCGGGCGCCCCTCGGTCAGGGTGCCGGTCTTGTCGAAGGCGATCGTGCGGACCTCCTGCAGCCTTTGCAGAGCGTCGCCGCGGCGGAACAGGACGCCCAGCTCGGCGGCGCGGCCCGTGCCCACCATCACGCTCGTGGGCGTGGCGAGCCCCATGGCGCAGGGGCAGGCGATGATCAGGACTGACACGCCCGAGACCAGCGCCAGGCCCAGCGCCGGATCGGGGCCGAGGGCGAGCCAGGCCGCCACGGTCAGCGCCGCGACGCCCAGGATCGCGGGGACGAACCAGCGCACCACCCGGTCCACCGCGCCCTGGATCGGCAGCTTGGCGCCCTGCGCCTCCTGCACCATCCGCACGATGCCCGACAGCACGGTGGCCTCGCCCACGGCGGTCGCGCGCAGGGTCAGGAGGCCCGCGCCGTTCACGGTGCCGCCCGTGGCGGCGTCGCCCGCGGTCTTGTCCACCGGGATCGGCTCGCCGGTCAGCATCGATTCGTCCACGAAGGAGCGCCCCTCGACCACGGTGCCGTCCACCGGCAGGCGCTCTCCGGGGCGGACCATCACCCGGTCGCCGGTGCCGAGTTCCGCCACCGGCACCTCGACCTCGCGGCCGTCGCGGATCGCCCGCGCCGTGCGCGGTTGCAGGCCGACCAGGGCGCGGATCGCGGCGCCCGTGCGGCCCCGCGCCCGGGCCTCCATCCAGCGGCCAGCGAGGATCAGCGTGACGATGACGCCCGCCGCCTCGAAATAGACCGCGACGCTGCCCGGGGGCAGGAGCGCGGGCGCGAAGGTCGCCACCGTGGAATAGCCCCAGGCCGCCACCGTGCCCAGCGCCACCAGCGAATCCATGTCCGGCGCGCCGCGCAGGAGCGCGGGCACCCCCCGCGCCAGGAAGCGCCGGCCCGGCCAGGCCAGGACCAGGGTGATGAGCGCGAACTCCACCATCCACAGGCCCCGCTGTCCCGTCGCCGCCTCCACCGGGGCGGCGAGGCCGGGCAGCAGGTGGCCGCCCATCTCCACCAGGAAGACCGGCAGGGTCAGCGCCCCGGCGACGATCGCGGCCCGGGCCGTGCGACGGGTCTCGGCCGCGCCGCGATCGGCGGACGGGGCGTCCGCGTCGTCGTCGCGGGGCCGGGTCGGGTAGCCGGCCTCGGTCGCGGCGCGGGCCATGGCGGCGGGGGTGGCGGTCCCGTCGATCCAGTCCGCCTCGAGCGTCCCCGTGGCCAGGTTCACCCGCGCCCCGGTCACGCCCGGCAGGGCGCCGACGGCCCGCTCCACCCGCCCCGAGCAGGAGGCGCAGTTCATCCCCTCGACCACGAAGGTCCCGCTGCGGGTCGCGGCGGGGTAGTTCGCCCGCTCCAGCGCCGAGGCGATGTCGGAAAGGGCCGCGGTGCCGGGGGCCACGCGCGCCGTCCCGGTGGCGAGGTTCACCTCGGCCCGGTCCACGCCGGGCACGCTGCGGATCGCCCGTTCGGCCCGGCCCACGCAGGACGCGCAGGACAGCCCGGTGATGCGGATCGTGACGCTGTCGGCGGCCATGGCCCCCTCCTGTTGCCGGTTGGACCGAAGAGATAAGGGCTCCAGTCGCTGGAAGGTCAACCCTGCCAGGCCGCCCGGGTGCGCCGGCCCCATTGCGCCCGACGCCCGGGAATGGGATGATCCGTTCCGGCGGCCCCGTGGCTCAACTGGATAGAGCAGCCCCCTCCTAAGGGGCAGGTTGCAGGTTCGAATCCTGCCGGGGTCACCAGCCTCAGCCGTGCCGGGCGAAAACCTCCGTCGATCCGTCTGTGGAGAGGCGCAGGGATCAGCGCGGTTCTCCCTCTCCGTCCCCGTCGGGCCCACGGGCATTCCGGGCACCGCGAGGCCCGGCGCACCGGGACGCTCGCCCGGCAGGCGGCGGATGTGGGCGGCAGGGACGCGCCCCCGACCGCGTGGCCGCCGATCTCGGCGGTGTGGCGCGACACGGCGCGCCGGGCGGGGGCCGGTCATCCGGGCCGGCTGTCGCATCCGGGCATCGCGGGCGTCCCCGCGCCGGAGCCCCGACGATTTCGCTGGGACGCGCCCCGTGCGTCGCGCTAGGCTGACGGGAAAAACATCATTCCGAGCAGGTTCGCCCATGACCACCCATCCCCTGGCCGATCCCGATATCCGCGAGAGCTTCCTGTCCAGCCCGGACCGCATCCTGGAGGATACCGAGCTGATGCGCGCCCTGGCCGGGGCGGCCGACGCCCTGCGCGGCGACAACGTCATCGACATGCGCGCCATCGCCATGGACAGGCTCGAGGCCCGGCTCGACCGGCTGGAGGACACCCACCGCACGGTGATCGCCGCCGCCTACGAGAACCTCGCCGGGACCAACATGATCCACCGCGCGACCCTGGCGCTGATGGAGCCGCGCACCCTGACCGACTTCCTCGCGACCCTGTCGGGGCCGGTGGCCGAGATCTTGCGGGTCGAGTCCCTGCGCCTCCTCCTGGAGGCGGGACCGGGCGCCCCCCGCACCGACGCGCTGGACCTCGCGGACCCGGGGGATGTCGCGCTCCACGCCGGGTCGGGCCGGGACGGGGCGCCGCGCCGCGTCACGCTTCGGCAGGTCGCGGGCGGCGCGGCGGCGATTCACGGCGCGGCGGCCGCCTACATCTCCTCGGAGGCCTGCCTGAGGCTCGACATGGGGACCGGCCAATCGCCCGGCCTTCTCGTCATGGGCTCGCGCGATCCGCAGCAATTCGCCCCCGGGCAGGGCACGGACCTGCTCGACTACTTCGCCGGGATGGTCGAGCGGGCGCTGGGGCGGCTCCTGTGATCTCCCCCGGTCTCGCCGACGCGCTGGAGCGCTGGCTGGCGCATCTGGCGGGGGTCGAGGGCGCGGCGCCCGCCACGGTGGAGGCCTACCGCGCCGACCTCGTGGGGTTTCTCGCCTTCCAGCAGGAACACATGGGCGAGGAGACGGGACTCGCGCTCGTGCGGGCCGTCCGGCTGGCGGACATGCGCGCCTGGATGGCCGCCGAGCGCGCCGACGGCCTGTCGGCCCGGTCCCTCGCCCGGGCGTTGTCGGCGGTGAAGGGTTTCGCCGGCTGGATCGCCGAGCGCGACGACGTGGACGTGACCGCGATCCTGTCGGCGCGCGCGCCCCGCTTCAAGCGCCGCCTGCCCCGCCCCGTCGCGCCCGAGGCGGCGCGCGGGCTCATCGCGGCGGTGGAGGCGCAGGCGGCCGTGCCCTGGATCGCCGCGCGCGACGTGGCGGTCCTGACCCTGCTGTGGGGGTGCGGGTTGCGAATCTCGGAGGCGCTGGGCCTCGATGCGCGCGACGCCCCCCTGCCCGAGACGCTGCGCATCTTCGGCAAGGGCGGCAAGGAGCGGATCGTGCCGGTCCTGCCCGCCGCGCGCACCTGCGTGGAGGCTTACCGCGCGATCTGCCCGTTCCCCTCCCAGCCCGACGATCCGCTGTTCCGCGGCGCCAAGGGGGGCCGGCTCGGCGCCCGGCTCGTGGCCCGCACCATGGAGACGGCGCGGATGCAGCTCGGCCTGCCGGCCTCGGCCACGCCCCACGCGCTGCGCCATTCCTTCGCCACCCACCTGCTGGATGCGGGGGGCGACCTGCGCGCGATCCAGGAGCTGCTGGGCCACGCGTCGCTGTCCACCACGCAAGCCTATACGGGCGTGGATACCGCGCGGCTGATGGCCGTCTACGAGAAGGCCCACCCGCGCGGCTGACGCGCGAGGGCATCGGGAGGCGGATCGTCGCAAGCCTCGACGCTTGCAGTTCGCGCGTCATTGCGGATAGAGAGTGCGCGATAAGCGACACGAGGCGACCACCCCCATGTTCGATACCATGACCCTGACCAAGATCGTGGCCGGATTCTGCGGAACCCTGCTGGTGTTCCTGCTGGGCATCTGGGGGGGCGAGCTGATCTACCACGTGGGCGGCGACCATGGCGGCGAGCACGAGCAGGCCTACGCGGTCGAGGTCCCCGAGGAAGAGGGCGGCGGCGAAGAGGAAGCCGAAGTCCCCTTCGAGGAGGTCTTCGCCTCGGCCGACGCGAGCGCGGGCGAGCGGGTGTTCGGCAAGTGCCGCGCCTGCCACAACCTGGATGGCTCCAACGCCGTGGGCCCGCACCTGGACGGCGTGGTGGAGCGGGAGGTCGATGCGGTGTCGGGCTTCAACTACTCGGGCGCGCTCGAGGAGCATTTCGAGAGCTGGACGCCGGAGAACCTGAACACCTTCCTCGCCGACCCGCAGGGCGAGGCGCCGGGAACGATCATGTCCTTCAACGGCCTGCCCTCGGTCGAGGACCGGGCGAACCTGATCGCCTACCTGCAGACCACGGGCGGCTGAGGCGCCGCATCCCGGCCCGGGAACACCGCACGGCCGCCCACGGGGCGGCCGTCTTCGTATCGGGCCCGGCCATCACGCCCCGCTCAAGACAATTCGACTTGCAGATGTCGCGTCGCGGCACTTAGCCTCCCGCCACGCCCCCGCACCCCGTGACGGAGTTGCCATGACGCCCCCCAGATCCGCCCGCGCCCTCATCCGCGCCCTGCCCGCCCCGCGGCACCGGATGCCCGCCGGGTTCCTGGCCGGAGCGGCGGCGCTGTCGCTGGCCGGCGCGGCCCCCGCCCAGGAAGGGGCGGAAGGCGGTTCCGGCGAGGTGACCGAGACCCACGCCTATACCAATTTCGGCGAGCCGGTTTACGGGCCCGACTTCGAGCATCTCGGCTACGTCGACCCCGACGCCCCCAAGGGCGGCGAGATGAGCTTCTCCACCACGCTCGTCTTCGACAGCTTCAATCTGTGGACCCGCCGTGGCGTGCCCGAGGGCACCGCGTCGGAGGTCGTCTACGAGAGCATGCTGACCAGCACGGCGGACGACCCCTACGCGCTCTACTGCTACCTGTGCGAGACGATGTCCTATCCAGAGGACGTCTCGTCGGTGACCTTCACGCTGCGCGAGGGCATCACCTTCCACGACGGCAGCCCGGTCGAGGCCTCCGACGTGGCCTTCTTCTACGAGACGATCCTGGAGCAGGGCATCGCCGAGTTCCGCAACATCGTGCAGAACTTCATCACCGATATCGAGGTGCTGGACGAGCGGCGCATCCGCTTCTCCTTCTCCGAGGAATCGCCCGTCCGCGACCGGATCGGCATCGCCGGGCTGGCTACGGCGATCTCGGAGGAGCAGTTCGAAGAGGAGGGGCTGCGCATCGACGAGAGCCAGTCCCGGCCCTTCATCGGCACCGGCCCCTACGTGCTCGACCGGGTCGATATCGGCCGCTCCGCCGTCTATCGCAAGGACCCCGACTGGTGGGCCGCCGACCTGCCGATCAACCGCGGCCGCTGGAACTTCGAGACGATCCGCGTCGAGGTGTTCGCCGACGCCTCCGCCTCGATGGAGGCGTTCAGCGCGGGCGAATACCTCTTCCGCGAAGAGAACTCCTCCCTCGACTGGGCGACCTCCTACGATTTCCCCGCGGTGCGCGACGGCGAGGTTATCAAGACGGAACTTCCCGACGGCTCGATCGGCGCCGCCCAGGGCTTCGTCTTCAACCTCCGCCGCGCACCGTGGCAGGACAGGTCGGTGCGCGAGGCGGTGTCGAAGGTATTCAACTTCGAATGGTCCAACGAGACGCTGTTCTACGGCCTCTACGAGCGTCCCGTCTCGTTCTGGCAGAACACCGACCTGATGGCGGAAGGCCCCCCGGGCGAGGACGAGGCCGCGCTGCTGCGACCCCTGGTGGAGGAGGACCTCCTGCCGGACGGCATCCTGACCGAGGACGCCGCCCTGCCGCAGGTCAACGAGGCCGGGGGCAACACGCCGCCCCGCGGGGTGCTGCGCGAGGCCACGCGCCTGCTGGAGGATGCCGGCTGGACCTTCGAGGACGGCGCGCGCTACCGCACGAAGGACGGGCAGACCCTGTCCCTGACGATCCTGCAGACCTCGCCGCTCTACGATCGGATCGTGAACCCCTATGTCGAGAACCTGCGCCGCATCGGGGTCGATGCGCGGCTGGAGCGCGTGGACAGCGCCCAGTACGTGCAGCGCCGGCGCGAGGGCGCGTGGGACCTGACGAACCACACCCTGACCCAGGGCTACGAGCCGGGGCTGGGGCTGCGCCAGTGGTTCGACAGCTCCACCGCCGAGGACAGCTCGCGCAACCTCATGGCGCTCTCGAACCCGGCAGTGGACAGGCTCATCACCGAGGTGATCGCGGCCGACACGCTCGACGAGGTCGAGACCGGCGCGCGGGCGCTCGACCGGGTGCTGCGCGCCTACGGCTTCTGGATTCCGCAATGGTACTCGGCCCAGCACCTCGTGGCCTACTGGGACGTCTACGACCATCCAGACCCCCTGCCGCCGCTGACCCTCGGGGCGCTGGACCTGTGGTGGTACGACGCGGACAGGGCGCAGGAACTGCGCGAGGCCGGGGCGCTCTGAACCCATGGGCGGATACATCCTCCGACGGCTGCTGCTGATCGTTCCGACCCTGTTCGGGATCATGGTGGTCAATTTCGTGCTCACGCAATTCGTCCCCGGCGGCCCGATCGAGCAGGTCATCGCCCGGATGGAGGGCGGCGGCGACGCGTTCCAGAACTTCTCCGGCGGCGGATCGGAGATCTCCGGGGGGGCCAGCAGCGACTACGCCGGCGCACGCGGCCTGCCGGCCGACTTCATCGCCGAGCTGGAGCAGGAATTCGGCTTCGACAAGCCGCCGCTGGAGCGGTTCGCGTCGATGATCTGGAACTACGTGCGCTTCGACTTCGGCGAGAGCTACTTCCGCTCCATCGGGGTGATCGACCTCGTGATCGAGAAGCTGCCCGTGTCCATCACGCTGGGCCTGTGGTCGACCGTGATCGCCTACCTGATCTCGATCCCGCTGGGCATCCGCAAGGCGGTCAGGGACGGGTCGAGCTTCGACACCTGGACCTCGGCGCTGATCATCGTGGCCTACGCGATCCCCGGCTTCCTGTTCGCGATCCTGCTCCTGGTGCTGTTCGCCGGGGGGTCCTACTTCCAGATCTTCCCGCTCAGGGGCCTGACCTCGGACAATTTCGAGCAGCTCTCGGTCTTGGGCAAGATCGGCGACTACCTGTGGCACATCACGCTGCCGGTCCTGGCCTCCACCATCTCGGCCTTCGCGACGCTGACGCTGCTGACCAAGAACTCGTTCCTCGACGAGATCAAAAAGCAGTACGTGGTCACGGCGCGCGCCAAGGGGCTGAAGGAATCCTCGGTGCTCTACGGCCACGTGTTCCGCAACGCGATGCTGATCATCATCGCCGGGTTCCCGGCCGTCTTCATCGGCGTGTTCTTCGGCGGCAGCCTCATCATCGAGACGATCTTCTCCCTCGACGGGCTGGGCCGTCTCGGGTTCGAGGCGGCGGTGGCGCGCGACTACCCGGTGATCTTCGGCACGTTGTTCTTCTTCGGGCTGATCGGCCTCGTGGTGGGCATCCTGTCGGACCTGATGTACGTCTTCGTCGACCCCCGGATCGACTTCGAGACGCGCGAGGGCTGACGTGACGCATCTGGACACCCATTCCGGCCACGGCCCCACCGAGCCCGGCCTCGAAAGCCCGCCGCCCCACCCCGGGGCCGGCGGCCACGACGCCCCGCCCCCCGTCTCGCCGCGCCGCCGCAGGCGCGGCCTCAGCCCCCTCAACGAGCGGCGCTGGCGCAACTTCCGCCGCAACGGGCGTGCCTTCTGGTCCCTCGTCCTGTTCACGATCCTGTTCGGGCTGTCGCTCTGCGCCGAGTTCATCGCCAACGACAAGCCGATCGCGGTGAGCTACCAGGGCGAGGTCTACTGGCCCGTGTTCAGCTTCTACCCCGAGACGGCCTTCGGCGGCGACTTCCGCACCGAAGCGGTCTATTCCGACGTCGAGGTGCGCTGCCTGATCCAGACGGGCGGCATGGTGGAGTGCTTCGACACGCCCTTGGAGCTGATCGAGAGCGGCGCCACCGCCGACGGGGCCGAGGCCGGATGGCTGCTGTGGCCGCCGATCCCCTACAGCTTCGACACGATCAACGACATCGACGGCGCCGCGCCCTCGGCCCCCGACGGCCAGCACTGGCTGGGCACCGACGACACCGCGCGCGACGTGGTCGCCCGGGTGATCTACGGCTTTCGCCTGTCGATCCTGTTCACCCTCATCGTGACCGTCGCGACCTCCCTCATCGGCATCGTCGCCGGCGCGGTTCAGGGCTTCTTCGGCGGCTGGACCGACCTCGTCTTCCAGCGGATCATCGAGATCTGGGTCTCCACCCCGTCTCTCTACGTCATCATCATCCTGTTCGCGATCCTTGGGCGAAGTTTCTGGCTGCTGGTCTTCGTCACCGTGCTGTTCGGCTGGCCCGCGCTGGTGGGCGTCGTGCGGGCCGAGTTCCTGCGCGCGCGCAACTTCGAGTACATCCGCGCGGCCCGGGCGCTGGGCGTCGGCAACTGGACGATCATGTTCCGCCACATGCTCCCGAACGCCATGGTCGCGACCGTGACCATGCTGCCCTTCATCATCACCGGCACGATCTCCACGCTGGCCAGCCTCGACTTCCTGGGCTTCGGCCTGCCCTCCTCGGCGCCGTCCCTGGGAGAGCTGACGCTCCAGGCCAAGCAGAACCTCCAGGCGCCGTGGCTGGCCTTCACGGCGTTCTTCACCTTCGCCGTCATGCTGTCGCTGCTGGTGTTCATCTTCGAAGGCGTCCGCGACGCCTTCGACCCGCGAAAGACCTTCCAGTGATGCCCGGGCAGAGGACAGAGGCGATGACCGATCCCGTGCTGAAGGTGCGCGACCTGCAGGTGGCCTTCCGCCAGGAGGGCGCGACGACCCGCGCGGTCAGGGGCGTCTCGTTCGACGTGGGGCCGGGCGAGACCGTGGCGCTGGTGGGCGAATCGGGCTCGGGCAAGTCCGTCACCGCGCTCTCGACGGTGGAGCTGCTCGCCGGCGGGGCCGAGATCTCCGGCTCCGCCCTCTTCCAGGGGCAGGAGATGGTGGGCGCCTCTGAAAAGCGCCTGCGACATATCCGCGGCAACGCCATCAGCTTCATCTTCCAGGAGCCGATGACCTCGCTCAACCCGCTCCACACGATCGAGAAGCAGCTGGCCGAGAGCCTGGCGCTCCACCAGGGCCTCACGGGCGCGGCGGCCCGCGAGCGCGTGGTCGACCTCTTGACCCAGGTGGGCATCCAGGACCCGGCCAGCCGCCTGGGCGCCTATCCCCACCAGCTCTCGGGCGGGCAACGCCAGCGCGTGATGATCGCCATGGCGCTCGCCAACCGCCCCGCGCTCCTGATCGCCGACGAGCCCACCACCGCGCTCGACGTGACCATCCAGGCCCAGATCCTGGATTTGCTGCAGGAGCTCAAGGAGCGTGAGCACCTGTCGATGCTGTTCATCACCCACGACCTGACCATCGTGCGCCAGATCGCCGACCGGGTCTGCGTGATGAAGGACGGCGAGATCGTGGAGCACGGGCCCACGCGGCGGATCTTCGACGCGCCGGAGCATCCCTATACCCGGATGCTGCTGGAGGCCGAGTCCACCGGCGCGCCAGCGCCCGTCCCCGAGGGCGCCAAGACCATCGCCCGGACGGACGACCTGCGGATCTGGTTCCCGATCCAGCGCGGGCTGCTGCGCCGCACGGTGGGCCACGTCAAGGCTGTCAACGCCGCGACCCTGTCGGTCCGGGAGGGCGAGACGGTGGGAATCGTGGGCGAATCGGGCTCCGGCAAGACCACGCTGGCGCTGGCGATCATGCGCCTGATCCCGTCCGAGGGGACGGTCGTGTTCATGGGGCGCGACATCCAGGGGCTGCGGGGGCGCGCCATCCGCCCCCTGCGCGCCGACATGCAGATCGTCTTCCAGGACCCGTTCGGCTCGCTCTCGCCGCGCATGACGGTGGAGGAGATCATCGCCGAGGGCCTGGGCATTCACGGGAGCGTCAAGGCCCGCGATCGCAGGCGGATGGTGGCCGACATCATGGCCGAGGTCGGGCTCGACCCCGGCACGATGCACCGCTACCCGCACGAGTTCTCCGGCGGCCAGCGCCAGCGCATCGCCATCGCCCGCGCCATGATCCTGCGCCCCAAGCTCCTGGTCCTGGACGAGCCGACCTCGGCGCTGGACATGACCGTCCAGGTGCAGATCGTCTCGCTCCTGCGCGACCTGCAGAGCAAGTACGGCCTCGCCTACCTCTTCATCAGCCACGACCTGAAGGTGGTGCGCGCGCTCAGTCACCACGTCATGGTCATGCAGAAGGGCGACGTCGTCGAGGAGGGGCCCGTGGACGAGATCTTCGACCGGCCCCGGACGGACTACACCCGCGCGCTGATGCGCGCGGCGTTCGGCGACCGCGCCGGCTCGGCAGCCTGACGGCAACGATTCCGCCGGCGGCGCGTTGCCGTCAGACCGTATCCCCCCGGAGTGCCATGTCCCGCCGCATCTGCCTCGTCGCGAACAAGAAATCCGGCCAGAACAGCCGTGACGCCGACGCCATCGAACGCGCCCTCGCGGCCATGGGCGACGGCGCCATGCGCTTCGACTGGGACGCGTCGGACCCGATCGACGACACCGTCGCCCGCGTTCTGACCGAGGAGCCGGAGATCGTCGTCGCCGCGGGCGGCGACGGCACGGTGATGGCGGTGGCCGGCGCGATGCTGGGAAAGGGCGTTCCCATGGCGGTGCTGCCGCTCGGGACGTTCAACTTCTTCGCGCGTGGCCTCGGCCTGTCGGAGGAGCCCGAGCAGGCCGCGGCCGAGATCCTGGAGGGGCACCCCCACGACATCCGGATCGGCCAGGTCAACGGACAGGCCTTCCTTAACAACGCCTCGCTCGGCATCTACCCCGCCATCCTGCGGGAGCGCGAGACCGTCTATTCCCGCTGGGGCCGGTTCCGCGCCGCCGCCCACTGGTCCGTGCTCAAGACGTTCGCCAAGTTCCGCAAGCCCATGAAGATGACCATCACCGCAGACGGCGAAAGCAGCACGCGCCGCTCCGCGCTCGTCTTCGTGGCCCGCTCCGCCTACCAGCTCGAACGGTTCGGCATCGAGGGCTCGGACGCGATCGACGACGACCGCTTCGCCGTCCTCGTGGCCCGCGCCTCGACCCGGCGCCAGCTTTTCGCGATGACGTTCCGGCTGACCATCGGCAAGCCGCTCCGGGGACGCGACTACGACCTGCTCACCCCGCGGGAGCTGACCATCGAAACCGGCGACAAGCGCGCGCTCCTGGCCTTCGACGGCGAGAAGGCCCGCACCCGCGGGCCGTTCCACTTTCGCATGGCCGAAGCGCCGCTCACCATCATCCTGCCCGATACAGAGGCGCCGAACCCGACCGAATGACCCGTATTTTGCACCTGAGCGACCTGCATTTCGGCCGCGACCGCCCCGAGCTGGAGGACCCCCTGGTCAAGATGGTCAACGGCCTCTCGCCCGACCTCGTGGCCATATCGGGCGACTTCACCCAGCGCGCGCGCCTGGGCCAGTTCGCCCGCGCCCGCGCCTTCCTCGACCGGCTGGAGCCGCCCACCCTGTCGGTTCCGGGCAACCACGACACCCCGCTCGACAACCTCTTCCTGCGGTTCCTGCGCCCCTTCGGCCGCTACAAGCGCGCCATCGACCGCGACCTAGAGCCGCGGCTGGAGACCTCGCGCATGATCGTCGCGGGTGTGAACACGGTGAACCGGTTCTCGTGGCAGCGGGGCAGGTTCTCGGACCATACGGTGCGCCGGATGCGCGACGCCTTCGCCGACGCCGGCGACCGGCTGCGCGTCGTGGTCCTGCACCATCCGCTCGAACACGGCCCCGAAGTGGAGAAGCGGCTGATGCGCGGCGCCCACGACGCACTGTCTGCGATGCACGAGGGCGGCGCCGACGTGGTCCTGTCGGGCCACCTGCACAACACCGTCACCATGCCGTTCTCGATCGCGCCGGGCTGCCTGTTCGTCCAGGCGGGCACCGGCCTGTCGGACCGGCTCAGGGGGGAGGACAACACCTTCAACCTGCTCTCGGCCACCCGCGACCGGATCGAGATCGACACCTACGGCGCCGGCACCAGGCCGGATTTCGAGTGCACGGCCACCACCACATTCACCCGCCCGACCGGCGGCGGCGCGTGGTCGCGCAACGGCGTCGCGACCGCGACGGGCTGATCAGCCGGGGCCCAGGGTCGCGCAATCCACGTCGCGCGCGCTCAGGCGGCGGCAGGCCAGCGCGGCGCGGTCCTCGCTCATGCCGACGAAGTTCGCCTCCCATCCGCGGGGGCTCTGCACGACCTTGCGCAGCGCGTCGTCGAGCGTCCCGATCTCGGTCAGCGCCGTCTTCAGCAGGACCTGCTCGGCCTGGTAGCGCGAGGCATAGCGGCCCACGTTGATCCCCCAGTGCCGGCTGCCCGAACTGGACATCCGCGCGACCACGCGCGTCCCTGCCGCATCGACCGCCGCATCGACGGCGGCGGTCTCGATGGCCGTGTCCACGCCCGTCCGGGCGCCGGGCCGGGCGCGGGGCGCGACCGCCTCCGCCAGCGCGGCGTCCTGGAGGGCCCGTGTCACCATGTCCGGGTCCGGCGCGGCGGCCGCCACGGCGACGGGGTCCACCGCCGGGATGGGGCGTCCCGCGGGCCGGAGAGAGCTGGCCAGCGTCACCGCGCCGCCGGTCTTGCCGTAGACCGGCAGGACGGGCTTGCGCACCGCCACCCGCGTCGGCGCGCGGGAGAAGCCCATGTCCAGCAGGTCCTGCACCTTGCGGTTGCGGTCGGCCGAGGAATGGGCGCCGAAGATGGTGGCGATGATCCGCTCCCCGCCGCGATGGGCCGAGGCCGTCAGGTTGAACCCCGCGGCGCGGGTATAGCCCGTCTTGATCCCGTCCGCCCCGGCATAGGAGCCAAGGAAGCGGCGGTTGGTGTTGCGCACGGTGCGGATCTGGGTGTCGGCGCTGCTGCGCGAGAAGAGATTGTAGTATTCGGGGTAGTCGTAGAACAGGTGCCGCCCCAGCGTGGTCATGTCCCGCGCGGTGGAGAGGTGCCCGCTCTGGGTCAGGCCATGGGCGTTGCGGAACGTGGTGCGCGTCATCCCGAGCGCCTTCGCCGTGCGCGTCATCCGCGCCGCAAAGGCTGCTTCCGAGCCCTCGATGGCCTCGCCGAGCGCGGTCGCGGCGTCGTTGGCCGATTTCACCGCGGCCGCCCGGATCAGGTACCGCAGGGCGATCTTCTGCCCCGACCGCAGGCCCACCTTCGAGGGCGGCTCGGCCGCGGCGTTGCGCGAGATGGTTACCTTGTCGTCGAGCCCGATCTCGCCGTTCTTGACCGCCTCGAACACGACGTAGAGCGTCATCATCTTGGTCAGCGACGCCGGGTGAAGCTGCGTGTCCGCGTTGCGCGAATGCAGGACCTCCCCGGTTCGGGCGTCGACCACCATGGCCGCGTGAGGGGCCGCCGCGGCGACTTGCGCGAACAGGAGCGTCGCGACGAGGAACGAGAGCGTCCTGAACGGGACGGTTAGCCGGGGGGATGCCACGGGATCACTGCCTATCTTGCCTCTGGCGGCCGACTCTTTGACGGTCGGTCCGCTTCAACTCCCAGGCTACCACGATTCCCGCGCCGGAAAAGGGTGGAATGTCAGCCCGCTCCACCATGGCGTTGACGTGACCCCAGATATAGCCTCGGCAGGCAATCCCGCGCACTAGATAACGCTGGGGAGACGCGCAAAAATGTCTCACCCCAGCCGATCTAGAAGGCCGGGCAACGCGCCCAGATGGGGCAGTTCGTGAAACCGTGGCTCCGCCTCCGGCGGATCGGCGTGTTCGAGCGCCCAGGCCTCCCCGTGGGGCACGAAGACGCCGTGGCCGCCCGCCGCGATCATCGGCAGCACGTCGGACTTCATCGAGTTGCCCGCCATCACGCCCGCCCGCGCGCCCTCGCCATGGCGCGCGAAGATCGCCGCATAGGTGGGCGGGCGCTTGTCGGACACGATCTCGACCCCGTCGAACGACTCTCCCAGGCCCGATTGCGCCAGCTTGCGCTCCTGGTCCAGAAGGTCGCCCTTGGTGATCAGCAGCAGGCGGTAGCGCCCCCGGAGGGCCGCGACGGCCTCGGCCGCGTGGGGCAGGATCTCGATCGGGTGGGCCAGCATCTCCTGGCCCGCTTCCAGAATGCCGCGAATCACGTGTCCGGGGACGCGGTCGTCGGTCGCATCCAGCGCCGTCTCGATCATCGACAGCACGAACCCCTTTATGCCGAACCCGTAGCGCCCGAGGTTGCGCCGCTCCGCCTCCAGAAGCCGCTCGGCCAGGCGTCCGGGGTCCACGTAATCCTGCAGCAACCCGGCGAACCGCTCCTGCGTCAGGCGGAAGAAACGCTCGTTGTGCCACAGGGTATCGTCGGCGTCGAAGCCGACCGTCGTGATCGCGACCATCCGCGCCCTCTTTTCTGTCAGGGTCGCGACCATATATCATGGCACCGAACTCCACGACCAACGGCGAAGGGCGAGACGTGATTCAAGCCGAACGGATGATGGCGCGGACGCCCGGGCGGGACGACGACGGCGATGCCGGCGTCGTGCTCGAAACCAAGCCCAAGACCAAGCGCCCGCCCCTCTACAAGGTCATGCTGATCAACGACGACTACACCCCGATGGAGTTCGTCGTCCACGTGCTGGAACGGTTCTTCGGACTGAACCACGCCCAGGCCTTCGAGATCATGCTGACCGTCCACAAGAAGGGGCTGGCCGTCGTCGGCGTGTTCTCCTTCGAGGTGGCCGAGACGAAGGTGACCCAGGTGATGGACTTCGCCCGGCGCCACCAGCACCCCCTGCAATGCACGATGGAAAAGGAATAGCGCGCTGCTAACGCGACGCCTCGACCTCGCCCGGGCGGAGGGTCTGCTGACCGCGCCCGTCCTCCTCGTCTGTCCGCCGGAGGGGACCGACCTGTCGGACCTGCCCGGCCCCGTCGCCGTGACCCATGACCGCCAGCCCGAACACGCCGGCTTCGCCCGCGTCGCCGAGATGCGCGAGCGCATCGAAGGGCCGGCGGGCTCGGTCGTGGTCTCGCTCCCGCGGGAGCGGGCCGCGGCGCGCGACCGCATCGCGCGCGCGGCCGCCCTCGGTTGCCCGGTCCTCGTGGACGGGCAGAAGGTCGACGGCATCGATTCGCTCCTCAAGGAGCTGCGCGGCCGCGCCACGATCGGGACGGTGATCTCCAAGGCCCATGGCAAGATCTTCGCCCTCGGCCCGGCGGACCTGTCCGACTGGCTCGCCGAACCCGCCCGCAACGACGCCGGCTGGCTGACGCCGCCGGGCGGCTTTTCCCCCGGGGCGGTCGATCCGGGCACGGCCCTCCTGACCGCGGCGCTGCCCCCGCTCGACGGCCACGTGGTCGACCTTGGCGCGGGCTGGGGCGCGCTGTCCGCCGCCGTCCTGACGAGCGCCAAGGTCAAGCATCTCGACCTGGTGGAGGCGCACCGCCCCTCGCTCGACTGCGCGCGCGTCAACGTGCCCGACCCCCGCGCCGCCTTCCACTGGGCCGACGCCACGAGCTGGACGCCCGAGCGGGGCGCCGACCACGTGGTCGCCAACCCGCCCTTCCACAAGGGCCGCAAGGGCGACCCGGACCTGGGCCGTGCCTTCCTCGCCACGGCGGCGCGGGTCCTCTCGCCCCGCGGCCGGCTGTGGCTGGTGGCCAACCGCCACCTTCCCTACGAGGCGGCCCTGGCCACCCTGTTCACCGAGGTCGAGGAGCTCCCTGGCAGCTCCGCCTTCAAACTGTTCCGCGCCGCGCGTCCGCGCCGGCGCCGCTGAGGTCTCCCATGTCGCTCTCCATCGCCGGCAAGACCGCCATCGTCACCGGGGCCGCCAACGGCGTCGGCCTCGCCGTGGCGCGCCACTTCATCGACAAGGGCGCCAACGTCATGATGACCGACATCGACGAGGCCGTCCTGCGCGACGAGATCGGCGAAATGGACGAGGAGGGCGGCACCGCGCGCTACTTCGCCGGCGACCTGCGCGAGAAGCTGACCGTGGCCAACCTGCTCTCGGCCACGGTCGGCGCCTTCGACCGCATCGACATCCTGGTCAACGCCGCGCGCCAGATGGAGCTGTCCGACCCGCTCGATCCCGACGACCCGATGACCGACACGCTCATCGAGCAGAACCTCATGGTCTCCCTGCGCCTGACCCAGCACGTGGCGCGCCGCATGATCCGCCAGGCCGACGAGGAGGAGCGCGAGAGCGGGCCCGTGGGCTCGATCATCAACCTGTCCTCCATCGCGGCGCGGCGCACGCAGCCGGACCTGCTGGCCTATTCCGTCTCCACCGCCGCACTCGACCAGGCCACCCGCAGCCTCGCCGTGGCCCTTGCCCCCCACCGCATCCGCGTCAACGCCATCGCCTTCGGGTCGGTCATGTCGGCCACCCTCAAGGGCGCGATCAAGAAAGACGAGGACCTGCGCGACGAGATCATCGAGGGGACGCCGCTTCACCGCATCGCCGCCGCCTCGGAGGTGGCCGAGGCGGTGCAGTTCCTGGCCTCCGACGGGGCCGGGTTCGTCACCGGCGAGATCCTGACCGTGGACGGCGGCCGCTCCCTCGTGGACGTGGTCGAGACCTCCGCCCACTAGGGCCGGGGCGTCACTGCGCGGGATAGGCCTCCCGGCACGCGGCCACGCCCAGGGCGACGCCGCGCGACAGCTCGGCGCGCTTTTCGCGCAAGGTGGTAAGCCGCGCGTCCACCTCGTCGAGGTTCACCGCCACCGGGACGGTCCGCACCCTCGCCTCGGGACGGACGCAGGTGCTGGTGCCGATCCCCAGCCGGCCGATGCCGCGGCCCACGCCGGTGCACAGCGACAGGCCCGAGCGGTACTCCGTCTGCCGCTCCAGCGCGTAGCCCCGCGCCAGCGTGGCCTCGTCCTGGGCGATCAGGGCCTCCAGCGTCCGCATCTCGTCGGTCTGGTCGGTGATGCAGGCCTCTCGCGGGGTCGCGCAAGACGCCAGGGCAAGCAGGAGGAAAGGAAGGAGGGCATGACGCATGCGAGTGATCCTAGCCGCTCCCGCCGTCCGCGCAATCCTTGCTTCCGGCGCGTTCACCAAGCTGTTAAGGCACCGCCCATGACGACGATCGACACCGAGGAGCTGCACGCCGAACGCGCCCGCGCCGCCGGCTGGTTCGACGAGTTGCGCGACCGCATCGTGGCCGCGTTCGAGGGCGCCGAGGACGGCCACGACACCGGCCCCCTGGCGGACGAGGCGCCGGGGCGGTTCGAGGTCACGCGCACCTCCCGGACCTCCGAGGACGGATCGGACGCGGGCGGCGGCCTGATGAGCGTGATGCGCGGCGGCCGCGTCTTCGAGAAGGTGGGCGTCAACGTGTCGCGCGTCTACGGCACCCTGGGCGAGCGGGCGCAGACGGCCATGGCCGCGCGCAAGGGCATCCCCGGCATGGCCGAGGACCCGCGGTTCTGGGCCTCCGGCATCTCCCTCGTGGCGCATATGCGCAACCCGCACGTGCCGGCCGTGCACATGAACACCCGCATGTTCTGGACGCCCCATGCCTGGTGGTTCGGCGGCGGCGCAGACCTCAACCCCTGCATCGAGTATCCCGAGGACACCGCCCATTTCCACGCCACGCTCCAGGCCCATCTCGACCCCCACGGGGCCGGGCACTACCCCCGCCTCAAGGACTGGGCCGACACGTATTTCTACATTCCCCACCGCAAGCGGGCGCGCGGCGTCGGCGGCGTGTTCATGGACGACCACAACACCGGCGACTGGGACGCGGACTTCGCCCTGACGCGCGACATCGGCCGCGCCTTCCTGCCCGCCTGGCTGCCCCTGGTGGATCGGCGCCTGGCCACCCCCTTCGACGCCGCCGACCGCGAGGCGCAGCTCGTCCATCGCGGCCTCTACGCCGAGTACAACCTCGTCTACGACCGGGGCACCAAGTTCGGGCTGGAGACGGGACACGATCCCGACGCGGTGCTGATGAGCCTGCCGCCCCTGGCGAAGTGGGTCTGAGCGGGGCCGGGGGTTGGATCCGGGGCCTCCCGGCTCCTATCTGACGCGCCATGCCCCACGATCCCTTCCTCGGCGACCGCGTCTTCGTCTACGGGACGCTCCGGCGCGGCTTCGTCAACAACGCGGCGACGGTCGCCTTCCGCGCCGGCGCGTCCTTCGTGGCCGAGGGGCGGCTGCCCGGCGCGCTCTATTCCACGGGGTGGTATCCCGCCCTCGTGGAGGACGGAAGCGGCGCCGAGGTCCGGGGCGAGGTGTGGGAGCTGGCCACGCCCGGCCTCATGCACGTCCTCGACGACTACGAGGGCCTCTTCGAGGAGGGGCCGCCCGAATACCGCCGCCTGCGCCGCGCCGTTCGCACCGATGCGGGCCCGGTGGAGGCCTGGACCTATGTCTACCTCCACCCCGTCGATCCGCTCCAGCGCATCCGCTCGGGCGACTGGGCAGACGCCTTCAACCCGGTCTGAGGCGTCAGCCCCGCAGCGTCTCGAGCATCAGCGCCACGTTGTCGGGGTCCGCGTCGGGCGTGATCCCGTGGCCGAGGTTGAACACGTGCGGCCCGCCCCGGAACGCCTCGCGCACGCGCAGCGTCTCGTCGATCAGGGCCTGTCCGCCCGTGACCATGTGCTTGGGCGACAGGTTGCCCTGCACGCAGCCCCCGGTCTGCACGTTGGCCGCCGCCCAGGCCGAGTCGGTGTCCTGGTCGATGGCCACGCAATCCGCGCCCGTCGCTTCGTGGAACCCGACATAGCGCTCGCCCGCCCCGCGCGGGAACACGATCACCGGCAGATCCGGGTGGCGTGCCTTGAGCGCGGCGGTGATCTTTTTCGCCGGCTCCAGGCAGTAGCGGGTGAAATCATCCCCCGTCAGCGACCCCGCCCAGCTGTCGAAGACCTTGACCACCTGCGCGCCGGCCTCGACCTGGGCCGAGAGATACTCGATCGTGGCGTCGGTGACGCGGGCCATCAGCATCTCGAACGCGGCCGTGTCGCCGTCCTTGAACGCGTGCGCCGGCCCCTGGTCGGGCGTGCCCTTGCCCGCGATCATGTAGGTCGCGACCGTCCAGGGCGCGCCCGCGAAGCCGATGAGCGGCACGTCCCGGGGCAATTCGCGGGCGAGGATCTTCACCGTCTCGTAGACGGGCGAGAGCGTCTCGTGCACGTCCTCGGCCGGCTTGAGGAGCGCCGCCTTGCGGTGGTCGTCGACCGGCTCCAGCCGCGGCCCCTCGCCGGTGACGAACCACAGGTCCATCCCCAGCGCCTGGGGCACCAGCAGGATGTCGGCGAACAGGATCGCCGCGTCGAAGCCGAAGCGCCGGATCGGCTGCAGCGTCACCTCGGCGGCGAGATCGGGCGTGTAGCACAGCGACAGGAAGTCGCCCGCCTTGGCGCGCGTCGCCTTGTACTCGGGCAAATAGCGGCCCGCCTGGCGCATCATCCAGGCGGGGGGCACGTCCTGCGCCTCGCCGCGCAGCGCCCGCATCAGCTTCGTGTCGGCCATGCCCGTCCTCCTTGCTTTCGCGGGGCTCGTGGTCGGGTCCGGGGGGCTTGGTGTCAAGCCGCTTTCGGGCCGGCGCGGGGCACGCTACACGGGGGCCATGACATGGCCCACCCCCGACACCCCGCTCAAGATCGGCACCCGCGGATCGCCCCTGGCCCTCGCCCAGGCGAACGAGACGCGCGACCGCCTCGCCCAGGCCTTCGACCTGCCCTTCGAGGCGTTCCAGGTCGTGGTGATCAAGACCACCGGCGACCGGATCATCGACCGCCCCCTGAAGGAGATCGGCGGCAAGGGCCTCTTCACCCGCGAGATCGAGGAGGCGCTCTCTTCGGGCGAGATCGACATCGCCGTCCACTCGATGAAGGACATGCCCACCGAGCAGCCCGGCGGGCTGATCCTCGACACCTACCTTCCCCGCGAGGACCCGCACGACGCCTTCGTCTCGCCGGGCGGGGGCACCTTGGCGGATCTCGGCCAGGGGCGCACCGTGGGCACCTCGTCCCTGCGCCGGCGCGCCCAGGTCCTGCACAAGCGCCCCGACCTCCAGGTGGTGGAGTTCCGCGGCAACGTGCAGACCCGGATGAAGAAGCTCGGCGACGGCGTGGCCGACGCCACCTTCCTCGCCATGGCGGGGCTCAACCGCCTCAAGGCCCAGGACATCCCCCGCCGCCCCGTCCCCGCCGAGGAGATGCTGCCGGCGGTGGGACAGGGCGCCATCGGGATAGAACGGCGCGAGGACGACGCGGCGACGGCGGACATGCTCGCCGCGATCCACGACACGGCCACGGGGGAGTTGCTGGCCGCCGAGCGCGCCTATCTCGCCCGGCTCGACGGGTCGTGCGAGACGCCCATCGCGGGGCTGGCCGAGGTCTCGGACGGTCGGCTGCGGCTCAGGGGCGAGATCCTGCGCCCCGACGGCTCCGAGGCCCATGCGGGCGAGATCGAGGGCGCCGTCGCCGACGGCCCCGATCTGGGCCGGCGGCTGGCCGAGGACCTGCTGTCCCGCGTGGAGGAGGGCTTCTTCGACTGGCGCACCGCCTGAGATCTGCGCGGCCCCGGATCCTCGATCCGCAGGTCCGCCCTCAGGGGGCCGATGTCAGGCCCAGCAGCGCGTTGTCGAGCACGTCGTCGAGCCGGCCGATCCAGTCCCGGATCGCCTCCTCTGGGCGTGACCCGTCGATGTCGATCACGATCACGTCGCGGCTGTTGGCCACCCGCATGACGAAGGCCTCGCCATAGACGGACTGGCTGACCACCTCGACGCTTTCCTGCCCGCCGGCGCCGAACCGGGCGAAGAACGGGTTCGACACGTTCGCCGTCAGCCCCTGGTCCTCGGCGAAGGACGGCGCGCGCACCGCCAGCATGGTCTCGGCCTTGCGCTGGGTCGATCCCGCGTCGGCGAACTCCGACGAGGTCATGAAGTCCGACAGGTCGCTCAGCTCGGCGCGCAGCCGGTCCGAGACGGTCACGATCCCCTCCAGCGCCGTCACCCAGGCGTCGAAATTGTCGAGCTGGGTGTAATCCTCCATCAGGAAGTAGCGCAGCGCGTTCACGATCGGGAACAGCCGCTCGCGCGCGTCGCCTTCCATGTCGAGCATCACCAGCTTGGCGATGCGCCTCTGCGCCCGGCTCATGAGCAGCAGGTTGGTGATGAGATAGGCCGCGGCCAGAGGCTCGGCCGCCGCGCCCACCCCTTCGGCGTTGCGCACCGCCAGCGCCAGCTTGCCCAGATCGCCCAGGGGACGGCCCCGGGCGAAGGTGTCGAACTTGGCCCCCTCCTCTTCGATGAAGAAGGCGACGTCGGCGTATTTCGGATTGCCCATGGCGGCCTCCCTCACGGCTTCAGGAACCCGTTCCGCCCCGACCGGCGCGGGTCGGACCGGTACGAGCCCAGGAACTTGGAATACGAGATGTGGGGCTGGATGTCGCGCATCGCGGCGATCAGGTTCTCCGCCTCGCCGCCGCAGCCGATGTCGAGATAGAAGGTCGGAAGCTCGGTGCGCTCCGAGATCATGTAGGTCTCGAGCTTGGTGATGTTGACGCCGTGCTGGCCGAACACCGCCAGCGCCTGCACCAGGCTGCCGGGCTTGTGGCCCACCTGGATGATCAGCGACGACATGTCGTGGGCCCCGTCGGTCAGCGCCTCGCGGCCGACGATGGCGAAGCGGGTGATGTTGTCGTCGCGGTTGGAGATGTCGCGGTGCAGCACCGTCGCCCCGTAATGGCGCGCGGCGAACTCCGACCCGATCGCGGCCATGTGCCGGTCGCCGGCCTCGACCACATCGGCCACGGCCGAGGCGGTGTCGGAGCGGGTGCGCCGCTGCGCGTCCGCGAACCGCTCCTTGAGAAAGCGCGAGCTTTGCAGGAAGCCCTGCGGGTGGGAGAAGATCGAGTGGATCTCCGCCTCCACCGCCGGGCCGGGCGTGACCAGGCAGTGGGAGACGTCGAGCAGAAGCTCGCCCACGATGAACAGCTCCATCGACACGACCAGCCGGTGGATGTCGGGGATGCGCCCCGATTCGGAGTTCTCCAGCGGCAGCACGGCCTCGGCCACCTCGCCCGCCTCGGTCGCGGCGACCAGGTCGTCGAAGCTCGGATAGGCCACATGCGTCCCCTCGGGGCGCAGGGTCGTCGCGGCCTGGTGCGAATAGCTCCCCGGCCGTCCGAGATAGCCGATCTTACTCATCTTCGTGGCTCCCGTTCAGGATGCGCGCGGCCTCGGCCGCCACGGCGAGGCGGGCCTCGGGCCCGACCTCCCCGTCCCCGGCGAAGGCGTTGCGCAATGTCATCAATTCCAGGATCAGCTCGTCCAGCGCGGCCGAGACATGGCCGCCGTTCTGCTCCAGGATCTCGGCCCACATCCGCGTGTTGGCGCTGGCGAATCGGGCGATGCCGCGGGTGGAGCGCGACGCGAAGGCCAGAAGCTCCTCGGTCTCCATCTCCGCCAGCCGGCCGGCAAATCCGTAGGCCAGAAGGTGCGGCAGGTGCGAGGTGCGCGCCAGAACCGCGTCGTGGGCCTCCGGGTCGAGCCGCACGACCGAGAACCCGAGCCGCGCCAGCACCGCCTCGACCCGCTCCAGGTCGGCCTCGGCGTTGCCCGGATGCGGCGTCAGGGCGAAGCGGGCGGAGACGAGCGCATCGGGCTCGGCGGTGAACGGGCCAACGCGGTTGCCCCCCGCCAGCGGGTGGCCGCCGACGAAGCGCGGCGCGTCCGACATCCGGGCGCAGATCAGCCCCTTCACCGAGGCGGTATCCACCACCAGCGCGTCTCCGGCGGCCAGGATCTCGCGCGCCAGCGGCACCACGTCGCCCGGCGGGCAGGCCAGCAGCACCATCTCGCAGGAGCCCAGATCCGCCGCGCAATGGGCCCAGTCGACCCGGGGCAGGCGCGCGGCCACGGCGGCGCGGTGCGCGCCCTTGGGCTCCACCGCGCGGATGCGGGTGCCCGGCAGACGCGCCGTCACGAGCCCGGCGAGCGCCGCGCCCACCAGTCCGGTTCCGACGATGCCGATGCTTTCGGGCGCGTCCATCCGTCCTCCGCTCGTTCGCGACCCTGTCTTGCAGGGTGGGGACCCGAGCACAATGGCGTTATGCCGCCCGCCGCCGGTCCAGCGCGGCCAGCGCCAGCCCCCCGGCCGCCACCGCCGCGGCGCCCAGCCACGCCGCCGTGGCGTAGCCCCCCAGGGCCGTCCCCGCCCAGAAGATCGCCGCCCCCATGAGCTGCGCCACGAGGTTGCACAGCGCGATGAGCGAGCCGCCCGCCCCGGGCCGCTCGGCCATCAGGTCCTGCAGGTAATGGAGCGGCACCGTCAGGATCACCGCCGCCGCCATGGCCGCCACCGGCGGCAGCACCCACACCACGGGGAACGGTCCCAGGACGGGAAACACCGCCAGGAAGGCCGCGTAGACGAGCGCCGAGACCGCGATCAGCCGCACCGGGCCGAGGCGTTTCAGCGGCCAGGCCATGGCCAGCATGAACGGGATCTCCAGCCCCGCCACCGCGGCGGCGAAGACCGCCACGTCGCCCGCGTCGCGCCCGTCGATGTCGGTCAGGATCAGCCCCGTCAGGATCAGGTAGAGCTGGATGCCCGCAAGCACCCCCGCCAGGCATCCCGTCCGCGCCATCACCGACGGCGCGGCCAGCTCCCGCAGGGCCGCGCCCAGGCGCAGCCCCGATCCCGGGTCGCGCCACCGCGTCTCGCCGTCGCGCGGCCAGGCGAAGACGAACACCGCCAGCGTCGCGGCCTCCGCCACCGCGCAGGCCCCGTAGATCCACAGAAGCGGCGCGCCCGCCGACAGGATCACCGACCATACCGGCAAGATCGCCACGAACGGGATGGCGAAGACCGCCCGGATCGCCGACTGGATCGCCGCCCGTTCCTCGGGCGGATGGGTCGAGGCCGCGAGGCGCGCCAGGGTAAAGAGCTGCGAGAACAGCGTCATCCCCACCGGCAGGAACAGCACGTGAACGACCACGAAGGCCCAGCGCGCGTCGGCCAGGAACACCAGCGCCGCCCCGCTCGCGCCGGCCAGGGCCGCGAGCCGCGCCGCGTTGCGTCGCCGCCCCGTGCGGTCGGTCAGCACACCGACCCCGATGGCGCACAGGAGCGACAGCGCAGACCCGGCGGCGTAGATCGCGGCGAACATCCCGTCGGAGAAGCCGAACCACTCCACCCCGAGAAGCGAGCGATAGGGCACCAGCGACGCCGCGAAGGCCCCGTGGGTCAGGAAGGCGAGCGCGATGAGCGACAGCGCCCGGTCGCGCAGGATGGCCTGGATGGCGTGCATGGCGCCTCCCCTCCCACGCCGCCCCCGTTAGCGCAACCGCGTCACCGGCCCTCCCCGGCCCGCTCCACCAGGTCCAGAACGTCCGGCCCGAGCGCCTCCACGACCAGCGCCACCCCGTCCGCGTTGGGGTGGATGCCGTCGCCCTGCATGTAGTCGCGCATCACCCCCTGCCGGTCGGGAAGCTCGGTCAGCGCGCCCAAGAAGTTCCCCGCGAGGGGCACCTCCCACTTGTCCGCGAGGGCTCCG
The DNA here is from genome assembly GCA_947500825.1 of uncultured Paracoccaceae bacterium. GTDB lineage: Bacteria > Pseudomonadota > Alphaproteobacteria > Rhodobacterales > Rhodobacteraceae > Palleronia. The sequence goes on along the minus strand of CANMTR010000009.1, from coordinate 95,523 downwards.
TACATCCCGTCGAAGGCGGCCTTGTACTCGGGTCCGTAATTTCCCGGCGCCTCCATGCCCACCAGCAGCACCTCGACGCCCGCGGCATCGGCCGCCGACAGGATTCCGTCGAGGTTCCGACGCGATTCCGACGGGTCGATTCCCCGCAGGAGGTCGTTGCCGCCCAGCGCCACGACCATCGCGTCGACCTCCTCCGTCAGAGTCCAGTCCACCCGGCTCAGACCCCCCGCCGTGGTGTCGCCCGACACGCCCGCGTTGACCAGCGCCACATCCGCGCCGCGCTCCTCCAGCCATGCCTCGAGCTGCGGCACGAACCCCTCCCCTGCCGGCTGCCCGTAGCCCTGCGTCAGCGAATCCCCCAGCGCCGCCACGGTCACCTCCGCGGCCGCCGGCGCGGCGAGACAGATCGCCACCGCCGCCTTTCCAAGCGCGCCCGGGGCCCCATATGCGATCCGCGACAGGGAGCGTGCCATGGCAGACGACACCATCCTCGATCTCGACGACGCCCGCCTGACCCTCGACGGCAATGCCGGCCCCGTCGAGATCCTCAAGGGCGTGTCGCTTTCGGTGAAGCGGGGCGAGACGGTGGGCCTCGTGGGGCCGTCGGGGTCGGGCAAATCGTCTCTCCTCATGGTCATGGGCGGGCTCGAGCGCGCCACCGGCGGCCGGGTCTCCGCCCTGGGCCACGACCTCGGCGCCATGGGCGAGGACGCCCTCGCCCGCTTTCGCCGCACCCATATGGGCGTTGTGTTCCAGTCCTTCCACCTGATCCCCACCATGACCGCGCTCGAGAACGTGGCCACCCCCCTGGAGCTCGCCGGCCGGCCCGACGCCTTCGGCCACGCCGCCAGCGCGCTCGACGAGATGGGCCTCGCCCACCGGCGCGACCACTACCCGTCCGAGATGTCGGGCGGCGAGCAGCAGCGCGTGGCGCTGGCCCGCGCGGCCGCGCCCCGGCCCGGCATCCTGCTGGCCGACGAGCCCACCGGCAACCTCGACGGCCCCACGGGCGCCGCGATCATGGACCTGCTGTTCGACCTCAATGCCCGCCACGGCGCGACCCTCGTCCTGGTCACCCACGCCCCCGACCTCGCCGCCCGCTGCGGCCGCACCATCCGCCTCGAGGACGGGCGCCTCGCCCCGGACCGGCAGGCCGCCGAATGATCCCTCACCCTTTTCCAAATACCCCACCCCGGCCCGCCACGAGCGGGCGTGTCCGGGCATGAGCGCCGCCCGCCGCATCGCCGCGCGGGAGATCCGGGCGGGCTTTCGCAACGGCCTCAGGGGCTTTCGGGTATTCCTCGTCTGCCTCGCCCTCGGCATCGCGGCCATCGCCGCCGTCGGGTCCGTGCGCGAGGCGATCACCGAGGGGCTGACGCGCGAGGGCGCGGCGCTTCTGGGCGGCGACGCCTCGGTGGAGTTCACCTACCGCTCCGCCGAGCCGGCCGAGCGCGCCGCCCTGGACGCGCTGGGCCGCGTCTCCGAGATCGTGGAGTTCCGCTCCATGGTGACCGTGCCCCGCACGGAGGGCGAGGCCGACCGCGCCCTGACCGAGGTCAAGGGTGTCGACGGGGACTACCCGCTCTACGGCGACCTCGTCCTCGACCCGCCCGGCCCCCTGGGCGAGGCGCTCGCCGGATCGCCCCCCGGCGCGGCGATGGATCCGGTCCTCGCCGACAGGCTGGGCCTTTCCGCCGGCGACACGTTCCGCCTGGGGACGAAGACGTTCCGCCTCGCCGCCCGGATCGAGACCGAACCCGACGAGGCCGGCGGCTTCGACCTCGGCCCACGCACCCTCGTCCGCACGGCCGACCTCGACGGCGCGGGCCTCCTGGAGCCCGGCACGATCTACGAGACGGAATACCGCATCGCCCTTCTCCCCGGTGCCGATCTAGACGCCGCCGAGGCACGCCTCGCCGCCGCCCTGCCCGACACGGGCTACCGCTGGCGCGACGCGCGGGAGGGCGCGCCGGGCCTGCAACGCTTCGTCGACCGGCTCTCCGCCTTCCTCGTGCTCGTGGGGCTCGCGGGCCTCGCCGTGGGCGGGGTCGGCGTCGCCTCGGCCGTGCGCGCCCACATGGTCGACAAGACCGCCACCGTGGCGACGCTCAAGACGCTGGGCGCAGAGGGGCGCACGATCTTCGCCGTCTTCGCGCTCCAGATCGGGGCGGTCACCGTCCTCGCGCTCGCCCTGGGCCTCCTCCTCGGAGCGGCGCTGCCGCTCGCCGCCGCACCCCTCCTGGCCGACCGCCTGCCGGTACCCGCGGCGATCGGCATCTATCCCGCCGCGCTGGGGCAGGCCGCCCTCTACGGCACCTTGGCCGCCGCCCTCTTCACCCTGTGGCCCCTGGCCAAGGCCCAGGACATCCGCGCCGCGGCCCTCTTCCGCGAGGCGGGCAGCCTGCCCCCTGGCCTGCCGCGACCGGCCTTCCTCGTCGCCACCGGGGCCCTCCTCGCGGCGCTCGTCGGGGCCGCCACGCTCCTGTCGGGGATCCCGCTCCTCACGCTCTATACCGCCGGCGGCCTCCTCGCGGCCTTCGCCGCGCTCCTCGCCACGGCCTGGGGCGTGCGCCGGCTCGCGCGCCGGGCGGCCCGCCTGCCGGCCCTGCGCGGCCGCACCGCGATCCGCACCGCCCTGGGCTCTGTCGGCGGGCCGGGCGGCGAGGCCGCGTCGGTGGTGCTGTCCCTGGGCCTAGGCCTGACCGTCCTGGCGGCCATCGGCCAGATCGAGGCCAACCTGCGCTCGGCCATCGAGCGCGACCTGCCGCAGGTCGCGCCCTCCTACTTCATGGTCGACATCCAGCCCGACCAGATCGACGCGATCCGCGCCCTGACCGACGACCCGGAGGTCGAGAGCGTGGAGGCCGCGCCGATGCTGCGCGGCATCCTCTCCGAGATCGACGGCCGCGACGCGACGGAGGTCGCGGGCGACCACTGGGTCCTGCGCGGCGACCGGGGCGTGACCTACTCGGCCGAGCCGCCCCCCGACACCACGATCACCGCAGGAGAATGGTGGCCGCCGGGCTACGACGGCCCCAACCTGATCAGCTTCGCCGCCGAGGAGGCGCAGGAACTGGGCCTGTCGCTGGGCGATACCCTGACGCTCAACATCCTGGGGCGCGACATCGAGGGGGAGATCGCCTCGTTCCGCGAGGTCGACTTCTCCACCGCCGGGATCGGCTTCGTCATGGCGATGAACCCCGCCGCGCTGCAGGACGCCCCCCATACCTGGATCGCCACGATCTACGCCGACGAGGCGGCCGAGGCCCGGATCCTGCGCGACGTGGCAGAGCGGTTTCCCAACGTCACCGCGATCAGCGTGCGCGATGCCATCGACCGGGTGTCCCAGATCCTGTCGGGCGTGGCCGCGGCGGTGACCTACGGCGCGGCCGCCACGCTGGTCACCGGCGCGGTGGTCCTGGTAGGCGCGGCCGCGGCCGGCACCCGGGCCCGCGTCTACGAGGCCGCGATCCTGAAGACCGTGGGCGCGTCGCGGGCCACGATCCTGGCGAGCTTCGCCCTGCGCTGGGCCATCCTGGGGCTGGCGGCGGGGCTCGTCGCGGCCGTCGCAGGCGCCGCGGGGGCGTGGGGCGTGACGCGCTTTGTCATGGAGACGGACTACGTCTTCGCGCCCGCCTCGGCGCTGGCGGTGATCGGAGGCGGGATCGTCCTGACGCTCGTGGCCGGGCTCGCCTTCGCCTGGGGCCCTCTCGCGGCCCGCCCCGCCCGCATCCTGCGCGCCCGTGACTGACCGGAGCCCGGATCTTCGCACGAAAATCCGCCACCGCTCCGGCCCCCGCGATCTTCGGTCCGAAAATCGGCCCGTCAGGCCCGGGCGGCGTCCATGATCCGGCGCATCTCGCCGATGGCGTCCTCCAGCCCGCGAAAGATCGCCTCTCCGATCAGGAAATGCCCGATATTGAGCTCACGCACCTGCGGCAGGGCGGCCACGGGGGGCACCGTCTCGAAGGTCAGGCCGTGCCCGGCATGGACCTCCAGGCCCTTCGCCTCGGCAAGCGCGGCCATCTCGGTCAGGCGCTCCAGCTCGGCGTCGCGGTCGGCCAGCCGCCCCTCGGCATGGGCGTCGCAATAGGCGCCGGTGTGCAGCTCGACCACCGACGCCCCGATCCGCGCCGCCGCCTCGATCTGGGGGCGGTCGGCGGCGATGAAGATCGACACCCGGCACCCGGCCTCGGCCAGGGGCGCGATGAAATGCGCCAGCCGGTTCTCCTCGCGCGCGACCTCGAGGCCCCCTTCCGTGGTACGCTCCTCGCGCCGCTCGGGCACCAGGCACACGGCGTGGGGGCGGTGGCGCAGGGCGATGGCCTGCATCTCGTCGGTCGCGGCCATTTCCAGGTTCAGCGGCACCGACAGGTCGCGCATCAGCCCGTCGATGTCGGCGTCCGAGATGTGGCGCCGGTCCTCGCGCAGATGCGCGGTGATCCCGTCGGCGCCCGCCGCCTCGGCCATCCGCGCGGCGCGCAGCGGGTCGGGCACGTCGCCGCCCCGCGCGTTGCGCACCGTGGCCACGTGGTCGATGTTCACCCCCAGGCGCAGGCTCGTCGTCATCCGCGTGTCTCCTTGCTCGCGATCTCGGTCTCGGCCAGCGCGCGGCGCTCGGCCACCTTGGCCCTGAGCCGCGCGATCCGAGCGTTCTGATAGGCGTTGATCACCGGGCGCGACACCGCGTAGGCCAGCACCGCGGCCACGATCCCCGGGCCGATCCCGCCCACGAGATAGGGCAGGAACACGTGCTCGAAGAACGAATCCATGTGCGCCCAATGCACCGGCCGCCCGGTGACGACGGCCTGCAGGTTCACCCACAGTTCCACCGACACGCGGCTAAACGCGTCGAAGACCCGCCCCAGGGGCATCGGCGCGGGCTCGTTCAGGATACGGCTTCCCAATTGCACCGCGAGGCCGGCGATGATCGGGAAGGTGATCGGGTTGCCGGTGAAGGTCGCCAGGATCGCGGCCAGCACGTTGCCCCCGATGAGCCACGCCACCCCGGCCGCGATCAGGAAGTGCAGGCCGAAGAACGGGGTAAAGCAGACGAACACGCCGCAGGCGATGCCGCGGCTGATCTTGTAGGCGGGGTCGGGAAGCCGGCGCAGGCGATAGACCACGTAGCGCACCGCGCGCAGCCACCCGCCCCGGGGCCAGAGCGTGCGCCCGACAGCGGCGAGCGTGCTTCGGGGCGTGCGGCGCCGGAACATCGGATCAGGGCGTCAGGGACGGATCGCGATGGCGCGCGATCGTCACCACGTCCGGCTCCGCGTCGAGCGCCAGCCGCACGGCGTGCATGTGCTCGGCGCTCCGAAGCTGCAGCGACATGCTGAGACGGTAGAAGTCCTGACGTCTCTCGACGAAGATCAGGTCGGATATGTTGGCCTCCTGCTGCCCGATCAGGGTGCAGATCCGGCCAAGCACGCCCGCGTCGTTCGAGATCGTGACGTCGAAGGTCACGTCGTGGACGGGAGGGTGGACGCCGCTGTGCCAGGCGAGGTCGATCCAGCGTTCGGGCTGGTCGTCGTACTCTATCAGCGTCTCGCAATCGATGGCGTGGATCAGCACCCCCTCGCCACGATAGGAGATGCCCACGATCCGCTCCCCCGGCAGCGGCTGGCAGCAGCGCGCGCGGCGGAATGTCTGATCGGGCTGCAGGCCGACGACGGCCACGCGGGCGTCGATCTCGTCGCCCCGGTGCTGCGGGATGCCCGGATACAGAAGTTCCACCACCGTGCGCGTCTCCAGCTCCGAGGAGCCGATCCGCGCCAGCACCTCGTCCGAGGAGGGCAGGTTCAACGCCCGCGCCGCGGTGGTCAGAGCCTTGTCGCTGAGCCGCTTGCCGACCTGGTCGAAGGCCACGCGCGCCAACTCGGTGCCCAGCCGGATGAATCGGTCCCGGTCGGCCTCCCGCAGGGAGCGGCGGATCGCGGACTTCGCCCGCCCGGTCACCACGAGGTCGAGCCACGAGACCTGGGCGCTCTGCCCGTCCGCGGTCAGGATCTCCACGGACTGGCCGTTGCGCAAGGCCTGCCAGATCGGAACGCGCACCGAGTCGACCTTGGCGCCCACCGCCCGCTCGCCGAGCCGGGTATGGATCGCGTAGGCGAAGTCGAGGGGCGTCGCCCCCTTCGGCAGCTTCACGACCTCCCCCTTGGGAGTGAAGCAGAACACCTGGTCGGAATACATCTCGAGCTTGACCGCCTCGAGGAACTCGTGGTGGTCGTCGGCCGCGTCGAACTGCTCGGTCAGCGCGCTGATCCAGCCCGCCGGATCGACGGCGAAGGGGTTCCTGACCCGCACCCCGTCGCGATACGCCCAGTGGGCGGCGACGCCCGCCTCGGCCACCTCGTTCATCTCCCGGGTGCGGATCTGCACTTCCACCCGCTTGCCGTCCCGGCCCGACACGGTGGTGTGGATCGAGCGGTATCCGTTGGACTTGGGCTGGCTGATATAGTCCTTGAACCGTCCCGGAACGGCGCGCCAGCGGCCGTGGATCGCGCCCAGGACGGCATAGCACTCGGCCACGCTTTCCACGACCACGCGAAACCCGTAGATGTCCGACAGCCGCGAGAAGCCGATCTTCTTCTCCTCCATCTTGCGCCAGATGGAGAACGGGCGCTTGGCCCGCCCCTGTACGTTCCCGCGCACGCCCGCGCGGTCCAGCTCGGCCTTGATGTCGGAGGCGATCTTGTCGATCACGTCCTCGGTCTCGCCCTGAAGGGTCTCGAAGCGGCGGATGATCGAGGTCCGTGCTTTGGGGTTGAGGACGCCGAAGGCGTGGTCCTCCAGCTCCTCGCGCATCCACTGCATGCCCATGCGGCCGGCGAGCGGCGCGTAGATGTCCATCGTCTCGCGCGCCTTCTGGCCCTGCTTGTCAGGGCGCATGGCCGTGATCGTGCGCATGTTGTGCAGCCGGTCGGCGAGCTTGACCAGGATCACCCGCATGTCGCGGCTCATCGCCATGAACAGCTTGCGGAAGTTCTCGGCCTGCTTGGTCTCGGTCGAGGTAAGTTGCAGCTTGGTGAGCTTGGTCACCCCGTCCACGAGGTCGGCGATCTCGGGGCCGAACCGCGACGCCACCTCGCCGTAGGTCGAGCGCGTGTCCTCGATCGTGTCGTGCAGGAGGGCGGTCACGATGGTGGCGTCGTCCAGCCGCTGCTCGGCCAGGATCGTCGCCACCGCAACGGGGTGGGAGATGTAAGGCTCGCCGGAGTGCCGGGTCTGCCCCTCGTGCATCCCGGCGGCGTAGCGGTGCGCCGCGCGGATCAGCTCGATGTCGGCGCGCGGGTTGTAGGAGCGGACGCAGGCGATCAGCCGGTCCGCGCCATCCCTCCATATCGTGCCGTCATCCATGGCCTCCAGCGCGGGCCGCGCCGCCCTCCGTCACTGGCTCTTCTGCGCTTCCATCAGGGCGCGCAGCAGCTTTTCCTCGGACATGTCGTCGTCGGCCGGCTTGTCCTGCTCGGCCGAGGCGGCACCGCCGCCGCCGCCCATCAGGAGCGACATCGCGTCCTCCTCGGGCTCGTCGACCTCGATCTGGGTCTGGTGGCTCTCGATCATGCGCTCGCGCAGGGCGTCGGCCTGCTGGGTCTCGTCGGCGATCTCGCGCAGGGAGACGACGGGGTTCTTGTCGTTGTCGCGATCCACGGTCGGGGTCGAGCCGGCGGTCATCTCGCGGGCGCGGTGCGCGGCGAGCAGGACAAGCTCGAACCGGTTGGGAACCTTGTCGACGCAATCTTCGACGGTCACGCGGGCCATGGACACCTCCAGAATGGGTCACGTCTCGCAGCCCGGCGACTCGCGGGCCCCGGACGCCTGAAGTCGCGTGGATACGGCAGATGACGGGTATTGACAACCCGCCGCATGGAGCAATCGCCTACCAGTCCAGCGGGCGGATCGCCACGCTGTCGCCCGCCGGCAGCCGCGCCAGCATTTCCGCGACCGTCTCTCCCAGCAGTGGATGCCGCCATCCGGGGGCCACGTCCATCAACGGAACGAGGACGAAGGCACGGTCCTGCACCCGCGGGTGGGGCAGGATCAGGTCGCCCGGCACATCCTGCCGCTGCCGTTCGGGGGCGAGCCTGCGCCACATGGCCTGGGTCGCGCCGTCGGGCAGCACCGCGTCCCCGTCGGCGATCAGATCGATGTCGAGCGGGCGCGGCTGCCATCGGCCCCCCGTCGACCGGCAGCGGCCGAACTCCGCCTCTATTCCATGCAGCCTTTCGAGCACCTCGTTAGGCGGAAAACCGCTCGAAACGAGGGCCGCCGCGTTCACGAATTCGGGGCCGGATCCGGGGGGATGGGCCGGGGTGGCGAAGGGCCTCGACAGGCGGCGCAGGATTAAACCCGCATCCGCCAAGCACTTGGCCGAGGCCTCGATCGTCCTGAGCGGAGATCCCGCCCTGGTGCCTAAGTTCGCGCCAAACGCGAGCAGCATATTGAAATTGCCTCTGTCTGCTAGGATATCCTATGCATTCCTGCCCCAGAATCACTGATGGCTGCGAGCAGTTTCATAACGACAAGGGTCGGCCGACCGGCCCGAACCCAAAAGGACTATTGTATGTTTTATCGCGACGAAAGGCTGGCGCTTTTCATTGATGGGTCGAACCTCTACGCCGCCGCGAAGTCGCTCGGGTTCGATATCGACTACAAGCTTTTGCGACAGGAATTCATGCGCCGTGGCAAGCTCTTGCGCGCCTTCTACTACACCGCCCTGCTCGACAACGACGATTATTCCCCGATCCGCCCGCTCGTCGACTGGCTGAATTACAACGGCTTCACCATGGTGACGAAGACGGCGAAGGAATACATCGACAACCAGGGCCGGCGGAAAGTCAAAGGCAACATGGATATCGAGCTCACCGTAGACGCGATGGAACTCGCCCCCAGAATGGACCACGCCGTCCTGTTCTCCGGAGACGGTGATTTTCGCCCTCTGATTGAGTCACTGCAACGTCAGGGGGTGCGGGTGTCGGTCGTCTCCACGATCCGTTCGCAGCCGCCCATGATCGCGGACGAACTGCGCCGCCAGGCCGACAACTTCATCGAGCTCGACGAGTTGCGCGAGGTCATCGGCCGCCCGCCACGCGACGGCCAGGATGCCAACGCCCGGAACGCCGTGAATTCCTGACCCGCCGGTCCCGGTGGACCAGGTCCTTTCCCTCGCAGGCATGTTCGCCGCGGCTTTCGGCGCGGCGACCATCCTGCCCTTCCAGTCCGAGGTGGTCTTCGTCGGCCTGCAGCTTCGCGGCACGCAGCCCCTGTGGCTCCTCCTGGCGGTGGCGAGCCTCGGCAACGTGCTGGGGTCGGTCGTCAACTACCTCATGGGGCTGGGGCTGGAGCGGTTCCGCGGCCGCCGCTGGTTCCCGGTGAGCGACGCGCAACTGGACCGCGCCCAGGACTGGTACGCGCGCTGGGGCTCGTGGAGCCTGCTGCTGAGCTGGGCGCCCTTCGGCGACGCGATCACCGTGGCGGCCGGCGTCCTGCGCACACCCTGGTGGCTGTTCCTGGCCCTGGTGACCGTGGCCAAGACGGGCCGCTACGCGGTGCTCGCGGCCGTCACCGCCGGGCTCATCGGCTGAGGGCTCACGCGGCCGTCACGGCCTGCCCGCTGGACGCCCCCGCCCTCGATCCCTAGGTGTCGGACCACAGGAGGCATGCCATGACCACAGAGCCGCTCACGCTCCATCTCGCCGCGCCCCGGGGCTTTTGCGCCGGGGTCGACCGCGCGATCAAGATCGTCGAGCTGGCGCTCGAGAAATGGGGCCCGCCGGTCTATGTGCGCCACGAGATCGTGCACAATCGCTTCGTCGTGGACGGATTGCGCGACAAGGGCGCCGTCTTCGTCGAGGACCTGGACGAGGCGCCCGCCGATCGTCCCGTCATCTTCTCCGCCCACGGCGTGCCCAAGGCCGTCCCCGCCGAGGCCCGCGCCCGCGAGATGGTCTATGTCGATGCCACCTGCCCGCTGGTATCGAAGGTCCATATCGAGGCCGAGCGCCATCACCAGAACGGCCTGCAGATGGTGATGATCGGCCATGCCGGCCACCCCGAGACCCTTGGCACGATGGGCCAGCTTCCCGAGGGCGAGGTCCTGCTGGTCGAGACGCCCGACGACGTGGCGGGGCTCGAGGTGCGCGACCCCGAGCGCCTTGCCTTCATCACCCAGACCACCCTTTCAGTGGACGACACGGCAGACATCGTCGCCGCGCTTCAGGACCGCTTTCCGGCCATCGTCGGCCCCCATAAGGAAGACATCTGCTACGCCACCACCAACCGCCAGGAGGCGGTCAAGGCGATGGCCCCGCGGATCGACGCGATGCTGGTGGTCGGCGCGCCCAACTCGTCGAACTCCAAGCGCCTGGTGGAGGTCGGCCAGCGGGCAGGATGCCCCTATGCCCAGCTCGTCCAGCGCGCCGCCGACATCGACTGGCGCGCGCTCGAGGGCATCCGTTCGGTGGGCATCACCGCCGGCGCCTCGGCGCCCGAGGTCCTGATCGACGAGGTGATCGACGCCTTCCGCGCCCGCTTCGACGTCACCGTCGAGCCGATCGAGACCGCGACCGAGAACGTGGAGTTCAAGGTTCCCCGCGTCCTGCGCGAGCCGGCCTGACCGCACGTCACCCACCCCCCCCCAAAAAAAAGCGTCTCGGCGGCCGCCACGCGATCGCTGCGGCCGAGACCGTGCGTCGAGGTCCGCGGCCTGCCGGCCACCCAAGACAGATGCCCGCCGGGACGACGGCCCGCACGCGTCCTCCCATGGCGCGAGCTTGACGGCACCGGGCAGGTCTGCTCCTTTTTCCCGCACCATGAGGGAGGGCCGCAGGTGATCCGCGAATTCAGGGACTTCATCGCCAAGGGCAATGTCATGGACCTTGCCGTGGGGATCATCATCGGGGCGGCCTTCACCGCGATCGTGACCTCGCTCGTGCAGGACATCATCACGCCGCTGATCGGCCTGTTCGTCGGCGGTCTCGACTTCTCGGGCCTTTCGGTCGGGGTGGGCGATGCACAGTTCATGTACGGCAACTTCCTCACCGCCGTGATCAACTTCCTGATCATCGCCTTCGTCGTGTTCCTGCTCGTGAAGGCCGTGAACCGCGTCAAGTCCATTGCCGAGAAGCCGGACGACGTCGCCCCCGAGGTGCCCACCGGCCCCTCCGAGCTCGACGTGCTGATCGAGATCCGCGACACGCTCCGCGACGAGGGGTCCGCGCGCACACCTTGATCGCCGCTCGGCGGCTGCTATTCAGACATCGTCCGCCCCCGGTCCGAAGGCGCACCCATGACACGCATTCCCGTCGCCCCCCTCGTCCTGGGACTGGGGGGCCTCCTGCCCTTCTTCTGGGGCGTGGCGACCGCCTGGTTTCCCGCCCTGGGCCAGTGGACGGCCACCGCCATCGGGCCGCGCTTCGTAGGCCCCTACATCCAGCTCGCCTACGGCACGGTGATCCTGTCGTTCATGTCCGGCGCCTTGTGGGGCTTTGCCACGCGGGCCACGGGGGCGGTGGCGGCCACGGGCTACGCCCTGTCGGTGATCCCCGCGCTCTGGGCGTTCTTCCTGGTGGGCGGCGGCCCGGTATCGGCCGCCACCTACCTCGCGCTCGGCTTCGTGGGCATCCTGGGGCTCGACGCGATGTTCGTCGCCCAGGGGCTGGCACCGCGCTGGTGGATGACCCTGCGCCTGATCCTGACGGCGGGCGTGGTCCTGTCGCTGCTGCCGGTGATGTTCTGAGCCTTTCGCCCGGGCCCGTTTCGTCCTAGGACGCGCGGGCCGACCGCAGACGGGGAAGCCATGCCGGACGTCTTCGCCTATACCGACGGGGCCTGCTCGGGAAATCCCGGGCCGGGCGGCTGGGGCGCGCTCATGGTCGCGAAGACCGGCGACACCGTCCTGCGCGAGCGCGAACTCAAGGGCGGCGAGGCGCATACCACCAACAACCGCATGGAGCTCCTGGCCGCGATCTCGGCGCTCGACAGCCTCGCGCGCCCCTCCCGGATCACCGTGATCACCGACAGCCAGTACGTGAAGAACGGCGTCACCGGCTGGATCCACGGCTGGAAGCGCAACGGCTGGAAGACGGCGGCCAAGAAGCCCGTCAAGAACGTGGACCTGTGGCAGCGCCTCGACGCCGCGCAGGAGCGCCACGAGGTTACCTGGGAATGGGTCAAGGGTCATGCCGGCCACCCCGAGAACGAACGCGCCGACGAGCTGGCCCGCGCCGGCATGGCGGAGTTCAAGCCGGGCTAGGCCGTGGGCGCGATCGCGATCCTCGACCACGCGGCGGTCTTCGTCTTCGCCCTCACCGGCGCGCTCACCGCGAGCCGCGCCCGGCTCGACCTGGTGGGCTTCGCGTTTCTCGCCACGCTCACGGCGGTGGGCGGAGGCACCTTGCGCGACCTGCTGCTCGACCGGGTGATCTTCTGGATCGACAGTCCCAGCTACCTGGGGCTGACCGCCACGGCCGCGATCCTCGTCTTCTTCACCGCGCACCTGTTCGAAAGCCGTCTGGCCGCGCTCTTGTGGTTCGACGCGGCGGCGCTGTCGGCGGCGGTGGCGGCGGGCACGGGCGTCGCCCTGTCCGACGGGCATGCCTGGCCGATCGTGCTGTTCATGGGCGTGGCCACCGGCACGTTCGGCGGCCTGATGCGCGACGTGGTCGCCAACGAGGTGCCGCTGGTGCTGCGCCACGGCGAGCTCTATGCCACCGCCGCGCTCGCGGGCGCGGGCGCGGCGCTCCTGGGCGCACAGGCGGGGCTGGGCCTCGCCCCCGCCGTGGCGCTGGCCGCGGGCGCGGCCTTCGTGCTGCGCGCGGGCTCGCTGGCGCTGGGATGGCGGCTGCCGGTCTACAAGCCGCGCCCGCCGCGGCGCTGACAACATCGAAGGAAGGGGGGGGTGAGAGACTGAACGCGACCCAAGCGGGGCTCGTTGCGGCTGCTTCCTTCCGGACCTGACCGGGTTGGCGAGGCGCCTGCCCGCGCCAGCCTCTCGGAAGGTCAGGTATCGAACCGGCGCACCCGTTTCAAGGGGCGCCGGAGAAGCTCATGAGATAGGTGCGGAACCCCTGCGAATCCCAGCCCAGCTGCTCCACGTCGAGATCGGCCACCAGGTCGTGGTGGCGCCCCGCCCCGGTGCCCGACTGGAACAGCGCCGTGGCATGGGCCACGGGGGCAAGGTCGAACATCGCGGGCTCCGGCGGCGCCATCCCCTCGGCCAGGGCGGCCACGACCGCGTCGCGCGCGCTCATACCCGTCTCCACCAGGGGCGGCCCGGACGGCAGCGGGAAGCCGCCCCCGCCCCGGACGCGGTAATCCGTCACGGCGAGGACGATGGGCGCCTCGGTGGTCAGCGGCGCGCCGTCGAGCCGCAGGTCCGACACCCTGCCCGGCCCATCCAGCACCCGTCGCCCCCGCGCGTCATAGAGCGCGGCCTGCCCCGGATCGACGCGGAACCGCACCTGCCCCGGCATGTCGAAGTCCATCGGCGGAAAGCGCGGATCGACGATCCGAAGCGCCTGCTCGCCCGGGATCTGCCGTTCCAGCGCGCTGACGCTGCGCTCCAGGCACGCGCGAAGGTCCGCCCCGGTGGCCGCGATCGCCACGAGCCGGTCGGGAAACGGGCACAATCGGCGCAGGTCCGCCTCCAGTACCCGCCCCGCCGCGATGTCGACGTAATGGAGCGGTCCGCCCCGGCCGCCGCACCAGGTCGGTGCCGAAAGGCCCACCACGGGGCCGGGCCGGGCCGCCGCCGGCAGGGCCCGTTCCACCGCGCGCCGCTTGGCCTCGGCCACGAAACGGGTCGCGCGGCACCGCCCCACCCGGGCGAAATGCGTCGAGAGCGGCACCGCGATCCGTCCCACCGCGCAGGCGCCGGCGGCCAGCGCGTCGCGGTGGAGCCCGCGGCTGGCGCGCAGCACGGCCGGGTCGCAGGGCGCCATCGGTTCGATCCGCCCGGCCTCGACCCGGCGCGAGACCGGGTGCAGCGCCACCTCGTGCGACACGGCCCGCCAGCCCGCCGCATCGGCGCGCAGCTGCAGGTCGATCCGGCCGACATAGCGCCCGAACACCCCCGGCATCACCGCCGGCACGCCGCAGACCGTCCCCCTCGCCGGGTCCACCCCGTCGAGGCGCCCCAGCCCGGGCGCGGGGAACGTGCCATGGCTGTGACCCAGCACGAGCGCGTCGAAAAGCCCGCTCGCCGCGAGGTCCACCGCCGTGGGGTCGCCACCCTCGTCCAGCCCCGAATGGCACAGCGCCACCACGAGGTCGGCGCCCGCCGCCCGCAATCCCGGAACCACCCGCGCGCAGGCGTCCTGCGCGTCCTCGACCCGGAGCCGCTCCAGCTTCGCCAGCCCGCCCGCGCCCACGGCCGCGCGAGGCAGGGCGCCCACGACACCGATCCGCAAGGGCCGGGCCGCCCCGCCCCCCGGCGGCGCGACCGTGCGCTCGATCAGCGCGTGGCTGGCGGCGTATCCCGACCCGTCGGGCCGCACCACGTTGGCGCACAGGATGGGAAAGTCCGCCAGGGCCATCGCGCGGTCCAGCACGTCCACGCCCGCGTCGAACTCGTGGTTGCCCAGGGCGGCGGCGTCGAACCCGGCGGCGTTCATCGCCCCCATGATGCCGCCGATCCCCGCATCGGCCATCGCCGCGTTGCTCTCTCCGTGCAGGAAGTCGCCGTTGTCGAACAGCAGCGCGCAATCGGCGGCATCGCCCAGATCGCGCGCCAGGCTCGCCGCCAGGCTGAGGCCCCGCGACGGGTCCGGCCGGCGCCGGCCGTAATCGTAGTCGCGGATCGCGGCGTGCAGGTCGGTCGTCGCCAGCAGCCGCAGCAGCAAGGCCGGTCCGGCGGCCTTCGGCCGCGCGCTGTCGCCTCTTGGTTCGCTCATTCGGCCTCCTGGTGAGCGGAGACCGTGCAGACTCGCCCAAAGGTTGTAAACACGCTTTCCATGGGCCGACTTGCCTTTGCAGCCCGGTCGTCGCACCAACGCAACCGGAGCCAGGGCGTCGGGAGGATCGGGTGCGACAGGCGGAAAAGGTGACCTTCGGCGGATCGGGGTTGGACCGGGCGGCGTATCTGAGGGCCGACGAGGAGGCGCTCGCGAACGACCCGTCCGCGCTCTGGACGCCCGTCTGGCGCGGCAAGCCGCTGATGAGCCCCGACGCGGACAGCGGCGGCACCGCCCTCACGGGGCTCGTCTCCGATCACCCCGTTCTGGCCGAGGGCGGCGAACGGGTGTTCCTGGGCCTCGACGGCCGCCGCCCGCGCTTCGCGGTCGATTTGCCGCATTGGGAGCCGGACGAGGCCGCCGATACCCTCGGTGCCTTCCACGACCCCTCGCGCCAGGCCCATCCCCGGATCGCCGGCGCCGCCTTCACCGAACTGCGCGCCGCCATGACCGGCCTCACCCCCCGGGACGCGGAGCTGGCCGCGACCGCGCGGGGGCTCCTGGAATGGCACCGGAGCCATGGATTCTGCGCCCGCTGCGGTGCGCGAAGCCACGCCGTGCAGGCGGGCTGGCAGCGCCATTGCCCCGAATGCGGCCGCGTCCACTTTCCCCGCACCGACCCGGTGGTGATCATGCTCGTGCTGCACGGCAACTCGGTGCTGATGGGCCGCGCCCCGGGCTGGCCCGAGGGGATGTATTCCCTGCTCGCGGGCTTCGTGGAGCCGGGCGAGACGATCGAGGCCGCCGTGCGCCGCGAGACCTTCGAGGAGACGGGCGTCCACGTGGGCGAGGTCGGCTATCTCGCCAGCCAGCCCTGGCCCTTCCCCGCGAGCCTGATGCTGGGCTGCCACGCCCGGGCCACGTCGCGCGAGATCGCCCCCGACCGCGACGAGATCGAGAGCGCCCGCTGGATGACCCGCGAAGAGGTCATGGCCTCCTTCGCCGGCACCGGCGGGGTGACGCCCGCGCGCCCCGGCGCCATCGCCCATTTCCTGCTGTCGGCCTGGGTGGCCGACCGGCTCGACTGACCTCGCCAGACCCCGGAGATCGCTCTTGAAACTGACCGCCCGCACGGAGGTGGCCGCGCCCCGGCCCCATGTCTTCTCCGCCCTCTCCGACATTCCCGCGCTGGAGGAGATGGCCCGCGAGCGCGGCGCCGAGGTCACCCGCCTCGACGACGGCCGGAACGGCCCCGCGGGCGCGCAATGGCGCCTGACGGTGCCGCTCCAGGGACGGCCGCGCGCGGCCACCGCCCGGGTCGCGGCCTACGAGCCCGAAGACCGCATCGCCCTCGACGTCGAGATCGAGGGCATCGCCGCCGCGCTCGAGCTGACGCTGGCCTCCCCCGCGCCCGACCGGACGCTCCTGGGCGCCGACGTGGACATCCGCGCCCGCACCCTGTCGGGCCGGCTCCTGGTGCAACCGCTCAAGCTCGCCCGCGGCAATCTGGAGGACAGGCTGCGCCGCCGGCTCGAGGCCTTCGGCGCCCGTGTCGCGGCCGGCAGCGCGGCAGACCCGGCCCCGCGGTCCTGAGCGCGGATTGCGCTCGCCCGCCGCCCCTGTCATCTTGCGCCAATGTCCGATCGCCCCAAGGCCTTCGCCGTCCATTTCCTGACCGCCACCGGCGCGGTCTTCGCCATGCTCGCCATGCTCGCGGCCATCGACCACAGCTGGGGTCTGATGTGGCTGTGGCTGGTGATCGCTTTCGCCGTCGACGGCATCGACGGGCCCCTGGCGCGCAAGTACGACGTGGGCACCAACGCGCCCGAATACGACGGCGTGCTGATGGACCTGATCATCGACTACCTGACCTACGTCTTCATCCCCGCCTTCGCGCTCTTCGCCTCTGGGCTCCTGCCGGGATGGACGGGGTGGATCGCGATCATCGTCATCACCTATACCTCGGTCGTCTACTTCGCCGACACCCGGATGAAGACGCGGGACTATTCGTTCTCCGGCTTCCCGGGCTGCTGGAACATGGCCGTCCTCGTCTTCTTCGCGGTGGAGCCGCCCTGGGAGCTCACACTGGCGCTGGTGATCCTGTTCGCGGTGTCGATGTTCCTGAACCTCAAGTTCGTCCACCCGGTCCGCACCCTGCGCTGGCGGGGCCTGACTTTGCCGGTGGCGCTGGCCTGGACGTTCATGGCCGGCTGGGCCGCCTGGCTCGACTTCGAGCCGTTCCCCACGCTCGAGGCCGGGCTCATCGCCTCGTCGATCTACCTCGCGCTGGCGGGCATCGCGCAGCAGGCCCTCTACGGCCCCGACGGCTAGGCGCACCGCGCCAGACGCAGCCGGATCGGACCGCCCGCCGCCACGTCGACCACCGCGCCGCCGCGCGTGGCCACCAGCGGCAGGCCGGCGGCCACCCGGCGCACGTCGTCCATCAGCGGCCGCCAGTCCCGCGACAGCCGCCGCGCCGCCTCCGAGGGGCAGAAGCTCTTCTCCACCCCCCGGTCGCCGGCCAGGTCCATCAGGACCGACGCGATCTCGGCGTCGTCAGGCATCCCCGTTCTTGAGCATCCGCCGCAGGATCTTGCCGGCCGCCGATTTCGGGATCTCGTCGACGAAGCGCACCTCGCGCGGCTGCTTGTAGGGCGCCAGCCGCTCCTTCAACCAGGCGAGCACGCCCGCCTCGTCCAGGTCAGCCCCCTCGGACCGCACGACATAAGCCACGGGCACCTCGCCGGATTCGGGGTCCGGGCGGCCCAGGACGGCCGCGTCGCGGATGCCCTCGTGGGTCACCAGCTCCGCCTCCAGCTCGGCGGGTGCGACCTGGAACCCCTTGACCTTGATCAGCTCCTTCACCCTCTCGCGGACGAACATGTAGCCGTCCGCGTCGATCACGCACAGATCGCCGGTCTTCAGCCATCCGTCCTCGGTCAGGGTCTCGCGGGTGGCCTGGTCGTTGTTCAGGTAGCCCTTCATCACGTTGGGGCCCTGCACCCACAGCTCGCCTTCCTCTCCCGGACCGCGATCCTGCCCGGTCATCGGGTCCACTACCCGGCTGCGGCACCCCGCCACCGTCAGGCCCGAGGCGCCGGGCCTCGGCGCCTCCACCGGGGTCGCGTGGCTCAGGGGCGACAGCTCCGTCATGCCGTAGCCCTGGGTGATCACCGCCCCCAGCCGCTTGGCGCAGGCATCGCCCAGCTCGGCCCCGAGCGGCGCCGCGCCGGAGAAGACCTGCTCGACCGACGAGGTGTCGAACTGCTCGACCAGCGGATGCTTGGCCAGGGCCAGCACCACCGGCGGCACGAGGTAGAGCCGTCGCGGCCGGTGCTCGGCCACCAGCCTCAGGAACACCTCCAGGTCGAACCGCGGCAGGGTGACCAGCGATGCGCCGCCCGCCAGGTGCGAGTTCATCAGCACCGTCATTCCGTAGATGTGGAAGAACGGCAGGAAGGCGATGGTGCAGTCGCCCGTGCGGATCTCCTGCGTCGAGTGGCACTGCATCACGTTCGCCACGAGATTGCGGTGGGTCAGCATCACCCCCTTGGGCAGGCCGGTCGTGCCCGACGAGTAGGGCAGGACCACCACGTGCTCGGCCGGGTCCACCGGGGCCTGCTCGGCCTGGGGCTCGCCCATCAGATCGGCCAGCGCCGTCGCGCCCTCCGCCTGCCCGATCACCGCGATCTCCTCCACCGCGGTGCCTCGCGCGGCCTCGCGCGCCGTCTCCAGGAAGGGCGCGACCACGATCAGGAGCTGCGCGCCCGAATCGGTCAGCTGCTTGCGGACCTCGTTGGCCGTGTAGGTGGGGTTGATGGTGGTCACCGTCCCCCCGGCGAAGGCGACGCCATGGAACACGGTGACGTATTCGGGGATGTTGGGCGCCATCAGCGCCACGGTCCGGCCCGGCCCGTAGCCCCGTGCCGTCAGGCCACCGGCCAGCCGGCGGATCGCCTCGGCCAGCTCCGTGCCTGTCAGGCTGCGCCCGTCGGTCCCGTCGGTGACGGCGACGTCGTCGCCGATCTTCGCCAGCCCGGCAAAGAGCTGCTCGGTGACGGTGACGCGTGGGATGTCGAGCGCCGGGCTCGCGCTTTCGAATATGGTCATGCGGCTCCTCCCTCGGGCGGCCGGCAGGGCCGCCCCCGGGATCAGCCTAGCATGTCCGCCGCCCCACGGAAGGCATCCGCGCCCCGCCCGGCAGGGCGGGACGCGGGGTCACGCGCTCACGGCCAGCGCCGAGGCGCAGCGCCCGCAGACCTGGGCGGGGCCGTGCGCGCCCACGTCGGGCAGCACCTTCCAGCAGCGCTGGCATTTCTCTCCCTCCGCCCGGGCGAAGACGACGGCGACACCCTCCACCTCGGGCAACCTGAACGCCCCTTCGGGCGCGGGGTCGGTCGTCACCCGCAGGTCGCTGACGATGCACACGTCCTCGAACGACAGGCCCCGCAGGGTCTCGGCGAGGTCCTCGTCCGCGACGTGGACGATCGGCGCGGCTTCCAGCGACGACCCGATGGTCTTGTCGCGGCGCGCGACCTCCAGCGCGGCGGTGACCGCGCGGCGCACCTGCCGCAGCCCGGCCCAGCGCCGCGCCAGCGCCTCGTCGCGCCATTCCACCGGCGTGGCCGGCATGTCCACCAGATGGACGGAGGAGTCCTCGCCCGGCCGCCGCTCCAGCCAGACCTCCTCCGTGGTGAAGGGCAGCACGGGCGCCAGCCACGTGGTCAGCCGCTCGAACAGCATCTCCAGCACCGCCTCCGCCGCCCGCCGGCGCGGCGCGTCCGGCGCGTCGCAATAGAGCGCGTCCTTGCGGATGTCGAAATAGAACGAGGACAGTTCCACCGTGGCGAAGTTGAACACCGCCTGCACCACCTCCTGGAAGTCGAAGGCGCGGTAGCGGCCGCGCACGTGCTCGTCGAGCTCGGCCAACCGGTGCAGGACCCAGCGTTCCAGTTCCGGCATCTCCCCCGGATCGACCCGCGGCACCTCGTCGGGCAGGTTCCCCAGCAGGAATCGCAGGGTGTTCCTGAGACGGCGATAGCTGTCGGCCACGCCCTTCAGGATCTCGTCGCCGATGCGCAGATCGCCGGTGTAGTCCGACTGCGCCACCCACAGCCGCAGGATGTCGGCGCCGTACTGGTCCACCACCTGCTGAGGCGGGGTCACGTTGCCCTTCGACTTGGACATCTTCATGCCCTTCGCGTCGAGCGTGAAACCATGGGTCACCACGTTGCGGTAGGGCGCACGCCCCAGCGTCCCGCAGGCCTGCAGCAGCGAGGAATGGAACCAGCCGCGATGCTGGTCCGTGCCCTCCAGGTACACGTCGGCGATGCCGTCCAGCGTCCCGTCCTCGCGGTCGCGCAGGACGAAGGCGTGGGTGGAGCCCGAATCGAACCACACGTCGAGGATGTCGCGCACCTGCTCCCAGTCGTCGGGGTCGTGATCCTGCCCGAGGAACCGCTCCTTCGCGCCCGCCTCGTACCAGGCATCCGCCCCTTCGGCCTCGAACGCCTCGAGGATGCGCGCGTTCACGGCCTCGTCGCGCAGCAGGAAGTCCGGGTCGTCGGGCGTAGCACCCTTCCGCACGAAGCAGGTCAGCGGCACGCCCCAGGCCCGCTGGCGCGACAGTACCCAGTCGGGGCGGTTCTCCACCATGGAATGGAGCCGGTTGCGCCCCGCCTTCGGCGTCCAGGTCACCAGCTCGTCGATGGAGCGCAGCGCCCGCTCGCGGATCGTGCGGCCATAGGTGTCCTGCCCGTCGCCCACCGGCCTGTCGATGGCCGCGAACCATTGCGGCGTGTTGCGATAGATGAGCGGCGCCTTGGAGCGCCACGAATGGGGGTAGGAGTGGGTGATCTTGCCCCGCGCCAGCAAGCCCCCGACCTCGACGAGCTTGTCGATGACGCGCTTGTTGGCGTCGCCTTCCTTGCCGTTCTCCTTCACGATCCGCGCGCTGCCGAAGAAGGGCAGCCCCTCGCGGAAGGAGCCGTCCTCCATCACGTTATAGGTGATGACCTCGCCCAGCATGCCGAGCTCACGGTAGAGTTCGAACTCGTCCATCCCGTGGGACGGCGCACAGTGCACGAAGCCCGTCCCCTCCCCGTCGGTGACGAAGGGCGCGGCGCGGAAGTCGCGCAGCCCGTCCCATTCGCCCTCGGCCCCCTCGGCCCCGGCCAGCGGGTGCGTCAGGCGCATCGCCGCGAGCTGCGGCCCGGTCACGTCGCGCAGGCGCCGCCACTGGCCATCCTGCAGCCGGGCCCGCGCGAACGTCTCGGCCGCGAGGCTGTCGGCCAGCAGGAACCGCTCGCCGGCCCGAGCCCAGCACTCCTCGGGCGCGTCCACCACCTCGTAGAGGCCGTAGTCGATATCAGCGCCGTAGGTGACGGCCCGGTTCGACGGGATCGTCCAGGGCGTCGTCGTCCAGATCACCACATGGGCGCCCTCGAAGGCCTCGCGCGCCTCCTCCTGGGCCGTGGCGATGGCCTCGCGCGCTTCGTCGTCGAGTTCCTCGTCCGACATCTGCGCGCCCGGCAGGTCGAACTCGGCCACGCGGAACTTCACCCACACGGTGAAGCTGTCCTTCTCGTGGTACTCCACCTCCGCCTCGGCGAGCGCGGTCTTCTCCACCGGCGACCACATCACCGGCTTCGACCCCTGGTAGAGGGTGCCGTTCATCAGGAAGGTCTGGAACTCCTCGGCGATCACCCGCTCGGCGTGGTAGTCCATCGTCAGGTAGGGCCGGTCCCAGGCCCCGGTCACGCCCAGCCGCTTGAACTCGGCCCGCTGCAGGTCGATCCACTCGTCGGCGAACTCGCGGCATTCGCGGCGGAACTCCACCACGTCCACCTCGTCCTTGTCGCGGCCCTTGGCGCGGTAGCGTTCCTCGATCTTCCACTCGATGGGCAGGCCGTGACAGTCCCATCCGGGAATGTAGCGCGCGTCGTGGCCCATCATCTGGTGCGAGCGCACCACCATGTCCTTGATCGTCTTGTTGAGCGCGTGCCCGATATGGAGGTTGCCGTTGGCATAGGGCGGCCCGTCGTGGAGCGTGAAGGGGGGGCGATCCCCCGCCCGCTCCCGCAGCCGGTCGTAGATCCCGATCCTTTCCCACCGCTCCAGCCAGCCCGGCTCGCGCTTGGGCAGGCCGGCCCGCATGGGAAAGTCGGTCCTGGGCAGGTTCAGGGTGTCCTTGTAGTCCCGGACGGGGCTCGGGTCGGTGGTGTCGGCGCACATGGTCTGGCGTCCTCGGGCATCTGGCGGAAGGCGGATCGGTCGAAACGGCGAAAACCCGGCGCGTTCAGCGCGCCGGGCCGGTAATTCGCCATATCAGGTCGGACCTGGAAAACATGGGCAGCCTTATACGCCCGAGGCGCGGCCCGGTAAAGCGGCCCGACACGGCCGGGTGCCCGCCGCCCCCGGCCATGTCGGGCACCCAGGTCACCGGGCCGCGGGCATCGCCTCCGCCTCGGGCTCCCGCGCGGCGATGCGCGTGTCGGCCGAGCCCAGGAAGTTGCCCAGGGTCCGCAGGCTGTCCGCGTTGTCGCAGATCACCTTGACGATCACCAGGAACGGCACCGCCATCAGCGCCCCCGCAATGCCCCACAGCCAGCCCCAGAATACCACCGTGACGAAGACCGACACGGTGTTGAGCTTCAGCCGCCGGCCAAGGATCGTGGGCGTGACCAACTGCCCCTCCACCGAGGTTGCCGCGAGGTAGAGCGCGGGCGCGAGCAGCGCGTGCCCAAGGGGCTCCAGTGTCACCACGGAATAGAGCCCCACCAGCGCCACGCCCGCGATCGCGCCGAGGAACGGCAGGAAGTTGAAGATGAACGCCACGAAGCCCCAGATATACGCGTTGGGCAGCCCGATCGCCCACATCAGCGCGAACACGGCCAGCCCCAGCCCGGCGTTGATGATCGTGATCGTCAGCAGGTAGCTCGAGATCGCCCGCTCGACGCCATAGACGATCTTGAGCGCCCGCTTCTTCTCGCTCAGCCGCGGATAGGCCTCCACGATCTTGGCATAGAACATGTCGCCCGAGGCGAGGATGAACAACGCCAGCACCAGCGCCACCGACACGGTCGTGCCGATGCTCGCGGCGTAGCTCGCCGCCGAGTTGAGTATCCCCGGCTGCGCCAAGGTCACCTGCTGCACGCTGCCGTCGCCCGCCTGGGAGGCCATCTCCTCCACCTGGTCGGAGGCCTCCTTGACCTGCTCGACCGAGGCCAGCAGTCCCGCCAGCCGTTCCTGCACCTGCGCGCCAAGCGCCGGTGCCTCCGCCACCCAGGTGGAGACCGGCCCGCTCATGGCGTAGCCCGCCACGCCGAGGACCGCGCCCAGGGTCAAGATCAGCGAGGCCGCCGATAGCGGCGCGGGCAGGCCCGCGCGTCCCAGTGCCCGGATCACCGGCGACAGGGTCAGCGCCAGCATCGCGCCCAGGATCAGGGGCAGCATCACGTCGCGGGCGAAGAACATGGCGATCGTCACGCCGATCAGAACCACGACCGTCAGCATCGCGCGGATACGCTGCAACTCGCGCACCGACGTGGCGCGGGCCAGTTCCGGAGACAGACCTTCGGGGTCTATGGGCCGGGGGTCGACGACGGTCTGCGGCTTGGATGTCTGCACGGAAGGGGGACCCGGAACGAAAGGATGTGGAGTCACAATGCCGCATGCCGCCCCGCGGTTGCAAAGTCCGCGCGCCTTGGCGCGTATTTTCCGGGCCGGCCGGCGACAATGCCCCGTCCGATCGGGCCATCACCGGGCGGGCGCGGACAATTCCGGCCTAGTCTCCCCCGCGCGACTTGGGAAACAGGTTCGACATGGCACTGCCGATCAGCTTGTGGACCTGGGGGCGTGGCTCGGTGCCGAAGGGCAGCGGCCGGCAGACCTCGATCGCCGCGACGCCCACCCGCGCCGTCAGCGCACCGTTCACGATCCCCTCGCCGAAGCGGCGGCTCACCCGGGACAGGACCGAGCCCCCCGCCACCGACCCGATCAGGTCGTCTCCCACCGCCACCGCGCCGGTGGCGACGAGGTGGGCGAAGACGGCCCGCGTCAGCCGCCACGCCCCCAGCGTGCCGGCCCGCCCGCCATAGATCTCGGCGATGCGGCGGATCATCCGCAGGTTCGACACGAAGGCCGCGGCCACGTCGGCGAAGGCCAGCGGCACCACCGCGGTGACCGCCGCGACCTGGCGCGCCGCCGCCTCCACCTCGGCCCGCGCGGCCATGTCCAGCGGCCTGAGCAGCTCCGCCTCCGCCAGGCCCAGCAGGGCATCGGGGTCGAACACGTCGTCGCGGCGCTCCCCCAGCCGCCGCAGGCCCCATTCCAGCTCGGCGCGCCCGGCATAGAGCGCGGCGAGCCGGTCGGCCACCGCCCGCGCGGGGCCCATCTCGGCGGATTTCAGCGCCACGGCCGCCTGGGCCTGCAACTCGGCCACCCGCGTCAGGCGCATCAGCGCCCGCGCCTCCCTGAACGCGAGGCCCAGCGTCGTCACCGCCACCGCCGCGATCAGCGCCACCGCGACCCAGCCCAGCGCCGCGCTGCGCTCGATCAGCGCCCCGATCCACGCCCAGGCCGCGGTGCCCACCAGGAACGCCACGAGCGCCCCCAGCGACCGGCGGAACCAGCGCCCCAGCGCCGAGGGCTTGCGCGCGGCCAGCGCCGCCATGGTGCGCATCGCCTGCCCCGAGGGGGCGGGGTCGGCATCGGGGACGGGCGGTGCCTCCAGCGGCGAGGCGCGCTCCCGCCCGGCCTCCTCCTCGGCCCCGTCCTCGAACAGGATCGGCCCGGACCTGCGGCTCATCGCGCGCGCCCTCCTTCTTTGCTTTTCGAAATACGCTCGGCCTTCGCTCGCATCCCGCGCCCCGGCCCGGCGGCGCGCCCGGTCACATCCGGTCCCCCACGAGAAACTCCGCCGCCCGGTCCAGCCGGATATGGGGCGGCCCTTCGCCGCTGCGCACGCCGCCCTGGGGGACGAACCGCATGACGTCGAAATCGGCGTCGAGCCACCCTTCCGCCCCCTGGCGGCCCTGGGAGAGCAGGCGCTGGGGGTCATCCGGCAGCTCGCCGGGATAGAAGGCCGCGCGCTTGCCATCCTCGGTCACGCCGCGCACCACGTCGAGCGTCTCTCCGTCGTGGGTCACGCGGTCCTCGGTCGTCGCGCGCAGGCTCGCCAGGGACATGGCAGCGGTGCGCGCGCCGGCGAAGTCCGCCCGCCTGCGCGCCTCGTCCACCAGCGCCTCCATGATCCGCGCCAGCCGCCCGTGCTGGGTATGGTGCAGGTGGTCGGCCTTGGTGGCGGCGAACAGGATCCGCTCCACCCGCCGCCCGCGGAAGATCTCCGACAGGAACGCATTGCGACCGGGGCGGAACGCGCCCAGGATGTCGGCCATGGTGGTCCTCAGGTCCTCCAGCGCGCGGGGTCCGGCGTGGATCGCGCCCAGCGCGTCCACCAGCACCACCTGCCGGTCGATCCGGGCGAAATGCGCGCGGAAGAACGGCCGCACCACTTCCCGCTTGTAGGCCTCGAAGCGGCGCGTGAACTCCGCGCCGAGGCTCCCCTTGCCCCCGCCGGGGGGCAGCGGCGCGAAGGTCAGGGCCGGCGATCCCGCCATGTCCCCGGGCAACAGGAAGCGGCCCGGCGTGCAGTCGGAATACCCCGCCTCCCGCGCCGCCGAGAGGTAGTCCGTCCAGGCCGAGGCCAGCCGCGCCGCGGCCACGTCGTCGAAGGGCGCGGAGGGGTCGGCGCCCTCCACCGCGGCCACGGCATCCGCGGCGAAGGGCCGTGCCCGGGCGCGCTCCAGCGCCTCGGCCGACCACGCGGCATAGTCCTTCTCCAGGAGCGCCAGGTCCAGCAGCCACTCGCCGGGATAGTCCACGATGTCGAGGTGCAGGGTGCGCGGCCCCGTCAGCCCCGCCAGCAGCCCCGTCGGCTGGACGCGGAACGACAGGCGCAATTGGCTGATCGCCCGCGTGCTCTCGGGCCAGCGCGGATCGGGGCCGGTCATCGCGTCGAGATGCGTCTCGTAGTCGAAGCGCGGCAGCGTGTCGTCGGGCTGCGGCTCCAGGTAGGCGGCCCGGATCGCCCCCTCCGACGCGGCGCGCAGGCCCCCCATCCGGCCGCGCTCCAGCAGGTTGGCCACCAGCGAGGTGATGAACACCGTCTTGCCCGCCCGGCTCAGGCCCGTGACGCCCAGCCGGATCGCGGGATCGCGGAACGCGCCGGTCACGGTATCGACCCGTGCCCCGATCTGCCTGCCGATGTCGCCGATCATGTCCGCTCCCGTCCCGGTCCGGGGGGCAGATAAGCGTTCGAGCCCCGCGCTTCCACCTGTCCCAGATACGCGGCCAGCGCGGGTGGCGGCTTGGCCAGCAGCGCCCCGGTCGGCGCGGGCGGCTCGGCGCGCCCCTCGGCCACCAGGATCGTGTCGCCCCCGAGCCGCCGCGCATCGCGCGGATCGTGGGTCACCATCAGCACCGTGCGCCCCCGCGCGCCGGCCAGCTCCGACACCAGGTCGATCATCTCGGCCTTGAGCGCCGGGCCCAGGGCGGCGAAGGGTTCGTCCAGCAGGATCACGGGACGGTCCTGCAGCACCGCGCGCGCCAGCGCCACCCGGCTCTGCTCGCCCCCCGACAGGGCGGCGGGCTTGCGCGCGCCCATCCCCTCCAGCCCGACGCGGGCCAGCATGTCCTCCACCCGGTCGCGCTCGGCCCCGACCAGCCGCCGGTTGGGCGCGATCCCCAGGCCGACATTCTCGAACGCGCTCAGGTGCGGGAACAGGTTGTCGTCCTGGAAGATGGTCGCCACGGGGCGCTCGGCGGGCGCGCGGGTGTCGATCCGCACCCCGTCCCAGGTGATCCGCCCCGCCGACAGCGGCACGAATCCCCCGATCGCCGCCAACAGGGTCGACTTGCCGGCCCCCGACGGGCCCATCACCGCCACCTGCGCGGCGCGCTCCACCGACAGGTCGGCGGCGAGCGTCCAGTCCGGCAGCCGCGCCACCGCCCGGTCAAGCGTCAGCATCGACGCGCCCTCCCCTATCGCAGATCCAGAACGCCGCCAGGCTCAGGCCCAGCAGGAGCAGGGCCGCGCCCGCCGCCTCGTCCATCCGGTAGGCCCCCATCAGGCGATAGAGCTGCAGCGGCAAGGTCGCGCTCCCGGGGTCGGCGAAGAGCGCGATCACGCCGAGGTCCCCCATCGACAGCGCCGCCGCCAGCCCGGCGGCGAAACCCAGGGGCCGGCGGATGCGCGGCAGCACCAACCGACGCATCCGCGCCGCCCCCCGCAGGCCCAGCGCGTCGGCCAGCCTGCCGTACTCCGCCTCCACCCGCGCCACCGCCGGGACCAGCGCGCGCAGGGCGAAGGGCAGCGCCATCGCCGCGTTCACCACGGCCGTCACCGCCAGGGCCGCGTCCTGCGGCCGCACATACGGGTAGGTCACGATGAAGAGCCCGGTGCCCAGCACCAGGGGCGAGGCCGCCAGGCCCAGCATGCCCGCCAGTTCCACGGCGGTGGCGCGCGCCCCGCCCAGCCGCGCCGCCGCGACGGCGATCGCCACCGCCATCGCCACGCAGACCAGCGCCGAGACGGCCGCCACCGCCACCGACCGGCCCGCCGCCTGCCACACCGGCGCGGGCAGGTCGGTGAGCGCGGGCATCCCGCGCCGGGCCAGCGCCGCGAGCGGGGCGAGCAGGAACGCCGCCGCCAACGCGATCCAGGCAACGTCCGCCCAGGGCGGCACCCGGTCCCAGCGCTGCACGGGCCGGTCGAGCCCCCGTCCCACCGCCTCGGGCATGGTCGCGCGCAGGGCGACCAACCCCGCCACCGCCGTCACGGCGAGTTGCAGCAGCGCCAGCGCCGCCGCGCGCCCGAGGTCGAAGTCGAACCGGAACGCCTGGTAGATCGCCAGCTCGATCGTGGTCGCCCGCGGCCCGCCCCCCAGCGTCAGCGCCACGGCGAAGCTCGTGGTGCAGACCACGAACACCACCAGCAGCGCCCCGGGCAGCGTGGCGCGCAGCATCGGCCACTCGATCAGCCGCGCGATCCGGGCCGGCGACAGCCCCAGATTCGCCGCCAGCCGGAACCGCTCGGCGGGAATGTCCTGCCAGCCTTGCAGGATCAGCCGCGTGGCCAGCGGCAGGTTGAAGAAGACATGCGCCAGGATCACCCCATGCGCGCCGTAGATGCCGACCGGCGGCAGGCCCACGGCCCCCAGTGCGTCGTTGACCCAGCCGCCGCGCCCGAACACGGTCAGCAACCCCAGGATCGCCACGATCACCGGCAGGATGAACGGCGCCCCCATCAGCGTGACCAGAAGGCCCCGCCCCGGGAACCGCCGCCGCGCCAGCCCGCGCGCCACCGGCACCGCCAGGCCCACCGACAGGAGCGCCGACAGCGCCGCCTGCCACAGGGTGAACCGCACCGCCCCCCAGTCGGAGGGCCTGAGCCCGGCGAAGCCCCCCGCCCGCACGAGGATCGCGGCCAGCGCGCCCAGGACCAGCGCCGCCACCGCGACGCTGGCGCCGACGCCCAGTACCGTCAGCGTCCGAGGGCGGCGAGCCACGTGGTCAGGGCCTCCTCGCTGGCGGCCGGCACGTCGGGGGGCGGCACCAGCAAGGTCTCGCCGGGCTCGATCAGCGTCTCGAACCCTTCAGGAAGCCCGCCGGGGGGCACCTTGGCGGGATACATCCAGTTGGTCGTCGGCAGGACCGACTGCACCGCCGGCTCGGCCAGGAACGCCAGGAACTCCCGCGCCAGGGCCAGCTCGGCCGAGCCCTCCACGGCGGCGGCGACCTCCACCTGCAGGTAATGCCCCTCCTCGAAACGCGCGGCGGCGAAGCCCGCGTCGCCTTCCTCGATCAGGTGGTAGGCGGGCGAGGTGGTATAGCTCAGCACCATGTCCGCCTCCCCCTCCAGGAACAGGTTGTAGGCCTCCGACCAGCCCGGCGTGACGGTGACGATGTTGTCGGCCAGCCCCTCCCAGATCGCACCGGCCTCGTCGCCGTAAGCCTCCCTCACCCACAGGAGCAGGCCCAGGCCGGGGGTGGAGGATCGCGGGTCCTCGATCAGGATCGTGGCGTCGCTCTCGGCCAGCTCGCGCAGCGATCCCGGTGCCTCGAACCCGGCGCGGTGGACGAAGGCGAACCAGCCCCAGTCGTAGGGCACGAAGACCGGGTCGTCCCACGGCACCGGCAGGTCCCACGCCACCTCGCCGATCTCCGACGTCGCGAAGAGGCCGGTGGCCGCCGCCTCGGCGACGAGGTTGGTGTCGAGCCCCAGCACCACGTCGGCCTCGGTGCGCGGCCCCTCAAGCCTCAACTGCGACAGCAGGGCCGCCCCGTCGCCCTGGGCCGTGAACGCCACGTCGCAGCCGCAGCGGTCCTCGAAGCGGGCGGCGATCTCCGGCCCGGGGCCGTAGTCCGACACGAAGCTGTCGTAGGTATAGACCGTCAGGACCGGACGCTCCTGCGCCGCCGCCCCCGCCGGGGCGGCCAGTGCCGCAAGCCCAAGGATCATCCGCCGCATCGCGCCTCCAATCTTGCTCTACGGTCAGGGGCGGGCGTCACGGCGACCTTCCCTCCGCCGGTGCGAGCCGGGTCAGGTTCGACGGGTTCGCGCCCTCGCGCGTCTCAGCCCTTCCGGGGCACCCCGAGTCCCGCAGCAACCTAACGGCCCCGCCCCTCCGGGCAAGGCCCGCCATTGCGGGGGCGCGGGCCTTGGCCTAACCAGCGGGCCCAAGCACCGTGCCAGAGGGAGCCCGCCCATGAGCCTGAACACCTACGGCCACCTCTTCCGCGTCACCACCTGGGGCGAGAGCCACGGGCCGGCGCTCGGGGCCACCGTCGACGGCTGCCCGCCGGGCGTGCCCCTGTCGGAGGCCGATATCCAGACATGGCTCGACCGTCGCAAGCCCGGCCAGAACAGGTACACCACCCAGCGGCGCGAGGCCGACGCGGTGGAGATCCTGTCGGGCGTCTACGAGGGCGAGACGACCGGCACGCCGATCCAGCTCATGATCCGCAACACCGACCAGCGGTCGAAGGATTATTCCGACATCGCCGAGAAGTTCCGCCCCGGCCATGCCGACATCACCTACTGGCAGAAATACGGCATCCGCGATCCAAGGGGCGGCGGGCGCTCCTCGGCGCGCGAGACGGCCGCGCGGGTGGCCGCCGGCGGTGTCGCCCGCGCCGTGCTCGCCCGCCTCGCCCCCGACATGACCGTCACCGCCTACATGGTCCAGATGGGCCCCCACCACATCGACCGCGCGGCGCTCGACATGGACGAAATCGCCCGCAACCCGTTCTGGACGCCCGACGCGAACGCGGCCGAGACCTTCGCCGCCTATCTCGACGAGCTGCGCAAGTCCGGCGATTCCGTCGGCGCCGCGATCGAGATCCGCATCGCGGGCGCGCCTGCCGGCCTCGGCGCGCCGATCTACGCCAAGCTCGATACCGACCTCGCGGCCGCGTGCATGTCCATCAACGCGGTTAAGGGCGTCGAGATCGGAGAGGGCATGGCCGCCGCCGCCCTGACCGGCAGTCAGAACGCCGACGAGATCGGCATGGGCGCGGATGGCCCGGAATACGCCTCCAACCACGCGGGCGGCATCTTGGGCGGCATCTCCACGGGGCAGGGCATCATCGTGCGCTTCTCGGTCAAGCCCACCTCGTCGATCCTGACGACGCGGGCCACGATCACCAGGTCGGGCGAACCGGCCGAGATCGTCACCAAGGGCCGCCACGACCCTTGCGTGGGCATCCGCGCCGTCCCGGTGGCCGAGGCGATGGCGGCGGCGGTGATGCTCGATCACCTCATGCTGCACCGCGCCCAGGTCGGCCCCGGCCCGCGCGGGGCCATCGGCTGATCACCCGGTCGCGCCGACGCGGCACACCGTAGCCCCCCACGCGAACGCGGCTTCACGGGGGGGAGCCGGGGGCGTCGTGCCGGCCCGGCCAGTCGTGGCGCCCCCCCAACCGTTTCCGCCGGCATGCCCGCTGCGACCAAAGAACACGCTGCGGCCGCACGTCCGCAGGATCTAGGAGGACGGACCCAGGCAGGAGGTTCTACCCGTGAACGACCCGACGATTCACCTTTGGTTCAACGACTGGAACCGCATCGGCTCCGTCGTCATCGGCGCGATCGTGTTTTTCGCCTACGTCATCCTGCTCACCCGGCTCTTGGGCAAACGAACCACCGCTCAGATGAACAATTTCGACTGGATCATCGCCGTTGCGATGGGCAGCCTCCTATCCTCGGGAATTCTTCTCAAGGACGTCTCGATCGCCGACTCGCTGGTGGCCATGGGAGTCCTCGGACTGTGCCAATGGCTCACCACGTGGCTCGTCCTGAAAGTTCCGAGGCTTGCATGGGTAGTCAAGCCGATGCCGCGCCTGCTCGTCCATGACGGCGAACTGGTCGACGGCGCCATGCGGGCCGAGCGTATTTCGGAGGACGAACTGTTCGCCCGCCTGCGCGAACAGGGCTACACCAACCTCGAAGAGGTCCAGTGGGTCATCCTGGAAACGGACGGCCGCATGACCGTCGTGGCCGACATGAACCCCGAGATGCCCCTGAGCGAAGCCGGGCTGATGCGCAACATCGATGTCCAGTCGGACCTGAAGAAGATCAGGCCCCGGCGCGCGTCGTGAAGATCGGCGGGGCCAACGCCGGGCGATGGTCCCGCCACCCCGCACGCGCCATGCGCATGGGGGACGCCTCGCGCGGGTTCCGGCCGTCACCCCTCCTGTAGCGCCCGCAGGAGGCGCAGGGAGGCATATCCGTCGGGCACCATGCCGCTGTCGCGCTGGAAGGCGCGCACGGCGGACACGGTCAGCGGCCCGATCCGCCCGTCCACCCCTTGGGTGTCGAACCCCGCCGCCGTCAGCCGGCGTTGCAGCTCCTCGCGCTCGTCGCGGCTCAGGGCGCGGTCCCCGCGCGGCCAGTCCCCCTCCAGCGGCGCGGCGCCGCCGATCCGGTCGGCCAGGTGGCCCACCCCGATCACGTAGGCGTCGGCGGTGTTGTAGCGTTCCAGCACCCGGAAGTTCGGAAAGACCAGGAACGCCGCCCCCTCCGATCCCGCCGGCAGCAGCACCGAGGCCGGCGCATGGTCGGGCACCGCCTGCCCGTCCATGCCCACCACGCCCAGCTCGGCCCAGTCGGACGGCATCCGCGTCTCGCCGCGCCGGGCGAGGCGATAGTCGAAGCCCTCGGCCACGCGCACCTCCACGCCCCAGGGTTGTCCCTCCGTCCAGCCATGGCGGGAGAGATAGGCGGCGGCGGAGGCCAGGGCGTCGGTGGGGTCGTCGCCCCAGATGTCGCGCACCCCGTCACCGGTGAAGTCCACCGCGTGCACGAGGTAGGAGGTCGGGATGAACTGGGTGTGGCCCATGGCCCCCGCCCAGCTTCCCGTGAGGCCGGGCCGGTCCACGTCGCCCGCCTCGAGGATCTTCAGCGCCGCGACGAGCTGGCTCTCGAAGAACGCGCCGCGCCGCCCGTCATAGGCCAGCGTCGCCAGCGCCTCGATGATGTTGGTGCGCCCCCTGTAGGTGCCATAGGCCGATTCGAGGCCCCAGATCGCCGTTACCACCTCCCGCTCGACGCCGTAGCGCGCCTCGATCTCGTCCAGCGTGGCCGCGTTCGCGGCGAGCGCGGCGCGCCCGTTCGCCACGCGGGTCTCCGACACGGCCGTGTCGAGGTAGTCCCAGATCGTCTTGGTGAACTCGCTCTGGTTGCGGTCGCGCCGGATCACCTCCTGATCGTAGGAAATGTCCGTCAACGCGCGGTCCACCACATCCGCGGGCAAGCCCTGGGTCAGGGCCCGCCCCCGGAACTGCGCCAGCCACGCGTCGAATCCCGCCTGCTCGGGCGCGACGGCCCCGGAGGGCCGTTCCTCGGGCCGCGCCCGCGGCGCGCCGGGCGGCAGCAGCGGCTCGGCCGAGGCCTCCTCCCGTGGCTCGGGCCTGAGCGAGGCATCCTGGGCCGCGGCGCCGGCCCCCGCGCTCACGGCCAGGGACAGGGCGATCTGGACGCAAAGGAGACGCGGCATCGGTATTCCCGTTCAAGGTGTCTTTCCGCAGTTCACCTTAGGTCGCGCCGCGCCGTCGCGAAAGCGCCCAGCCCGTGCGAGGCGGGCCCGATCCCGATGTCGTGATCGCCCGCGTCCGCGCCGCCTTGCCGCCCCCGGCGGCCCCGTGCAGTCTCCCCGGGCGAAGAGGAGGACCAAATGCTCGACGATATCGTGATCCTGTCCGGCGCCCGCACGGCCGTCGGTACCTTCGGCGGCGCGCTCTCGGGCACGCCCCCGATCGACCTGGCCGCCACCGTGGCCCGCGCCGCGCTGGAGCGCGCCGGAGCCGACGGCGCCCAGGTCGGCCACGTCGCCTTTGGCCACGTGATCAACACCGAGCCGCGCGACATGTATCTCTCCCGCGTCGCGGCGATAGAGGCCGGCATCCCCGAGACGACGCCGGCGATGAACGTCAACCGCCTGTGCGGCTCGGGGGCCCAGGCCATCGTCAGCGCGGTCCAGAACCTCGCCATGGGCGACGC
Source organism: uncultured Paracoccaceae bacterium (assembly GCA_947500825.1). Classification (GTDB taxonomy): domain Bacteria; phylum Pseudomonadota; class Alphaproteobacteria; order Rhodobacterales; family Rhodobacteraceae; genus Palleronia. Next base: position 62,070 of record CANMTR010000009.1, on the reverse strand, counting down.
CGACATCGCCCTCGCCGGCGGGGCCGAGGCCATGAGCCGCTCCCCCTATGCCCTGACCGAGGCGCGCTGGGGCCACAAGATGGGCGACGTGGCGCCCAAGGACATGATGCTGGGCGCGCTCAACTGTCCCTTCGGCACCGGCCACATGGGCGTCACCGCCGAGAACGTGGCGCAGGAGCACGGCATCTCCCGCGAGGCCCAGGACGACTTCGCGCTCGCCTCCCAGACCCGCGCCGCCACCGCCATGGCCGAAGACCGCTTCCAGCGCGAGATCGTGCCCGTCGAGGTCCGCCAGAAGCGCGACACGGTGGATTTCGCCCGCGACGAGCACCCCAAGGACACCTCCGCCGAGCGCCTCGCCGGCCTGCGCCCCGCCTTCGCCAAGGACGGCACCGTCACCGCCGGCAATGCCAGCGGCATCAACGACGGGGCTGCCGCCCTTCTCCTCGCGCGCGGCGAGGCGGCCCGGGCCGCGGGCCTGAACCCGCGCTTCCGGGTGCGGGGCTATGCCCATTCGGGCGTGCGCCCCCAGGTCATGGGGCTGGGCCCGATCCCAGCCGTGCGCTCCCTGTGCGAGCGCACCGGCCTGACGGTGGGCGATTTCGACGTGATCGAATCGAACGAGGCCTTCGCCGCCCAGGCCGTCGCCGTAACCCGCGAGCTGGGGCTGGACCCCGAGCGGGTGAACCCCAACGGCGGCGCCATCGCCCTGGGTCACCCGGTGGGCGCCACCGGCGCGATCCTGACCGTCAAGGCGATGTACGAGCTGGAGCGCTCGGATACCGCCCTGGCGCTGGTGACCATGTGCATCGGCGGCGGGCAGGGCATCGCCCTGGCGATCGAGCGGATCTGACCGGCCTCGACCCGGCAACGACCCCGCCCCGGCAACGACCCCGCCCCGGCGCACGCCGGGGCGGGCCGACCTTAACTCCGCCTTCACCACGGCCCGGCAAGGCTGGTCCCCGTATCGATCCGGGCCCTGCCGCATGACCAGTTCACCAGTTGACGTCACGGCCGAGCGCCGGGCCCGCCTCGCCGCGGACCGGCGGCTGTCGTTGCAGCGCCGCCGGCTCTGCGGGCGGCGGCAACGCATCGCCCGCCTCGACCGCGAGATCGCGGCCAAGCGCGACGAGCTCGGGCGCCTGCGCGCCGAGGCCGGGGCGCTGCGCCAGGACCGCACGCCCCCCGCCCCGGCGGGCGGAACACCGGAGGACGCGGACAGGATCTGGTCGGCGCTGCAGACCATCCGCGACGGGTTCGCCATCTTCGACGCCGACCACCGGCTGGTCGTGGCCAACCAGGCCTACCTGTCGATCTTCGACGGGCTGGAGGAGATGCGCCCGGGCATTCCCTTCTCCCGGGTGGCCCAGCTGCTCTACGACGAGGGCGTGATCGACCCCTCCCCCCACGGCGCGGGCTGGGTGGAGCACGTCGTCTCGCGCTGGCGGAACGGGCCGATCGCGCCCGAATTGCTGACCCTGTGGAACGGGCAGATGGTCAGCCTGATCGACCGGCGCCTGCCCTGCGGCGGCATCGTCACCCTCGCGGTGAACCAGACCGACATGCGCCGGACCATGGCCGCGATCGAGGCGATCCCCGACGGTTTCGTGGTGTTCGACCACAACGACCGGCTGGTGATGTGCAACCGCGCCTTCCGCGAGCATTTCGGGGACACCGGCCTGTGCATCCGGCCCGGCATCAGCTTTGCCGACATGCTGCGCGAGGGGTTGCGCGCAGGCCGCTACACCGACGCCCTGGGCCGGGAGGAGGCCTGGCTGGAGGAACGGCTCGACCGCCGCGCCGCCGCCGCCGAGCACACGTTCGAGCAGCAGCTCTCCGATGGCCGCTGGGTGCGGCTGGTGGAGCTCAAGACGCCAGATGGCGGCGCCGCGAGCCTGCGCATCGACATCACCGAGCTCAAGCGCCAGCAGGAGGAGCTGTGCCGCCTCCACCGTGCCTCCCAGGCTGCGGCCCGCGCCAAGAGCGCCTTCCTGTCCAACATGAGCCACGAGATCCGCACCCCCGTCCACGGCATCGTCGGCATGGCCGAGCTGCTGGTCGAGACGGTGGGCGCGGGCGGCGAGGCGCCCCGCTTCGCCGCCACCTTGCGCGATTCGGCCACGGCCCTGCTGACGCTAGTCGACGACATCCTCGACTTCTCGAACAGCGAGTCGGGGCTGACGACGCTCTCGCCCGAGCCGTTCGACCCCGCCCGGCTCGCCGGCGACACGCTGCGCTCCTTCGCCGCCGCCGCGCACCACAAGGGGCTCGACCTGGTCCTCGACCTCGCTCCCGGCCTGCCGCCCGCGCTCTCGGGCGACGCTCGCCGCCTGCGCCAGATCCTGACCAACCTTCTGGCCAACGCCCTCAAGTTCACGCCCTGCGGCCAGGTCGCGCTCTCGGTCGGCTCCGCGCCCGACGGCCCCGGCCACACCCGGCTCAAGATCGCGGTCGCCGATACCGGCCCCGGCATCCCCGAGGAGGAGGCACTCCGCATCTTCGCCGGCTTCGCCCAAGGGGAGGAGGACTGCACCCGCTCCCACGACGGCGCCGGGCTCGGCCTGGCGATCTGCCGCCGCCTGGCCGAGCTGATGGCAGGCGACATCGCCCACCGTCCCCGCCCGGGCGGCGGCTCCGTCTTCACCCTGTCGCTGACCCTGCCCCGGGCCGACCGCGCCCCGGCCGCTCCGGCCGCGACATCCTGCCCTGGCCTCGCCACGCCCCCGGGGCCAAGGGCGGCACCCGCCGCCCCGATCCGCATCCTCGCGGCCGAGGACAACCGCACCAACCGCATGATCCTCAAGAAGCTCCTTGCCCCCCTGGGCGTGTCGCTCGAGATCGCCTGCAACGGGGTCGAGGCGGTGGCGGCGGTGGCCGCGCGCCCGCCCGACCTGGTCCTGATGGACATCTCCATGCCGGACATGGACGGCCGCGAGGCCGCGCGCCGGATCCGCGCGGCCGAGGCGGCGTCGGGTCGCGCGCCGCTTCCCATCGTCGCCATGACCGCCCATTCCATGGCCGACGACATCGCCGACATCCACGCCGCCGGGATCGACCACGTACTGGTCAAGCCGCTCACGCGCGCCGACCTCGCCGACCGGATCGCCGCGCTTCGAGGGCCCGCTTAGGCTGTCGCGGCGGCCTCAGCCGAACGGTAGAAGGCCGGCGCGTCGGGCTCGGACCATTCGGGCGCGTGGGCATAGCCGCCCGCGTCGAAGTCCTTCAGCGCCTCGGGATCGGTGATCCGGTTCTCGCACACGAACCGCGCCATGGCGCCCCGCGCCCGCTTGGCATGGAACGAGATCACCTTCGCCTCGCCGCCCTTCTCGTCGAGGAAACGCGGCGTGATCACGCGCAGACCCAGCGCATCCTCGTCCACGGCGCCGAAATATTCCTGGCTGGCGCAGTTCACCACCACGTCCGTTCCGGCCGCGCGCGCGTCGGCTGCCAGCGCCGCCGAGATCCGCGCGCCCCAGAACTCGTAGAGGTTGCGCCCCCGCTCCGTCTTCAGCCGGCTGCCCATCTCCAGTCGGTAGGGCTGGATCGCGTCGCGCGGCCGCAGCACGCCGTAAAGGCCCGACAGGATGCGCAGGTGCCGGTCGGCGAACTCGACCGCCGCCTCGTCCAGCGTCGCCATCTCCAGCCCCTTGTAGGTATCGCCGGAAAACGCCCAGGCGGCGGGACGCACCGCATCGGGTGCCGGGTCGGCGCGCCACTCGGCGAACCGCTCGGCATTGAGCCGCGCCAGCGCGTCGCTGATCTTCATCAGCTCCTTGAGGTCGCCGGCCGACAGCGCCCGGGCCCGCTCGGCCAGGATCGCGGCCTGGTCGGCCATGCGCGGCGCGGTGGTCGCCACGTCCCTCTCGGTCCAGTCGAGCTTCTTGGCGGGCGAGACGGCGATCAGCATGGGGCGGCACCTCCGGGGGTCTGGTCCGCCCAGATAGGCCCCGCCGGCCGCCGCCTCAACCCCGGCACACTTCCAGGAACGCCTCTCCGAACCGCTCCATCCGCGCCTCCGACAATCCCGGCGCGCGCGCCATCTCCCCGGCGCTGGTCGGGCACCGCTCCGCGATCCAGCGCAGGGTCGCGGCGGTGCAGGACATGGGCTTGCCGGTTCCGTCCTCGCCCCGCGCCAGCCGCGTCTGCGCCTCCGCCAAGCGGTCATAGACGCCCCCCGCCGCGCGCCCCGCGATCCTGCGCCGGGCGGGGTGGGTGTCCTCCTGGGGGCCCGCGATCACCTCCAGGAAGGCGCGTCCGTGGCGCTCCAGCTTGGTGGCCCCCACGCCCGAGATCCCCGCCATCCCGTCCAGGGTGGCGGGCTTCCTCTCGGCCATCTCGATCAGCGTCCGGTCGGTGAAGATCACGTAGGCGGGCACCCCCGCCGCCTCGGCCAGCGCGCGCCGCTTGGCCTTCAGCGCCGACAGGAGCGGCGCGTCCTCCTCCGAGACCATCTGCTTGGGCGCGGGCCGGTCGGGCGCGGCCATCACGTCGCGCCTGAGCTCGATCGCCTCCTCGCCGCGCAGGATCGGGCGCGCCCCTTGCGTCATCCTCAGCGCGCCGTGGCGCTCGGAGTCGGGACGGACCAGGTCGCGCCCCATCATCTGCCGAAAGATCGCCTGCCACTGCCGCGCCTGCCACGCGCGCCCCACGCCGAAGGTCGGCAGGCCGTCGTGGCCCTTCGCGCGCACCTTGTCGGTGGTCTTGCCCGTCAGCACGTCGATCAGATGCCCGGTGCCGAACCGCTCTTCCGTGCGCAGGATCGCCGACAGTGCCATCCGCACCGGCTCGGTCCCGTCGAAGGTCTCGGGCGGGCGGTCGCACAGGTCGCAATGGCCACAATCGCTCTCGGGGGCCTCGCCGAAATACGCCAGCAGCCGCCGCCGGCGGCACCCCAGCGCCTCGGCCAGCCCCAGGAGCGCGTTGAGCCGGCCGTGATCGGCCGCCTTCCTCTCGGGGGGCGCGGCCCCCTCGTCGATCTGGCTCCGCCTCAGGCGGATGTCGTCGGGACCGTAGAGCGTCATCGTCTCCGCCGGCGCCCCGTCGCGCCCGGACCGCCCGATCTCCTGGTAGTAGGACTCGATCGACTTGGGCAGGTCGGCATGGGCCACCCACCGGATGTCGGGCTTGTCCACCCCCATGCCGAAGGCCACCGTGGCGCAGACGATCAGCCCGTCCTCGATGGCGAAGCGTTCCTCCACCCGGCGGCGGTCCCCGGCCTCCATCCCGCCGTGATAGGCCAGCGCCGCGTGCCCCTCGCGCGACAGCGCGTCGGCCAGGGTCTCCGTCCGCGCCCGGGTGCCGCAATAGACGATGCCCGACTGCCCCTTGCGCGCATCCGCGAAGGCCAGGATCTGCTGGCGCGGCTTGTCCTTGGGGCGGAACGCGAGGTGGATGTTGGGCCGGTCGAAGCCTTGCAGGAACATCTTGGGCTCGGCCCCGTCGAACAGCCGGGTGACGATCTCGCCCCGCGTCTCGGCGTCCGCCGTCGCCGTGAAGGCCGCCAGCGGCACGCCCAACGAGCGGCGCAACTCCCCGATCCTGAGGTAGTCGGGGCGGAAGTCGTGGCCCCACTGGCTCACGCAATGGGCCTCGTCCACCGCGATCAGGCCCACCCCGGCGCGCCTGAGCGTCGCGGCGGCCGAGCCCAGCCGCTCCGGCGCGAGGTAGAGGATCTTCAGGCTCCGGTCCTCGATCCGGTCGAAGACCTCGCGCGTCTCCTCGTCGGTATTGGCGCTGGTCAGCGCGCCGGCGGCCACGCCCGCCTCCTTGAGGCTGCGCACCTGGTCGCGCATCAACGCGATCAGCGGCGAGACCACCAGCGTCAGGCCGTCGCGCATCAGCGCGGGCAACTGGTAGCACAGGGACTTGCCGCCCCCCGTGGGCATGATCGCCAGCACCGGGGCTCCCCCGGCCACGGCATCCACGATCTCGCCCTGCCCGGGGCGGAATCCGTCGAAGCCGAACACCGAGCGCAGGAGCGCCGCGCTGTCGGTCGCGGCGGTGGGGGCGGGATCGCTCATCGCGGCCTGTCCTCGCGCATCGGGCGCCCGGGCCGGGCCCGGCAACCGCCCTTCTTTGCTTTTTCAGATACGCCGGCGCACCGTCGGATGCAGGCGCCCGCGATCAGTAGAAGGCCGGCGCGTTGTTGATCAGCACGATCCTCAGCGCATAGACCGCGATGAGCGCCACCAGCGGCGCCAGGTCGAGCCCCCCCATGGGCGGCAGGATCCGGCGGATCGGGCCGTAGAGCGGCTCGAGAAGCCGTGTCAGCCCGTCCCAGACCTGCGCCACCAGCGGCTGGCGCAGGTTCAGGACCTGGAAGTTTATGAGCCAGGACATGATGATGTGCGCGATCATCACGAACCAGACCACGTCGAGGATCAGAAGCAGGATCTGGATGATCGACAGCATCGGCGGCTCCGCTCTATTTGGCTTCGCGCCTAGGTAACGACGCACCGTGCCACCGGCAAGGCCCGCCCGGGCCGCCGGCGGGGCTTGACCCGGCCCGCTCCCCGGTCCACGGCGCGACCCTCGAAAGAAAACCGCCCATGTATCCCGTCCTGCGCGCCGCCAGGCAGGCGTTCGTCCACCGGAATGGCCCGCCGATGGGCCTGTTCGACACCCATTCGGGCCGCCACGTGGTCTGGCCCGTGGACATCGACCCGTGGAGGGAGCTCAACAACGGACGCACGCTCACGCTTTATGACCTGGGCCGCGTGGCCGTGCTGCAGCGCACGGGCCTCTTCGCGGCCATGCGCGGCCGGGGCTGGGCGGGCACGGTGGCGGGGGCGACCGTGCGCTATCGCCGCCGGGTGCAGATGTTCCACCGGGTGGAGATGCGCAGCCGCATCCTCGGCTGGGACGCGAAGTTCCTCTACATGGAGCAGGCGATGCTGCGCGAACGCACCTGCACCTCCCACGCGCTGTTCCGCATCGCCGTCACCGACCGCACGCGCCTCGTGCCCACGGCCGAAGTCGCCCCCGCGCTCGGCGCGGGCGACAGCCCCGCCCTGCCGGACTGGGTCCGCGCCTGGTCCGAGGCCGAGGATCGCCGTCCCTGGCCGCCCATGGGGGCGGCAAACTAAACGGCCGCCCACGCCGCGGCGATACGTCCACTCGCACCCGGGCGCGCGGACGTGACTTGCCGCCACCGCCCGGGGCTGGTTCATGCGGTCGCGACGCAAGGACGGACGGACGGCGATGGACGACACGACGGCACGGCGGCGCATCTGGGGCTGGTTCTTCTTCGACTGGGCCAGCCAGCCCTACAACACGCTCCTGATCACTTTCGTCTTCGGCCCCTACGTGGCCCAGGTCCTGGGCGACGGCACCGCGGCGCAGGCCGCATGGGGCTACGGGATCGGGGCGGCGGGCCTGGTCATGGCGCTCCTCGCGCCCCCCTTGGGCGCGCTGGCCGACCGCACGGGGCGGCGCCGGCCCTGGATCTGGGGCTTCTCGGTGCTCTACGTGGCGGGGGCCTCGGGGCTGTGGTTCGCAGCCCCCCAGGACTTCGACCTGACGCGCACCATGGTCCTGTTCGGCATCGGCCTCGTGGGGATGGAACTCGCCACGATCTTCACCAACGCCATGCTGCCCGACCTCGCCCCGCCCGAGCAGCTCGGCCGCCTGTCGGGGTCCGGCTGGGCCTTCGGCTACCTGGGCGGGCTGGTCTCGCTCGTCATCATGCTCCTGTTCTTCGCCGAGGACGGGGTCACCGGCACCACGCTCCTCGGCATCCCGCCCCTCTTCGGCCTCGACCCGGAGGCGCGCGAGGGCACCCGCCTCGTCGGCCCCTTCACCGCCCTGTGGTATCTCGTCTTCATCGTGCCCTTCGCCCTGTGGGTGCGCGAGACCCCCGGCCCCCGCACCGACGCCGGCAAGCGCGCCACCCTCGCGGGCCTCGCCCGCTCCATCCGCCGCTTGCCCCAGACGCCCAGCCGGCTCGCGTTCCTCGCCGCCTCCATGCTCTACCGCGACGGGCTGACGGGCGCCTATGCCCTGGGCGCGATCTTCGCCGCCGGCGTGCTGGACTGGACGGTGGTCGAAACCGGCACCTTCGGCATCATCGCGGTGATCTCGGGCGCGCTCTTCGCCTGGGCGGGCGGGCGCGCCGACCAGTCCTTCGGCCCCATGCCGGTGATCGTGACCTGCGTGATCCTGCTGATCGGCGCGGTCGCCATCGCCATGGGCGTCTCGCGCGAGGCCGTGCTGGGCATGCCCGTCTCCACCACGTCGCAGCTCCCCGACACGATCTTCCTCGGGATCGGGGCCACCATCGGCGGGGCGGGCGGCGCCCTGCAGGCGGCCAGCCGCTCGATGATGATCCGCCAGGCCAACCCCGAGCGCATGACCGAAGGGTTCGGTCTCTACGCGCTGTCGGGCCGGGCCACGGCCTTCATCGCGCCGCTCTCCATCGGCGCCGTCACCTCCCTGACCGGATCGCAACATTGGGGCGTGGCGCCGCTGATCGTTCTTTTCGCGCTTGGGTTGATCCTGCTAGCATGGGTAAACCCGGAGGGAGATCCACGCCCATGAGACCGTTCCGCACCCTGTCGCGCAGCGCCGCGGCCCTGGCGCTCGCCGCCCTCGCCGCCTGCGGCGGCGACGTCCCCGAACCGCGGGTGGAGGTGGCGCGCGCGGGCGTGGCCAAGCAGCTCTTCGGCACCAAGGGGCGCCCCGCCGAGCTGCCCGCCGCCCCCTACGGCGAGTATTCGCGCGGCTGCCTCGCGGGGGGCGAGCAACTGGCCGAGACCGGGTCCACCTGGCAGGCCATGCGCCTGTCGCGCAACCGCAACTGGGCCCATCCCCGCACCGTGGATTTCGTCGAGGACCTGTCGCGCCGGGCCGCCGCCCTGCCCGCCTCCAACGGCCTCTACGTGGGCGACATGAGCCAGCCCTCGGGCGGCCCGATGCTCACGGGCCATGCCAGCCACCAGAGCGGCCTCGACGCCGACGTGTGGCTGATGCCCGCCACCCTGGGCCTCAGCCGGGGCGAGCGGGAGCGTATCTCGGCCGTCTCCATGCAGCGCGAGCGTGGCGCCTACGTCAATTCCCGCTGGTCGCGCTTCCAGCACGAACTCGTGAAGGCCGCCGCGCAGGACCCGCGCACGGCCCGCATCTTCATATTTCCCGGCGCCAAGGTGCAGATGTGCGCCGACGAGACCGGCGACCGGTCTTGGTTGAGAAAGGTCAGGCCCTGGTGGGGACATCACTATCATATGCATGTCAGGCTCTCCTGTCCCGACGATGCGCCGGGCTGCGTGCCCCAGGACCCGCCGCCGCCTGGCGACGGCTGCGCCGCCGCGCGCGACTGGGTCCGCAACATCCTGTCGCCCCCGGCGCCCGACCCGGACGCGGCGCCCGCCACCCCGTCGGCCCCCTCCGGGTCGCTCCGGATGGCCGACCTGCCCCGCGCATGCCAGGCGGTGCTCGCGCGCTGAGGCTCCGCACGGCCGCCGCCGCGCTGTGCCTTCTCGCCACCGCCCCGGCCGGGGCGGCCGAGCTTCTGGGCGCCTATACCTGGGAGCCTCCGCGCGACTGGATCGGGGGCCTCTCGGGGCTGGAGGTCTCCGCCGACGGCCGCACCGCCGTGGCCCTGGGAGACCGCGCGGGCATGCTCGACCTCGCCTTCGAGCGCGACGCGGACGGCGCGATCCGGGGCGTGGCGCTGACCGGGGTGCAGGAGGTCGACCAGATCGGCGCCGACACCGAGGGGCTGGCCATCGCCCCCGATGGCACCCGCTACGTCACGCTCGAGATCGTGCCCCGCCTGCTGGAATGGCGCGCGGGCCGTCCCTACCCGGCCAGCCTGCCGCTCCCCAAAGAGTTCAACGAGATCAAGGGCAACGCCGGGCTGGAGGCCCTGGCCATCGACGAAGGCGGCGCCCTGTGGACCCTGCCCGAGGGGGCGGACTGGTCGGGCGACTACACCCTGTGGCGCGGCGAGGGCGGCGACTGGGCCCGCGCCGGCACGATTCCCGGCGGCGGGCGCCTGCCGCTCCTGGGCTACCGCGCCGTGGGGCTCGACTTCGACGATCGCGGCCGGCTCTACCTGCTGGAGCGGCGCCTGTCCCTGCGGCTGGGCTTCCAGTCGCGGGTGCGCCGCATCGCGATCGAGGACGGCCGCATTGCCGGGGTGGAGACCCTGCTGGAGACGCCCCCGCGCGAGCGCGACAACCTCGAAGGCATCGCCGCGTGGCGCGATGCGGACGGGCGGCTGCGCCTCACCCTCGTCTCCGACGACAACTACCGCTGGTTCCAGCGCACCGAGTTCGTGGACTACGCCGTGCCCGACTGATCCTTGCCAAGGCCGCGCCCGGGCGCTATCGCCACGCCCGACGCCGGCGGCCCCTCGTCGCCCGCGTCCAAGTCTCCGGTCACCTTGTCAAAACGGACGAACGACATGCCCCGCCTCCTGCCCGCCATCCTCGCCATGGCCGCGATCGTCGTGGCCTCCAACATCCTCGTCCAGTACCTGCTGGGCCAGTGGCTCACCTGGGGGGCGATCACCTATCCGCTCGCCTTCCTCGTCACCGACGTGACCAACCGCCTCCACGGCCCCGCCGCGGCGCGCAAAGTGGTCCTGGCGGGCTTCGCCGTCGGGGTGGCCTGTTCGCTGGCCGGCACCCAGATCGAGGGGCAGTTCGGCCCCCTGGTCAGCGCGCGGGTGGCGCTGGCCTCGGGCACCGCGTTCCTCCTGGCCCAGCTCGCCGACATCGCCGTGTTCGACCGGGTCCGGGGCGGGCGCTGGTGGTCGGCGCCGCTGGCCTCCTCGGTGCTGGGCTCGGCGCTCGACACCGGCCTGTTCTTCACCATCGCCTTCTCCGCCGCGCTCTCGGGCCTGCTTCCCGCCGCCGACGTGGCCTGGGCCAACGAGGTCCTGCCGCTCATCGGGGTCGGCCCCTCCGCGCCGCTGTGGATGTCGCTGGCGGCCGCCGACTGGCTGGTCAAGCTGTCGCTGGCGCTGGTGTCGCTGGCCCCGTTCCGGGCCCTGACCGACAGGCGCGCACCGGGCCCGGCGTGATGTCGCCCGGCCGTGATTTCGCCCGGCCGTGTTTTCGTTTGACACGGGCAGAATCTGTGCCACGGTTCCCCTAGTCGAAATCAAACGAAAGGAGGTGGTCCAGTGTCTAGAATGATAGTGGAGTATGAGGTCGGAACAGCCCGCGAGGCGCGCATCTGAGGGCAGCCCCTCGGACGTGACGACACGGGTTGGGCGCCTGCTCTAACCAGGCCCATCTCCGGAACATTCGAAGGGACTGCCGCTTGCCGGCAGTCCCTTTTCGTTTATTGCGTCGGCCAGCAGCGGATAACCTCCCAGGAGATCACGTGCCCGACATCCTCCAGATCGCCGCCTACCCGCTCTGGGGGCTGATCGTCACCTTCCTCGTCACCGCCGCCGTGATCTGCGTCGCCGGCGTGCGCCTCTCGGCCGTCGCCGACGAGCTCGCCGACCGCACCGGGCTGGGCGAGGTCATCGCCGGCGCCCTGTTCGTGGGCGCGACCACGTCGCTGCCGGGCGCGATCACCTCCGTCTCCACCGCGTGGCAGGGCGCGCCGGAACTGGCCGTGGGCAACGCCTTCGGCTCGCTCACCGCGCAGACCGTGTTCATCGCCGTGGCCGACATCTTCTACCGCCGCGCCAACCTCGAACACGCCGCAGCCTCGGTCACCGGGCTCGCGCAGGGCGTGCTGATGGTGGTCACCCTGGCGATCCCGCTCCTCGCGGCCTCCACCGCCTCCTTCGAGGTCTGGCGCATCCACCCCGCCACCGTCGCGATCCCGCTGACCTACATCTTCGGCCTGCGCATCCTGTGGCAGATCCAGCAGAACCCCATGTGGAATCCGGTGGAGACCGACGAGACCGAGGAGGACATCTCCGACGTGGAGGAGGTCGAGGGCCGCATGGCGACCCTGTGGGTGCGCTTCGCCGCCCTCGCCGCGGTCACCGCCCTGGCGGGCTACACCATCGCCGAGGCCTGCATCGGGCTGGTGGACACCACGAGTATCGGCGCGGGGCCGGTGGGCACCCTCTTCGCGGGCGTCTCCACCTCCCTGCCCGAGCTGGTGACCGCCATCGCCTCGGTGCGCGCGGGCGCGGTCAGCCTCGCCATCGGCAACATCCTGGGCGGCAACGCCTTCGACGTGATGTTCCTCGCCGCAGCCGACGTGGCCTCGCCCACCTCGATCTATACCGCGATCACGCCCGACAACATGGCCACCGCGACCATCTCCATCCTAATGGTGGGCATCCTGCTCCTGGGGATGCTCAAGCGCGACCGCCAGGGCGCCGGCGGCATCGGGTTCGAGAGCAATACCGTGATCGCCCTCTACGTCCTGTCCGTGGTGATCCTGTTCGTATGACCCTTCGCATCACCGACCGCATCGCCATCGAGGACTGGGAGATGACGGAGCACTTCACCCAGTCCGGCGGCCCCGGCGGGCAGAACGTCAACAAGGTCGCGACGGCCGTGGAGCTGCGCTTCGAGGCGGAGCGGTCCCCCAACCTGCCCGGCCCGGTGAAGGCGCGCCTGCGCCGCCTCGCCGGCCGGCGCTGGACCAAGGAAGGCGCGGTCCTGATCCAGGTGGCCGAGACCCGCCACCAGGCCCGCAACCGCGAGATCGCCCGCGACCGGCTGGCCAACCTGATCCGCGGCGCGCTGGAAAAGCCCAAGCGGCGCATCCCCACGCGCCCCACGCTCGGCTCCAAGAAACGGCGGCTGAAGGCCAAGAAGGTGCGCGGCGACGTCAAGTCCATGCGCGGCCGCGTCGACCCCGACGCCTGAGGCCCCCCGCGCGGGGCCTGCCGCCTTGATCCCGGGCGCGGGACCAGCGCATAACCACCCGACCCCGACGGACATGCCGGAGACATCCATGGTCGACATCGCCGCCCGCGTCTGGAACCACAAGTGGAAGATCGACCCGATCGTGCGGTCCCTGATCGACACCGACTTCTACAAGCTGCTGATGTGCCAGACGGTCCTGCGCCGGCACCCCGAGACCCGGGTGACCTTCTCCCTCATCAACCGCACCCGGTCGGTCCCCCTCGCGCGGCTCATCGACGAGGGCGAGCTGCGCGAGCAGCTCGACCATATCCGCTCCCTGTCGCTGTCGCGGGGCGAGAGCACCTGGATGCGCGGCAACACCTTCTACGGCAAGCGGCAGATGTTCACGCCCGCCTTCATGGACTGGTTCGAGGGGCTGCGCCTGCCCCCCTACCACCTGGAGCGCGTGGGCGACCAGTACGAGCTGACCTTCGAGGGCTCCTGGCCCGAGGTCATGCTGTGGGAGATCCCGGCCCTGTCGGTCCTCATGGAGCTTCGGGGCCGCGCCGCGCTCCACGACATGGGCCGCTTCGAGCTGCAGGTCCTCTACGCCCGCGCCATGACCAAGCTGTGGGAGAAGGTCGAGCGCCTGCAGGGCCTCGACGCCCTCAAGATCGCCGATTTCGGCACCCGCAGGCGCCATTCCTTCCTGTGGCAGGACTGGTGCGTCCAGGCCATGCAGGAGGGGCTGGGGAGCGCCTTCACCGGCACCTCGAACTGCCTCATCGCCAAGAACCGCGACATGGAGGCGATCGGCACCAACGCCCACGAACTGCCCATGGTCTATGCCGCCCTGGCCGAGACCGACGAGGACTTGCGCCGCGCCCCCTACGACGTGCTGTCCGACTGGCACGAGGAGCACGAGGGCAACCTGCGCATCATCCTGCCCGACACCTACGGCACCGAAGGGTTCCTCGACAACGCCCCCGACTGGCTGGCCGGCTGGACCGGCATCCGCGTCGATTCCGGCGATCCGGTCGCGGGGGCGGAACGCGCCATCGCGTGGTGGCGCGACCGCGGCGAGGACCCGCGCGAGAAGCTGGTGATCTTCTCCGACGGGCTCGACGTAAGCGTGATCGAGGAGCTTCACGCCCGCTTCCGGGGCCGGGTGCGGATGAGCTTCGGCTGGGGGACGCTCCTGACCAACGATTTCCGCGGCCTCACGCCCGGCGACGCGCTCGCCCCCTTCAGCCTGGTGTGCAAGGCGCGGGCGGCCAACGGCCGCCCCACGGTCAAGCTCAGCGACAACCCCGCCAAGGCCACCGGCCCCGACGACGAGGTCGCCCGCTACCGCCGTGTCTTCGGCGTGGACGCGGGCGCGCAGGACCGTCGCGCGGTCCTGGTGTGATCCGGGCCTAGCTCGCCACGGCGGCCAGCGCGATCCAGGCCGCCACCTCCGAGCCGAGCTGCACCGCGCCCAGCACGTCGCCCGTCTGCCCGCCGATCCGCGCCGTCGCGACCCGCGCGAGAAGCGCAGCGACGAGCGCGCCGGCCCCCGCCATGGCCAGCGCCGGAAGGCCCACGCCTGCGCCCAGCGCACCCGCCAGCACCAGCCCGGGCCAGACGCCGCCCGCGCCGGCGGCCATCCGGCCCAGCCCGTCGGCGCGGGCCGGCGCCATCCCCACCATGGCGACCAGCATCGCGAGCCGGCTCGCCACGCCCGCGAACAGGAACGCCGCCAGTCCCGGCCCGGCCTGCCCGATCGCGGCCGCGCTCGTCCCCACCGCCCCGATCAGCGCCAAGGTGCCGTAGCTGCCGATGCGGCTGTCGCGCATGATCTCCAGGGCGCGCGCACGGTCGGCCCCGCCCCAGATGCCGTCGGCGTAATCCGCCAGCCCGTCGTGGTGCAGCCCTCCGGTGACGAGGATGCCCGCCAGGCACGCGGCCCAGGCCCCCGCAACACCGCCCACGGCGGCGAACGCCGCCCAGGCCGCGAGGCCGGGGGCCACCCCCACCAGCGGGAACGCCCAGGCCGCCCGCGCCAACGGCGGGGCGTCCGCGATCCGGCCCACCGGCAGGCGGGTCAGCATCATGGCCGCCAGGCGGATCTCGTCCCGGCGCGCGGCCGGGCTCAAGGGGTCCCGATCCCGGCCTCGGCAAAGGTCGCCATGTCCGAATGGCACGCGACCGCCCCCCGCACGATCCCGAGGGCCAGCGCGGCGCCCGTGCCCTCGCCCAGCGCCATGTCGAGCCGCAGGATCGGCTCCTTGCCGATCAGCTCCAGCATCCGCACATGGCCCGGCTCGGCGCTCAGATGCGCCGCCAGGCAATGGTCCAGCAGCCCGCGGTCCAGCACGAACAGGGGCAGCGTCGCGGCGGTGCAGATGAACCCGTCGAGGAGCACCGGGATGCGGTGCGCCCGCGCCTGCAGCACCGCGCCGCAGATTGCGGCCAGCTCGCGCCCGCCCAGCGCCGCCAGCGTCGACAGCGGCTCCAGCCCGTGATGCAGGTCCACGGCCGCGCGCACGGCCTGGGTCTTGGTCCAGACGCGCTCCTCGTCGGCGCCCGCCCCGGGCCCGGTCCAGTCCCGCGGCGTGCCGCCCAGGCAGGCGCAGGCGAGCGCCGCGGCGATGGTGGAATTGCCGATCCCCATCTCGCCCAGCATCACGATGTCGGCCCCGGGGTCCACCGCCGCGGCGCCGCGCTGCATGGCCTCCAGGCACTCCGCCTCGCTCATCGCCGGGGCCTCGGCGATGTCCGCCGTGGGCCGGTCCAGGTCCAGCGCCACGACGTTCAGCTCCACGCCCGCCACGCGGGCGAGCTGGTTGATCGCGGCCCCCCCGGCCTCGAAGTTGGCGACCATGGCCGCCGTCACCTCCTGCGGGTACGGGTTCACCCCCCGGGCACAGACCCCGTGGTTCCCCGCGAAGACGAGCGCCTGCGCCCGCTCGATCCGGGGCCGGCCGGTGCCGTGCCAGCCGGCCACGAACGCCGCCAGGTCCTCGAGCTTGCCCAGCGATCCGCTCGGCTTGGTCAGGGTCTCCTGCCGCTCCCGCGCGGCGGCGGCCGCCTCCTCGTCGAAGCCGGGCAGGTCGCCCAGCGCGTCGGGAAGGGCGGACAGGTCGTCGATCTCGTCAAGGCGCATGGGGCGGTTTCACTTTCAGGGCTTGTCCGGCAACGCACAGATACACCTCGTCGGCGCGCTCTGCCACGATCTGGTTGACGCGCCCCGCCGCGTCGCGGAACCGGCGCGCCAGCGCATTGTCCGGCACGATGCCAGATCCGACCTCGTTCGTCACGAAGATCACCGGATGCGCCTGCCCGGCGGGCATCGCCGCCAGCCGCTCCGCCGCGCGCGCCCAGTCCGCCTCCGCCGCCATCAGGTTCGACAGCCACAGGGTCAGGCAATCCACCAGCCGCGGCCCGGTATCGGAGCCCTCCAGCGCGGCCTCGAGGTCGCGCGGCGCCTCCACCAGCGACCAGTCCGGCCCCCGCCGGGCGCGGTGGGCGGCGATCCGCTCCGCCATCTCGCCGTCGCCCGCCTCGGCCGTCGCGACATAGACGGGCGCCGCGCCCAGCGACAGCGCCATCCGTTCGGCCAGCGCGGACTTTCCCGACCGCGCCCCCCCGGTTATGAGGATCGACTTTCCCATTCCCGGCTGACAGACCATAAAGCGCCCGCTTGTGGAAGTCCGATGCCGATCGCCGAGATCTCTCTCATCCGCCATGCCCCGTCCAGACCGGCCGGCCGCCTCCACGGGCGCAGCGACCCGGCCGCGCGGCTCGACCTCGTCCCCCCCGACTGCAGCCTGCGCCCCGCCCGCGTGCTGGCCAGCCCCGCCCGGCGCTGCACCACCACCGCCCGGGAACTGTTCCGGAGTGCGAAGATAGAAACCGATCCGCGCCTGTGGGAGCAGGATTTCGGCCGCCACGACGGCGCGCGATTCGACGCCCTGCCCGATCTGGGGCCCCTCCCCCCGGACGACCTTGCCGCCCATCGCTGGCCCGAGGGCGAGAGCTTCGCCGACATGGCCGCCCGCGTCGCGCCCGCCCTCCTGGACCTCACGGGCGACGTGGCGGTGGTCGCCCATGCGGGCACCGTGCGCGCGGCCCTCGCCCTCGCCCTCGGCCATATCCCCCCCGCGCTCGCCTTCGAGGTCGCGCCACTCTCGCTCACCCGCCTCACGCGGCATGCCGGCGGCTGGTCGGTGGCCTGCGTGAACGCGCCCCTGTGACCGGCATGCGCGACCGCATGCCGACGGTCCGGGTGGCGGGGCATTTCGGCGAGTGGCTCCAGGGCCGCCTCGGGCCGGACGGCCCCCTCGTCCTCGTCACCCTGCCCTGCGCGGCGCTCGGCGTCCGACCCGACCCGGACGGGGCCGAGATCCTCCCCGCCGCCGTCCGGGCCCGCTTCGCCCGCGCCCTGGGGCGCGACCTGCCCCCCCTGCCCCTCGCGGCCGACATGCCCCCGGGCGGCGGCGCGGGCGCCTCCACCGCCGCCCTCCTCGCGCTGGCCCGCGCCGCGCGCGCCCCCCACGACGCCGACGCGCTGGCCCGCGCCTGCCTCGCGGCCGAGGGCGCGACCGACCCGCTGATGCATCCCCGCCCCGATCGCCTGCTCTGGGCCCCGCGCGAGGCCCGCGCGCTCCGCTCCCTGCCTCCCGTGCCGGAGGCCGAGATCGTCGGCGGCTTCTGGGGCCCGCCCGAGGCCACCGCGCCAGGCGACCTGAACTTCCCCGACATCGCCGACCTCGTCGCCGCGTGGGAGGAGGCCCCCAACCTCGCCGCACGCGCCCGCCTCGCCGCCCGGTCGGCCGCGCGCACCGATGCCCTGCGCGGCCCGCGCGGCGATCCCACCCCCGGCCTCGCGCGGGACTTCGGCGCCCTGGGCCGGGTGCGCGCCCATACCGGCTCGGCCCGCGGCCTCGTCTTCGCCCCCGGCACGGTGCCCGACGGCGCCGAGGCCGCGCTGGCCGCCGCCGGCCTCACCGGGATCTTGCGTTTCTCCACCGGGGGGGCGGCATGATCTGGCCCCTGCTCGTCGCCCTGGCGCTCGAGGCCGCCCTCGGCTGGCCCGCCCGCCTCCATGCCCGGATCGGCCACCCGGTGGGGTGGCTCGGCCGCCTGATCGCCGCGCTCGACCGGCGGCTCAACCGCGAAGGGGACGCGCCCGAGCGCCGCCGCCTCATGGGCCGCGTCACCGTGGCCGCCGTGGCCCTCGCCGCCATCGTCCCCGCCTATCTCGTGCAGGCGCGCCTGGGCGACGGCCTGCTCTCCACCCTCGCCCTCGGCCTCCTCGCCTGGCCGCTTGTCGCCGCCCGGTCGCTCCACGACCACGTGGCCGCCGTCGCGGCCCCCCTCGCCCGGGGCGACACCGACGCCGCCCGCGCCGCCGTCGCCATGATCGTGGGCCGCGACCCCGACCGGCTCGACGCTCCCGGCATCGCCCGCGCCGCGACCGAGAGCCTGGCCGAGAACGCCTCCGACGGCGTCGTGGCGCCGCTCTTCTGGGGACTGCTGCTGGGCCTGCCGGGGATCGCCGCCTACAAGGCGATCAACACCATGGATTCGATGATCGGCCACCGCACCCCCCGCCACGTCGATTTCGGCCGCGCCGCCGCCCGGCTGGACGACCTGGTCAACCTCGCGCCCGCGCGCCTCACGGGCGGGCTCATCGCGCTCGTCTCCGCCCATCCGCGCGCCTCTCTCGACGCCATGCGCCGCGACGCGCCCCGCCACCGCTCGCCCAACGCCGGCTGGCCCGAGGCCGCCATGGCCGCCGCCCTCGGCGTGCGGCTCTCGGGCCCCCGCGCCTATGCCGAAGGGGCCGCCGACGAGCCCTGGCTCAACGCGGACGCCCCCGATCCCGGCGCGGGCGACGTGACCCGGGCGCTCGCACTCTACTGCCGCGGCGGCGCGGTCCTGGCGGGCGCGCTCCTGGCGCTGGCATGGCTGTGAGGCGCGACCACGGCGGCGACCTCGACCGCGCCGCCCGGGCCTGGGGGGCGGGCGACTGGCTCGACCTCTCCACCGGGATCAATCCGGTGCCTTATCCCCTCCCCGGCATTCCCCCCCGCGCCTGGACGGCCCTGCCCACCGCTGCCGACATGGACGGCCTCGCCGCCGCCGCCCGCGCCGCCTACGGCACGGCGGCCGAGGCGGTGCCCCTGGCCGGCGCCCAGGCCGCGATCCAGGCCGTGCCGCACCTCGCCCCCCCCGGCCCGGCCCGCGTCCTGGCCCCCACCTACAACGAGCATGCCGCGGCCCTCCGCGCCGCCGGGCGCGAGGTCGCCGAGACGCACGACCTCGCCGCGCTGGCGGGCGCCGCCGTCGCGGTGGTGGTCAACCCAAACAACCCCGACGGGCGACGGCACGACCCCGCCGCGCTCGCCGCCCTGGCCACCCGCACGGGCCTTCTGGTGGTGGACGAGAGCTTCGCCGACACCGATCCCGGCCTGTCGCTCGCACCCGCGCTCGCGGGCCTCCCCAACGCGCTCGTCCTTCGCTCCTTCGGCAAGTTCTACGGGCTCGCGGGGCTGCGCCTGGGTTTCGCCCTCTGCGCCCCCGCCCTGGCCGACCGCGTCCGCGCCGCCGCCGGTCCCTGGCCCGTCTCAGGACCCGCGATCGAGATCGGCACGGCCGCGCTCGCCGACACCGCGTGGCGCGATGCCACCCGCGCCCGCCTTGCCGCCGACGCCGCCCGCCTCGACGCCTGGGCCGCCCGCGCCGGCTGGACGCTGGCGGGCGGCACCGACCTGTTCCGCACCTATGCCGCGCAGGACGCCGCCGCCGCGCAGGACCGCCTGGCGCGCGCCCGTGTCTGGTCACGCGTCTTCCCCTACGCGCCCGCATGGCTCCGCCTCGGCCTGCCCCCGCCCGAGGGCTGGGCGCGGCTCGACGCGGCGCTCTAGCGCGCCGCCGCCAGCAAGCCGCCCACGTCCAGATGCGCCTCCAGATGCGCGGCCAGCGCATCCAGCACCGCCTCCACCCCCGCGTCGTAGCGGGTGGCCGAGGCCGCGCCGAACCCCGCCAGCCACGCCGCGCGGAACGCGTCGTCGCGGAACATCCCGTGCAGGTAGCTCCCCGCGATCCGCCCGTCGGCGCTCGTCGCCCCCTCCGGCAGCCCCTCCACCCGGGCATAGGGGCGGGCCATGTCCGCCCCCGCGCTGCGCCCCATGTGGATCTCGTAGCCGCGAAAGGCCTGCCCGCTCGCGACGTGGGCGGCCGCCACCTCCGTCAGGCGCTTGTCGCCCGTCATCACCGTGTCGATCTGCAAGAGGCCGAGGCCCGCATCCTCACCGGGTACCCCCTCGACGCCGTCGGGGTCGGCGACGCTCCGCCCCAGCATCTGGAACCCGCCGCAGATGCCCAGCACGTGCCCGCCGCGCCGCACATGGGCCGCGATGTCCACGTCCCACCCCTGGGCGCGCAGGAACGCCAGGTCTCCCCGCGTCGACTTCGAACCGGGCACGATCACCACGTCCGCATCGCCCGGCAGCGCCTGACCCGGCCCCAGCATGGTCAGCCGCACCCCCGGCTCCTGGGCCAGCGGGTCCAGGTCGTCGAAGTTGGCGATCCGGCTCAGACGCAGGCACACCACGTGCAGCCCCTCCGCGCGGACCGGCGCGGCCACGTCCAGCGCGTCCTCCGCCGGCAGCCGCCAGGCTTCCGCGAACCACGGGCACACCCCGTATCCGCGCCAGCCCGTGCGCGCCTCGATCATCCGGTATCCGTCGTCGAACAGCGCCGGGTCGCCGCGAAAGCGGTTGACGACGAATCCCGCCACCATCTCCCGGTCGCCCGGCTCCATCACCTCGCGCGTGCCCACCACCTGGGCGATCACGCCGCCCCGGTCGATGTCGCCGGCCAGCACCACGGGCACCCCGGCGGCCCGCGCGAAGCCCATGTTGGCGATGTCGCCCGCGCGCAGGTTCACCTCCGCTGGGCTCCCCGCCCCCTCCACCAGCACGATGTCGTGGGCGGCGCGCAGCCGCGCGAAGCTCTCGGTCACCGGCGCCATCAGCCCCGGCTTCATCGCGGCGTAATCCCGCGCCCGGACCCGGCCCACGCGCCGCCCCTGCACCACGACCTGCGCGCCCGTGTCCGTCTCGGGCTTGAGCAGCACGGGGTTCATGTCCGTCACCGGGGCGAGCCCCGCGGCCAGCGCCTGCAGCGCCTGCGCCCGCCCGATCTCGCCCCCGTCCGCCGTCACCGCCGCGTTGTTCGACATGTTCTGGGGCTTGAACGGCGCGACCGACAGCCCCCGCGCCCGCGCCGCCCGGCACAGCCCGGCCACCAGCATGGACTTGCCCACGTTCGAGCCCGTCCCCTGGATCATCAGGGCCCGGCTCATGCCAGCTCCACCACCGTGATCTCGGGGCGGGCGCCCACGCGGATCGGCGGGCCGGAACACCCGAGCCCCTGGGAGACGACCATCTGCCGCGTCCCCTCCCGGAACAGCCCCCGCGCATAGCGCGTCCCGAACCGCGACGGGCACACCCAGGCCCGCCCGAACAGCCGGATCTGCCCGCCATGCAGGTGCCCCGCCAGCGTCAGGTCCACATGATCGGGCAGCTCGGCGAAGATGTCGGGCTCGTGGGCCAGCAGGATCGTGTAGAGGTCGGGGTCGAGCGCAACGGCGCCCAGGTCGTCCTCCCCGTCGCCCGCGCGCTTGCCATGGGCCATCTGCGAATCGAGCCCCGCCAGCGTGAAGGGCACGCCCCCCGCCGTCATCCGCCGCGCCTCGTTCACCAGCGTCGCGATCCCCGCCTCCCGGAAGGCCCGGTGCCAGCGGCTCTCCCCGGCCTCGCGCCGGAACGCCGCCCGGTCGTCGCCCCAGTCGTGGTTGCCGAACACCGCCACGACGCCCAGCGGGGCATTGAGGCGCAGGAGCGGCGGGATCGCCTCGCCCGGCGTCAGCGTGCGGGTGCCCCAGGCATGGCCTGCGTAGTCGCCCAGCAGGCAGATCAGGTCCGGCTCCAGGGCGTTCACCCGCGCCACGATCGCCTCGATCTGCCGCGCGCCCATGACGGGGCGGCAGGCATGCAGGTCGGCCACCACGGCGATGCGGAGGCGCGGCGCCGCCACCCCGCGCGGCGCGCCCAGGTGGAAGGTCGCCACGCGAAAGGTCACAGCCCCAGCGCCTCGGGCAGCCGCGCCCGCGTATCCGGGCCGAACCGGAACACCGACCAGCCCCGCCGCGCCGCGGCCGCGCAGTTGTCGGCGCTGTCGTCGATGAGCAGGATCGCGCCGGGCGCCAGCCCCGACCAGTCCTCGATGCGGCGGAAGAAGCCCGGGTCGGGCTTGGCCGCGCCGATCTCGCCGCTGGCGAAGACGGCCTCCGCGAGCCGCCCGGCCCGCGTCCGCTCGCGGATGTAGCGCGCCCGGGCGGGGGGGTTGTTGGTGCCCACCACCTTGCGCCCCGAATGGGCGGCGAGCCACCCCACGGCTTGCGCGTCGGGCCGGTCGTCGGCGGTCAGCCAGTGTTCGAGGAAGGCCTCGGCGGTGATCGCGTGGCCCTCGCGCGCGATCCACGCCTCGAGCCGCGCCAGCAGGTCCGCGTCGCCCTTCAGGACCTCGCGCGCCTGCCCCGGCCGGCGCAGGAAGGCGCGGAACGACTCCGGGTCCACGCCCACGTCGCGGCCAAGGTCAGCCACCCAGGGGAAGATCTCGCCGCCCGGATTGACGTTCAGCACCCCGTCGAAGTCCCACACCGCCAGATCGATCCCGGGGAGCCGATTTTCGGCACGAAAATCGCCCACGCTCAGAACTCCACGCCCTTCTGCGCCCGCACCCCGTCGCGGAACGGGTGCTTGACCAGGTCAAACTCCGTCACGAGGTCGGCGGCCGCCACCAGCTCCTCCTTCGCGTTGCGCCCGGTCAGCACCACATGGGTCATCTCCGGCTTCTCCTCCTGCAGGAACGTCACCACCTCGTCGATGTCGAGGTAATCGTAGCGCAGCGCGATGTTGATCTCGTCGAGCAGCACGAAGCCGATCCCCGGGTCGCGGATCTGCTCCTTGGCGATCTGCCAGCCGCGCTCCGCGGCGGCGCGGTCGCGGTCGCGGTCCTGGGTCTCCCAGGTGAAGCCCTCGCCCGCGACGAACAGGCGCACCTCGTCCGCGAAGCGCTCGGTCAGGACGCGCTTCTCGCCGGTCTCCCACTCGCCCTTCACGAACTGCACCACCGCCGCCGGGATGCCCCAGCCGACGCAGCGCATCACCATCCCGAAACCGGACGAGGACTTGCCCTTGCCCTTGCCGGTATGGACCATGATCAGGCCCCGTTCCTCGGTCTTGGAGGCCATCATCCGCGCACGCGCGGCCCTGATCTTCTCCATCTTGGCCTTGTGGCGCGCGGCATCGTCCATGGGGGGCTCTCGCTTGACAAAGGAGGGGCGGCCGGGCCAAGTCGCACCATGCTGGTGCCCGTGTCAAACGGGTGAAAAGGGAATGAGGACGACCTCAGCCGCCCCCGCGACCGTGACCGGAGAGGTCGCCCCCGCGCGCCACTGCCCCTTTGCGGGGGTCGGGAAGGCCGGGCGACCGACGGGCCCAAGGGCCCTGCATCCGCAAGCCGGGAGACCTGCCAGCGCCGAGACAGACGAAACCGGACGGGGTGTTCCGGTGTCGGATGACGGAGCGCCGGGTCCCCCCGCGCCCCTCTCCGCCCGTGCGCCCCGCTCCAGAAAGGACGCCACATGGCCCCATCCGACGCGCAGGACGCGACCGACGACCGGCCCGCCCCCGGGGCGGTGGCCGACACCGCCCGGGGCACGGGCGCCGAGACCATCCGGGGCACGGGCGCCGAGCTCCTCGTCTGCGTAAAGTGCCGCCGCGGCATCGACACGCCCGGCGAGGCGCGCCGCCCCGGCAAGGTGCTGGCCGACCGCGTCGCCGGGGAGATGCCCGAGGGCCTCGCCCTGCGCGAGGTCGAATGCCTGTCGAACTGCGATCGGGGCTGTTCGGTGGCCCTGCGCGGGCCCGGCCGCTGGACCTTCGTCTACGGCAATTTCACCGAGGAGGACGCGGGCCTGCTGGCCGACGGCGCCGCCCGCTACGCCCTGGCGCCGGACGGCCTCGTGCCCTGGCGCGAGCGCTCCGAGCACTTCAAGCGCAACTGCATCGCCCGCATCCCGCCCGCCGACATCGACCCCGCCCTACCGGAGACCTCCAATGGCTGACCTGTCGAAACTCCCCGTCACCGTGATCACGGGCTTCCTGGGCTCGGGCAAGACCACCCTCATCCGGCACCTGATGCAGAACCCCGGCGGCCGCCGCCTGGCGGTGGTCGTCAACGAGTTCGGCGACGTGGGCGTGGACGGCGAGATCCTGAAGTCCTGCGCCATCCCCGACTGCCCGGCCGAGAACATCCTGGAGCTGGCCAACGGCTGCATCTGCTGCACCGTGGCCGACGACTTCATCCCCACGATCCAGTCGCTGCTGGCGCTCGACCCGCGCCCCGACCACATCCTGATCGAGACCTCGGGCCTCGCGCTTCCCAAGCCCCTCCTCAAGGCCTTCGACTGGCCCGATATCCGCTCGTCGGTCACCGTCGACGGCGTCATCGCGCTCGCCGACGCCGAGGCGGTGGCGGCTGGCCGCTTCGCCCCGGACGTGGCCCGCGTCGACGCCCAGCGCGCCGCCGACGACAGCCTCGACCACGAGACCCCCCTGTCGGAGGTGTTCGAGGACCAGATCTCCTGCGCCGACATCGTGCTGCTCACGAAGCCCGACCTCGCCGGCCCCGACGGCGTGGCGAAGGCCCGCGAGGTCATCGCGGCCGAGGCGCCTCGCCCCCTGCCGGTGGTCGAGGTGACCGAGGGCGGGGTGGACCCGCGCGTGATCCTCGGGCTCGGCGCCGCCGCCGAGGACGACATGGACGCCCGCCCGTCGCACCACGACGACGCGGCCGACCACGACCACGACGACTTCGAGAGCATCGTCGTCGACCTGCCCGAGCTCGACAGCGCGGCCGACCTCGCCACCCGGATCGAGGAGCTCGCCCGCGCTCGCAACATCCTGCGGGTCAAGGGCTATGCCGCCGTGGCGGGCAAGCCCATGCGCCTCCTGGTCCAGGCCGTGGGCGCGCGGGTGCGCCACCAGTTCGACCGCCCCTGGCGCGCGGACGAGCCCCGCGCAGGCCGCCTCGTCGTCATCGCCGAGCACGACGACGTGGACGGATCGGCGATCCGCGCCGCCCTGGGCGCGCTCGAGCCGGCCGAGTAGGATGCGCGCGCCCCACCCACTCCCCCGCCCGACACGCCGGGCGCGCGTCCCGGGCGCCGGGGGGGCGGAGGCGCGCGCCTTCTTCGTTTCCCCCAACACGCCCGCGCGCCGCCCGTACCCGGCGCCGCGCGCGGGCCGGAGGTCCGCCTGATGCATGTGGTCTTCCGCGAAAGCCACGGGCTGGAGGAGGGCGACGCCCCCCGCGACCTGGCCCAGTCCCCCGCCGAGCTGGTCGTCCTGTCGTTTTCCGATTCCGACCTGGGCGCCTTCGCGGCCGGGTGGCACCGGGGGGGCGGCGCGGCCGCCATGCCCTCCCTCAGGCTCGCCAACCTGGGCCAGCTCGCCCACCCCCTGTCGGTCGACACCTACGTGGAGCGCACGCTGGAGGGCGCCCAGGGCATCCTCGTGCGCCTCATCGGCGGCGCGCCCTACTGGTCCTACGGCCTGGCCGAGGTGGAGCGGCTCGCACGGCGCAAGGGGATCGCCCTCGCCGTCCTGCCCGCCGACGGGCGCGAGGACGCGCGCCTCGACGCGGCCTCGACCCTGCCCGTCTCGACCCTGCGGCGGCTCGCGCATCTGTGCGGCACCGGCGGCGAGGTCGCCGCCCAGGCCGCGCTCCAGCAGCTCGCCCTGGCCTCGGGCCTCTACGCGCCGCCCGTGCGCGGCCAGAGGGCGCTGCCCCAGGTTGGCGCGTGGCTGCCCGAGACGGGGGTCGCCTGCCCGGTCCTGGCCGCGACGGGCGGAGGGGGGCCGTCGGCCCCCCGCGCTGCGCGCCCCCCCGAGGGTATTGCCGAAAGGGTGACGGGACAGGGGCCGGTCCTGGTGGTCTTCTACCGTTCCTACCTGGCGGCGGCCGACACCGCCCCCGTGGCGGCCCTGATCGCGGCGTTCCGCGACCGCGGGATCGCGGCGGTCGGCCTCTTCGCGCCGTCGCTGAAGGCGCCCGAGGCGGCCGGGTGGCTGGCCCGGCAGGTGCGCCACCTGGACCCGGCCGCGATCGTCAACGCCACCGCCTTCTCCGGCATCGGGGAGGACGGGACATCGCCCCTCGACGCGTCCGGCGCGCCGGTGTTCCAGGTGGCACTGTCGACCGCGCGGCGCGACGCATGGGCGGAAGCGGAGCGCGGGTTGTCGCCCGCGGACCTCGCCATGCACGTGGTCCTGCCGGAGATGGACGGGCGGATCATGGCCGGCGTGGCGAGCTTCAAGCGGGAGGACGCCCGCGACCCCGAGCTGGAATTCGCCCGCAGCGTCCACCACCCCGACCCGGGCCGCGTCGCGGCCGTCGCAGACCGGGTCGCGGGCTGGATCCGGCTGGCCCGGACGCCCGCGGCCGAGCGGCGCCCGGCGCTGGTGCTGTCGACCTATCCCGGACGGGGCTGGAACATGGCCCATGCCGTGGGCCTCGACGCGCCGGCCTCGGCCGAGGCGATCCTGAAGGACCTGGCGGCGGCGGGATACGACGCGCGCCCCGGCGGCGACATCGCCGCCGACCTCGCGGTGCAGACCGAGAGCTGGCCTCTCGCCGACTACGAGGCGGCCCTGGCGCGCTTGCCCGCGCCCCTGCGCGATGCGCTCCACGCCGCCTGGGGCCCCCCGCGGGACGACCCCGCGGTGGCGGATGGCGCGATCCGCTTCGCGGCGCTCAGGCGCGGCCGGGCGCTGGTGGCGCTCCAGCCAGAGCGGGGAGATGCGGCCACCCGAGCCGAGACCTACCACGACCTCTCGCGCGTGCCGCGCCACGCCTACGTGGCCTTCTACCTGTGGCTCGCCGACCGGGCCGACGCGATGGTCCATGTGGGCGCCCACGGCACGCTCGAATGGCTGCCGGGCAAGGCCGTGGCCCTGTCCGACACCTGCTGGCCCGAGGCCCTGACGGGCGCCCTGCCGGCGATCTATCCCTTCATCGTCAACGATCCCGGCGAGGCGGCCCAGGCCAAGCGCCGCATCGGCGCGGTGACCCTGGGCCATGTGCCCCCGCCCCTGGCGCCCTCGGGCACGCCAGACCGGCTCGCGCATCTCGAGGCCCTGCTCGACGAGTTCTCCACCGCCGACGGGCTCGACCCGGGGCGCCGCGACCGGCTGGTGGACGATATCCGCTCCGAGGCCCGCGCCTCGGGCATCGAAGAGGATCTCGGCCTCGACGCGGCCGGCTGCCCGGCCGAGGCGGTGACCCGGATCGACCGGTTCGTGTGCGACGTGAAGGAGGGGCAGTTCGGCGACGGCCTGCATGTCTGGGGGCGCGCCTCGCCCTTCGGCGACGGCGCGGGCGAGCGGCGCGGGCTCCTCGACGCGCTGTCGGGGCGCCGGGTCGCGCCCGGCCCCTCGGGGTCGCCCCATCGCGGGCGCAGCGACGTGCTGCCCACCGGGCGCAACCTCTATACCGTGGACGCCCGCGCCCTGCCGACCCGCAGCGCCTGCGCCCAGGGCGCGCGGCTGGCCGAGGACTTCGTGCGCCGCCACCTCCAGGACGAGGGCGACTGGCCCCGCACCCTGGTGATCGACCTCTGGGGCTCGTCGACCATGCGCACCGCCGGGGAGGACTTCGCCATGGGCCTGTCGCTCATGGGCGTGCGCCCGGTCTGGGACGACGGAACCGAGCGCGTCTCGGGGGTGGAGATCCTGCCCATCGCCGAGCTCGACCGGCCCCGCGTGGACGTGACGCTCAGGATCTCGGGGCTGTTCCGCGACACGTTCCCGGGCCTCGCCCGGCTCCACGGGCAGGCGGTGCGCGCGCTGGCCGCCCGCGACGAGGCGGCGGACTGGAACCCCTATGCCGGAAAGGGCGGCAACCGCGTCTTCGGCCCCGCGCCGGGCCTCTACGGGCTGGGGATGAACACCGACGACTACACGCCCGAGGGCCGCCGCGCCGCCGGGGAGGCATGGCTCGCCGCCTCCGCCTGGGCCCATGACGGGGCCGAGCCCGTGCGCGACGCGGACGGGCTGCGCGACCGGGTCGCCGGGGCGGGCGCTTTCCTCCACGCCCAGGACCTGGCCGAATCCGACCTGCTGCTCGCGGCCGACTACGCCGGACACGAGGCCGGGTTCGCCGCAGCGCAAGGTGTCACCGGCGGGTCCGCGCGCCTCTGGCACCTCGACAACACCGACCCCGCCCGGCCCCGCACCCGCACCCTGACCGAGGAGATCGCGCGGGTGGTGCGCGGCCGGGCCACCCATCCGGGGTGGCTCGCCGGCATGATGCGCCACGGCTTCCGCGGCGGGGCCGAGATCGCCGCGACGCTGGAGCACATGGCCGCCTTCGCCCAGCTCGCCGACGCGGTGCCCGCGCATCTCTTCGACGCCTACCACGAGGCGACCCTGGGAGACGCGGAGGTCGCCGCCTTCCTCGAACGGGAGAACCCCGGCGCGGCGGCGGCCATGCGCGACCGCTTCGCCGCGCTCCATGCCGCCGGCCTGTGGCGCACGCGGCGCAACTCGATCCTGGCCGGGCTGGAGGCGGCGGAGTGAGCGTGCCCTCCCCCCGTCCCGCCCGGGGCCGGCCCTCCGCCGGCGTATCCGGGAAAGCAGGGAAGGGCGTCTCTCCATGAGCGGGGCGGTGCGCGGGTGGTGCCCGGGCGCGTGGCGGCCGATGGCCTCGGGCGACGGGCTGGTGGTGCGGGTACGCCCGCCCCTGGGGCGGCTGGACAGCGCCCAGGCCGCGGGGCTGGCGGCGCTGGCCGAGCGGTTCGGCTCGGGCCTCCTCGACCTGACGCGGCGTGCCAACCTCCAGATCCGGGGCGTGTCGGCGGCGGACCACCCCGCGCTTCTGGACGGCCTCGCCGGGCTCGGGCTGCTCGATCCCGGCCCCGAGGCCGAGGCGCGGCGCGCCATATCCGTGGCCCCCTTCTGGACGCAGGGCGACCTGACCGACCGGCTCGCGCGGGCGCTGGACGCCGCCCTGCCCGGCCTGCCGGACCTGCCCGCGAAGTTCGGCCTTGCGCTCGACACCGGGCCCCGGCCCCTGATGCGCGACACCTCCGCCGATATCCGCGTCGAGCGCGGCGCGGAGGGGCCGATCGTCTGCGCCGACGGCGCGGCGGAGGGCCGCGCGGTGGCCGAGGGCGACGTGGCCGCCGCGGTGCTGGACCTTGCGCGCTGGTTCGCCGGGTCACGGGGCGCACGCACGCGTATGGGCGCGCTCGTGGCAGAGGTGGCCGAGGCGGGGCTCCCTGCGCGCTTCGGCGGAACGGCGCGGCCCCCGCCCGGGCCCCGCCCCGCCCCGGGTCCCTGCCCGGGCGGCGCGCTGGGCGGCGTGGCCTTCGGCCGCCTCGGCGCGCCCGAGCTTGCGGCCCTTGCCGGCGCGGCGCCGGGCCTGAGGCTCACGCCCTGGCGGATGGTGCTGGTCGAGGGCGCGGGGCGCGTGCCCGAGGGCCTCATCTTCGACGCGCGCGACCCGCTCCTGTCGGTCGATGCCTGCCCCGGCGCGCCGGGCTGCGCGCAAGCCACCGTCTCCACCCGCGACGTCGCGGCGCGGCTGGCGGGGCGGGTGACCGGCACGCTCCATGTCTCGGGCTGCGCCAAGGGCTGCGCGCGCTCCGGCCCCGCCGACTGGACGCTGGTGGGCCGCGACGGGCGGTTCGACCTTGTCAGGGACGGCCGGGCGGGCGACACAGCCCTGCGGCGCGGACTGGCGCCCGACGACCTCCACACGATCCTGCGGTGAGCCATGCCCTACGACTACGAAAAGGACGGCGCGGCGATCTACCTGCGCTCCTTCGCCATGATCCGCGCCGAGGCCGACCTCGCCCGGTTCGACGCCGACGAGGAGCAGGTGGTGGTGCGCATGATCCACGCCGCCGGCATGGTGGGGCTGGAGCGGCACGTGCATCTCTCGCCCGGCGCGGCCGGGGCGGCGCGCGCGGCGCTGGAGGCCGGGGCCCCGATCCTGTGCGACGCGCGCATGGTCAGCGAGGGGGTGACGCGCACCCGCCTGCCGGCCGACAACGCGGTGATCTGCACCCTGCAGGACCCCGGCGTGCCCGACCTCGCGCGCCGGATGGGTGACACCCGCTCCGCCGCCGCGCTGGAGCTGTGGCGCCCCCATCTCGAAGGCGCGGTGGTGGCCATCGGCAACGCGCCCACCGCGCTCTTTCGCCTTCTCAACATGCTCGAGGAGCCGGACTGCCCGCGCCCGGCGGCGATCGTGGGCTGCCCCGTGGGCTTCGTCGGCGCCGCCGAGTCGAAGGCCGCGCTCTGGGCCGACCAGCCCGTCCCGGCGATCGTGGTCGAGGGGCGCCTGGGCGGCTCGGCCATCACCGTGGCCGCGATCAACGCCCTGGCGAGCCGGGCGGAATGAGCGGGCGGGTGATCGGCGTCGGCCTCGGCCCCGGCGACCCGGAGCTGATGAGCGTCCGGGCCGACCGGCTGATCCGGGGCGCGGGCCACCTGGCCTATTTCCGCAAGGCCGGCCGGCCGGGCCGCGCGCGCACCCTGATCGACGGGCTGGTGGCGCCGGGCGCGGTGGAGATCGCCATGGAATACCCCGTCACCACCGAGATCCCCCTCGACGACCCGGCCTACAACGCGCAACTCTCGGGCTTCTACGCCACGTGCCGCGACAGCCTCCGGGCCGTCACCGACACCGGCCGCGACGTGGTGGTGCCCTGCGAGGGCGACCCGTTCTTCTACGGCTCCTTCATGCATCTCTACGAGCGCCTGCGCCACGACACGCCCGTGGACGTCGTGCCCGGCATCACCGGCATGTCGGCGGCCTGGACGGCGAGCGGCGTGCCCATCACCTGGGGCGACGACGTGATGACCGTCCTGATGGCCACCCTGCCCGAAGACGCGCTGGTGACGCGGATGCGCGCCGCCGACGCGCTGGTGGTGATGAAGATCGGGCGCAACATGGACAAGGTCCGCCGCGCCCTCGACGCCGCCGGCCTCATGGCGCGCGCCTGGCTGGTGGAATGCGCCGCCATGGCCGAGGAGCGGGTGATGCGCCTCGCGGACGTGCCCGACCGGGCGCCGCCCTACTTCTCCATCGTGCTCGTCCACGGACAGGGGCGCCGGCCGTGAGCGGCTGGGTACGCATCGTCGGGCTGGGCCCCGGAGACGACGGGATGATCACGCCCGAGGCCCAGGCGACGCTGGCCGAGGCGAGCGACCTCGTGGGCTACCACCCCTACGTCGCGCGCATTCCCGACTGCCCCGGCCAGGTCAAGCATGCCAGCGACAACCGGGTGGAGCTCGACCGCGCCCGCCACGCCCTTTCCCTCGCCCGGGGCGGCGCGCATGTGGCCGTGGTCTCCTCGGGCGATCCGGGCGTCTTCGCCATGGCCGCGGCCGTGTTCGAGGCGATGGAGGGCGATCCCGCCACGCTCGACCTCGACATCCAGGTCGTCCCCGGCATCACCGCCATGCTCGCCGCCGCCGCCCGCGCCGGGGCGCCGCTGGGCCACGACTTCTGCGCCATCAACCTCAGCGACAACCTCAAGCCATGGGCGGTGATCGAGCGGCGCCTGCGCCTCGCGGCCGAGGCCGACTTCGCCATGGCCTTCTACAATCCCCGCTCGAAGTCCCGCCCCGAGGGCTTCGCCCGCACCCTCGACATCCTGAACGAGGCCTGCGGCGACGACCGCCCCGTGATCTTCGCCCGCGCCGTCTCCACCCCCGACGAGGAGATCCTGACCGTCCCCCTGACGGAGGCCCGCCCCGAGATGGCCGACATGCGCACCGTGGTCCTGGTGGGCTCCTCGACCACGCGGCGGGTGGGGCGCTTCGTCTACACGCCCCGGTCGGCGGAATGAATCCAGCCCAGCACGTCCGCCACCCCGTGCAGCTCCCGGCGCGGCGGCAAGGCCGGGCGGCCGATCATCACCACCGGCAGGCCCAGCGCGCGCGCCGCGTCGATCTTGGCCCGCGCGCCGGTCCCGCCCGCGTTCTTCGACACCACCACCTGGGTGCCGTGGCGCGCCATCAGCGCGCGGTCCGCGTCCTCGTCGAACGGCCCCCGCGCCACCACCACCTCGGCCCCCGGCAGGGGCAGCTCCCCCTCCGGCGGGTCCACGAGGCGCAGGAGGTACCGGTGCTGTCCCTGCGCGGCGAAGGCGTCGAGATGCATCCGCCCCACGGCCAGGAACACCGCCCGCGGCGGCCCCGACAGCGCCGCGACCGCGCCCTCGATCCCCGCGACCACGCGCCAGTCGTCGCCCGGCCCGGGGGCCCAGGCGGGCCGCGTCAGCGCCACCATGGGCACGCCCGCCTCCCGCGCGGCGGCCACCGCGTTGGCGCTCATCCGGTCGGCGAAGGGGTGCGTGGCGTCCACCAGGTGGGTGACGCGGGTCGCGGCGAGATACCGCGCCAGCCCCTCCGCCCCGCCGAAGCCCCCAACCCGCACGGCGAGCGCCTGCCCGGCGGGCCGCGCCACCCGGCCCGCGAAGGACACGGTCCCGGCCAGGCCGGCGCCGGCCACGGCGCGCGCCAGCGCGGTGGCCTCCGTGGTGCCGCCGAGGATCAGGATGTTGCGGGGCCGCTCCATGGCCCGCGTCTCGCCCGTCGCGGACCGGGCGGCAAGCCCCTCCCGCGCCCCGCGCGCCGCAGGCCCGCGCCATGACGCCCTGGCTCACCCTCGTCGGGCTGGGCGAGGACGGGGCGCAGGGCCTCTCTCCCGCCGCCCGCGCGGCCCTCGCGGCGGCGGAGGTGGTCATGGGCCCGCCCCGCCACCTCGCCCTTCTCCCCGACACGGGGCGGGCGGAGCGCATCGACTGGCCCGTCCCCTTCGCGGACGGCCTGCCGCTCCTCCTGTCGCACCGGGGCCGGCCCACCGTGGCGCTGGCCTCCGGCGACCCGTTCTGGTTCGGCGCGGGCAGCGTCGTCGCCCGCGCGCTGGACCCCGGCGAATGGCGCGCCCTGCCCGGCCCGTCGGTCTTCTCGCTGGCCGCCGCGCGGCTGGGCTGGCCGCTCGAATCCACGCCCTGCCTCGGCCTCCACGCAGGCCCCCTCTCGCGCCTGCGCCCGCATCTCCATCCCGGCGCGCGCCTCCTCGTCACCTTGCGCGACGGCGACGCGGTGGCGGCCCTGCTGGCCTGGCTCGACGGCGCGGGCGCACAGGCCCGCGTCACGGTGCTGGAGGCGCTGGGCGGCCCGCGCGAGCGCGTCTTCGACGCCGCCACCGGCGAGGTGCCCGAGGCCCCCGTCGCCGCCGCGATCAAGGTCGGCGCGGTCGCGGCACCCGTCCCCCTCGCATCGGGCCGCCCCGACGCGCTCTTCGCCCATGACGGCCAGATCACCAAGGCCCCCATGCGCGCGCTCACCCTCTCGGCGCTGGCCCCCCGCCCGGGCGAGCGGCTGTGGGACATCGGGTCCGGCTCGGGCTCCGTCGCGATCGAGTGGCTGCTGTCGCATCCCACCCTCGCGGCCACGGCGGTGGAGCGTCACCCCGCCCGCGCCGACCGCATCCGCCGCAACGCCGACGCCCTGGGACAGGACCGGCTCGCGGTGGTCGAGGGCGCGGCCCCCGAGGCGCTGGCCGATCTCCCCCGCCCGGACGCGGTCTTCGTCGGCGGCGGCCTGTCGGGCGCGCTCCTGAGCCGCCTGTCGGCCCTCGCCCCCGGCGCCCGCCTCGTCGCCAACGCCGTCACGCTGGAGACGGAGGCGCTGATCCTCGACCGCCACGCCCGCATGGGGGGCGAGCTGCTGCGCGTCCAGACCGCGCGGCCCGAGCCCATCGGCCGCCTCCACGGCTGGTCCGCCGCCTTCCCCCTCCTGCAATGGAGCGTCACGCTGTGATCGTCGCGCCACCACGGCGCGCTGTGATCGCCGCGCCACCATGGCGCGCCGTGATCGTCGCGGGCCACGGGGGCGCGCCATGATCGTCGCGGGGTTCGGCTTCCGCGCCGGCGCCACGGCCGCCTCGCTGCGCGACGCGCTGGCGCGGACCGGTGGCGCGCCGGGCGCGGTGGCCACCGCCGCCGACAAGGCCGCCGCCCCCGCCTTCCGCGGCATGGCCGGGTATCTAGGCCTGCCCGTCCACGCGGTTCCGGCCGCAGACCTCGCCGGCTGGCCCACCGCCACCCGCTCGACGGCCTCCCTCGCCGCCCGGGGCACCGGCAGCCTGGCCGAGGCCGCGGCGCTGGCCGCCGCCGGCCCCGGCGCGCGGCTCCTCGGGCCCCGTTGCATCTCCGCCGACCGCATGGCCACCTGCGCCCTCGCCGAAAGGTCCGATCCATGACCCTGCACTTCATCGGCGCCGGCCCCGGCGCCCCCGACCTCCTGACCCTGCGCGGCCGCGACCTGATCGCGTCCTGCCCCGTCTGCCTCTACGCAGGCTCCCTGGTCCCGGAGGCCATCCTCGCCCATTGCCCCGAAGGCGCGCGCATCGTGAACACCGCCGCCCTCGACCTCGACGCCATCATGGCCGAGGTCGAGACCGCCCACGCGGCGGGCCACGACATCGCCCGCCTCCACTCGGGCGACCTCTCGGTCTGGTCGGCCATGGGCGAACAGGTGCGCCGCCTGCGGCGCATGGGCGTCCCCTTCACCGTCACGCCGGGGGTGCCGTCCTTCTCCGCCGCCGCCGCCGCGCTCGGCACCGAGCTGACCCTGCCTGGCATCGCGCAATCGGTGGTCCTGACCCGAACGCCCGGCCGCGCCTCGTCCATGCCCGAGGGCGAGAGCCTCGCCAACTTCGCCGCCACCGGCGCGACGCTGGCCATCCACCTTTCCATCGCCAACCTCCGCGCGGTGGTGGCCGACCTTGCGCCCCATTACGGCCCCGGCTGCCCCGTCGCGGTCGTCTTCCGCGCCTCCTGGCCCGACGAGCGCATCCTGCGCGCCACCCTGTCCACGGTGGAGTCCCGCCTCGACCCCGGCGTCACCCGCACCGCCCTCATCCTCGTGGGCCCCGCCCTCGACGCGGAGGAGTTCGACGACTCGCGCCTCTACGCCCCCGACTACGACCGCCGCTACCGCCCCCAGTCCGCCGACAGCCCCTGGGCCGGCTGGACCGGCGACTGACGCCGCATCGTCAGCCCCCGCACGACATCCAAGAAAGGGCCCCCATGCTCCCCCCCGGCCTCCTCGTCTCCGCCCCCGCGTCGGGCACCGGCAAGACCACCGTGATGCTGGGCCTGCTGCGCGCGCTCAGCGACGACGGGCTCGCCGTCCAGCCCTTCAAGTCCGGCCCC
This sequence comes from uncultured Paracoccaceae bacterium, assembly GCA_947500825.1. Taxonomy (GTDB): domain Bacteria; phylum Pseudomonadota; class Alphaproteobacteria; order Rhodobacterales; family Rhodobacteraceae; genus Palleronia. The sequence goes on along the minus strand of CANMTR010000009.1, from coordinate 26,952 downwards.
GACTACATCGACCCCGCCTTTCACCTGGCCGCCGCCGGGCGCCCGTCGTTCAACCTCGACACCTGGGCCATGGACGAGGGCCTCCTGGGCGCCATCGCCTCCCGCGGGGCGGGCGCCGACATCTGCCTCGCGGAGGGCTCCATGGGCCTCTACGACGGCGTCGCCACGCAAGGCGCCACCGGCTTCGGCGCCTCGGCCGAGACGGCCGCGCGCATGGGCTGGCCGGTGATCCTGGTGATCGACGCGGGCGGCCAGGCCCAGTCGGCGGCGGCCACCGCCATGGGCTTCGCCGCCTACCGCCCCGACCTGGCGATCGCGGGCGTGATCCTGAACCGCGTCGCCTCGCCCCGCCACGAGCGCCTGATCCGGCTCGGGATGGAGCGCACGCGGCTTCCCGTGCTGGGCGTCCTGCCCCGGCGCGGCGACCTCGCCCTGCCTGAGCGACACCTCGGGCTGATCCAGGCCGCCGAGCACCCCGACCTCGACGCGGCCATCGCCACCTACGCCGACTTCCTGCGCGCGCACGTGGACCTGGGCGCCATCCGCGCCGCCGCCCGCGCGGGCGCCGAGCCCGCCCCCGGTCCGCTCCCGAAGCCCCCCGCCCAGCGCATCGCCATCGCCCGCGACGCGGCCTTCTCCTTCACCTATCCCCACCTGCTGGAGGGCTGGCACGACGCCGGCGCCGAGATCCTGCCCTTCTCCCCCCTGGCCGACGAGGCCCCCGACCCCCGCGCCGACCTCGTCTGGCTGCCGGGCGGCTACCCCGAGCTTCACGCGGGCCGCCTCGCCGCCGCCACCGCCTTCCGCGACGGGCTGCGCGCCCATGCCGAGACGCGCCCCGTCCACGGCGAATGCGGCGGCTACATGGCGCTGGGGGAGAGCCTCACCGACAAGGACGGCACCACGCACCGCATGGCCGGGCTTCTCGGCCTCTCCACCAGTTACGAGAAACGCAAGTTCCACCTGGGCTACCGCCGCGCCACGCTTCGCGCGCCCATGCCCGGCCTCGCGCCGGGCGCCGCACTCCGGGGCCACGAGTTCCACTACTCCACGATCCTGGAGATGCCCGACGCGCCGCTGGCCGACGTGACCGACGCCGACGGCAACCCGGTGCCCGAGACCGGCTCGCGGCGCGGCCATGTCACGGGCACCTTCTTCCACCTCATCTCGGCGGAATGAGGCCCTAGCGCGCGGCGATCATCTCCGACTGGCGCACGATCACCTCCGCCTGCCGGATCGAGGCCAGGTCCACCAGCCGGCCCTTGTAGGTGGCGGCACCCTGACCGTCGCGCTTGGCCTTCTCCATGGCCTCCAGGATCTCGCGCGCCTCGGTCACCGCCGCGTCCGAGGGCGTGAACACCTCGTTGCACACCGCCACCTGCTTTGGGTGGATCGCCCACTTGCCCACCATGCCCAGCGTGGCCGAGCGCCAGGCCTGGGCGCGGAACCCCTCCTCGTCGGAGAAGTCGCCGAACGGCCCGTCCACGGGCAGCACCCCGTGGGTGCGGCAGGCCGCGACGATGGCCGTCTGCACCCAGTGCCACGGGTCGCCCCAGTATTTCTGCCCCTCGTGGAGCATGTAGTAGCTCTCCTGGGTGCCCCCGATCCCCGTCGTCGCCATCCCCATCGACGCGGCATAGTCCGCGGCCCCCAGGCTCATGGCCTGCAGCCGCGGCGTGGCGCCCGCGATCTCGTGGACGTTCGACAGCCCCGCCGCCGTCTCGATGATGACCTCGAAGGCGATGCGCTTGCCCCGCCCCTTTGCCGCTTCCACCGCGCTCGCCAGCGCGTCCACGGCATAGAGGTCGGCGGCGTTGCCCACCTTGGGGATCATGATCTGGTCCAGCCGGTCGGAGGCGTTCTCCAGCAGGTCCACGACGTCGCGGTACCAGTAGGGCGTGTCGAGCGCGTTGATCCGCACCGACAGGTGCTTGGTGCCCCAGTCCACGTCCCCGATCGCCTCCACGATGTTGCGCCGCGCCGCGTCCTTGTCGTCGGGGCCGACGCTGTCCTCGAGGTCGAGGTTGATCACGTCCGCCTCCGACGCCGCCATCTTCTCGAAGATCGCGGGCCGCGAGCCCGGCCCGAAGAGCTGGCAGCGGTTGGGGCGCGCGGGCGGCGTCGGCTGGATACGGAAGGACATGATTTTCCTCGCAACAATGTGTCTCTCGCGTCGCCGCAAGCGGTAGATAGTTCCGCATCCCCGCGCAACACGTCTTCTCCGCTTTCCGCAATACGCATGGCCCCGCCCCCGCGATCCGCGCCTCCGGGCGGGGTCTGCGCCTTGACCGGGCCGCCGCTCTGGCCGACACCCGGACGCGAGCCCGAAAAGGAGAGCGCGATGTCCCGTACCGTCTACGTCAACGGCGAGTTCGTCCCCGAGGAGGCGGCGACGGTGTCGGTGTTCGACCGCGGCTTCCTCTTCGCCGACGGCGTCTACGAGGTCACCAGCGTCTTAGGCGGCCGGCTCGTGGATTTCGACGGCCACGCCGCGCGGCTGGAGCGGTCCCTGTCCGAGCTCGACATGCCCGTGCCGCTGGCCCGCGACGCCCTCCTGGAGATCCACCGCCGCCTCGTGGCCGACAACCGGATCGAGGACGGGCTCGTCTATCTCCAGGTCACCCGTGGCGCGGCCGACCGCGACTTCGCCTACCCGGACGCGGACACGCCCCAGACCGTGGTCCTGTTCACCCAGTCCAAGCCCGGCCTCGCCGACAGCCCCCAATCCCGCACGGGCCTCAGCGTCGTCACCCTGCCCGACCTGCGCTGGGACCGGCGCGACATCAAGACGGTGCAGCTCCTCTACCCCTCCATGGCCAAGATGGAGGCCCGCGCCCGGGGCGCCGACGACGCCTGGATGGTCGAGGACGGCGCCGTGACCGAAGGGACCTCCAACAACGCCTACATCGTCAAGAACGGCACGATCGTCACCCGCCAGCTCGGATCGGAGATCCTGCACGGCATCACCCGCTCGGCGGTCCTGCGCTTCGCCCGCGAGGCCCAGATGAAGGTCGAGGAGCGCGCCTTCACGGTGGAGGAGGCGCAGGCCGCCGACGAGGCCTTCGTCACCTCCGCGTCGTCCTTCGTCACCGCGGTGACCCGGATCGACGGCCGCGCCGTGGGCGACGGCGCGCCGGGCCCCGTCGCGCGCCGCCTGCGCGAGATCTACCTCGACGAAAGCCTGAAATCCGCGCTCTGAGGCGCGCGGCCCCTCACGCGGTCTCGATCCGCTCCTGCCACAGGGCCGCCTCGCCGGGCGCCAGCCGCAGGTGGATGCGCGGCGTGTCCAGGTCCGGCAGCCGGATCAGCAGGCCGGTGTCGTCCACCTCCGTGCTCGCCCGGTCGAGCCGGCGCGCCACGTCGCCGCCCCTGCACACGAGGCCGGTGCCCCAGGCCGTCTCCACCAGCGCCGCGCGGCCGTCCTGTGACAGGACCGTGCCGCGCACCTCGTCGCCGGGATAGGTGGCCAGCCACGCCGCCTCCACCGTGCGCGCGTCGTTCAGACGCCGCCGGGAGCGGAAGAAACTGATATAGCCGCCGAACGCGGCGGCGGCGATGAGCACGGGGGCGACGGGATCCATGGAAGCTGACCTTGAAGGGGCCGATGCTACATGGCCCCGCCACGGCGCGTGTCAAGGCGTCCCGGCGGCCTCCTTGAGCGCGTCCAGCACCGCCTCCGCCTCGGGCGCGTCCCACTCCGCCCCGCCGGTCAGCCGGGCCACCTCTCGCCCCTCGGCGTCGATCAGCACCGTGACGGGCAGCCCCAGCACCGACATCTCCCGCGCCGCGGCCTGGGAGGGGTCGAGCAGGATCGGCAACTCCTCGATCCCCTCCTCCTCGAAGAAGCGCTCGATCCCGTCCACGGTGTTGCGCCCGGTGGCCAGGGTGACGACCGCCACCTCGCCCTCGGCCGCCACCGCGTCGAGCGCGGGCATCTCCTCGCGGCAGGGCGCGCACCAGGTGGCCCAGAAATTCAGGATCACGGGGCGGCCGGCATAGTCCGACAGGCTGACGGGACGGTTGTCCGGCGTCTGCATGGCGATTGCGGGCACCTCGCGGGGCGTCTGCGCGACGTCGAGCTTGCGCATGTCCCCCTCGAGCGGGACGCCCTCCAGCGCCCCTTGCGCGTTTGCAGCGGTCGCGAGGCCCAGATACAGAACGGCGGCGAAGGCTTTCATGATCCCTCCCAAAAGGTCGTTTCCCAGATGTCCGACAGCACCTCGAACGCCATGTGGGGCGGCCGATTCGCCGGCGGTCCCGACGCGATCATGGAGGCGATCAACGCCTCGATCGGCTACGACCGCCGCCTCGCGCCCCAGGACATCGAAGGCTCCCGCGCCCACGCCGCGATGCTCGCCGCGCAAGGTATCCTGACGGATAAGGACGCCGACGCCATCCGGGAAGGGCTTCTCACCGTCTTGTCAGAGATCGAGGGCGGCACCTTCGACTTCTCCCCCGCGCTCGAGGACATCCACATGAACGTGGAGGCGCGCCTGCGCGAGCTCATCGGCGACGCCGCAGGGCGCCTGCACACGGCCCGGTCGCGCAACGACCAGGTCGCCACCGACTTCCGCCTCTGGACGCGGGAACGCTGCGACGAGGCGCTCGCGGGGATCGAGGCCCTGCAGGAGGCGCTCCTGGCCCAGGCCGAGCAGGGCGCGGACTGGGTCATGCCCGGCTTCACCCACCTCCAGACCGCCCAGCCCGTGACCTGGGGCCATCACATGCTGGCCTACGTGGAGATGCTGGGCCGCGACGCCTCGCGCTTCCGCGATGCCCGCACACGGATGAACGAATGCCCCCTGGGGGCCGCGGCGCTGGCGGGCACGTCGTTCCCCATCGACCGCGAGGCGACGGCCTCGGCGCTCGGGTTCGACCGCCCCTGCGCCAACTCCCTCGACGCGGTCTCGGACCGCGACTTCGCGCTCGACTACCTCTCCGCCGCCTCGATCTGCGCCATGCATCTCAGCCGCCTGGCCGAAGAGCTGGTGATCTGGTCGTCGGCCCAGTTCCGCTTCGTCGCCCTGTCGGACCGCTTCTCCACCGGCTCGTCCATCATGCCGCAGAAGAAGAACCCCGACGCGGCCGAGCTGATCCGGGCCAAGATCGGGCGCATCTTCGGCGCGCAATCGGCGCTCCTGATGGTGATGAAGGGCCTGCCGCTGGCCTATTCCAAGGACATGCAGGAGGACAAGGAGCAGGTCTTCGACGCCGCCGACACCCTGTCGCTGTCGCTCGCCGCGATGACGGGCATGGTGGCCGACATGGCCGCGAACGCCGACGCGCTGCGCGCCGCCGCGGGCCACGGCTTCTCCACCGCGACCGACCTCGCCGACTGGCTGGTGCGCGAGGCGGGCCTGCCCTTCCGCGAGGCGCACCACGCCACCGGGAGCCTGGTGGCCCTGGCCGAGCGCACGGGCCGCGACCTGCCCGACCTGACCCTCGCGGAGATGCGACAGGTGAACGGGGCGATCACCGAGGGCGTCTACGACGTCCTCGGCGTGGACAATTCGGTCGCCAGCCGCACATCCTACGGCGGAACCGCGCCGGCCAACGTGCGCGACCAGATCGACCGATGGAGGACCCGCAGCCGATGAGATACGCCGCTCTCGCGACGATCCTGATGGCTGCGGCCTGCGGCCAGGCCGCCCCGCCGGCGCCGGTCACGCCGGGGATCGAGACCTCCGGAACCGGCGTGTCGATCGACGTCTCCGGTGAGGGGAAGTTCGGCGTGTCGGTACCGCCGCCATGAGGCGCCGCCTGCCGCTTTTGTTCCTGGCGCTGGCCGCCTGGGGCGCGATCCACCCGATGGCGTGGTTCGTGGCCTATATGAGGCAGGGCAACGGGCTGGGGGAGGTGATCGACGCGTGGTACGTCAACGCCTCGACCACGGGGCTCGTCTGGGATCTGACGATCGCGGCCGTGAGCCTGACCTTGTGGGTCCTGCTCGACCCCACCACCTGGCGCGACAGGGTTCGGCTGGTCGCAATCCCTGCGACGTTCTGCATCGGAGTCAGTTGCGGCCTGCCGCTCTATATCTACTTCGCGACCCGCAAAGGCGGGCTGGATGGCGGTGCGTAAAGGCGGAGGAAAATTTTTAGGTAATCGAAAGTCGTACCCCGCCTACGCCTATGGCGCGACTGCAACCTAACGCCTCGCATACGCCTTGCGGGAAAAAAATCCGCCGACCCTGCCTATCGATTAAGTCAGGTTGACACTTACACGAGAAGCCAGCGCCCACCGATGCCCGATACGCAGCCCCCGGCCCCCTTCGCGTCCTCGCGCGATGCCCTCGTCGACAGGATCACCTCCACCGAGATCGCCGGATCGCCCGAGGAGATGCGCGCGGCTTTCGCGGGCCTTTTTTCCCAGGCCCCGCCCCTTCCGCGCCGGACGATCGGCGGCGTGCCCTGCGGCGTCGCGGGACCCGAGGACGGCCCCCCGGCGCTGTGGCTTCACGGGGGGGGGCTGGTGCTGGGCTCCCCCGATACCCACGCCGCCGCGATCACCCGGGTGGCCGAGGCAACGGGGTGCCGGATCCTGGTGCCGGACTACCCGCTCGCCCCCGAGCGGGTCTGGCCCACCCAGCGCGACGCCTGCCTCGCCGTTCTCGATGCCCTCCGCGGCCCCGTGCCGGTGATCGGCGACAGCGTGGGCGGGCAACTCGCGCTGGTCCTCGCGTTCCGCCGCCCCGGCCGCGTCACGCGGCTGGCGCTGATCTCTCCCAACACCGACCGAACGGGACGCTCCACGACCCGCGGGCGCGAAGGCGACATCATGAACGACGACGAAGGCGACCGGGGCTTCGCCCGGATGGCCTTCGGCGAGGCCAACCCGCGGGACCCCGAGGTTTCCCCGATCCTGGGAGAGCTGGGCGCGTTGCCGCCCACGCTGATCCTGACCGCCGGGGCGGAGATCCTGCAGGACGACGGCCTGCTGCTGGCGCACGAGGCGAGCCTTGCGGGGGCGGACGTGACGGCCCGCGCCTGGCCGGGCCTGTGGCACTTGTGGCCGCTCTGGCCCGACGCGCTGCCCGAGGCGTGCGCGGCGCTGGACCTGGTGGCCGACTTTCTCGGGCGGGACTAGACCGGCAGTTCCGTCGTCTCCCGCACGCGCCTGAGAGAGAAGCTCGACGTCATCCGGGCCACCCCGGGCAGGCGGGCGAGCGTGCGGCGGTGAAGAGCGGCGAAATCCTCCGAATCGTCCACCACGACCTTCAGGAGGTAATCCGCCGTTCCCGCCATGAGGTGACATTCCAGGACCTCCGCGATCCGGCCCACCGCGGCCTCGAACGCGTCGAAGGCGCCGTCGGACTGGCCCGCCAGCGTGATCTCCACGAAGACGGTGGTGCGCCGGCCCATGGCCGCCCGGTCGAGCAGGGCGACGTAGCGATCCACCACGCCGGCCCGCTCCAGCCGGGCCACGCGGCGATGGCACGCCGACGGGCTGAGGGCCACCGCGGCACTCAACTCGGCGTTCGACAGCCGGCCGTCGCGCTGCAGGCGGCGCAGGATGCGCCGGTCGGTCTCGTCCATCTCGATCATGCGCAGGATCTACGGCGAACCCGGTTCCTGGCGCAAGCTCCTGTCACGGAAGGAGGGTCGGGATGCGAATTTTGCATTCGTCTTCCGCGACGGTCGGCATATCCTTGTGGCGACCACCAGACAGAGGAGGACGAGCATGAAGATCGGCTGCCCGACCGAGATCAAGGCGCAGGAATACCGCGTCGGCCTGACCCCCACCGCCGCCGCCGAGGCCGTGGCCCACGGCCACGAGGTTGCTGTCCAGTCCGGCGCCGGCGTGGGCGCGGGCTACCCCGATGCCGACTACGAGGCCGCGGGCGCGCGGATCGTCGGCACCGCGGAGGAGATCTTCGACGCCGCCGAGCTCGTGGTGAAGGTGAAGGAGCCGCAGGCGAACGAGCGCAAGATGCTGTCCGAGGGGCAGATCCTCTTCACCTACCTCCACCTCGCCCCCGACCGGGCGCAGACCGACGACCTCGTGGCCTCGGGGGCGACCTGCATCGCCTACGAGACGGTGACGGACCGCTCCGGCGGCCTCCCGCTCCTGGCGCCCATGTCCGAGGTGGCGGGGCGGCTCGCGCCCCAGGCGGGCGCCTACACCCTGCAGAAGGCCAATGGCGGCCGCGGCGTCCTGATGGGCGGCGTGCCCGGTGTGTTCCCCGCCCGCGTGGTGGTGATCGGCGGCGGCGTCGTGGGGCTGAACGCCGCGCGTGTGGCCGCGGGGATGGGCGCCAACGTCATCGTGCTCGACCGCTCGCTGCCGCGCCTGCGCTACATCGACGATATCTACGGCTCCACGTTCAAGACCGCCTACGCCTCGGCCACCGGCACCGCCGAGCTGATCGCGGAAGCCGACATGGTCGTGGGCGCGGTGCTGATCCCCGGCGCCGCGGCGCCCAAGCTGATCATGCGCGAACAGCTTGCCTCCATGCAGCCCGGCGCGGTGCTGGTGGACGTGGCCATCGACCAGGGCGGCTGCTTCGAGACGTCGAAACCCACCACCCACCAGGACCCGAGCTTCGAGGTGGACGGGATCATGCATTACTGCGTGGCGAACATGCCCGGCGCGGTGCCGCGCACCTCCACCCAGGCGCTGGGCCACGCGACGATGCCCTTCATGCTCGACATCGCAGACAAGGGCTGGAAGCAGGCCTGCCAGGACGATCCGCACCTGGCCGCGGGCCTCAACGTCCATGCCGGGACGCTCACCAACCTCGCCGTGGGCCGGGCCCAGGACCGCGAGGCCGTGGAGCCGACGGCGGTCCTGTGACGCACCGCACCCCCGCCGGGACGGCCCGTGGCCTCCGGCGGGGGTATTTGGGAAAAGGGTGAAGGGGCGGGTCCCGGTGCCCTATTTCCGCCGCCCGGGGTCGCTGGGATGGCTCATTCCTCGACCATGCTCTTGCGAACCGCGTCCACGAGGGGCGAGGCGAGGTAGTCCACCACGCGGCGCTCGCCGGTGACGATCACCGATTCCACCGGCATGCCGGCGGCGATGCGGTCGCGGACGGGCTCGGGGACATCGGCCTCGGACACGTCGATACGGGCAAGGAAGTAGGGCTGTTCGTTGGGGCTGTCGGGCGTGATGACATCGCTCGAGACCGACTCCACCGTGCCCAGCATGATCGGGGTCAGCCGCCCCTGGATCGCCGGGAAGCGGATCTCGGTGGTCAGGCCGGGAGCGACGCTGTCGATGTCGGTGGTCGCGACCCGGGCGTTGATGACCAGGTTCTCGTTCTCAGGAACCAGTTCCATCAGGTCCTCGCCGGGACGCACCACCGCGCCCACGGTATGGACCTGCAGGTTCTGGATCGTGCCCTGGCCGGGCGCCCGGATCGCGGTGCGCTCCAGCACGTCGCCGGCGACCTTGCGGCGTTCGACCAGGTCGCCGAGCTCGGCACGGATCTCCTCCAGCTCGCGGTTGGCCCGCTCGCGGTATTGCTGGCGCACCTGCAGGATCTGCAGCTCGGTGCCGGCGATCTCGTTTCGGGCCTGGGCGATCTGGGAGACGACACCGCCCAGATCGGCCTCGATCTGGATCAGGTCGTCCTCGCGCTGGCTGATGACGTTCTTCTGCACGAGCCCGCGCGTGCCGCCGTCGCGCATCCGGCCCAGCATCTCCTCGTAGTTGGCGAGCCGCTTGTCGAGCGCGGCGCGCTGCTGTTCGAGCCCCTCGACCTGCTGCTCGGACTGGGCCATGCGCGCGCTCAGGATGTCGGCCTCGGATTGCAGGATCGAGCGGCGGTCCTCGAAGACGTCGGCCTGGTCGTCGAGGGCATGGGCCACCGTCTCGCTGTCGCCGACCTCGATATCGTCTGGGGGCGTGAAGCTCTCCTCCAGGTTCCGCTCGGCCAGGAGCCGGGCCTCGGCGATCCGGGCCACCGCGAGGCGGGTGGCGATCACGTCGAGGTTGGAGCCCGCCTCCACCGACGTGAGCCTGAGCAGGACGTCGCCCTCGCTCACGCGGTCGGCCTCCTCCACGGCGATCGACTCGACGATGCCGCCCTCGAGGTGCTGGATGGTCTTGCGGCTGCCCTCGAGCGCCACGATGCCCGGTGCGATCACGGCACTGTCGATCCGCGCCACGGTGGCCCAGCCGCCGAACACGCCGAAGGTCATGAAGATGATGGTGAAACCGGCCAGGGTGATGGGCCGGGTCGAACGGAACGTCGCCACGGGTGTGCTCTCCTTCTGGTCGGGGTCAGTAGGCGGAGGTCTGGGGCAGGCTCATCGGCCGCGCGGCGCCGCCCCCGCCGGCCGCCGCCGGGGGGGCGTCGACCTGGGCGGAGACCGATTTCGGCACCGATCTCGGCGCGGGGGCGAAGACCTCGCGGGTGGGGCCGAACTTCTCGACCATGCCGTCGCGCAGCATCAGGGTGCGGTCGCTGAGCGTCAGCAGGTTGGCGCGGTGGGTGACCAGGAGCACCGTCGTACCCGCCGCCTTCAGCGCCTTGAGGCAGTCCACCAGGGCCTGCTCGCCGACCGAATCGAGGTTGGAGTTGGGCTCGTCCAGCACCACGAGGCTCGGGGTGCGGAACACGGCACGGGCCAGGCCGAGGCGCTGGCGCTGACCGCCGGAAAGGCCCGCGCCGCCCTCGCCGATCTCGGTCGCGTATCCCTGCGACAGGTTCTGGATCATCTCGTGCGCGCCCGAGAGCCGCGCCGCCTCGACGATCTCGGCGTCGGTGGCATGTGTGTCGAACCGGGCGATGTTCTCGGCCACGGTGCCGCGGAACAGGTTCACGTCCTGGGACAGGTAGCCCATGTGGCGGCCGAGCTGCTCGGGGCGCCAGTGGCGCATGTCGGTCCCGTCGAGACGCACCATGCCCGAGGCGGGCTGTGCCACGCCCACGAGATGGCGCATCAGGGTCGACTTGCCGCAGCCCGAGGGCCCGATGACGGCCAGCGTCTCGCCCGCCTCGATGGCGAAGTCGATGTTGCGCAGCACGACGTCGCGGGTGCCGGGGACCGTGGCCACCAGCCTGGTGGTGGTCAGGGCCCCCAGCGGCGCGGGCATCTCGATCCGCTCGGCCTCGTCGGGCACGGCGGCGAAGAGCTGGCGGAGCCGGTGATGGGCCTGGCGCGCGGCGACGAAGTGCTTCCACTGGGCGACCGCCTGTTCGACGGGCGCGAGGGCGCGGCCCATGACGATGGAGGCGGCGATCATGATGCCGGGCGAGATCTGGCGGTGGAGGGCGAGATAGGCGCCCACGCCCAGGATCGAGATCTGCACCGTGGACCGGATGAACTTCGACGCCGACAGGATCGCGCCGGACCGGCCCGAGGCGCGCGACTGGTGGTCGAGCATCTCGTCGCGGCTCTCCTGCCAGCGGCGATGGAGGTTGCGCTCCATCCCCATCGCGCGGATCACCTCGACGTTCTGCAGCGTCGAGTGGAAAGCCTGGCTGGCCCCCTGGGACGCCTTGGCGCCGTTCTGCAGGTGCTTGCGGGTGATCAGCTCGTTGGTCAGCGCGAGGGCGAAGATCAGCACCGCGCCCACGGTCGCCACCAGCCCCAGGAGCGGGTGGAACAGGAAGCACAGCGCCAGGAACAGCGGCACCCACGGCGCGTCGAGAAAGGCGATGATGCCCTGGCCGGTGACGAAGTCGCGCAGCTTGTCCACGTCGGACACGGAGAGGGGCGGCGTCCCGCCGGGGCGGGCCGACTGGTACCGCAGGATGCGGCGATAGACGTCACCGCTCAGCGCATCGTCGAACTGCATGCCCGCGCGCACCAGGAGCCGCGAGCGGACGAATTCGAGCAGGCCGTAGGAGACGAGGAGCGCCACCGCGATGGCGGAGATCGCCAGGAGCGTGTTCTCGTTGCGGCTCGACAGCACCCGGTCATAGACCTGCAGCATGTAGAGCGGGCCGACGAACAGCAGCAGGTTGATGCAGAAGCTGAAGACGACGGTCGCCAGCAGGACCGATCGGAATCGCCCATAGGCCTCCGACAGAGGAGTCTTGTCGCTCACGAATCACTTGCCCCAATCCAGAAAATCTTCCTGGCCTCTAGCATGGGGGGGTCGAAGCGACCAAGAACGCGCCCGAGGCGTCGGCGGATTACCACGGATGCGCCGGTCGGATATTCAGGCTCGCGACACGGAAAAGCCCCGATGCCGGGGGCACCGGGGCGCATCCTGCTGCCGCCGAGGGGCCGAGATCAGCCCTGGCGAGCCTTGAACCGACGCTGCGTCTTGTTGATGACGTAGACGCGGCCCTTGCGGCGCACCACGCGGCAATCCCGGTGGCGGGCCTTCAGCGAGCGGAGCGAGTTGCGCACCTTCATGTCGCTCTCTCCCATCTGTCGCGGCGCGGGGCTCGCGCCTTGGGTTGCGGTTCTGCCGGTCCCGGGGGAGCGGCGGCGGAGTCCCGGGGCGATGGTGGGCGGTACTGGGATCGAACCAGTGACCCCTTCGATGTCAACGAAGTGCTCTACCGCTGAGCTAACCGCCCGAATCGCCTCTTTGCCGTCCCGCGGGCCGGGCCCCGGAACGGTGCGCGGTCTATAAAAGCTCGCGCCCGGCTGTTCAAGGGCTTTCCGAGCGCCATCTATCCCGCCATGTCCTCGCCTGCCACCACGCCCCCGCGCGCCTACGATCTTCGCGCCCCACGGGCTCCGGATACGCCCGTCGTCTTCGCCTCTCCCCATTCGGGGCGGTGCTACGCGCCGGCCTTCCTCGAACGGACCGTCCTGACGGCGCGGCAGCTGCGCTCCTCCGAGGATGCCTTCGTCGACCGGTTGTTCGCGAGCGCCCCCGACCACGGCGCGCCGCTTCTGGCGGCGCACATGCCGCGCGCCTGGATCGACGTGAACCGCGCCGCCGACGAGCTGGACCCGGCCCTGATCGAGGGCCTGCCGCGCGGCCCGCGCAACCCCCGCGTCGCATCCGGGCTCGGCGTGGTTCCGCGGGTCGTCTCGGGGGGGCGTGCGATCTACCGCGGCAAGATCCCGGCCGAGGAGGCGACGGCCCGGATCGACGGGATCTGGGCGCCCTATCACGCGACGCTGGCGCGGCTGCTGCGGGAGCAGTTTGCCCGGTTCGGCCAGGCGATCCTGGTCGATTGCCACTCCATGCCCCACGAGGCACTGGACGGCATGGTCTCGGGCCGCCGGCCCGACGTGGTGCTGGGCGACCGCTACGGCGCCGCCGCCGCCCCCCGGATCGTCGACCGGGTCGAGGCCGCCTTCGCGGAAGCGGGATTCGCGGTGTCGCGCAACGCGCCCTTCGCCGGCGCCTTCACCGCGCAGCACTACGGGCGCCCGGCGGAGGGCTACCACGTCGTGCAGGTGGAAATCGACCGCGCGCTCTACATGGACGAAGCGACCGTGACCCCCCATGCGGGCTTCGCCGACGTGCAGGCCCGGCTTGCGCGGATCGTGGCGCGGATCTGCGATCAGGCCCGGCCCCGGGGCGGCTCGCTGGCGGCGGAGTAGCGCCGCCAAGCCCCGAGGCGACGCGCCAGGTGCGGAATCGCGCGGGGATGCGCCACGAATACCCCCACCGGCATCATCACCAGGGCCCGCCCCTCGTCCCCGAGCCGCAGATCCCCGGTCCGCATGCCCGGCCAGTCCACACCGAAGAACCACGTAACGCGGCCCTGACGGACATGGCGCCCCCGGTGCCGGACGCGTCCGCGCGGCACGAGCAGGCCGGTCTCCTCCGCCGTCTCCCGGCGCATGCAGGCAAGGGGCGATTCCCGTCCCTCGCGGCCGCCGCCCGGCAGGTCCCAGAACCCTGCCCAGGGCAGGCCGGGCCGCTCGTCGCGCAGGAGGGCCACCACGTGGCCGTCCGCCACGATAGCGACCTTGGCGCCGTCGAAGGCCTCTGTCATGCGGCACCCGCCTCGCCTAGATTGGGGCCATGCCCGCGATGTGCCGCGATTGCCTGGCGAGGTCCGACGCCACCGATGGGGGCGGGGTGCGCTGCCCCGCCTGCCGCTCGCCGCGCGTCGCGTCCCACCCCGAGCTGTTCGACCTGTCGATCGCGCACATGGATTGCGACGCCTTCTACGCCAGCGTCGAGAAGCGCGACAACCCGGAGCTGCGCGACCGGCCCGTGATCGTGGGCGGCGGTACCCGGGGCGTGGTGACCACGGCCTGCTACATCGCGCGGATCAGGGGCGTGCGGTCGGCCATGCCCATGTTCCGCGCGCTCCAGCTCTGCCCGGAGGCCACGATTGTGCGGCCGCGGTTCGAGGTCTACGCCCAGGTGTCGCGCCAGATCCGTGCGATGATGCAGGACCTGACGCCCGCGGTGGAGCCGCTCTCCCTCGACGAGGCGTTCCTGGACCTCACGGGGACGGAGCGGCTCCACGGCGCGCCCCCGGCGGTGATGCTCGCCCGGCTGGTACGGCGGATGCAGGACGAGCTGGGGATCGGCGGTTCGATCGGCCTCAGCCACAACAAGTTCCTGGCCAAGATCGCCTCCGACCTGGACAAGCCGCGCGGGTTTTCCGTGATCGGCCGGGCCGAGACGGTGGACTTCCTGTCCCCCCGCCCGGTCTCGCTCATCTCGGGCGTGGGAGAGGTGGGCGGCACCGCGCTCGATCGCGCGGGCATCCGCACCTTCGCAGACCTGCGCCGGTGGGAGCAGCGCGACCTGGAGGCGCGGTTCGGCAGCAGGGGGGCCCGTCTGTGGCATCTGGCACGGGGCGAGGACATGCGGCGCGTCACCGCCGACGCGCCCGTAAAGGGCATGTCGAACGAGACCACCTTCTCGGAGGACATCGCCGACGCCGACCTCCTCGACGGCCATCTCTGGCGCCTGGCCGATAAGCTGTCGGGGCGGCTCAAGGCGCGCGGCCGGGCTGGCCGCGTGGTGACCCTCAAGCTCAAGCGCGCCGACCACCGCATACTGACCCGCCGCCATGCCCTGCCCGAGCCCACCCAGATCGCGGACAGGATCTACCGCGAGGCGCGCGCTCTCCTCGATCCGGCAATAGCGGAGGGCCCGTTCCGCCTCGTGGGGGTGGGCCTGTCCGGGATCGGGCCCGCCCCGGAGGACGGCTTCGGCGATCTTCTCGACCCCCAGGCCCAGGCCCGCGCCAAGGCGGAGCGCGCCACCGACGCCATCCGCGACCGCTGGGGCCGCGACGCGATCCTGAAGGGCCGCGCGCTGCGCTGACCGTGCCCCGTCACCCTTTTTCCAAATACCCGACCCGCATCGCCCGCAAGCGAGCGGGACGCCGGGTCACCGCGCGGGCCCGTCCAGCCGCATGCCGTCGGGCACCGCGTCGCGCCCGTCCAGCACCAGGTCCGCCGCCAGCCGCGCCACCCCCTGGGCCACGCCGAAGCCGATCTTG
Source organism: uncultured Paracoccaceae bacterium (assembly GCA_947500825.1). Taxonomy (GTDB): domain Bacteria; phylum Pseudomonadota; class Alphaproteobacteria; order Rhodobacterales; family Rhodobacteraceae; genus Palleronia. The sequence goes on along the minus strand of CANMTR010000009.1, from coordinate 11,624 downwards.
AACCCACCGTTGGCGACGAAGTGGCCCGTCCGGCCCGGCCAGGGGCCGATCACCGGCCGCCGGCTGCGCGCACGGGGCCGCAGCCCCGCCCAGCGGCGCAGCACGGGCGCGCCCGCCAGCGCCGGAACGGCATCTCGCGCCCGCGCGATCACCTCGTCGAGCTGCGCGTCGGTGGCGGAGGGATCGTCGTAGTCGCGCTCGGTGGTGGAGCCCACCGCAACGGTCCCGTTGGCGTGGGGCACCACGTGGAGGCCCCCGGCGAAGACCTGCGGGGCCTCCGGCATCGCGCAATCGAGAACGGCCGCCTGTCCCTTGATCGGGCGGCCGACCTCCCGGCCCAGGGCGCGGGAGAGGTCCACCAGCCCGCCCGCGCCGGTGGCCCAGACCACCGGGCCCTCCTCGGCGGCCTCCGTCGCCACCGCGCCGCCCTGCGCGCGGATCGCGGCGACGAGCGCGGCGACGGCGCGGCCCGGGTCGATCCGCGCGGCCAGCGTATCCCGCACCACGAGGCCCGTGGGAGAGACCGGCCCCCACCCCTCCGGCGCCTCCACGACCTGCCAGGAGGCGCACCCCCGCCAGTGGCGCGCCGCGCCCTCGCACCGCGCCCGCGCCCGGTCCACTGCCGCCGCGTCGGCCAGGGGCTGCAACCGCCCCGTGCGCGCGTAGCCCGGATCGACGCCGCCCGCCGCGGCCACCCCGGCCCAGAACGCCTCCGCCCCGATCAGGCTGTCGAATTGCAATGCCTTCACCGCGTCCCAGCTCTCTGGCACATGGGGAGCCAGCGCGCCGACGACGCCGCCCGAGGCGCCGGCGCCGGGCCCGTGGGGGTCGATGACCGTTACGCGCGCGCCCCGGCCCAGCATCTCCCAGGCCAGGGTCAGGCCGAAGATGCCCGCGCCCCGGATCGTCACCGTGCTTGTCATGGCCCTCGCCCCGTGGTTCCGACACGTCCATGGGGCAGGAACGGGCACGATGGAAGAGCACGATATCGACTGGCGCGGCCCGGTGCCGGTCTCGCGCCGCTACGGCGACCCGTATTATTCGCTCGACGACGGGCTGGCCGAGACGCGGCATACCTTCCTCGCGGGCAACGACCTCCCCGCGCGGTTCCGCGACGGGTTCCACCTGGGCGAGCTGGGCTTCGGCACCGGGCTGAACGCCCTGGCGAGCCTTGCCGCGTTCCGCGCGGCGGGGGCGGCGGGGCGGCTGCGCATGACCTCGTTCGAGGCGCACCCGCTGGATGTCCCCGCCATGGCCCGCGCCCACGCCGCCTTCCCCGCTCTCGCGGAACTGTCCGCCGAACTCCTGTCGGCCTGGACGGGACCGGGGACGCGCCTGCCGGACTTCCACCTCGACGTGATCGCGGGCGACGCGGGGACCACCCTGCCCGACTGGGACGGCCGCGCCGACGCTTGGTTCCTCGACGGCTTCGCGCCGGCGCGAAACCCGGCCCTGTGGTCGCCGGAGCTGATGGCGGCGGTCGCGCATCATACCGCGCCCGGCGGAACCTTCGCCACCTATACCGCCGCGGGACACGTGCGCCGGGCGCTCGGGGCGGCCGGATTCGACGTGACCCGCGTTCCGGGCTACGGGCGCAAGCGACACATGACCCGCGGACGGCTTCGATGACAGAACAGAACACCCGGACCGGCATCCTGCTGATGATCCTGACCACCTTCATCTTCGCGGTGCAGGACGCGATCTCGCGCCACCTGGCGGCGGAATACAACACGATCATGGTGATCATGATCCGCTACTGGTTCTTCGCCGCCTTCGTGATCACGGTCGCCTCCCGCAACGCCGGTGGCATCCGCGCCGCCGCGCGGACCCGGCAGCCCGCGATCCAGATCTTCCGCGGGGTGCTGCTGGCGGCAGAGGTCTGCATCATGGTGGTGGGCTTCGTGCTGCTGGGCCTCGTTCACGCACATGCGGTCTTCGCATCGTATCCGTTGCTGATCGCGGCCCTCTCCGGCCCGGTCCTGGGCGAGCGGGTGGGCTGGCGGCGCTGGAGCGCCATCGGCGTGGGTTTCCTGGGCATCCTGGTGATCCTGCAACCCGGCACGGGCGTGTTCACGCCCGCCGCCATGGTGGCGCTGGCCGCCGCGCTGTGCTTTGCGCTTTACGGCCTGCTCACCCGCTACGTGGCGCGACAGGACAGCGCGGCGACGTCGTTCTTCTGGACGGGGGTCGCGGGCGCGGCGGTCCTCACGCCGCCGGGCCTGTGGCTGTGGGAGCCCATGGCGGGGAGTGACTGGATCTGGATGGCCACGCTCTGCGTCACCGCCGCGATCGGTCATTTCTGCCTGATCAAGGCCTACGAGGTGGCCGAGGCCAGCGCCGTCCAGCCCTTCGCCTACCTGCAGCTCGTCTTCGCCTCCGTCATCGGCGTCTACGTCCTGGGCGAGACGCTGGAGCCGAACGTGGCGATCGGCGCGGCCATCGTGGTGTCGGCCGGGATCTTCACGCTGCTGCGCGCGCGCCGCAGGACCGCCGTTCAACGCCCGGGCTGACCGGTCATCCGCCCGTGGTGGTTTCGTATAGGCGCGACCGCGCGCCGAAGGTCGCGCCGATGCGGCCCGCGATCCAGCCGCATGCATGGGCAAGGTCGAGGAGGGTCCGCCCGTTGCTGGGAACGACCGAGAGGGTCAGCAAAAGGGCCTGAACCGATTTCACCGGCACGGTGAAGAGGACGGACCACCTGGAGGCGGGGCGCCTGTCGATCTTGCGCCGGAACGTCGTCGTGGACTGGGCCCTCGCCCGGTCGAACTGGTAGCGGAACGAGAGCCTGTCCGGCGGGATGATCTCGTAGGCCAGGGCGTCGTGCACCCAGGCGGTCGGCAATCCGGCGTCCTTGACGTCCACCGAGAACTTCGCGTCCGTCCCCCCGGTGAACCGCATGGTCTCGTCGAACCATATCCCGTGTTCGCCGAACACGCTGGTTTCTGCGAGCCAGTTGTTGGTGACGATGTTCACCCCGGGCGTCCCGCTCAAGCTCGCCCGCGCGCCCTTGCGCGAGGCCTTCCTGGCATGGCGGCGGGCGATGCAGTCGTGCATCCGCCGCTGCAGCCAACCGAGCCCCGGCGCGGGCGGCATCACGTAGAGGGGTGCCCCGATCAGGGCGGCGCCGCTTTCGCGGTACCCGGCGACGAGGCGGACGAGCCAGTCTTGTGCCACGACCTCGTCGTCGTCCACGAACGCCAGCAGGTCGTGACCGGCGGAGAGCGCCTCCCGCGCGGCCCGGTTGCGCGCGAACGGGATGCCCGGCTCCGGCTCGAGGACGTGGTGCAACGGTCCGGCGGGAAGCGCCCCGCCGCGGCGTTCGACGGTGGCGGCGCTGCGGGGAGCGTCGTCGTTCTCCACGATCAGGAAACGCACCGAGCATCCCGGCGGAATGTCGAGCGCGGCGAAACTGTCGAGCAGTCCCGACAACATCCGCGGCCTGCGGCGGGTCAGCGCCGCGACCGTGACGGCCAGGGGAGACGTCCGCGGCCCGCTCACGGGAACGAGCGCCCTTTCGACGCCAGGATCAGGGGCCAGTAGGGCGGTATACCGTCATTGGGATCGAAGCATGCCTTGTCCCCCAGGAGGGCCCGGTCGAGGGGACCGGGGGCGTCCGCGTATCCCAGGGCCGCCGCCGCCTGCGCCAGGGGGACGAAGCGGTCCTCGTCGAAAGGCGCTATCTGCTCGAAGGGCCACGCCCTGCCCCTGTGGGCCAGGAACCACTCCACGCCCCGCCGGACCCGCGCCGTCTCGGGCTGGGCGTCCACCGAGAGTCCGCAAGACCGGTAGACGTGCAGGAGGCTCAACCAGCCTTGCAGATTGTAGGCGCAGTAATGCTTCGTCAGGGTGCGCCTCAGTTCGTGCGGCTGCGCGCCCTGTCCGTCGAAATGCCCGCGCAAACGCGAGGCGCTGTACATCCAGCACTTCGATATTTCGGCGGTCCGGCCGAGGAACGCCGCGATGGCCGCATATTGCAGGTCGAAATAGACCCCGTGATTGTTCGGGGCGCGGCGTTCCTGCGCGCCCTGCGGCGAGGTGTCGAGCCATTCGACATATGCTTCCAGCCAGTCCCGCATCGCGTCCGACACCCCGGGATCGCGCAGAAGCCGAACGGCATCCAGAAGAAAGGCGAGATCCTTGAACTCCAGGATGCCGGTTCCCTTGCCCTCGCCCCCGTCGTGCCCGAGCCTGACCTGGGCAAACCGCAGATGGGGCGTCATCGCCGTTTCGGGATCGACGAACCAAGTCCGGACCAGGCGGAGTGCATGCTCCCGTGCCGCCTCGTCGCCCGATATCGACCATTCGAGCGCGCAGGCGAGAGTGTCGTCGCACATCATCTGCCAGCGCGTCCGGTCGAACCTCTCGCTGCCCTCCCCGTAGAGGACGGTGCCCGGCAGGCGCACGCCGTCGCGCCGGACATAGGGCAGGCCGTTCTCCTTGCGCGGGTCGGGATGCCAGTAGGGAGCGGGGTGGTAATAATCGTGCGGGCCGACGCCCGCGGGGCTTTCCGGCTTGTGGGTGACCGAGTACGGGCCCCGCGCCATCGCCTTCGCGGCGGCCCCGGCGATGGCGGAGGCCGTCTCCTTTGGCGCCTCGGCGAGGCATTCGGGCGTGAAGAACAGCGGCCCGTCGACGGGTCCCCCCCGCTCGGCAAGCACCGCCTCGTCGGCGCGCAGGAGCGTCTCGACGATCGCATCCGCGCGGGCGACGCCGCGCAGGCGGCTGACCGTGCGATGGGCGGTCTCGAGGTCCGAGCGCCCCGAGGCGAGGCGCCGCACGAGGCCCGCCCGACCCGTGCGGTGAAACCCGGGCCCAACCGGGCGACCGGCCAGGTCCCAAGGCTCCATCGGCCACGTGTTCCACGGACCGCGCACCCCGAGCCGCGCCAACATCTCCACCTTGGGGCGCCTGCCGTAGGGATGGGCCTCGTCGAACCGCTCCGGGGCGTCGCGGCGGAACATGATCTGCGGCTCCTCGTGGGCGTCCTCTGGCGAGATATCGTCCAGGGCGCCCTCGTTCGTTCCCAACCGCGCCATGGGCACGACCATGTACTGCCGCTCGGGGTCGGCGGTCACGTCGTCGCGCAGACGTCGCCAGTCGGCGGAGGTCATGAACCCGTTGCCGTCGAAGGGCAGAATCCACTTCGCCCGTGACCGCCCAAGCTCGATGGCGCGGTTCCGGGCCCCGTTGTTGTGCATCACGTAGCCATTCCGGAGGCGGTGGATCTGCGCCACCGCCCGCGCCTTGCGAACCTCGTCGAGGGCGTGGAACGCCTCCGACTGCAGGACCTGGTCCTGCTCGAACGGCGAGAAGTCGAACGGAACCTGCGCGTAGTCTTCCGCCACGAAGGGGATCACCTCGTAGTCGGCGCCTGCCGCGTCGAGGCGCGCGATCAGGCGCGCCTCCTCCGTCTTGTTCACGATCCTGTTGACGATCCAGAGCTTCTGGCAGCCGTCGAACTCGGGCTCGTTGCGCAGGACGAAGTCGAGGTTCTCGCGCGACTGGCCGATGGAATGGCGCGGCGGCAGGTCGTTGCCGATGATCCTCACAAGCGCGAACGTGTCCGCCTCGGCGGCCAGCCTTTCCTCCACGACCCGGTCCGGGGCGACGGGGGGCGGCGGCTTGGAGGGGGCGACGAACAGCGGCCGCCCGCCTTGCCGCGCGACCTTGCGCATCCGGGCCCCGAAATAGAGAGGCACCACCACGGGCGCGCACAGGGCCACACCCGCAAGCCACGCGGCCCGCTCGGCCCGGCCAGCCGAGCGGTAACGGGTTTTTGCCCGCTTGAAGAGACCCTTGGGGGCGTCCCTTCGCCCCTTGCCAGGTTTTGACATGCGAACTCCCAACGCCTCGCTATCCCCTCGGCTCAGACGGGCAACTCCGGCTGCACGACGTCCGCCTCATGAACGCCTCCTACGTAACACGGGCACGTCCATGGGTGCGAGGGCGATGCCCGACTCGGGGAATCGCTGCAATCCGCGAGCGGGAGCACGATCCTCGGACGACCCCGCCTGAAGTTCACAGTGTAGCGCGAATCACACGCTCCGACAAAGAAGCGAGGCGTCGGCAACCGCGAGGCCCTCGGAGTCGATCGCCACGACATCGCGCGGCCAACCCGCCGGGGCCCATCGCGATCGGGTCACGGCACTCCGCCTGTCCGATGCCTGCCCGAGGGCGTCACGCCATCTCGGGCTCGGCGGGCTCCTTGGCGCCCGTCATGAAGGCCACGGCATCGGCCATGCTGTGCTCCTTGGGGTCGATCACGCAAAGCCGCCGGCCGAGCCGATGGACGTGGATGCGGTCGGCCAGCTCGAAGACGTGGGGCATGTTGTGGCTGATCAGGATGATCGGGATGCCCCGCGCATTCACGTCGCGGATCAGCTCCAGCACGCGGCGGCTTTCCTTCACGCCGAGGGCGGCAGTGGGCTCGTCGAGGATGATGACCTTGGAGCCGAACGCGGCCGCGCGCGCCACGGCAACGCCCTGGCGCTGGCCGCCCGAGAGCGTCTCCACGGGCTGGGAGATGTTCTGGATCGTCATCAGCCCGAGATCCGACAGCTTCTGCCGCGCGAAATCCTCCATCGCCTTGTGGTCGAGCTGGTGGAGGTACTTGCCCAGGAACCCCTTCTTGCGCAGCTCCCGGCCCATGAACATGTTGTCCGCGATCGACAGGGCGGGCGACATCGCCAGGGTCTGATAGACCGTCTCGATCCCCGACATGCGGGCGTCGTTGGGCGAGGCGAAGTCGATCCGCCGCCCCTCGAGCTCGATCTCGCCCTCGTCCGGCGAGACGGCCCCCGAGAGCGCCTTGATCAGGGTGGACTTGCCCGCGCCGTTGTCGCCGATCACGGCCAGGATCTCGCCCGGGTACAGTTCGAAGTCGCAGCGGTCGAGCGCGGTAACCTTGCCATAGCGCTTGACGAGGCCTTTGGCGGAGAGGACGGGTTGCATCAGGCCGACACCTTTCTGATCCATTGGTCCACGGCGACGGCGACGATGATCAGCACGCCGATGAAGAAATATGTCCATTGCGCGTCCGCGCCGAGGAGCCTGAGGCCTAGAGTGAACACGCCCACGATCAGCGCCCCGAAGAGCGAGCCCATGACCGACCCGCGCCCCCCGAACAGGGAGATGCCGCCGATCACCACCGCGGTGATGGATTCGATGTTGGCCTCGTAGGCGGAGGTGGGCGAGACCGATCCAAGCCGCCCGATCAGCGCCCAGCCGGCGAAGCCGTAGATCAGGCCCGCGAGCATGTAGACCGACATCAGTGTGCGGTGCACGTTGACGCCCGAGAGCGCCGCCGCCTCGGGGTCGTCGCCCACGGCATAGACGTGGCGCCCCCAGGCGGTGTTCTTGAGCGCCCAGGCGAGCGCCAGCACCAGCACGATCATGAAGACCACGCCCACGGTGAAGACGGCGCCCGCGACCTCGAAGCGCGCGCCCATGAGCTGCAGGATCGGGGCCTCGGCCTCGATCTCCTGGGCGCGGATCGTCTCGTTGCGCGAATAGAGGTAGTTGGACGCGAGGATCACCTGCCAGGTGCCCAGCGTCACGATGAAGGGCGGCAACTTCATGCGGCTGACGAGCCAGCCGTTCAGCGCTCCGCAAAGCGTGCCGAAGGCCAGCCCGCAGCATACCGCCAGGCTCGGCGGGATGCCGTAGCGGAACGCGAACTGCCCCATCACCACCGACGAGAACACGGTGATCGCGCCCACCGAAAGGTCGATCCCGGCCGTCAGGATGATGAGCGACTGCGCCGCCGCCACGATCCCCACGATCTGCACCTGCTGGAGGATCAGCGTCAGCGCGAAGGGGGAGAAGAACCGCGACCCCAGGAGCGCCCCGAACACGACGATCGACGCCACGAGCACGATCAGCGGCACCATGGCCGGATTGGCGTGCAGCAGGTCGTGGAACCGGTGCATGGCCCCCTTCCGCCGCCCTTCGAACTCGGCGAAGCCTTCCTCCCGTCGCGTCTTGACGACGTCCTCGTATGCGTCGCTGTCGTTCATGCGCCCCTCCCCCCTTCGGTCGCGTGCCGGCCGGGGCGCACCAGCGTCCCGGCCCGATCAGGTCCTACGTCGTTCGAGCTCGGTCAGCCCCAGCAGAGCTCCAGGCCCTCGTCGACCGTGATCGACTCGATGCCCTCCACGGGATTGTCCGTCACGAGCTGAACGCCCGTGTCGAAGAAGTCCTTGCCCTCGGTTGGTTGCGGCAGGGTACCGTCCTGGGCGTACTGGTGGATCGCCTCGATCCCCAGCGCGGCCATCCGCAGCGGATACTGCTGGGCGGTCGCCCCGATCACGCCGTCGCGCACGTTCTGGATGCCGGGGCAGCCGCCGTCCACGGAGGTGACGAGCACCTCGTCCGCGCGGCCGAGCGCATCGAGCGCCTCGTAGGCGCCGGCGGCCGCGGGTTCGTTGATGGTGTAGACCACGTCGATGTTGGGATCCTGCGCCAGCAGGTTCTCCATCGCGCGGCGGCCGCCCTCCTCGTTTCCTTGGGTGGCATCATGGCCGACGATGCGCGGATCGCTCTCGTCGCCGTAGCGGCCCGGATCGGCGATATCGATGCCGAAGCCCTGCATGAAGCCCTGGTCGCGCAGCACGCCCACGGTGGGCTGGCTGACGTTGAGATCGAGGAACGCGATGCGCGCATCCTCGGCCCCCTCGCCCATCCGCGCCGCGGCCCATTCCCCGATCAGCTCGCCGGCCCGGAAGTTGTCCGTGGCGAAGGTCGCGTCGGCAGCGCTGGCAGGGTTGAGCGGAGTGTCGAGCGCGATGACGATGGCGCCCGCCTCCTGCGCCTGCTCCACCGAGGACACGATGGAAGAGGTGTCGGAGGCCAGGAGCAGGATGCCGTCGGCCTGGGACGCGATGCAGGTCTCGATCGCCTGCGCCTGGGTCTCGTGGTCGCCGTCGTACTGCCCGGCGAAGGTCATCAGCTCGATGCCCAGCTCCTGCGCCTTCTGCTCGGCGCCCTCGCGCATCTTCACGAAGAACGGGTTGGTGTCCGTCTTGGTGATCAGGCAGGCCGTCGTTCCGTCCTGCGCCAGCGCCATGGAACCGCTCGCGACGAGGGCCAGGGCCGAGATGGCCGTCACGTATCTCATGATGTCTCCTCCCGTTCCGTCCGCCCCCCGTCCCGGCATCCGGGCTCCTCTTCGGGCGGTCGGCTCATCCCATCAATGCCGCCGAAGCGGCCTTGGGTCAATATTTACTTCAACTTGATTTATTAATCAGCGAGGACATGATCGACACGGGAGGACGACGCATGAAGGACGGCGGCCAAGACGACGGCATCGCGGCACCGGGCGCCGCGGATCGCAGCGCCAACGAGCGGGCGATCCTGAGCCTGTTGCGGCTCGAAGGGCCCGTCTCGGCGGCCGACATCGCCAAGCGGGTCGGCCTGTCGGCCCAGTCGGCCTCGGTCATCACCCGCAAGCTCGAGGCCGAGGGCCTGGTCCGGCGCGGCACCCCCGAGCGCGGCCGTGTCGGCAAGCCCTCCACCCCCATCGGCATGGACCCGACCGGGGCTTTTTCCGTCGGGTTGCGGATCGGAAGACGGCGCTCCGACCTGGTCCTGATCGATTTCGAGGGGCGGGTCTCGGCGCGCCTCGGGCAAACCCACGCCTTCCCCACGCCTGCCGCCTGCCTCGACTTCGCGCGGGGCGGCCTGGCCGAGTTTCGCGATGCGCTGGGCTCCGACCGTGCCACCCGCATCGCGGGGATCGGGATCGGGATGCCGTTCGAACTCTGGGACTGGCTCGATTTCCTGGGCGCCCCGACGGCCGAGATGCAGGCGTGGCGAGATTTCCCCGCCGAACATGCCTTTGCCGAGGCCACCGGCCTTCCCGCAATCGTCGGCAACGACGCGTCTTTGGCCTGCCACGGCGAGCATCTCTTCGGCGCCGCGAGGAACCTGCGCGATTTCGCCTACATCTTCGTGGGCACGTTCCTCGGCGGCGGCATCGTCCTGGGGGGGCAGCTCCACCTCGGGCCGGGCGGCAATGCCGGCGCGTTCGCCTCCCTGCCCGTGGCGGGGGCGGGCGGCGGCATGAAGCAGATGCTCGAGGTCGCCTCGCTCCTCCAGCTCGAGCGGCGCGTCGATGCGCGTCATCCGGGCCGGGGGCAGGACCTGTTGCAGCGCCCGTCCTGGACGGGGTTCGAGGACCTCGAGGAAACCTGGATCGAAGAGACCGCGCACCGTCTTGCATGGACCGTGCTCACAGTTGTCGCCGTCCTCGGCCTGCCCGACATCGTGCTCGACGGCAGCTTTCCGGGCGACGTCCGGGACAGGCTCATTGCGCGGGTCGAGGCCCTCGTGGCCGCGGCCGACACCCGCGGCATCAAGCCCCCCCGGATCGTCTCGGGCACCTTGGGCACCACCGCCTGCGCCCTCGGCGCCGGATACCGCCCGATCGTCGAGCGCTACCTTGTGGAATGAGGCACACCCGCGGACCGGGTCTGCCCGTGCATCCACGATGCCATGGCGTCATGTTCCAGGTGGGCCCGGCGAGCGACGTTCGGACTTCCGGAGGGGACGGTCGCTTGGAGCGCCCGGGTTGGCCGCGCTTCCCGGCGAGCGCCGTCCCCGAATGTCGCGATAAGCGCAACTCGCCTCAAGGCTTCCAGGGTCGAGCATGGCTCTGACACACGGAAAGGGGGGAAGCCTATTCCCTTCCCGCGGGCGTTGGACGGCAAGCTGCGTGACCGGGGATACCGAACACGGCATGGGCGACTCCAACTGCGACCCATCCGAGCGACCCGTCATCCAGGCCTTGGCGCAGCAGGGCCGACACCACCGATGCGCCGCGCCCGCGGCTCCTCTCCGCCTGCTTTCTCGGGCCACACAAACGCGCCAGCGACCCTTTCACGGCCGGGGTCTCCAGCATCGCCTCGTCCACGGCGAGGTGGACCTCGCGACACTCACGCCCCCGCGCGTGCCGTTCGAGTATCCGCCAACGGCGAAAGCAAGACCGCGGACGAAACGTCGAACCTCTTGCCAAGATCCAAGTGAACCGCTAGACGCGCCCCACGGTCGGAGTGTAGCTCAGCTTGGTAGAGCACTGTCTTCGGGAGGCAGGGGTCGTGAGTTCGAATCTCGCCACTCCGACCAGACTTTCCAGTGTGGATTGCCACGATAGTCTTCCTCGTTGGTCACTATCCTTCCTCAACGGAGGATCGACCGAGGGCCAGACGGTGGCGAGCGAAGGTGCAACTGCTGCCCCGCATCCACGTTAGCGGCGCTGCAATTTCCTCAATTCTGACAGTGAACGCGGGTCCCGATGGTCGCCCTTATTATTGGTTAGCAGGACTGTGATCGGCCCTAAGCTGCCGTCCGCCGGCCGGTTCATCGCTGCAGTGCGGCTTTACCGAACCAGATGGGGTGGATGGCTCCCGCTCCCCGGCGTCGTAATGCGCCATAGTGCAGGTGTCAGAATCTGCGATCGAGAGGAGCCACCCCATGCAGGTTACCACTGTCGGCCTGGTCGTGTCCCGCCGAGTGGTGTAGCTGAGGCGGTCATCGGGTTTCTCGGTAGGGTCGGGTTGCGAACACCAACCTGAACCGAGGGACGACCCCGATGACCAAACCCATGATGGACCTGAGAGAGCTGGTAG
>CANMTR010000008.1 GCA_947500825.1 uncultured Paracoccaceae bacterium | reverse complement strand
GTCGCAGACCGGCCCCGCAGACATGGCGACCTATGCCGCCGACGCCGCCGCGCTGATGGACGCGGCCGGCCTCTCGGGCGCGCTGGTCTGCGGCGTGTCGGTGGGCGGCCAGATCGCGCAGGAACTGGCGCTGGCCCGCCCCGACCTCGTCGCCGGGCTGGTCCTGTCGAACACCGGCGCGAAGATCGGCGACGAGACGACGTGGTCCGACCGGCTCGACGCGCTCGCCACCCACGGGCTCGCGGCCATGGCCGACGCGGCGCTGGAGCGGTGGTTCTCCCCCGCCTTCCGCGCGGAGCGCGAAGTCGAGCTGGAGGGATACCGCGCCATGCTGACCCGCACCCCCGCCGAAGGCTATGCCACCTGCTGCGCCGCGATCCGCGACGCCGACCTGCGCGAGCGGGTGGGGGCGATCACCGTCCCGGCGATCTGCCTCGCGGGGGGCGCCGACCTCTCGACACCGCCAGAGCTCCTGGCCGACTTGGCGGAGCGCCTGCCGCGGGGGGAATACCGCGAGGTCGCGGATGTGGGCCACCTGCCCTGCATCGAGGCCCCCGATGCGGTCGCCCGCGCGATCGGCGACCTGGGCGCCCGGATCGGATGATCTCCGTCTTCGACCACCCGTGGCTCGGCGGACTCTTCGCCGACGAGGCGGCCCGGGCGATCTGGTCGCCGGACCGCCAGCTCGGCCACATGCTGGCGGTCGAGGCGGCCTGGTCCCGCGGCCTGGCCGCCGCGGGCCGGGTGGCGCCCGACACGGCCGAGCGGGCCGCCGCGGCGATCCTGTCCTGGGCCCCCGACGCGGATCTCCTGCGCGCGGGCACCGCGACGGACGGCCTGCCCGTCCCCGCCCTGGTCCGGGCCCTGAAGGACGCGGCCGAAGCCGTCCACGCGGGCGCCACGTCGCAGGACATCATGGACACCGCGCTCGCCCTCACGCTCCGCGAGACCTCCGACCTGCTGGCGGAGCGTCTCGCCGCGCTGGAGGCGGCGCTGTCGGGCCTCGCCGCCCGGTTCGGAGACCGCCCCCTCATGGGCCGCACGCGGATGCAGGCGGCGACGGTCATCACCGCGGGCGACCGGATCGCCGCCTGGGCCGATCCCATGCCCCGCCACGTCGAGCGGCTGGCGCAGCTCCGCCCCCGGGTGGAGCGTCTCCAGGTCGGCGGCGCCGCCGGCGACCGCGCCGCCCTGGGGCAGGACGCGGACGCGGTGATCGCCTCCCTCTCGGCCGAGCTGGGCCTCGCGCCCACCGACCGCGCCTGGCACGCCGCCCGGGACGGGGTCGCGGACTACGCCGGTTTCCTGTCGCTGATCGCCGGCAGCGTCGGCAAGATCGGGCAGGACATCTGCCTGATGGCCCAGCAGGGGATCGACGAGGTCGCCCTCGCGGGCGGGGGCGGCTCCTCGGCCATGCCCCACAAGCAGAACCCCATCCGGGCGGAGCTTCTCGTCACCCTCGCGCGCCACGCCGCCACCCAGGTCTGCGGCGTCCACCAGGCCCAGATCCACGAACAGGAACGCTCCGGCGCCGCCTGGGCGCTCGAGTGGATGTCCCTGCCCGGCCTCGCCGTCGCCGCCGCGAGAAGCCTCGCCGTCGCCGCGGAGCTGATCGGGGACATCCACCGCATCGGGCAACCCCGCTAGACCGCCACCAGCGTCCCCCACCCCCATATCGTCACGAACGAGAGCGTCACCGCGCCGACAAGGCACGTGGCGCACAGACGAGCCATACCGAACGGCTCCCGCCGCGGGCATCACAGTGACCGCCGGGGACGCGGGGAGGCCCGATTCCCGCGAAAGATACTGGCCCTCAATCCGGGCCGGGATGAGGTTTGGGGCGTCGCGGTGAACCGTCGCGGTCACGGAGCCGATGTCGATACCCGCCCGAAAGCTCCGGCACGATATATCGGCAGGGCAACGAGAGTGGTATCGACCTCGTCCGGTCCCGATGGCCGCGAAGAGGGGCCCCGCCACGGCACGGGAAAACCTTCCCGGCCATACTCGGTTCACACTCCGAACTTGCAGTCGGTCGCATGGATTGCGACATTCGAAGACCCTTGTTCATCCGAGCGTTGCCGTGGCCGAACCTCCCCGTCTTCACGATCCCAAGCGCCAGGCGAGCTATTTCGCCCGCGTGCGGGAGGCGCACCAGACCGAGGTCGCGGAAGACTACGTGGAACTCATCGCGGACCTGATCGCCGTGAACGGCGAGGCGCGCGCGGCGGACCTCGCCCACAGGCTCGCGGTAGCTCCCCCCACGGTGAACAACACGATCCAGAGGTTGAGCCAGCAGGGGCTGGTCACGACCCGGCCCTATCGCTCGATCTTCCTGACCGACAAGGGCCGCGAGATGGCCGAGGCGGCGCGGCGGCGCCACGTTCTGGTCCGCGATTTCCTGGTCTCGATCGGCGTCGATCGCGACGTGGCCGAAGGCGACGCCGAAGGGATCGAACACCATGTCAGCGAGACGACCCTGAAGGCCTTCGCCCGGATGCTCGGCACGAAGGAGTAGGCCCCGCGGGGGCCGTTCTGTCGCCCTTTGTCCCGTTTGCGTTCTGGTCAAGAGGTCGGGCGGACCCGGCTTGATTTCCTTCTTCTCGGCACATATTTTTAGCCTAAGCTAAATTGTGGAGTCCGAGAGAAATATGCGCTTCTTCACACCCGTCGCCGCGGCCGCGCTCGCGTCGCTGCTGCCGCAGGGGGCGATGGCGCGGGAAACCGGCGCGCCGATGAAGGTCGTCACGACCTTCACGGTCCTGGCCGACATGGCCCGCAACGTCGCCGGCGACGCGGCGGAGGTCGTCTCCGTGACCAAGCCCGGCGCGGAGATCCACGGCTACGAACCCACGCCGCAGGACATCGTGCGCGCCCACGACGCCGACCTGATCCTCTGGAACGGGCTGAACCTGGAGCTTTGGTTCGAGCAGTTCCTGGCCAATCTCGGAGACGTGCCCTCCGCAACGCTGACCGACGGGATCGACCCGATCCCCATCGCCGCCGGCGCCTACGAGGGGCAGTCGAACCCCCATGCCTGGATGGGTCTCGACAACGCCATGATCTACGTGGACAACATCGCCGCCGCGCTGTCGGAGCAGGACCCGCGGAAGGCCGAGACCTACCGCGACAACGCCGAGCGCTACAAGCAGGAGATCCGCGACACCATCCGGCCGCTGCGGGACGCGGTCGCCGCGATCCCCGAGGACCGTCGCTGGCTTGTCAGTTGCGAGGGCGCCTTCTCGTATCTGGCGCGCGACTTCGGGATGCGGGAACTCTACCTCTGGCCGATGAACGCGGGCCAGGTGGGCACACCGCAGCAGGTCCGTGCCGTGGTCGACGGGGTGCGCGACAACGACATCCCCGTCGTCTTCTGCGAGAGCACGGTGAACACCGCCCCCGCGCAACAGGTCGCGCGCGAGACCGGGGTGGCCTATGGCGGCGAGCTCCATGTCGACAGTCTCTCGGGTGAAGGCGGCGCGGTGTCGACCTACCTGGACCTCCTGAGGGTCACGTCCGAGACCGTCGCGCGGGGCCTGGCAGAGAACATCGACTGATCCCGGCCACGCTTCCCGCGCCATCGCGGGGGCGGACGTCGTGCAAAAGGGCGTATGCGCGCACAAGGAACCCTTCAGATGACCGACAGCCGTTCCGAAGAGCCCGGCCTGAGCGTGCGGGACCTCACGGTGACCTACCGCAACGGCCACACCGCCCTGCACGGCGCGAGCTTCGAGATCCCGCGCGGCACGATCACCGCCCTGATCGGCACCAACGGCGCGGGGAAATCCACGCTCTTTAAGGCGATCATGGGCTTCGTCCCGGCAGCTCGGGGCGAGATCCGCCTGCTGGGCCGCACCGTGAAGGAGGCCCTGAAGCAGAACCTCGTCGCCTACGTGCCCCAGGCGGAGGAGGTCGACTGGGCCTTTCCGGTGCTGGTCGAGGACGTGGTGACCATGGGCCGCCACGGTCACATGGGCTTCCTGCGCCGCCCCTCCCGGGCCGACCGCGCCGCCGTGGACCGGGCGCTGGCCCGCATGGACATGGACGGGTTGCGCCACCGCCAGATCGGCGAGCTGTCGGGCGGCCAGCGCAAGCGCGTCTTCCTCGCGCGGGCGCTGGCCCAGGACGGCCGGGTGATCCTGCTCGACGAGCCCTTCACCGGCGTCGATATCCGCACCGAGGAGCGGATCGTGGCCCTCCTGCGGGAGTTGCGCGGCGAGGGTCGGGTGATGCTCGTCTCCACCCACGCCCTGGGCTCGGTGCCCGGGTTCTGCGACCGCACCGTGCTGGTGGACGGCACCGTGGTGGCCCACGGCCCCACCGCGACGACCTTCACCCGGGCCAACCTCGAACGCGCCTTCGGCGGCGGCCTGCGCCACGCGGCCCTCGAAGGGCTGCCGCCGGGCGACGCGCGGGAGGACGGGCGCGGGGTCGTCGCCCCGCTAGGCGGCGGGCATTCGCCCGCTCCCCCGGACGCCCCCCTATGACCGCGACCCTGCTGGAGCCGTTCTCATACGGCTACATGGTCAACGCCATGTGGGTCTCCGCGCTCGTCGGGGGCGTCTGCGCGTTCCTGTCGGCCTACCTGATGCTCAAGGGCTGGAGCCTGATCGGCGACGCGCTGTCCCACGCGGTCGTGCCGGGCGTTGCGGGCGCCTACATCCTCGGCTTGCCCTTCGCCCTCGGCGCCTTCGTCTCGGGCGGGCTGGCGGCGGGCGCGATGCTGCTCCTGTCGGACCGCTCCGGGTTGAAGCCCGACGTGATCATCGGCCTGATCTTCACCGCCTTCTTCGGGCTGGGGCTGTTCATGATCTCGATCGACCCGATGGCGGTCTCCATCCAGACCATCACCATGGGCAACATCCTCGCCATCACGCCCGGCGACACGTTGCAGCTCGCCCTGATCGGCCTCGTCTCGCTGACGGTCCTGCTGTTGAAGTGGAAGGACCTGATGGTGGTCTTCTTCGACGAGGGCCACGCGCGGTCCGTCGGGCTGCGGCCGGACCTGCTGAAGGCCGTCTTCTTCGTGCTGCTGTCGGCCTGCGTCGTGGCGGCGATGATGACCGTCGGCGCCTTCCTGGTGATTGCCATGGTGGTGACACCGGGCGCCGCGGCCTACCTTCTGTGCGACCGCTTCCCGCGCCTGATCGCGGTGTCGGTCGGGATCGGCGCGGCGACGAGCTTCGTGGGCGCCTATGCCAGCTACTTCCTCGACGGGGCCACCGGCGGGGTGATCGTCGCGCTGCAGACGGCGATCTTCCTCGCGGTCTTCGTCCTCGCGCCGAGGCACGGGCTGCTCGCCGCGCGGCGCAAGGCCGCCGCGGCCCTGCGGGACCGCCCCGCTCCCCGCCCGCCGGAGGCCGCGGAATGATCGACACGCTCCTCCTGCCCTTCCAGTTCCCCTTCATGCGCAACGCCTTCCTGATCGCGGCCATGGTCGCGGTGCCCACGGGGCTGCTGTCGTGCTTTCTGGTCCTGAAGGGCTGGGCGCTCATGGGCGACGCCGTGAGCCACGCCGTGCTGCCGGGCATCGTGCTGGCATGGATGACGGGCCTGCCGCTGATCCTCGGCGCCTTCGCCGCCGGCATGGGCTGCGCGCTCCTCACCGGATACCTGAGCGACAACAGCCGGGTGAAGCGGGACACGGTGATGGGCGTCGTGTTCTCGGGGATGTTCGGGATCGGCCTGATCCTCCACACCTGGGCCCCCACCAACGAGCATCTCGACCACGTCCTGTTCGGCAACATGCTCGGGGTGGGGGCGAATGACCTCTGGACGGCGGGGACGATCTCGCTCGGGGTGGCGGCGGTCCTCCTCCTGAGATGGAAGGACCTCCTGCTGCACGCCTTCGACCCGGCCCAGGCCCAGGCCAGCGGCCTGCCGGTGCGCGCGCTCCACTACGGCCTGCTCGCCCTCATGTCGCTCACCATCGTCGCGACGCTCTCCGCCACGGGGCTGATCCTCGCCGTGGCGCTGCTCATCGCGCCGGGGGCGATCGCGTTCCTGCTGGTGCGCAGCTTCGGGGCGATGCTCTGGGCGGCCACGGGCACGTGCGTCGCCGCGATGCTGACCGGCGTCTATCTGAGTTTCTTCCTCGACAGCGCCCCGGCGCCCACGGTGGTCCTCGTCCTGACGGCGCTGTTCATCGTGGCGCTGCTGCGCCGGCTGCGGGGCGCGCGGGCGGCCGTCGGCCGTCGGCCCTGAGATCGGCGAAACCCCGGAGCACCTCGCCGGATCGGGCGCACCTGTCCGAGAGGTCGAAATCGCTGCCTACCTCCGGTCTCGCGACCGAAGACCGGCCCGGCCATATTCACCGATCCTCGGCACCATCCGAAGGCCGCATCCCGTCACGACACCCTTACGGCACGTCGTGGACGCCGCGCATCCGCGTCGCGCTTGACGTCGGCGAAATATAGTCTCTGATGGAGGAACGCGCCGCGCCGCCGGGTCCGTGGAGGGGACCGGGCGGCACTTTTGCCGGCGCACGGGAGGGGAAGCTTGCACCGAATGCCGTCGGTACGCAGATCCACGCGCCACCGCGGCCGGACGGACGACCTGAGCGTCGCCCGCCGCGCGATGCCGCCCGACCCGGACATGTTCGACACTCTGAGAAAAAAGAGGTGGGCAAGCCCATGATCTACGTTCTTCTGGCCGCCGTGCCGATACTGGTGGTATTCCTGCTGCTTGTGGTGATGCGCTTCTCGGCCAAGCTCGCCATGCTCGCGGCTTATATCGCCACCGTGTTGATCGCGCTGTCGGTCTGGGGCCAGTCCGCAGGCACCGTCGCGGCGGCCACGGTGAACGGCATCGTCACCGCGCTGACGCTGCTCTTCATCATCTTCGGCGCCATCCTGGTGGTGCAGACGGTGCAGGAGAGCGGCGCGATCCGGGCGATCCGGCGCGGTTTCACCGACCTCTCCCCCGACCGGCGAATCCAGACCATCATCATCGCGTGGCTCTTCGGCTGCATGATCGAGGGCGCGTCGGGCTTCGGCACTCCCGCCGCGGTGGCGGCTCCCCTGCTCGTGGCGATCGGGTTCCCCGCGATGGCGGCCGTCCTGGTGACGCTGATCATCCAGTCCGTCCCCGTCTCCTTCGGGGCGGTGGGCACCCCGATGCTGGTGGGCGTCCAGACCGGCCTGTCGGGCAGCCCCGCCGTCGAGCAGGCGATCGCGCCCACCTCCATCTTCGACTACATGGTCGAGGTCGCGGCGCATGTGGCGCTCCTCCACACCCTGGTGGGGTTCGTCATTCCGCTCCTGATGGTGGGAATGCTGACGCGCTTCTTCGGCGCCAACCGCTCCTTCATGGAGGGGTTCCGGGTGTGGAAGTTCGCGCTCTTCGCGGGCTTCGCCTTCACCCTGCCTTACCTGCTCGTGGGCTGGTTCCTGGGCCCTGAATTCCCCTCGCTCCTGGGGGGGCTGATCGGGCTCCTGATCGTGGTCCCGGCGGCGCGGCGCGGGTTCCTGCTGCCCAGCGACACCTTCGACTTCCCCCCGCGGACCAGCGCCAACGAGCACTGGTTCGGCACCGTCGAGCCCGAGGCCGACGATGCGACGCGCGACAGCGCCGGCGACATCTCCCTCGTTCATGCCTGGTCGCCCTACATCCTGATCGCGCTCCTCCTCGTCGCGACCCGGATCATCGCCCCGGTCAAGGCGGCCCTGACCTCTCCCGAGGCCACGATCGTCCTCAACGACATCTTCGGCTCCGGGATCAACGCCAGCGCGCAGTTGCTGTATTCCCCGGGGGCGATCTTGATCCTGGCGTCGCTGCTGTCGGTCTTCATCTATCGGATGCGGCCCGCGGCCTATGGCCGTGTCTGGGTCGCCTCGGCCAAGACCATGGTCGCGGCGGCCCCGGCGCTCCTCCTTGCGGTGCCCATGGTGCAGGTGTTCCTCAACACCGGCCGGGGGCCGATGGAGTCCATGCCCATCGTGCTGGCACAGGGCTTCTCCAACCTGGCGGGCGCGGCCTGGCCGCTGTTCGCGCCGCTGGTGGGCGCGCTGGGGGCGTTCATCGCCGGGTCCAACACGATCTCGAACATGATGTTCTCGCTGTTCCAGTTCTCCACCGCCGAGCAGATCGGCCTGACGGCGGGCTGGGGCGCGATGATGGTCGTGGTCCTGCAGGCGGTCGGCGGCGCGGCGGGCAACATGATCTGCGTGCACAACGTCGTCGCCGCCTCGGCGGTGGTGGGCCTGACCGATCGCGAGGGAGAGGTCATCCGCATGACGCTGATCCCGATGGCCTATTACGTGGTCCAGGCGGGCCTGATCGGAATGGCGTTTATCTACAGCGGCTGGTGGGCCATCGGCGCGGTGCTCTGGTTGCTGCTCGTGGTCGGGGCCATGAGCCGCAACAAGGGCCACGTGTCGTCGCAGGGCTCCACCGCGCCGGCGGAATAGCCGGCTCACGACGCTCAACGGGAACACCTTGGAGGGCCGGCCGAAACCATCGGCCGGCCCTTGCCAATCACCGCAATACCGGCCCCGGTCACGACGTGCCCTGCCGGGGCTACGCCAATCGATCGAAGGTGCAGGGCACCTTGTCAGCCCCCTCTTCTCCGACCACCAGGCGAGCTCCCTTCGTGGAATCCGCCGGCCAAAGCCCGATGTTCCCCTCCCGCCCGGCCGTTGATCCCTCAAGGTACGCCCGATGCGCAGACGGGCACCTCGCCCCCGTCGGATCGAACGCTCCCATACCGTAAGCTCGACCGCTCCACGGCCCCGCGCCGTCGCGCCCCGTGCATGCGGCATATAACGGCCTTCGCCATTCCGCGGGGGCGACACCGCGCGCGGCCCACCCGTCGCGGAGCCCGCGCGAGGTCGCCAAGGGCCTCCCGCTCCGACCGCTCCATTTTGTCTTAAAACATTTTTACCGGTTTGCGGCCTATCAGGAGCCCACGTGGAATCGCGGAGGGTATCATGCGGCTGAAACGACTGATCCTGGGGGGCGTCGTCCTGGTCGGGGCCGTTTGGGTCCTCGTGGGCGAGCAGATGGCCGGGGCCAGCGCCGACGCGGTGATCAACGCGCGGCTCGACACGATCCGCAGCCCCGTGGCCGGCGAGGTGTCCATGACCGGCCGCGCCCTGGGCTCCCGGGTCAGGGACGGCGAGGAGCTCGCCAAGGTCGCCGATCCGCGCGTCGACCGGGTCCGCCTGCAGGACCTCGTCATGGAACAGAAGTTCGCCGACGCGGCGCTCGAACGCCTCGATGCCCAGGCCAAGGAGACCGCGGCCGAGATCGCCGCGCTCGACGCCCGCACGGTCCGGGTCCGCGACGACCGGACCCGCGAGCTGGAGGCGATGCTGGCCGCCGCCCGGCGGCGCCTTGCCCGGCTCGACGGTATCGACAGTGCCGACAGTGCCGACGGGGACGAGGTGACGGGCATAACCTTCTCCTCGGAGCGACCGGCGCGGCCCCCCGAAGGCGATGTCGCGACGCGCTGGAGCCTCGAGACCGCACGGGAGCGGATCGCGACGCTGGAGATCGCGCTCGAGGCGATGCGGAACGATGCCGCCTTCGGGCTGCAGCGCGGCGCCGAGCTGCGCGACCGCCGGGCCCGACTTGCCGCCGAAATCACCGAGGCCGAGGCCCGGCTCGCCGCCGTGACCTCCCGCCTGCGCTCGGAGCAGTACAGCACCAGCCAGATGACCGAGACGGGGCTCGCCGCGCCGAGCGACGGACAGATCTGGGCGATCCTCGCCGATGACGGCACCTACGTGGAACGGGGCGATCCGATCCTGCGGATGGTCGACTGCGAGTCGGTCCTCGTGACGCTCTCGGTGACGGAGGGCGTGTTCAACACGCTCTCCCTGGGCGACACGGCACGGTTTCGCCTCGCCTCGGACGGCCGCGCCTTCGACGGGACGATCACCCGGCTGGCCGGATCGGGCGCGGGCCGGGTCTACGAAACGCTGGCGATCAGCCCCGACGCCGCCCATCTGGAACGGTTCGACGTCGCCCTCCTGGTGCCGGACCTCGCCCGCGTGCCGGACCTGTCGTGCCCCGTCGGGCGCACCGGCCGCGTCTTCTTCGAGCGCCGCCCGCTCGACTGGCTGCGGCGAGGCTGATGCCGCCGGTCCTGCTCTCCGAGACCGGCTCGGCGGCGATGGCGGTCTTGGCCGTGCTCGCCATGGCCGCGATCCTTCCCGGCGTGGTCGATCCGCGCCGCATCTGGCACCGCGCGGCGCTTATGGGCGTGACGATCCTCCTGGGATGCCGCTACATGTGGTGGCGCGGGACCGAGACCCTGCCGCCCCCCGGGCTCGACGTCGGGTTCGTCTCCGGCCTTCTTCTGTATACGCTGGAGCTGGGCGCGTTCCTCAGCTCGGTCTCGGCGGGCATCCTGATGACGCGGTTCCGCGACCGCTCGCCCGAGGCCGAGGCCGGGCGGGACTGGTGGGCGCCCGGGCCGCCGCCCCGGGTGGCGATCTTCGTCGCCACCTACAACGAAAGCCGCGAGGTGCTCGAACGCACCATCGTCGGCGCCGCCGCCCTCGACTATCCCGACTTCGAGGTCATGGTGCTCGACGACGGACGGCGGGAGTGGCTGCGCCATTACTGCGCAGAGCGCGGGGTGACTTATGTCACCCGCCCGGACGGCCACGGCGCCAAGGCCGGCAACATCAACCACGCCCTGCGCCGCCTGGCCGCCCAGGGACGCGCGCCGGACTTCTTCGCCGTCCTCGACGCCGACTTCGTCCCGCACCGCAATTTCCTGACGCGCACCCTGGCGGTCTTCGCCGACCCGGAGGTCGGCCTCGTGCAGACGCCGCAGCACTTCTTCAACGCCGACCCGATCCAGAACAATCTCGGCCTCGCGCGCTCCTACCCCGACGAGCAGCGCTTCTTCTTCGACCACATGCAGCCCTCCCGCGACGGCTGGGGGATCGCGATCTGCTGCGGCACCTCGTCGGTGGCGCGATGGACGGCCGTGGAGGACGTGGGCTTCCTGCCCACCGACAGCGTGACGGAGGACTTCCTGCTCTCGCTCACCTTGCAGGAGGCCGGCTGGCGGACCGCCTATCTCAACGAAGCCCTGACCGAAGGGCTCGCGCCCGAGGGTCTCAAGGAATACATCACCCAGCGGGCGCGCTGGTGCCTGGGACTGATGCAGATCGCCCGCGGCCGGCTGGGCCCCCTGGGGCAGAACCGGCTGCGCCTGCGCGACCGCTGGAGCGTGGCGGATTCGGTGCTCTACTGGATCATGACCTTCCCGTTCCGCATCGCGGCGCTGATCTTCCCGCTGCTCTACTGGTACTTCAACGTCATCGTCGTGGTGGCCCCGCTGCCGCAGGTCCTGGGCCATTTCGGCGTCTACTTCGCCTGGTCGATCCTGGCCTACAACCTGCTCTCGCCGGGAATGGTCGTGCCGGTTCTCAAGGACGTGACGCAGTATCTCGGCGCCTTCCAGATCTCGCGCGCGGCGATCACCGGCATCCTCAAGCCCCACGGCCATCCGTTCTCCGTCACGGCCAAGGGCGGCGACCGCAGCAAGGTGGTGATCCAGTGGTGGGTGATGGCGCCCTTCGCCGTGCTCCTGGCCCTGAACGTCGTGGGCCTCGGCCTCGGCATCTTCTCCGACCGCTTCGCCTACCACGACGCGGGCGAGGGCAAGGCGGTGATCCTGTTCTGGACGATCTACAACGTCATCGTCCTGTCCCTGACCGTGCTGGCCTGCATCGAGCTGCCCCGCCGGGAGGAGCACGTGGCCGACGCGCCCGAGCGCGTGATCTTCGCGCCAGAGGGGGCCGCGCCCGCGCGGGTCTGGCTGGCCTCCCTGGCCCTCGACACCGCGCGGATTCGCGGTCGCCCCTTCGCCGGGGGGGTGCGCGGCATCCTGCGGATCCCGGGGCTGGGCGACATGGAGGCCACCGTGATGGAGACGCTCCCGGACGGCGCGCGACTGCACCTCGTGGTCGAGGAGCAGCCGGTCCGCATGGCCCTCCTGCGCCGCCTCTACGCCGAGGGGCCCGCACCGGGCACCGGGCGGGTGCGCCTTGCGGGACTGATCGCCGATCTCGGCACGAGGTTCAGCCGCGAGCGCGACACCTGAACCCTCCCCGCCTCAGGCGTCCCGCGATTGCAGCCGGGCCAGCGCCGCCGAGAGGCGGCGCAGCTCGTCCGTGCGGGTGATCTCCATCGGGTACTCGTCGCTGTCCGCGGCAATCCGCTCCGCGTTCAGCGACATGGCCGCGATCGGCCGGAGGAACATCGCCACGAAGAGGGCGCAGGCGATCACCACCGACAGGCCCGCCGCCGCCAGCGCCGACAGGATCGCGTAGAACAGCGCGCGCGGGCTGGTCGGCAGGAAGGTCGCGGGGTCGATGCGGCCGACGAGCCGCCATCCGAACGACGGCATGTCCCCCGCGGTCACGTCCGACAGGATGTACGAGAAGTATTCCCGCCCGTCCGGCCAGACATCGTAGCTCGCCCCCGACGAGCCGATCCGCGCCAGGTCGAGGCCCCGGAACGACAGGTCGTCGGGCAGGTCCGGCACCGTCGAGGTGACGATATCGCCCCCCGCCCCCACCAGGATCAGCTCCATCCCGAGGGTCCGGGCCATGTCCGTCAGGTAGGTCTCCGCCCAGGCGGCGTTGATGTGAAAGCCCAGGACTCCCGTCGGATCCCCGGCGGCGTTCCGGATCGGCGCCGACATGTCGATGAAGCGCAGCGGATCGTCACCGCTCCCCAGCGCTTCCTGCAGCAGGACCGCCTCGTGGACGTCCCCGGCGAAGTCGCCCCGCAATCCTCTCAGGAACCATGGCCGCCCGGAGACGTCCTGGCCCTCGAGCAGTCCGTCGGACGCGGCGACGATCCGCCCCGACGTATCCGCGACACCCGCCCAGGAGACCCTGTCCACCCCGTTGGACGCCACGTCCAGAAGGGCCCGCGTGGTGTCGGCGTCATCCATCGAGGCGGATGCGGCGATGCTCGCCACATTGTCCCAGTCGGCGGCCAGGGCTTGCGCGAAGGCCTGCGCCGCGCCGGCCGTGCGAGCCTCGATGGCCGCCGACATGGCCGTGTCCTGAAAGCTGCGCACCCGTGCATAGAGGAGCGAGCTCCCGACGACGATGAACAGCGCCAGCGCCACCAGGATCAGGCCGTAGAGCGCCGAGGGAAGCGTCAGGGGAGGTCGTTTCACGCGGGGTCTCCTTCTCTTTCGGCCGCCATCGGGAATGGCACAATCCACGGGACCAAGATACACGTTTGAGGCGAGCACGCGACACGGACCGGACCTTGCGTCAAAGGAAAGTTCCCATGATGGATCGGCGGCATTTCCTGGCCTTGGCCGCGTCCCTTGCCGCCGCGCGTCCCGCGCCGGCGCAGGATGGCCAAACCGGCGGAGGGTCCATGGCGGACTGGCAGGCATGGTCGCGGGCGTTCCTGCGGCCCGAAGGGCGCGTGGTCGACGTCGAGCAGGACGGGGCAAGCCATTCCGAGGGACAGGCCTACGGGCTGCTCCTCGCGACCTGGCACGGCGACCGCGATGCCGCCCGGCGCATCGTCGCGTGGACAGAGGCGCATCTGGCGGTCCGGCAGGACCCGCTCCTGGCCTGGAGATGGATGCCGGGCGCGGGCGTCGCGGATTACAACAACGCCTCCGACGGGGACGTGCTCTATGCCTGGGCCCTCCTCCGCGCGGCGCGCACCTTCGGGGAGGAGGAGTTCGCGCGCCGTGCCCGCGAGGTGGCCGGGGCGGTCGTGACGATCCTGCTCGCGACCGACCCCTCCCGTCCCGGCCGCACCCTGCTCCTGCCCGGTGCCGAGCGGTTCCGCGACGCCGGGGGCGTAATCGTCAATCCCTCCTACCTGATGCCGCTCGCGCTCCACGACCTGGGCGCCGCGTTCGCGCACCCCGAGCTTCCGGCGGTGGCCGAGGCGATGGCGGATCTCCTCGCCGGGATCGCCACGGACGGGCTCGTCCCCGACTGGATCGAGGTCACCTCGGAGGGGTGGCGCCCGGCGCAAGGGTTCTCCGCCGATTTCGGCTACGAGGCGATCCGGGTGCCGCTCTACCTGGTCTGGTCGGGCCGCGCCGGTCACCCTGCCGTCACCGCCGCCCGCACGGCGTGGGCCGCGCGCGGGGACGGCCCCCTGCCCGTTCGGCTTTCCCGCGACGGCCGTACCGTGCTGGAAGAGAGCGCGGCGCCGGGCTACCGCGCCGTGGCCGCGCTCGTCGCCGCCACGGGGGCATCCCCGGCCGAGGTGCCAGCACCCCCCTTCGACGCCGCCCAGCCCTACTATCCCGCCACGATCCACATGCTCGCGGGCCTGGCCCGCCACGACCGCGGCTGGGGCTGAACGGCCCCTTCTCAGAACGTGTTGACGGACACCCCGACGAAGACCTCCTCGGTCTCGAACTTCCGCCCGAGCCGCAGGCTCACGGGCGTCCCGCTCAGGCGCCAGGTCACCACCGCGCTCCGTTCGCGCCAGTCGTCCCCGCCCTGCGCCTCCAGTCCGATCCCGATCGGCACCTGTCCCAGCCCGACCTGGACGCCCGCGTAATAGGCGCCGTCGAGCGTGTCCGCCTGCGCCAGCCAGAAGACGCTGCCCCAGTCGAGCGCGCGATAGGATTCCACCGTCAGCCGCAGGCCCGCGCCCAGGTCCTCCGCGTCATCGACCTTGGCGACGACGCCCGCCCGCACCGTCCCGTCCGCCCCGAAGATCCGCGGCCGCGCCACCCGGTAGCTCGTGGACAGGCTCCACTCGTGCCCCCCCTCGTGGTCCGAGCGCACCAGCCCGAACGACAGGGCGCCGCGCTCCACCGCACCGACCGCCGTGACCGTCTGCTTCCCGATGTCGATCTGGCCGAAGGCCCCGTCCGCCCGCGCCTGGCTGCAAAGGCCGACGGACAGGACCGCTCCCGCGAGCGCGATATGCGAAAGACGCTCGAGGCTCATGTCCCGACTAAAGGCGCCATCGCGACCCGATGCAACCTGAAGATGCTATAGGATACTTTTATTCGCTTTCATATCGGCCTCACCCCGAGGCGCGGTCCTGGTCCGGGTGTCGAAGAACGGGCTTCGAGGCGAGATCCCGATCGCTCGCGACGTGTCCGGCCTCCCCTGGGCCGTCGAACTGGACACCCGCGAGGGGCCACTTCTCCCGAGGATGTGCCACCTGACGGGCCGTGCCGGTTTCCGTGCGAAACCGCCGGGATCTCACGCCGACCGCTGGCGCTCGAGGCGCAACCGTCATGCACGCCGCGGCGGGATCGGCGCTCCGTCGATGACATCCGCCCCGGCCGGCGCGGCCGCGAGGCCGGCGAAGATCCGGCGATACTCCGTCGGGCTCGACAGGGCGACGCTGCCCTGTGCCACTCCGAGAAGCCGGTCGCAGATCATGCCCTCCGCCACCATGCGCGCCTCCAGCACCGTCGCGCCGGCCTCGGGGCGACCGGCGGATGCTTCCCCCAAGGCCCGCGCAAGGGCGCTGCGCCGTCCCTGGGCCAGGCCGACGATCACCTCCGCCGTCAGGGCGGGGTCGGCCACGTCGAAGGAGCCCTCCTCGACGCCTTCCGCGATCATCTCCGCCAGGGCCGGCCGCACCAGCGCCGAGGTCGCGTCGAAGACGCGCTGGAACAGGATCTCGTTGCCCGACCGGGACAGGATCTCGGCCTGCAACCGCGACGCGTCGGGGTTGTCGGCGGTCCAGCGCAGCGACCCGGCGATGAAGGCGTTGAGCCGAGCGAGCGCGTCGCCGCCGCTGCGGTCCCGCGCCGTCCGCGCGGCGGCCAGCGCCCGGTCCGTCATCCGCGCCACGATCCCCGCGAGCAGGTCGTCCCGCGCGGTGAAGTGGTGATAGAACCCGCCCTTCGAAATCCCCGCCGCCCCCAGCACGTCCGCGATGGTGACCCGGTCCCATCCGCGCGCCGTGAACAGCGCCTCGGCCGCGTCCAGGATCGCCTCGCGCCGGTCCGGCGCGGCCATCCGCTGACGTCGATGTGACCCTTCGCGGGCGCCCATGCGCGATCGTCCCTTGATTACAGACCGACAGTCGGTATGTAACGCATGGCGCGCCGCGTCAAGTCGCGCGGCGCCCCTGGACCGCTGGAATGGACATGACGATGGACGACAGACCCGGGGTGGCGGAGCCCCTCCGCTTCGACACCGATCGCGGCGCCTCGCGCTCGATCTGGATCGCGGCCGCGATCCTCATCGCGCTGGTCCTGTGGATGGGCAGCGGCTTCGTCCTGCCCGCTCCGGACGATGCGCCTGTGCCCCAGGCCGCCGAGGCGGAGCCCGCCTCCGTCGTGGTGCGCACCTCCACCGCCCGGCCGGTCACCCTCACCTTCCAGGCCGAGGGGCAGGCCCTGCCCGACCGGGACACCCCGCTCCGCGCCGAGGCCACCGGCGACGTGATCGAGCTCTTCGTCGGCAAGGGCGACACGGTGGAGGCGGGCCAGCCGATCGCCCGGCTCTCCTCCACCCGCGCCGAGGCGGACCTCGACCGCGCCGAGGAGGAGCAGGTCCGCGCCGCGCGCGAGCTCGACAACGCCCAGGAGCTGCGCGAGCGCGGCGTGGGCACCGCCGACCGGGTGGCCGAGGCCCGCGCCTCCCTTGCCGCCGCCCGCGCCCAGGTCACCACCGCCGAGCAGGCGCTCGACGACCTGAGCATCCTCGCCCCCTTTCCGGGGCGGATCGAGATGCTCTCCCTCGACGCCGGCGAGTTCGTCTCCGCGGGCGAGGAGGTCGGGCGCATCGTCGACAACCGCCCCCTCACGGTCGCCATCCAGGTCCCCCAGCAGGCCCTGAGGCGCATCGAGGATGGCCAGTCCGCGCGGGTGAACTTCATCACCGGCGAGACGCGCGAGGGCGAGGTCACCTTCGTGGGCACCTCCGCCTCGGCCGAGACCCGCACCTTCCTCGCCGAGATCGAGGTCGCCAACGACGACGGCGCCATCCCCGCCGGCATCTCCGCCGAGATCGAAATCCCCACCGGCGAGACGCGGGCGCATTTCGTCTCGCCGTCCATCATCTCCCTGGGCCCCGACGGCGAGATCGGCGTGAAGACGGCCCAGGACGGCACCGTGCGCTTCCACCCCATCGAGATCGTCCGGGCCGAGCTCAGGGGCGTCTGGGTCACCGGCCTGCCCGAGACGGCCGAGATCATCACCATCGGCCAGGGCTTCGTCCAGGCCGGCGAGGAGGTCAGCCCCCAGCCTGCCGACCCGGCCGACCTCGCCGTCGCCGCCACCCCGGAGGAGGCGCGATGAACACCCTGATCGACGCTGCCTTCTCCCGCGCCCGGGTCGTGGTCATGGCCCTCGCCGCGATCCTGGCCGTGGGGGCCGTCGCCTATGTCTCGATCCCCAAGGAGGCCAACCCCGAGGTTCCCCTGCCGCTGGTCTATGTCTCCACCGGCATCGACGGGATCAGTCCCACCGACGCCGAACGGCTCCTGCTCGAACCCATGGAGGTCGAGTTCGGCGCCATCGAGGGGCTGGAGAAGATGTCGAGCGAGGCCGCCGAGGGCTTCGCCAGCGTGCAGCTCGAATTCGCCGCCGGCGGCGACATCGACGAGGCCCTCGACAAGGTCCGGGAGGCCGCCGACCGCGCCGAGGGCGAACTGCCCGAGGACGCCTACGACCTGACCGTGACCGAGATCAACACGGCGCTGTTCCCGATCATCACCGCGATCCTGTCGGGCCCGGTGCCCGAGCGCGCCCTCAACGACCTGGCCGAAGACGTGCAGGACGAGGTCGAGGGCCTGCCCGGCGTGCTGGAGGTCGATATCGGCGGCGCCCGCGAGGAGTTCCTCGAGGTGCTGATCGACCCCACCGTGTTCCAGACCTACAACCTGAGCTTCGACGAGCTCACCAGCCAGCTCCAGCGCAACAACCGCCTGATCGCCGCCGGCGCCATCGAGACCGGGGGCGGGCGCATCGTGCTCAAGGTCCCCGGCCTGATCGAGAACCTGGAGGACGTCATGGCCATGCCCGTCAAGGTCGACGGCGACACGGTCGTGACCTTCGGCGACGTGGCCACCGTGCGCCGCTCCTTCGAGGACCCGACGGGCTTCGCGCGCATCGACGGCCAGCCCGCCCTCGCCCTCGAGGTCAAGAAGCGCTCGGGCGCCAACATCATCGACACCGTCGCCCGGGTGCAGGGCGCGGTCGAGGCCATGCGCGCCGACTGGCCAGACTCGGTCGACGTGACCTACCTCCAGGACCAGAGCGAGCAGGTGAAGACCCTGCTGTCGGACCTCGAATCCAACGTCATCGCCGCGATCATCCTGGTGATGATCGTCATCGTCTTCGCCCTCGGCCTGCGTTCGGCGATCCTCGTCGGCCTGGCGATCCCGGGGGCGTTCCTCGCCGGCGTCGCCGCGCTCTGGGCCATGGGCTACACCATGAACATCGTGGTGCTGTTCTCGCTGATCCTCGTGGTGGGCATGCTGGTGGATGGCGCCATCGTCACCGTCGAGCTGGCCGACCGGCGCCTGCAGGAGGGCGACGCGCCCCGCGCGGCCTACGCCCATGCCGCCAAGCGCATGGCCTGGCCCATCGTCGCCTCCACCGCGACCACCCTCAGCGTGTTCTTCCCGCTCCTGTTCTGGACGGGGCTCGTGGGCGAGTTCATGAAGTTCCTGCCCATCACCGTGATCCTGACGCTCTTCGCCTCGCTCTTCATGGCGCTCGTCTTCATCCCCGTGGTGGGCGGCCTGATCGGCAAGCGCCAGCCCCAGTCGGCCCGCGCCAAGGCCGCCCTCGTCGCCGCCGAGACCGGCGACCCGCGCGAGATCGGCGGCATCACGGGCGCCTATGTCCGCCTGCTGGAGCGCGCCATCCTGCGCCCCGCCACCACCCTGGCCCTGGCCGTGGCGCTCCTCCTGGGCGGCTTCGCCCTCTACGGCGAGTTCGGCCGCGGCGTCGCCTTCTTCCCCTCGGTGGAGCCCGAGTTCATGCAGGTGGAGGTCCGCGCCCGCGACAACCTGTCGATCTACGAGCGCGACGCGCTGGTGCGCCGGGTCGAGGAGCGGCTCGTGGGGCAGGAGGGCGTGGCCAGCGTCTATGCCCGCTCCTCCATCGGCGCGGGACAGGGCGACGAGGAGGTGATCGGCACCATCCAGCTCGACCTGGTGGACTGGGACGCGCGCCCCCCCGCGGCCGAGATCGGCGCCAGCATCCGCGACGAGATGGCCGATATCGGCGGCATCGACGTGCAGGTCCAGACCGAGAGCGGCGGACCCACCAGCGGCAAGCCCGTCAATCTCCAGGTCACCGGCGAGACGCCGCAGACCCAGGCCGAGGCGGTGGAGCGGGTCCTGGCCGCCATGGACCGGGTCGGGGGGTTCACGGACGTCACCGACACCCGCCCCCTGCCGGGCGTCGAGGTCGCGATCGGCGTCGACCGGGCCGAGGCGGCGCGCTACGGCGCCGACGTGAGCCTCCTGGGCCAGGCGGTCCAGCTCCTGACCCAGGGCATCACCGTAACCGACTACCGCCCCGCCGACGCCGACGGCGAGCTCGACGTGCGCGTGCGCTTCCCCAGCGAGGAGCGGTCCCTGGCCGAACTCGGCAGCCTGCGGGTTCCCACCTCGTCCGGCCTCGTCCCGATCTCCAACTTCGTGTCCTTCTCCCCCGTCGAGCGGGTGGGCGTGGTGCGGCGCATCGACGAGGAGCGCGTCACCACGATCGAGGCCAACGTCGCCCCGGGCCTCCTGGTCAGCGACCGGATCGCGGCGCTGCAATCGGCGCTCGACGCGGCCGACCTTCCGGACGGCGCGGAATACGAGTTCGCCGGCGAGGCGGAGGACCAGCAGGAGTCGATGACCTTCCTCGCGGGCGCCTTCGCGGCCGCCATCGGGCTGATGTTCGTGATCCTGGTCGCGCAGTTCAACAGCGTCTTCCAGGCCATGGTGGTGATGAGCGCCATCGTCTTCTCGGTCGCGGGCGTCCTTCTGGGCCTCGTGGTCACCGGGCGCCCCTTCGGGGTGGTCATGGGCGGCGTGGGCGTCATCGCGCTCGCGGGCATCGTGGTGAACAACAACATCGTGCTGATCGACACCTACAACGACCTGCGCCGGAGCGGGCAATCGCCGATGGAGGCCGCGCTCAGGACCGGCGCGCAGCGCTTGCGCCCCGTGGTCCTCACCTCGGTGACCACCGCGCTGGGGCTCCTGCCCATGGTGATCGGCCTCAACATCGACTTCTTCCGCCGCGAGATCGTCTACGGCGCCCCCTCCACCCAGTACTGGACGGAACTGTCGAGCGCGATCGCGGGCGGGCTCGTGGTCGCCACGATCCTGACCCTCGTGGTCACCCCCGCGATGCTGATGCTGCGCGAGGGCCGCGCGCGCCGGGGCGACGCCACCGCTGCGGCCACCTGACCACAGGGCGCCCCGCCCCCCGACCGCGCGGCGCAGGGGGGGTCAGTCCTCCTCCAGGGCGTCGAGGCCGCCCGCGACGAACTCGGGAATGCGCTCGCCGGCAAGGCGGGCCTTCTCGGGGTTCGACGCGTTGCCGTCCAGGCCGCGCTTCTTCACGCCCTGGATGATCGCGGCCATGCGAAAGAAGGCGAACGCCACGCAGAAGCCGAAGTCGGGAATGCCCGCCAGCCCCCGCCGCTCGCAGTAACGCGCCACGAACGCCTCGTCCGACGGCAGGCCCAGGGCGGCGCGGTCGAGGCCCGCAAGCCCCCGCGTCTCGCCGCCCGCGGGCATCCGCCACTGCATGATCACCGCCGCCAGGTCGGCGTAGGGATGGCCGATGGTCGACAGCTCCCAATCAAGCACCGCGCGGCACGCGGTGGCCTCCGCGTCGAAGATCATGTTGTCGATCCGGTAATCGCCGTGGACCAGGGTGCGCTGGCCGTCGTCGGGGGGGATGCGCTCCTCCAGCCGCGCGATCAGGCGGTCCATGGCCGGCATCGGGCCGGTCTCGGAGGCATAGTACTGCTTCGACCAGCGCCCGATCTGGCGGGCGTAGTAGTTGCCGGGCGGCCCGTAGTCAGCGAGGCCGCGCGCCTCGATGTCCACGTCGTGGAGGGCTGCCAGCACCCGGTTCATCTCCGCGGCGACGCCCGCGCGCGCGTCGCGGCCCAGCTCGGGCAGGTCGGGGCGCAGGAAGTTGCGTCCCTCCACGTGGTCCATGACGTAGAACATGGTCCCGATGACCGTCTCGTCCTCGCACAGCAGGTGCATCCGCGCCACCGGAACGTCGCTGTCCGCGAGCGCCGACTGGACGCGGTATTCGCGGTCCACCGCGTGGGCCGACTTCAGGAGCTGCCCCAGGGGCTTGGCCCGCAGAACGTAGGCCCGGTCCGGGGTCGCGATGCGGAAGGTCGGGTTCGACTGCCCGGTGGCGAACTTGTCGATCTCCACCGGCCCGCGGAACCCCTCCAGCCGGTCTGACAGGTAGCGGGTGATCGCCTCGCGGTCGAGGGTGCGGCTGTCGGTCATGGGGGCTCCTCGGGCATGGGTCTCGAACGGGGCCGTCCCCGGCGGCCCTGTCCGCCGGAGCGCGTCTGGACTGTGGGGCGGCGACCGCCCCCGGGACAAGGGGTCCGCGGCGTCGCCACGGGTCCGGACCTGCACCACACCCTTCCGCAATGCAGAATGGCGTTCCGTCAACCGATTGACAATCCGCCCCGCCCCGGGCTGTCCTGCCTCCCGAGACACGGCGCCAAGGAGGGGGAGACGCCATGAAAGCGATGCTGAGCCGCGATCCGGGCGGGCCGGAGACGCTCGAGCTCGCGGACCTGCCCGCGCCCGAGCCGGGGCCGGGCCAGGTCCGCATCGACGTGGCGGCGGCGGGGGTGAACTTTCCCGACACGCTGATCATCCGCGACCTCTACCAGATGAAGCCCGACCGGCCCTTCGCGCCGGGCGGCGAGGTCTGCGGCACCGTCTCGGCCCTGGGCGAGGGCGTCGACGGCTTCGCCACCGGCGACCGGGTCGTGGCGCTGACGGGCTTCGGCGGCTTCGCCGAGCAGGTGGTGGCCGACGCCGCCCGCGTCGTGAAGGTGCCCGCGGCCATGCCCTCCGACGAGGCGGCGACCTTCGTCTTCACCTACGGCACCTCGCACCACGCGCTGAAGGACCGCGCCCGGCTGGCCCGCGGCGAGACGCTGCTGATCCTGGGCGCCTCGGGCGGCGTGGGCGCCGCGGCCGTGGAGCTGGGCCGCGCCGCCGGGGCCACGGTGATCGCCGCCGTCTCGAGCGAGGAGAAGGCCGCGTTCTGCACCGATCTCGGCGCGGACCACACCATCGTCTATCCGCGCGAGATGGACCGGGCCGCGCAGAAGGCCCTGTCGGACCGCATCAAGTCCCTGACCGGCGGTCGCGGCGCCGACGTGGTCTACGACGCCGTCGGGGGCGACTACGCCGAGCCCGCGCTCCGCGCCACCGCGTGGCGGGGCCGCTATCTCGTGGTGGGCTTCCCCGCGGGCATCCCCACCCTGCCCATGAACCTGCCTCTCCTGAAAGGGTGCGAGGTGGTGGGCGTGTTCTGGGGCGCCCATACCAGCCACGAGCCCGAGGCCCATGCCGAGAACCTGGCCGACCTGTTCCGCCTCTACGGCGAGGGGCACCTGAAGCCGCGCATCCATGCCCGCTACCCGCTGGAACGCGCCGGAGACGCCATCGCCGCCCTGTCGGCGCGCGGCGTGATGGGAAAGGTCCTCGTCACGGTCGCCGGGTAGGTCCCTCACGGGGCGGATCGGGGGCCGGCGAGACCCCCTCCGTCCCAACCAATTAATCCCTCCGCCCCGGATGCCGCCGCGCTCCCCGTGACGGTTGCCAGCCTTGCCGGCCCGGGGACGAGGGCGGAGGCTGACCCGTTACCGCGCAGGATCTGGCCGTATTCGCCCAAATTTCGGGCATCCGCACCCCGCCAGACGGCGCAGGCGCACCCCCGCCACGCCCCGTGTTGACAGGCCACGCGGGAACGTGAAGTCTGCAACCAATCCAAGAATGGTCATGGAATTGGTTGCAGATCCCTCCACACCGGCCCCGCTGCTCGACGTGCGTCGCCTCAGTCTCGCCTTCGGCGCGTCCGACACGAACCTGCTCGAAGGCGTGCGCTACGCGGTCGAGGCCGGGCGGACCCTGTGCATCGTGGGGGAGTCGGGCTGCGGCAAGAGCGTCAGCTCGCTCGCCGTCATGGGCCTTCTGCCCTCCAACGTCGCCCGCATCCGCGAGGCCGACATCCGCTTTCGCGGCGAGCCCTACGACCTGGGGGACCAGGCCATGCTGCGCGCCCGCCGGGGCGCCGACATCGCCATGATCTTCCAGGAGCCGATGACCTCGCTCAACCCCGCCTTCCGGGTGGGCGACCAGATCGCCGAGGCGGTCCGGGCGCACCGCGACGTGTCGCAGGCGGCCGCGCGCGACCGCGCGGTGGAGATGCTTTCCCGCGTGGGCATCCCCGCCCCCGAGGCGCGCATGTCCGAGTATCCCCACCAGCTCTCGGGGGGCATGCGCCAGCGGGTGATGATCGCCATGGCGCTCGCCAACGACCCCGCGCTCCTGATCGCCGACGAGCCCACGACCGCGCTCGACGTCACCATCCAGTCCCAGATCCTCGACCTCATCCGCGAGCTGCAGGCCGAGACGGGGATGGGCACGATCATGATCACCCACGACCTGGGCGTGGTGGCCGAGATCGCCGACAGCGTCGCCGTCATGTATGCCGGCACCATCGTCGAGGCGGGCCCGGCCGAGCGGGTCTTCAACGACCCCCAGCACCCCTACACGATCGGGCTCATGTCCTCGATGCCGCGCCTCTCGGGCCCGCGCGAGCGGCTGGCCACCGTGTCGGGCACCGTGCCCACGATCGAGACGATGCCGCCCGGCTGCCGCTTCTCCACCCGCTGCCCCTTCGCGCAGGCGGTCTGCGACACGGCCCCGCCCGAGCGCGATTTCGGGCACGGCCACCGCGCCGCGTGCCACTTCGCCCCCCTCGACGAGATGCTGGAGCGGACATGAGCGACGACATCCTCACCGCCCACGGGCTCACCCGCCACTTCGCCGTGGGCGGCTCCCTCCTGAAGAAGCCGAAGGTCCTGCGCGCGGTCGACGGCGTGTCGCTGTCGGTGCGCCGCGGCGAAACGCTGGCCATCGTGGGCGAGTCGGGCTGCGGCAAGTCCACGCTGGCGCGGATGCTCATGCGCCTGATCCCGCCCACCTCGGGCGAAATGACGTTCGAGGGCCGCCAGATCGACCATGCCCGGGGCCGCGCCCTGACCGAGCTGCGCCGCGACATGCAGTTCATCTTCCAGGACCCGTTCAGCTCCCTCAACCCGCGCGCCACCGTCGGCCGCCTCGTGGGCGAACCGCTGGAGACCCACGCGCCCGACCTCTCGGCCCGCGAGCGCCGCGGGCGCGTCGCCGAGCTGCTCTCCCAGGTGGGCCTGCGCCCCGAGCACGCCGACCGCTACCCCCACGAGTTCTCGGGCGGCCAGCGCCAGCGCATCGGCATCGCCCGCGCCCTCGCCTCGGGCCCCAGGCTCATCGTGGGCGACGAGCCGGTCTCGGCCCTCGACGTGTCGGTCCAGGCCCAGGTCATCAACCTGCTCGCGGACCTGCGCGACCGGCTCGGGCTCACCCTCGTGGTCATCGCCCACGACCTCGCCGTGATCCGCCACATGAGCGACCGCGTCATGGTCATGTATCTGGGCCGCGTGGTCGAGGAGGGGCCGGTGGACGAGATCTTCGCGCGTCCCCGCCACCCCTACACGATGGCGCTCCTGTCGGCGATCCCGGTGGCCGAGCACGGCCGCACCCGCCACCAGATCCCGCTGACCGGCGAGATGCCGAGCCCGGTCGATCCGCCCCCGGGCTGCCGGTTCAACACCCGCTGCCCCTTCGCGCGCGAGGCCTGCCGGACGGACGTGCCCGAGCTGCGCGATGCCGCCACCGCGCCCGGTCACCGCGCCGCCTGCCACTTCCTCGAGGAGATCGCGGAGCAGGCGCCCCCCGCCCCCGCGCAAGGGGGTGCCGGCCTGACCGAGGGCGCCCGCGCCCGCTTCGCGCTCTACGCCGAGGCCAGCGCCGGCACCCCGACCCGCCCCCGTTCGCCCGCCCCGCAGGAGACGACGCCATGACCCTTTCCCGCCTCTCCCTCGCCGCCGCGCTCCTCGCGG
Source organism: uncultured Paracoccaceae bacterium (assembly GCA_947500825.1). Taxonomy (GTDB): domain Bacteria; phylum Pseudomonadota; class Alphaproteobacteria; order Rhodobacterales; family Rhodobacteraceae; genus Palleronia. The sequence continues at coordinate 123,515 of CANMTR010000008.1, read as the reverse complement.
CCAGCGCCCTGGCCGCCCCGGCGCAGGAGCTGCGCATCGCCCTGCAGTCGGACCCCGACACCCTCGACCCCGACCCCAACCGCTCTTTCGTGGGCCGCGTCGTGCTGGCCGCGCTCTGCGACAAGCTGGTGGACATCACCCCCGAGCTGGAGATCGTGCCCCAGCTCGCCACCGGCTGGTCGTGGTCGGACGACGGCCGCACGCTCACCATGGATCTGCGCGAGGGCGTCACCTTCCACGACGGCACCCCCTTCGACGCCGAGGCGGCGAAATGGAACATCGAGCGGTCGCAGACCCTCGACGTGAGCCAGCGCAAGACCGAGATCGAGACAATTCAAAGGGTCGAGGTCGTGGACCCCGCCACGCTGCGCCTCCACCTCTCCACCCCCGACGCGGCCCTCCTGGCGCAGTTCACCGACCGGGCGGGGATGATGATCTCCCCCACCGCGGCCCGTGCCGCCGGGGAGGAGTTCGGCCGCGACCCCGTCTGCTCCGGCCCCTTCGCCTTCGACAGCCGCGTGGCGCAGGACCGCATCACCCTCACCCGGTTCGACGACTACTGGAACGCGGACGCGATCCATTTCGACACCGTCACCTACCTGCCCATCCCCGACACCACCGTGCGCCTCGCCAACCTGCAATCGGGCGACGTGGACATGATCGAGCGCCTGGCCGCCACCGATCTGGGCCAGGCCCGCGCCGCGCCCGGCATCTCGGTCGAGACGGTGACGCCCCTGGGCTACCAGGGGATCACCTTCAACCTCGCCAACGGCCCCGGCGCCGAGGACAACCCTTGGGCCGACGACCCGCGCCTTCGACAGGCCCTCAACCTCTCCATCGACCGCGACGCGCTGAACCAGGTCGTCTTCGACGGCGTCTTCGCCCCCGCGATCCAGCCCTTCGCGCCGGACAGCCCGTGGTTCGACGCCGACTGGCCCGTCCCCGACCGCGACGTGGAGGCCGCCCGCGCCCTCCTGGCCGAGGCCGGCCATCCCGACGGGCTGCCGCTCGAGGTGCAGGTCCCCAACAGCACCGAGGCGGGCCGCGTCATGCAGGTCGTGCAATCCATGGCCGCCGAGGCGGGCATCGAGATCGAGCTCGTCTCCAAGGAGTTCGCCACCCTCCTCGCGGACCAGGCCCGCGGCGCCTTCGAGGCCAGCCAGATCGGCTGGTCGGGCCGCATCGACCCCGACGGCAACCTCGCCACCTTCCTCCACAGCGAGGGGGGCCTGAACGACTCGGGCTTCGGCAGCGCGGAGATCGACACGCAGCTCGCCGAGGCCCGCGCCGCCACCGATCCCGCCGCGCGCAAGGAGATCTACGACGCCGTGCAGGACGTGGCCAACGCCGAGCTGCCGATCCTCTACCTCTATCACCGCAACTGGGTCTACGCGCTCGACGACGACATCGAGGGCTTCACCCCCTACCCCGACGGGATCATCCGCCTCGAAGGCGTCCGCCGCAGCGACGGCTGACACCCGCCCCAAGAGCCGCGACGCAAGCGGCCCCCTATCCCCCGACAGGAGACCGACCTTGACCCTCTCCCGCCTCCCCCTCGCCGCCGCCCTCCTTGGCGCCACCGCCCTCGGCGCCCAGGCCCAGGACCTGCGCATCGGCCTGGCCTCGGACGCCGACGTGCTCGACCCCGACCAGTCGCGCACCTTCGTGGGCCGGATCGTCTATGCCTCCCTGTGCGACAAGCTCGTGGACATCACCCCCGAGCTGGAGATCGTGCCCCAGCTCGCCACCGACTGGTCCTTCAACGACGACAACACCGCGCTCACCCTGACCCTGCGCGAGGGCGTCACCTTCCACGACGGCACCCCCTTCGACGCCGAGGCCGTGGCGCGCAACATCGAGCGCTCCCAGACGCTGGAGGAGAGCCGCCGCAAGTCCGAGCTGTCGTCGATCGAGAACGTCGAGGTCCTGGGCGACCACCAGATCCGCCTCGACCTGGGCCAGCCCGACGTGACCGTGCTGGCGCAGCTCGCCGACCGCGCAGGCATGATGATCTCCCCCGACGCGGCCGACGAGGCCGGCGCCGATTTCGGGTCGAACCCGGTCTGTTCGGGTCCGTTCAGCTTCGCCGAGCGCGTGGCCCAGGACCGCATCGTGCTCGAGGCCTTCGACGACTACTGGAACGCCGACGAGATCCACCTCGACAGCGTCACCTACCTGCCCATCCCCGACACCACCGTGCGCCTCGCCAACCTGCAATCGGGCGACCTCGACATCATCGACCGCCTCGGCGCCACCGATCTGGCCCAGGTCCAGGGCGGCGGCGGCGGCATCACCGTCGAGGAGGCGGTGTCTCTCGGCTACCAGGGGATCACGTTCAACGTCGACAACGGCGAGCGCGGCGACAACCCCTGGGGCAACGACGCCCGCCTGCGTCGGGCGCTGAGCCTCGCCGTGGGCCGCGGGATCATCAACGACGTTGTCTTCAACGGCGTCTACCGCGGCGGCAACCAGCCCTTCCCGCCCACCTCGCCGTGGTACGACGAGGATTTCCCCGTGCCCGAGCGCGACGTGGAGGCCGCCCGCGCCCTCCTGGAGGAGGCCGGCTACCCCGACGGCATCGACCTCGAGGTGCAGGTCCCCAACCGCCCCGAGAACCTCCAGGTCATGCAGGTCGTCCAGTCCATGGCGTCCGAGGCGGGCATCCGGGTCTCGATCACCTCCAAGGAGTTCGCCTCCATGCTCCAGGACCAGAGCGCCGGCGCCTTCACCGGCAGCCAGGTGGGCTGGTCGGGCCGGATCGACCCCGACGGCAACATCCACCAGTTCCTGACCACCGAGGGCGGCATCAACGACTCGGGCTACTCCAACGAGGAGGTCGACAGGCTCCTGAACGAGGCCCGCACCGTCTCGGACGACGCCGAGCGCAAGGAACTCTACGACGAGGCCCGCGCGATCCTGAACGAGGACCTGCCGATCATGTACCTCTATCACCAGACCTGGCTGACCGGGCTCGCCGAAGGCGTCGAGGGCTTCACCGCCTATCCCGACGGCATGATGCGCCTCGAAGGCGTGCGCCTGGCCGAGTGACGCCCCCGCCCGTTCCCCGCGCACCGGCGGGGGACGGGCCGCCCGACGACCCGAGGACACCGCCCCCATGCTCTCCTTCATCCTGCGCCGCCTGCTGATCGCGATCCCGACGATCCTGCTGATCTCGGTCTTTGTCTTCACCCTGCAGAAGCTTCTGCCGGGCGACCCGATCCTGGCCATGGCCGGGGAGGAGCGCGACCCCGCCACCATCGAGTTCCTGCGCGAGAAGTACCGCCTGAACGACCCGATCCCGGTGCAGTATGTCACTTGGGTCGGCAACGCGCTCACCGGCGATCTGGGGATCTCGCTCAGGACCAACCAGCCGGTGCTGGAGCTCATCGGCCAGAAGCTCCCCGTCACGATCCAGCTCGCCACCATGGCGATGATCTTCGCCCTCGTCATCGGCATCCCGGCGGGCATCCTGTCGGCGATCCGCAAGGGCACGCTCACCGACTACGTGGCCAACGTGGTGGCGCTGTCGGGCCTGTCGATCCCCAACTTCTGGCTCGGCATCATGCTGATCCTGCTCGTGTCCGTGAAATGGCAGCTCCTGCCCGCCAGCGGCTACGTCCCCTTCGGCGAGGACCCGCTGCGCTCCATCCAGGTGATGCTCATGCCCGCCTTCGTGCTGGGCACCGCGCTCGCGGCCACCCTCATGCGCCATACCCGCTCCGCGATGCTCTCGGTGCTGACCTCCGACTACGTGCGCACCGCGCGGGCCAAGGGCCTGAGCGAGCGGCGCGTGATCCTGCGCCACGCCTTCCGCAACGCGCTCACCCCCATCGTCACGCTCTCGGCACTCCTCTTCGGCGAGCTCATCGCCGGGGCCGTGCTGACCGAGCAGATCTTCACCGTGCCGGGCTTCGGCAAGCTGATCGTCGATGCCGTCTTCACCCGCGACTACGCGGTGGTGCAGGGCATCGTGCTGGTCACGGCCGTGGGCTTCATCATCATGAACCTGCTCGCCGACGTGGCCTACGTCCTTCTCAACCCGCGTCTCAGGGGGCAATGATGCCGCAGGCCGCCACCCCGACCACCATCGACGCCGAGAGCGCCAACGACCCGGTTCTCGACCGCAAGCCCGAGAACCGGGTCTGGAAGAAGTTCCGCGGCCACCGTTCGGCCATGCTGGGCGGCATCCTGGTCACGTTCTTCGTCGCCATGGCGCTCCTGGCCCCGGTCCTTCCCATCCCCGACCCCGCCGCGACCGACTGGGCCGCGGTGCGCCAGGCGCCCTCGTCCACCCACCTCCTGGGCACCGACGAGATCGGGCGCGACGTGCTCTCGCGCATGGTCTGGGGGGCCCAGGCTTCGCTCCTCGCGGGCGTCGTGTCGGTGGTCATCGCCGTGCTCATGGGCGTCCCCCTGGGGATCGCGGCGGGCTATTTCGGCGGCTGGACCGACGCGGTCATCTCGCGCTGCACCGAGGCGCTTCTGGCCGCGCCCTTCCTGATCCTGGCGATCGCGCTCGCCGCCTTCCTGGGGCCGTCCCTGACCAACGCCATGATCGCCATCGGCATCTCCGCCACCCCCCTCTTCGTGCGCCTGACGCGCGGCCAGGTCCTGTCGGTGGCCGCCGAGGACTACGTCGACAGCGCCCGCGTCATCGGCCTGCCCACGCGCAAGATCCTGGCCCGCTACATCCTGCCCAACATCCTGCCGCCCGTGCTGGTGCAGGCCACGCTGACCATCGCCACAGCGATCATCGCCGAGGCGTCGCTGTCGTTCCTCGGCCTGGGCCAGCAGCCCCCAGCCCCCTCCTGGGGCTCTATGCTCAACACCGCCAAGAACTTCCTCAACCAGGCGCCGTGGATGGCGCTCTGGCCGGGCGTCGCGATCTTCCTCGTGGTGCTGGGCTTCAACCTCCTGGGCGACGGTCTGCGCGACGCGCTCGATCCCCGCGAACAATGACAACCCGAGGCACAATGACCGACTTCACCACCCGTCCCGACATCCGCGGCACCTTCGGCACCGTCACCTCGACCCACTGGATCGCCTCCTCCGTGGGCATGTCGATGCTGGAGCGGGGCGGCAACGCCTTCGACGCGGCCGTGGCCACCGGCCTCGTCCTGCAGGTGCTGGAGCCGCACCTGAACGGCCCCGCGGGCGACCTGCCGGCGGTGTTCCACGACGTGGAAAAGGGCGACGGCGTCCTCGCCGCCCAGGGGCCCGCCCCCGCCGCCGCCACGATCGAGCACTACCGCGCGCAGGGCCTCGCGCTGATCCCCGGCTCGGGGCTTCTCTCCACGGTCGTGCCGGGCGCCTTCGACGGCTGGATGCTGATGCTGCGCAACCACGGCATCCTGCCCTTGCGCGACGTGGTCGCCCCCACCATCGCCTATGCCCGCGACGGCCACCCGATGCTGCCGCGCGTGGCCGACGCCATCGCCGGGCTGGCCGAGTACCTGGCCGCCGAATGGCCCTCCTCGGCCGCGGTCTGGACGCCCGGAGGCGAGCTGCCCCAGGCCCACGCCCTCTTTCGCAACCCCGACCTCGCGCGCACCTACGAGCGCCTGGTGGAGGCCGGCGAGGCCGCGGGCGACGACCGCACGGCCCAGATCGACGCGGCGCGCACCGAATGGGCCGAGGGCTTCGTGGCGGACGCCGTCGCGGAGTTCCTCGAGACGGCCGAGGTTCACGACGGATCGGGCCAGCGCAACCGCGGCGTGCTCAGCCGCGCCGACATGGCCGGATGGCGCGCAGGCATCGAGCCCCCGCTCACCTACGACTACCACGGTTGGACCCTGAACAAGACCGGCCCATGGGGCCAGGGGCCCGTCCTGCTGCAGTCCCTCGCGATCCTGAAGCATGTCGACCTCGCGTCGATGGACCCGATGGGGGCCGACTTCGTCCACACCGTGATCGAGGCGATGAAGCTCTCCTACGCCGACAGGGAGGCCTATTACGGCGACCCCGCCCATTCGGACGTGCCCATGGAGCACCTCCTGTCGGACGCCTACAACGCCGAGCGCGCCGCCCTGATCGGGGCGGAGGCCTCGCTGGAGCAGCGCCCGGGCCGGGTGCCCGGCTTCGAGCACCAGGCCGACGCCTATGTCGCCCGTGCCGCGCACGACTTCGGGGTCTCGGGCATCGCCGCGCAGGAGCCGACCATGGCCCACCTGACCGAGCGGCGCGGCGACACCGTCCATCTCGACGTGATCGACCGGTGGGGCAACTGCGTCGCGGCCACCCCCTCGGGCGGCTGGCTGCAATCGAACCCGGTCGTCCCCGGCCTCGGCTTCCCGCTCAACTCCCGCGCCCAGATGTTCTGGCTGGAGGAGGGGCTGCCCACCTCCCTCGCGCCGGGCCGCCGGCCCCGCACCACCCTCACCCCGACGCTGGCCACGCACGCCGACGGCACCCGCCTCGTCTTCGGCACCCCCGGCGGCGACCAACAGGACCAGTGGCAGCTCGTGTGGTTCCTGCGCTACGTCCACCACGGCTTGGGGCTGCAGGAGGGGATGGACGCGCCCCTGTTCCACACCATGCACTTCCAGGGGTCGTTCTATCCCCGCGCGGTGAAGCCCGGCGAGATGATGATCGAGCCCGGCGTGGGCGAGGCGTGCATCGCGTCGTTGCGCGCGCGCGGCCACCGCGTGACGGAGGCCGGGCCCTGGACCGTCGGGCGCCTGACGGCCGCCCGGCGCGCGCCCGACGGCGGCCTGACGGCCGCGGCCACGCCCCGCCTGATGCAGGCCTACGCCGTGGGCCGCTGAGGATGACCTGGTCCCTCATCGCCCGCGACCCCGGAACGGGCGAGATCGGCATCGCCGTCGCCTCGCGCTTCTTCGCCTGCGGCGCCATCGTCCCCCATGCCGGCGCCCGCGCGGCCGTGGCCACGCAGGCCTTCGTCAATCCCCTCTGGGGGACCGAGGGGCTCGCCCGGCTGGAGCGGGGCGAACACGCCGAGGCGGTCCTGTCGGACCTCGTGTGCCGCGATGGCGGGCAGGCGATCAGGCAGTGCCACATGCTCGATGCGCAGGGGCGGTTCGCCGCCCATACGGGGCAGGACTGCGTCGCATGGTGCGGCCACCTGACCGGCGAGACCCATTCCGTCGCCGGCAACATGCTCGCGGGCGGCGAGGTGGTCGAGGCCGTGTTCGACGCCTATGCCGAGGCCTCCGACCGTCCCATGCCCGACCGGCTCCTCCACGCCATGCGCGCGGGCGAGGTGGCGGGCGGCGACCGGCGCGGGCGCCAGGCCGCCGGGCTCAAGATCCATCGCGGCGAGGCCTACGCGGTGCTCGACCTGCGCGCCGACGACCACGACGACCCCCTGTCCGAGCTCGACCGCCTCCTCGACGTGTCCCGCGAACGCTACGCCCACGTCGCCCAGGCCTTCGGCACCACGGCGAACTTCTCCGGCATGACCGATCGCGCCCCGATCGATTCCGCGATCCGCGCCGAGGCGGAGCGCCGCGGGGCGGAGGGCATCGCCAGCCGCTCCCGCGCCACCGATACCGGCCGCTGACATGGACGGACAGGTTGCACAGCTCGTCGCGGCGATAGCGCTTCCCGCCATCGCCGCCGGCATCCTCGGGGGGACCCTCGCGGGCCTCCTGGGGGTGGGCGGCGGCATCGTCATCGTCCCCGCCCTCTACCTCGCGCTGTCGCTCACTGACATGGACACGGCCCGGGTCATGCAGGTCGCGGTCGGCACCTCGCTCGCCACCATCGTCTTCACCTCGCTCAGCTCCGCCTGGGGCCACTACCGCAAGGGCGCGGTCGACTTCGCGCTCCTGCGCCTCTGGGGGCCGTCGATCCTGGCGGGCGTGGTGATCGGGGCGCTTCTGGGCGGGGTCGTCTCAGGCCTCGTGCTGGTGGGCGTGTTCGCGGTCGTGGCCCTCCTCGTGGCCTGCGACATGATCCTGCGCGGCGGTCCCGGCACAGGCCCGGCGCGGAGCTTCTCCCGCCCCGTCTGGGCGGCTTTCGGCGTCGTGGCCGGGGCGATCTCGGCGATGATGGGGATCGGCGGCGGCACGGTCTGCGTGCCGCTCCTCAACTTCCTGGGCTACGACATCCGGCGCGCGGTGGGCACGTCGGCGGCCATCGGCTTCGTCATCGGGCTGCCCGGCGCGGTGACCTATGTGCTGACCGGCCTCGGCGCGTCCGGGCTGCCGCCGCTGTCGCTGGGCTACGTGAACATCGCCGCGGCCCTGCTCATCGTCCCCCTGACGGTCCCCTTCGCCCGCCTGGGCGTGGCCATCGCCCACCGGATTCCGCGCCGCGGCCTGCGCCTGGGCTTCGGGCTGTTCCTGCTGGCCACCTCCCTGCGGATGTTCCGGGATCTCTACGGGGCACTATGAGCGACGTGCGCCGCATCACCGAGGGGCTGACCACCCTCATCGCCTCGGGCGAGCTTCCCGCCGACGGCCGCCTGCCGCCCGAACGGCACCTGGCCGACCGCTTCGGGATCAGCCGGGCCAGGCTGCGCCAGGCGCTCGACGACCTGGAGGAGGCAGGCGTCGTCTATCGCCGCCAGGGCCGCGGGACCTTCGCGGCCCCCCCCACCCACGACCGCTCCGGCCCCCTGGGCCGCATCGCGCGCGAGGTCACGCCCCAGGACATCATGGAGGTCCGGCTGGAGATCGAGCCCGCCCTCGCCGCCCTCGCCGCCCTGCGCGCCCGCAGCGACGACCTCTCGCGGCTCGAACAGGCGATGCGGGCGACGCTGAACCTCGAATGGCAGGGCTCCTACGAGGCCGCCGACGACATCTACCACTACCAGATCGCCCTGACGGCCCGGAATCCCCTGTTCCTGGAGATCTTCGATTCCATCCGCACCGTCCGCAAGCTCGCCACCTGGGACGCGAGCCGCCGGCTCAGCCATACCCCCGAGGCGATGACCAGGTTCGGCGCCCAGCACCGCGTCCTGTTCGAGGCCATCGCCGCCCGCGACGGGGCGGAGGCCGCGCGACACATGGAGGTGCACCTCCTCGACGTGAATCGCGCCGTCCTGCGCGGCCGCGGGCACGACGCGCCGGGCGCCCCCTGAGCGCCGAGGCGCCCGGCCCCGGGGGAGTTTCGTGCGCAGGTGCATAAGACGTCTCTCGCGACGGGGGGCGCCCCTCCCGACCCGATAGGCTATCTCTGCCGCAGACGGGACGACCCCGACCGGACACAACCGAAGGACCCCAGATGACACGCATCCTCTCGACCGCCGCCGCCGCGAGCCTCCTTGCCGGCGCCGCCTTCGCCGAGCCGCAGCCCTACGACATCGACCCCGCCCACAGCGAGCTCGTCGCCTCCTGGAACCACGCGGGCTTCTCCACCACCCGCGCCATCGTCTTCGACATCCAGGGCGACGTGATGTTCGACCAGGAAGACCCGGCCAATTCGAGCGTGTCGATCCAGATCCCCACCTCGGCGATCGTCGTGACGCCCGAGTTCACCGAGCACCTCATGCAGTCGGGCGACTTCTTCACCGACGCGCAGGAGAGCATGATCACGTTCGAGTCCACCTCCATCGAGGTGACGGGCGAGGATACCGCCGAGATCACCGGCGACCTGACCCTGAACGGCATCACCAACGAGGTGGTCCTCGACACCACCCTGACGCAGCAGGGCACGGGCCCCCAGGGCGATCCCTCCACCGGCTTCCTGGCCACGACGACGCTCGACCGCACCAATTTCGAGCTCGGCGCCTTCACGCCCGTCATCCCCGCCGAGGTGGAGGTGACGATCTCGATGGAGACCTCCCCCGCCTCCTGACGGGGACCGGACTCCGGCCCGTGTCCCGGCCGGATCAGAGCCGGCCGGGAACGTCGCTCAAGCTCCGCCCGGCGGCGATCAGGCGCGGGGCATGGACCTCGCGCATCTCCGCCTCCGAGGTCAGGAAGCTCGGCGCGCCCAGGTTCATGGCGAACAACCGGTCGCCGTTCAGCGACAGCACCGGCACCGCGATGCCGCTGACATTGGGCGTCCAGTCGCCGAACGACGAGCAATAGCCGTGCGCGGCATATTCCTCAGCCGCCTGCGTCAGGTCGGCGCGCACCTGCCCCATGTCGTGGCGGCCCGCCGCCTTGACCCGCGCCAGGATCTCGTCGCGCGCGGTCGGAGCCATGGCGCTCATCATCGCCCGCCCGATGGCCGAGCGGAACAGTGGCAGCCGCGCCCCCACGTTCATGGTCAGCGACACGTCCCCCGTGGCTCGGTGAACGGCGGTGTAGATCACGCCGAAGCGGTGGGCTCGCCCAGGGCGACGGTCACGTTGGGGTTGGGTCCGCTCTCCTGCAGCACCCGCATCACCTCCGCCGCGCGGCCCGCCAGGCCGATCCCGGCCAGCACGCCGTAGCCGAGCTGCAGCACCCCCGCGCCCAGGCGGTATTGCCCCGTCGCCTCCACCTGCACGAGGTAGTCCATCCGGCGTAAGGTATGGGTCAGCCGCGTGACCGTGGGCCGGGGCAGGCCGGTGCGCTGCGCGATGTCGCTGTTGGACAGGCCGACCTCGCCCGGCCGAAAGCAGCGCAGCACCTCCAAGCCCCGCGCCAGCGCGGTGACGAAGGCGCGGTCCGTGCTCCCCGGGGCGTCCCCGGGGTCAAACCCGTCGCGCGCCGCGCCCGGCGTCATGGGCCCGCGTCACCGCCCCGCCGCGGCGTGTCCGCCGAGGCCGCCAGGCGCGCCCGCGCGGCTTCGTATTCCGAGGCCAGCCGGGCGACGAGGTCGGCGGCGGGTACCACCCGGTCCACCGCGCCGATCCCCTGTCCCGCGCCCCAGATCGACTTCCACGCCTTGGGCTTCGAGGCGCCGTCGCCGAAGTTCATCTTGGTGTCGTCCTCGGGCAGGTCGTCGGGGTCGAGCCCCGCGCGCTCGATCGACGGGCGCAGATAGTTGCCAGAGACCCCCGTGAACAGCGCCGAAGTCACGATGTCCGAGGCACGCCCCTCCACGATCATGCGCTTGTAGTCCTCCTCCGCCCCCGCCTCGTCGGTGGCGATGAAGGCCGATCCCACATAGGCGAGGTCCGCGCCCATCGCCTGCGCGGCCAGCACCCCGGCGCCCGTGGCGATGGAGCCCGACAGCAGGAGCGGCCCGTCGAACCAGTCGCGGATCTCGCGCACCAGCGCGAAGGGAGACTGCCGCCCCGCGTGCCCGCCCGCGCCCGCGGCCACCGCGATCAGCCCGTCGGCGCCCTTCTCGACGGCTTTCCGCGCGAAGCGGTCGTCGATCACGTCGTGCAGCACGATCCCCCCCGCGCCGTGGGCGGCCTCGTTCACCTCCGGGCGCGCACCCAGCGAGGTGATCCAGATCGGCACCTTCCAGCGCGCGCAGATCTCGATGTCGCGCTCCAGCCGCGCGTTCGAGCGGTGCACGATCTGGTTGACGGCGAAGGGGGCGGCGGGGGCGTCGGGGTTGGCCTGGTTGTGGCGATCCAGCTCCTCGGTGATGCGCTTCAGCCACGCCTCCAGCATCGGCGGGTCGCCCTCGGGCTCGCGCGCGTTCAACGCCGGAAAGCTGCCCACCACCCCGGCTTTGCACTGCGCGATCACCAGCTCGGGGTTGGAGATGATGAACAGCGGCGCCGCCACCATCGGCAGCCGCAGCGCGGACAGGGCGGGGGGCAGCGGCATCGGGAGCTCCTCACGTTTCGCATGGCAGAATATCGTTCCGCGTCTCGTTGACAACCCCGGGCCCGGCCCGTTCAATTTCGCCCACACTAGGGGAGGATGCCATGCGCCTGTTCGATCTCGCCGGCAAGACCGCGCTCGTCACCGGCTCGACCAAGGGGATCGGGCGCGCCATCGTCGAGCTCCTGGCCGAGGCGGGCGCGCGCGTCGTCGTCTCCAGCCGCACGGCGGAGGATTGCGAGGCGGTCGCCGAGGGCATCAACGGGCGCGGCGGCCACGCCGTGCCCATCGCCGCCAACATCTCCCGCGACGACGCGCTCGACGCCCTGGTGGACCGCACCGAGGCCGAGCTGGGCGGGGTCGACATCCTCGTGTGCAACGCCGCCGTGAACCCCTATTACGGCCCCTTCCTCGACATCCCCGACGAGGCCTTCGACAAGACCATCCGCGTCAACATCCGCTCCAACATGCGCCTCGCCCGGCGCGTGATCCCCCACATGCAGGCGCAGCGCGACGGCGCCATCGTGGTGATCTCGTCCATCGCGGGCTTCAAAGGCTCGGGGATGCTGGGCACCTACGCCCTGACCAAGGCCGCCGACGCCCAGCTCGTGCGCAACCTCGCGGTGTCCTACGGGGCCGACAACATCCGCGCCAACGGCATCGCCCCCGCCGTGGTCAGGACCGATTTCGCCCGCAAGCTGTGGGAGGACGAGGGCCGCGCCCGCGAGGTGGCCGACAGCTACGCCCTCAAGCGCCTGGGCGAGCCCGACGACATCGCCGGCGCCGCCCTGTTCCTGTCGAGCCCCGCCGGCGCCTGGACGACCGGCCAGACCCTGATCGTCGACGGCGGCTGGTCGATCGCCGAATAGGCCCCGACCCTGCCCGGCCCGCGGCCCCGGATCAGCTCTTGCCCGCCCGCGCGGTCGCCGCCGCGACGGTCGAGCGGCGGTCGTCCGACTCCTCGTAGGCCTTGCGCTCGGCACGGGCGATCACGTGGTGATGCACCTCGTCCGGCCCGTCGGCGAAGCGCAGGGTGCGCTGCTTGACGTACATCTGCGGCAGGTCCGACCACTGGCTGATCCCGGTGGCGCCGTGCATCTGCATGGCCTGGTCGATGATGTCGCAGCACCGCTCGGGCACCATCGCCTTGGCCTTCGACACCCAGACCCGCGCCTCCTTGTTGCCGAGCACGTCCATCGCCTTCGCCGCCTTGAGCACCATCAGCCGCATGGCGTCGATGTCGATCCGCGCGCGCGAGATCGTCTCCATGTTCTTGCCCAGGTCGATCACCTTCTTGCCGAAGGCCTCGCGGGTGATGCCGCGGTCGATCATCAGGTCCAGCGCCTTCTCCGCCGCGCCGATGGAGCGCATGCAGTGGTGGATGCGCCCCGGCCCCAGCCGCACCTGGCTGATCTCGAAGCCGCGCCCCTCGCCCCACAGCACGTTCTCCTCGGGCACCCGCACGTCGTCGAAGCGGATATGCATGTGCCCGTGGGGCGCGTCGTCCTGGCCGAAGACGTGCATAGGCCCCAGCACCTGCACGCCCGGCGTGTCCATCGGCACCAGGATCTGGCTCTGCTGGCGGAACGTCTCGGCCTCGGGCGAGGTCTTGCACATGACGATCATCACCTTGCAGCGCGGGTCGCCCGCCCCCGAGATGTAGAACTTCTCGCCGTCGATGACCCACTCGCCGTTCTCCAGCACCGCGCGGGTGGAGATGTTCTTGGCATCCGACGAGGCCACGTCGGGCTCGGTCATGGCGAAGGCCGAGCGGATCTCGCCCGCCATGAGCGGCTTCAGCCAGCGCTCCTTCTGGGCGGGCGTGCCGACTCGCTCCAGCACCTCCATGTTGCCGGTGTCCGGCGCGGCGCAGTTGAGGGACTCGGCGGCCAGCGCGCTCTTGCCCAGCTCGAACGCCACATAGGCGTAGTCGAGGTTCGACAGCCCCTCCCCGGTCTCGCTGTCGGGTAAAAAGAAGTTCCACAGCCCCGCCGCCCTGGCCTTCGCCTTCAGCTCGTCGAGGATCTCGAGCTGTCCGGGCGCAAAGCTGAACCGCTCCGCGCGCCCCTCCCCCAGCCGCTCGTATTCGGGCTCGGCGGGGTCGCAGGCCTCGGTGATGTGGCGGATCACCTTTCCCAGGAGCGGGCGGGCCCGCTCGGACATGGACAGGTCGTTGAGCTGGTCGTCGGGCGTGGCGTGGCGCATCCGGGGCTCCTCGGGCGGGCTTCGGGGGGTCAACGGGCGGCCCCTGCGATGTATGGCGGCGCGGGCCGCCCGGTCTCGCACCGCCCGCCGGGGCCCGGCCCCGGACGGCGGCACCGCGTCCCGGGCGTTCCGTCCCCGACAGCTAGGAGAGCCCGCCGCGCCCGGTCAAGGCCCACCGCCCCTTTTCGTCCGCCACGCAGAACCGCGTTTCGCCGATCCCGCATCGGTCCGCGGCCTCGCGTCCGCCGCGGGTCCGTCCAACCCCCCCTCCCGTCGCCCTCGACTTTCCGCGGCGATCTGCCATACCCTTCCGCCTCGACCCGATCCGGGCGGCGCGCGCCGCCCGGACGGAGGCAGGCCAGGGAGAGCCCCATGCCCGACCGCACCGAGATCCGCTTCCTGCTCAACGACACGGAGGTCCGCCTGGCCGATGTGGCCCCGGGCGACACGCTCCTCGACCACCTGCGCCTCGCGCGCCGCCTCACCGGCACCAAGGAGGGCTGCGCCGAGGGCGATTGCGGCGCCTGCACCGTGCTGGTGGGCCGCCTGCGGGAGGGCCGCCTCGCCTACGAGCCGGTCAATGCCTGCATCCGCTTCCTGGCCTCGGTCGATCTCGCCCACGTGGTCACCGTCGAGCACCTGAGCCGCCCGGGCGGCGCGCTCCACCCCGTCCAGGCGGCGATGGTCGCCAACCACGGCAGCCAGTGCGGCTTCTGCACCCCGGGCATCGTCATGGCCCTCTATGCCCTGTGGATGCGCCACCCCCGCCCCACGAAGGCGCAGGTCGAGACGGCGCTCCAGGGCAACCTGTGCCGCTGCACCGGCTACGGCCCGATCCTCGCAGCGGGCATGACCGTCTCCGACCACGGCGACGCCGCCGCCGACCCGCTCGCGACCGAGCGCGAGGCCGTCGCCGCGCGCCTCGCGGCCATGGACGACGGCGCGGCCGTCTCTCTGGGGGCCGAGGGTCACGCCGTCCTGCCGCGCGACACCGCCGACCTCGCCCGCCGCTACGCCGCCCGGCCCGAGGCCACCCTGGTCGCCGGTGCGACCGATGTGGGGCTGTGGGTCACCAAGGGGCTGCGGAGCATCTCCCCGGCGATCTTCACCGCCCATCTCGACGATCTGCGCGCGATCCGCCGCGATGGCGACACGCTGCGCATCGGCGCCAACGCAAGCTACGCCGATGCCGCCCGGCCAATCCTGGCCGACTATCCCCACCTCACGGAGTACTGGGACAGGTTCGCGGGCTGGCAGGTGCGCTCCATGGGCACGCTGGGGGGCAACATCGCCAACGGCTCGCCCATCGGCGACATGCCCCCCGTCCTGATCGCGCTCGGGGCGCGCCTGGTCCTGCGCCGGGGCGACGAGCGCCGCACCCTGCCGCTTGAGGACTTCTTTCTCGACTACGGCCGCCAGGACCGCCGGCCCGGCGAGTTCGTGGAGGAGATCCGCCTGCCCCGCCCCAACCCCGCCCACCGCCACGGCGCGTGGAAGGTCTCCAAGCGGCGGGAGGAGGACATCTCGGCGGTCGCGGCGGGCTTTCGCGTCGCCCTCGACGGCGACCGCATCGCCGAGGCCCGCATCGCCTTCGGCGGCATGGCCGCCACACCGAAACGCGCGGCGGCCGCCGAAGCCGCGCTGGCGGGGCAGCCCTTCGCCGCTTCCAGCTTCGCGGCCGCCGCCGCGCGCCTGCCCGACGACTTCGCCCCCATCGACGACATGCGCGCCTCGGGCGGCTACCGGATGCGCGTGGCGCAGAACCTCTTCCGCCGCTTCTGGCTCTCCCAGGCCGAGGCCGCGCCCGAACGCGCCTGACGAAAGGACGCCTCCCATGAAGGACACAGGCCCCGAGACAGGCCCCGAAGCAGCGCCCGACACGGCCTTCGTCAACATCCCCCGCGCCCACGACTCGGCCGCGCTCCACGTCACCGGCCGGGCCGAGTACACCGACGACATCCCCGAACCCGCGGGCACGCTCCATGCCTGCCTCGGCCTGGCGGAGCGCGCCCATGCGCGCATCGCCTCGCTGGACCTCGGGGCGGTGCGCGCCGCGCCGGGCGTGGTCGCGGTCCTGACCGCCGAGGACGTGCCGGGCGAGAACGACGTGAGCCCCACGGGCCGAAACGACGAGCCGGTCTTCGCCGATGGCCTCGTGCAGTTCCACGGCCAGCCCGTCTTCGCCGTGGTGGCCGAGACGCGCGACGCCGCCCGCCGGGCCGCCACCCTGGCCGAGATCGCCTACGACGACCTCGCGCCGCTGCTCGACGTGGCCGCCGCCCGGGCGGCGGGCAGCGCCTACGTCACGCCCCCCCTCACCCTGCGCCGCGGCGCGCCCGAGGCGGCGATGGCGCGCGCGCCCCGCCGCATCGCCGGGCGCATCCGCATCGGCGGGCAGGACCACATGTATCTCGAGGGGCACGTGGCGCTCGCCACCCCGGGGGAGGACGGGGCGATGCACGTCCATTCCTCCACCCAGCATCCCAGCGAGGCCCAGCACATGGTGGGTCGGGTCCTGGGCCTGCCCTCGGCCATGGTCACGGTGGAGGTGCGGCGCATGGGCGGCGGCTTCGGCGGCAAGGAGACGCAGATGAACCTGTTCTGCGCCGTCTCCGCGCTCGCCGCCGCCCGCCTCGGCCGCCCGGTCAAGATCCGCCCCGACCGCGACCAGGACATGATCGCCACCGGCAAGCGCCACGACTTCGACGTCTGCTACGAGGTGGGCTTCGACGACGAGGGCCGTATCCTGGCCGTCTCGGGCGACCTCGCCGCGCGCTGCGGCTGGTCGTCGGACCTTTCGGGGCCGGTCACCGACCGGGCGCTGTTTCACGCCGACAACGCCTATTTCTACCCCGACGTGGAGCTGCGCTCCCATCCGCTGAAGACCAACACCGTCTCCAACACCGCCTTCCGCGGCTTCGGCGGGCCGCAGGGCGTCCTCGCGGCCGAGCGCATGATCGAGGAGATCGCCTACGCCCTGGGGCGCGACACGCTGGAGATCCGGCGCCTCAACTTCTACGGGGGCGAGGGGCGCGACCTGACCCCCTACCACCAGCGGGTGGAGGACAACATCGCCCCCCGCATCGTCTCGGAGCTGGAGGCGAGCGCCGACTACGCCGTCCGCCGCCGCGCCGTGCTCGACTGGAACGCGGGCGGGGGCGTGACGGGCGGTCGCGTGATCCGCAAGGGCATCTCCCTCACCCCGGTGAAGTTCGGCATCTCCTTCACCGCGACCCATTTCAACCAGGCCGGCGCGCTGGTCCACGTCTATGCCGACGGCTCGATCCAGCTCAACCACGGCGGCACCGAGATGGGGCAGGGCCTGCACGTCAAGGTCATCCAGGTCGTGGCCGACGCCTTCGCGGTCGATCCCGACCATGTCCGCATCACCCGCACCTCCACGGGCAAGGTGCCCAACACCTCGGCCACCGCCGCCTCCTCGGGCTCCGACCTCAACGGCATGGCCGCCCTCGACGCCTGCCGCCAGATCCGCGACCGCCTGACGGCCTTCGCCGCCCGCCACTGGTCCGTGGCCGAGGAGACGGTCGCCTTCACGCCCGCCGGCGTGGCCGTTGGCGCGCGCACGGTGCCCTTCCCCGACCTGGTGCGCGCCGCCTACATGGAGCGGGTCCACCTCTCGGCCGCGGGCTTCTACCGCACCCCCGACATCCACTGGGACCGGGAGGCGGGCAAGGGCCGGCCGTTCTACTACTACGCCTACGGCGCCGCCTGCTCGGAGGTCTCGGTCGATACCCTGACGGGCGAGTACCGGGTGGAGCGGACGGACATCCTCCACGACGCGGGCCGCTCGCTCAACCCCGCGATCGACCTCGGCCAGGTGGAGGGCGCCTTCGTGCAGGGCATGGGGTGGCTGACCACCGAGGAGCTGTGGTGGGACGGCGACGGGCGGCTCAAGACCCACGCCCCCTCCACCTACAAGATTCCGCTGGCCTCCGACCGGCCGCGGGTGATGAACGTGGCGCTTGCCGACTGGGCGGAGAACCCCGAACCCACGATCCGCCGCTCCAAGGCGGTGGGCGAGCCGCCCTTCATGCTCGCGGTCTCGGTGTTCGAGGCGCTGTCCATGGCGGTGGCGAGCGTGGCCGGCTACCGCGAATGCCCCCGCCTCGACGCCCCCGCCACGCCCGAGCGGGTGCTCGCCGCCATCGACCGGTTGTCGGGCGCCGCGTGAGCGACCAGCTCGGCCCCTTCCTCGACCGCGAGGGCCCGGCGATCCGGGTCCGCGTCGTGGCCGCGCACGGCTCCGTGCCCCGCGGCGAGGGGACCGAGATGGCCGTCTCCCGCGCCGCCCTCCACGGCACCATCGGCGGCGGCCGGCTGGAGCACATGGCCGTCGAGGCCGCGCGCGAGATGCTGGCCGCGAACGCCCCCGCCCGGCGGCTCGACGTGCCCCTGGGCCCCGGCATCGGCCAGTGCTGCGGCGGCCGCGTGGCGCTCGCCCTCGATCCCATGGACGCCGCCCACCGCGCCGAGGCGCTCGCCCGCGAGGCGCAGCTGCTGGCCGCGCGGCCCGCCGTCCTCGTCTTCGGGGCGGGGCATGTGGGTCGGGCGCTGGCCCGCAGCCTCGCCCCCCTGCCCGTGGCCGCGCGCCTCATCGACCCCCGCGCGGGCGAGCTCGCCCTGTGCGACGCGCCCGTGGCCCGGCTCCACACGCCCCTGCCCGAGGCGGAGCTGCGCGCGGCCCCCCCCGGCGCGGCCGTCGTGATTGCCACCCACGACCACGGGCTCGACTTCCTCCTGGCGGCCGAGGCCCTGTCGCGCGCGGACGCCGCCTATGTGGGCCTGATCGGGTCGGCCACCAAGCGCGCCCGCTTCCACCGCGCCCATCCCGGCTTCGACCCCGCCCGCCTGACCTGCCCCATCGGCGCCGCCGGGCAGGGCGACAAGCGCCCCGAGGTCATCGCCGCCTTCTGCACCGCCGAGATCCTGTCGGCCCTGGCCCGCATTTCCCTCCCCACCGATCGCAAGGCTCCCGCATGAGCACCTACAGCTACCGCCTCGTCTCGCGCGGCGACAGCAGCGCCTTCTGGGCGCTGTTCACCGACAACCTCGTCAACCTGATGGTCCTGTCGGGCGTGTGCCGCTTCGTCTTCGACATGCCCGGAGAGGTCGTCTACGGCCGCATCGTGCCCGGCGCGGCGGTGGCGATCCTGGCGGGCGTCGCCGTCTACGTCGTCCTCGCGCGCCGCGCGGCCCGGCGCCTGGGCCGCGACGTCACCGCCCTGCCCTACGGCATCTCCACGCCGGTGATGTTCGTCTATCTCTTCGGGGTGATCGGGCCGATCTACTGGTCCACCGACGACGCGCTGCTCGCCTGGCAGGTGGGCATCGCAGCGGGGCTCATCGGCGGTCTCGTCGCGGCCTCCGGCGCGCTCGTCGGCCCCTGGCTCAAGCGGGTCACGCCGCGCGCCGGCATGCTGGGCACCCTGTGCGGCATCGCGCTCGTCTTCATCGGCGCCGTCCCCCTGGCGGAGGTGTTCGAAAGCCCGGTGATCGGCTTCACCGCCATGATCGTGGTCCTGTGGGGGCTGGTGGGCCGCTTCCGCCTGCCCTTCGGCCTGCCCGCGGGGCTCCTGGCCATCGGCCTCGGGACGGCCGCCGCCCTGGCCACCGGCCAGTCCACCATCGACGTCTCCGGCACCGGCCTCTACCTGCCGGTGCCGTGGCTGGGGGACATGGCCGCCGGCCTGTCCTACCTCGCCGCCAACCCCGACCTCCTGCTGGTGCTGGTCCCGGTCCAGATCTACAACTTCATCGAGACCATGAACAACGTCGAGAGCGCCGAGGCCGCGGGCGACCCCTACCCCGTGGGCCTGTGCCAGCTCACCGACGGGGCGGGCACCATGATCGGCGCGGTGTTCGGCTCGCCCTTCCCCACCACCGTCTATATCGGCCACCCCGCCTACCGGCGCATGGGCGCGCGGGCGGGCTACGTCATGGGCGTGGGCGCGGTGGTGGCGGTCTCGGCGGTGTTCGGCCTCCTGGCGCTCTTCAACGAGCTGATCCCCATCGCCGCCGCCGCCCCGATCCTCGTCTTCGTCGCGATCAGCCTGGTGGCCGACACCGCCCGCAACGTCCGCCCCGAGCACATGGCGGCGGTGGCCATCGCCGTGCTGCCCCACGTCTCCGCGTTCCTCATCACCAAGTGGACCTCGATGCTGGGCGCCCTGCGCGAGGCCGGCGCCGAGGGGCTGCCCGAGCTGGGCGACCCCGGGCTCACCGCCGCGCTCCTTCAGGAGGGCGCCCATTACGAGGGCCACCTCGCCCTGTCGCAGGGGGCGATCATCACCGGGCTCGTCTGGGGCGCCATCGTGGCCAGCGTGATCGACGCGCGCTTCCGCAACGCCGCCGGCTTCGCCGCCGCCGCCGCCGCCATGTCCGCCCTGGGCATCGTCCACGCCCCCGCCCTGCGGATGCCCCAGCTCGACGGCGTCACCGCGGGCTACCTGATCGCCGCCGCCTTCCTCGCCCTCTATCCGCGCTTCGCGCGGGTGGAGCCCGACACCGGCGAGGCCCCCACCGCCCCGGCCGCGCCGGCCGAATGACATCCGACAGACGGGGTCCGCCCATGCCCGCCACGCTCCTGCGCGGCCGCCTCCTGAGCTTCGACCGCGCCCCCGAGGGGCCGGACGACGCCGCCGCCCATACCTATCTCGACGACGGGGGCCTGCTCCTGTCGGACGGGCTCATCGCCGCGCGCGGCCCCTTCGCCGAGATCGCCGCCGCCCACCCGGAGGCGGGCGTGATCGACCATCGCCCCCACCTGATCCTGCCGGGCCTGATCGACCCCCACATCCACTTCCCCCAGCTCCAGGTGATCGCGAGCTGGGGCCGCCAGCTTCTCGACTGGCTCGAAACCTACACCTTCCCCGCCGAGGCGGAGTTCGCCGACCCCGCCCATGCCGCGGCCATGGCGCGCCGCTTCTGCGACCGGCTCGCGGCCCACGGCACCACCACGGTCGCCGCCTTCTGCGCGTCCCACCCCGCCTCGGCCGAGGCGCTCTTCGCCGAGGCCGCCCGCCGCGACATGCGCCTGATCGCGGGCAAGACGATGATGGACCGCAACGCGCCCGAAGGCGTCCTCGATACCGCCCAATCCTCCTTCGACGACAGCGCCGCGCTGATCGCGCGCTGGCACGGGCGGGGCCGTGCGCTCTACGCCGTGACACCCCGCTTCGCCATCACGTCGAGCCCCGCGCAGCTCGAGGCCGCGGGCGCGCTCGCCGCCGCGACTCCCGGCATCCACGTCCAGACCCACCTGTCGGAGAACCGCGACGAAATCGCCTTTACCGCGCAGCTCTACCCGCAGGCCCGCGACTACCTCGACATCTACGAGCGCGCGGGGCTGGTCGGGCCCGGCACGCTCCTCGGCCACGCGATCCACCTGGAGACGCGCGAGATCGACGCGCTCGCGGCCACCGGCGCCCATCCCGTCTTCTGCCCCACCTCCAACCTGTTCCTGGGCAGCGGCCTCTTCGACGCCGAGGGGCTCGCCGCGCGCGGCATCCGCTCTGGCGTGGCCACCGACGTGGGCGGCGGCACCTCCTTCTCGATGCTCGCCACCCTGGCCGAGGGCTACAAGGTGCTCCAGCTTCGCGGCCAGCATCTCTCCCCCCTCGCCGCCTTCCACTGGATGACCCGCGGCAACGCCGAGGTCCTGGGCCTCGCGGACCGTATCGGCACCCTCGATCCAGGCACCGAGGCCGACATCGCCGTGCTCGACGCTCGCGCCACCCCCGACATGGCCCTCAGGATGGAGCGCGCCGAAACCCTGCCCGAGGAGCTCTTCGTCCTCCAGGTCATGGGCGACGACCGCGCCGTGGCCCAGACCTACATCGCCGGGCGACCGCAGAAGGCGGCGTGAGGGGGCGGGCGCTCAGCCCGCCCCGAGCTCCCGCGCCACCAGCGCGCGCCACCACGCCACCCCCGGCGGGATCAGCGCGTCGTCGAAATCGTAATGCGGGCTGTGCAGTTGGCGGCCGCCCTCGGTCGGGCCAGCGCCCAGCCAGCCATAGGCGCCCCGCCGCGCCTCCAGCATGTAGGCGAAGTCCTCCGATCCCATCGACGGCGCCAGCCCCTCCGCCACCTCCAGGCCGGCGTCGCGCGCCGCCGCCTGCGCCGTCGCGGCCTGCGCCGCGGCGTTCACCGTGACGGGGTAGGACCGGCGATAGCTCACCTCCGCCGCCACGCCGTGGAGCGCGGCCACCCCGGCGACCGTCTCGCGCAGGCGGGCCTCGGCATGGTCGCGCACTCGCGCCGACAGGGTCCGCACCGTGCCCGCCAGCCGCAGCGTCTCGGGGATCAGGTTGTAGGCGTCGCCGGCATGGACCTGGGTGACCGACACGACCAGCGCCTCGGTGGCCGCGACCGAGCGGCTGACGACGGCCTGCAGCGCCCCCACCAGCGCCGCACCCGCCACCACCGGGTCGCGGGTCTGCTCGGGCATGGCCGCGTGCCCGCCCCGGCCCGTGATCCTTACGTCGAACGTGTCCATCGAGGCCATGGCCGGTCCCGGCAGCGCCCCGAACCGGCCCAGCTCCATCCCCGGCCAGTTGTGCAGCCCGAAGATCGCCGCGTCCCCGATCCGGTCCATCAGCCCCTCGGCCACCATCCGCGCGCCCCCGCCGTGGCCGTTCTCCTCGGCGGGCTGGAACACCAGGAACACCTCCCCGTCGAAGTCCCGCGCCGCGGCCAGCTCCCGCCCCGCGCCCAGCAGCATCGCGGTATGCCCGTCGTGCCCGCAGGCATGCATCACGCCCGGCGTGAGGGAGGCATGGGCCACTCCCGTCGCCTCGGTGATCGGCAGCGCGTCCATGTCGGCGCGCAGCGCCACCGCGCCGCCCCCGGCGCGACCTGCCACCGCGTGACCTCCCGCGCGCCCCGCGATCCGCGCCACCAGCCCCGTCCCGGCGAGGGGCGTGATCTCGTCCACGCCCATCTCCGCCAGCCGCGCGGCCACGAAGTCGCGCGTCCACACCTCCTCGAAGGCAAGCTCGGGGTGGCGGTGCAGCTCCCGCCGCCAGGCCACCACCGCGTCCAGATCCGCCATGTCCGTCTCCCGTGTCATCGCCGCGACCCTGCCCCCGTCGCGCGTCGCCGTCCAGTCACGCCAACTCTGCCGCCAGCCAGTCGAGCAGCGCGCGCGCTCCCGGCGACCGCGCCCCGTGGCCGGCGCGGAACACCGAGATCTCGGCGGGCCGCGCCATCGCCTCGGCGCAGGGCGCGACCAGCTTGCCGTCCGCCACCAGCCCCTCCACCGTGCGGCCCCATCCCAGCGCCATGCCCTGCCCGGCGACCGCCGCCTGCAGCACCAGCGGAAAGCTGTCGTAGCCGATCCGCCCCGCGCCCCCCGGCACCTCCAGCTCCTGCGCGGCGAACCAGTCGGCCCAGTCCGCCCAATCCTGGGGCACCGCCCGGTGCGACAGGAGCGGGAACGCCGCCAGGTCGCCCGGCGCCAGCGGCAGGTCACGCCCCGCCACCAGCCCCGGCGCGCAGACCGGCAGGATCGTGTCCGCGGCGGTGAAGGCCAGCCGCGCCCCCTCCGACGGGCGCCCCGTGGTCTGCAACGCCACGTCGAAGGGCCCGGTGGCCTCCGTCAGCGGCCGCATGGACGACACCACCCGCAGCTCCACCCCCGGATGCGCCTCGTGGAACCGCGACAGCCGCGGCATCAGCCAGTAGAACGCCTCGCAAAGCTGGCAGTGCAGCACCACCTCGCCCGGCCCGGCCCGTCCGCGCAGCCGCCCCGCCTCGGCGGCGATGTCGCCCAGGGCCTCGCGCACGATCCGCGCCAGCCGCGCCCCCTCCCCGGTGGGCACCACGGCGCGGTTGCGCCGCTCGAACAGGGGCCGGCCGATGTCGCGCTCGATCGCGCGGATCTGCTTGCTCACCGCCGTCTGCGTCAGGCCCAGCTCGGCGGCGGCCAGGGTGACGCTGCCGCGCCGGACCGTCGCCTCGAAGGGGCGCAGGCTCGACAGGGGCGGCAGGCGCGGTGTTTGCATGACCTCACCTCATGGAAATCCGACGACAACTCGATAGGGGGCCGCCGCCCGGCAGGCTATCCCGCTCCCATGACACGGATCAATGCATTCGGAGAGGTTCGGTCCTCTCCCCCCGGCGCACGGCTGTCGGGCATCCTCGCGATCACCCTCGCCGTGGCGCTCCTGTCGCTGTCGGACTCGGTGGTCAAGCTCCTGGGCGACCGGCTCGCCCTGGGCCAGCTCGTCTGCCTGCGCTCGGTGGCGGCGGGGTTCCTGCTGGCGCTGGCCTGCTCGGCCAGCAGCCGCTCCGGCCTGCGCCCCCGCCGCCCGGGCTGGGTGACGGCGCGCAGCCTGTGCCTGGCGGCCATGTGGTTTCTCTACTACGCGTCGCTGCCGGTCCTGCCCTTCGCGGTGGCGGCGGCGGGATTCTACACCGCGCCCCTGTGGATGGCCCTGATGGCGCGCGCCTGGCTCGGCCGGCGCCTCGGCCGGGCCGGCTGGGGCGCGCTCGGCCTCGGCCTCGCGGGCGTCGCGGTGGTGCTGCGCCCCGGCGCGGGCATGGCCTCCGCCTGGTTCGCCCTGCCCCTGGGCGCGGCCCTGTGCTACGCCCTCGCCGCCCTCCTGACCGAGACGCGGCTCAGGGACGAGGCGGCGCTGACCATGGCCTTCAACCTCAACGCGGTGCTCGCGGTCGCGGGCGCGGCCTGGGTCGCGGGGCTGGGGCTCGTCCACCCGGGCGGCACCGGCTTCGTGCTGGCCCAGTGGCGCGAGGTCACGCGCGAGGACGCGATCCTGATCGGGCTTCTCGCCGTGCTCCTCGCCGTCATCGCGACCCTGGTGGCACGCGCCTACCAGTCGGCCCCGGCCCCCCTGGTGGGGATGTTCGACAACGCCTACCTGGCCTTCGCCGTCCTGTGGGGGGCGCTCCTCTTCGGCACCGCGCCCGGCCCGGCCGAGGCGGCGGGGATCGCGCTGATCGGCCTGGGCTCGCTCCTGATGAGCCGCGCGGGCTAGCGCGCGCCCACCGCCTCCAGCAGCTCGCGCGCCCGCTCCAGGTCGCCCGCCTCCGGTTCGGGCGCCTCCCGGCCGGCTGGGCGGCGGCACAGTTCCGCCTCCACGGGGAAATGGTCCGAGCCGAAGCCGGGCAGCACCTCGAGCGATGTCACCGACAGGCCCTCCTGGTGCAGCACCTGGTCGAGCGGCCAGGCCATCCACCACGACTGCGCGTCGTAGGTGGGCAGGAACCCGAGGCTCGCGCGCGGGTCGATAAGGCCCGCGATGCGCCGCATCCGCTCCACGCCCCGCTCCCAGGGCACCGCGTTCAGGTCGCCCGCCAGCACCACCGGCAGCGCCGCCTCCCGCGCCTCCAGCGCCGCCCACATCAGTTGCGCGTCCCGCCCGCGCGAGGACTGTCCCGGATGGGGCGGACGAGGGTGCAGCCCGATCAGCCGGACCGCCTCGCCCGAGGGCGGCGACACGGTCGCCAGCAGCGCCGGCACGCCCTGGTCGGCGGCGAACACGGCCCGCGCGTCCGACAGGGGCCAGCGCGACAGAAGGTGCATCCCGAAATAACTGCCGGTGATCTGGGCCAGCCCGTGGGGCAGCCGGTCCGACAGCCGCGCCAGCCGCGCGTTCCACCACGCGTTGGTCTCCAGCGCCAGCAGCAGGTCCGGGTCGCGCTCCCGCACGATCGCCAGAAGCTCCTCGGCGTGGCGGTTCTCCAGCTTGACGTTGGCCACCATCAGGCTCAGCCGCTGCCCCTCGGGGCAGGCCTCGGCCCGGGGCGGCGCGCCGATGAAGTAGTGCCCGATCTTGGCCACGTCGAAGGCCAGCGCCGCCACGGCCATCGCCCCCAGCACCATCCGCAGGCGCCGGGACACCGGCCGCGCCAGCGCCACCGCGCCCAGCACCGCCACCAGCGCAACCGTGTATTGCAGGCGCGGAAAATCGGCCATCCGCACCCACCAGGCGTCGGTGCGCCAGAGCGGCAGGAACGTCGCCGCAACCGGCACCGCCACGGCAAGGCATAAAAGGACGGTCAGGATCGCGCGCATGGGCGGAGCCCCTCCGATCGGTCAGACCCTCGCCCTTGGCCCATGCGGGCCCCCGTGTCCAGCAGCCCCCGCCGCCCGGCCCCGACCGCACAGACCGGCAGCGTGCGGACTCCGGACGACGGGCGCATCGGTTACCTTCTCGAAAGGCCAGACGCCGACCGGCGCCTTCGGGAACGTCGGCAGCTTCCACGCCGACCGCTTGGTCTCGCAGACGGTCGCGGCAGGAGCGCCCGGGCCCGGCCTACGGGCGCCGCCGGCCCTGTCGGGGCGCGCGTCGGGCGGATGCGGGGCGCGGGCGGGGCGACGGTGCGGCCCCTGCGGGGCGCGGGTCCGGCACGTGCCCGGCGTGGGCGGGGCGTGGGCGGGGCGGGGTTTTCAGCACTCGGGCAGGTTCACCGCGATCCCTCCGGTGGAGGTCTCCTTGTACTTCGCGTCCATGTCGCGCCCGGTCTGCAGCATCACCGCGATGCAGTTGTCGAGCGGCATGAAATGCGTCCCGTCCCCCCGCAGCGCCAGCGCCGCCGCCGATACCGCTTTGATCGCCCCGAGCGCGTTGCGCTCGATGCAGGGCACCTGCACCAGCCCCGCCGCGGGGTCACAGGTCATGCCCAGGTGGTGCTCCAGCGCGATCTCGGCGGCGTTCTCGATCTGCTCGTTGGTGCCGCCCTGGACGGCGCACAGGCCCGCCGCGGCCATCGCCGCGGCACTGCCCACCTCCCCCTGGCAGCCCACTTCCGCGCCCGAGATCGAGGCGTTCGCCTTCAATATCCCCCCGATCGCCGCCGCGGTCAGCAAAAAATCGCGCCGCCCCGCCTCCGACAATCCCCCGCACTGATCGCGCCAGTACCGCAGCACCGCCGGCACCGTCCCCGCGGCACCGTTGGTGGGCGCCGTCACGATCCGCCCCCCGGCCGCGTTTTCCTCGTTCACCGCCATGGCATAGACCGACAGCCACTCGTTGCCCGAATGGGGCAGCTTCTGGTTCGAGAACGCTTCCGCCTCGAGCTTCTCGTGGATGTCGTGGGCGCGCCTGCGCACCTTCAGCCCCCCCGGCAGCACACCCGTCTGCGCCAGCCCCCGGTCGATGCTGTCATCCATCGCCTCCGAGATCAGGTCGAGCCGTGCATCCACCTCGTCCCGGGCGGCCCGCGCCTCCTCGTTCGCCCGCGTCATCGCCGCGATCGTCAGCCCCGAGGACCGTCCCATCTCAAGCATTTCCCGGGCGGAAGCGAAGGGCCAGGGCAGCGTCGGGCCCGGGGCGGGCCGCCCGGTCCCCTCCCGCTCGGCCTGGAGCTCCTCGTCGGTCAGCACGAAGCCGCCCCCCACGGAGTAGTAGGTCCGCGTCAGGGCGGGCGCCCCGCGCCTGTCGAAGGCGCGCAGAACCATGCCGTTGGCATGGAGCGGCAGCACGGTGTCGTAGTCGAAGACCAGGTCGGCGGCAGGGTCGAAGGCCATCTCCGGCAGGCTCTCGGGGTGGAGCCGGCGCGTTTCGTGCAGGCGCGCGAGCGCCGCCTCGGCCGCGTCCGGGTCGACCGTGGCGGGGTCGAAGCCCAGCAGGCCCAGCATCACCGCCCGGTCGCTCGCGTGTCCCTTGCCGGTGAAGGCCAGCGAGCCGTGGAGGGAGGCGCGGATCGCCGCCGGGGCGTCGGCGCCGGGGATGCGCTCCGCCCCGCCGCGCAGGTCGTCCAGGAAGCGCCGCGCCGCCACCATCGGCCCCATCGTGTGGGACGAAGACGGCCCGATCCCGGGCTTGAAGAGCTCGAAGACGGAGACGGACATGGTCGGCCTTTCCCCGCGCGGGCGCGCGGCATCTCGACCCCGCGGGGCCTTGGGTCAGAGGCCGGCGCGCAGCTCCTTCAGGCCGGTCTCCATCAGGGCGCGCACATGCGGCGCGACGGAGCGCCAGATGTCAATGCGCACCTCCTCCTCCGCCTCGCGCCGGATCACGACGGAAGCCCCGTGGAAGATCGTCCGCGCCCCCCGACCGGGCGCGATCCGGGCCACGTCGCGGGGGCATCCCATGGCCAGGAGCGCGAGCGTCCCCGGCCCCGAGACGCGAAACCCCACCTCCCTGTCGGAGATGTCGACGGCCGCGTGGGAGACGTCCACGCCCCCCAGCGCCCGGGCCAGGGCGGCGGCGTCCGCCTCCTCCGCCTCGATCAGCCACTCGTCCGGGCCGAGGCACAGCGCCTCGCGCCCGCCGCCGCGCGCCCGCTCGCCGACCCGCTCCGGCAGGTCGAGGCCGAGCGCCGCGCCGACGGCCCCGCGGCCCCCCTCGCGCACGCGCAGGGACAGGCGGTGGCGGGGGGGCAGATCCTCCACCATCGGCACGTGCGTCGCACCCATCTGCGCTCCTCCGCTCAAAGTTTCGCCCGCCCGCCGTCGGGGTCGTAGAACACGCCGGGCGCGATGGTGGCCTCCACGTTGCCCTCGGGCATGGGGATATGGACCGTCTCGCCCATCCGCTCGCGCCCGTTCTCGACAACGGCGAGCGCGATGGAGCGCCCCAGCGCCGCGCTGTTGTAGCTCGACGTGACGTGGCCGATCATCCGCATGGGCAGGGGCTGGTCGGGGTCGTCCACGATCTGCGCCCCCTCCTCCAGCCGCACCGCGCCGTCGGCCGTCAGGAGGCCCACGAACTGCTTGCGCCCCCGCGCCACCAGGTCGGGGCGCGAGAGGGACCGCATACCCACGAAGTCCTCCTTCGTCTTGCCGATGGTCCAGCCCAGCCCGAGATCCTCCGGCGTCACGGTGCCGTCGGTGTCCTGGCCCACGATGATGAAGCCCTTTTCGGCGCGCAGGACATGCATCGCCTCGGTGCCGTAGGGGGTGATGCCATGGTCCGCCCCCGCCGCCATCAGTGCCTCCCACAGGGCCCGGCCATGGCGGGCCGGCACGTTGATCTCGTATCCCAGCTCGCCGGTGAAGCTGAGGCGAAAGAGCCGCGCGGGGAACCCCGCGACCGTGCACTCGGCCACCGACATCATCGGAAAGGCCTCGCCCGAGATGTCGAGCCCCTCGACCAGCGGCGCGAGCACGTCGCGCGCGCGGGGGCCGTTCAGCGCCACCACCGCCCAGTGCTCCGTGGTGGAGGTGAGCCACACGTCGAGGTCGGGCCATTCGGTCTGGAGGTAGTCCTCCATCATGGTCAGCACCCGCGCGGCGCCCCCGGTGGTGGTGGTGACGTGGAAGCGGTCCTCGGCCATGCGGCCCACCACGCCGTCGTCGCGCACGTAGCCGTCCTCCCCCAGCAGGAGGCCGTAGCGGCAGCGCCCCGGCGCGAGCTTGGTCCAGGCGTTGGTGTACATCCGGTTCATGAAGGTGGCCGCATCGGGCCCGGTCACGTCGATCTTGCCCAGGGTCGAGGCGTCGAAGATGCCCACGCCCGCGCGCACCGCGCGGCATTCGCGGTCCACCGCGGCGTCCATGTCTTCGTCGCCTTGGGGGAAGTGCCGCGCCCGGCGCCACTGGCCCACCGGCTCCCAGACCGCGCCGTTCTCCTCGGCCCAGCCGTCGATGGGGGTGCGGCGCGTCACCTCGAAGGCCGCGCCGCGGTGGTAGCCCGCGAAGGTGGCGAAGGTGGTGGGGGTATAGGGCGGGCGGAACGTGGTCAGTCCCACCTGCGGCGGCGTGGTCCCCAGCGCGTCGGCGGCGATGGCCAGGGCGTTGAGATTCGACAGCTTGCCCTGGTCGGTGGCCATGCCGGTGGTGGTGTAGCGCTTGACGTGCTCGATGGAGCGCATGCCCTCGCTCACGGCGAGCTTGATGTCCTTGGCGGTGACGTCGTTCTGGTAGTCGACGAAGGCCCGCACCCGCGAGGGCGCGCGGTGGGTGGGCAGTTGCCCGTGGGTGATGCCCGTGCCGATACGGTCCCGCGCGACCAGCAGGCCGGTCGCCTGCGCCGCGTGCCCCAGCGCATGGGCCGCGGCGGCACCCGCCTCGGCCCCGTCCGAGAGGCTCGCGGCATAGCCCCACAGGCCCCGCCCCGCGCCGGCGAGGTGAAGGTCCTCGAGGGAGCGGTCGGGCAGGAAGGTGCCCGCCTCCGCGTCCCACGACAGGCTCGCCTTGGTGTGGGAGAAGAGGTGCAGGGACGGCGTCCAACCCCCTGACACGAGAAGGCAATCGCAGCGCAGCTGGCGCCCTTCGCCGACCTCTCCCCCGGTCACCGGGTTCGCCGTGACGGAGGCCACGCACAGGCGGCCCGACGTGGCGGTGACCGTGTGGCCCGACAGCACCTCGATGGCGCGCAGGCGCGCCTCGCTCGCGAGGTCGGGCCGGATCTCGGCCCGCGTGTCGATGATCGCGGGGACGGCGATACCGGCATCGGCGAGATCGAAGGCCGCGTAATACGCGCTGTCGTGGGAGGTGACGACGACGGCCCGCTCCCCCACCGCGACGCCGTAGCGGTTGAGGTAGGTCTGCGCCGCGCCGGCCAGCATCACGCCCGGCCTGTCGTTGCCGTCGAAGACGAGCGGGCGTTCGAGCGCGCCCTGCGCCAGCACCACGCGCGCGGCGCGCAGGCGCCACATCCGCTCGCGCGGTGCGCCGTGGGGGATCTCGTCGAGGTGGTCGGTCAGCCGCTCCACCAGCCCGAGGAAGTTCTGGTGGTAGTAGCCGATGGCGGTGGTGCGGGTCAGCAGCGTGACGCCAAGGTCGCGCAGCTCGGCGGCCCTGTCCTCCAGCCAGTCCCACGCGGGACTGCCGTCGATCTCCACGCCGGGATCGGACAGGAGCGAGCCGCCAATCTCCGTCCCCTCGTCGGCCAGGGTGACGGAGGCGCCCGCCCGCGCGGCGGCGAGCGCGGCGGCGATGCCCGAGGGCCCCGCCCCCACGACGAGGACGTCCGTATGGGCATAGCGGGAGGCATAGATGTCGGGGTCTTCCTCGGTGGGCGCGCGGCCCAGACCGGCGGCGCGGCGGATCACCGGCTCGTAGACCTTGTCCCAGAAGTTTCGCGGCCACATGAAGGTCTTGTAGTAGAACCCGGCGGAAAAGAGCGGCGACAGCGCGTCGTTCACCGCGCCGGCGTCGAACGACAGGGTCGGCCAGCGGTTCTGGCTCTCGGCCACGAGGCCATGGCGCAGCTCCTGCACCGTGGCGCGGGTGTTGGGCTCGGTCCGGCCCGGCCCGCGCGACGTGCCCACCAGCGCGTTGGGCTCTTCCGAGCCGGCGGTGACGGGGCCGCGCGGGCGGTGATACTTGAAGGACCGCCCCATCAGGTGGACGCCGTGGGACAGGAGCGCGGAGGCCAGCGTGTCGCCTTGAAGGCCGTCGTAGCTGCGCCCGTCGAAGGTAAACTGGACGGGCCGGCCCGCGTCTACGCGGCCCCGCCCGGGGATGCGGTGGCGGCTCATGGCGTGTCCTTTCCGGGCAGGTCGGGACGGGGGCTGCCGGCCGGGTAGGTCGCCAGCACCCGGTCCGTCACCGTGTCGCGCACGGCGTTGAAGAAGCGCGCGCAGCCATGGACGTGGCGCCACCGCTCGGCATGGGGGCCGCGGGTGTTGGAGCGCACGAAGAGATGGTCGCGCCATTCCTCGTCGGTGGTGCGCGAGGGGTCCACCGGGCGGGCGACATGGGCCTCGCCGGCATAGGCGAACTCCATCTCGGGAAGGGTCTCGTCGCAATAGGGACAGTGGATCAGGAGCATGTGGACCTTCCCCAAGGCGCGTTTCGGGACGCGCGCATCAATGCGCGACGGCCGCCGCGGCCGCCTCGTCGATGAGCCGCCCCGTGCGGAAACGGTCGAGCGTGAAGGGCGCGTTGATGGCGTGCGGCTCGCCCCGCGCCACCGTGTGGGCGAGGGTATGCGCCGCGCCCGGCGTGGCCTTGAACCCCCCCGTCCCCCAGCCGCAGTTGACATAGAGACCGGGCACCGGCGTGGTGCCGAGGATCGCGGAGCGGTCGGGCGTCACGTCCACCGTGCCGCCCCATTTCCGGAGCATCCGCATCCGGGAGAAGATCGGGAAGATCTCGCAGATCGCGGCCAGGGTGTGCTCGATCAACGGGAGCCCGCCGCGCTTGGAATAGGAGGTGTACTGGTCGGTGCCGGACCCGATCACCAGCTCGCCCTTGTCGGACTGGCTCATGTAGGCGTGGACCGCGTTCGACATGACCACGCCGGGAAAGCACGGCTTCACCGGCTCCGAGACAAGCGCCTGGAGCGGGAAGCTCTCCAGCGGCATGCGCACGCCGGCGGTGTCCATGAGCACGCTGGTGTGGCCCGCGGCCGAGACGGCGACCTTCTTGGCGCGGATCAGTCCGCGGGCGGTCTCGACGCCCTCCACCGCGCCGTCCGCACCGCGGCGGATGGCCGTCACGGGGCAGTTCTGCACGATGTCGACGCCGCGCGCGGCCGCCGCGCGGGCATAGCCCCAGGCGACCGCGTCGTGGCGGGCCGTCCCCGCGCGCTTCTGCAGGGCCGCCCCCAGGACGGGGTAGCGCGCGTCGGCCGATATGTTCAGGGGCGGGCAGTGATCCTTCGCCTCGGCGGACGTCAGCCAGCGGTTGTCGACCCCGTTCAGCCTGTTGGCGTGGACGTGGCGCTGGAAGCTCTGGACGTCGTGGACGTTGTGGGCCAGCATCATCACGCCCCGGCGCGAGAACATGACGTTGTAGTTCAGCTCCTGGCTCAGCCCCTCCCACAGGTCGAGGGCGTGGTCGTAGAGCCGCGCGCTCTCGTCGTAGAGGTAGTTGGAGCGGATGATCGTGGTGTTGCGGCCCGTGTTGCCCCCCCCCAGCCAGCCTTTCTCGATCACCGCGACATTGGTGATCCCGTGCTCCTTCGCGAGGTAGTAGGCCGCGCCCAGGCCGTGGCCGCCGGCGCCGACGATCACCACGTCATACGCGCCCTTCGGTTCGGCGTCGGGCCATTGTGCCGTCCAGCCGGTCTGGCCGTTGAGGGCGTTCCTCACCAGGGCTGCGGCGGAAAATCGTGTCACGGGGGATCTCCTCCCGGAATCGGGGCGACGCCTCCCTTGTGACAGATCACGGGCCATCTGTGCCAGTAGATGCACGTCGCCCAGATGGTATAACTGCGTCATGGCCGATCCGATTCCCCCCAGCCTGCGCGTCGGGCTGATCCTGGCCGAGCGGTTCACGCTCTCGGCCTTCGCCACCTTCGTGGACGTGCTGCGCCTCGCGGCCGACGAGGGCGACCGCTCGCGCCCCATCCGGTGCGCCTGGCAGGTCCTGTCGCCGGACATGGCCCCCGTGCGGTCGAGCTGCGGCGTGTCGGTGGGCCCGAACGAGCGGCCCGGCGACCCGTCGCGCTTCGACTACGTGGTGGTCGTGGGCGGCCTCCTGGAGGAGGCGGGCCGGCTCGACCCGCGCCACGCGGCCTTCCTGCGCCGGGCGGCGGCGGCGGGCGTGCCGCTGGTGGGTCTGTGCACGGGGGCGTTCCTGCTGCACGACGCGGGCCTGATGCAGGGCTATCGCTGCTGCGTGAGCTGGTTTCACCACAACGACTACCTGGAGCGCTACGACGGGCTGGTGCCGGTGTCGGACAGGATCTTCGTGGTGGACCGCGACCGGCTGACCTGCTCGGGCGGCGCGAGTGCCGCGCATCTCGCGGCGTTCCTCGTGGAGCGGCACGTGGGCGGACGCGCGGCGAGGAAGAGCCTGCACATCCTCATCATCGACGATGCCATGCCCGCCGACGAGCCCCAGCCGGTGCTGCCGCCCGACCTGGGCACGCGCGACGCGCTGGTGCGCCGCGCGCTCCTTGCGATGCAGCAGGAGCTGGAGGACCCGCCGGGCATCGCCCGGGTCGCCGCCGCGCTCGGCGTGGGGCGGCGCAAGCTGGAACGCCACTTCGCCGAGGCGCTGGGGATCAGCCCGGCGGAGGCGTTCCTGCGCCTGCGCCTGGCGCAGGCCCGGCTGCTCCTGGAGACCTCCGACCGTTCCGTGACCGAGATCGCCGCGTGCACCGGGTTCTGCGACGCCTCCCATCTTGGCCGCGTGTTCCGCGCACGGGAGGGCGTGCCCCCCGATGCCTGGCGCCGCGCCCGGACGGGCCCCGCGGGCTAGGGGGCGGGGCGCGCATCCGGGTCGGTCGAGCCGCAGCCGGACCGACGGCCGGCCCGAGCGGAGGCCGCGCGCGTCGCCGGGCCCCTCCTCTTCCCGCACCTGCCCCGCGCGGATCAGGCCACCGGCGATGCCCCCGGCGGTGGAGCGGGTGGTATCCAGCTCCCGCGCGACGTTTGCCCGGCTGAGGGCGTCGCGGTCGCGCAGCCGCTCCAGCGCCCGGCCGACGTTGATCTGCCTGACGGTGGCCGGCATCGCCACGGATTTTCTCCTCCCGCGAGCGCATCCCACGCGGCGGCACGAGATCCGTCGAGCTTTTCGTGATCTCATGCTCGTTGTCGCAAAAAAAACAAATGCCGTGGCGCTTCGGGGAGGAGACGTCGGGGCCGGCGCGTGGGGGGGAACCGCATTGGATGCAAGGGAGGACAGCACGACATTCGCGAAAACGGCTCGACCGCTGGCGACGGCGGCATTCGGCTGCGCCGCCACGACCGCCTCGGCGCAGAGCGTCGAGGTGCTGCACTGGTGGACCACCGGCGGCGAGGCCGCGGCGCTCAACGCCAGGACCCCACCGAGCGCCGCACAGCTTCTCGGGAGGCAAATCCGCGAACGGGCCGAGCAGGGCTCCCTGGGCGACCTCACCGCGGTGGCCGAGGAGGAGGACTGGACCGAGGTCGCCCCCGGCGCCGTGCAGGAGTTCGCCACCTACGAAGGCGAATGGGTCGCCGCGCCGGTCAAGATCCACCGTCCCAACAGACCGTGGACCAACGCGCGGATATTCGAGGAGCAGGGCATCGAGCCGCCGACCACCCGGGAAGAGTTCAACGCCGCCGCCGAGATGCAGATCGCGGGGGAGTCCGCCCAGCTCCGCTGCCGGCCCCCGGCCGTCCGACACTTCCAGGGAAGGCCGCCTTGGCCCGACCCGACTTCGCCCGGGGCGTCCTGCGCGACGCGCTCCCGCAGCGCGTCCTCAGCCCGACGATCACCCTCGTCGAGATCGTCGTCTACGGCTTCATCGCCTTCACTACGTAACCGTCCTTCAGCGACAGCCGGATGCTGCCCGGCTACGACCGGGTGGGCGGGATCGACTACACGCGCCGGTTCAGCCTGCGCACCTGGGACATCGCGCTTGCGAACCTGGCGATCCTCGGCATCCTCTACATCGTGATCTGCTGCCCTCCGGGCCTGACGCTGGCGATCCTGTTCGACCGGCGCATCCGGACGAAGGGGGCGATCCGCACGATCTACCTCTATCCCATGGCACTGAGCTTCATCGTCACCGGCGTGGCCTGGAAGTGGGCCCCGGGCATCGGGATCGAGGCCGTGGTGCGCGGATGGGGCTGGGAGGGCTTCGCCTTCGACTGGATCAAGGACCGGGACATGGCGATCCACACCATCGCCGGCGCGGCCGTGTGGCAGACCTCCGGCTTCGTGATGGCCATGTTCCTGGTCGGCTTGCGCGGCATCGACGACGCCGCCTCGGCCGTCATCATGCTGATGACCGTCGCGGCCATCGCCACCTTCCCGGGCGCGATCATGGCCGCCCTGCCCACCCTCCCCGTCTACATCGTCGCCGGGCGCATCTTTGCCCGGGGGGGCGATGTCAGGCTCCGTCAAAGGATGACCACAATGGGTTTTATCGATATCGACCGCGTGACCAGGTCCTTCGGCGCGGCGGAGATCTCAACGAGACAGACATCCCGGTCGAGAAGGGCGCGTTCCTCGTGCTCGTCGGCCCTACGGGCGGCGGCAGGTCCACCCTGCCGAACATGATCGCGGGGCTCGAGACCGTCACCCGAGAGATCCGGGTGGACGGGCAGCGCATGAACGAGGTGCGACGGGCCAAGCGCAACATCGCCATGGTGTTCCAGTCCTACGCGCTCTACCCTGGCATGACCGCGCGCGGGAACGTCTCGTTCGAGATGGAGATGCACAAGATCCCCGGACCCGAGCGCGGGGGGAAGACTGCGAAAGTAGCCGAGGTGTTGCAGATCACCGACCTTCCGGACCGCAAGCCCGGCCAGCTCTCCGGCGGGCAGCGCCAGCGCGGCCCCGTGGGCCGGGCGCTGACGCTGTCGACGCGGATCGAGGTGATGCATGCCGGCGACGTGCAGCAGATCGGCACCGCGCGTCAGGCTTGCGACGACCCGGCCGACATGTTCGTGGCGGGCTTCATGGGCTCTCCGGCCATGACCCTGCTGCCCGCGACCGCCACGCGCGGCGCCCGCGCACCCTGCGTCTTCGACATGGGCAAGGCCCTGGCCTTCGACGCCCGCACCGAAGCCCGGATCGCCTGATGCCCGGAGAGGTGGCGGCACTGGCCGATCGGATCGCCGGCCTCGGTTCGGGGCGGCGGATCGTGGCGCTCGCGGGCGCGCCCGGCTCGGGCAAGTCCACCCTGGCCGAGGCTCTGGGGGCTGAGCTGGACGCGCGGGGACGCACGGCCGCGATCCTGCCCATGGACGGGTTCCACTACGACGATGCGCTCCTCGCGACGCGCGGCCTTCTCCCGCGCAAGGGCGCGCCGGAGACGTTCGACATCGGCGGCCTCGCCCACCTCCTCGACCGATTGCGGCGCAACGCCGAGGCGGAGGTCGCCGTGCCCGTCTTCGACCGGGGGCTGGAGCTGTCGCGCAACGCCGCGCGCCTCATCCCGAAGGAGACGGACGTGGTGATCGCGGAGGGCAACTACCTGCTGCTCGACCGGCCTGGCTGGCGCGACCTGGGGGCGCTGTTCGACCTGACCGTCGCGCTCGACGTGCCGCAGGAGGTGCTGCGCGCCCGGCTCCTGGAGCGATGGGCCCACCTGCCCCCGGCCGAAGCCGCCGCGAAGGTCGAGGTGAACGACCTGCCCAACGGCCGTGCTGTCCGCGACGGCTCGCGCCTCGCGGACGTGGTCCTGCGCCTGCCGGGGTGAGGCCCCCTCAGCCGCCGAAGCCGCGCGATCCGAAACCGCCCGAGGTGCGCGCCGCGCCGAAGCCGCCCCGGCTCTGCACCGCGGAGCGGCTCAGCGGCGCGGCGGTGCGGGTGTTGGGCGAGGCGGAGAAGGAGTTGGCGCGCAGGTTCGTCTTGCCCCTCAGGCCTGACAGGATCGTCGAGCCGCCCGGCGTGGCGTAGCGCCCCGCGCTGGTGCGGTAGAGCGGCTTGGAGGCGAAGCCACGCCCGCCCAGCATGTTGCCGATCATGTAGCCCGCGATCAGCGGCAGGAAGATCGACGAGCCGTCCGAGCGCGTCTCCTGCACGCAGCCGCCCTCGTGCTCGGTCTCGCAGACCGCCTCCTCCTCGTAGCGCGGCGCGCTCTCCTCGTGGACGGCCTGGGCCTCGGCGAAGCCCGCATCGCAATCCTCGGCCGTGAAGTCGTTCTCGGGAAGGTCCGCCACGGCGCGGCATTCCTCGGCGGAGGGGAACACCGTCGCCTCGACCTGTTCCTCCTGCTGGCAGGCCGCCAGCCCGAAGGCGGCGGTGCCCATCAGGACATAGCGGGCGTGGCGGGCGCGTTTGCGGGGGCGGTGGGTCATGGGCATCATCCTAGGGCAAGATATAGTGCGGCCGAAAGCGCGACGTATCCTGTGTGATGCGCGACACATCCTCGCGCAGGGACAGGCCGTGGGCCTCCTCGCCCACCATCCAGATGCCGCAGACCACGTGGTCCTCGCCGAAGCGCGGCAGCGGCGCATAGGCCTGCAGGATACGCGGATGGGCGTCGTAGGCGGCGTCGGTGGAGGCCTCGCTCGCCTCTCCCGCGCGGATGCGCACCCCCGCCCCCTCGCGCGAGAAGATGGGCTTCTCGACCACCTCCCCGCCCAGCTCGCCCGCATCCTCGTCGGCGAAGACGGCCGGCAGCAGGTTCGGGTGGCCCGGGAACATCCGCCACAGGACCGGCAGGAGCCCCTTGTTGGACACGATCGCCTTCCAGGCGGGCTCGATCACGCGGCAGCGCGCCCCGGCGATGGCGTCGGCGAAGTCGTCGCGCAGCATGTCCTCCCACGGGTAGAGCTTGAACAGGATGCCGATGGCGCGGTCCTCGGCATCGGCGAACTGCCCCGTGTCGGTGATCCCGATCTTGCGAATGTCGGTGAAATGCGCCCCCATCCCGGCCTCGCGCGCGGCCCAGCCGATGGTCTCGACGGTGGCGTAATCCTCCACCGCGTCCTCGAAGGCGGCGAAATGGATGTTGGTGCCCTGGTAGAAGAGGTCGCGGAACCGCGCGACGAGGGCCTCGTGGATGCCGTTGAACTGGTCGGCCCCCTCCGGCAGGCGCCCCGACGCGATCATGTCCTCCAGCCAGTGCCACTGGAAGCCGCTCGCCTCGTAGAGGGTGGTGGGCGTGTCGGCGTTGTATTCCAGGAGCTTCGCCGGCCCCTCCCCGCCATAGGAGAGGTCCATCCGGCCATAGACCTCGGGCTCCCCCTCCGCCCAGCTCCGGGCCACGAGATCGCGGTGGGCCTCGGGGATCGCCAGGCGCTCCATCAACTCCTGCGAGCGCAGGACGTGGTCCACCGCCTCGCGGCACATGGCGTGCAGCTCCTCGGCCGGGCGCTCCAGGTCGGCCTCGATCCGCTCCAGCTCGAAGGCATAGGCCTTCGCCTCGTCCCAGTAGAGCTCGCCGCCGAGGTGGTGGAAGGTGAACCCCGCCGCCTCGGCCTTCTCGCGCCAGTCGGGGCGCGCCCCCAGATCGTCGCGTCGCATTCGCGCTCCCCTCTTCGGCTTGGGCCAGATACGCAGATCGGGCGGCGCGGGAAAAGCCCGGTTCCAAACCGCGTGCGCACGCGCTACCGAAGGGGCCGACCGGACGGGACGATCCGGCGCGCAACGGGAAGGACGAGGATGACCAAGACGACGATCGCCGCCCTGGCGCTGGCCGCCCTGGCCGGGACCGCCACCGCCCAGACCAAGGTCGGCATGATCACCACCCTGTCGGGCGGCGGCGCGAGCCTCGGCGTCGATACCCGCGACGGCTTCATGCTGGCCATCGAGCAGTCCGGGCGTGACGACGTGGACGTGGTGATCGAGGACGACGAGCGCGCCCCCGACCGGGCCGTGCAGATCGCCGACCGGATGATCCAGTCCGAGCGGGTGGACGTGCTGACCGGGATCGTGTGGTCGAACCTCGCCATGGCGGTCGTGCCCTCGGCCACCGCGCAGGGCAAGGTCTACCTCTCCACCAACGCGGCGCCGGCGCAGCTCGCGGGGCGGATGTGCCACCCCAACTACTTCGCCGTCTCCTACCAGAACGACAACCTGCACGAGGCCGCGGGCGCCTGGGCCAACCAGGCGGGCTATTCCGACACGTTCGTCATGGCGCCGAACTACCCCGCGGGCCGCGACGGCCTGACCGGGTTCAAGCGCTTCTACGAGGGCGAGCTGGCCGGCGAGATCTATACCGACCTGGGCCAGACCGACTACGCCGCCGAGATCGCGGAGATCCGGGCGAGCGACGCGGACAGCGTGTTCTTCTTCCTGCCCGGCGGCATGGGGATCAGCTTTCTCAAGCAGTATTCGGATGCCGGGGTGGACCTGCCGCTGGTCGGGCCTGCCTTCTCCTTCGACCAGGGCATCCTGCAGGCCACGGGGGAGGCGGCCCTCGGGGTGCGCAACACCTCGCAATGGTCGCCCGACCTCGACAACCCGGCCAACCGCGACTTCGTGGCCGCCTTCGAGGAGGCCCATGGCCGCCTGCCCTCGCTCTATGCCGCGCAAGGATACGACACCGCCAACCTGCTCCTGTCGGCGCTGGACCGGGCCGAGGTATCGGACGCCGAAGCCTTCCGCGCCGCCCTCGCCGAGGCGGATTTCGACAGCGTGCGGGGCGATTTCTCCTTCGCGTCGAACCAGCACCCGATCCAGGACATCTACGTCCGCGAGGTGGTCGAGGAAGACGGCGTGTTCACCAACCGCATCGTCGGCACCGCGCTGGAAGACCGCGCAAACGCCTATCTCGACGCCTGCGACATGCAGTGACGCTCGGCCCATGTCCGCCGCACTGATCGCCGAACAGATCCTGAACGGGCTGCAATCGGGCATGATGCTGTTCCTGATGGCCGCCGGGCTGACGCTCGTCTTCGGCGTCATGGGGCTGATCAACCTCGCACACGGCTCGCTCTACATGGTGGGCGCGTTCCTGGCCGCGAGCGCCGCGGCGGCGACGGGGTCGTTCCTCGTGGCGCTGGCCGCCGCGATGGCGGGCGCGGCCCTGGCGGGCGCGGTGGTCGAGCGGGTGGTGATCCGCCGCCTCTACGACCGCGACCACCTGGACCAGGTGCTCGCCACCTTCGCCCTGATCCTGATCTTCTCGGAAGGGACGCGCTGGGTGTTCGGCTCCTTCCCGCTCTATCTCGACGTGCCCGACTGGCTGTCGGGGCCGGTGGAGCTGCCGGGAGGCATCCTCTATCCGCGCTACCGGCTGGCGCTGATCGGGGCGGGTCTGGCGGCGGCTGCGGGCCTGGGCCTGCTGGTCACGCGCACCCGGCTCGGGATGCGCATCCGCGCGGGCAAGGACGACCGCGAGATGATCGCCGCGCTCGGCGTCGATATCGGCCGGCTCTACACCCTCGTCTTCGCCCTCGGCGCGGGCCTCGCGGGGCTCGCCGGTGCGCTGGTGGGCACGATCCGGTCGGTGCAGGTGGGGATGGGCGAGCCGGTGCTGATCCTGGCCTTCGTCACCATCGTCATCGGCGGCATCGGCTCGATCCGCGGCGCGCTGGTCGGCGCGCTGCTGGTTGGCCTCACCGACACGCTGGGGGGCATCCTGCTGCCCCGCGCCCTGGCGCTCGTCACCGATCCGGCCACCGCCCGGACCACGGGCGCGGCGCTGGCCTCCATGGCGATCTACGCGCTGATGGCGGGGATCTTGGTATGGCGCCCGACGGGCCTCTACGGGGCGCGGCCCGCATGACGGCGGAGCGGTGGCTCAACGCCCTGGTCCTGCCCGCGCTCGGGCTCGTGGCGCTGGCGGCGCATCTTGGCGACGCGCCCTTCACGGTGACGCTGGCCACCCGCGCGGCGATCTTCGCGCTGGCGGCGGTGGGGCTGAACGTGGCGCTCGGGATGGGCGGCCTGGTCAGCCTCGGCCACGCCGCCTTCTTCGGGCTGGGGGGCTATGCCATGGGCATCCTGGCCTGGCACGCGCAGACCTACCAGCCGCTCCAGATCGGCCCCCTGGCGATCGCGGGCACCACGTCGATGCCGGTGGTCTGGCTCGTGGCCATCGCGGCCTCGGCCCTGGCGGCGGTGCCCATCGGCCTGCTCGCGCTCCGCACGGCGGGGGTCTACTTCATCATGATCACCCTGGCCTTCGGGCAGATGTTCTACTTCTTCGCCATCTCCTGGCCCGCCTACGGGGGCGAGGACGGGCTGTCGATCTATGTCCG
This sequence comes from uncultured Paracoccaceae bacterium, assembly GCA_947500825.1. Taxonomy (GTDB): domain Bacteria; phylum Pseudomonadota; class Alphaproteobacteria; order Rhodobacterales; family Rhodobacteraceae; genus Palleronia. The sequence continues at coordinate 82,248 of CANMTR010000008.1, read as the reverse complement.
CAACGGCTTTCCGGGGCTGAACACGCTTGTCCCCATCCAGTTCTTCGGCCTCGTCTTCGGCCTTCTCTGCGGGGCCTGCGCGCTCGCGGCATTCCTGCGCCGGTCCCCCTTCGGCCTGGCGCTGAACGCCGCGCGCCAGTCGCCCGAGCGGGTCCGCGCCGCGGGGATCGAGCCCGACCGGCTGCGGCTCGCGGCCTTCGTCGTCTCGGCCGCGATTACCGGGCTCGCCGGGGCGCTCTTCGCCGACCTGAACCGTTTCGTGTCGCCCGCCATGTTCTCCTGGCAGCTCTCGGGCGAGATCATGGTCTTCGTCATCCTGGGCGGCGTCGGGCGGCTCATGGGCCCGGTCCTCGGCGCCGCGCTCTTCGTGGCGATGGAGCACGTCCTGGGGGGTATCTCGCCCTACTGGCACGTCTTCCTGGGCCTCGTCCTCCTGGCCGTGGTCCTGTTCGCGCGGGGCGGCATCGCGGCCCTTCTGACCGGGCGCGCCCATGGCTGAGGCGATCCTGTCCTGCGCGGGCCTGACCAAGCGGTTCGGCGCCCTGACCGTGTCCGACGACGTGTCCATGGACCTGCGGGAAGGCGAGATCCACGCCCTGATCGGCCCCAACGGCGCGGGCAAGTCCACCTTGGTGGGGCAGCTCTGCGGCGCCATTCGCCCGGATGCCGGCCGCGTGCGGCTCTCGGGGCGCGACGTGACCGCGCTGACCGTCCCGGCCCGGGCCCGGCTGGGCCTGGCGCGCACCTTCCAGGTGTCGCGGCTGGCGGGGCAGGACACGGTGCTGGAGAACGCGCTCCTCGGCGCCGTCGGGGCGGCGGGCGCGGGCTTCGGCCTGCGGCGCCGGCGCGACCTCGAGGCCCGCGCCCGCGCCGCCCTCGATCGCATCGGCCTTGCCGACCACGCCGGCCTCCGCGCCGACGACCTCTCCCACGGACAGCGGCGCCGGCTGGAGATCGCGGCGGCGCTGACGCTCGACCCTTGCGCCTTCGTGATGGACGAGCCCATGGCCGGCCTCGGCCCCGAAGGCAGCGCCGAGCTGACGCGACTGCTCGACGGGCTGCGCGCCGAGGCGCCGATCCTGCTGGTGGAGCACGACATGGACGCGGTCTTCGCCCTGGCCGACCGGATCTCGGTGCTCGTGGGCGGCCGGATCGTGGCCACCGGCACCGTGGCCGAGATCCGCGCCGACCGCGCGGTGCGCGCCGCCTATCTGGGCGAGGCGCCATGAGCCTGCTGCGGGTCGAGGGGCTGACGGCCTTCTACGGGCCGGCGCAGGCGCTGTTCGGTGTCGACCTCGCCGTGGCCGAGGGCGAGGTCGTGGCCCTGATGGGGCGCAACGGGATGGGCAAGACGACGACGATCCGCGCGGTGACAGGCCTCGTCCCCGCCAAGGGGACGCGCCGCTTCGCCGGGCGCGACCTCCACGGCAAGCCGGTTCACCGGATCGCGCGCGCCGGGATCGGGCTCGTCCCCGAGGGGCGGCGCCTCTTCGCCTCGCTGACGGTGCGCGAGAACCTCTTCGCCGCCGCGCGGCCGGGCCCGTGGGACGCCGCGGCGGTGCACCGGCTGTTCCCGCGCCTCGCCGAACGCGCGCATCAACCCGCCGGGACCCTGTCGGGCGGCGAGCAGCAGATGCTGGCCATCGGCCGGGCCCTGGCGACGAACCCGCGCCTCCTGATCCTCGACGAGGCGACGGAAGGGCTGGCCCCCCTGGTCCGGGCCGAGATCTGGGAGGCGATCGCCGCCCTGGCGCGCACCGGCATGGCCATCCTGGCGGTCGACAAGTCCCTGGCCGACCTGTGCCGCCTGGCGGACCGGGCGGTGATCCTGGACCGCGGGCGGGACGTCTGGACGGGCCAGCCCGGGGATCTGGACGAGGCGACGGCCGCGCGGCTCCTGGGCGTCTGAGGCCCTACTTCGTCCGGGGCCCGGGGCTGATGTCGCCCGAGGTCAGGATCGGCGAGGCGTCGATCGCGTCCGCGTCCAGCATCGCGGCCACGCGCTCCAGCGAGGCGATGAGCTGTGCCTGCTCCCAGTCCTCCAGCGCGGTGAAGGCCCGGACGTAACGTTGCTGCAACGCGTCGGGGATGTTGTCCACGATCCCCTGGCCGGTCTCGGTCACGCACACGTATGTCTGGCGACGGTCGCGCTGCGAGGGGCGCCGCTGGACCAGCCCCCGCGCGGTCAGCTTGTCCACGAGCGCGGTGACCGTGGCCTGGCTCACGCCCATCTGCCCGGCGATGTCGGTGGGCTTCGCCGCCGAGTCGGTCTCGTCGGCGACGACCTGCAGCAGGCGCAGCTGCGACGGCGTCAGATGCGCCTGGTGGGCCAGGTCGCGAGCGTAGATCTCGGTCGCGCGCATGATCCGCCGCAGGGCGATGAGGCTCGCGTCCGTCCTGTCGGGGATGGATGACGTCATGGGGCCTAATTGCATATCGGTCCGGGAAACTTCAATATCCGAATTAATCTGTCGCATAATGGCCTGCTCCCCCGAAACGCCAGCAAACACAGGGCTTCAGCCGCTCGGCGAAGGACCTGTTCGACACGGGAACGGGGGGATCGGACCGCGCGTTCCCCACAAAGTTACTTCACCCGGTTGAACTTTTCGTCTCGTTTGATACTTCGACTGCCAAAGCAAAACGGAGGCGATCAGCCCATGCCCAAGGACGTGACCCCTGCCGCCGACGACACGGCGCCCGAGACGAAATCGGTGACGTTCCGCAAGCCCTCCCCCGAGGACGGCTCGGAGATCTTCGAGCTCATCCGCGAGTGCAAGCCGCTCGACGAGAACTCCATGTACTGCAACCTGATCCAGGCCGACCACTTCTCCGACACCTGCGTGGTCGCCGAAGTCGATGGCGAGATCCTCGGCTGGATCTCGGGCCACATGATCCCCAACGAGGACGCGTTCTTCGTCTGGCAGGTCGCCGTCAGCCCCCGGGCGCGCGGGCTCGGCCTCGGCAAGCGCATGCTGCGCGAGCTGATCGACCGCGACGAGTGCGCCGAGGCGCGCCACCTCAAGACCACCATCACCAAGTCGAACGACGCCTCGTGGGGCCTCTTCCGCAGCTTCGCCCGATCCATCGGTGGCGATATCGAGGACGAGCCTCATTTCGAGAGCGACGTCCACTTCGACGGCTCGGCCCCGACCGAGCACATGGTGTCGATCTCGATCCCGCGGACGCGCGACACGCTGCGCGTGGTCGCCTGAGAGTTCGCGCCGCCCCAAGGAACACCAAAGGAGTCCGCCATGCCCAAGGATATGGACAAGACGACCCCCGACATCTTCGAGCGGCGCGAGAGCGTCGTCCGCAGCTACTGCCGCAGCTTCGACACGGTCTTCGCCAAGGGGGTCAACGCGACCCTGACCGACGAGGCGGGCCGTGACTACACCGACTTTCTGGCCGGATGCTCGTCCCTGAACTACGGTCACAACGATCCCGACATGAAGGCGGCCCTGATCGAGCACCTGATGGGTGACGGCATCGCGCATGGCCTCGACATGTATACGTCCGAGAAAGCCGCGTTCCTCGACGCCTTCGAGCGCATCGTGCTGAAGCCGCGCGGCATGGACCACAAGGTGATGATGACCGGCCCCACCGGCACCAACGCCGTCGAGGCCGCGATCAAGCTCGCCCGCAAGACCACCGGGCGGCGCAACGTGATCGCCTTCACCAACGGCTTCCACGGAATGACGCTGGGTGCGCTGGCCTGCACGGGCAACGCGGGCAAGCGCGCCGGCGCCGGCGGCGGTGCGCTTTGCGGTGTCTCGCGGATGCCCTACGAAGGGGCCTTCGGCGCCGACGTGGACACGCTGCGCCAAATCGAGATCATGCTCGAGAATCCGTCCTCGGGCATCGACGCGCCCGCGGCCTTCATCGTCGAGCTGGTCCAGGGCGAAGGCGGTCTGAGCGCCGCCTCGAAGGAATGGGCCCAAGGCATCGCGGCGCTGGCAAAGAAGCACGGCATCAAGCTGATCGTGGACGACATCCAGGCCGGGATCGGTCGCACGGGGTCCTTCTTCAGCTTCGACGAGTTCGACATCGTCCCCGACATGATCCCGCTCGCCAAGTCCCTCTCCGGCCTTGGGCTGCCCTTCGCGCTCCTGCTGGTGCGTCCCGACGACGACATCTGGAAGCCGGCCGAGCACAACGGCACCTTCCGCGGCAACACCCATGCCTTCGTCACGGCGCGCGTCGCGCTGGAGAAGTTCTGGGCGGACGACACGTTCAAGACCGCCATCGCCGAGAAGGCGGAGGTCCTGAACGCCAGCCTCAAGCGTATCTCCGAGATGATCCCCGGTTCCCGCCTCAAGGGTCGCGGCATGATGCAGGGCGTCGACGTGGGCTCCGGCGACCTCGCCGAAGAGATCTGCGCCGAGTGCTTCAAGAACGGCCTCATAATCGAGACGTCGGGCGCCGGTGACGAGGTGGTCAAGGTGCTCGCGCCCCTGACCATCCCGATGGAGCAGTTCAAGTCCGGTCTCTCCACGCTCGAAGCCGCCGCGCGCACCGTCGCCCCAAGCCACATCGCAGCGGAGTAAGCCCATGATCGTTCGCGACTTCCACGACCTCAAGAACAGTGACAGCGCCGTTTCGGACGCCAAGTGGACATCCGTCAGGATGCTCTTGGCCGACGACGGGATGGGGTTCTCGTTCAACATCACCATACTTCAGCCGGGCTCCGAGCACGAGTTCGAGTACAAGAACCACTTCGAGAGCGTCTATTGCCTGCAAGGCAAGGGCTCGATCACCGAGGTCGCGACGGGAAAGACGCACCAGATCACTCCCGGTGTGATGTATGCCCTGAACGAGCACGATCGCCACATCCTGCGCGCCGAGGAGGAGCTCACCATGGCGTGCTGCTTCAACCCGGCGTTGACTGGCAAGGAAGTTCACCGCGAGGACGGCTCCTACCCGCCCCCCGAGGAAGTTTCCTGATCCATGTCCCATACTGTCGAGAAGATCGGCGGGACATCCATGTCCCGTTTCGACGAGTTGCGCGACGAGCTGATCGTACGGGACCGCAAGGGGCCTGACCTCTACAACCGGATCCTCGTCGTTTCCGCCTTCGGCGGCCTGACCGACCTGCTGCTCGAACACAAGAAGACGGGCGATCCGGGTGTCTATGCCAAGTTCGCCCACGCCTCGGGCGGGCCGGGCTGGCAGGCGGCGCTCGAGAAGGTCGAGGAGGCGATGGTCGAAGCGCATTCGCGCCTTCTCACTCACGGCGCGGATCGCGACACGGCCAATGCCTTCGTGCGGGAACGCGTGGACGGGGCCCGCAACTGCCTGATCGACCTGCAGCGGCTCTGCTCCTACGGGCATTTCAGGCTTGCCGAACATATGCTTCACATTCGGGAGTTGCTGTCGGGTCTGGGGGAAAGCCATTCCGCCATGACCGCGACCCTGATGCTGCAACGCGCTGGCGTCGATGCGCGTCTGGTGGACCTTTCCGGCTGGCGCGACCAGACGGAGCGCACTCTCGATGAACGCCTGCGCCATGGCCTGGAGGGGGTCGACCCCGCCACCGAAATGCCGATCGTCACCGGTTATGCCCAGTGCGCGGAAGGGCTGATGCGGGAGTTCGACCGCGGGTATTCCGAGGTCACGTTCTCGCGGCTCGCGGCCCTCACCGGCGCGCGGGAGGCGATCATCCACAAGGAGTTCCACCTTTCCTCGGCCGATCCGCGCAGTGTCGGCGCCGACCGGGTGCGCAAGCTCGGCCGGACCAACTACGACGTGGCCGACCAGCTATCGAACATGGGGATGGAGGCGATCCACCCGGACGCCGCGAAAACCCTGCGACAGGCCAACGTGCCTCTGCGGGTGACCAACGCCTTCGAGCCGGACGACCCGGGAACACTGATAGACGACGAACCCGCCGAAACTCCCGGGGTCGAGATCGTCACTGGCATCGACATCGTCGCGCTGGAATTGTTCGAGCAGGACATGGTGGGCGTGAAGGGCTACGACGCAAAGATACTCGAGGTCCTGACGCGCAACGACGTGCGTATCGTCTCCAAGGTGTCGAACGCGAACACGATCACCCACTACGTGGACGCATCCCTTCGCGTCATGCGGCGTGTCGAGAAGGACCTGGAAAAGATATACCCGGCCTCCAGCGTCTCTTGCCGTCCCATGTCGATGGTGGCCGCCATCGGCCGCGACCTGAAAGGGCTCGCCGTTCTGCAGCGTGGCCTGACGGCCATCGCCGAGGCGGGCATGTATGCGGTGGGTGCGACCCAAGGGCCCCGGAATGTCGACGTGCATTTCATTCTGGACCGCGACCAGCTCGAGCCCGTGGTCAAAGCCCTGCATGCCGAGCTCATCGAGAATGCGGGAAACGAGACCCTCAAGGTCGCCTGACCCCGCTTCCACCTGAATAGTCGCCTGCCCTCCCGAGCGGCAGGCGGCTGCCTCACCGGATGAGCGCGGCGCGAAAGTCGTTGACGTTGGTATGCGTGGGGCCTGTAACGACCAAACCATCCATACCGTCGAAGAACGTCCAGGAGTCGTGCGCGTGGAGCCGCGCAGTGGCTTCGGCCCGGTCGAACGCCTCCGCCGCGGACCAGATCGCGCCAGCGTTGTCCTCCGACCCGTCGCGCCCGTCGGTGTCGCAGGCAATGGCAGACACACCCGCGAGGCCCGCCGCCTCCAGAGCGAACGACAGCAGGAACTCGCCGCATCGTCCGCCTTTTCCGGCGCTCTGGCGCACCGTCACCGTCGTTTCTCCGCCCGACAGCAGGCATACGGGCGCACCGGCGGGCTGACCGTGACGCACGACTTGCCGCGCGATCCCGGCCATGACGCGTCCCACGTCGCGGGCCTCTCCCTCGATCGCATCGCCCAGTACCATTGGCGTCACGCCCGCCCGGCGGCAGACTTCCGACGCGGCGTCGAGTGCGGATTGCGCCGAGGCGATCACATGCACCTCGCCCGCCGACGGGTCGGGAGGGCGGGGCGCATCGAGCAGGCGACGCGCGGCCTCGGGCAGCGCGATCCCCCGGCGGCGCACGACCTCGGCCGGGTCCGGCCCCGCGGGCGGTGCCGCGACCGTGGGCCCCGAGGCGACGATGGCCGGGTCGTCGCCGGGCACATCGCTGACCACGAAAGTCATGACGCGGGCCGGCGCCGCGGCGCGCGCCAGCCCGCCGCCTTTGATCGCCGAGAGCCTCTGGCGCACCGCGTTCATCTCCGAGATCGGTGCGCCCGAGCGCAACAGGGCCTCGGAGACCGCCTGCTTGTCAGCCAGGCTCACCCCCTCTTCCGGCGCCACGAGAAGTGCCGAACCCCCGCCCGAGATCAGGGCAACCAGCGTGTCGCCTTCCTCCAGCCCGGCCGCGATCTCCAGCATCCGGCGGCCCGCGCGTTCGCTCGCCGCGTCCGGAACCGGGTGCGCGGTCTCGATCAACTCGATGCGCTCGGTGGGCAGGGACGCGCCGCCGGGCACGGCGACCAGCCCCTCGACCGGCCCCCATGCCGCCTCGAGCGCCTGCGCCATCCGCGCCGACGCCTTGCCAGCCCCCAGCGCCACGACGCGCCCCCCCGGCCGCTCAGGCAGCGCGGGCGGCAGGGCATGGCGCGGATCGGCCGCCGCGACGGCGGCATCGAACATGGCGCGCAGAAGCTCCTTGTCGGTCATCTTCGGTCCCTCCGCCGGAATACCGGCCTTCCCTCACTTGCGATAGTAGCCCCGGAACCACGCGACGAACGCGGCGATGCCGTCCCGCATCTCGGTGCGGGGCCGGTATCCGGTCAGCGCCTGCAGGAGAGAGGCGTCCGCCCACGTGGCGATCACGTCGCCAGCCTGCATGTCCATGTAGTTGCGCGTCGCCTCAAGCCCGAGACAGGCCTCGATCTCGACGACGAAATCCTCCAGCCGTACGGTCTGCGAATTGCCGATGTTGACCACGCGCCACGGCGCCACCGGTGACAGGCTGTCACCCTCCGGTATCTCGCCCTCCACCGGGCGGACGGGGACCGCGTCCATCAGAAGGCGAATGCCCCGCACAAGATCGTCGATATAGGTGAAATCCCGGTACATCTCGCCGTGGTTGAAGACGTCGATCGGCCTGCCGTCGAGGATCGCGTCAACGAACTTGAACAGGGCCATGTCGGGTCGCCCCCACGGCCCATAGACGGTGAAGAAGCGGAACATCGTCGTCGGCAGGTCATAGAGATGCGCGTAGGAATGGCTCATCATCTCCGTCGCCTTCTTCGTCGCGGCATAGATGGTCAGCGGCGTGTCGGCCTTGTCCGTCTCGGCGAAGGGCGTATTGGTGTTGGCCCCGTAGACCGACGAGGTCGAGGCCATCAGCAGATGCCCGACCGCCAGCCGGCGCGAGGCCTCCATCACGTTGAAGGTGCCCGTGACGTTCGTATCCACGTAGGCGCGCGGGTTCTCCAGGCTGTAGCGCACGCCCGCCTGGGCGGCGAGGTGGACGATCACGTCGGGCGCCGCCTTATCCGCCGCCCGGTCGAACGCCTCGCGATCCTCCAGCATGCCCTCCGTCGCGACGAAGCCCGGCGATTGCAGAAGCGCCTGATGGCGCCGCCGTTTCAGCTCGACGTCGTAATACGGCGTCATCCCGTCATAGCCGTGGACGGTATGCCCCTCCGACAGCAGCAGCCGGGCGAGATGAAAACCGATGAAGCCGGCCGTGCCGGTGATCAGGATGCGCATGGGGATCGGTGCTCGCGTCTTTCGCCGGGATCGGGATCAGTTACCGAAGTTGAAGCCACCCGACGAGGGGGGCGCGCTCTCCTCATCCTCCTCGGGGGATTGCGCCCCCTGGGAGCCGCCGAAGTTGAACTGACCGCCGCCCGAGCCCGATCCGCCCGGTTGAGGCTCCGCCTCCGTGGTTCCTCCGGCCCCGAAGTTGAAGCCGCCCGAGCCGCCTTGCGTCCCGCCAGCCGATCCTCCGCCGTTGCCGCCCCCCCCGAAGTTGAAGCCTTCGCCGGACGACCCACCAGCGTCCGGAACGCTGATCTGCCCTTCGCCGCCCGTACTTTCGCGGCTGTCGTCGTAGTGCGTGACGAGGCCGGGAACCAGGATCACCAGCATGATCAACGCGAATTGCAGCCCGATATAGGGCAGGACCCCGCGATAGATCTGCGCCGTGCGGACGCGCGGCAACATGCGCCCCGACGACTCGTCTCGCCAGTCCCGCGTCGGCGCGACCGAGCGCAGATAGAACAGCGCAAAGCCGAAAGGCGGCGTCAGGAACGAGGTCTGCAGGTTCATCGACAGGATCACCCCGAACCAGATCAGGTCGATCCCAAGCGTCTCGGCCACCGGCGCCAGGAGCGGCACCAGGATGAACGCGATCTCGAAGAAGTCGAGGAAGCAGCCGAGGACGAAGATCACCACCGTGACCACGACGAGGAAGCCGAGCTGCCCGCCCGGCAGGCCGAGGAGCAGTTCCTCCAGCCAGACCTGCCCGTTCACCCCGTAGAAAGTCAGCCCGAAGACCCGTGCCCCGATCAGGATGAACAGCACGAAGGCCGACAGTTTCGCCGTCGCCTCCACCGCCGAGCGCAGGGTGGTGAAATCGAGCCGCCGTTTCGCCACCGCGAGGATCAGCGCCCCCACCGCGCCCATGGCGCCGCCCTCGGTGGGCGTCGCGATCCCAAGAAATATCGTGCCCAGGACGAGGAAGATCAGCGCCAACGGCGGGATCAGCACGATCACCACCTCCTCGGCGAGGCGCGACAGGAGGCCCAGCCGCAAGTGGCGGTTGGCCAGCGCCACCGCCAGGCAGACCGCGACCGAGAACGTGGCCGCGAACACCACCCGCGTCGCCGGGATGCGGTCGACGAAGACGAGGCGGGAGGCCACGAGATAGAGCACGACCGACAGCGCGATCATCGCCATGAGCGACCATACGCCCCCGCCCAAGCGCCGTTCTTCGGGCGGCAGGGCGGGAACGGAGGCCGGGCGGAACACCGCGAGCGCCGCGACATAGACGCAATAGGCCCCGATCACGATCAGCGCGGGATAGATCGCGCCCAGATACATGTCGCCCACCGACACGCCGAGCTGGTCGGCCATAACGATCAGCACCAGGCTCGGCGGCACGATCTGGGCCAGCGTGCCGGCCGCGGCGATGGTGCCCGTGGCGACCGTCGGATCGTACTGATAGCGTTGCATGATAGGCAGCGAGATCAGCCCCATGGCGATCACCGAGGCGGCGACCACGCCCGTCGTCGCGGCCAGCAGCGCGCCCACGAGCACCACCGCGAAAGCCACGCCGCCCCGGAGCGGGCCGAAAAGCTGGCCGACCGTGTCGAGCAGGTCCTCGGCCATGCCGGAGCGCTCCAGGATCAGCCCCATGAAGGTGAAGAACGGGATCGCCAGCAGGGTGTCGTTCGACATGATCCCGAAGACACGTTCGGGCATCGCGCGAAGGAGCGGCCAGAACAGATTGATCTCGCTGGAATAGTCCGACAGGCCCACGCCCACGACGAAATAGAACAGCCCCCCCGCCGCGAGCGTCAGCGCCACGGGATATCCGAGCAGGAGCATGCCCATCACGGAGATGAACATGATCGGGGCGAGGTTGTGCGCGATGAGCTCGATCATCCCGCGTGCTCCTCGGCCGGTTCGTCCCCGTCGCGGGCCGCGCCCTCGGGGATCGCCAGGGCTCCCGTCAGCATCGCCGTCCGCTTGATGATCTCCGACACGCCCTGGGCGGTCAGCAGCACGAAGCCTGCCAGCACCCACAGCTTCGCCGGCCAGCGCACCAGCCCGCCCGCGTTGCTCGACTGTTCGCCCGAGAAGTAGGAGGAGACGAAGAAGGGCCACGACAGCCAGACCATCAGCACCGCGAAGGGCATCAGGAACAGGATGTGGCACACGAGGTCGACCCAGACCCGCCCCCGACGACCCATCCACCCCGACAGGACATCGACGCGCACGTGCTCGTCTTCCCGCAAGGTCCAGGCCGCGCAGAGCATGAACACCGCGCCGAACAGGTACCACTGCAACTCCAGCCAGGCATTCGACGACAGATCGAAGCTCTTGCGGATCACCGCGTTGCCCGCGCTGACCAGGACGGCCGCCAGGATCAGCCAGGCCATCGCCCGCCCGACGGCCCCGGTGACCAGGTCGATTGCCCGCGATACGGCCAGGAAAGCGCTCATGTGCGGCGGAACGGCGTGGGGCGGCGGGTCACGTGGGCGCTTCTCCTCCAGGTAGCCTCCCATTCCTACGATGTCGCGGCCGCGACATGCAATCGCGGCGATGATCCCCCAGCCCGCTCGGACGGGTCCGCGGACGCTGGCCGACGGGCCGGGCCATGCTATGGTGGCCATGAAAGCGATAGATATCGGGGAGGAAAACCATGCATCGCCGCAAGTTCCTGACGACAGCCGCGCTCGGCGGCGCCGGCGCCACCACGCTCGCCGCGCCGGCCATCGGACAATCCACGCCACAGGTGCAATGGCGCTGCACGTCGTCGTTCCCGCAATCCCTCGACACGATCTACGGGGGCGCCGAGGACGTGGCCCGCTACTGCCGCGAGGCGACAGACGGCGCCTTCGACATCCAGGTCTTCGCCGGCGGCGAGATCGTGCCCGGGCTGCAGGCGGCCGACGCTGTCCAGAACGGCACCGTGGAGATGTGCCACACCGCCGCCTACTACTACGTCGGCAAGTCGCCCACCTGGGCCCTCGGCGCGGTGATCCCCTACGGGCTGAACAATCGCGGCATGAACGCGTGGCTCTATTACGGCCAGGGGATCGAGCTGCTCAACGAGTTCTACAACGGCCAGGGCCTGCACTACTTGCCCGCGGGCAACACCGGCACCCAGATGGGCGGCTGGTTCCGCGAGGAGATCGGCGGCCTGTCGGACATGAACGGGTTGCAGATGCGCATCGCCGGCCTCGCGGGCCGGATCATGGAGGAGGTGGGCGTGGTCCCGCAGCAGATCGCGGGCGGCGATATCTATCCCGCGCTCGAGCGCGGCACCATCGACGCGGCCGAGTGGATCGGCCCCTACGATGACGAGAAACTCGGCTTCTACCAGGTGGCGCCCTACTACTACTATCCCGGCTGGTGGGAGGGGAACCTGACCCTTAACGTCTTCGTCGGCACCGAGGCGTGGGAGGGCCTTCCCGACACCTACAAGCGCCTGCTGGAGACGGCCTGCCGCGCCGCCAACACCGAGATGATGGCGGAGTACGACTACAAGAACCCCGCCGCCCTGCGTACCCTCGTCTCGAACGGGGCCCAGCTCCGGGCCTTCCCGCAGGACGTGCTCAACGCCACCTACGACGCGGCGTTGCAGCTCTATTCCGACCTGCGGTCGAACAACTCGGAGTGGGGCCCGATCTACGACAGCATGATGTCCTTCCAGGCCGAGCACTTCCTCTGGCAGCAGGTGGCCGAATCGACCTTCTCCCAGTTCATGCGGTCCAAGCAGACGAACGGCGAGCTGCCCGCCCAGATCGACGGGTCGGGCAGCGTCCAGCAATAGGGCGTGTCGGGGCCGCCGGACAATCGGCGGCCCCCTCTCTCACTCCAGTACGTCGCGCGCGGGCAGGATCGTGGTGACGAAGCGGTAGTCCGGGTTGGCCAGGTAGCGCGGGTCGCGCTTGATCTCGGCCATGAACTCCCGGTGCCCTGCCACGCTGCGGCCCACCAGGCAGCCGGCGCTGGCGGTCCCGATATCGTCCTCCGGGCGGTCGTAACCCCAGTGCTGGTTGATCCCGAACAGCCCCGTCTGCACCCGGTCGCCCGCCCGCGCGTGATTCTTGTCGAGATCGCGGTGGACGTCCACGTCCGAGACCTGCACCAGGGCCTCGTGGGCACTCTTGCTGCCCGCGCGGTGGGTGCCCACGCGCCACGCCTTGTACTGGCCGAAGCCGATCCGCGCCGCGCCCGCGGCGTTCAGCGGCCGATCGGTGAAGTGCCGGCCCGGCTCGGTCGTGGCCTGCCAGACGCGCGCCTGCATCCGGCCCCCCGCCTCGGCCCAGAACACGACGCGCAGGTCGTTGAACGCGTCGGGGCGGTCGTCGTTGGGCGTGCCGTCGAGGTCGGCCCCCTCGATATAGAGGATGTTGCGACAGTGCGGCACGCGGCAGATCCAGTGCCCTGCCTCGGCCATGCGCGCCACCGCCCGGTCGAGCCAGGGATGGTCCCGGCACGCCGACGGGACAGGCAGCGCGCCGTCTGGCGCCTCCATGGCGCGCACGATCTCGGGTGTGACCTGCGATCCGATGACGATGGCGCGGTGGCTGCAGAACGTCTCCAGCGCCCAGGTCGAGATCGGGCCGAAGCGTCCGTCCGGCGGCGGGTCGAGGTATCCCAGCCGCGACAGGTGCTCCTGCATCCGCGTGGCGAGCGCCGTGTCCTCGGCCAGCTCGGTCAGGCTTACCGGGTCGGCCAGGGCCGGGCTCGCGGCCCCCTCCTCCGCCGGGGCGGCGTCGCCCCCCGACGATGCGGCCGCGAAGCTCGGCACCCGGCCCTGCCGGCACCAGTCGGCCTCCGCCGAGACAACCATGGCGTCGCCGAACCAGGCCGCGAAGCGGTCGATATGCGCGCCCGTCCCCGCGGGATAGCAGACCAGCTTCCAGCGGTTGCCGGGGGCCGGGTCGCGCCGAAGGGAGCCCGCGTTGTAGCTTGCAGCCACCAGCGGCGGATCGAAATGGGTGCTCTTGCGCTGCTGCGAGATATAGGCGGCGCCGGCCGCGATCGACATCGCCGGCTCCAGCAGGTCGTCGCCCGAGATCGCGCGCTTGCCGAGCGCCTCGCGCGCGGTGGTGATCAGCGTCTGCATCAGGCCCACGCTCTCGGTGCCAAGGTGCGGCTCCGCGCGGCGCGCGTCGGGGTCGCCGCCGCTCTCGGTGGCGATGGTCGCCACGATCAGTTCCACCGGCACCCCGAACCGCACGGCGGCATCGGCGCAATCGTCGCCGTAGCGGCTCCAGATCTCGGCCACCGTGCGCGGCGTGCCCGGCGTGCGCGCGGCCGGCGCCCCGTCGACCGACAGGCCCCCCGCGGTCAGGTGCCACCGGGCGGACGTGTCGAAATGCCGGTGGGGCCGCGTGAGCTCCGGCAGAAGGTCCGCCAGCAGGCCCAGGCTCGCCGGCCCCTCCCGCGGGGGGAAGGCCGCATCCTCCTTCGCCTCTGCCAGCGCCTCCGCCTCGGACTCGGTCTCCCGTGCGGGGGGAACAGGGGCGGTGGCAGGGGCCGCCGGCGCGGGGAGACGGGGCTCCAGCCGCCGGTGCTCCTCCAGAACCGCCTCGGCCCGGGTCTCGGCGGCACGCCCGCGCTCGGCCGCCCGGCCCAGCTCGTCGCCGAACCGACGGAGGGAGTCGGCCATGGAGTCGCTCTTGTCCTTCGACCCCTGGCTCGAGCCGTAGTAGAAGGTCACGATCGAGCCCGCGATGCCATTGATGAAGCCCACGGCCGTCCCGATCAGGCCGAAGGCCGCGACCATGTACTGCGCGTCCCGCTCCGGCACCCCGTTCATGGCCACCCAGAGCGAGGCCAGCAGGATCAGCAGGATCGACCCGATCGCGATCCACACGATCTGCATCCCGTGGCGATACGCCGTCTCGGCGATCCGGCCCCGCGTGTGCAGCTCGCTCGCGCGCTCGCGGTCCTCCACCGCCAGCTCGGCGAAGCGCACGCCCGCCTCGCCCTCGTAGCGCTTGAGCTCCCGCTCGGCCTCGCGCAGCTTCGCGAAGATCTCCGGGTCGCCCGCATTGCGCGAGATGATCCCGATCGCCTCGTCGGCGGTGGTCGGGTGCCCGCCCGCGCCGCCCGCGTCCCGGTCGAGCCGGCCGAGCGCGCTGGCCGCCACCCTGACCGCGATCCCGTTCAGGGGCGGCGGCAGCGACAGCGCCGACAGCAGCGTCGGCGCCCCGGAGCGGAGCACGTTTCGGACGATCTCGGGGATCTGCATGGCGGCCTCCTCGCATGTGGCGGTCGCCGCAAGCCTTTTCCGCGCGTGCCTAATCGGGGGGCAACCGGCCGCGCGCCGTGCCCGCGCGGCGCGCAACGCCGCCCCGTCCGGGAGGGCCGTCGGCGATACACCGCTTGACCTTCGCGCCGCACTCGGGCCCCCTGTGTCGGTCGGGGCCGAACGGCCCCTCACGGATCAGGGAGACCACCACCATGACCAGACCCATCACCGGATCGCTTCTGGCCCTGGCTGCCGCCGTCGGCGCGTCCGGCGCCATGGCCCAGGAGGAGACCTTCATCACGATCGGTACCGGGGGCGTCACGGGCGTCTACTATCCCACCGGCGGCGCGATCTGCCGCCTGGTGAACCGGGGCCGCAACGAGCACGGCATCCGCTGCTCGGTGGAATCCACCGGCGGCTCGGTCTACAACGTCAACGCCGTCGAGCAGGGCGAGCTGGAATTCGGCGTCGCCCAGTCCGATGTCCAGTACCAGAAATACAATGGCACCGGCCAGTTCGAGGAGCAGGGCGCCTATGACGGCCTGCGCGCCGTCTTCTCGATCCACCCCGAGCCCTTCACCGTGGTCGCCCGCGCCGGATCGGGGATCGAGACCTTCGCCGACCTCGAAGGCAAGCGCGTCAACATCGGCAACCCGGGCTCCGGCCAGCGGGTCCTGATGGAGCGGCTGATGGAACAGATGGGCTGGACCACCGACAGCTTCACGCTGGCCTCCGAGCTGCAGGCCGCCGAGCAGTCCCAGGCCCTGTGCGACAACAACATCGACGCGATGGTCTATTCGGTCGGCCACCCGTCGGGCTCCATCCAGGAGGCGACGACCGCCTGCGATTCGATCCTCGTGGACGTGGACAACGAGGCCGCCCAGGCCCTGGTCTCCGAGAACGACTACTACCGCCAGGCCACCATCCCGGGCGGCATGTATCGCGGCAACGACGAGGACACGACGACCTTCGGCGTCGGCGCCACCCTCGTCGCCTCCGAGGACGTGGCCGAGGACACGGTCTACGAGGTGGTCAAGGCGGTGTTCGAGAACTTCGACCAGTTCAAGGGCCTGCACCCCGCCTTCGAGAACCTGGAAATGGAGCAGATGGCCAATGACGGCCTGTCGGCCCCCCTCCATCCCGGCGCCGAGCGCTACTACGAGGAGGCCGGCCTCTTGGGCGGCGGGTCGGACGCCTCCGGCGACGCGGCCGGGTCCGAAGGCTCCGACGCCTCCGCCCAGTGACGCCGCCCCGGCGAGGCGCTCCCTTCGGGGGGTGGCCATGCCGGAGCAACGATAACGGGGGGCTCGCCGCCCACGGCGGCGGGCCTGCGGGCCGGGGGCCCTTCCCCCCGCAGCCACCCTACAGGGGACCAGCTCATGGCCGAGAACACGTCCGGCAACCGCCAGTTTTCAGACGAGGAGCTGCAGGACCTCGTCGCCTCCTCTGATGCCGGCGCGCGCACGCCCACCACGCGCTGGGTGGCGCTGCTGATCGGGGGCGTGGCACTCGCCTGGTCCCTGTTCCAGCTCTGGATCGCCCAGCCCATGCTGTGGTTCGGCGCCTATCTTCCGGTCCTGAACTCCTCCGAGACGCGGCCCCTGCACCTGGCCTTCGCGATCTTCCTGGCCTTCCTGTGCTACCCCGCGCTCAAGGGCTCCCCGCGCGACCGGGTGCCCCTCCTCGACTGGGTTCTGGCCATCGTGGCCACCGGCACCGCGCTCTACGTGTTCTGGTTCTCCGACCACTTGGCGCAGACGGCCCGCTCGGGCCTGCCCACCACCCCCCAGGTCTGGATCGGCGCCGTCGGCCTCCTTCTCCTGCTGGAGGCGTCGCGCCGCGCTCTCGGGCCCGCGCTCACCATCGTCGGCGCGATCTTCCTCGCCTATTCCTGGTTCGGTACCGGCTGGCTCATCCCCGACCTTCTGGAGCACGAGGGGCTGTCCTTTAGCTCGCTCGTGACCGCCCAGTGGCTCGATACCCAGGGCGTGTTCGGCATCCCGCTCGGGGTCTCCACCGCCTTCGTATTCCTGTTCGTCCTGTTCGGCTCGCTCCTCGACAAGGCCGGCGCTGGCAACTACTTCATCCAGCTGGCCTTCGCGGGGCTGGGCCACCTGCGCGGCGGCCCGGCCAAGGCCGCGGTCCTGGGATCGGCCATGACCGGCCTCATCTCGGGCTCCTCCATCGCCAACGTGGTCACCACCGGCACCTTCACCATCCCGCTGATGAAGCGGGTGGGCTTCACCAACGAGCAGGCCGGCTCGGTGGAGGTCGCCTCCTCGGTCAACGGCCAGATCATGCCCCCCGTCATGGGCGCCGCCGCCTTCCTGATGGTGGAGTTCATCGGCATCTCCTACGTGCAGGTGATCAAGCACGCCTTCGTCCCGGCGGTGATCTCCTACATCGCCCTCGTCTACATCGTCCATCTCGAGGCCCTGAAGAAGGACATGAAATCCCTGGGCGAGGGCTCCTCGCTGGGCCGCATGGCGCTCAACTTCGCCATCGGCTTCGCCGTCTTCGGCGCAGGCTTCACGGCGCTTATCTACATCATCGACGGGCTGAACGCGGTGCTGCCGGGGATGGCCGGGCCGATCTGCATTGTCGCACTGGCCGTCGCCTATCTCTTCCTCGTGCGCATCTCGGCGCACCAGACCGACCTCGACCCCGACACGCTCGAGGCCGAGGGCGAGGAAATCCGCCTGCCCCAAGTCGCCGACGTGTGGAAGACCGGCCTGCACTACCTCCTGCCGATCCTGGTCCTGGTGTGGTTCCTGATGGTCGAGCAGCAGAGCCCGGCGAAATCGGCCTTCTACGCCACCGCGCTGATGCTGTTCATCATCATCACGCAAAAGCCGCTCAAGGCCCTGTTCCGCAGCGGCGAGAGCGTGGCGGAACAGGCGCGCGAGGGCTTCGCCGACCTGATCGACGGTCTGATCGCGGGCGCGCGCAACATGATCGGCATCGGCGTCGCCACCGCCGCCGCCGGCATCATTGTGGCCACCGTCACCCGCACCCCCATCGGCACCGAGCTCGCCGCGCTGGTCGAGCAGCTCTCGGGCGGCATCCTCATCATCATGCTGGTCCTGATCGGGCTCTTCTCCCTGATCCTCGGGATGGGCCTGCCGACCACGGCCAACTACATCGTGGTCTCCTCGCTCATGGCCTCGGTCGTGGTGTCGCTCGGCGCGCAGGAGGGGCTGATCGTGCCGCTGATCGCCGCCCACCTGTTCGTCTTCTACTTCGGGATCATGGCCGACGTGACGCCGCCCGTGGGCCTCGCCTCCTTCGCCGCCGCCGCCGTGTCCGGGGGCGATCCGATCAAGACCGGCTTCATCGCCTTCTTCTACTCGCTCAGGACGGTCGCGCTGCCGTTCCTGTTCATCTACAACCCCACCCTCATCCTCTACGGTGTCGACCTGACCACCTTCATGGGTATCGCCCATGCGGTGATCGTCTTCATCATCGCGACCTTCGCGATGCTGCTGTTCGCCGCCGCCACCCAGGGCTACTTCCTGGCGCGGTCGAAGGTCTACGAATCGGCCGCACTCCTCTTGGTGGCCTTCACCTTCTTCGTGCCGAACTTCTGGCTCAACCAGGTCCAGCCCCGCTTCGTGGAGCGCGATCCGGCCGCCTTCGCCGAGGTCCTGGCCGAGGCGCCGGTGGACAGCCGCCTGCGCCTGCGGATCATGGGGCCGGACTTCGCCAGCGGCAACACGACCGGCACCACCCTCTCGCTCACCGTGCCCGAGGGCGACGCCCAGGCCCGCGTGGACGAGACCGGCCTGATGCTGCGCCCGGATTCGGACGTTCCCGGCGCGCTGGAGGAGCCGATGTTCGGCACCCCCATCCAGGAGGACCTGTCGGGCTTCGACTTCTACTCGGACGATCCCGTCCGCATCAGCGAGGTGCTGGCCCCCAACGACAGCCGCCTGCCCGCGCAGATCTTCTACATCCCCGCGCTCCTGCTTCTCGGTCTGGTGATCGTCCTGCAGCGCCGGCGCCAGACAAAACCGGCCTTCTGACATGACCCACAAGATCCTCCTGCCCGTCGACCTCACCGCCCCCTCCACCTGGGAGCATGCCCTGCCCCGCGCGCTCTCCATGGCCCGGGGGGGCGTGCTTCACGTGGTCACCGTGATCCCCAATTTCGGCATGTCCATGGTCGGCACCTATTTCGACGAGGGCTTCATCGATCGCGCGCTTCACGACGTGGGCGAGCGCCTCTCCGAGTGGGTGCGCGAGCGCGTCCCCGACGACCAGGAGGTCCATCCCCACGTCGTCCACGGCCGCATCTACCACGAGATCCTCTCCGCGGCCGACCGTCTCGGCGTGGGCACGATCGTCATGGGCGCGCCGCGCAACGCCATGGCCGACTATCTCCTGGGCCCCAACGCCGCCCGCGTCGTGCGCCACGCGCGCCAATCGGTCTTCGTCGTCCGCGGGGCCTGATGGCCGGCCATGTCTTCGCCCGCTCGGCGGCCGATCGGCCCACGGCCCTGCGCGGCGAGGGCTGCTACCTCTTCGACACCGAGGGGCGCGCCTATCTCGACGGGTCGGGCGGCGCGGCCGTCTCGTGCCTGGGCCATTCCGACGCGGGCGTGCGCGCCGCGATCCACGACCAGCTCGACCGGCTCGCCTTCGCCCATACGGGCTTCTTCACCAGCCCCCCGGCCGAGGCGCTGGCCGACCGCCTCGCCGCCCACGCGCCCGAGGGGATAGATCGCGCCTATCTCCTGTCCGGGGGCTCGGAGGCGGTGGAGGCCGCGATCAAGCTCGCCCGCCAGTTCTTCGTCGAGACGGGCCAGCCCACCCGCCATCGCCTGATCGCCCGGCGGCAAAGCTACCACGGCAACACCCTGGGCGCGCTCGCCACGGGCGGCAATCCGGGGCGGCGCGCGACGTACAGGCCCCTTTTGGCCGACACCTCCCATATCGCCCCCTGCCATGAATACCGCGACCGCCTGCCCGACGAGAGCGCCGAGGACTACGGCCGCCGTGTCGCCGACGAGCTGGAGGCCGAGATCCTGCGCCTCGGGCCGGAAACGGTCATGGCCTTCGTGGCCGAACCGGTGGTGGGCGCCACCCTGGGCGCGGTGCCCGCCGTGCCGGGCTACTTCACCCGCATCCGCGAGATCTGCGACCGCCACGGGGTCCTCCTGATCCTCGACGAGGTGATGTGCGGCATGGGGCGCACCGGCACCCTTTTCGCCTGCGAGCAGGACGTCGTCGTCCCCGACATCGTCACGATCGCCAAGGGGCTGGGCGCGGGATACATGCCCATCGGCGCGATGCTGTGCTCCGCGCGCATCCATGACGCCATCGCCGAGGGGTCGGGCGCCTTCCAGCATGGGCACACCTATCACGGTCATCCCCTCGCCGCGGCCGCCGGGGCCGCCGTGCTCGACGCGATCCTGGAGCGTGATCTCCTGGCCTGCGTCCGTGCGCAGGGCGAGACGCTCGACGCCGCCCTCCGCGACGCCCTGGGCGGCCACCCCAACGTGGGCGATATCCGTGGCCGCGGGCTCTTCCGCGGGGTCGAGCTCGTGGCCGACCGAGGCACCGCCCTGCCCTTCGACCCGGCCCGCAAGGTCCATGCCCGCGTCAAGCAGGCGGCGATGGACGAGGGGCTCATCTGCTACCCGGCGGGCGGCACCGTGGACGGGCGCGCGGGCGATCACATCCTCCTTGCCCCTCCCTACATCATCACCGACGACCAGATCGGCGAGCTGACGGACAAGCTCGCCCGCGCCATCGACGCGGGCCTCGCAGCCTGATCAGCCCCAGGGGCCGCTCTTCGCGTTCCCCGCCCGGGCCGGTCCCCGGCCGGGCGCGGGCGCGGCCGGCCGCCCCTCCCGCGCCATCGCCTCGAGCGCCGCGACCCGGTTCGCCGTCGCAGGGTGGGTGGAGAACAGGTTGTCGTGCTTGTGGGCGTGGAGCGGGTTGAGGATGAACATGTGCGCGGTGGCGGGGTTGCGCTCGGCGGTGGGGTTGTCGATCCGCGACGCGCCCGACTGCATCTGCTCCAGCGCCCGCGACAGCCACAGGGGGTTGCCGCAGATTTCGGCGCCCGCCCGGTCGGCGGCGTATTCCCGCGTCCGGCTGATCGCCATCTGCACGAGGCTCGCGGCCAGGGGCGCCAGGATCATCATCGCCAGCGTGCCCACCAGACCCATCCGCTCCCGGCTGCCGCCAAAGAACATGGCGAAGTTCGCCAGAAGCGATATCGCGCCCGCGAAGGTCGCGGTGATCGTCATGATCAGCGTGTCGCGGTTGCGGATATGGGCCAGCTCGTGGGCCACCACGCCCGCCAGCTCGTCGCGCCCGATGCTGCGCATCAGGCCGGTGGTCACCGCCACGGCGGCATTGTCGGGGTTGCGCCCGGTGGCGAAGGCGTTGGGCTGCGGCGTGTCGATGATATAGACCGCCGGCATCGGCAGGCCCGCGTTCCGCGCCAGGTCCTCGACCATCTGCACGAGGCCGGAACGGTCGTCGCGACCCACGGCCCGGGCGTTGTGCATCCGCAGGACCATCTTGTCCGAGGACCACCACGAGAACACGTTCATCCCCGCCGCCAGCACGAAGGCGATCATCAGGCCGTTCGTGCCCGCGATCAGGTAGCCCAAGCCCCCGAAGAGGGCGGTCATCGCCGCCATCAGGATGCCGGTCTTGACGTAGTTCATGGGCCCGCGCTCCGTTGTTCGCTCCTGATCTAGGGACGCCCCCTGCCAGTGCAATCCCCCCGGGCGGAGGTCACATCATCCGCGCCTCGAGATCTGCCATGATCCACAGGGTCCCGAACGCCATCATCCCCAGGAGCAGGATCGTGAACAGCAGAAGCTGCAGATCCTCGCGCTTCTGCCGCGTCAGGTCGATATGGAGGAAGATCCGCAGATGCACCACGATCTGCGCCAGCGCCAGCAGCGCCAGCGCCGGAAGCGCCCAGCCATGGGGCAGAAGGCCGGTCATCACGCTGGCGAAGGACGCGACCGTCAGCACGATGGAGAGCACCAGGCCGATCGTGTAGAACCGCCGCTCCGCGGCCTCCTCGGCGTTTTTCGAATCGAGGAGAAGTTTCTGCTTGAGACTCATGCGACCCCCGCGAGGAACACCATGGAGAAGATGCCGACCCAGACCACGTCGAGAAAGTGCCAGTAGAGGCCCATCCGCGTCACCCGGCTCTTGATGTCGTCGGTCAGCCCGAAGACGAGGATCTGCCCCGTCATCGCGGCCATCCAGATCAGGCCGCCGGCCACGTGCAGGCCGTGCAGCCCCACCAGGGCCCAAAGCGCGCTGAGATAGCCCGAGCGCTGCGGCACGGCGCCGATGGTCGTCCAGTGGTGGAAGTCCACCACCTCGAGAACCAGGAAACCGAGCGCCGAGGTGGCGGCCACCGCCAGCCAGCCCAGCGTGCGCCAGCGGCTCTTGGGGTGGTACTTCATCGACAGGCTCGCCCAGCTGAACCCGAAGGACGATCCCAGCAGGAGCACCGTCTGGATCGCGACGCTGGTGAGGTCGGTCACCTCCTCCGGCCCCGGCCCGCCGGCGGTGGAGCCCGCCATCGTTCCGAAGATCGCGAAGACGAGGCCGAAGGTGACGAGGTCGCTCATCACGAACGCCCAGAAGCCGAAGATCTTGACCTCGGCTTCCTCCTCGCCGCCGTCGTAGCCCAGGTTCATCCCCGGGTGGACGTTCTGCTCGCTCATGATGCCACCAGCATGTCGGTCGAGGCATAGCCCCGGTTCTTGGGCGATACCTCGTCGTCCCGCGTCACGCCCTCGCCGGCGAGCTCGATCGCCTCGATCCAGACATTGGTGGCGCGTCGCACCTCCACCGCCGGGATCACCACCTCGGGGTGATCGAGGAAGGAATGGACGATCATCCAGCCCACGAGGACCAGGATCGCCAGGATCGCCAGCCACCAGATCCACCACGTCGCCGCGAAGCCGAAGGCCGTGGTCGTCACGAAGACGATCATGCCGGCGGGCGTGTTGGGCGGCAGGTGGATGTCCACGTAGCGCTCGGGCAGGACGTAGGGCCGCCCTTCCGCCTTCTCGCGGGCGAAGGCGTCACGCTCCGAGATGTGCGGGATCACCGCGAAGTTCCAGTGGGGCGGCGGCGCGGGCGTCGCCCATTCCAGCGTCCGCCCGTCCCACGGGTCGCCCATGGGCACCGCCAGCTCGTCGCGCTTGCGGATCGAGATCCACAGCGTGACGAACAGCCCCGTGAAGGCCGCGGCCAGCATGCAGGCCCCGATCAGGCACACGATCATGTAGGGCAGGAAGGCCGGGTCATCGAAGGCCGAGGACCGGCGCGGATAGCCCATCAGCCCCACCACGTAGAGCGGCAGGAACGTCAGGCAGAAGCCCACGATCCACAAGAGCGCCGTGATCTTGCCCGCCCGCTCGTCGAGGCGGAAACCGAACGCCTTGGGAAACCAGATGTGGATGCCCGCGAAGATGCCGAAGATCAGGCCGGGCAGCAGCACGTTGTGGAAGTGCGCCACGATGAACTGGGTGTTGTGGACCTGCCAGTTGATCGCCGGGTTCGCCAGGATGATCCCCGACAGCCCGCCGACGACGAACAGGATGAAGAACCCGGTCATGTAGTACATCGGCGTGGTGAAGCGGATGCGCCCGCCCCAGAGCGTCGCCATCCAGACATAGACCTTCACCCCCGTGGGCACCGCGATCACCATGGTCGCGATCCCGAAGGCCACGTTGACGGTGGCCGAGTTGCCCATGGTGAAGAAGTGGTGGAGCCACACGGCGAAGCTGATCACCGCGATGGACATGGTCGCCAGCACCAGCGACTCGTAGCCATAGAGCTTCTTGGCCGCGAAGGTCGATGTCAGCTCCGAGAAGATGCCGTAGGCCGGCAACACGAGGATATAGACCTCGGGGTGCCCGAACATCCAGAACAGGTTGGCGTAGTTCATCATGTTGCCGCCCTGGTCGTTCGTGAAGAAGTTGAACTCCAGGTAGCGGTCGAGCGCCTGCATCAGCCCCGCCACGGTCAGCGGCGGCAGCGCGAAGGTCAGAAGGATCGAGGTGCACAGGGCCGTCCAGGTGAAGACGGGCATCCGCATGTAGGTCATGCCCGGCGCCCGCATCTTGTAGATCGTCACCGCGAAGTTGATGCCCGAGAACATCGAGCCGAAGCCCGACAGCACGATCGCCCAGACCCAGTAATCGGGCCCCGGCCCGGGGTCGAAGGCCGCGCCGGTGAACGGAGGATAGGCCGTCCAGCCCCCGGTCTCGAACACCCCCACCACGAGGGAGATCATGGTCAGTGCCGCCCCCGTGGCCGTCAGCCCCAGGCTGATCTGGTTGAGCATCGGGAACGCCATGTCCCGCGCCCCGATCTGCAGCGGGATGAGGTAGTTCATGAACCCGGTGATGAACGGCATCGCCACGAAGAAGATCATGATCGTGCCGTGGGTGGAGAACAGCTCCGCCCAATGCTCCTCCGACAGCACGCCCCCACCGAGCGCCGTGGCCTGGTGCGAGCGCATGACCAGGCCCTCGGCCACGCCCCGCGCCATCATCACGAAGCCCAGCACGATATACATGATGCCGATCTTCTTGTGATCGACGGAGGTCAGCCAGTCGCGCCAGAACCGCCCCCAGAGCCCCGCCCAGGTCAGCCAGCCGGCGACGGCGACAGCGCCAAGAACCACCGCCCACGCGGCGCCCGCGGCGACGAGGGTGTCGATGCTCCAGCCGTGGGTGAAGGTCTCGAACAGTTTCAGCTCGGACCACGACAGGCGGCCGAAGAGAGCGTTCATCGGTCATGCTCCATGGTCATTTCCGCGGCCGGGGGCAGCACATGCGCCTCCGGATCGTAAAACGGGCTTCCGGGCTGGGCTTCGGGCGCCACGGCGTCCCCGTTCATGTAGCGCGCCACCACCCGCTCGAAGAGCGACTGCGCCGGCAGGGTGAACCGCACCGGCCCCTCTCCCGCCACGCCCAGGTCGCTGCGCGCGCGGTCGAGGCCGCCGCTCTGGGCCAGGATCGCGTAGGTCTCGTCGTCGAGCGCCAGGTCGCTGTCCCGCGCCTCGTCGAGCCACGCCTCGTAGGCATCGCCGTCCACGGCGCGCACCGGCGCGCGCTGCTTGGCGAACCCGACCCCGTTGTATTGCGTGTTGGTCCCCAGCGTGGCGCCGGGGCGGGTCGCGATCAGGTTCTGCTGCGTCACCATTCCCGCCATCGCGTAGATCTGTCCCGACAGGCCCGAGGCCATGAAGCTCTGCATCACCGTGTCGGTGGTCAGCCGCAGCGTCACCGGCCGTCCCACGGGCAGGACCATCTCCCCGACGCTCGCCACCCCCTCCTCGGGATAGATGAACAGCCATTTCCAATCGAGGCCGATCACGTCCACCGTCACCGGCTCTCCCTCCATTTCGAATTCCATGTTCTCGGCCATCTCGGGCTCGATGGTCCGATAGGGGTCGATGCGGAACACCGCCTGCGCCAGCCAGATCGACAGCGCCACGACGATCAGCGTCGGGCCGCCCCACATCAGGATCTCGAGCTTGGTGTTGAACTCCCACTGAGGCCGGTACTTGGCCTTGGTGTTCCCCCGCCGGTAGCGCCACAGGATATAGGGAACGCCGAGGAGGACCGGCAGGATCGCGAGCAGGATCAGGATCGTGGCCCAGATCAGTTCGGTGCGCTGAAGCTCCGCGATCGGGCCAAGGGGCCGCAGGAATCCGCGCGTGTCCTCTTGCGCGAAAAGCGGCAGCGGCGCCGTCAGGGCCAGTGCCGCCACCGCCGCGCAGACGCGCGCGCTCAAACCCGGCCTCCGTCAAGCGTCGCGGCCGCGCGGCAGTGACACATCCCCGTGCCTTTCATGGGCGCCCTCCCAGCGGCTCCGGCCCGGTCGAGGAGCGGGCCTCCCGGAGCGCGTTTCGATGTCCGTTCGCCGAACCGCCCCCCTTGGGCACGCTCCGCGAGCGGAAGATGCACGATCGCGCCCGGGCCAACAAGGCCGGGCGGCAAATCGTCTTCCGCCCTGGTTGCCTCAACGAATCTCCACGCGATGTCAGCACCTTGCGTGGCACCTCAAACGCGCCTTCTCGCCACAAGCGTGCATCGCCCGCGATCAGATATCGTGCTCGCCGGAGCGCACGGCGCGGCATTGCCACCGCCGGATGGCGAAACTCGGATGCGCCGCGACCCATTTCGCCAGTTCGGGCTGCGCCCCGAGCACGCAGGTCTCGGGCGTGATGTCGGTATAGACCAGGCTGCGCCGTTCGCAGGCGGTCGGATCGGCGCTGAGACAGGCGACGAAAAGGAGTTCGATCATCGGATTTCCCCTTCCTGCAGGTTCGGGCGTCCCGAGGTGGACGGGGTCGCGGTCCGGCCCCCTTTCGGCGGCGGGCCCCGCCCCGGGCCATGGCATCAGGCCGCGAGATGCGCGCGCCGCGACGCCGACGCGTCGCATCTAGGCCGGGCAGGGCTCCGAGGCGCTGCGCCCCATTGCCTCACGTTCCCCCACCCGCGACCAAAGGCGTAGGCCGGCGCCCGGAGAGACCGTTGAACGAGGCGCCCGGACACGCCACATTGGGTTCATCCTGCCGGCCGGTTCCTAGGCCGGCGATCCGGAGGAGGAGAGTAACATGGCCTGGACGAAACCCATCATCCGCGAGATCGAGTGCGGCATGGAAATCAACATGTACGGCCCCGAGAGCGGCGACGACACCGTCCTGTTCTGAGCCGACGGCGCGCGGGGGTCATATGGCGCTCCGCGCGCGCATCCTCGGGGCCGCCGCCGGTGGCGGACTGCCCCAGTGGAACTGCGGCTGCGAGAACTGCCGCCTCGCGCGAACAGGCGCGATAACGGCCCAGACCCAGTCCTCCCTTGCCGTTTCCGGCAACGGCAAAGATTGGGCAATTCTCAATGCCTCCCCCGATATCCGCCAGCAGATGGCCGCGTCGCCCGAGTTGCACCCGACGGGCCTGCGCGAAATGCCTCTCGCCTCCGTCCTCGTGACCAACGGCGACATCGACCACGTGGCGGGTCTCCTCACGTTGCGGGAGATGCAGGCGTTCGACCTCTTCGCCACGGGCGGCATTCACGACGTCCTTCGCGCCAATCCGATCTTCGACGCGCTGAACCCCCGCGTCGTCACGCGCCGGACCGTGGCGCTCGACGCGCCGTTCGATCTGGCCTCCGGCCTGTGCGCCACCCTCTTCGCCGTCCCCGGCAAGGTCCCCCTCTACATGGAGGGCGAGAGCGTCGAGACGGAGCTGCTGGGCGAGCAGACCGTGGGCGTCCACTTGTCCGCCGGCGGGCGCGACGCCTTCTACATCCCCGGCTGCGCGGCCCTGACCGACGATCTGCGCGACCGTCTTCGCGGTGCCGCCCTCGTCCTCTTCGACGGCACCCTCTGGTCCGACGACGAGATGGTCCGCGCGGGAACCGGCACCAAGACCGGCGCCCGGATGGGCCACATGTCCATGAGCGGGGAGCGCGGCTCCCTCGCCGCCTTCGCGGGCATGGGCGTGGGGCGCGCGGTCTTCGTCCACATGAACAACACCAACCCCGTCCTGCGTCCGGACAGTCCCGAGCGGGCCGAGGCCGAGGCCGCCGGCTGGACCATCGGCCAGGACGGCATGGAGATCACCGCATGACCCAGTCCCGAGCGGAGTTCGAGGCCCGCCTGCGCGCCATCGGCGCCGAGCGCTACCACGACCGCCACCCGTTCCATGCCCTCCTGCACGGCGGCGGCTGCTCGCCCGACCAGGTCCGCGCCTGGGTGATCAACCGCTACTACTACCAGCATTCGATCCCGATGAAGGACGCCGCCTTCATGTCCCGCGTGGAAGACCCCGAGCTGCGCCGCCGCTGGCGCTCGCGGATCGAGGATCACGACGGCACCGACGAGAACGAGGGCGGCATCCGCCGCTGGCTGCGCCTCGCCACCGCCGTGGGGCTCGACCCCGACTACGTCGCCTCCCGCGAGGGCGTGCTGCCCGCCACCCGCTTCGCGGTCGACGCCTATGTGCGCTTCGTGCGCGACCGGCCCCTGCTCGAGGCCGTCGCCGCCTCACTGACCGAGCTCTTCGCCCCCAAGATCCACGAGGACCGGATCGCGGGCCTCCTGAAGAACTACGACTTTGCCGACGAGAACGCCCTGTCCTACTTCCGCAACCGCCTGACGGAGGCCCCCAAGGACGTGGCCTTCGGCCTCGACTGGGTGCTCGCCCACGCCGACACGGCCGAGAAGCAGGACGCAGCCACCGCGGCTCTCGTGTTCAAGACCGACGTGCTCTGGGCCCAGCTCGACGCGCTCCACGCCGCCTATGTCGATCCCGCCCGCATCCCCCCCGGCGCGTGGGCCCCCGGCGAGGGCCTCGCCGCGCGGGCGGCGTGATGGAACGCGACGCCGTCCCCTACCTGCCCCGCGGCGTGCGCCTCCACTTCGATGCCGTGCGCGATGCCTGGGTCCTGCTGGCGCCCGAGCGCGCCATCTCCCTCGACCCGGTGGGCCACGCGGTCCTGTCCGAGATCGACGGCACCCGCTCCTTCGGCGCCATCGCCGATGCGCTCGCCGCCGCGTACGACGCCAGCCCGGACCAGATCGAGAGCGACGCGGCCGGTTTCCTCCGCGCGCTCCGCGACCGCAGATTCCTGGAGGTCAGATGACCGACCCACGCCCCCCCATCGCCATGCTGGCCGAACTCACCCACCGCTGCCCGCTCTCCTGCCCCTACTGCTCCAACCCGCTGGAGCTCGCCCGCCAGGAGGCCGAGCTCGACACCGAGACCTGGGCCGGCGTGTTCGCCCAGGCGGCCGCCCTGGGCGTGCTGCAGCTCCACCTCTCGGGCGGCGAGCCCGCCTCCCGCCGCGACCTGGAGCCGCTGGTGCGCGCCGCGCGAGAGGCGGGCCTCTACACCAACCTCATCACCTCCGGCATCGGCCTGACGGAGCGGCGCCTCGCGGCACTCGATGCCGCCGGGCTCGACCACGTCCAGCTCTCGCTCCAGGGCACCGATGCGGACATGGCCGACAGGATCGGCGGCTACCGCGGCGGGTTCGACCGCAAGATGCAGGTCGCCCGCTGGATCGGCGACATCGGCTTTCCGCTGACGCTCAACGCCGTTCCGCACCGCCAGAACCTCCACCAGCTCCCCCGCGCCATCGAGATGGCGGTGGAGATGGGCGCGCGCCGGATCGAGGTCGCCACCGTCCAGTTCCACGGCTGGGCGCTCAGGAACCGCGACGCCATGATGCCCACCCGCGAACAGGCGCGCGAGGCCGACGCCATCGTGGCCGAGGCCCGCGCCCGTCTGAAGGGGACGCTGGTGATCGACTACGTCCCCGCCGACTATCACTCCGACTATCCCAAGAAATGCATGGGCGGCTGGGGTTCCACCGGCCTCGTCGTGGCCCCCGACGGCGCCGTCATGCCCTGCCACGCCGCCTCGTCGATCCCGCATCTCAGCTTCGACAACGTGCGCGACACCACGCTGGAACGGACGTGGTATCACGGCTCGGCCTTCAACGCCTATCGCGGCACCGACTGGATGCAGGAGCCTTGTGCCTCCTGCGAGCGCAAGCGGGTGGATTTCGGCGGCTGCCGCTGCCAGGCCATGGCCATCGTGGGCGACCCGGCCGCGACCGACCCCGTATGCATCAAGTCGCCCCACCGCGCCGCCCTGACCGCCCAGGCCGATGCCCACGCCGCCGCGAACGCCCCCCTCGTCCACCGCACGGCACCCGGCAAGCCCGTCCCCGACCCGGTGGACTGACCGTCCTACTCGGCCAGGTGGCAGGCCACGCGCACGCCGCGCACGTCCCGCATCCGGGGCACCTCGCGGCGGCAGCGCTCCACCGCGATCGGGCACCGGGGGTGAAACACGCATCCCGAGGGCGGGTCCGCCGGGTCGGGGATCTCGCCCGCGGGGGGTGGCGCGGCGCCCTCCCGCCGCCCGTCGATCCGGGGCGCGGCCGCCAGCAGCATCCGGGTATAGGGGTGCCTGGGGTCGGCGAACAGCTCGTCCGATCCCGCCTCCTCCACCAGCCGGCCCAGATAGAGCACACCGATCGTGTCGGCCACGTGCTCCACCACCGTCAGGTCGTGGCTGATGAAGAGATAGGTCAGCCCATGCGCCTCGCGCAGGTCCGACATCAGATTGATCACCTGCGCCTGCACGCTCACGTCGAGCGCCGAGGTGGGCTCGTCGGCCACGATCAGCCGCGGCTCCGAGGCCAGCGCCCGGGCGATGGAGATCCGCTGCCGCTGCCCGCCCGAGAACTCGTGCGGATGACGCCCCGCATCCTCGGCAAAGAGGCCGACCAGCTCCAGCAGCCGCTCGGCCAGCCCGTCCGTATCCCGGCCCCGCGCCCGCGCCGGCTCGGCGATGATGTCGCGCACCTTCCAGCGCGGATTGAGGCTCGAATGGGGGTCCTGGAAGATCATCTGCACCGCGCCCCGGTCCCGCGCGGCCGCGGGGCCCGCCCCTTCGATCTCCACCGCGCCCTCCGACGGCGGCAGGAGGCCCACCACCATCTTGGCGATCGTGGACTTGCCCGACCCGGATTCTCCCACGAGGGCATAGACGCCGCCCTGGGGGATCTCGAACGACACGTCCACCACCGCGCCCAGCACCCGGCGCGGCTTGCGCCCGATCACCCGGTCGAGCCACGGAGGCGAGACGTCGAACCGGCGCGACAGGCTCTCCACCCGCACGAGGGGCCGCCCGCTCATCGCGCGGTTCCCTCCGCCGCGCGGGCCACGTCCTCGGCCCCCCTTTCCGGGTCGAGCGGGTGCAGGCAGGCCGCCCGGCCCCCGTCCGCGGCGAGCGTCGGGCGGGGCACGCGCCGGCAATCCTCCTGCGCCTTCGGGCATCGGGGGTGGAACGGGCAGCCCTCCGGCAGGTCCGTCAGCCGCGGCATCGCCCCCGGGATCTGGTAGAGCCTGCGCGCGCCCCGCGACGCGGCGGGGGTCGAGGCCATCAGCCCCGCGGTATAGGGATGGCGCGCACGGTCGATCACCTCCCGCACCGGGCCCAGCTCGGCCATCCGGCCCGCATACATCACCAGCACCCGGTCGGCTGTCTCGGCGATCACGCCCATGTCGTGGGTCACCAGCATCACTGCCGTGCCCCGCTCGGCGCAGAGCCGCTTCAGAAGCGCGATGATCTGGGCCTGCACGCTCACGTCGAGCGCGGTCGTGGGCTCGTCGGCGATCACCAGCGACGGCTCGGCGCAGAGCGCCAGCGCGATCACCACCCTTTGGCGCATCCCCCCCGAGAACTGGAACGGATAGCTGTCGATCCGGTCCCGCGCGCCGGGGATGCCCACCTCCTCCAGAGCCGCCACCGCGCGCGCCCGCGCCGCCTTCCCCGAGATGTCGAGATGGGCGCGCATGGTCTCCACGAGCTGGTCGCCGATGGTCAGGAGCGGATCGAGCGAGCTGGTCGGGTCCTGGAAGACCATGCCGATTTCCGCCCCCCGGATGCGCCGCAGGGCGCCACGCCCCAGGGTGTCGATCCGCCGCCCGTTCAGGTGCACCTCGCCCCCCGCGATCCGCGCGGGCGGGTCCAGCAGGCCGATCACCGCGTTGCCGGTCATGGACTTGCCGGCCCCCGACTCGCCCACCACGCCCAGGATCTCGCCCGGCGCGATGGCGAAGGAGACGTCGTCCACCGCGCGGAGCGTGCCGCGCCGCGTCGGGATATCCACCCGCAGGTTGCGCAGCTCCAGAGCGGGCGGGACCGGATCGGGGGCACTCATTTCAACCTCGGGTTAAGGGTGTCGCGCAGCCAGTCGCCGAGGAGGTTCACGCTCAGTGCCAGCGCCAGCAGGGTCGCCGCCGGGAACGCCAGGATCCACCACTCGCCCGAGAAGAGGAAGTCCTGCCCGATGCGGATGAGCGTGCCCAGGGAGGGCTGCGTGGGCGGCGCGCCCACGCCGAGAAAGCTCAAGGTCGCCTCCGCGATGATCGCCAGCGCCAGCGAGATCGTGGCGATCACCAGCACCGGCGAAAGCACGTTGGGCAGCACGTGGCGCAGCATGATCGACAGGCTCCCCCGCCCGGTCAGGCGCGCGGCCTGCACGTAGTCCTTGTCGCGCTCCACCATGGTCGCGCCGCGCACCACGCGGGCGAACTGCACCCAGTCGCTGAACCCGATGGCCAGAACCAGCACCCAGATCGCCATCTGGTCGCGGTACTCGACCGGCGTGATCCCCTTGGCCACGCCGAAGATCAGCATCGCCACCAGGATCGCGGGAAATGTCAGCTGCACGTCGGCGGCGCGCATCACCACGCTGTCCACCAGCCCGCCGCGGAACCCCGCGACAAGGCCGAGGCTCACGCCGATCACCATGGCCAGCATCACCGCCAGCACCCCCACCATGAGCGAGATCCGCATGCCAAAGAGGATGGCCGAGAACACGTCGCGCCCCTGGTCGTCGGTGCCCAGAAGGAAGCGCTCGCCGGTGAACTCGTTCTCCGTCAGGGGCGGGGTGAAGCCGTTCATCAGGTCCAGCGAGGCGGGGTCGAACGGGTCCGTCGGCGCCACGAGCGGCGCCAGCACGGCGCCCGCCACCAGCATCAGGAGCACGGCGAGCGACAGCACCGCCAGCGGCGAGCGGCGAAAGCCGTAGGCCAGGTCGCTGTCCCAGGCGCGCGCCATCCGGCTCATGTCCGCCCCCCGGCACCCGCGCGCAGCCGCGGGTCGATGGCGAGATAGCTCAGGTCCACCACTAGGTTGATGCCCACGAACATCACCGAGATCCCCATCAGATACGCGGCCATGATCGGAATATCCACGAACTGCACCGCGTTGATGAAGAGAAGCCCCACGCCCGGCCACTGGAACACCGTCTCGGTGATGATCGCGAACGCGATGATCGAGCCCAGTTGCAGCCCCGTCACCGTGATCACCGGCACGGCCACGTTCCGCAGCGCGTGGCGCAGGGTCACGGCGCGCTCGGGCAGCCCCCGCGCCCGGGCGAAGCGGACGAAGTCCTGCCCCAGTGCCTCCATCATCTCCGAGCGCACCAGCCGCATGATCAGCGTCATCTGGTAGAGCCCAAGCGTGATCGCCGGCAGGATCAGCGCCTTCAGCCCGCTCGCGGTCAGGAACCCGGTGCTCCACCACCCGAGGTCCACCACCTCCCCCCGCCCGTAGGAGGGCAGCCAGCCCAGCTCCACCGAGAAGATCCAGATTAAGAGGATGCCGATCAGGAACGTGGGCAGCGATACCCCGATGAGCGACGCGGTCATGATCGCGTTGGCGAGCCACCCTCCCCGCCGGATCGCGGCATAGATGCCGAAAGCCACGCCCAGCACCACCGCCAGCACCGCCGACACGGCGGCAAGCTCCAGCGTCGCGGGCAGCCGCTCGGCGATGATCTCGGCCACCGGCCGCCCCTGGCGATAGGACAGCCCGAAATCGCCCCGCGCCGCGTTGGTGAGGAAGCTCCAGTATTGCACCGCGAACGGCTCGTCGAGGCCCAGCCGGTCGCGCAGCCGCTCCACGTCGGCCTGGGTGCGCTCCTGTCCCAGCATGTTGTCCACCGGGTCGCCCACGAACCGGAACATCGAGAACGCCACCAGCCCCGTGACCAGCAGCACCAGGACCGACTGCCCGATCCGGCGAAGGACATAGGCGAGCACGGGTTCAGGCTCCCCGGCCGGTCACGGCATAAGCGGGCACAAAGCTCATTGCAGCGAGAAGCGCTTGAACTTGGGCTGGTCCTCGGGGTCCACCTCCGCCTCGACGCTCTCGCGCATGCCCCAGTTGAGCACCTGGTTGTGAAGCGGCAGGTACACCACGTCCTCGGCCATCCGCTCCCAGATCGCCTCGATGGTGGCGTCGCGCGCGCCCTCGTCGATCTCCGACGACAGGCTCTCGATCATCCCGTCCACCTCCGCGTTGCCATATCCGGTGGCGTTCCACGAGCCCCGGTCGCCCGTCCGGCTGTGGACGAGGAAGTTGAACACGTATTCGCTGTCGAAGGTCGGAACGCCCCAGCCCACCAGGTAGAACTCGGTGTCGTCGCCGGTGACGAGCGGGAAGAACTGCGCCTTGGGCACCGCGTTCAGCGCCACGGTGATGCCGATCCGGCCCATCATGCCCACGACCGCCTGGCAGATCGCCTCGTCGTTGACGTACCGGTCGTTGGGGCAGTCCATCTGCACGCGGAAGCCGTCGCCGTATCCGGCCTCCTCCATCAGCGCCTGCGCCTCCTCCAGGCTGCCTTCGGGCAGGGCGTCCAGCGCCTCGCTCCAGCCGTTGACGAAAGGCGGCGCGATCATGCCAGCGGGGTCCGACTGGCCCCGCATGACGATCCTCTGGATCGCCTGCCGGTCGACGGCCATGTTCATCGCCCGGCGCACCCGAACGTCGGCGAACGGGTTCTCGCCCTCGATGCTGTCGGTCTCCAGGTCGTCCTTGCCCTGCTCCATCCCGAAGAAGATGGAGCGGTTCTGCGGCGCCGTGCGCACCACGAGCCCGCCCGCGCCCTCGACGCGGCTAAGGTCCTGGACCGGCACGTCCTGGATGAAGTCCACCTCCCCCGACAGGAGCGCGGCGATCCGCGTGGCCGGGTTCTGGATCGGGGTGAAGTCGATCCGCGTCACGTCGAGCGGAAACTCCCCCTGCCCCCAGTAGCCGTCGAACTGGGTCAGCACCGTGCGGGTATCCGGCTCGCGGCTCTCCACCACATAGGCCCCGGTCCCGTTGGCGTTCATCGCGGCATGGGTCGTCTCGCCACCGGCGAAATCCTGCACCTCCACCGCGTCGTTCTCCTCCGCCCAGCCGCTGTCCATCACGAGCAGGTTGGTGAAGTTGCTGGGCAGGATCGGGTTCGGCCCGTCGGTGACGAATTCCACCATGTGCTCGTCCACCGCCCGGATCTCGGTGATCGAGCCCAGCAGCTCCTTCATGGCCGAGTTGTCCGACAACGCCCGCTCGAAGGAGAACACCACGTCCTCGGCCGTGAACGCCGCCCCGTCGTGGAACGTCACCCCCTCGCGCAGGGTGAAGCGCCACACGGTGGGGTCGTCCTCGCTCACCTCCCATTCGGTCGCCAGCGCCGGCACCAGCTCGCCGTCCGTGTCGCGCAGGACCAGCGGCTCGTAGATCTGGTGGTTCAGCGTATGGGTCCCGCCCTCGTTCTGGGCATGGGGGTCGAGCGTCAGGCCGTCGCCCGCGCGCGCCCATCTCAGCGTCTCGGCGGCGGCGGGGGCTGCGGTCAGGATCGTGGCGGCACAAAGGGCGAGGGTTCGCATGGCATCCTTTCGGGGTTCGGGCATCCGGGGGGGCCGGGCGTCGAGATGTCGGTCCTTCCCACCGCGACGTAGATTGCGGCCGCCCCGGGGCAAAGCGGGGCGCCCCCCGACCTCTCCCCGCCCGGGCTTGAAGCGGCCGGGCTTGAAGCGGCCGGGCTTGAAGCGGCCGGGGCGATGGACGACCCTTCCTCCCGGCGGGCCCGCGCCCGCCGCTTCACCCGATACCCGCCGGGAGGCCGCCCATGACCCTCGCCACCCATGTCCGCATCCTGGCCCGCGGCCAGGGCCGCGCCCGCTCCATGACCATGGACGAGGCGTTCGAGGCCATGACCCTGATGATGCGCGAGGACGCCGACCCCCACGCCGTCGGCGCGATCCTGATGCTGATGCGGATGAAGGGCGAGACCGCCGAGGAGATCGCGGGATTCGCCACCGCCGCCCGCGCCGCCCTGCCCGACTTCCCCGCGGCTCCCGGGCTCGACTGGCCCAGCTACGCCGCCGGACGCTCGCGCGGCCTGCCGTGGTTCCTGCTGTCGGCCAGGCTCGTCGCAGCGGCGGGCGTTCCGGTCCTGCTCCACGGCTGGAACAGCCACCAGGGCGCGGGCGCCTCCGTGCGCGAGGCGCTTGCCCCCCTCGGCATCCCGCAGGCCGCCTCCGTCGCCGACGCCGCCCGCGCGCTCGAGGGGAGCGGCATCGCCTATTTGCCGCTCGAACACTTTTCTCCCCGGATCATGGCGCTCTTGTCCTTGCGCGATGCGCTCGGCCTGCGCTCCTGCGTCAATACCGTCTGCCGGATGCTCAATCCCGGCCGGGCGGCGGCCGCGGTCCAGGGCGTGTTCCACCCCCCCTACAGGGAGCTTCAGTCGGACGCCGCCCACCTGATGGGCCTGCCGCGACTGACGGTGCTGAAGGGCGGCGGCGGCGAGTTCGAGCATCACCCCGCCAAGGACATCGCCACCTTCGGGCTCAGGGACGGGCAAAGCTGGACCGGCCTCACGGGCCGCCCGGTGGACGCCCATCGCCGCCTGGCCGACGCGCCGCAGGACTCGCCCGCGCTCGCGGGCCTGTGGGACGGCACCCGCCCCGACCCCTTCGCCCGGGCCATCGTCACCTCCACCGCCGCGCTCGCGCTCGACACCGCGGGCATCTCCGCGCCCGAGGACACGGCCGAGCGGTTGTGGGAGGAGAGGGCCGGCGTCACCGCCTGATCGCCCCCAAGCGGGCGCTGTTCCGGATCTCCGACGGGACTTCGCCGGAAATCCGACAGCGTTTCTCTCACTTCTGGGTCGAGAAGACGGGCTTCACCGCGGCCATCGCCGGGCCGATCACCCAGGTCGCCACCGGGATCATCAGACCTCCCAGCACGACCCCCACGATCCCGTCGAGGAACGCGGTCACGAACCATTCCACCGCGCCCACATAGACGCCGATCGCCTGTCCCGCGGCCACGGCGACCGAGTGGATCATCTCGGACGGCGCGTGCCATCCCATCTCGTGCAGCCCGTGCACGATGATCGATCCGCCGACCCAGACCATCGCCGCCGTGCCCACCACGACCAGCAGCTTCATCACCCAGGGCATCCCCTTGACGATGCCCCGCCCGATCGCGGCCAGCCAGCCGCCGCCTTTCCGGGCGGCCAGGTGCAGGCCCACGTCGTCGGCCTTCACGATCAGCGCCACCGAGCCATAGACGGCGATGGTGATGATCACCCCCGCCACCGCCAGGCTCAGCCCCGTGCGCACGATCGAGCCGTCGGGCGGCAGGGCGTTCAGCACGATGGTCATGATCTCGGCGGACAGGATGAAGTCGGTCTTGACCGCGCCGCGGACCTTCTTCTCCTCCAGCTTGGCCGCGCTCATCTTGTCCTTGACCAGCTCCTCGGAGTGGTGGTCGGACGGGTTGATCGCGTGCCAGATCTTCTCCGCGCCCTCGAAGCACAGGTAGAGGCCGCCGATCATCAGAAGCGGCGAGATCGCCCATGGCGCGAACACCGTGAGCAGGAGCGCCACCGGCAGCAGGATCACCAGCTTATTGAACAGCGACCCGCGCGCGATCTTCCACACGATGGGAAGCTCGCGCTCGGCCGAGAACCCGGTGAGGTACTTGGGCGTCACCGCCGCGTCGTCCACCACCGCGCCCGCAGCCTTGGACGAGGCCTTCATGGCCTGTCCCATCACGTCGTCCACCGAGGCCGATGCGACCTTGGCGATCGCCGCCACGTCGTCGAGTAGCGCGACCAGTCCGCTCATCCGTTTCCCCTCAGCGTCCCGTGTTTCGCGGGATCATAACACCGCCGGGCGGACGCGACACCGCGACCCCCGGTCGAATACGCGTGGCGCCCGCAGGGATTTCCCCCGCGGGCGCCGAGTGTCGTCGTCAGCCGCGCGAGGGGCCGAAGTTCTCTTCGCGCGCCTTGGCTCCGGCGGCGTCGGCCACCCGGCGGGCGGCGTCCTCGGTACGGTCCACGGCCGCATCCGTGGCGCTGCCTTCGCCTTGCGTCTCCGAGTCGGCGCGGTCCTTGGCGGACTCGGCGTCCTTGCGGACCTCGTCGCCCACGGTGCGCGCCTCGTCGAGCGCGGCGCCGGCGACCCGTTCGGCCTTGGCCCGCTCCTCGGCGAAGACGCGCTCCGCCTCACCGTAGAGGCGGTCGCTCTCGGCGCCGAAATGCTCGTCCTCGTAGCGCGACCGGGGCAGTCCGCCCGCGATGGCCGCACCCACGGCGAAGGCGAGCGCGCCGGCCACGATCGGGTGCTCCTCGAAGAAGTCGACCGCCCGGTCGGCGCCTCGGCTCATGCTCTGGCTCGCGCGTTCGCTGGCGATGACGGCCTGCTCGCGGGCGGCGACGATGCGCTCGCGCGCCTCCTCGCCCATGTGCTCCGTGCCTTCCGAAAGGCGCCGGCCCATGTCGTTGGACCGGTCACGGACACGTCCGGCCGTATCGGAGGCCCCCGTTCCGGCAGAGCGCATCCGGCTGCCGGCATTGTGCCAGCTTGCCCGCGCCCGCTGGCCCATGGTCGGCCCGCGATTCTCGTCGGACATCCAGTTGGGCGCGTCGCCCTCGGGCACCGGCCCGCGCGGGCCGATGCTGGCATCCGCGCCTTCGCCATACGCGGTGCGACGCTTGCCGCCGAGCGTCAGATCACTGTCGCCGGCGCGTCGCGCGCTGCGCTCGATGCTGTCGGCACTCGGGCCACGGCCGAAGATCAGCCAGCCCAGGCCCACGCCCGTGACGGCCAGCGCCAGCGGATTCTCGCGCGCCGCCGCGCCGATCGACTTGCCGAAATCGCCGCCGTGGCGGCCCACATTGTCGGTCACGCTGCGGAAGATCGTCTCGGGCGAGAAGGTATCCTGCAGCGCGGCGATGGAGGAGCGCAGCCCCTCGCGGTTCTCTTCGAGCTCGCGCTCGATGTCGTCGGGTGTTCTGGTATCGCTCATCTCACAATGCCTTCTTAACGGTCTCGCTGTCGCGTTCCACGTTGCGCGTGGTGCGCGTCGGCGCGAGAGATGCCAGTTGCAGGTCGCTCGTCCCCTTCTTGGCGAGGATCGCGGCGATGATCGCCAGGACGACACCCACGATCAGCGCGGCCCATCCGGCCTCGAGGCCGAGCTCGGTGATCGCCGCGACGAGCGCGGAGGCCAGAACGTTAAGCGACACGAGCAGGATCACCACGCCGGCGACGATCATGCCGAGCGCGGCGCCGGCCTTGCGGACGTTCTGGTCCATCTCGGCGCGGAACAGGTCCACCTCGCCGCGCAAAAGCGCGACGACCCTTTGCAGGACCTCCCCGGCCAGGGTGCCGCTGTCGCGGATCTGGCGACGGGCGCCGTCGTCGCCGCGGGTCCGGTCGTCACGGAGGCGATCGCCGGTCCGGTCGCCGGCGGAGTCCCTCTTCTGGTGGTCGGTATCGGACATCACGAATCTCCCGGCGTTCTGGTGGCGGTGGGCGAGGGCCGCGCGGTGGACGACGCCCCGGTTCCGGGCGTGGTGCCCGTGGGCGAGGTGGCCGGACCGGGAATGCGGTCACGATCCGGCGTCTCGGGGGGCACGGCACCGGCCGGCGTCGCTTCGGAGCCGCCCGGGCTGACCCGTCCCGACGATGTCACCGTCGCGGGCGCGGCCACGGACCCGGACGTGCCGGAGGCGGAACCGCCCGGCGACGAGGCGCCGTAGGACGAACTGCCGGACGACGCGCTGCCGGACGACGAACCGCCGTAGGGCGATGTCGAGGCAGCCGAGCCCGACGACACGGGCGTCGTCGAGGTGGAGGGCAGCGACGTCGCGCCCTGCGAGCCCGAGGACGACGCGGGTGTCGTGTCCCGCGGCGTGCTGGCGGACGCCTTGGCGAAGCGCGTGGCGGCAAAGCCTGCCAGCGCGGCACCGCCGAGGAAGGCCAGCGGGTTGCGGCGGGCGAAATCGCTCACGTCGCCGGCCAGCTCGCCCACGTCGCGGTTGCGTACCGCCTCGGAGGCGTCGGCCAGCCCTTCGGCGATCTGGCCGAAGGTGCGTTCCTGGGGCGAGCCCTCGCGCATGTCGCGGGCCGCCTTGCGCAGGGCATCCGCGATGCCCGACATCTCGGTGGCCACGCCGCCCTTGGCGCGGTCGGCCTGGGACCAGGCCTCGTCGCGGGCGCGGCCGCCCAGGTCTTCGGCAGTGGCGCGGGCGTCTTCGGCGAGGCGCTCGGCCGAGCGGCGCGCGTCTTCGCCGGCCTCCCGGTCGACGTGGCGATCGTTCGGATCGGGATCACTCATAACATTGTACTCCGGTTCGAGTCGCCAGTTCAGGCGACCACATTGATGACGACGAGGACGACCACGATAAGTCCAACGAGATAGATGAGGTTGTTCACGGGGCGCGCTCCTTTGCGTGTGCGATGTCGTCCCCGGACAAGGCGACCGGTGGTTAATCGGTTCCTGACGACTGCGTCCGAAAGGCGCGGTCCGGCCGAAACTTCCGCCGCGACGCCTGGAGGCTAGCCGCCCAACGCGCGCGCGGGCGCGACCAGCGTGTAGACGAGGCCCCCCGGCGCGAACTCGGTTTCGCCCCGCCCTTCAAAATCGGCCTCGGCCAGGTGGCGCAGCAAGGTCGAGCCGAAGCCCGTGCGCGCGGGCGGGGCCACCTCCGGCCCGCCCTCCTCGCGCCATTCGAACACGAATGTCTCTCCCAGGCGCCACGTGATCCGCACCCTGCCCCGGGCGTCCGACAGCGCGCCGTGCTTGGCCGCGTTCGTGGCCAGCTCGTGGACGATCAGCGTCAATGTCGTGACCTGCTTGCCCGACAGGACCGTGTCGTCGCCCTCGATAAGGTAGCGCGCGCCGCCGGGATCGTGGACCGCCAGCGCCGCCTCCACCACCGCGCCCACCCCGGCGCGGGCATCGGTGCGCCCGCCCAGGGTGGCCTGGGCCGTCCCGAACGCTCCCAGCCGCCGCTCGAACGTCTCCAGCGCCTCCGGCTCGGCGCGGCCGCGCAAGGTCTGGCGCGCCACGATGCCGATCATGGCGATCAGGTTGCGGATGCGGTGGCGCAGCTCCTCGTTGATCAGCGAGACCCGCTCCTCGGCCAGCACATGAGCCGTCACGTCCTGCCCCTGCAACAGGATGCCCGTGGTCTTGCCCGCCTCGTCGAGGATCGGCTGATAGACGAAGTCGGCCCAGAGCCGGCGCGCCGACCCCGCGCCGGTGGGCCAGGAATCGAACTGCACGCGTTCGTAGGCGCGCACCTCGCCCGTGCGGCGCACGTCGTCGAGGGCGCGCTGGGGGTCGAGCCCGGTGAGGTCCGGCACCGCGTCGAGGAAGGGCCGCCCGGTCACGGTCCGATCGGGAAACAGCCGCCGGAAGGCGGCGTTGGCGAACTCGATCCGGTGCTCGGGGCCCGCCAGTGCCACCACGAAGCCCGGCGCCTGCTCGAACAGCGCACCCAGCCGCTCGATCTGCCAAGTGCGGGCGCGCGCCTCCGCCGCCTCTTCGCGGCGCACCTTCTGGCGCCCGATCGCCGCCGCGACCAGGTTGGCGCAGGACTGCAGGAACGCGATCTCGTAATCCGAAAAGCCACGCGCGTCGCGGCTGTCCACCTCCAGCACCCCGTACCAATCCTGCCTCCCCGTCAAATCGGGGATCAGCACATTGACCAGCGACCGGATATCCATGTCCGCGATCACCATCGCGCGGTCGAAGCGGGTGTCGGCGGCCGCGTCGCTCGACGCGGTGGCGGTGCCGGTCATCAGCGCGTGGCCGGCCGACGAGCCATGCCCGGGCTCCAGCCAGCGATCCGCCTCGGCGGGATCGAATCCCAGCGTGTGCCGGAGATAGAGCGCATCGCCCCGAACCTCGATGATCTTGGCGATCCGCTCGCCCAGTCCCGCCACGGCCAGCCGGCAGGCCCGCGCGAGCACCTCCGACAGGTCGTCCGACTGGAGCGCGAAGATCCCGAACTCCGCCAGCGCGCGAGTCTGTTCGGCCGGCGAGCGAAACTCGGCCGGCGCAGAGGCGGTCTTTGCGGTATCGACGAACGGCATGCGCACCTTCCCGGATCCGGATTCGGATCGCGCGTCTTCTATCCGATCCTCGGCCCCGGCCACAACGATCCCCTTGCGTTGCCTCCCCCGGCCCCGATCGGGCCGCGAGCCGAACCTGCCCGGGCCTCGGCGGCCCTAGCGGCCCGCGATGCGGATCGAGAAATCGCGCCGGGCGCCCGGCGGCGGGGCCGGGAACGGGGCCGCGCGGCGCACCAGCGCCAGCGCCGCCCGGTCCAGCTCCGCCGACCCGGAGGATCGCGCCACGCGCGCCGTCGCCAGCCCGCCGCCGGGCGCGACGGCAAAGGCCACCGTGGCCGCGCCGCGCGCCCGCACCCGGGGCCGCGGCACCCGGCTCAGGCGGGCCATCACCTCGCCGGGATAGTTCGAGGCGGCGGCGTTGCCCGCGCTCTGCGCCGTTCCCCCGCCAGAGTTCCGGGCAGGGGCGGTCGCCTCGGCCTGCCCGGTGGCGCTGCCCGCCCGGGACGAACGCTCCGCGTTGCCCCGCGCGGGGGCTTCGGCTTGCCGCTCGGGCTGGGGTGCTGGCTCGGGCGACGGCGCGGGCCGCTCCGGCGGCCTGCGCGAGGCCGTGACGGTGCCCGGGGGCTCCTCTCCCGTCACCGTCTCGGGCTGGGTGGTCTCGGGCGGGGTCGCCTCGGGGGAGGTCGTTTCCGGAGGGGTCGCATCCGGAACGGCGACGACCGGCGCGGCGGGCGCGAGCGGGGCCGCCGCCTCGGGGGCCTCCGCCGGGGCCGCCTCCACGGGGGGCGTCTCGGCTGGCGGCGGCGCGTCCGGCGTCACGGTGTCCGACGGGGTCTCGCCGCTCAGGGTCCCGGCCGAGAGGTCCTCGAAGCTGCTGCCGAGGCGCGCCTCCACCGGCGCGGCGCCGCCGCCCGCGATCTCCACCGGCTCGGGTGCCAGGCCGACGGACGCCGCCGCCCCCGCCGCGGCGAGGGACAGGACCAGCGCGGCCCCCTTGGCGATACGCGAGCGCGGGATCATTCCAGCCCCCGTTCCGTCACCACCAGCACCCGCTCGGCCCCCGCGCCCCGCAGCTCGGTGGCCAGGCGCACCAGGTCGGCGGCGGCCAGGTCGCGGTCGGGCACCACCCGGATCGCGGCCCGTTCCGCCTCGGTCAGCCCTGCCGCGAACGCGGCGGCGGATTCCACGGGCGCGCCGCGATAGGACAGCGCGCCCGTCGCATCCACCACCAGCGTGTCGGGGGGCGCGCGGCCCTCCAGGTCCTCGGTCCTGACCAGCGACAGGTCGCTCTCCATGGGCGGCGCGATCGTTCCCGCCACCATGAAGAACACCAGCATCAGGAACACCACGTTGATGAGCGCGATGGTGGGCTCGCGGCCCGATGCGCGGGGTCGGCGGCGGATCATGCCCCCCCTCCCAGCACCGTGGGCGCGATGCCCGGCACGCCCCGGAGTGCGCCCAGAAGGTCGGTCAGCCGCTGCGCGGTCACCTCCCCAGAAAGCGAGACGAGGACCGGGCGAACGTCCTCTCCCTCGTGGGCCAGCGCCTCGCCGAGCCCCGCCATCGCCACCGCCTCGCCGTTGACGCTCACCGCGTCCGGGGCGAGGCGCAGGAAGACCGGGCGCGCCTGCCCCGCCGCCCCCGCGGGCGCGGCGGCCGACAGCTCCACCTCGGCGAAGCGCGAGAAGGTCGAGGTCAGCATGAAGAACAGCAGCAACAGGAAGATCACGTCGATCAGCGAGGTCAGCGACAGCCGCCTGCGACGCGTCCGGCCCCTCTCAGCCATGGGCGGCGGCGACGGGCGCCACCCGCTCCCCCGATCGCCCGTCGCGGGAGCCCAGGGGCGCGCGGATCGTGGCGATCGCGCGCTCGGCCAGCACCCGCTCGGCCTCCATCCGGCCCTCGAACCACGACAGGATCAGGGCCACGGGCATCGCCACGGCGAGGCCGGCGGCGGTGGTCATGAGCGCCACCCAGATGCCCCCCGCGAGGATCGACGGGTCCACCTGGGCACCCGCCTCCTGCAGCGAGCGGAACGCCTCGATCATGCCCAGGACCGTGCCGAACAGGCCCAGGAGCGGCGCGAGCTGCGCCACCATGTCGAGAAAGCGCAGGCCCCGCTCCAACCCGGCAAAGCGGGTCTCGGCCTCGGCGGCGAGCCGGGTCTGCGCCTCCGGCACGTCGGGGGCGGACAGCGCCATGCCGATCACCGGCGCGAGATAGGAGCGCGAGGCCGAGAGCTGGCTGCGCGCCTCGCCCCGCTCGCCCCGGTCCCAGGCGTCGATGGCCCGCGCCAGCGCCCGGTGGCGCCCCACGCCAGCCGCCGCGAACTGCCACAGCTTGTAGAGAATGACGGCCAACGCCACGATCGCCGCGCCGATCAGGACCAGCACGACCGTTCCGCCGAGCTCGTAGATGCGCGAGACGCCCGTGACCACCGCGTCCATCATCCGACCACCTCGATCCCGGTGCGGCTCGACAGGGTCAGGCCCGCCATGCACGCCCCCTCCTCGGCCGCCTCGCAGGTGCTCGCCCCGTTGACAAGGATGCGCCCGATATCGCCGCAGGAAGTGTCCGGCAGGGTGAACTGGCGCACCCGCGGGCGCCCCGCGGGCAGGGTGCCGAAGTCGAACAGGGTCAGCCGCTC
The DNA here is from genome assembly GCA_947500825.1 of uncultured Paracoccaceae bacterium. Taxonomy (GTDB): domain Bacteria; phylum Pseudomonadota; class Alphaproteobacteria; order Rhodobacterales; family Rhodobacteraceae; genus Palleronia. The sequence continues at coordinate 37,952 of CANMTR010000008.1, read as the reverse complement.
CACCTGGCCGTCCGTGTCGAACAGCACCGTCTCGTAGACGGCCTTGGCCACGTCGTCGTCGCGGCCGTTGTCGATGACGAAGCTCAAGGTGCAGCCCCCCGGCCCGTCCTGGGCCGCGTTGAGCTCCACCGACAGGCCGGGCGCGGGAACGTCGTCCTGGGCCAGGGCGGGGCCGGCGAGGGCGACCGCGGCCAGGGTCGCGGCGATCTGGAAACGGCGCATGGGGCGCATCCTCCGACGAAAAAGGCAGGGGCCCGGCCGGATGGACGGGCGCATCGTCGCCATCGCCTCCCATCGGCCAGCGGAATAGTCAAGTGTTTTAATCGGGATTGCGGAGCCCCCGGAAATCCGCCACACGGAGGGGGAGATACCGGAGCACGATGAAATTAGTCGGATTTCCGCCATGCTGACAACCCCGACCCACCCGGACGTCACCGGCCGCCTCGATACCGCCCGGGCCGGGGCGCTTCTCGACCACGTGGTCGCCACCGCGCGCGAATACGACCAGCCCGTGCACGCCGAGAGCCCCGGCCGGGTGGAGCTCGACACCGGGATCGGGCGCATCCGCCTGCGCGCGAACGACCGCGCGCTCCATATCCGCATCTCCGCGGCGACCGAGGCCAACGCCTTCATGCTGCGCGAATCCGTCGTCGCCCGGATCGAGGGGGTCGACGCCGCGCTCCTGGGCGGTCTCGCCTGGTCCGACGCCCTGCCCGAGCGCGACCTGCCGCCCAATTTCCGCGCCGGGCGCGTGGTCGGCGTGGCGCCGCTCGGGCCCGCCTTCTGGCGGCTGGAGGTCGAGGCGCCCGACCTCGCCGCCTTCGCCCGCGAGGGGATCCACCTGCGCCTCGTCCTGCCGCCCCGGGGCCGCCCGCCGGCCTGGCCCGGGGTCGACGCCTCGGGCCGGGTGCGCTGGCCCGACGGGCCGGACGCGCCCCATGTGGCCGTCTACACCATCCGCCGGGTCGATCCCGAAACGGGGCGCATGACCCTCGACGCCTATCGCCACGGGCGCGGGCCCACCTGCGCCTGGCTCGCCAACGCGCGGCCCGGCGACGCGGTCGGGCTGATGGGCCCGGGCGGCGGCTGGATGCCCGATGCGCGCCACCTCACCCTCGCGGGCGACGAGACGGCCCTCCCCGCGATCGCCCGCATCCTCGAGGACGCCGCGCCGGGCACCACCGGCACCGCCCTTCTGGAGACCGCCGACCGGGCGGGCGAGCTGCCGGTGGCCGCGCCGCCGGGCATCGCGCTCCACCGCCTGTCGCGCGCCGCGGGCGAGCGGTTGGAGGACGCGCTCGACGCCCTCCCCCTCGGCCCCGAGGGCGCGCGCCACGTCTGGTTCGCCGCCGAGAAACGCCGCGCCGGACCCGTCCGCCGCCGCCTGCGCGAGGAGCGCGGCCTGGCGCGCGGCGAGGTCACCGTCGCCGGGTACTGGGTCGATCGGTAGTTGACTTCTTTTGTCGGGGTTAATACCCGACTTGAAAAGTAAGCATTGAAGGACCACGGGACATGATCCTCCGCCCCCTCGCCGTCTCGGGCCTCGCCCTCGTCGCCGCATGTCCCGCCCTCGCGCAGGAGAGCTTCGACCTCGGCACCATCACGGTCGAGTCCGGGCAGACGGGCTTCGCCGGAGAGACGGTGGACCTCTCCACGGGGCGGCTCCTGAAATCCGGCGCCCCCATCGCCGAGACCCCCCGCTCGGTCAGCGTCGTCACCGCCGAGGACATGCGCGCCCGTGCCGCCGGGGACGTGGAGGAGGCGCTGAGCTACACCCCAGGCGTCGCGGTGGGCGAATACGGCCTCGACGACCGCTCCGACTGGTACACGATCCGCGGCTTCCGCCCGACGACCTTCCACGACGGCCTGCCCGCGCGCTACGGCTTCTACAACGACGCCAAGCCCGAGCCCTTCCTGCTCGACAGGGTCCAGGTCCTGCGCGGCCCCGCGTCCGGCCTCTACGGCAACGGCGAGGTCGGCGGCGTGGTCAACACCGAGAGCAAGACGGCGGCCAACTTCACCGGCGACAGCCTGGTGCAGCTTTCCTTCACCGACCCCGAGGGAGCCGAGCTGGGCGTGGACGTGGGGGGCGATCTCAATGCCGCCGGCACCCTGCGCTACCGCTTCGTGGGGCTCGCCCGCCACGCTACCACCCAGGTCGACTACTCCGACGACGACGCGGTGGCGCTCGCCCCCTCGATCACCTGGACGCCCTCCGCCGACACCTCCGTGACCCTCCTCTACACGCACCAGAAGAACCACGGCAGCCCGCTGATCCAGTTCGCCTCCCTCTACGGGTCCCTGCGCGCGGCCCCGAACGGGCGCTACCTTTCCGACGAGCTGTTCGTGGGCGAGCCCGACTTCGACCGCTTCGACACCCGCCAGGACAGCGTCACCCTCCTGGCCGAGCACCGCTTCTCGGAGACCTGGTCGCTCTCCGCCCGCGCCCGCTACACCGACGCCGAGGCCGAGTACGACCACGCCTGGTGGGACACCGGCGCCAACCTGCCCACCCGCTACAACGACGACGGCACCATCGACCGCACCTTCTACGAGGCCGACAACAGCCTCGAGACGCTGAGCCTCGACGCCTACGCCACCGCCGACTGGCGCGCCGGCGGCTGGGACATGCAGACCGTGCTGGGCGCCACCTATGTCGAGGCCGAATACGACAGCGACACCGGCTTCGGCGGCGAGACGCGGCCCATCGACCCGTTCGACCCCGACTATACCGGCGCGCCCGAGATCGACATCGTCGACACCCCCGCCAACACGGTCGAGGAGAAGGGTCTCTACGTCCAGAACCGCGCCACCTGGAACGACCGCCTCCACCTCGACGCCGGCCTGCGCTGGGGCAGCATCGAGACGGGCGAGGCGGCCGGCACCTTCACCGATGCCACGGTCAACGCCGACGACGACGCGGTGACCGCCAACGCCGCCGTCCTCTACCGCTTCGAGAACGGCCTCGCCCCCTATCTCAGCTATGCCGAGAGCTTCCGCCAGGAGATCGTGGGCGCGGACGCCGACGGCGACGCGTTCGAGCCGACCCGCGGCGAGCAGTACGAGATCGGGGTCAAGTACCAGCCGCCGGGCACCCGCGACCTCTACACCGTCGCCCTGTGGGACCTGGAGAAGTCCAACCTCACCCAGTCCGACCTCGACAACCCCGGCTTCCAGGTCCAGACCGGCGAGGCGTCGAGCCGCGGGGTCGAGCTGTCGATGCACCGCGAGTTCGGCGATTTCGGCATCGACGCCAGCGCCACGATCCAGGACACCGAGAACGTGGACGGCCTCACCATCGCCACGATCCCCGACCGGTTCGGGTCCCTCTGGGGCACCTGGGCGCCCTCGTCGGGATCGCTGGACGGTCTCTCCGCGGGCCTGGGCATCCGCTTCTCGGGCGAAAAGTGGGACGGCACCGACACCCGGCGCACCCCCTCGACCACCCTCGTGGACGCGCGCCTCGCGTACCAGTGGGACCGCTACGAGGCCGCGCTCAACGTCTCCAACCTCGAGAACGAGCGCCACGTGACCTTTTGCGGCACGACCGAGTGCTACTTCGGCGCCGGCCGCGAGGTCACCGTCTCCCTCGCGGCGCGGTTCTGATGTTCGACTGCGACACCCTCTCCATCGACCACGACGGGCGGCGGGTCCTGGACCTGCCGGCCCTGTCGCTGGGGCAATCGCCGCTGACCGCGATCCTGGGGCACAACGGCTCGGGCAAGTCCACGCTCCTGTCGTGCCTCGCGCGCCAGCGCCGCCCCGACCGGGGCCGCGTCTCGCTCGAGGGGCGCGACCTCGGCACCTACCGCCAGCGCGACCTCGCGCGCGCGGTGGCGTACCTGCCACAATCCCTGCCGCCCGTGGCGGGCCTGACGGTGCGCGAACTCGTGCGCCTGGGCCGGTTTCCCTGGCGCGGCGCCCTGGGCCGCTGGCGCCCCGAGGACCACGCCGCGGTGGAGCGCGCCCTGGCCGAGACGGGGGCCGCCGCCGTGGCCGACCAGCTCGCCGACGACACGTCGGGGGGCGAGCGCCAGCGCGCCTGGATCGCCATGCTTCTGGCCCAGGACGCCCCCGTCCTTCTCCTCGACGAGCCCACATCCGCCCTCGACCTGCGCTGCGCCGAGGAGATCATGGCGCTCCTGCGACGTCTCGCCCGCGCCGGGCGCCGGGTGGTCGTGGTCCTCCACGACATCAACCTCGCCGCACGCCACGCCGACCGGATCGTGGCCCTCGACGGCGGCCGCGTGGCCTTCGACGGCGCGCCGGGGCGCTTCCTCGACCGCGAGGTGCTCGCCCGCCTCACGGGGGTGCAGATGGATCTGCTGTCGCGCCCCGCGCCGCACCCGCCCCACGCCGTCATCGCCTGATGCCCCTCCTGCGCGCCCTTCTCCTCGCGGTGCTCGCCGCGCTGCCCGCCCGCGCGGATGCGCCCGCCGACGCCCCGGGCCGCGTCGCCGCCCTGTCCTGGGACATGGCCGAGATCGCGGCCGACCTGGACCTGCCGCTCGCCGGCGTGGCCGACCCGGCCGGCTACGCCACCTGGGTCGTCTCACCGCCCCTGCCCCGGGGGATCGCCGGCCTGGGGCTCAGGACCGAACCCAACCTCGAGGCGCTCATTTCCCTGGCGCCGGACCTGATCCTGGGCTCCGACCAGCAGGCCGACATGGCCGAGCGCCTCTCGGACGTGGCCCCCACCCGCATCGTCGCGCGATCCGCCGGCGGCCCCGCCGCGGGCACGCGCGAGACCTATCTCGAGATCGCCCGCGCCTTCGGCAAGGAGGATCTGGCCACCCGCCGCCTGGCCGAGATCGACGCGGACATGGACCGCGCCGGTGCGCGCGTCCGCGCCGCCTGGGGCGGCGAGGTCCCTCCCGTCCTGCCCGTGCGCCTGATGACGGCCACCACCGTGCGCATCCACGGTCCCGGCTCCATGGCCGAGGCCGCGCTGAAGGGCATGGGGCTCGATCCGGCCGCCACCGGCGCGCCCGGACCCTGGGGTTTCGCCCTGGCCCCGATCGAGGCGCTGGCGGACTACCCGGACGCCGCCATCGTCCAGATCGACCCGTTCGAGGACGGCGACGCCCTCTACGCCAGCCCGCTCTGGCGGGCGATCCCGGCCGTCGCGGCGGGCCGCTTCGGCGCCGCCGAGCCCGCCTGGACCTTCGGCAGCGTCGTCTCCCTCGCCCCCCTGTCGGCCCGGCTGGCCGACGCCCTCGTCGCCATGGCCCCAGACCGATGACCCCCTTGATCCGCGCCGCCTTGTGCCTCGTCTCCCTCGCCGCGCCCGCCGCGGCCCAGGTCACCGTCACCGACCGCGACGGGCCGGTGACCTTCGACGCGCCGCCCGAGCGCGTCGTCACCCTGGACTGGGCGCTGACGGAGGACCTGCTCGACCTCGGGGTCACCCCCGCCGGCGCGCCCGAGCTCGGCCTCTACGCCGAATGGGTCGGCGACCCCGCGATCCCCGACGGCGTGGCCGATGTGGGCCTGCGGACCGAGCCCAATCTCGAGCGCATCGCCGCGCTGGAGCCGGACGTGATCCTGTCGTCGGACCTCGACCCCGCGCAGGCCGACACGCTGGAGCGCATCGCCCCCACCCTCGTCTTCGACGCCTGGGCCGAGGATCACGACAACGTCGCCGCCGCGCGCGAGATCTTCCTGAACCTGGGCACCCTCTTCGGCCGCGAGGACGCGGCCATGGCCCGGCTCGACGCCATGGACGACCGCCTCGACGCCATCGCCGACGAGATCGCGGCGATGGACGTGCCGGACACGGCCACCCTCGTGCGCCTCAACGACGAGAGCACGGTCTGGATCTACGGCGAGAACTCGATCCCCGTGGCCGCCCTGCGGCGCGTGGGCCTCGCGCCCGAGATCGCCCCGCCCGCCAACCGCTGGGGCGTGACCCAGCGCCCGCTGGAGGACCTGGCGGCGGCCGAGGCGGGCGCACTCCTGGCGATCCGGCCCCATATGGGCGGCGCCGCCGCCATGGGCGGGCCCCTGTGGCAGGCCCTTCCCGCGATCCGCGCGGACCGCTTCGCCGAGATGCCCCGCACCTGGTCCTACGGCGGGGCCCTGTCGCTCGAGCGCCACGCGGAGGCGCTCCTTCAGGCACTGGGTCAGCTCGCCAGATGACGCCCCCCGGCCCCGGCCCGGCCGCCCCGGCGGCGGCCCAAGGTACAGCCGGCCCCGCGGCGGCCCGGTCCACCGCCGCTCACCCGGCGGCCAGATCCACCGCCGCTCACCCGGCGGCCAGATCCACCGCCGCTCGCATGGCGGCCATATCCACCGCCGCCCCGGCGGTCCCGTCTCCTGTCGCCCCGGGGGGTCGATGACCCGGCCCGGGCCGGCCCCCCTCGCGGCCCTGGCGCTGCCGCTGATCCTCGCCGCCCATCTGGGCGTCGGGGCCGATCTGGGGCTGGGGCGGATGCTGTCGCTCGTCGCCGGCGCGCCGGCCGACGCCTTCGCCGAGATCCGCTTTCAGCAGGCCACCCTGCCGCGCATCGCCATGGCGCTCCTGACCGGCGCCGCCCTGGGCGTGGCGGGCAGCCTGATGCAGCAGGTCACCCAGAACCGGCTCGCCTCTCCGCTCACTCTCGGCGCGGCCTCCGGCGCGTGGCTGGCCACCGTCGCCGCGACGCTGGCCATGCCCGCCGTCGCCGCCACCCACGGCGCCTGGATCTCCATGGCCGGCGCGACCGGCGCCTTCGCGCTGGTGGTGGCGATCACCGGCCTCCACGGCCTGTCGGGCCTGCAGGCGGTGCTGGCGGGCATGGCCGTCAACCTCGTCTTCGGCGCGGTCGCCGGCGCCCTCGTCCTGCTGGAGAGCCCCTACATCTCCCACCTCTTCGTGTGGGGCGCGGGGGACCTGGGCCAGAACGGCTGGACATGGGTGTGGTGGTCCCTGCCCCGCCTCGGCGCGGGCCTCCTCGTCGCCCTCTGCCTCGGGCGCCTCCTGGCGCTCCTGCGTCTCGGCGCGGCGGCGGCCGAGGGGCGCGGCATGGCGCTCGCGGGCGGGTTGGCGCTCGCCATGGGGACGGGCCTGTTCCTGACCTCGGTGGCGGTGACGGCGGCCGGGCTCATCGGCTTCATCGGCCTCGTGGCACCCAACATCGCCCGCCGCTCGGGCGCGCGCCGCCCCGTGGCCGAGCTCGCGGCCTCCGGCGCCGCGGGCGCGGTGCTCCTCCTCCTGGCCGACACGGCCGCGGTGGGGCTGAACACGCTCTCGCGCGACCTCGTCCCCACCGGCGCGGCGGCCGCGCTCATGGGCGCGCCGGCCCTCGTGGTGCTGATGCGCGGCCGCCTCTCGGCCGCCGACCACGCCCGCTACGCCCTGCCCAAGGGGCCGGCGCGCCCCTCCCGCGCGGCGCTCGCCGGGCTCGCGCTCGCCCTTGCCCTGGCGCTCGGCGCAGCCGTGGCCCTCTCGCCCGGGGCGGACGGCTGGCGCCTCGCGCGCCCCGACGGGCTCATCTGGTCCCTGCGCTGGCCGCGCATCCTCGTCGCGGCCGCCGCGGGGGGCGGCATGGCGCTCTCGGGGCTGATCCTGCAGCGGCTGATCCGCAACCCCCTCGCCTCCCCCGACATCCTGGGCATGTCCTCGGGGGCGACCTTCGCGCTCGTGGCCACCGCCATGTGGACCGGCGCGTCGATCTTCGACGTCGGGGTCGCCGCGGCGCTCGCGGGCTCCATGGCGGTGCTGGCCCTCCTGCTGATCCTGTCGCGCCGCCACGGCCACGCGCCCGCCACCGTGGCGCTGATCGGGATCTCGCTCGCCGCGCTCCTCGACGCGCTGGTCAAGGTCGCGCTCGCCACCGGCTCCCAGGACAGCATCGCGATCCTGTCGTGGATGGGCGGCTCCACCTACCGCGCCACGCCCGCCGCCGCGCTGGCGCTGGCAGGCGCGGTGGCGCTCGCGGCCGCCGCCCTCCTGGCGCTCCGCCGCTGGCTCACGCTCGTGGCCGCGGGCGACGCGGTCGCCCTGGCGCGCGGCCTGCCCGTGGGCCCGGTGCGCACCGGCCTCATGGCCCTCGCCGCGGCGCTGGCGGCGGGGGTGACGGCGGCGATGGGCCCGGTGGGCTTCGTGGGGCTCCTGTCGCCCCACGTGGCGGCGATGCTGGGCGCGCGCCGGGCGGGCGATCAGATCGTCCTGTCGCTCGCCGTGGGCGCGGGGCTCATGGTCGCCTCCGACTGGGTGGGGCGCACGGCGCTCTACCCGATGCAGCTCCCCGCGGGCACCATCGCCGCGCTCCTGGGGGGCGGCTACTTCCTGGCGCTGATCCTGCGCCGCTCGCGCGGCTAGGCGCCCCGGCCCGGATCGCCGCCAGGCGCCTCCCCGTCCTCCTCGGGGCCCTCCTCGGTACCCTCGTCAGACCCGGCCTCGGCATACCATTCGTAGGCCGCCCCCACCGCCACCGTGGAGGAGTTGGGATGCACGTTGAGATAGGCCGAATCGTCCCCCTCCGGCGCGGGCCGGCGCGTCATCCGCCACGCGGTGAAGCCGGCGATGGCCGCGAACAGGGCGGCCAGCACCGCCCAGAACGCCTGCGGCCCCGCCATGTCCATGGCCTGTCCCGTCACCAGCGGCCCCAGGATCGCGCCCAGCCCATAGACGAAGACCATGCCGCTCGCCGCCGCGGGCATGTCCTCGTGGTCGAGGTAGTCGTTGGTATAGGCGATGAAGAGCGAGTAGAGCGGGCTCGCCATCCCCCCGATCACCACCGCCGCCACCAGGAGCGCGGCGAGGTTGCCCGCGAAGCCGAAGGCCAGCGCCGAGGCCACCGCCCCCGTCACCGCCAGGCTCAGGATCAGCACGCGCCGGTCGATCAGGTCCGACATCCACCCGACCGGGAACTGGAACAGCACCGACCCGATGAACAGCGCCGCGACGAAGGCCGATATCTCGCCCACGCCCAGCCCCACCTTGGCGCCGTAGACCGAGGCCATGCCCATCTGGGCGGCGAAGACGCCGCCCAGGATCAGCGTGCCCACCGTCGCCAGCGGCGAGCGGGCATAGAGCTCGCCCAGGCTCATGGGCTTGATCGCCTCCGACGCGGGCAGAGGCACGGCCGACAGCAGCACCGGCGTGAAGGCGAGAGACACCAGGATCGAGGCCAGGATGAACAGCCCGAACCCGCTCGCGTCCCCCAGCGCCAGGATGCCCTGCGCCGCCACCACGCCCAGCATCTGCGACACCATGTAGGCCGACAGGAGCGTGCCGCGGGTGGCGTTTGTGGCCCGGTCGTTGAGCCAGCTCTCGGAGGTGACGTAGATCCCCGACAGGCAGAACCCCAGGACCAGCCGCAGGACCGTCCACACCCAGGGGTCGGTCAGCAGCGGGAACGCGATCAGCCCCGCCGACATGAGCGACCCCAGGGCCGCGAAGACCCGCACGTGGCTGACCTTGCGGATCAGCTCCGGCGTCACCCTCGAGCCCAGCAGGAATCCCAGGAAATAGCCCGAGGTCACCAGCGACAGCTCGAAGGTGGTGAACCCCTCGATGTCGCCCCGCACCCCCATCAGGGTGGACTGCATGCCGTTCCCGATCATGATCAGGAAGATGCCCAGGAGCAGCGCCCAGACGGAGCCGAAGAGCTGGACCATGGGGCGGCCTCGCGCGGGGGATCGTCCCGTTGGCGATGCCCGCAAAGGGGCCCGCGCGTCAAGCGGCTCGGCTCACGGCCCCGGCGGCGCCCCGGCCAGCGCGCGGCCCGCCCCCGACAGGCCCGGCGCCAGCGGCAGCAGGTCAGCCTGCAACGCGTGATAGATGTCGGGCTTGCCCGCGAACTGCCGCTCCACCGGCGCGCCGGCCGCGTCTATCTCGGGGAACCAGCCGCCCGCCGGGTCCACGAAACGCTCCGCCGCGAAGGTCCAGAGCCGCCGGTACCACGCCTCGTCCTCCGCCCGGCGCTCCAGCTCGATCAGCGCGGCCGTCACCCCGATCCCTTCCGTCACCGGCCACCAGTAGCGGTTGGCCACGTCCACCGCCCCGCCGTGGGACAGGGTATAGACGAGGCCGCCGTCGTCGCGCCACGCATCCGCGAAGGCCCGCTCCACCAGCGCCCGCGCCGCCGCGGGCGCGGCCTCGCCCGGCCGGCCCGACAGGTCCCAGTGCTGGAGCAGGAGCCGGCCCAGTTCCAGCGAATGGCCCGGCGTGGTGCCCGCGGGGCGGAACATCGGATCGCCCGCGTAGCCGGGGTCGACGCTCCAGTCGGCGCGGTAGTGCTCCGGCAGGCGCCAGTCGTGCGCGGGCGCGACGCGGTGGGCGAAGAAGTCCAGGATCCGCCCCGACCGCTCCAGCCAGACGCCCTCCCCCGTCGCCTCGAAGGCCGCGAGCATCGCCTCGACGCCGTGCATGTTGGCGTTCATCCCCCGGTACTCCGAGAAGGGCCGCCAGTCGCGCGCGTACTCGTCACGCAGAAGGCCCGCCTCCTCGTCCCAGAACCGCGCGTCGATCACCTCAGCCGCCGCGTCGAGAAGCGCGCGCGCCCGCCCGTGGCCGGCCATGTGCGCCGTCGCCGCCGCCAGCAGGACGAAGACGTGGCCATAGGCGAGCTTCACGCCGCGCTCCACGCCCGCCTCGCCGACCGACCACACCCAGCCCCCGTGGAGGTCGTCGCGGTGCCGCGCGAGGGCCGCCAGCCCCGCCGCGACCACGTCGCCCCCGCCGAAGCCCGCGAGCTGCCCCAGAGCGTAGGAATGGACGAGCCGCGCGGTGGCGTGCAGTTCCTGCGGCGCGCCGGGAATCGGGCGCCCCTCCCGGTCGAGCGCCGCGATGCGCCCCCCCGGGGCCACGCTCGCGCGGAAGGCGGCGAGCTGGGCGCGCGCATCCGCCGCCAGCCAGGCCCGGTGGCCGGGATCGTCGATCCAGTGTCCGGGCGCCTCCGGGTCCCCCGGTCTCGTGAAGCCTCGCGTCATCCCACCCTCCTCTCCCGCCCCGCGCGGGCCGGGATCTTTCCGCGAAAGATCTCCCCCGGGCTTCGACGGCCGCGCCCTTTCCTGACAGCAGGGACGCGGCTAGGGCAAGCGGGCCTCACCCCGCGCGGGGGATCTGCGCCTCGTCGGCCATCTCCGCCGCCAGCCAGTCGGGGGCGGGGCTGCGCGGGGCGGCCGCGACCGCGACCCCCCGGTCGGCCTGGACGATCCGCGTCATCATCTGCCAGCTCACCCACCACACGTTCCGCACATGGGTGGAGTTGTCGCGCCCTTCGGTGAACAGCTTGGCGATCAGGGCGTCGCGCCGCGCCGAGACCGGCAGGTCGAACTCCACGCCCAGCTCGGTCCCCGGCACCTCGGCCGAGGGCCAGCTGCGCCGCACCAGCGCGGGCACCGCGCCCACGCCCGCGACCTCCAGGGCGATCCAGTCGCCGGGCCCGGGCACGTCCGCATCGGCGGAATCGGCGGCATCGAGCAGGAGGCGCGCCCCCGACAGCGACAGGTCTCGGATCTCGGCCAGCCACGCCGCGCCGCCCGACGACGGCGCGATACGCAGCCGTCCCAGCTCCTCCACGGCGAAGCGCTCCTCGGTCCGCAGCCGCGGCGGCGTCACCGCGATGGTCGCCACCACCAGCAGGACCAGCATGTTGACCACCGCCCAGAACGCCACCACCGGCACCAGGTTGCCGTTGCCCACGATCTGCACGTTGTAGTTGGCGTTCACCAGCAGGCCCAGGGCGGTCGCCACCATCAGCCCGATGGTGATCGCCAGCGTCGGCCTGTCCACCACCGCGCCCCCCGAGACGGACCGCCCCTTCGGCGTCACCCTGAAGGCGTGTCCGTGGGGCCTGACCAGCGTCGCCAGGATCACCGGCAGCAGGCGGAAGGCCTGCAACACCCCGTGGGCGGTGGACGCGAGGGGAAAGTATTCCCCCGGCGCGAACAGCCGCATGCACGCCACCGTGCCCAGGATCGCGGGGATCTGGTAATGGGCTACCTGCCAGCCGTCGGCGTTGAGAAGCGGCAAGAGCCCCGTCCAGAGATAGATCGCGGGCACCGACATCGCCGCCGTCTGGCTCAGGGATTGCGACAGCCAGTGGGTGGGCAGGAACAGCAGCCGCTGCGGCAGGCGCAGGCCCGGGCCCAGCGGCCCGTCGCGCAGGAACAGGATCTGCATCGCGCCCCGCGCCCACCGCGCCCGCTGCACGAAGAACGCGGCCAGCGATTCGGGCGCCAGCCCGATGGCCAGGCGCTCGTTGAGGTAGCGGGTGACGAAGCCCTTGCGCAGCATCGCCAGCGTCAGCAGCATGTCCTCGGTGATCGACCCGGTGGGCAGGCCGCCGCCCACGGCCTCGATGGCCGCGCGCCGGGTGATCGCGTTCGACCCGCAGCAGAAGGCGCAATCCCACCCGTCGCGGCCGGGCATGATCGCGTCGAAGAACAGCCGCTGGTCGTCGGGCAGGGTCCGGTGCATGGCCAGGTTGGCCTGCATCGGATCGTTGTTGAAGAAGTTGTGCGGAATCTGGACGATCCCCACCCCCTCGTCGGCGAAGAACCCCAGAGCGCGATAGAGGATGCGCCGCTGGGGGACGAAGTCGGCGTCGAGCACCAGGAAGAACGGCGCGTCGGTGCGCGCGATGGCGGCGTTGATGTTGCCCGCCTTGGCGTGGGCGTTGTCGGCCCGCGTGAGATAGGTCACGCCCTTCTGCGCCGCGAAGTCGCGCAGCCAGTCCCGCCGCCCGTCGTCGAGGACGTGGACGCGCAGCCGGTCCGCGGGCCAGTCGATGGCCAGCGCGCCCGCCACGCTGCGCTCGAGCACGTCGAGGGGCTCGTCGTAGGTCGCGATCATCACGTCCACCGCCGGCAGGTCGGCGGGGTCCATGCCGCGCAGCCGCGCCTCGTGGGCGTCGGCCTCGGGCGAGCGGTCGGTCCGGCGCAGGAGCGCGGCGAAGAGAAGCGCGCCGTCGAACCACGCCACCATCTCCACCGCGAACAGCCCCCAGACGAAGGCGCTCTGCACGCTCCACCCCTCCGCGGGCCAGACGGTGACCGTGAGACGCCACCAAAGGTAGCGCAGCACCACGAAGGCCAGGGCGGCCACCACCGCGGCGCGCACGTCGTCGCGGACGAGCCAGCGTCGGGGAAAGGCGACGATCGCCGCCGCCATCGCGATCAGCGGCAGGAGGGCGGTAGCGGCATCCATCTGCATCGGATCACATCACCCGGTCGCGGGCGCCGCTCCACAGCGACGCGATCGGCTCGTCCAGCCCCCCCATGGGCGCGCGGGGAAAGCGCACCTGCGCGGTGCGGCCCACGTCGCAGAACCCGAAGCCGTCCGCCCCGGGCCCCCGCGCGGGCGGCAGGCTCAGGAGCACCTGCGCCGAGCCCACTTGGGTGTCGGGACGGGCCGAGGCGAAGCTCTCGTCGGCCAGCCGCGCCGAGGAGCCGCCCACCGCCGAGACGGTCGCCGTCAGCGTCCCCGCCGCACCCTTGAGCTGCACGATCGCCGTGTCGCCGGGGCGCACCCGCTCGAAATGCCGCTCGGGCAGCGACACTTCGAGGAACCGGCGCTCGCAGTCGACCACCTCCATCAGCACGTCGCCCACCGCCGCCTCGGCGCCCACCTCGGGCCCCGCGCGCCAGACCGCGCCCTCCACGGCCGAGACCGGGTCGAACGCCCCCTGCCGGTCGAGCCGCCGCGTCGTCTCCTCGCGGGTGACCGCCAGCGTGTCGCGGCGCGCCTCCAGGACCGCGTGGCGCGCGCGCAGCTCGGCCAGGAGCAGGGTCACCTCGTCGAGCCGCTGGCGCGCGTATCCCGCCCCCTCGGCGCCCGACTCGAGCATGATGCCCCGGGCGATGGCCGCCCCCTCCACGCCGAGGGCGCTCGCCTCGCCCCGCAGGCGGTCGCGCTCGGCGCGGGCCACGGCCACCTCGGCGCGCACCGCCTCCAGCTCCCTGTCGGGCACCGCGCCCCGCGCGGCCAGTCGCTCATGGCGGTCGAGCTCGCGCAGGGCGAGGTCGAGCGACGCGGCGGCCTTGTCGATGCCGGCCGCGACCACCCGGCGCTTGGCCGCGATCCAGCTCTCCGCCTCGGCGCGGTGGGCGTCGATGCGCTCCGACAGGTCGCGGGCCACGCCCTCCACCGCCGCCATCCGCTCGTCGAGCGACGCGATCTCGACCGTCACCACCCGCGCCTCGGCGTCGATGCCGGCGACCTCCCCGGTCATGGCCCGCGCCCGCTCCAGCGACAGGAGGGCGTCGCCGCGCGACACCGGCTCGCCGGTCCGCCCGGTCGAGACCCGCGTCACCGTCCCGTTGAACGGGGCCTTGATCCGCAGCACCGGCGCGTTGACCATCGCCGAGGTGGAGACGTAGCTCGTCATATGCGGCCAGAGCGTCGCGGCGGCCGCCCCCACCAGCAAAGCGGCGGCGGAGACGCGGATCGTTCGACTGTTCATGGCGTGGCATCTCCGGGGGTGAATCGCTCGACGCGACCCTGGCCCCAAGACGTTGCCCGCCTGTTAAGCTGCGGTTTTAGCGCAATTTCTCCGCAGTTCACCCGCGCCGCGCCGTCCACCCCGCCCCAAGGTTCCTCACCGAAGTCTCTCCCCCGGCCGGGCGCCTCATTCCATCTCCGTTTCCATCCGCGCGTCGATGCGCTCCTCGGCGGCCGCGACGCTGTCGCGCAGCGCCTGGAGCACCTCGTCGCCGCCGGTGACCTCTCGCGCGAACCAGTCATAGACCGGCTCCACCGCCCCGCGGAACGCCTCCATCTCCTCGGAAGAGGGGGAATAGATCTCGCCGCCCGCGGCCTCGAACGCCTCGTAGGCCGCGATCTGCTTGCGCTTGGGCGAGGCGAAGGTCGCCTGCTGGAGGGCGTGGAACCCGTCGATCACCACCCGCTTCATCTCGTCGGGCATGGACTGGAAGCGCCCCTCGTTCATCACCCAAATCGCGGCCATGTAGGCGTGGCCGTCGAGCGTCAGGTGGGTCAGCCCGGCATCGGTGAACTTCATGTTCATGATGTCGGTGACGCCGTTCTTGGTCCCGTCCACCACCCCGGTCTGGAGCGAGGTGAAGAGCTCGGGCCAGGGGATCGGGGTGGGCGAGGCGCCGAGCGTCTCCACGAGCTGCTGGGGCAGGTCGGCGACCACGGTGCGGATCTTCATCCCCTCCAGGTCGGCGGGGGCCGCGACGCGCCGCTCGGTGTTGGCGAAGTTGCGCCAGCCCCCCGTGTTGCCGATCGTCATGATCCGGATCGCGCCGCCCGAATCGGCCAGCGCCTTGTCCCGCAGGAGCCGGGTGAAACTGTCGTCGGTCAGCACCGCCTCGGCCACCCGGTCCGAGCGCATGAGGTAGGGCAGGTCGAAGACCTGCACGTAGGGAAAGATCCCCGCCGCCCCCCCGCTGGTGGTCACGAAGATGTCGATGGAGCCGTCGGCCACGCCCTGCAGGCACTCGGTGCCGTTCGAGCAAAGCTGCGTGCCGATGAACAGCTCCACCTCGATGGCCCCGTTCGACGCCGTCTCGACGTAGTCCTTGAACACCACGAGCCCGTCGTAGTCCTCGTCCTGCTCGTTGGCGTTGGCGGTGGCGCGCAGGGTGTAGTCCTGCGCCTGCGCCCCGGCGCCTAGCGCCAGGGCGAGCGACAGCATCGCCCCGGCAATCGCGTGTCTCGGCATGGTGGTCCTCCCCGTTTTGTTCCGTCAGTCGATCAGCCCGGCCAGCCGCGGGATCGTCAGCGACAGGGCGGGCACATAGGTCACCAGCAGGATGACAGCGACCTCGACCGCAAGGAAGGGCAGGATCGCCTTGGAGATCGCCTCCACCCGCTCTCCCGACACCTGCGAGGCCACGAACAGCACCAGCCCCATGGGCGGCGTGGCCAGCCCCACGGTCAGGTTGACGCTCATGATGATGGCGAAATGCACCGGGTCCACGCCCAGCGAGGTGAAGACCGGCGCCAGGATCGGCCCGAGGATGATGATCGCCGGGCCCGCGTCCAGGAACATGCCCACCGCGAACAGCAACAGGTTGATCAGCAGCAGGAGCGTCAGCGGATCGTCCGACAGCGACAGGACCGCGGCGGCCAGCATCTCGGGCGCCCGCGCCAGGCTCACCACCGTCTTGAACGCCACCGCCGCCCCCACCAGGAGCAGCACCGTGGCCGAGGCCACGGCCGAGCGGCGCAGCGCGCGGGCGAGGTCCGCGGGGCCCATCGTGCCCAGCACCCCCACCGAGATCGCCACCGCATAGACGACAGCCACCGCCGCCGCCTCGGTGGGGGTGAACACGCCCAGCAGGATGCCGCCCAGGATGATGATCGGCGTCTGCATCGGCGCCACGGCCTTCTTGCACACGATCCGGAAATCCGCCCCCGCCCACCGGCGGCAGCCCAGCAGCAGGACATGTGCGGGCACGAGGCACAGGGCGAAGAGCACCGCGCCGCCCACCGCGCCGGGCACCACCCCGCGCAGCGCCAGCCAGATCAGCCCGGCCACGTCGAGGCGCAGCAGGACCAGGCTCGTCCAGTATTCCACCGCGCCGATGCCCGCGCCGCGCTCCACGATCCGCTCGGCGCGCGGCAGGTCGTAGCGGTCCGCCAGAAGCCGGATCGCCGCCATCAGCCCCAGCCCCACCAGCACGCCCGGCACGATGCCGGCCAGGAACAGGGCCGCCACCGACTCGCCCATGACATAGGCATAGATGATCATGATCCCCGAGGGCGGGATCACGGGGCCGATCACCGACGAGGCGGCGGTGATCGCGGCGGCGAAGCGGCGGGTGTATCCCTGCCGCTCCATGGCCGGGATCAGGGTCGATCCCAGCGCCGAGGTATCGGCCACCGCCGAGCCCGACAGCCCCGCGAAGAGCATCGAGGCGGCCACGTTCACATGCGCGAGCCCGCCCCGGAAATGGCCCATGAACGCCTGCGCGAAGGCCACCAGCCGCTGGGTGATGCCGCCGCGGTTCATAACCTCCCCCGCCAGCAGGAAGAACGGCAGCGCGGTCAGCGGAAAGCTGTCCATCCCGTTGTAGAGGTTGCGGTAGAGGAGCGCGAGGTCGCGCTCCTGCCCCGCGAGCCACAACAGCGCCCCCGGCGCGAACAGCAGCGCGAAGAACACCGGCAGACCCAGCAGGAGCAGCGCCAGGAACAGCGGCAGGAACCACACCAGCATCACTCGGCCCCCGGCAGGTCCGTCGCCGCCAGGTCGGGCAGCGCGTCCCCCGCCCCCGCCAGCCGCGCGACCTCGCGCAAGGTCAGCTCCACCGTGACGGACGTCATCAGCGCCACCCCCACCAGGAGCGACAGGTACATCCAGGCGAGCTTGACCGGCACCGACCCGCCCCCCACCGCCCCGAGCGGCACGCGCAGGGACGACGACGCGAAGAGCCGGCCGGACTGCACGTGGTCCCAGCCCAGCACCAGCGCCATGGACAGGACCATCAGCGCCACCGACAGCAGCACCAGGCGCAAGGCCGACGCCGCGCGCGGCCCCAGTTTCGAGGGCAGCGTCTCGATGGCCACGAAGCCGTGGTGGCGCAGCCCCCAGGGCGCGGCCAGCCCCGTCATCCACAGCATCAGGAACCGCGCCGCCTCGTCCGGCCAGGGCAGCGCGTCGCCCAGCACGTAGCGGCACCAGACCTGCACGATCACCACCGCGACCATGGCCCCGAGCGCGATCAGCGCCAGCCACAGCCCCATCCGCAGGACCGCCCCGTTCAGCGCCCCGAGAAGCCCCAGAACGCCCGTCACCACCCGCATCGCGTTTCCCTCTCCCGTCCGGGCCGTGCCGCCCGGCCCCCCTCGCGCGGCGCAGCCTATCCGGTCTCGCCCCCCGCCTCCACCGTCCCGGACGCCTCCGTCGCGGCGAAATCCCGCCCGCGGGGGCCGATCCGGCGGCCCTCCCCTCCGGGGTTTGCAATCGGGTCGGGCATCCGTATGACGGCTGGCGCGTCCCCGGGGAACGAGTTGCCGCCATGTTGCGCCGCGTCTGGACAGATTACATCCGGCCGATCCTGCGCCGGCCGCCGCGCTACCAGGTCGCCGCCCTGTGCTGGCGCCCCGAGGGCGAGGGAGAGGGCATCCGCATCCTGCTGCTGACCTCGCGCGAGACGCGGCGCTGGATCATCCCCAAGGGCTGGCCCAAGACCGGCCTCGACGCCGCCGCCACCGCCCGCGAGGAGGCCTGGGAGGAAGGCGGCGTCGTCACCGACGAGGCGGGCCGGCACGTGGGCCGCTACGGCTACGCCAAGCGGATGCGCGGCGTGCCCGTGGGCACCGAGGTGGACGTCTTCGCCTTCCGGGTTTCCGAGCTGGCCGACGACTACCCCGAGGCCGGCCAGCGCGAGCGGGTCTGGCTCGCCCCGTCCGAGGCCGCCGCCCGCGTCGACGAGCCCGACCTCGCCCAGCTTTTGGCCGACGCCCCCGCGCGCCTGGGCCGCGCGGAGCGCACCGCCCCGTGAGCCGGCCCGACGAAACCTACCGCTGGAAGACCCTCGACACCGACCTCAACCGGGTCAGCCGGGTGGAGTCGGCCACGATGTTCGTCTCCCGCCCCCTGGTGGGCGTGGGCGTGTCGATGGTGGTGATCGCCCTCGCAGCACTCGCCGCCGGTCTGGTCACGGCCTCGGGCTCGATCTTCGTCGTCGTGGCCGCGGCCTTCGGGGCCTACATGGCGCTCAACATCGGCGCCAACGACGTGGCCAACAACATGGGGCCGGCGGTTGGCGCGCGCGCCCTGCCCATGGCCGGGGCCATCGCCCTAGCGGCGGTATGCGAGAGCGCGGGCGCGCTCCTGGCGGGCGGCGACGTGGTCTCGACGATCTCCAAGGGCATCGTCGCCCCGGCGAGCTTCGCCGGGCCGGAGCAGTTCATCACCGCGATGATGGCCGCGCTCCTGTCGGCGGCGGTCTGGGTCAACCTCGCCACCTGGATCGGGGCCCCGGTCTCGACCACCCATTCGGTCGTGGGCGGGGTTCTCGGCGCGGGCGCGGCCGCCGCCGGGCTGGGGGCCGTCTCCTGGCCCACCATGGGCGCCATCGCCGCGAGCTGGGTGATCTCGCCGCTCCTGGGCGGGCTGGTCGCGGCGGCCATGCTGGCGCTCGTGAACGTCGCGATCGTCTACCGCGCCGACCGGGTCGCCGCGGCGCGGACCTGGGTGCCGGTCCTCATCGGGATCATGGCCGCCGCCTTCACCGCCTACCTGGCGCTCAAGGGCCTGTCCCACGTCGCCGATATCGGCGTGACCCCGGCCCTTCTCGTGGCGGGGCCCGCGGGCGTGCTGGCGGCCTTCGCCGCGCGCCCCCTGATCCGGCGCCAGGCCAGCGGCCTGCCCGACGAGGCGGAGGCGCTCAACGCCCTCTTCCGCCTGCCCCTCGTGGTGTCCGCGGCCCTCCTGTCCTTCGCCCACGGCGCCAACGACGTAGCCAACGCCGTGGGCCCGCTCGCCGCCATCGTGGGCGCCGAGGCCAGCGGCGACGTGGCGGGCCAGGTCTCGATCCCGCTCTGGGTCATGCTCATCGGCGCGGCCGGGATCAGCTTCGGCCTCGTGCTCTACGGGCCGCGCCTGATCCGCATGGTCGGCGGCCAGATCACCAAGCTCAACCCGATGCGCGCCTACTGCGTCGCGCTCTCGGCGGCGATCACGGTCATCGCGGCCTCCGGCCTGGGGCTGCCGGTCAGTTCCACCCATATCGCCATCGGCGGCATCTTCGGCGTGGGCTTCTACCGCGAATGGCAGGCCGAGCGGCGCGCCCGCGCCATCGACCGCCGGGAGCCCGCGGCGAGCCGCATCGCCCGCCAGGAGCGGACCCGGCGCAAGCTGGTGCGCCGGTCGCACTTCCTCACCATCGTCGCCGCATGGCTGGTCACGGTCCCCGCGGCCGCGTGCCTGTCGGCGCTGGCCTCCACCGCCCTGGCCTGGTCCCTCTGAGGCCTGTCCCTCGGCAGGCCGGTGTTGATCCGGCCCGCGCGGGCCGCTACCGGGGCCTTCCCCTGTCCGGAGAACCGACCATGACCCCTTCCCTCTCCCGGCCGGCGGCCCCGCTCGTCGCGGGGCTCCTGTGCCTCCTGGTGGCCGCCGCCGTCATCGTCCTCGACGCGGTGCTGAACCCCGCGGCCCCCTCCCTGCGCGAGGGCGGCGGGGTGGAGTCGGCCTCGGCCCTGCTCTACGCCGTGCCGATCCTTCTGTGCCTCACGGGGGGCAACCTGCGGCGCAACTGGATGACGCCCCTCCTCCTCGCCGCCATGGCACTGCGCGAGCTCGACGCCGACAAGCGCTTCACCAGCGAGGGCGTCCTGGGCATCAAGATCCTCACCCACGACACCGCCCTGTGGGAAAAGGTCCTGGGGCTCGTCGTGGTGGTCACGCTCCTCGCCGCGCTGTGGCTGCTCCTGCGCCGGTACGGGCGCACCTTCGCCGCGGGCGTGGCCTCCCTGCGACCTTGGGCGCTCTACCTCGCCGGCGGGCTCGTCCTCGCCGCCGTCACCAAGTCCATCGACGGGCTCGGCCGCAAGCTCCGCCCCCTGGGCATCGACGTGTCGGAGGCCGTCAACAGCAACGCCGGCCGCGTCGAGGAGGTGCTGGAGCTGGGCATCCCCGTCCTCCTCGCCATGTCCGCCGTGGCCGCGCTCGGCGCCGCCTCCCGCTCCGCCCGCCCCCACCGCTGACACCGGCGGGCCGCCGCCGCCCCGCTCACTCGGCGGCGGCCCGGGGGGCGGCCGCGCGGCCCTCCAGCATCGCCGCGACCCGGTTCAGCAGCGCGGTCTTGCTCAGGGGCTTGAGCAGCACGCCGTCGATCTCTCCCGCCAGCCCCTCCGCCTCCAGGTCCAGGCCCACATGGGCGGTCAGGAGGGTGATGGGCATCCGCGCGCGCCCCTCGCGCGCCTCCAGGGCCCGGATGCGCCGCGTCGTCTCCAGCCCGTCGAAGCCGGGCATCGACACGTCGAGGAGGGCCGCGTCGAAGTCTCCCGCCTCCGCGGCCTCCAGCGCCCGCGGCCCGTCCTCCGCCCGGGTCAGCTCCCACGGGGTGCTCGCCGCGAAGGACCGCACCACCTCCCAGTTCACCGCGTTGTCCTCGGCCACGAGGATCGCGGCCTCCCCTTCCGGCACGGGCGGCGCCGCCTCCGCCTCGGCCCCGCCCAGAACGCCCGACAGCACGCGGCGAAGCTGCCCCGCCCGCACCGGCTTGACCAGGTACTCCGCCACGCCGAAATCGCGGAAGGTGGCGATCGTCCGGTCGTCGTCGCCCGAGGACAGCACGACGATCCGCCCGCCCACGCATCCCGGCGCGGCCGCCAGCGCCTGGGCCACTTCCAGCCCGTCCATCTGCGGCATGTGGTAGTCGAGCAGCACCGCGTCGAAGGGCATGCCGGCCGCGTGGGCGGCCTCGACACTCTCCAGCGCCTCCCGTCCGCCCGCCGCCGTGCTCACCTCCAGCCCCCAGCTTCCGCACTGGGCCTCCAGGATGGTGCGATTGACCTCGACGTCGTCCACGACCAGCACCCGCGCCTCGGGGCGCAGCCGCGCGGCCGGCTTGGCCGCCGGCGCGGTCTCGTCCACCTCCAGCGGCAGGTCGAGGGAGAACACCGTCCCCTCCCCTTCCCGGGAAGAGACCTCGATCCGCCCCCCCATCAGCTCCACCAGCCGCCGGCAGATCGCCAGGCCCAGGCCGGTGCCGCCGTAGCTGCGCGTGGTCGACCCCTCCGCCTGCGCGAACTTGTCGAAGATCACCTCGAGCTTGGCGGGCGGAATGCCGATGCCGGTGTCGGACACCTCGACGCGCCACGGCGCCCCCGCCGCACCGGGCTCCGCCACGCGGATCAGCACATGCCCTTCGAGCGTGAACTTCACCGCGTTGGAGACCACGTTGCCCAGGATCTGGCGCACCCGCCCGCCATCCCCCACCACCCGGTCTGGCAGGCCGGCGGGATAGTCCACGATCACCTCCACGCCCTTTTGCGCGGCCACCGGGTCGAACAGGGTCGCCACCTGCTCGACGGTGCCGCGCAGGTCGAACGGCGCCGGGTCCAGCAACAGCCCCCCCGCCTCGATCTTGGAGAAGTCGAGCACGTCGTTGATGATGGCCAGCAACGCCTCGCCCGACTCCATGATCGTGTCCACGAACCGGCGCTCGCGGGGCGCCAGGCTCGATTCCGCCAGCAGCTCGGTCATCCCGAGGATGCCGTTCAGCGGCGTGCGGATCTCGTGGCTCATGTTCGCCAGGAACTCGGACTTCGCGACATTGGCGCTCTCGGCGGCATGGCGCGCCTCCTCGAGGTCGGCCATCGCGCGGCGCTGCTCCTCGATCAGCGCCGCCATGCGCTCCTCGTCGGCCTTGCGGCGCGACACGTCGCGGGTGATCTTGGTGAAGCCGATGATCTGGCCGTCGTCGATCATCGGGTCGATCATCACGCTGGCCCAGAACCGGCTGCCGTCCTTGCGGTAGCGCCAGCCCTCGGCGGCGAAGTGGCCCGTCTCGCGGGCCTCCTTCAGCGCCCGGTCGGGTATGCCCGTCGCCCGCTCCTCGTCGCCGTAGAAGGCCGAGAAGTGCCGGCCCACGATCTCCTCCTCGGTGTAGCCCTTGGCCCGTTCCGCGCCCGCGTTCCAGTTCGCCACCAGCCCATCGGGGTCGAGCATGTAGATCGCGTAGTCGCGCACCCCCTGCACCAGCAGGCGGAACTTGCGCTCGCTGGCGGCGATCTTCTCGGCCACGCGGTTGCGCTCGGTGCAGTCCTTGGTGATCTTGGCGTATCCCATGAGCTGCCCGGTCTCGTCGCGCACCGCGTCGATGGTGACGCTGGCCCAGAACCGGCTGCCGTCCTTGCGGATGCGCCACCCCTCCGCCTCGAAGGTGCCGGTCTCGCGCGCGGTCTCCAGCGCCCGGGCGGGCATCCCGTCGATCTGCTGGTCGAGGGGGTAGAAGCACGAGAAGTGCCGCCCCGTGATCTCCTCGGCGGTATATCCCTTGGCCCGCTCCGCGCCCGCGTTCCAGCTCGCCACGCGCCCGTCGGGGTCGAGCATGTAGATCGCGTAATCCACCACCCCCTGCACCAGCATCCGGAAGCTGCGCTCGCTCTGGGCCAGAAGATCCACCGACTCGCGGTCGCTGGTGCGGTCGTCGACCACGACGACGTAGCCCGGCGCGCCGCCGTCCCCGGGCGCCGCGGCGCGGTTGATCTGCATCCCCGCCCAGAGCCGGGTGCCGTCGCGCCGCAGAAGCCACCGCTCCCCGCGCGACACGCCCGTCTCCCGCGCGGTCTTCAGGGTCTGCGTCACCACCCCCTCGGCCTGGTCGGCATGGGGATAGAAGGACGCCACGTGCTGTCCCACCACCTCCGCCTCGCCATAGCCGAACATCCGCGCGGAGGGGCCGCTCCAACTGTCCACCACCCCGTCGGGCGTCAGCACGAACACGGCGATCCCCTCGAGGGTATCGATGATCGGATCTGTCTTCTGGGCCACGGTGGTCTCTCGTCGGTGGGGCGGTCGCGTTCCTGATCGCGGCCCCGGTTTACCCAAAGGTTAAGGATCGCTTCCGTGACGCTGCGTCTCTCGCGCGCACACCGCCCCCTCGCCGCCCCCGCGGGCGGCGCGGATCGCGCGGGGGCGCGAACGCATCTTAACGACGCGTTAACCGCTTTCGCGCGACACCCGCGCCGATACGACCTCGCACGGAGGGACGGCGATGGGCCACAACGACGACAAGGGGCGCAGGCCCGGTTTCTTCGAGCCGCTGGTGGAGTTCGTCACCAGGCGCCCCAAGGGCCCGCCGCGGCGCCCGGAGGGATTTGCCGAGGACGGCCTGGCCGAGCTCGACGCCCGCCTGCCGCCCCCCGGCGCGCCGACCGAGCCTGCCGCGCAGCCCGGCTACCGCCCGACCGACCGGCTGCGCCCCGAGGCGGCCGCCGGCGGCGGCCTCGTCACCGACGAGGACGGCACCCGGCGGCCCCATTACTGGGGCCACCGCGAGCGGCTGCGCACCCGGTTCCTCACCGGCGGCCACGCTCCGATGCCCGAATACGAGCTTCTGGAGCTTCTGCTGTTCAACGCCATCCCCCGGATCGACGTGAAGCCTCTCGCCAAGCGGCTCCTGGCGACCTTCGGCGACCTGCCGGGCGTCATCGCCGCCTCCGAGCACCGCATCCTCCAGGTCGAGGGGGCCGACCGCTGGGTCTATCTCCAGCTGCGGCTGGCGGAAGCCATGGCCCATCGGCTGGGGCAGGCCCGCGTCCTCAACCGCGACGTGATCGCCACGTGGGACCACCTGATCTCCTATTGCCGCACCGCCATGGCCCACCGGGAGACGGAGCAGTTCCGCATCCTGTTCCTCGACCGCAAGAACCGCCTCATCGCCGACGAGGCGCAGGCGGCCGGCACGGTCGATCACGTGCCCGTCTATCCCCGCGAGGTCGCCCGCCGCGCGCTGGAGCTGACGGCGAGCGCCATCATCCTCGTCCACAACCACCCCTCCGGCGATCCCACCCCCGGGGAGGAGGACATCGCCATGACCCGGCGCGTGGCCGATGCCTGCCGCGCCATCGAGGTCGGCGTCCACGACCACGTGGTGATCGGCAAGGACACCGAGGTCTCGTTCCGCGAATGGGGCTACCTCTAGCCCCCTACCCTGCCCTGCCCTGCGCTGCCCCGGCCTGACCTGGCCCGACCCATCCCGCCCCGACCCGGCACCCGCCGGGCCGGTGTCCGGCGACTGTCCGGCACGTGCCGGGCGGATGTCCGGCGCATGCGGGGCCCCGGCCCGGCGGGGGCCCGGCCCGCCGCTCCCCCCGTATCTGGTCCACTAGACTTAGTCTGTTGGACTAGATTCAGGGAGTTTCGTCGCGAAACTCACGGGGCCTCGAACAGCCGCGCCAGCTCCTCCATGGCCGAATGGGCCAGCTCCCGGTCGACCCCCCTGCCCGTCAGGCGCAGCACGTGGGCCGCCCCGTCGGTGCCGTATTCCAGCGTCACGCCGCTCGACAGGACCATCCGGTCCTGCCCGACCCAGCCGGTCTTCTGCGCGTCCTTGCGGCGTGACGGCGGCCGGCCCCTCCGCGGCCCCGCCGGCGTGCGTCCCGCCTCCAGGTCCTCCACCACGGGCTCTAGGAGCCCCCATTCGTCACCCGCCCCCTGGTTCAGCTCCAGCACCTCGCGCAGGCGTCCCTCGCCCCCCTGGCGCAGGATCTGCGCGAGCCGCAGCCCATCCTTCTCCCGCAGGGTCTCGCCCCGCTCCAGCATGTCGCCCAGCTCCTCGTAGATCAGCGCGAAGGACCGGATCTTCGATCGCTTGGCCTTGGACGCGGCGGCGAAGAGCGTATTGACCGCCTCCTCCACCGACCCGAACGTGCCCTGCTGCGCCGCGATGACCGCGATCCGCCCGCGCTCGTAGTGGGTCAGCTGGGCGCGGATCTCGTTCTCCTCGACCATGGCGACGATGGCCCCGCCCAGCTCGCCGGGGTCGCGGATCACCGCCCGGACCGCGCCGTGATGGTCGAAGCCGTACTCCGCATGGATCTCACGCATCGCCCGCAGGCGCCGGTAACCCGAGATCAGGCCATAGCGCTTGACCTCCACCCCCTCGCCCTTGTCGAACACCTCGATCGGCAGGCGCAGGCCGTTGTTCAGGATCGAGCGCTTCAGCTCCGCCATCTCTTCGGGGTCAAGCTGGGTGCGGTCGCGGACCATCACCGCCTCGTCGATCCACCCCAGCGGCATGTCGACCATCATCAGCCCCTGGGATTCCGCTTCCCTGAGCCGTTCGGCGTCGCGCTTGTCCCGCGCCTGGACCTGGCGAAGCTCCGGCGGCAGAGGCTGGGCCTGTCCGGCCGCCTCGCTCGCCACCTGGGCGATGGGCGCGATGGCCATGGGCGTGGCCCCCGCCCGGTCGGAGGTTTCGCGACGAAACTCCTGCTCCATCCGGTCGAGGTCCTCCGCCGACGGGGCGGCGATCTTGCGACGTCTAGCCATTGGCGACCTCCGGTCTCGGGTTCCGCGCCGCGCGGTCACGGCGGTCCGTTGCGATCTCATGCATCATCGGTCGCTCCCTCCTCGCGTGCAACCTGCAGGTCGCGCCACCACGCGCCCAGGATCAGCTCCTTCACCTCGGCCCATGTCCGGTCGAAGGTCTCGCGCCCCCGCACATAGGTATCGCGGTTGAACTCCCGGTAATCGGCCTCGTAGATGCCGTTCACCTGCTCCCCCGCCTGGCCCACCATCGCCGTCACCTCCTGCCGGAACGTGGTCATCAAGTCCCCGAAATAGGCATGGATCACGGTGGCGAGCTCGGTCTGCTGGGCGGCGTCGAAGCGGGTTATGAGGGTCCGCACCGCGTCCCACTCGAACCGCACCTCCGGCAGCCCGTCGCGGGCGCGCACCCGGTTCTCGCCGTCCTCGATGGAGGCGAAGGTGGAATAGAGCATGTCGAAGAAGCGCCCCGTGGAGTCGAACTCCAGGAAGCTCGCGCCGAGCGGGATCAGCAGGATATCGGCCGCGGCCAGCGCATTGATCGTCAGGTACCCAAGTGCGGGAGGGGTATCGATGAACACCAGGTCGTAGTCCTGCAGCAACCCCGTGTCGGACAGCCCGTTGGTCAGCGCGTCCCAGAGTGGCCAGGACCGTTCCTGCATCCGCCAGACCGGCACCTGGAACTCCGCCCAGTAGAGGTTGAGCTGCGCGCCCAGCAGGTCGATGTTGGGCCAGTGGGTCCGTTGGATCAGGTTTCGCGGCGAAACCTTCAGCGCCTCGGTGAGCGTCTCGTCGAGGGGCAGGGGGGGCTGGCCTGCCGCCTCCCGCACCCGGTTCTCGCTCTCCACATGCGTGGCGAAGTCCCGCGCCAGCAGCGGAAAGGCCGTCTGCCACTCGTCCTCCACCTTGCCGCCCATGATCGAGGTCAGCGAGCCCTGGCTGTCGAGGTCCACCACCAGCACCCGGTAGCCGTCGAGGGCCGCCGACATCGCCAGGTGCGCGCAGGTGGAGGTCTTGCCGACACCGCCCTTGAAGTTGGCGACGGCGAGGATCTTGGCGTCGAGGCCCTCCGGCCGCCAGGGCCGGTACTCCCGGTCCTTCGCCCCTTCGGTGGCGAAGTGGTCGCGCAGGGCCATAACCTCTTCCAGGCTGAACCACTTCGAATTGCCGTCACCCTTGCCCTGGGGCAGCTCCGGGTTGGCCTTCAAAACCCGACGGAAATGCGCCGGGTTCACCGGGATCAGGTAGCGACACACCTCCCACGTGGAGAAGAGCCGCAGCCGCTTGTGGCCGTCGGGGGCATGGCCGTTGCGGGCCAGCTCCTCCCGGCCGCGGGCGGCAAAGGTCGCCGCCTTGGCGAATCGGGCGGTGTCGACGGGCTCCCCCAGGGCCTTCGCGGCCTTCTCGGGGTTGAGGCCGAAGAACGGGGGGAGGTCTGCCTTGCCTGTGGATGTCATGGTGTCCTGCTCATGTGTCGATCCCTGTCGAAGATCGCGGGCAGTATCGCACATGACGAGGCATCCGGGAACGCCGACGGCCCCGCGAGCCCGTTTTTAGGCCCGATTTCGGGGAAAAACCACACGGCGAGGTTTGTAATCTATGGGAGTCTTTAGGGACTTTGGGGAATGAAAAATGCCGCTGCCGCAGCGGTATAGAAGGAGATGGGGACCCGTATGCAGGCTCCGGGGCACCCGGATGCGGGATGAGGGGGCCCGGAATCCGGGACAGGGGGCACCGATTCGCGGGAACCGGCCCATGGGGGCTCAGGAATGCCCCGAACGGGCCGGAAGACGGCCGCGAAGCCCCCGTAGACGGGTCCCCATCGGGGCGCGGGCGAAGTCGGAAAGGCGCCAAGGTACCCGGATGCGGGAAGGGAGCCCGGAGGGTTGAAGCACCTGCGGAGGGGATTGCCCGCGGGTGCCTCTTCGGTGCATCATCGACCCCAGGCCGCCGGCAAAGAGCGGCCCCGCGCAGGCACGAGGACAGACCATGATCGAGGACATTCCAAAGGACCGGCTGACCGGTCCGCTCCGGCGCGGATCGGTGAAGAAACACGTGGCGGCGATCCACGTCTCGGGCAAGTTGAGCCTGCTGCAGCGCAAGCTGTCCAACGTGCTTTTGCTCAATGCCTACGACATGCTGGGCGAACGCGCGGTGTTCCAGATCGACGCGCGGACCCTCGCGATGATGGTGGGCTACAACTCCAACGACACCGAGACGCTGAAGGCCTCCCTGCGCGGTCTGGCCGAGACCATCGCGGAATGGGACATGCTCGACGAGCGCGGCCGCCAGGAATGGGGGGTGTCGAGTTTGCTGTCCTTTGCCACCCTGAAGGAAGGGGTGTGCTCCTACGCCTATTCCCCCGCCCTGGCCGAGAAGCTGCGCGACCCGAAGGTCTTCGCGCTCATCAACCTCAACATCCAGCGCCGCTTCACCTCCGGCCACGCGCTCGCGCTCTACGAGAACTGCTACCGCTTCGTGCGGACGGGATCGACGGGCTGGTGGCCGCTGGAGACGTTCCGCCGCCTGATGGGCGTGAACGACAGCGCCTATTACGAGACGTTCAAGCACCTCAACGCCAAGATCATCAAGCCCGCGGTGGCGGAGGTGAACCGCACCTCGAACATCGTGGTGACGCCCGAGACCCGCAAGCGCGGGCGGACCATCACCGACATCCGCTTCCTGATCGACAAGAACCCCCAGCTCGCCATCCTCGACCTCGACGACGGGGCAGGGGTCCGGAACGCCCCCGTCTACGAGCGGCTCTGCGCCATGGGGATCTCCGACCGGCTGGCGCGGCAGTGGATCGCCGAACACGGCGAGGGCGCGGTGGGCGCCAAGCTCGACTATGTCGCGGGACAGGACGGGGTGCGCTACCCCGCGCGCTATCTCGCCGCCGCCCTGCGCGACGATTACGCGCCCGCCAGGGAGGAGGGCCCGTCCGACGACCATGTGCCCTCCGCGCGCGAGCGGCGGCTGCGGCGCATCACCGAGCTGGTGGCCGCGCGCACGCCCACCCAGCGCGACGCCGACCGGCGGCTGTTCATGGCCCGCCTCGGCGGGTCCGAGCGCGCCGACTTCGAGCGTCACGGCTGGATGTCGGCGATCTGCCACGACGCGATCTGCGCCTTCTGGGCCGAACTGGTGCCCGACGCCTTCGCCGACGCGGTCGGCTGACGGGCCCGATGCGGGGCGTTGCGACCAACGAAGCGATTGTCCCGCGCGTCCGATGGACGCACCCTTTCCCCGGGGCGGACCCCTTTCGCCCGGAGGGAGCACAGACATGGGACTTCTCGATACACTTTTTGGAAACGACGGTGACGGCGGATCGGGCGGCAACGCCTATCCCCACGTCCGCATCCACCCGCAGGTGGATGACGGCGTGGGCGAGGGCCGGGACGATTTCGGCGGCGGCACCCTCAGGTGCAGATGCGCCGATGCCCCGGTGGAGGTGTCCGTCTCGGCGCAGACGGCGCACAACCATGTCTGCGGCTGCACCAAGTGCTGGAAGCCCGACGGCGCGACCTTCGCCCAGATCGCGGTGGTGGGCCGCGACCACGTGACGGTGGCGGCCAACGGCGAGAAGCTGCACGTGGTCGATCCGGCCGCGGCGATCCAGCGCCATGCCTGCCGCGATTGCGGCACCCACATGTTCGGCCGGATCGAGGACGAGGGACATCCGTTCCACGGGCTCGACTTCGTCCATACGGAACTGTCCGATGCGGACGGGTGGTCGGCGCCCGAATTCGCGGCCTTCGTCTCCTCGGCGATCGAGGGCGGCACGCCGCCGGGCCAGATGGACGACATCCGCGGGCGGCTCCGCGAACTGGGGCTGACCCCCTACGACTGCCTCTCGCCGCCGCTGATGGACACGATCGCCACCCACGCGGCGAAGAAACAGGGCGCCCTGGCCTGATCCCGCTCCCCCGTCACCCGATCCGCTGCCGCCCTTGCGCGCGGCGCGGATCGGGATAACGTCGACGGGGGAGGAGACAGGATGAAGCACAATCCGATGGCGCAGTTCGCCGATCGGCTCAGGTCGGTCCTGATCGTCGACGACCATCCGCTCTATGCCGAGGCTCTGCGCGCCGCGATCCTGGAAATGTGCCCGGGATGCGAGGGCCGGGTGGTCGAGAGCATGGCGCGGGCGGTCGAGGTGCTGGAGGCATCGCCGCCGGACCTCGTGCTCTACGACCTGCGGTTGCCGGATGCCGAGGGCCTCGAAGGGTTCCGTCGCATTCGCGCGGCGGCCGGGGCGGTGCCGATCCTGGTGGTCTCGGCCGTGGCGGGGCAGGGGACGATCGACGAGTTGATCGCCGCCGGTGCTGCCGGCTTCATGCCCAAGGAGGAATCGGCCGATACCCTGCGCGACGCCCTCCGCGCGGTGGCCGAGGGGCGAACCTTCGCCTCTCATCCCGCGAGCGAGCGCGACAGGCAGGAGCGCGCCGAGGAGGAGCGAGAGGAGGCCCGCGACCTGATGGCCGGTCTCACGCCGCAGCAGATGCGGATCCTGGCGATGATCCGGCATGGCAAGGCCAACAAGCAGATCGCCTACGAGATGTCGCTGGCCGAGGCGTCGGTGAAAGCCCATATCACGGCGCTCTTACGCCGGCTGGGGGTGCAGAACCGCACCCAGGCCGCGCTTCTGGCGCGCCGCGCCGGGGATGGGGCCGACGCGCCGCCAGACGCGTGAGCGGCGGGGCGACCGTCGTCCGGGGCCTGTCGCGCGCGCCCGACCCGGCCCGCGCGGTGGCCGAGGCCGCCCGGGCCATCGATCCGGCGGCGACAGCCTTCGCCCTGGCGATCCTGCCGCGTGCGGGCGGCGCGGAGGCATTGTCGCGCGTGTTCCGTGGCGTCCCGACCGTGGCCGTGGTCGCGCCGGGCCAGATCACCGACCGGGGCTACGAAGGCGAGGCGGTGCAGGTGCTGGGATTCTCGGCCCGCCACTTCCGCGCCGCCGTCCTGCGCGTTCCCGACCTGTCGCGCCTCTCCATCGACAGGCTGGCCCGGCAGGCACGGGAGGCGGCGGAGGCGTTCGGCCACACCCCGGGGCGCGTGCGGTTCGCCTTGAGCTTCGCCGACGGGCGCGCAGAACAGGAGGACCTCTTGATTTCCACCTTGGCGGGCGCGCTCGACGACATGGAGGTCTACGGCGGATCGGTCGGGCCGGAGACGGTGGGCGGCGCGGTGTTCCACGAGGATCGGTTCCACGAGGACGCGGCGCTTGTGGTCCTGCTGGAGACCGACCTGGACGTTGCCGGGATCGGTTTCACCCATGTCCTACCCACGGATATCCGAATGGTGGTGACGGACGCCGACGCCCGTGCGCGGCGGGTGGACACGCTGAACGGGGCTCCCGCGGCGGCAGAATACGCGCGCCTCGTGGGCTGCGCCGAAACCGAGCTGGGCCCGGGGATCTTCGCCGAGAACCCGACCCTGATCCGGCAGAACCGCAGCCATTACGTGCGCGCGATCCGAGCGGCCAATCCCGACGGCAGCCTGTCGTTCCTGTCCCAGATCGACGACGGGCTGATCCTGACCCTCGGGCGCGGCCGGGGCATCGAGGGGGCGCTCGAGGCGGGGCTCGACCTGGTGCGCGATGGCGGACGGCGGCCCGAGATCGTGCTCGGCTTCGACTGCATCCTGCGCCGGCTTGAGATCGCGGAGAAGGGCCTGGACGCGTCCGTCTCACGTATCTTCCGCGCGGCCCGGGTGGCGGGGCTGAACACCTGGGGCGAGCAGTATTGCGGCCTGCACCTGAACCAGACCTTCGTGGGGCTGGCGGTGTATCCGCCCGGGGCTCCGCCATGATGATCGACCCCGACGAGCCCCCCGAGGCGCAGATCGCCCGTCAGGCGCGCATCATCGACGCGCTGGTGGCGCGCGCCGATCGCGAGGCCGATGCCCGCCCGTCGCGCTTCGCGCCGTTCCGCTCGGCCATCGAGCTGCAGGGGCAGGTCTGGGCGCGCACGCGCGACCTGGAGCGTGCGGCCAGCGAGCTGGCGAGCCTCCGCCTCGACCACGACCGCGCCCAGGCCAACCTGGCCGAGGCCGTGTCGGCGCTGGACGGGGGCTTCGCCCTGTTCGCGGACGGGCGGCTGGAGCTGTGCAACGAGCTTTTCCGGATGCTGCTGCCGGACGTGGCCGCCGCCATCCGGCCCGGCCTCGAGCTGTCGTCCTACCTGGGCCTGATCGGGCGCAGTCGCGAGGTGGTCTCGGGCCACGACGACGCCGGCCGTACGCTGCTGGCCCGCGCCGTCCACGAGGCGGGTGCGACCGCCCCTCTGTCGGTGGTGGTGGAGCTGACCGGCGACCGCTTCTTCCAGGTGGGGCTGCAGCACACCAGCCCGCGCAACGCCGTGCTGCTGCAGACCGACATCTCGGCCATCGTGCGGCAGAACCGCTCTGAGCGCGAGGCGCTGATCGACCGGCAGGCCCATTACCTTGACGCGGCGGTGGAACACCTGGACTCGGGGCTGTGCACCTTCGACCGGGAGGGTCACGTGGTGGTGTGGAACGAGCGCTTCCGCACCCTGATGGGCCTGCCGTTGACCGGGCTGGGCAAGGGCACGTCGCTGGCGTGGATCATGGGGACCTTGCGCGCGCGCGGACTGATCCTGGAACCGGGCGTGCTGGAGGCGGAGGGGTGGTACCGGGAGCTGGCGCGCCGTGGCCGGGTGCGGCGGCGGCTGCACCACGCCACGGGCCGGGTGCTCGACCTGCACGCCCATCCGCTGCCCGACGGCGGCTTCATCGTCGACCTCGCCGACGTCACGCCCGAGGTGCGCCAGACCCAGATCCTCGAGGCGCGGGTGGCGGACCGCACCGCCGAACTGACGCGCGCGAACCGGCGCCTGCGCGCCCAGTCCCGCGCCCAGGGGCGGGTGGAGGAGGAGCTGCGCCGCGCCCGCGACGCGGCCCAGGCGGCGGTCTCGTCCAAGACGCGGTTCCTCGCGGCGGCGAGCCACGACCTGCTGCAGCCGATCAGCGCCGCCAAGCTCCTGATCTCGTCGCTTCAGGGCAAGGCCGCGGGCACCGGCATGGCCCAGGGGATCGAGCACCTGGCGCAGAGCTTCACTTCCATCGAGCACCTTTTGCAGGCCCTCCTGGACATCTCGCGCCTCGACAGCGTGGAGCGGGCGCTGGAGCCCGCGGAGGTCGATCTGGGCGCGCTGGTGGGGGCGGTGGTGCGCGACCAGATGCCGCTTGCGGGCGGGCGCGGGGTGCGGCTCGGCATGGTGGGCTGCGCCTGCACCGTGCGCTCGGACGCGCGCTACCTGGGCCGGTCGGTGCAGAACCTCGTGGTCAACGCGATCCAGTACACGCCACCGGGGGGGCGGGTGCTGGTGGGCTGCCGCCGGACGGGGCAGGGGGTGCGGCTCGAGGTCCACGATACCGGCCCCGGCATCGCCGCGGCCGAACAGGCGCGCATCTTCGAGGAGTTCGCCAGGGGCGCGGGCGAGGGTGTGCCGGGCGGCATGGGTCTGGGCCTGTCGATCGTGGAGCGGACCTGCCGCAACCTGGGTCACGACCTCAGCCTTCGCTCCGTCCCCGGGCGCGGATCGTGCTTTGCCATCGGGATGGAGGTCGCGGCCGGGGACCGGGCAACCCCGCCCGCGATCGCCGCTCCCGAGCCCGAGCCCGAGCCCGAGCCCGAAACGGACGAGGCCGCGGGGCTGATCGTGCTCCTGGTGGAGAACGACGCTGCCCTGCAATTCGCCACCGTGGAACTGCTCGAAGGATGGGGCGCGGGCATCCTCGTCGCGGCCGACGTGGCCGGGGCCCGCGCTCGCGTGGCCGAGATCGGCGGCCCGCCTGATATCGTGCTGGCCGATTACCATCTCGACGACGGGCCCACCGGGCTGGTGGCGATCGACGCGGTGCGCGCGGCGGCGGGCGGCTGCGTGCCCGCCATCCTGCTTACCGGCAACCGCGGCGCGGCGCTGGAGGCCGGCGCGGCCCGGCGCGGCGTGCCGGTCCTGACCAAGCCCGTGGACATCGCCCGCCTGCGGGCCGAGATCGCCCGCCATGCCGCCGCCCCCGCGGTCCCGGACGACGAAAGTCGAAATCGACACCGCGCCCCGCCCGGATAGGTTCGGGGCTCCGAGGAGGACAGAGATGAAACACCTGGCAGCCGCCGCGATCCTGGCCCTCGCCCCCGCGTTCGCCGGCGCGGCCGAGACGACCGAGGCCTACGACACCCTGTTCCGCACCGGCACGCTCGACGACATTCGTCGCGACGCCACGCTCGTCTACGGCCGCGAGGTGGAGAGCGCGGGCGCCGAGGGAACCGGCGCCGAGGAGGGGACGATCGAGCTGTCCTTCGCCACCGAGGGCGAGGGGCCCGAGACCGCGACCCTGATGCTCTACCGCGACGGGCAGCACCGCAATCTCGGCTCGTTCCCGGCGGGCGTGGGCAACCCCATGATCATGTATTTCTACGAATCCGTGGTCCGCGACATGGCCGTCGCCTCCGGCGGATCGCCCTTCTACATCCGCAACAGGGTGAAGGAGGCGCTGACCCGCGAGGTGCCGGTGGAGGCGGGCACGGCCACCTTCGAGGGCGCCGAGATCGACGTGTCCCGCGTGACGCTGCATCCCTTCGCGGACGATCCCAACGCGGGCCGGATGGAGGGGTTCGATGACCTCGCCCTGACGGTGACCATGTCGGAGGCGGTGCCCGGCTGGTACCTGTCGCTGGAGGCGATCGCGCCGGGCCCCGAGGCGCCGCTCTACCGCTCGACGACGCGGTTCCGGAACGTGGAGGAAGAACGATGAGGACCTGGGTATTGATCGCCGCGCTGGTTGCCGCTCCGGCGGCCGCGCAGGACGTGGCTGAGCGGCTCAACGACTATCCGACCGAAGCGCGGGCCGACTACGTCTTCGGCTGCATGGCCGCGAACGGGCAGGGGCGCGACGTGCTCATGCGCTGCGCCTGCTCCATCGACGAGATCGCGGCGATCCTGCCCTACGAGGATTACGTCGAGGCCGAGACGGTCCTTTCCATGCGTCAGGTCGGCGGCGAGCGCATGGCGGTGTTCCAGGGCGCGGCGGTCGCCACCGACATGGTCGCCGACCTGCGCCGCGCCCAGGCCGAGGCGGAGATGATCTGCTTCTAGCCGGCCGCCTGTTTGGGCAGCACGTGTTCGAAGACGTTGCCTTCGGTATCCGTGGCCCGCACCGTGATGTCGGTGGAGCCGTTGTCGTCGTAGGCGAAACGGAACACCGGGTTCTCGGAGATCGAGATGCCGCCCTCCATGGTGAACAGCAGATCCTCGCCCTGGCGCACCTCCAGCGTGTCGATGAAATGCGCGGTGATGAAGAGTTGGGTGACCTGGTCGCGCTGGAGCCCAGAGTAGTTCGGGTGCCGGATCATGATCTGCGCCTCGCGCCGGGGCGTGTTCATCCCGCCCTCCGCCGCGAACTGGCGCAGGCGCATGCGGCCCATGGTGGACAGCGCCGCCTCCGGGTCCTTCGTCGCGGGGGCCGCGCAGCCGCCCGAGGCCTTTACGTAGGCGCCGGTCATGGCCAGCCCCTCCGGCGTCCGGGCGATCACGCGCACGTCCGAATACTGGTTGACCCGCACGCGCAACTCGAAGTCGAGCGGCATCATAGCCTCCCCGTAGGCGAAGGTCGCCGCGACGGGGGCGGGGTTCTCGTCGATCACCACCGTCGCCCCCTCGATCCGGGCGGCAGCGTCCGTCTGGCGGATATGCAGCGGCACCGTGGCGGCGTCGTTGGCCCGGTAGGGCGCATCGAGGGCAAAGAGCCCCTCCGCCGGCGCGATCGCGGCTTCTCCCACCACGTCGGCCTTCATGGCCTGCCAGCTTTCGCTGGGCCGCAGAGGGTTGGGCCGGTCCTGGGCCGCGGCGGGGGCGGCGGCGAGGGCGGCCAGCAGGATGCAGGTCGGGTATCTCATGTCACTCCTCCCAGAGCTTCGCGGCCCCGATCCTGCCCGAAAGTCGCGGCTCCGCCCATGGCGCCTTTCGCACTAGGCTCGCGGGCATGTTCGAAGCGTTCGTCCTGATCTGCGCCACCTCCGCGGGGGAGGTCTGCCGCGAGGCTCTCCTGCCCGGATACGAGGCGGAGACCCGTTCGGCCTGCGCCGAGGCGCTGTCCGCCCGCCCGCCCGAGGCGCGTCCCGGTCCCGTGGTCGCCGCCGCGCCCGCATGCCGCCCGGTCGGGGAAACCCTGCCGTTCGAGGAGGTCGCGCCGGGCCTCTTCGTCCACGAAGGGGCGGTGGAGCTCTGGTCGGAGGACAATCGCGGTGACATCGCCAACATCGTCTTCGTGGTGGGTGGAGCCTCCGTCGCGGTGATCGATCCCGGCTCGGCGCGGTGGATGGGCGAGGCGGTGTGGCGATCGGTCAGGGCCGTGACCGACAGGCCCGTCTCGCACGTGATCGTGACGCACATGCATCCCGACCACGTCCTCGGCACGGGTCCGTTGGCCGAGGCCGGGGCGCAGGTGGTGGGCCACGCGGATCTGCCCCGCGCCCTGGCCGACCGCGCCGCGAGCTACCTTTCGCGCCTCGCGCAGGAGGTGGGAGAGGTGGCCGCGCTCGGCAGCGCGATCCCGCAGGTGGACGTGACCGTCGCGGAAGCGCACGAGATCGACCTCGGCGGGCGGGTGCTGGAGCTTCGGGCCTGGCCCACCGGCCATTCGCCCACCGACCTGACGGCGCTCGACCGGACGACGGGCATCCTGATCGCGGGCGACCTGGTGTTCGACGCCCACACGCCTGCCTTGGACGGCTCACTACGCGGCTGGCAACGGGCGGGCACGGACCTTGCGGAGATGGACCTCGCCGGCGCGGTGCCGGGCCACGGCGCCGCGCTGCTCGCCTGGCCCGGGGGCATCGCCCCGCAGACGGAGTATCTGGACGCTCTGGCGCGAGACACCCGTGCCGCGCTCGACCGAGGCTTGCGCCTGGGCGACGCGGTGGGGCGGTTAGCCACGTCCCAGGCCGACCTCTGGCACCTGTTCTCCGTCTTCAACCCACGCAACGCCACCGTCGCCTACACGGAACTGGAATGGGAGTGAGGCCCGTCGAGGATCGGGCGAGAGGCGGACGGCGGCGGGGGGCACGGCACTTCCCGACCGGCCTCCCGAACGCGCAGCAAGCGGCTCTGCCCGCCTCCTCACCCTTTTCCAAATACCCCGGCGCGCGGGTCGGACGGGTGCCCGCCCGTGCCTCACGTCCCGGCGGCGGCCTTCAGTTTCTCGGCGATGGTATAGAGGCGCTGTTCGAGCAGGACAGGCGTCTCGCAGACATAGGTCAGCGATTTTTGCCGGTCGGTATAGATGCGCTCGTCCCAGTCGATGCGCTCCTCAAGGGCGTCGATCTGGTCGAAATCGGGCGCCTCGGCGGACATTTCCGTGTCCATCTCGGCGCGGGCGGCGTCGATGCGATCGGACAGGTCGATCTGGCCCAGGGAATAGTCCTCGATCCCAGCCATGATCCGCTGGCGCCGGCCCGACACGGCCTCGAAGACCTGCGAGAAGACGCGGCCCATGAGCGCCGGATCGTTGCCCCGCGCCTCGACGAAGCGGGCGATCGCGGCGTCCATCCCCGCCGCGTTCACCCGTCGCAAGGCCAGGGTCCGGGCCAGGCGGTCGGCGTCGGCGGCCGTTTCCGCGTCGATCCCCTCCGCCTCCAGGGGGCCCGACCACATGAGCGCGGGCGAGAGCTCGCCCACCTTGCGCTGGATACAGGGCCATGTGGGGTCGGAATAGTCCGCGGCCCCGGAGGGGGCTGCGGCCATCGCGGCCGCGATGGCGACAAGGATCGTGCGAAGCTGCATGTGCGTACCTCCCGCCCGCGAGGATGACCCAGGCCGGGGGCCATGTCCACGCGAGCGGTGCAGTGCGGATACCAACCAAGGTCTGCCTTGCGGGTGGGGTGGGGGGCGCGGAAGGATGCCGGACACGCCCCTTTCCGGGGGCACCGGAACACGACCGAGGGAGAACGCGGATGCGCACACGCGCTGCGGTAGCGATGGGGGCGGGCAAGCCGCTCGAGGTGATGGAGGTGAACCTGGAGGGTCCCCG
>CANMTR010000007.1 GCA_947500825.1 uncultured Paracoccaceae bacterium | reverse complement strand
ATGACCGCTCCCCTCCGTGGATCCATACAGACCCACCGTGGCACATCGATGCCGTCGGGGGGCGGTTACACCATCAACGCCGATCACGCAGCGAGGATCACGCCCTCGTTCGGCAGGAGCGTCTCCACCGCTCCCAGATCGCGCTGCGGTATCGTCGACAGGAGCGCCGCGCCCATGACGGGCAGGGGGCGCTCTTCTGGCGTGAAGTTGAGCGCGACCACGAGGCGCTTCCTGTCCGCCTCCCGCGCGAAGGCGAGCACGCCATCGTCACTCCTGACCCGCTCGTAGGTGCCCAGGGACAAGGCGGGTTCGGCCCGGCGCAACGCGATCAGGGCGCGCACGAGGGACAGCATCGACGCGGGATCGTCCTCCTGCGCGGCGGCGGAGAGCGCGCTCGACAAGGGCAGGAATGGCTCCCCGGTCGTGAAGCCACGCCCCGGTGCGGCGTCTTCCCACGGTATGGGAATACGCACCGGATCGCGGCCTAGCCCCGTGCCCGGATTGTTGATGGCCCAGGGGTCTTGCAGCATATGATCGGGCACCGGCTCGTCGGTCATGCCCAGTTCGTCTCCCTGCCACATCGTCGGCGTGCCCCGCAGCGTGAGCAGGAGCATCTGCGCCCCGCGCGCCTGCTCGGCGCCCACGCGCGACGCGATCCTGGACCGGTCGTGGTTGCCGAGAACCCAGTTCGGCCAACCGCCCTCGGGGATCATCCGTTCGTAGCGATCGATGAAATCGGCGATGTGCCGGGGGTTCCAAGGGGCCGATATGAGCTCGAAGTTGAACGGAAGCTGGAAGCCGTCCAGATCGGTGCCGTAATACAGCATGACTTCGTCGAGCGTGCCGTAGGCCTCGCCCACTAGGAGGCGCCCGCCATGTTCCTCGGCCAGGGCCCGCATCCGGGTGACCATGGGAAACCCGTCGTGCTGGTGGGAGGAGAATGTCCTGAACAACGAGCGGGCCGGGCCCTGCTCGAACGTCCAGTCGGGATTGGCCGGGTTGTCCCGGAGGCGGTCGTCGGGCGTCAGGTGCTCCACCGCGTCGACCCGGAACCCGTCGACGCCGCGCTCGTACCACACCCGCATGGCGTCCAGCATTGCCTCGGCCACCGCCGGATTGCGCCAGTTCAGCGCCGGCTGCTCGCGCGCGTATATGTTCAGGTAGTATTGCCCCGTCGCATCGTCCCACGTCCATGCCGGGCCGCCGAACTCGCTGATCCAGTTGTTGGGCGGGCCGCCGTCGGAGGCCGCGTCGCGCCATATGTACCAGTCGCGACGTTCCGCGTCCCGGGCCGACCGACTGTCGAGGAACCACGGATGCTGATCGGAGGAATGGGCGGGCACGAAGTCGAGCAGCACCTTCAACCCCGCCGCATGCGCGTCCTCCACCAGGGCGGTGAAGTCGTCGATGGTGCCGAACAGGGGCTCGATCCCCGTGTAGTCGGTGATGTCGTAGCCACCGTCCTTCATGGGCGAGGGGTAGATGGGCGAGATCCAGATCGCGTCGACGCCCAGACGGGCCACATGCGGCAACCGCCGGCGAATGCCGTTCAGGTCTCCCATGCCCGACCCCGTGCTGTCTTGGAACGAGCGCGGATAGATCTGGTAGATGATGCCGCCCTGCCACCACGGCGTGGATCCGGTGTCTCGCATGGTTTTTCCTGTCGCTCGCATCGGGTTTCGCGCTAGCAGAGCGCGGTCGCACCGGCAATCGCCGGGAGCGTTGGCTTTCGAGCCCGATCGTATAGATGCTGCCCCGACCCGCGGGACAAGGAGAGGCCGACATGGCGATAGAGACGGCAGCCGGTGCGCTGGACCCCATCGCGGCGGTCGCGCTGGTGGGCGCGCTGGGCGTGGGCTCGCAGTGGTTGGCGTGGAAGCTCAGGATGCCGGCGATCGTGCTCATGCTGGCCGCCGGTCTCGTCGTCGGCCCGGTTCTGGGTGTCTTCGATCCGGCTCGGGACATCGGACAATTCTACCTGCCGCTCATCTCCATTGCCGTGGCGATCATCCTGTTCGAGGGTGGCCTGACCCTCAATTTCCATACCCTGCGGGACGCGGCGGAGGGGGTGAAGAGGCTGGTCTTCATCGGTGCCCCATTGGGCTGGCTCCTGTCGGCCCTGGCGCTTCGCTTCGGCGCCGGACTGAGCTGGGAGAGTTCGGCGGTCTTCGGGGGGATCATGATCGTCACCGGCCCCACGGTGATCGCGCCGCTCCTGCGCTCGGCCCGCTTGGCGCGGCGTCCCGGTGCTCTCCTCCAATGGGAGGCGATCCTGAACGACCCGGTCGGCGCACTCGCGGCGGTGCTGGCGCTCGAGGTGGTGATCGTGTTGCGTACGGCCGAGCAGGTCGGATCGGCCCTGGTCTCGCTCGTCTTCGGGATCGTCGTGGCGACGATCCTGGGCGCCTTGGGGGGGTACCTGCTGTCCTGGGCGTTCAGCCGCGCCAAGGTGCCAGAATTCATGAAGGTGCCGGTCCTGTTCGTGATGGTGCTGGCGGTCTTCGCCGTGGCGGATTCGAACCTGCACGAGTCCGGACTTCTCGCGGTGACGGTGATGGGGGTGGTGATCGCCAACGCCAACCTCGCCTCCTTCGACGAGCTGCGCCGCTTCAAGGAGCACGCCACGGTCCTGCTGGTTTCGGGCGTTTTCATCCTCCTTGCGGCCTCGCTCGATTTCTTCGCCCTGACGCAGCTTACATGGCGGTCCTGGGTGTTCGTGATCGTGGTTCTGTCGGTGGTGCGCCCGTTGACCGTTCTCGTGGCGCTGATGTTCACCGACCTGCCCACGCGGGAGAAGATCCTCGTGGCCACGACAGGCCCCCGAGGCGTAGTTCTCGTGGCCGTCGCAGGCCTCTTTGGCGAGCGTCTCGTCGCCCTCGGTATCGAGGACGGGGCGCTCATCGGCCCTCTGGCTTTCGTCCTCGTGGCCGCGTCCGTTGTCGTGCACGGGTTCACGCTGGCCCCCGTGGCGCGCCTTCTGGGCGTCACTGCCGCGCATACTCCGGGCGTGATCCTCGTGGGCGGAAGCTACTGGACCACCGGGTTGGCCGAGACCCTGAAGGACGCGAACATCCCCGTTCTCGTGACCGACCCCAACCGGGGCCACCTGCGCCGGGCGCGCGAGTTGGGGATCGACACCTTCTTCGGGGATATCCTGTCTGAGGGAGCCGAGGTCCGCATCGAGCTCAACGGCTACAAGATCGTCGTCGCGGCTACCGACAACGATGCCTACAACACCCTCGTCGCGACGGACCTGGGCCCGGAATTCGGGCGCGAGAACGTCTACCAGCTTGCCCGCGAGAAAGCGGCCACGAAGCGCCACGCGCTTCCTTCGACGCTGGGTGGCCGCCGGTTCGCGGACGAAGCAACCTACAACGATCTCAACCGGCTGATGTGGAAGGGATGGACCTTCCGCGTGACCAGATTGAGCGAGGAATACACGCTCAAGGACTGGCGCGATCGCCGCCCCGAGGCAAAGCTTCTCGCTCATATCGACACGTCGGGCGAGATTCATTTCGTCTCGGGCGAGAAAGAGATCGTTTCCGGCCCCGGCGTCCGGCTCGTCTCGATGCTGCCGCCGGAAGAGGACGAGCACGCCGCCTGAGGACGCGTTGACGGGCCAGCGGCGG
Organism: uncultured Paracoccaceae bacterium; assembly: GCA_947500825.1. Lineage (GTDB taxonomy): Bacteria > Pseudomonadota > Alphaproteobacteria > Rhodobacterales > Rhodobacteraceae > Palleronia. The sequence goes on along the minus strand of CANMTR010000007.1, from coordinate 153,926 downwards.
GAGACTAGACCGCCCGGTATCCTTGATACTGGCGGTGGGCGATGAACCTCTTCTCCGACATGCGGGACCGGGTCCTGGCGGCGCTGGCGGACCTCGAGGCCGCGGGCGAGATCCCCGCTGGCCTCGATACGTCCAACGTCTCCGTCGAGCCGCCTCGCGATCCCGCGCACGGCGACATGGCCACCAACGCGGCCATGGTGCTCGCCAAGCCGGCCGGCCGCAAGCCGCGCGACATCGCCGATGCACTCGCTCGGCGTCTCGACTCCGTCCCCGAGGTCGATAGTGCCACGGTCGCGGGGCCGGGATTTCTCAACCTGCGGCTTGCGCCGTCGCTCTGGGCCGGGCTCGTCGAGCATGTCCGGGCCGAGAAGGCATTCGGGCGTTCCGAGATCGGTGGCGGCGAGCGGGTGAACGTCGAATACGTCTCGGCCAATCCGACGGGGCCGCTCCACGTGGGCCATGTGCGGGGGGCAGTCTTCGGCGACGCGCTGGCGAGCCTTCTGGATTTCACCGGCCACGCGGTGACGCGGGAATACTACATCAACGACGGGGGTGCCCAGGTCGACGTCTTGGCACGCTCCGTCTATCTGCGGTATCTTCAGGCGCACGGACGCGAGGTCGAGTTCGCCGACGGAACCTACCCGGGCGACTACCTCATCGCCGTCGGCGAGTCACTGAAGGACGAGGTCGGCGAGGCCTATGTCGACCAACCCGAGGATGTCTGGCTCGAGAAGGTACGCGTCTTCGCGACCGATGCGATGATGGATCTTATCCGCGAGGATCTGCGCATCCTCGGGGTCAAGATGGACATGTTCTACTCGGAGAAGTCGCTCTACGGCACCGGACGGATCGAGACGGCCATCGAGCGTCTTCGCGCTCAAGACCTCATCTACAAGGGAACGCTGGAGCCGCCCAAGGGCAAGCTTCCGTCCGACTGGGAGCCGCGCGAGCAGACGCTGTTCCGCTCAACCGAGCACGGCGACGACGTCGACCGGCCGATCATGAAGTCGGACGGCTCCTGGACCTATTTCGCTCCCGATATCGCCTATCACTACGACAAGATCGATCGGGGATTCGACCAACTGATCGACGTTCTCGGCGCGGATCATGGCGGATACGTCAAGCGGATGAAGGCCGCCGTTTCCGCGCTGTCGAACGCGCGGGTGCCGCTTGACGTGAAGCTGTGCCAGCTGGTGAAGCTCACCAAGGACGGGCAACCGTTCCGGATGGGCAAGCGGACCGGTAACTTCATTACCCTGCGAGACGTGGTCGACCAGGTGGGGCCGGACGTGACGCGCTTCATGATGCTGACGCGCAAGAACGACGCGCCTCTCGATTTCGACTTCGACAAGGCTGTCGAGCAATCCAAGGACAATCCCGTCTTCTACGTCCAGTACGCCCATGCCCGTGTGCGTTCGGTCATGCGCAAGGCCGCCGATCTGGGGGTCGAGCCGGGCGCGCCCAACCTCGCTGACCCCGCCGAAATCGACGTCGCGCGCAAGCTTGCCGAATGGCCCCGCCTGGTGGAGATCGCCGCGCGTGCCCACGAGCCGCACCGGGTGGCCTTCTACCTCTACGACCTCGCGCAATCCTTCCACGCGCTCTGGAACCGGGGCAACGACGACGCCTCTCTGCGCTTTCTGCAGGAGGGGGATGCGCAGGCCACCGCCGGCAAGCTGTCTCTGCCTCTGGCCGTGGCCGTTGTGATTTCGTCTGGATTGGGTATCCTCGGTGTAACCCCCGCCGAAGAGATGCGCTGACCGTAACGGCGCCGGGACGGGGGAAGAGGCGGCAAGATGACAGTAGGCGGGCGCTGATGCGTCCGTTGGCGAGAGGCGGAAATGGCAGACTTCGTATACGACGACGCGCCGATGGAGGAGTCCCGCGGTGCTACGACCCGGCGACTCGTGAACCTCACCGGCGCCGCAGTGTCCACGGCCCTGGTCATCGGCATGGGCATCTGGGGCTACAAGCTCATGGTGCGCGACGTGACCGGCATTCCGGTGATCGAGGCCATAGACGGCGCGTTCCGCACCCAGCCCGAGGATTCGGGTGGAATGCAGGCCCCACACCAGGGCCTCCAGGTCAACGAGATTGCCGCGGGCGGAACGGCCAGCGACGCCGCGGAAGAGGTCGCCCTCGCCCCCGACCCGCAGCCCCTGTCCTCCGAGGATGTTCCCATGGGCGAGCTGCCGTCCACGGGGACCACCGACGACATCGCCGGGGCCGGGGAGGGTGCTTCCATCCCGGATCCGATCATGGAAGAGCCGACGGAGGCCGTCCCCGACGTGGCCGTGATCGAGACGCCCGAAACCGTCGAAGAGGAATCCCAGGCCACCGATCTCGCCGTAGCCGAGGCGATGGCCGCGCTTGGCGGGAACGGTGGCGAGCCGGTCGTCGATCCCGAGATCGCCACGCCCCGTCCCACCCCCCGACCGGAGGACGCCCCCGCGGACGTGGCCTCGGGTGCTGCTCCAGCCGATGACGGCTCCATCGGGGCTGGCGAGGTCTCGGTCGAGGCGCTTTCCGAAGGGACGCGTCTGGTCCAGCTTGGAGCGTTCGAAAGCCCCGAGGTGGCGCGCGAGCACTGGCGCGACGTGGGCGAACGCTTCGCCAGGGCCTTCGCCGGCAAGCGCATGGTGGTGCAGGAGGCGACATCGGGCGGGCAGGCCTTCTATCGCCTGCGGGCCGAAGGGTTCGAGAATGGCGCGGCCGCTCAGGATTTCTGCTCGGCCCTTCTGGCCGGGCGAGCCGATTGCATCCCCGTCGAGGTACGGTGACCCGGGCATGCATCCTCGGCTGCGCCGGGCCGGACCTGTCGCACGGCGAGGCGGCGTTCTTCGCCGCCGCCGATCCGTGGGGCTTCATCCTCTTCGGCCGCAATGTCGAGGACCCGGACCAGCTGCAACGCTTGACGGGACGGTTGCGGGAGGCGGTCGGTCGCGATGCCCCGATCCTGGTCGATCAGGAAGGGGGGCGCGTGCAACGCCTCCGTCCGCCCCACTGGCGTGACTGGCCCGCGCCTCTCGACCACGTGCTCGCCGCCTCCGATCCTATCCGTGCCATGTGGCTACGCGCACGCCTGCAAGCGGAGGAGCTCCGCGCCGTCGGCATCGACGTGAACTGCGCGCCGACCGCCGACGTGGCTAGGCCGGAAACGCATCCCTTCCTCGCGAACCGTTGCCACGGCACCGACCCCGGTTCGGTCGCGGACCGGGCGAGAGCCGTGGCCGAAGGCCTCCTCGCGGGCGGGGTCCTGCCGGTCATCAAGCATATTCCCGGTCACGGTCGCGCGCGGGTCGACAGTCATCGCGACTTGCCCGTGGTCGACGCGGACCGCACCGCGCTCGAAGACGATTTCGCTCCCTTCCGCGCCCTGCGGGACCTTCCGCTCGGGATGACGGCGCATATCTGCTTTCCCGCCTTGGGAAAGCATCCCGCAACGCAGGATCCGGCCCTGATCCGGCTTGTGCGTGAAGAGATCGGGTTCGACGGCCTGCTGATGACCGATGACATCTCGATGGAGGCGCTGGGCGGAACCATCGCGGACCGGACCGCCCTTGCCATAGAGGCAGGTTGCGACGTGGTCCTGCACTGCAACGGTGACCGCGCCGAGATGGAGCAATGCATCGCGGCCAGCGGCGACATGGGCCCGCAAGCGCAGCGCCGCGCCGATCGCGCGATCGAGCGTCGTGCGCTGCTCGACGGATGCGACGTCGCGGCGCTCGACGCGGAGCTTGCCTCCCTCGCGGTGGGCGTCGCTCATGGCTGAAATGGCAGGTTCGGATGCCGGGGCGCCCGTAGGGGCCGTCGCGGAGGAGGCCCTGATCGTCGATGTGGACGGGTTCGAGGGGCCGCTCGACCTGCTCCTCACATTTGCCCGTACGCAGAAGGTCGACTTGCGTCAGATCTCGGTCCTGGCCCTCGCACGGCAATATCTGGACTTCGTCGAGCGCGCCAAGATCCTGCGGATCGAACTGGCCGCCGACTACCTGGTCATGGCGGCGTGGCTGGCCTTCCTCAAATCACGCCTGCTCCTGCCACCCGATCCGGGCGAGGAAGGGCCTTCGGGCGAGGACCTCGCCGCGCACTTGGCCTTTCAGCTCGAACGCCTGGAGGCGATGCGCGATGCCGCGGCCCGCCTGATGGGGCGCGACCGTAAGGGGCGCGACTTTTTCGTCCGTGGCGTGCCCGAGCAGATCGAGCGCAAGCGGCATGTGCGCTACACCGCCGGCCTCATGGAGCTCATGCAGGCCTATTCCCGTCTTCGAACGCGCGACGAGTTTCGCCCCTACACGATGGATCGCGACCGTGTGATGACGATGGAAGAGGCGCTCGAGAGAATGCGGGATCTCCTCGGTTTTGCGGGCAGCTGGACGGACCTGTCCTCCTGGATGCCCGACGGTTGGCGACGGGATGCCGTCATGCGCCGCTCGGCCACTGCCAGTCATTTCGCCGCCTCGCTCGAACTAGTGAAGGCCGGACGGATCGAGATCAGGCAGGATGAGACGTTCTCGCCCATCGAGGTTCGCCGCCGCGATGACTGATCCGCGCGAAAGGCCGCTTTTCGACGCGCCTGCGGCGGGCGAGCAGGAGCGCATGGTCGAGGCCATCCTTTTCGCCTCCGCGGCTCCGGTCACCGTCGCCGATCTCCATGCGCGAATGCCGCATGGTTGCGACGCGCCGGCCGCGCTCGAGGCCCTGCGCGAACGCTACGCGGGCAGGGGGGTCGAGGTCGTTCGGGTGGGGGATGCCTGGGCGATCCGCACGGCCGCCGACCTCGGCTTTCTGATGGCCCGCGAGACGGTGGAAACCCGGCGCCTGTCCAGGGCCGCGACCGAGACGCTGGCCATCGTCGCCTACCATCAACCCTGTACCCGGGCCGAGATCGAGGAGATCCGAGGCGTCGCCGTGGGCCGCGGCACGCTCGACCAGCTCTTGGAACTGGAATGGATCCGGTTCGGCCGCCGCCGCCAGTCGCCCGGCCGTCCCGTCACCTTCGTCGTCACGCAAGAATTCCTGGACCATTTCGGCCTCGAGAGCGCGCGCGACCTGCCTGGCCTCAAGGACCTGCGCGCCGCCGGACTGCTCGAAAGTCGCCCGCCCCCGGACCGCGCCTCCGAGGAAGCGGTCGACGAGCCTCAGGAAGAGCTGTTCGAAGAAGGCGACGGATCCTGAGCGGCGACGATCTGGTGCAAGGTTTCCTCCACGCCCGAGTGCCCCCGCGGTCGCCACCCCAGGGCGCGCAGCCTGTCCGTTTCCATCTCCCGGACCGCTCCCGCGTCTGATCGCGCGGGCAAATGGCCGCCGATCCCGGAGATCCGCCCGTAAAGCCTCAGGAGGTCGCGTCGGTCGAGCACGATGTCCGAGACGTTGTAGGTATGGTAGGGGGTCGGCCAACCGGACAGGATCGTCTCGACGGCCGATGCCAGATCCGCTCCGTGCACTTCGGTGCCGACCCGTGGCGTGCATGGTCGGCGGGCGGCGAAATCCGCGAAGAGTTCATGCCACTTGTGTGCCCTGCCGGGCGGGGCCGGGCCGTAGAGTCCCGTCGCCCGCAGGCTGGCACCGCCCGCCGCGGCAACCGCCTCCTCCACTTCCAGCTTCATTCGCCCGTAAAGCGTGTCCGGCCGCGTCGGCCTGTCCTCCGACAGCCGCGTACCAGGGGCTGGGGTGCCGTAGACCGCCCGGCTCGACAGAAAGAGGATCGGGCGCCCCGCTGCCTCCTCGACGATGCGCAGCGACCCGTCCCGGTTCGCTGTCAGGAACCCGTCCGGATCGTCGCCCTCTCCGCCGCGATATCGCCCGGGCACGTGGGAGAACGCTGCATGGACCACGGCGTCGATGCCCGAGAGATCCGGGGTCTCTCCCAACTGCCAGGTCAGATGAGGCAAACCCAGCGCGGACGGCCGCCTGCCTAATGTAACGACGTGGTGGCCGGACGCTGACAGCCCTAGGGCGATGGGATGGCCCGCAAGGCCGGTGGCCCCGGTCAGCGCGATGCGCATGGATCGGCCAAGGTAGACAGGTCCGGTACGCGGCCCTCGGCGTAGGCATGCCAGAGGTCGATCAGGGGGGCGAGCTCATCCCGCTTCGGGTGGGGATGGGTCCATGGCTTCTCGTACTGATAGTGCAGCACATGGATGGCCTCCCAGCGCCAGAGCTCGGGGAGATTGAACCACACGTATTGCAGCATGTTCATGGTCACCGGCAAGCCGTGCCAGTGGGGGAAGACCTCCTGCAGGAAAGTCTGATCCGTCCGCCGCCAGAAGGCCCCGGGCCGGTCCAGCCGTTCCATCATCGTGTCGAAGGTGGCGTCGTTCGGCCGGGCGGTGAACACGCCGGAATTCATCCGGTGGAAGTCCGCCAGGCTCTCGTAGACGTTCGGGGCGGCGCAGAACTCGGGGTAGTCGAAGAGGCGGTCGATGTTTCTCAACACGAGCGTGTCCGCATCCAGGAACACCACGCGGTCCACTTCGAGCTGCCATAGGCGGAGCTTGGCGAAGTTGTCGAGCGGCGTGTGGAACGCCGGCTTCTCTCCCTTGGTGAACGGGGCGGCGCCGTGCAACCGGTCGCGCGCATGGGCCTCGTTGAACGCCTCGGAGGTCGGCAGCAGGTTCACTTCCACCAGGCGCGCGCCGGCTGTCTCGAGCGGTGATAGGCTTGCGGCGTCGACCCCCCCGGTGTGCATGACGATCCGCTCGGCCGTCGATCCCGTCGCGGCAAGGGAGTGCAACAGCGCCAACGCCCCGCGCGCGAAATCGGCATTGGTGACAAGCGTGACGTAGGCGCGGGTGGGCATGGCGGTGATCCGAGATATCCGCCTCAGGAGGCGGATCTCAGCGCCTTGCCCTCGGGGTCGCGGTCGACCTTCGCGCCGAGTTCGCGGGTCCAGGCGGACACTGCCGGAACGCGGCTGCGGTCGATCCGGTGGGCGAACCGCCTTGCCACTTCGACGACTTCCTCGAGCAGGCCTTCCGCCAAGGTCGTTGGCTCCAGCCCCAATTCCAGGAACTGCTCGTTCTTCACCACCAGCTCGTTTTCCGCGGCCTCCTTGCGGGGGTTGGGAAGGTAGGCGACGTGGGCCTCGGTGAGCTTCGCCACCATTTCGGCCAGGTCGCGGACGCGATGCGTCTCGGTCATCTGGTTGAAGATGCGCACCCTGTCTCCGGCCTTCGGCGCATCGCCGAGCGCCAACTCGATGCAGCGCACGGAATCCTGGATGTGGATGAAGGCCCGCGTCTGCCCTCCGGTCCCGTGGACCGTCAGGGGATACCCGATCGCGGCCTGGATCAGGAACCGGTTGAGCACAGTCCCGTAGTCGCCGTCGTAATCGAACCGGTTCACGAGTTGCTCGTGAAGTCGGGTCTCGGTCGTGTGGGTGCCCCAGACGATCCCCTGGTGAAGGTCGGTAATCCGCAGTCCGTCGTTCTGCGCGTAGAACTGGAAGAGGATCTGATCCAGCGACTTGGTCATGTGATAGACCGAGCCGGGCCGCGTGGGATAAAGTATTTCCTGCTCCTTCGGCCCGGTCGGTGTCTCGATGGAAACGTCGAGATAGCCTTCCGGGATCGGTGCGCCGACGGAGGAGTAGCCGTAGACGCCCATCGTGCCCAGATGCACGAGATGCGCGTCTATCCCTGTCTCGACCATCGCGGCGAGCAGGTTATGCGTGCCGTTGGTGTTGTTGCGGACGGTATAGACCTTGTGGCGGTCCGTCTTCATCGAGTACGGGGCTGCCCGCTGTTCGGCGAGGTGGACGATCGCGTCGGGACGCTCCTGGGCAAGCCACGCCTTCAGCCGCTCGTATTCCTCGGCCAGATCCAGAAGGTGGAAGTGGATGGTGCGGCCGGACGTCTCTCGCCAGATCCGGCAGCGCTCCTGGATCGAGTCCATCGGCGTCAGGGATTGCACACCCAGTTCCGTGTCGATCCATCGGCGCGACAGGTTGTCGACCACGTGGACTTCGTGCCCCTGCGCGCTCAGATGCAGCGTCGTGGGCCAGCCGACGAACCCGTCCCCCCCGAGAATGGCGATCTTCATGACGGCGGTCCTTTCCTGTGGTCCGTGAGCGCGGCATCCGGATACGGCAACGCCGCGTCGGGATAAAGGACCATCCCCATCCCTCGCGCGCTCCGGTGCCTAGGCGTGGAAATGCTTGGCGAGCTTCAGGCCCTGACCCTGATAGTTCGATGCGATGTCGCGGCCATAGAGGCGCTCGGGCACTTCCGACATATGCTCGTAGAGCAGGCGGCCGACGATCTGGCCGTGCTCCATGACGAAGGGTGCCTCGTGACACCGCACTTCCAGCACGCCCCGCGCGCCACGCCCCCCGGCCCCGTCGTGTCCGAAGCCGGGATCGAAGAAGCCGGCGTAATGGACGCGAAACTCTCCCACCATGGCGAGGTAGGGGGCCATCTCGGCGGCAAAGGCCGGCGGAATCGTTACCGCTTCGCGGCTCACCAGGATGTAGAACGCGCCGGGGTCCAGGATCAGGCGGCCGTCACGCGGCCTTAGCTCTTCCCAGAAATCGCCGGCCGCATAGGCGCCCACCCGGTCGAGATCCACGACGCCCGTATGTGGCTTGGCGCGGTAGCCGGCGAGGCCCCCATCCGCGGGCTTGAGGTCCACCGAGAAGCCGAGGCCGCCGTCGATCACCGGGGAGCCGTCGACCAGACGCTCGTCCGCGTGGAGGCGGCGTAATTCCGTATCGTCGAGAACCGCCGAACCGGCGCGGAAGCGAACCTGGTTCAACCGTTGCCCGGGGCGCACGAGTACCGAGAACGAACGGGGGCAGATTTCCGCGTAGAGTGGCCCGTCGTATCCTGCCGGAATCCTGTCGAACTCCGTTCCGCCATCGGTGACGACCCTCGTCAGCAGGTCGAGCCGGCCGGTGGAACTCTTGGCGTTCGTCACGGCGCGCAGTCCGTCCGGCAGCCGCAGCCGCTCCATCAGCGGCACAAGATAGACGCATCCCTTCTCGAGCACCGCACCGGACCGCAGGTCGATGCGATGCATCGACAGGTCCTCCAACCGATCGGCGACGCTTCGATCCCGGCCCGCCAGGAACGAGGCGCGGATGCGATAGGCCACGTTACCAAGCCGAAGATCGAGCGATGCCGGCTGAACCTGCGCCGTCTCAACGGCAGTCTCGGCCGCAATCGCTCCGTTCTCGATCAGTCGCTCGATCCCCTGCGAGGGGAGGACACCGATGAGATCTGTCATATGATGGTCGGGCTAGCAGGACTCGAACCTGCGACCTTCCGTCCCCCAGACGGACGCGCTACCAGGCTGCGCCATAGCCCGACTGACGCGCCTTCTACCTCACCACGCGGCGAGGGCAAGGGGGCAATCGTGGATTTACCCTTCATTTCAGTCGCGCTCGTCCATGCGGTCGAGAAGCGCCCGCGCCATGGCGAGGGCATCGTCCTTATCTCCGTCCATGGCTCCCGCCGCCCTGCGGTCACGCAGCGCGGCGAGGTAGGGCACGCGAGCCGCCGAGGTAGTCCGTGCCCTTGGCGGAGCCTCGGTCGGGGAAGCTGTCCGGTCGGCCCCGCGCCGATCAAGGGGACGGGTGTCGGCAGCGACGATCATGGCCTCCACATCTTGGATGTCCGGGGTCACTGGCTCGCCAGATCCGTCGTCCGCGATACGACCCACGCCGACCGAGGGGGAAATACCTGGCAAGTCAGGTCCGCCGACCACCCGAGCGGATGCCCTGTCCGACTTTTGGGTTTCGGTGTGGGGCCGTTGCGAGGCTCCGGCCATCGCGCACGGTTCGACCACAAGATCCAACGGTTGGGACTTGTCGGCAACGTGCCGCACACCTTGCTCCCGCAAAAGCTTCTGGACGCCGCGGATGGTCAGTCCGTCCTCGTGCAGGAGCTGCTTGATCCCTCCCAGCAATTCCATGTCGGAGGGGCGATAGTACCTGCGGCCCCCGGCTCGCTTTACCGGCTTCACCTGGGTGAACCGCGATTCCCAGAACCGAAGGACGTGTGCCGGAGTATCCAGCCACTCGGCCACTTCGCGAATCGTGCGGAACGCGTCCGGCGACTTGGCCATGTCAGTCCTTGTTTCCGTCGGCCACGCGATCCCGCATCAGGTGAGAGGGGCGGAAGCTCAGGACGCGCCGGGGGTGAATGGGCACTTCCTCACCGGTTTTCGGGTTCCGGCCCACCCGCGCCGCCTTGGATCGCACGGTGAACGTCCCGAAGGACGAGATCTTCACGCTCTCGCCCTCTGCCATGGCATCGGACATATATTGCAGGACGGATTCGACGAGTTGCGCCGATTCATTGCGGCTCAGTCCGACTTCGCGATGTACGGACTCGCTCAGATCCATGCGCGTGAGCGTTTTTGCCATCGCCGATCCCCCCGGATGCGTGTGGCAAAAGATGCCGTGTGGGGAAATAAATGTCAATCTCAATGCCTTGGATCATTTACTCAAGACGTGAGATCAACGGCCCTACCACCGTAACACGACCGCTCCCCAGGCGAGGCCGCCACCGATCGCCTCGGTCACCACGAGGTCGCCTTCGCGGATCTGGCCGCGCGCCTTGCCCACCGATAGCGCAAGCGGGATCGAGGCGGCGGAGGTGTTGCCATGATCTTGCACGGTGACGACCACGCGGTCCATTCTCAGCCCCATCTTGGCGGCCGTGGCGCGGATGATCCGCAGGTTCGCCTGGTGGGGAACGATCCAGTCCACGTCCCCGCTCTCGAGCCCGGCCTTTTCGAGAGCCCGATGCGCCGTGCTGGCCAGCTTCTCAACAGCGTGGCGGAAGACTTCCTTGCCCTCCATCCGCAGATGGCCTGTCGTCTGGGTCGAAACACCCCCGTCGACATACAGGATCTCCCGATGCCGCCCGTCGGAATTGAGGTCCGCCGAAAGGATGCCTCGGTCAGACGTCCCCCCGTCACCTTCCCCGGCTTCCAGGACCAGGGCGCCGGCGCCGTCACCGAAAAGGACGCAGGTGGAGCGGTCGGACCAATCCATGATCCTGCTGAACGTCTCGGCCCCGATCACCAGGATCCGGCGCGCCTGTCCCGACAGGATCATCGCGTTCGCGGTCGTCAGGGCGTAGACGAACCCGGCGCAGACCGCCTGCACGTCGAAGCCGAAGCCCGTCTCCATGCCCAGCTTCGCCTGTACCATCGTCGCGACGGAGGGGAATGTCAGGTCGGGCGTCGAAGTCGCCACGATCAGCGCGTCTATGTCGCCCGGGGCCAGCCCGGCATCCGAAAGCGCGATGCGCGAGGCAGCCGTGGCCATGTCCGAGGTCGTCTCGTCTGGCGCCGCGAAATGGCGACGCTCGATCCCGGATCGGCTCTGGATCCACTCGTCCGTGGTCTCCAGCGTTTCTTCGAACTCGGCGTTCTCGACGATCCGCTCGGGGAGGTAATGGCCGATGCCGGCCACGCGGGCACGGATCACGCTCATGCCGTGGCCTCCCCGGTGGAATGCTGGCCGTCCACGTAGAGCTCCTCCGTAGAGGCGACACGTGCGGCCAGACGGGCGTTGAAGTCGCTCTTGGCGAGCTTGACGGCGAGCTTGATGGCGGCGGAGACACCGGTCGCGTCGGCCGAGCCGTGGCTTTTCACGACCGTTCCGTTCAGGCCCAGGAACACGCCGCCGTTCACCCGGCGGGGGTCGATGCGTTTCTGCAAGCGCTTCATCGAGGTGAGGGCCAGGACCGCCGCTACCTTCGAGAGGACCGAATAGCGGAACGCCTCCTTCAGGAAGTCGCGGATCAGCGCCGCGGTCCCTTCGCCGGTCTTGAGCGCGACATTGCCGGTGAAGCCGTCCGTCACGATCACGTCCACCCTGTCCGACGGAATGTCGCCGCCCTCGACATAACCCACGAAGTCGAAGTCCCCCCGCCCGGCAGCATCGCGGATCAGGTCGTGCGCCTCCTTCATCTCGGCGCGCCCCTTGTGCTCCTCGGTGCCGTTGTTCAGCAGGCCGATCCGCGGCCGGTCCAGCTCCTGCCCGTTACGGGCATAGGAGCACCCCATCAGCGCGTATTGCAACAGATCGCGAGGCTCTGCCTTGATGTCGGCGCCCACGTCGAGCATGACGTTGAATCCGTTCGGATTGCGTGACGGCCACAGGCAGGCGATGGCGGGGCGGTGGACGTTCGGCAGCTTCTTGAGTCGCATGATCGACAGCAGCATCAGCGCGCCGGTATTGCCGCAACTCACCGCCACCTCGGCATCGCCCTGGCGAACGGCCTCGATGCAGGACCACATCGACGTCGCCTGTCCGTGGCGCAGCACGTTCGACGGCTTGTCGGTCATCTCTACGGCATCCGGGCAATCGCGGATTTCCACGACGCCATCAAGCTTGCGCTTGCGCACGATAGGAGACAGCTCGGCCTCGGGGCCGTGCAGGATGAAGCGGATTTCCGGGTTCTTGCTGGCCGACATGGCCATGCCGGCGATCACGGCCGCGGGGCCCTGGTCGCCTCCCATCGCGTCGACGGACAAGACGATGGGACCGGCGCGATGGCCGCCCCCCGTCTCGAGTCTGTCGGTGGCGTCAGCCATCGCCGGGCCTCGCTTGACCTCAGGCGGCGTCGTCGTCGAGATCGATCTCGTCGGTCTGCGCGACGATCTCACGCTCGGCATAGTGCCCGCAGGCGCCGCAGACGTGATGCGGGCGCTTCAGCTCGCCGCAGTTCTGGCACTCGTTCGGGTTCGCGGCGGTCAGCGCGTCGTGCGCGCGGCGCATGTTGCGGCGCGACTTCGTGACCTTATTCTGGGGGACGGCCATGATCGGTCCTTCGTCTGTCTTGAGGGGCGGGCCCCGTGGGTGGGGCCCCGGGCCCCCGTCGATGCGGAATGAGGCCGCGCAATACCCCCTTGCGCGTGCGGTTTCAAGGCCGGAACCATTCGCATGGCCGATCCCGGTCCGGGTTCTTCGTCGCCCGGCTCCGGCCGGTTTCCCGAACCCGACGCGAAGGACCCGTGATGACACTCCTCTTTCCCGCCCCCGATCCCGTTACCATTCCCGTGGAGGGGCAGGGGGACCTGCCCGTCCGCCGGATCTTCTGCGTCGGGCGCAACTACGCGGCCCACGCCGCCGAGATGGGCACGGCCGTCGATACGGACGCGCCGTTCTTCTTTCTCAAGTCTGCCCACGCGGTGCTGTCGCGGGGGGCCGATCTGCCCTATCCTCCGGGGACGGAGGACCTCCACCATGAGGTCGAACTGGCGGTCGCCCTCGGGGAGGGTGGAAAGCCCGTTGCCGCCGGCGTGTCGCTGGACATGACACGGCGCGATCTCCAGGCGACCGCCAAGTCGCGCCGCCAGCCCTGGGACATCGGCAAGGATTTCGAGGGCGCAGCCATTTTAGCCCCCATGCGTCTCGCGGCGGAGATACCCGTCGGGGCGATCCGCCTGTGGGTCAACGACACCCTTCGCCAGGACGGTCATACCCGAGACATGGTTCGCCCCGTCCCCGAGCTCCTGGATCATCTCGCGCGCTACTACACGCTCATGCCGGGGGATATCCTGATGACGGGCACGCCGTCCGGTGTCGCGGCCGTCTCGCCCGGCGATCGCATCCGCGCCGTCATGGAGGGCCTGCCGGAACTGGCGCTCGAGGTGGCACCGCGCGGCTGACCCCGTCACATGCACGTCATCGCTACATGTTTGATCTGTCTCGCGGCCGGCCCACTACGTCTGGGTCTTGCCGTAGGCCAAGCGCCAGATATAGTGACCCCGAGCGCGGGGCGGGTCCTCCGCCCTGGTTCTCCCCGAGGATGCAGGGCAGGGACCGATTGATCATGGGTGGCGACTTCAGGACGAGCTTCGTTCGCGAACCGAACTCTCTCAGGCACCATCCGGCGCTGGTCCTGAACGCGGATTACAGGCCGCTGTCGTATTATCCCCTCTCCCTCTGGCCCTGGCAGGAGGCGGTCAAGGCGGCGTTCCTCGACCGGGTCCAGATCGTTGCCGAGTACGACGCCTTCGTGCGCAGCCCCACCACCCGCATCAGGATACCCTCGGTCGTCGTTCTCCGCGACTTCGTGAAACCCCAGAAGCGCGTGGCCTTCACGCGCTTCAATCTCTTTCTGAGGGACGAATTTCGCTGCCAGTATTGCGGATCTACGGGCGACTTGACCTTCGACCACGTGGTGCCTCGCGCCAGGGGTGGACGGACGAGCTGGGAAAACGTCGTCGCCGCCTGCGCTCGCTGCAACCTGTCAAAGGGGTGCCGCTCGTTGCGCGATTCGGGGATGAGCCTGAGCAAGCCGCCGCGATGCCCCGGGGCGGAGGAGCTCAAGAACATGGGGCGTCGCTTCCCGCCCAACCACCTGCACGAGACCTGGCTAGACTTCCTCTACTGGGACGCCGAACTCGAGGAGTGAGCGGGAGATGGCCGGAGGCGGCGGGCTGGGCATACCTGCGTTAGCGCCCACATACGGGGCTTGACCGGCGCGCCCGGGCGCGCAACTCATCGGCGCGAGCGGGAAAGGGAGCGTCATCCATGGTTTCACGGGTCATCCCGGTCGATACGTTCGACCTCACCATCTTCGGGGGCACGGGCGACTTGGCGCGCCGCAAGATCCTGCCGGGCCTCTATCGCCGCTACCTCGCCGGGCAGATGCCAGACGCATCGAGGATCGTGGGCGCCGCGCGCTCGGACATGGACGACGCGGCCTATCGCGACGAGGTCCGCGAGGCATTGAAGGAATTCGTCGAGCCGCACCTCGTCGATCCGGAGGCGCTGGAGGGGTTCTTGGGCTGCGTGCATTACGTGGCCATCGACGCCACCGGCGAAAGCGGCTGGCGCAAGCTGCGCGACCTGATGCGCGCCGATTGCGTGAGGGCCTTCTACTTCTCGGTGGCTCCGTCCCTGTTCGGGGCCCTGGCCGAACGGCTCCACGAACACGGCATCGCCGATCCCCAAAGCCGCATCGTGGTCGAGAAGCCCTTCGGCCGCGACCTGGCCAGCGCCCGCTCGCTCAACCGGACCCTGGCCGAGCATTTCGACGAGGCGCAGATCTACCGGATCGATCATTACCTGGGCAAGGAAACGGTCCAGAACCTCATGGCGCTCAGGTTCGGCAACGTCCTGTTCGAGCCCCTGTGGAATAGCCAGTACGTCGACCACATCCAGATCACGGTCGCCGAGACGGTGGGCGTGGGTGGCCGCGGCGGCTACTACGACAAGTCCGGCGCCATGCGCGACATGGTCCAGAACCACCTGATGCAGCTTTTGTGCCTCATCGCGATGGAGCCGCCCTCTCAGTTCGAGCCCGACGCCGTGCGCGACGAGAAGCTCAAGGTCATCCGCGCGCTCGACCCCGTCCGCCCCGAGGACATCGTGCGCGGCCAGTACGAGCGGCGTGGCGACACCCCGTCCTACCTCGAGGACGTGGAGGATGGCGATAGCCGCACCGAGAGCTTCATCGCGATGAAGATCCACGTCTCCAACTGGCGCTGGGCGGGAACCCCTTTCTATGTGCGCACCGGCAAGCGGCTGCGCGCCCGGCAATCCGAGATCGCGGTCGTCTTCAAGGATGCGCCCCATTCGATCTTCGGGGCCGAGGCCGGGCGCCACCGCAACGTCCTGACCATCCGTCTGCAACCCAACGAGGGCATGACCCTCGTCACCACGATCAAGGAGCCGGGCCTCGGCGGCATGCGCCTCATCGACGTGCCCCTCGACATGACCTTCGCCGAGGCGCTGGGGGCCGAGAACGAGGTGACGGACGCCTACGAGCGGCTGATCATGGACGTGATCCGCGGCAACCAGACATTGTTCATGCGCGGCGACGAGGTGGAGGCCGCCTGGGCCTGGACCGACCCGATGATCGAGCGCTGGTCGACCCGCGACGACCGCCCCTTCCGCTACGAGCCGGGCTCGTCGGGGCCGGAGGAGTCCTCCATGCTCCTCCACCGGGAGACACGGCGCTGGCGCGAGATCCGGGAGTAGGGAGGAAGCCATGTGCGATCGTGGAGAGCATCTGACGTTCTGTACCTGCGGCACGGACGCTGCCTCGCCGAAACACCGCGGGACGCTCTATCGGCAGACGGACGAGGGCGTCCGGGATACGTACGCATCGTGCCATGCGGTAGGCTCCATCGCCCTGCCGCGTCTGGAAGACGAAATGCTCCTCGGCGCCATCCTGGCCGATGCGAACCGCCAGGGAGCCTTCGACGTCGATATCGCGTTCCGCGACGGGGACCTCCTTGCCCTGGACGTCGAGACGCCGACCATACGCATCGTCAGGCGGGATGGAGCCTGGACCGAGGACGCCGCGTTCGGAACACACGCCAGCGTCTGCGTATCGTCCGGCAGGGTCGAGCGCGGCGCGGCGGCGCCCGAGGTCCCCTTTGGAGATGCGCGATGGAACTGATCGAATATCCAGACGCCGAGATGATGATGATGCAACTCGCCGACAAGCTCGCCGGCGAGATATCTAAATGCCTGGCGGTGCACGACCATGTCTCGCTCGCGGTGCCGGGTGGCTCCACCCCCGGGCCGGTCTTCGACACCCTGTCGGGCACCAACCTGCGCTGGGACCGGGTCCATGTGCTCCTGACCGATGAGCGGCGGGTTCCCCCGGACCATGAACGCTCGAACGAGCGACTTCTGCGCGAGCGTCTGCTGACCGACAAGGCCGCCGCCGCGCATTTCATCCGACTCGTGCCCGGACCCGGCGTCTCGATCGAGGATATCGGGTCGCGCCTGGCGCCGGAGCTGCCGCTCTCCATCCTTCTTCTCGGGATGGGGTCGGACATGCATTGCGCCTCCCTGTTTCCCGGCTCGTCGCGGCTCGCCGAGGCGCTCGCGCCAAAGGCGCCTCCGGTGATGGAGGTCGACGCGCCCGAGGGGCTGGAGCCGCGCATCACCCTCACGGGGCCTGTCCTGCGGGGCGCGATGTCCACCCACGTGGTCATCACGGGGGCGGAGAAGCGCGCGGCGCTCGACCGCGCCCGCAAGCTCAAGCCCGAGGAGGCGCCCATCGCCTCCGTCCTGAACGAGGCGACCGTCCACTGGGCCGAGGGGTGAACGACATGTGGCAACATTTGCGCGATCGGGCCAAGGCGCTGGCGGACCGCCCGATACGCGACCTCATGGATGCGGACCGGGCCCGCGACTTCTCGGTCGAGGCGATGGACATGCTGTTCGACTATTCCAAGACGAACATCGACGCTGAGACCCGCGACCTGCTCCTCTCCATGGCCGAAAAGGCCGAGCTGCCCGCCTGCCGCGAGGCGATGTTCGCGGGTCGCCCGATCAACGAGACGGAGGGGCGCGCCGTCTTGCACACGGCCCTGCGCAACCTCGACGGCGATCCGGTCGCGGTCGCGGGCCAGGACGTCATGCCCGACGTCCTCGCGACGCTATCGCGCATGGAAGACTTTGCCCGCGACGTGCGCGAGGGGCGGTTCACGGGGCAGGGCGGGTCGATCACGGACGTGGTCAATATCGGCATCGGCGGCTCCGATCTCGGGCCGGCCATGGCCGCGCAGGCGCTCTCGCCCCACGCCGACGGGCCGCGCTGCCATTTCGTCTCCAACGTCGACGGGGCCCACGTGTCCGACGTGCTGGCTCCCCTCGACCCGGCGACCACCCTGGTGATCGTCGCGTCCAAGACCTTCACCACCACCGAGACGATGACCAACGCCGAAACGGCGCGGGCCTGGATGGCGAGCGAGGTCGCCGACCCGGCCGCGCAGTTCGCGGCACTCTCCACGGCCTCCGACAGGACGGCCGAGTTCGGCATCGACGGCGCGCGGGTCTTCGGGTTCGCCGACTGGGTCGGCGGGCGCTACTCCATGTGGGGGCCGATCGGCCTGTCGCTGATGATCGCCGTGGGGCCCGACGATTTCCGCGAACTGCTGCGCGGAGCGGCCGAGATGGACGCTCATTTCCGCGAGGCCGCCATGCGGGACAACATGCCCGTGATGCTTGCCCTCGTCGGGATCTGGCACAACCAGGGATGCGGCTACGCGACCCGCGCCGTCCTGCCTTACGAGCAGCGCCTGGCGCGGTTGCCCGCCTACCTCCAGCAACTGGAGATGGAATCCAACGGCAAGCGCGTCGCGATGGACGGCTCCGAGCTTTCGGTCCATTCCGGCCCGGTCGTCTGGGGCGAGCCCGGGACCAACGGCCAGCACGCCTTCTACCAGCTCATCCATCAGGGCACGCGCGTCGTTCCGTGCGAGTTCATGGTGGGCTGCAGGGGGCACGAGCCCGACCTCGCGCACCAGCATCGCCTGCTGGTCGCCAATTGCCTCGCCCAGTCCGAGGCGCTTCTGCGCGGCCGCGACCTCGCCCAGGCGAAGGAAAGTCTGGACGGCCGGTTCGAGGGCGCGGAGCTGGAGCGTCAGGCGCGCCACCGCGTCTTTCCCGGCAACCGCCCGTCCACCACCCTGGTCTATTCCCGCCTCACCCCGCGTGTCCTGGGCCAGATCGTGGCGCTCTACGAGCACCGGGTCTTCGTCGAAGGGGTGATCCTCGGGATTAACTCCTTCGACCAGTGGGGGGTGGAGCTGGGAAAGGAGCTGGCCAAGGCGCTCGACCCGGTCCTCGCCGGCGATGCAGAGGCGGGGGACAAGGATGCCTCCACCGCGCGGCTCGTGGGCTGGCTGCGCGCCGGGGCGGGATAAGGCCTCGTTTGGCACCCGTCTTGCACCCACGCGCCTCCCGACTTACCTCTCGAACGCCCCTGATCGGAGAGAACCCGCATGGCCATTGAATCGCGCGAGATCGAATCCCTGATCCGGGAGGCGTTCCCCGACGCACAGATTACCATCACGGACCTCGCCGGCGACGGGAACCACTACGCCGCCGAGGTCGTGGACGAGAGCTTCCGCGGCAAGAACAGGGTGCAGCAGCAGCGCGCCGTCTTCGCCGCGCTCAAGGGCAAGATGGACGGACCCGCCGGCGACCTGCACGCCCTTGCCCTGACCACGCGCGCGCCCTGACATGGGTTGGGTCGTCCCGACCGCCATCGTCGTCGCGATCCTTGTCGCCTTGGGTTGGCGAACGGGCGTGGTGATGCGGTCGGAGCGTGGCCAGCGCCGTGGCGCGGCGCCGGGGCAGGGCCGCCACGTCCTGCGATCGGAGTACTTTTCCGGTGGCGGGGGCGGTGGCGAGGCCCGGGACTACACTGTGCCGAAGGACCCGCAGGACTATGCGCGGATCTTCGTGCCGAAGGACAAACACGGAAGGTGAACACATGACCGCCGAAGATCAGATCAAGGAAACCGTCAGCAAGGACGACGTGGTCCTGTTCATGAAGGGCACGAAATCCATGCCGCAATGCGGCTTCTCCAGCCGCGTGGCGGGGGTGCTGAACTTCATGGGTGTCGAGTACACGGACGTGAACGTCCTTGCCGACGAGGGCATCCGCCAAGGGATCAAGGACTATTCCGACTGGCCGACCATTCCCCAGCTCTACGTCAAGGGCGAGTTCGTGGGGGGATGCGACATCATCACGGAGATGACGCTTTCCGGCGAGCTCGACCAGCTCTTCGAGAAGGAAGGCGTGACCTACGACAAGGCCGCTGCCGAGAAGATCCGCGAAGCCAACGTATGACGTGGCAGGGCGCGGCGGCTCAGTCCGCCGCGCCCTTTCCCTCGACGCGTTCGGCCAGCGCCTCCGACCGCTCGGCCAGCGCCTCGAGGCTCTCCAGAAGCGCCGCAGGTACGTCCCCGTCGGGTCGTTCGCGCGCCGCTTCGACCTCCCGCGTCAGGTCGAGCACCCGGGCCTCGGCGGCATCCGCGCGCCGCTCGAGTGCCGACATCCTGTCCGCCAGCATCAGCGCCGCCATCAGCAACGTCCGGGCTTCCGGCTGGCGGCCGATCTGGTCCTGGAGGTTCTTCGCCTCCGCGTCGAGCAGGCCCGCCGCCATGTGCAGCGACGCTTCCTCCCCGTCGCGGCACGCCACCTCGTAGTCGCGCCCGCCGATGGTGATGGTCTGCTCAGCCATGGGCCACTTCCTCGTCCTTGTCGTCCGTCAGGAGCGCGATGATCGCCTCCAGTTCCGCCCGGTCGCTGGCCCGTGCCGCTGCCAGGGCTTCGATTTCCGTCTCCATGGCGACATTGACGGCATCGGCTTGGCCTGTCTCTCCGGCCGCGGCCCGGCGCAGGCTTTCGCAGGTGCCACGCAGCGTGTCCGCCGTGGCACGGAGCCGCGCGCGGTCCTCCTCCAGCATGGCGATCTCGGCGCGCATCTCGGCACCCTCCTGCTCCAGTGCCGCGATCCGCGCGGCGCTCTCCTCTGCATCGGCCCTTGCGCGTTCCTGCAGGTCGCGCGTCAGGGCGCGCTCGGATTCGAGCGCCTCGGCCACGGCCTCGGTGTCGGTCGCATTGCGGGGCATCCGTTCCACCCCGGCCGAGATCCGCGAAAGCGCGGCCTCGAGCCGCCGTTGCACTTCCGTAATGTCCTGCATGGCGGTCCTTAGAGCGTAGGGCGCGGGTGATTCGCACGTCGTTGGCAGTAAATCGCAACTTCCGGGGCATTTCAGCCCCCCTTTCGCATCGCTGGCACGGTGCCGCGCTTGCACTCGGACCGCGGCTTGGTATCACCTCGCGGACGCCGCCGATCAAGGATGCCCCCCATGGATATCGCCGCCCTCCGCGACCGCCACCCCGATCACTGGATGCGCGCGACCGCGATCCGGATGCTGGCCATGGACGCGGTCGCCGCCGCGAAATCGGGCCATTCGGGGATGCCCATGGGCATGGCCGACATCGCCACCGTCCTGTGGTCGAAGCACCTCAAGTTCGACGCGGCCGAGCCGGGCTGGCCCGACCGGGACCGCTTCATCGTGTCCAACGGGCACGGCTCGATGCTCCTCTACGCGTTGCTGCACCTGACCGGTGTTCCGGGCATGACCATCGACGAGTTGCGCAATTTCCGCCAATGGGGCGCCAAGACCGCCGGTCACCCCGAGCACGAGTATGCCAACGGGATCGAGGTCACGACCGGCCCGCTCGGACAGGGGCTCGCCACCTCCGTGGGCATGGCCATCGCCGAGGAATCCCTGCGCGCCCGCTTCGGCCGCAAGATCGTGGATCACCGGACATGGGTCTTCGCCGGCGACGGCTGCCTGATGGAGGGTGTCAGCCACGAGGCCATCGCCCTTGCAGGCCACCTGAAGCTGTCGAACCTGGTCGTGTTTTTCGACGACAACGGCATCTCCATCGACGGCGACGTCTCGCTTGCAGACACCACCGACCAGGTTGCCCGGTTCGAGGCCGCGGGGTGGCACGTCCAGTCCGTCGACGGGCACGACCCCGACGCGATCGACGCGGCGATCGAGGCGGCGAAGACCTCCGACCGTCCCTCCATGATCGCCTGCCGCACGCATATCGCCCTGGGCTCGGCCGCGCAGGATACCGGCAAGGGCCACGGCGCCCTGACCGATGCCGACCTCATCGCCGACACCCGTGCGGCCTATGGCTGGAACAGCGCGCCCTTCGACGTGCCCGCCGACGTGGCCTCCTGGTGGCAGGATGTCGGTCGCCGCGGCGCCGACACCCGCGCCGAGTGGCAGGGTCGCGTCGACGCGCTGGGTCAGTCCAAGCGCCGCCAGTTCGACACCGCCATGGCGCGCGAGCTTCCCGCGAAACTGACCTCGACCCTGCGCGCGCTGAAGAAGCAGACCTCCGAGAGCGCGCCGAAGGTCGCCACCCGCAAGGCCTCCGAGCAGGTGCTCGAGGTCGTCAACCCGATCGTGCCCGAGACGCTCGGCGGCTCCGCCGATCTCACTGGCTCCAACAACACCCTGACGGAGGGCCTCGGCGTGTTCTCCGCCGAGGACCGGTCGGGCCGCTACATCCATTACGGCATCCGCGAGCACGGCATGGCCGCGGCGATGAACGGCATGGCGCTCCACGGCGGCATCCGCCCCTATGGCGGCACCTTCATGGTCTTCACCGACTATGCCCGCCCGGCGATCCGCCTCTCGGCCCTGATGGGCGCGCCCGTCACCTACGTGATGACCCACGATTCCATCGGCCTGGGCGAGGACGGGCCCACCCACCAGCCGGTCGAGCATCTCGCCATGCTGCGCGCCACGCCCAACCTGCAGGTCTTCCGCCCCTGCGACACGGTCGAGACGGCCGAGGCCTGGGAAATCGCGCTCAGGACGATGGACAGGCCCACCGTGCTCGCCCTGACCCGGCAGGGCCTGCCGACCCTGCGCACGCAGCACAAGTCCAAGAACCTGAGCGAGCAGGGCGCCTACATCCTGGCCGAAGCCGAGGGCAAGCGCCAGGCGGTGCTGATGGCCACGGGCTCCGAGGTCTCCCTGGCGATGGAGGCGAAGGCCACGCTCGAAGCCGACGGGATCGGCACCCGCGTCGTCTCCATGCCGTCCTTCGAGCTCTTCGCCGAACAGGACGAGAGCTATCGCCGCCGCGTGCTCCCCGCCTCCGCCGTGCGCGTGGGCATCGAGGCGGCCGGACGCCAGGGGTGGGACCGCTGGCTGCTGGGCGAGCGCGGCCGCGAGGCCAAGGCCGGCTTCATCGGGATGGAGGGCTTCGGCGCCTCCGCCCCGGCCGAAGTCCTGTTCGAGAAGTTCGGCATCACCGCCGAGGCCGTGGTCGAGAAGGTGAAGTCGCTTCTCTGACCCCGCCCGGGGAGGGCGTTCGCGCCCTCCTCAGCCCTGCTGGCGGACGTGAAGCGCGCGGACCTTTTCCGCGAGGGGCGCGACGGGGCCGGAGACGTCGATGCCCGGTGCGACCTCGGCAATCCGGAGCGGGCGAACGGGCAGGGCCGGGGCGCCCGTCTCGGCCATCCACGCCAGGAGCTGCACGGTCGAGCTGGCATAGACGATCGGCCCCAGCCCCACCCAGGCATGGGCGGCGGCGCACATCGCGCAATGCTCCCCCGAGGTATAGACCGTCGCGCCACGGCGTTCGTCCGGGCCGAGGTTCTCCGCCGCCCAACGGGCCAGCGCGAACTCGGGATGGCGTGTCGCGTCGCCGCTCTCGGTCTCGTTGCGCTCCTCGCGCAGGACGCGCCCGTCGGCCGCCACGAGGATCGATCCGAACGGCGCGCCGCCCCGTTCCAGCGCCTCTTCGGCCAGCGCGACGCACCGTTCCAGGTGGCGCAGGTCCTCCTCCGTCATCCCAGCGCCCGCTCGAAGCTGGTCCGCCAGATCTCCACCAGGTCGGCCAGCGGGGCGGTCTTGGTGCCCAGTGTCACGTCGTCGCCGCCGAACCGGCCCACGTGCCGGATCGGCACTCCGGCACGGCCCGCGCTGATCATCAGCTCCTCGGCCGCGTCGAACCCGCAGGAAATCAGGTAGCGGCCCTGATCCTCGCCGAAGAGGCTCGCCGTCCGCTTCTTCTTGTCGATGGTCACGCCGATTCCGGCGGCCGCGGCCATCTCGAAGGCGGCAAGCGCGAGGCCCCCGTCCGACAGGTCGGTCGCCGCGTGGATGCGGTCGCGGTTCTCCAGCACGAACTCGCCGTTGCGCCGCTCGGCCGCCAGGTCGACCGGCGGCGGCGGTCCCTCGTCGCGCCCGAAGGCGACCGCCAGGAGCGCGGAGCGGCCCAGGTGCCCCTTCGTCTCGCCCACGACAAGGGCAAGGTCCCCGTCGACGGGCGTCGCGGGGATGATGTCGTCGATGTCGTCGATCAGTCCCACGGCCCCGATCGTGGGCGTGGGCAGGATGCCCGCCCCGTCCGTCTCGTTGTAGAGCGACACGTTGCCCGAAACGATCGGCACGTCCAGCGCCTCGCAGGCAGAGGCGATCCCCGCGATGGCTCCCACGAACTGCCCCATGATCGCGGGCTTCTCCGGGTTGCCGAAATTGAGGTTGTCGGTCGTTGCCAGGGGCCTTGCTCCGACGGCGACCAGGTTGCGCCAGGCCTCCGCGACGGCCTGCTTGCCACCCTCCTCGGGGTCGGCGGCGACGTAGCGCGGGGTCACGTCGGCGGTGAAGGCCAGCGCCTTGCGGCCGCCCTCCACCCGGACGATACCCGCGCCCTGTCCGGGCGTGCGGATCGTGTCGGCGCCGACCTGGGTGTCGTACTGCTCCCAGATCCAGTGCTTGGACGCGTATGCGGGGTCCGAGATGAGAGCGGTCAGCCCGCGGATCGCATCGATCTTGGGCGCGTCCTGGAGGGGCGCGGGGGCCGGCGTCGCCTCCCAGGGGCGGTCGTATTCGGGCGCCGATCCCGCCAGGGTCGAGAGCGGCAGGTTCGCCATCTCGGTGCCCTTGTGCGTCACCACGAAGCGGTCCTCCGCGATGGTCTCGCCCACGACGGCGAAGTCGAGGTCCCACTTCTGGAATACGGCGCGGGCGGCGTCCTCCCGGGCGGGGTCGAGCACCATGAGCATCCGTTCCTGGCTTTCCGACAGCATCATCTCGTAGGCGGTCATACCGGGCTCTCGCTGGGGCACCGCGTCGAGGTCGAGGCGCACGCCAAGCCCCCCCTTGTCGCCCATCTCCACCGCCGAGCAGGTCAGCCCTGCCGCGCCCATGTCCTGTATCGAGATGACGGCACCCGTTTCCATCAACTCCAGGCAGGCCTCCATAAGACGCTTCTCGGTAAACGGGTCGCCGACCTGGACGGTGGGGCGCTTGTCTTCGACCGTGTCGTCGAACTCGGCCGACGCCATCGTCGCGCCCCCGACCCCGTCACGGCCCGTCTTTGCCCCCAGATACACCACCGGCATGCCCACGCCCGAGGCCGCGGAGTAGAAGATCCGGTCCGAGGCCGCGATCCCGGCGGCGAAGGCGTTGACCAGGCAGTTGCCGTTGTAGGAAGGGTCGAACCGCACTTCGCCGCCCACGTTCGGCACCCCGAAGGCATTGCCGTAGCCGCCAATCCCTTCCACCACGCCGTGGACGAGCGATTTCGTCCTCGGGTGATCGATCGTGCCGAAACTCAGCGCGTCCATCGTCGCCACCGGCCGGGCGCCCATGGTGAAGACGTCGCGCAGGATGCCGCCCACCCCCGTCGCCGCGCCCTGGTGGGGTTCGATGTAGGAGGGGTGGTTGTGGCTCTCCATCTTGAAGACCACCGCCTGCCCGTCGCCGATATCCACGACGCCCGCGTTCTCGCCCGGCCCGCAGATCACCTGCGGACCCGACGAGGGCAGCGTCCGCAACCATTTCTTGGAGGACTTGTAGGAACAGTGCTCGTTCCACATGGCCGAGAAGATGCCGAGCTCGGTGAAGCTCGGCTCGCGACCTTGGATCTCCAGGATGCGCGCGTACTCGTCGGGTTTCAGGCCGTGGGCGGCGATCAGGTCGTCTGTGATGGCGGGGTCTGACACGGGGGCCTCCAAGCCGCTGGGATCGGGTCGCGGCCCGTTCTTTAGTCTCTCTCGCGACGGCGCGAAAGCGCCGCAGTCACCCGGCGGTGTCCCCCGAGCGCGGATTGTCGCGTCTCCGCGCTCAAAAAACGGGCATCGTGGCACCGGAGAGCTCCCCGTCGCGGCTCTTCCCTTGCAGGGAGCCCCGAAATCGAAAATGGGTGCGTGAACGCCCAAGGTCCGAACAAAAAAAGGCCGGGCACAAAGGCCCGGCCAGTCCAACAGGGAGGTAAGGCGACGGACATCCGTCAACGCCGCCTGCTCGGGCATCTAGCCCCCCCGACCGGGCCGTTCAAGCGCACGGGCAACCACCCGGCGCACAACCGCTATGCGCCCAACGCATGCCGGCGTGTCTCCGCCAGTGGCTTGCCCTTGGCCGTTTCGCTGAGCTCCTCCAGCACGAAGTCGCGGAAGGCCGCGATCCGCTGGGAGTGGCGCAACTCCTCCGGGTAGGCGAGATAGACCGGGATGCGCGCCGACTCCACGTCCGGCAGCACCCGTTCCATGTCGGGGAAGTCCACCAGCAGGTAATCGGGCAGCACTCCGATCCCCAGCCCGCTCAACACGCCCTGCAGCACGCCGAAGTAGTTGTTCACCGTCAGGGTGGAGGGGATGCCCACGGCGTGCAGGCTTTCGATCAGCGTCTGGCCCGACGACACCTGGTGGGCCGTGACCGCCTGGCTGATCAGGCGGTGGTTCGACAGGTCCTGGACCGTTTCGGGCCGTCCCGCCTGGTCGAGATAGGAGGGCAGGGCATAGAGCCGCATCCGGACCGTGTTCAGCCGCTTGCGCACCAGGTCGGCCTGGGAGGGCTCCTTCATGCGGATCGCCGCGTCGGCCTCGCGCATGGGCAGGTCCAGCACCCGCTCCTCCAGCATCAGGTCGATCTTGAGGTTGGGGTACTGGGCATAGAGTTTTTCCAGCCGCGGCACCAGCCACAGGGTCCCGAAGCCCGTCGTCGTCGTCACCTTCAACTCCCCGAAGACCTCGTCGCGGCTGTCGCGGATGCGTGCCGCGGCCGTGTCCAGGCGCCGGTTCATCGACACGGTCGCATCGTGCAGCAGCTCGCCCTGCTCGGTCAGGATCAACCCCCGCGCGTGGCGGTGGAACAGCACCGTCTCCAGGCTCTCCTCCAGCGCGCGGATCTGGCGGCTGACGGCAGACTGGCTCAGGTGCAGGGACTCTCCCGCGGCGGTAAGGGACCCTGCCTCGGCCACGGCGTGGAACACTCTCAGCTTGTCCCAGTCCATGGGGCATCCTTCCGATCGTTGTTGCGCGGACAGATGGGATCGATGCTGCACCTGCAAAGTCCGCGGCGACAAGTTTGTGAATTGTAGCGTGAATCTGAACCGCTAGGCTGTTTTTCGACCGGGGGAGGATCAAAATGTCGCGCCATAGTGTAAGATTGTCGGATCGGTACGATCTGGACGTGTCTCCGGTTCTCCTCAGCGGCACCCAGTCCCTTGTCCGCCTGATGCTGATGCAAAAGGCCCGCGACCGCGCCGCCGGCCTGAACACCGCCGGCTACGTCACCGGCTATCGCGGCTCGCCCCTGGGCGGGGTGGACCTCAACATGGGCAAGGCGCGCGACTTATTGTCGCAAAACGACATCCTGTTCCGCCCCGGCCTGAACGAGGACCTCGCCGCCACCGCCATCTGGGGTGCCCAGCAGGCGGGGCTCAGGGGCGATGGGCGCTACGACGGCGTGTTCTCCCTCTGGTACGGCAAGGGCCCGGGCGTCGACCGCTCCGGCGACGTGATGCGTCACGCCAACATGGCCGGCACCGCCAGGTGGGGCGGGGCGATCATGGCCATGGGCGACGACCACACGGGCGAATCGTCCACCACCTGCCACCAGTCCGACTGGGCCATGGTCGACGCGTACATGCCCGTCCTGTCGCCCGCCGGCGTGCAGGAGATCCTGGATTTCGGCCTCTACGGCTTCGCCCTGTCGCGCTTCGCCGGCGTATGGGCGGGCCTGAAGCTGATGAAGGACACCGTGGAAGTCACCTCCGTGGTCGACGGCCGCCCCGACCGGATGTCCTTCGTCACCCCCACCTTTCCCATGCCCGAGGACGGGCTCAACATCCGCCTGGGCGATCACTGGGTCGCGCAGGAGGCCCGGATGATCGACCACAAGCGATTCGCGGCCGAGGCCTTCTCCCGCGCCAACGGCATGGACAGGCGCGTCTGGGGCCGACCGGGCGCGAGGATCGGCTTCGTCGCGGCGGGCAAGAACTGGCTCGACCTGACCCACGCGCTGTCGCTCCTGGGGATCGACGCCGAGCGCGCGCAGGAGCTGGGAATCACCACCTACAAGGTCGGCCAGACCTTCCCCCTCGACATGGCGGGCTTCCACGACTGGGCCGAGGGGCTCGACCTGATCGTCGTGGTCGAGGAAAAGCGCAAGCTGATCGAGGTCCAGATCAAGGAGGCGATCTTCGACGACCGGCGCGGCCGCCGGGTCTACGGCTGGTACAAGGGCGGGGCGGGGGGCATGCACCGCGACGAGTTGTTCCCCACCCGCATGAGCCTCGATCCCGTCTTCATCGCCGAGCGGCTGGGCGAGATCCTGGTGGAGGAGGGTCGCGGCACCGACGACCTGAGGGGCCGCCTCGCCCGGCTGGCCGAGGCGCGGCGCGCCGATGCCGCCCCGGAGATCGCGACCCGCACGCCCTATTTCTGCGCCGGCTGTCCCCACAACACCTCCACGACCCTTCCCGAGGGGTCCCGCGCCTATGCAGGGATAGGCTGCCACATCATGGCCATGTGGATGGACCGGGAGACGTCGAACTACACCCACATGGGGGCCGAGGGGGCCAACTGGATCGGCGAGGCGCCCTTCTCCACCACCGGCCACGTGTTCCAGAACCTGGGCGACGGCACCTACAACCACTCCGGCCTGCTCGCGATCCGCGCGGCGCTGGCCGAAGGGACCAACATCACCTTCAAGATCCTCTACAACGACGCCGTGGCCATGACCGGCGGCCAGCCGAACGAGGGAGCGCTCGGCCCCGACCGGATCGCGCGCGAACTCTCCGCCATGGGGGTCGGGCGGATCGACGTCGTCTACGACCCCAAGGAGGAACCTCTTCGCGCGGGCTTCCCCGATGGCATCGGCTGGCACGAACGCGACGACCTTCCGCGCGTGATGGAGCGGTGCCGCGACACAACCGGCGTCTCGGCCATCATCTACGTCCAGACCTGCGCCGCCGAGAAACGCCGCCGCCGCAAGCGCGGCACGTTCCCCGACCCCGACACGCGCATCTTCATCGACACCGATATCTGCGAGGGGTGCGGCGATTGCGGCATCCAGTCCAACTGCGTCGCCATCGTCCCCGTGGAGACGGAGCTGGGTCGCAAGCGCGCCATCGACCAGTCCCAGTGCAACAAGGACTATTCCTGCCTCAAGGGTTTCTGCCCCTCCTTCGTCACCGTCGAGGGCGGCGAGATCCGCAAGGAGGTGACCGCCGAGATCGACGTGGGCGACCTGCCCGAACCCGCGCTGCCCGCGATCGACGGCACCTGGAACGTGGTCGTCACCGGTGTCGGCGGGACGGGCGTGGTGACGTCGGGCGCGCTTCTCGCCATGGCGGCGCATCTCGACGGGCGCGGCGCGGGCATGATGGAGATGGCAGGCCTCGCGCAGAAGGGCGGGGCGGTCCACGTCCACTGCCGTATCGGCGAGCGGCCCGGCGACATCTCGGCGATCCGCGTCGCGACCGGAGAGGCCGACGCCGTGATCGGCGGCGACCTCGTCGTCACCGCCGGGGCCGGGACGCTGGGCCTCATGTCGCGGGGCAGGACCGGCGCGGTCGTCAACAGCCACGAGATCGTGACCGGCGACTTCACCCGCGATCCGGGCTTCCGCATTCCCGCCGAGGACCTGACCGAGGCTTTGCGCGGACGCCTGGGTGACGGATTGTCGAGCTTCGACGCCACCGAACTTGCCCGCGCGGTGACGGGGGACACGATCTTCTCCAACATGCTCGTCCTGGGCGCCGCTTGGCAGACGGGACTCCTACCGGTTTCCTACGGGGCTCTGACAGGGGCAATCCGGCTCAACGGTGCCGCGGTGGAGGCCAATCTGCGCGCCCTGGAGGTCGGCCGCTGGGCCGCCCTGAACCCCGATGAGGCCGCCCGCGCGGCCCGCTCGGAGGTGGTCGACCTGCCCCGCTCGACCGCCGATCGCATCGCCTTCCGCGAGGACCACCTCGTGGCCTACCAGGGCAGGCGCCTGGCGCGACGCTACCGCGCCCTGGTGGACGGGATCGAGGACGAGGCGCTTCGTCTTGCCGTCGCCGAGGGCTACCACAAGCTGCTGGCACGAAAGGACGAATACGAAGTCGCACGCCTTCTGTCCCGGACGCGGGACAAGGTGTCCCGAACCTTCGGCGGCGCCCCGAAGCTGACCTACCACCTGGCTCCGCCCGCGCTTGGCGGCACCGATGGAGATCGCCCCAAGAAGCGCGTCTTCGGCCCCTGGATCGAGCGGCTCTACCCCCTCCTCGCGCGGGGGCGTGTGCTCCGCGACACCTGGCTCGACCCCTTCGCCCGGACGCAGGAACGCCGCACCGAGCGCGACCTCATCCGGCAATACGAGGCCGACATGGCAGAGATCCTCCCCCTCGCGGCCGCCAACCCCGACGCCGCGCAAGCCCTCGCGCGTCTGCCGCTCGAGATCCGGGGTTTTGGCCCGGTGAAAATGGCGAATGCAAGGTGGGCTGCCGCTCGCCGCGTCGAACTGCTCGAGGCAATCCTTGACCCCGGGCGGGGCGCTTCCCGCGCCGCGGAATAGGCGCGCGGACGGATCTCGCGGCCGGGCGTCCAAACCGCGAACTGCGGTATGCGCTGCCCGCCGCGCGCTCATGGACTTTCCCCGCGCCACGACCTAAGCCCGTCCCGGCAAAGCGGTGCGGGGAAACGGAAGCGATGGCGGTCGGCGTCTTCGATAGCGGTCTCGGCGGATTGACGGTCCTCCGCGCGCTGGAGCGGCGACTGCCTGACGTGCCATTCGTCTACTACGCGGACTCGGCCCACGCCCCCTACGGTGTGCGCGCCGCGAACGACATCTTCGAACTGACCTGTACCGCGGTCGAGCGGCTTTGGGACGAGGACTGTGACCTCGTGGTCTTGGCCTGCAACACCGCCTCGGCAGCCGCCCTGCGGCGCATGCAGGAAAGCTGGCTGCCCCGCGACAAGCGCGTGCTGGGCGTCTTCGTTCCGCTCATCGAGGCGCTGACAGAGCGCCGGTGGGGCGACAATTCCCCCCCTCGGGAGGTGCGCGTGAACAACGTCGCCCTCTTCGCCACCCCCGCCACGGTGGCATCCCGGGCCTTCCAGCGCGAGCTGGCCTTCCGCGCCATCGGCGTGGACGTCGAGGCGCAGGCCTGCGGCGGCGTCGTCGACGCGATCGAGGAGGGCGACATGATTCTGGCCGAGGCCCTCGTGCGCTCCCACGTGGATGCCCTGCGCCGCAAGATGCCCACGCCCCAGGCCGCGATCCTGGGCTGCACGCACTACCCGATCATGGAAGAGATATTCAGGGATGCCCTGGGCCCGGGGGTCGAGGTCTACAGCCAGGCCGACCTGGTGGGCGAAAGCCTTGCCGACTATCTCCAGCGCCACCCCGGCATGGTCGGGGAGGGTGAGGCGAAGTTCTTGACCACGGGCGATCCGCGCCGCGTGTCGGGGCAGGCAACGCAGTTCCTGCGTCGCCGGATTCCGTTCCAGCAGGCCTGAAGCCGGAGGTACAATGACAAAGACGACCGCCATCCTGGGGGCGAGCGGCTATACCGGCGCCGAACTCGTCCGCCTGATCGCCACCCACCCCGATCTTGAGATCCGCGCGCTGTCGGGCGAGCGCAAGGCCGGGCAGACGATGGGCGAGGTCTTCCCCCACTTGCGCCATCTCGACCTGCCGCGCCTGGCGAAGATCGAAGAAATCGACCTTTCGGGTATCGACATGGCTTTCTGCGCGCTGCCCCACGCCACCAGCCAGGACGTTATCTCGGGGCTGCCGCGGGATCTCAAGATCGTCGACCTATCCGCCGATTTCCGCCTGCGCGACGCGGCCGAATACGAGACGTGGTACGGTCGCCCCCACGGTGCGGCGGACATCCAGGCCGAGGCCGTCTACGGCCTGACGGAGTTCTACCGCGACGAGATCCGCGCCGCACGGCTCGTCGCCGGGACGGGGTGCAACGCGGCCACCGGTCAATACGCCCTGCGGCCACTGATCGAGGCGGGGGCGATCGACCTCGACGAGATCATCATGGATCTGAAATGCGGCGTCTCTGGTGCCGGCCGATCGCTGAAGGAGCACCTTCTCCACGCGGAACTGAGCGAGGGATACCACGCCTATGCCGTGGGGGGCATGCACCGGCACCTGGGCGAGTTCGACCAAGAGTTCTCTGCCCTCGCCGGGCGCAAGGTGGAAGTGCAGTTCACGCCCCATCTCGTCCCCGCCAATCGCGGCATCCTCGCGACGATCTACGTCCGGGGCGACCCGAAGGAGATCCACCGCATCCTGTCCGAGAGGTATGCCGACGAGCCCTTCGTTCTGACGTTGCCCTACGGCGAGACGCCCTCGACGCGGCATGTCAGGGGGTCCAACTACTGCCACTTGGGTGTCGTCGCGGACCGTCGCGCGGGCCGGGCCATCGTCGTCGCGGCGCTCGACAATTTGACCAAGGGGTCGTCGGGACAGGCTGTGCAGAACGCCAACCTGATGCTAGGCTTGTCCGAAGTGACCGGCCTGACCATGGCCCCCGTCTTTCCTTGAGGGCACATTGCGCGGACTGAAGAAGAAACGCCGGATCCAGGTCATCGCTCTGGCGGTCGTGGCACTCGTGGCGTCCACCGCGCTGATTGGCTACGCCATGCGCGACGGGATCAACTTCTTCCGCTCCCCGAGCCAGATCGCCGAAGGTCCGCCCGCGCCGACGGAAGTGTTCCGTATCGGCGGCCTCGTGGAGGCCGGAACGCTCGTCCGCGGGCGTGGCGAGACGATCACCTTCAATGTCACCGACGGGGCGGCGAGCGTTCCGGTCGCGTATACCGGCGTCCTGCCGGACCTCTTCGGGGAAGGGGAGGGCATGGTCGGCACCGGAAGCTACGTCGACGGAACCTTCAGGGCGACCGAAATTCTCGCCAAGCACGACGAATCATACATGCCGAAGGAAGTCATCGACAGCCTCAAGGAGCAGGGCACGTACCAGCCTCCGGACGGCGCAATGTCGATGAATTAATGTCTCTCCCGGAGCTTTCGACCTGTGCCTAGCGCAGGGGAGCCGGGAAGATGCCATGCACCGACCGCCAAGTTCAGCCCGATCGTGAGATGCCCGGCGGGTCGGGAAGATGCCTCCGTCTGCCACCGATGGTCGTCCAACGTCCGCCCCGGGTTTCTCCCAGGGGTCGGGATGGCTGCGGGCTCGTGCCGCACCGGGGGCGGTCCAGCCGCGCGGCGTCGGTCGGGTGGAGACGCGGGGCCGCGCCATGACCGAGACCGCTCACTCGTCTGGAGCCGGCAGGGGGGCTGCCTGATGGGTCCGGAACTCTTTTTTCAGCTGCTGACGGATCACGGGCCATGGGCGCTCCTCGTCTTCTACCTGCTGTATCGCGACGCCCAGAAGGATGCGGCGACGCGAGAGGCACTGAACAAGAACACGGCCGTCCTGATCGAGCTGGCGACGCTCCTGCGCACCCAGATCGGGGGCTTTGGGGGCGGAAGATGAGCCTGTGGCGGTGGTGGCTGCTCTTCACCGGACGTGGGCTGGACGGCGACCTGAGGAGGCATCGCCGCGCCGTCGACCGACTAGATCGAGCCGTCAGAGAGGTGTTTCGGCAATGAAGTACGCATTATCGGGCATTTGCGCCCTGTTCGCGCTGATCGTGGTCGGGGTTTCCGTGGCGGGGTACGACACCGTCTACCAGTTGGCCTTCGGCACTTTCGCCATCATGGCGCTCGCGATAGGAGCCACGTTCCTGTGGCTGTATCTGCGGCGCGCGACACCGCTCGCCCTTGGCATGGCGCTGTCCTGGGCCGGATCGGCGGGCATCGTGGGATGGTGGTACATGGTCTCGCTCCTGGAGGGGCCGGGGGGCATGTCGGAGAATCCGCTGATCTTCGTTTTCCTGGCGACCCACGTGATTGGCGCGTCCCTGCATTTCCGCGTGATCGGGTCGACATTGGGCTGGTCCACGGGGGCGTGGTTCCTGATCCCGTGCGGTGGGATCGCGCTCACCCTCGCGCTGACCGCGCTCCTATAGGGCGCGCCCGACACAACCGCGTGCGCCCCATTGGCGGACGAGGCGCTCCGCTGTAATGCGGAGTCATGATCATCGAACTCGGACATTTCGCGCTGATCCTCGCCTTCCTCATGGCGGCGATGCAGACCGTGCTGCCGCTCGTGGGTGCCTCGCGGGGGTGGCGAGGTTTCATGGCGGCGGCGGACCCCGCGGCCACCGCGCAGTTCCTGTTCCTGTTGTTCTCGTTCTCGGTACTGACCTGGGGCTTCGTCACCTCCGACTTCTCGCTGCGTCTGGTGACGATGAACTCCCATTCCGCCAAGCCGCTGATCTACAAGATCAGCGGGGTGTGGGGGAACCACGAGGGGTCGATGCTGCTGTGGTGCCTCGTGCTCGCCCTCTATGCCGCGCTCGCGGCGTGGTTCGGCGGCAACCTTAGCGAGACGCTCAAGGCACGCGTCCTGGGTATACAGGGTGCGATCAGCCTATCTTTCCTGGGGTTCCTGATCTTCACCTCCAATCCGTTCGCCCGGCTGGAAGTGCCGCCGCTGAACGGCGAGGACCTCAACCCGCTCCTGCAGGACCCCGGCCTCGCCTTCCACCCGCCGTTCCTCTACCTGGGCTATGTCGGCCTTTCGATGGCGTTTTCCTTCGCCGTCGCCGCCCTGATCGAGGGGCGGGTGGACGCGGCATGGGGGCGCTGGGTCCGGCCCTGGACCCTGGCCGCCTGGATGTTCCTGACCGTGGGCATCGCGCTGGGATCCTGGTGGGCCTATTACGAGCTGGGATGGGGCGGCTTCTGGTTCTGGGACCCGGTCGAGAACGCGAGTTTCATGCCTTGGCTCATCGCGGCGGCACTTCTCCATTCCTCCATCGTGGTCGAGAAGCGCGAGGCACTCAAATCCTGGACAATCCTCCTGTCGATCCTGGCCTTCGGCTTCTCCCTGATCGGCGCCTTTATCGTCAGGTCGGGTGTCCTCACCTCCGTTCACGCCTTCGCAAACGACCCCGAGCGCGGCGTCTACCTCCTCGCGATCACCGGCTTGTTCATGGGCGGGGCGCTGACGCTCTATGCCGCCCGGGCGAGCGCGCTGGAAGCAAAGGGCGTCTTCTCCCTGACCAGCCGCGAATCCGCGCTTGTGGCCAACAACATCCTGCTCGCGGTGGCGGCATTCGTCGTCTTCGTGGGCACGGTCTGGCCATTGTTCGCCGAGATGGCGTTCGGGCGTAAACTATCGGTGGGCGCCCCGTTCTTCGACGCGGCTTTCACCCCCTTCATGGTGGCCCTCGCCGCGATCCTGCCGATCGGTGCGACGATGCCCTGGAAGCGGGCGCGGATGGGCCGCGTTCTGGGGGCGCTGACGGGGGCGCTCGCCCTGTCGGTCGCGATGGGCGGGCTGGTGTGGACGTTGCAGACCGGTCGCTCGATCCTGGCGCCCATCGGGGCCGTCCTGGCCGCCTGGCTGGTGCTGGGGGCACTCGTCGACCTGCGCCAGCGGGCGGGGCGCGGCGATCTGTCCTCCAAGCTTCGTCGTCTTGCCCGCCTGCCGCGAGCCGATTGGGGCAAGGCGGTGGCCCATGCCGGCTTCGGGATCACCATCTTTGGCATCACCGCGCTGACCGCGTGGCAGGTCGAGGATATCCGCGTGGCCCAGGTCGGCGAGACCTTCGCAGTCGGACCCTACGACATCACCCTCGCGGACGTGGATACGTTCCAGGGCCCCAATTACGAAACCACCATGGCCCGGATGGAGGTGGCGCGCGACGGCCGTCCGGTCGCGACGCTGTTCCCTGAAAAACGGTTCTACCCCGTGGCGCAGATGCCCACGACGGAGGCCGCCATCGACAACGGCGTGGCCCGCGACCTCTACCTCGTCATCGGCGACCCGCAGGACGACGGCGGCTGGGCGGTGCGCAGCTACATCAAGCCATTCGCCAACTGGATCTGGGCGGGCTGCATCGTCATGGCGCTCGGTGGCGCTCTCAGCCTTTCGGACAGACGCCACCGGGTCGCGGCCGGCGCGGCCAAGTCCTCGCGGGCGGCGGTGCCGGCGGAATGAGGACCCTGCTTCTCGCCCTGTCGCTTCTCCTGTCGACCCCGCTGTGGGCCGTGCAGCCCGACGAGGTACTCGAAGACCCCGTACTGGAGGAGCGCGCGCGCGACCTGTCCCAGGGGCTGCGCTGTCTCGTCTGCCGCAACGAGAACATCGACGAGTCGAACGCCGACCTCGCGCGGGATCTTCGCCTTGCCGTGCGCGAGCGGCTGGTGGCCGGCGATACCGATGCGGAGGCCATCTCCTACCTCGTGGATCGTTACGGCGAATACGTCCTCCTGCGCCCCCAAGCCGACGGGGCGAACCTGATCCTGTGGTTCGCCGGCCCGGCCATGCTGGTCCTGGGCATTGGCGTGGCCGTGGTAGCACTCGGACGCCGCCCCGGTGCCGCCCCGCGAGAGGCCGAGTTGAGCGCCGAAGAGCGCGCCCGCCTGGAGGCGATCCTGAAGGAGTGACGGGGCGTCCTGCCTTCCCTCCCGGCGAGATCTTTGCGACGCTACCGCCCGACGCAGGGGAGGAAGTGCCTATGGGTTACGAGACGATCCGGTACGAGCTTCGCGACGGCGTGGGCATCGTGACGCTCGACCGCCCCGCGCGGCGCAACGCGCTCGACACGCAGATGCGGTCCGAGATCACGCGCGCTGTCAAAGCGGCCGGGGAGGAGGCGCGGGTCCTGGTCGTGACCGGGGCGAACGAGACCTTCTGCTCGGGGCAGGACCTGTCGGACGGGGCCGGCGCCGGGGAGATGGATCTCGAGCAGGTCCTGCGCGACGAGTACGTCCCCCTTCTCAAGGCGATCGCGGAATGCCCCGTCCCGACCATTGCGGCGGTGAAGGGGGCCGCGGCGGGGGCGGGCGCGAACCTCGCGCTGGCCGCCGACGTCGTGATCGCGGCCGAGTCGGCGGTGTTCCTGCAGGCGTTCACGCGGATCGGTCTGATCCCTGATGCCGGCGGAACCTACTGGCTGCCCCGTCAGGTCGGCCTGGCCCGCGCGATGGGCGCCGCCCTCTTCGCCGAGCCGGTGGGTGCGCGCCAGGCGGCCGAATGGGGCATGATATGGGAAGCGGTTCCCGACGACGTGTTCGACGACCATTGGCGGGCCCGCGCCGCGCAACTGGCGACGGGTCCGACGGAGGCCTATCGCGGCGTCAAGCAGGCACTGCGGGCTACCTTTTCCAACGACCTCGACGCGCAGCTCGCGCTGGAAGCCGATATCCAGGGCAGGATGGGCCGGACGCATGACTTTCGCGAGGGCGTCCTCGCCTTTCTGGAAAAGCGCCCCGCGCGCTACGAGGGGCGCTGAGAAATCAGCCCGCCTCGGTCACCCGCACGACCTGACGCCGGATCGTCGCCCAGCCGTAGCTCGTCATGAAGGCGATGTCGGCCGCGTCGCGGCCCACGCCCACGATGGCGATCCGGTCGGGCGAGGACATGCCGGTCGGGTCGACCAAATGCCAGCGGCCGTCGAGCCAGACCTGCGCCACCGCGTGGAAGTCCGGCGGTTGCACATCCGGGCCGTAGCAACTCACCATCCGCGCCGGTATCGCCTTGGCCCGCGCCAGCGTGATCAGGACATGGGCGAAGTCGCGACAGATCCCGCGCCGCTGCACGAAGGTCTCCAGCGCCGTGGTGCTGGGCCCCGAGGCGCCGGGCGAATAGGTGAAGCGCGCCTTGATCCAGTCGGCCATCTCGCGCACCGCCGCCCCGCCGTTCACATGGCCGAACTCGGCGGCGACGAAGCTCTGGAACTCGTCCGACGGGCAGTAGCGCGACGCCATGAGGTAGCGCACCGCCTCGTGGGGCAGGGTGTGGACGAGGTCGGCCGTCAGGCGCGAGATGTCTTCGTTCCGGCGGGTGACCTCCACCTCCGCGGCGTAGTGGCATTTCAGCCGCTCGTCGCAGGACAGCCAGACCCGGGTTCCGATCGAATCCTCGGAGCTGATCCGTGCGAGGTAGGTGGTCGAGCCGGCGTCGAACTGCTCGAACAGGATGTTTTGGTCGGGCAGGGTGGCGGCCTCGATCTGCAGCAGGATGTCGGTGCGCGATTCGAGCCCGTAATCGAGTTCTGCCTCTATCTTCAGTTTCAAGGGCGGCTCTCCAGATCCGGTGTGGGCGACGAACAGGAGCTGTGCGCCGATTGAGTCTCAAGATACGGAACGCGATTGGCCCGTGTCAGGTTCTGCCGTGACCGAATTCTAGGAGATCACGATGACAAATGCGTCGCGCCTGTTCACGCCCGTCACGATGGGGGCGCTGGACCTGCCCAACCGGGTGCTGATGGCGCCCCTGACCCGCAACCGCGCCTACGACGACGGAACCCCTTGGGAGAAGGCGCAAGTCTACTACGGCCAGCGTGCCTCGGCCGGTCTGATCGTCAGCGAGGCGACCCAGATCACTCCGCGCGGCAAGGGCTATATCAAGACGCCGGGCATGCATTCCGACGCCCATGTCGATGCCTGGAGGAAGATCACCGACGCGGTCCATGCCCGTGGCGGCCGGATCTTCCTGCAACTGTGGCACGTGGGCCGGATCAGCCACGACTCTCTCCTGCCCGAGGGCGAGACGCCGCAGGCCCCCTCGGCCATCCGGGCGGACCAGAAGACGTTCACGGCCGACGGCTTCACCGATTGCTCCGAGCCTCACGAAATGAGCCTCGAGGAGATCGCCGAGACCGTCGAGGCGTTCCGCCAGGGCGCCCAGCGGGCGCGCGACGCGGGCTTCGACGGGGTCGAGATCCATTCCGCGAACGGCTACCTTCTGGACCAGTTCCTGCAGGACAAGACCAACCACCGCGACGACGACTACGGCGGGTCGGTGGAGAACCGGATGCGCCTCGTCCGCGAGATCATCGACGCCGTGGCCACGGTCTGGCCGCGCGAGCGGGTCGGCATCCGCCTGTCGCCCCTGGGGCAGGGCAACGACATCGACGACAGCGACCGCGAGGGCCTGTTCACCGCCGTCTACAAGATGATCTCCGAGGCGCGCCTGGCCTATCTGCACGTGGTCGAGAAGCTGCACGGCTTCGACACCGACGACGAGGAGGTGAAGCTCCTGGAACGTCTGCGTGAGCATTACGAGGGCTTCTACATCTCGAACGGCGGCTACGACGCCGAGCACGCCGAGAAGATGATCTCCCAGGGCTACTGCGACGCTGTCACGTTCGGGCGGCCGTTCATCGCCAACCCCGACCTGCCGGAGCGTTTCCGCGTCGGTGCCGAGCTCAACGAGCAGGACCCGGACAGCTTCTACGGCGGCGACGAGGCGGGTTATGTCGACTACCCCTTCCTGCCCTCCGCGCAGGTGACCTGACCCCTCTGCCCGGGCCGCCTGTCGCGGCCCGGGCGGATCTTTTGGCCGCGCGCCCGGCGTTGCCCGGTCCCGCGGGATGTGGCAAGGCGGGGGAGACATGCGCCCTTGCCGAGGTTCCATCCACCGATGACCGATTTCGCCAAGCGTCGACGAGTGATGGTGGATACCCAGGTCCGCCCCTCCGACGTCACCCTGTTCCCCATCATCGAAGCGATGCTGTCGATCCCGCGGGAACGGTTCGTGCCCACGCGCCTGCAGGAAGCGGCCTATCTCGGCGAGAATCTCCCGATCGGTCCGAACCGCGCCATTCTCGAGCCGCGGACCCTGGCGAAGATGCTCAATCTCCTGGCGGTCGGGCCCCGCGACCTGGTTCTCGACCTGGCCCCGGGCTTCGGCTATTCCACCGCCGTTCTGGCGCATCTCGCGCAGGCGGTCGTGGCGGTCGAGCCGGAGGAGCCCCTGGTCACCGAGGCGGAGGCCGCGCTCGCCGAGGTCGGCATCGACAACGCGGCGATCCAGGCGGGCGAGCCGGCGCACGGGGCGCCGGAGCACGGCCCCTACGACGCCATCGCCGTGCAGGGCGCGGTCGAGGTCCTTCCCGATGCCATCGCCGACCAGTTGGCCGAGGGTGGGCGCATCGCCTGCATCTTCTCGGAAGACCGTCTCGGGACGTGCCGGCTCGGGATCAAGGCGGACGGCCGCATCAACTGGCGGTTCGCGTTCAACGCATCCGCCCCGGTCCTGCCGGGGTTCGAGAAAAAGCCGGAGTTTTCCCTATGAAGTGGCGCAACGGAGTCCTGGCCGCGATGGCGGCCCTGTGTGTCGGGGCGGGCGCCCTTCCGGCGCGGGCCGAGACGCTGGCCGACGCGCTGGTGCTGGCCTATCGCCATTCCGGCCTGCTGGAAAAGAACCGCGCCATCCTGCGCGCCGCCGACGAGGACGTGGCCCAGGCTTTTGCCCAGCTTCGTCCGATCATCAACTACGCGGTGAGCGCGCAGCGCAACTACGTCTTCCCGAACAACAGTTCCGGCGCGCAGGTCAACGCGCTTTCGGGCCAGTCCGGGCAATTCGGCCAGAGCAGCCTCGGCGACGTGTCCGACGGCTACGAGGACACGGCCAGCATCGGGCTCAGTGCCAGTCTTCTCGTCTGGGACGGCGGCCGGACCCGGCTCGGCGTGGACGTGGCGCGCGAAACGGTGCTCGCGACGCGCGAATCGCTCGAGCAGGTCGAGCAGCAGGTCCTGTTCGATGCCGTCTCCGCCTATCTCGCCGTGCGCGAGGCCGAGGCTTTCGTCGACCTGCGGCAATCCAACGTCGAGCTGCTCACCGCGCAGCTCGATGCCTCGCGAGAGCGGTTCGACGTGGGC
Organism: uncultured Paracoccaceae bacterium; assembly: GCA_947500825.1. GTDB lineage: Bacteria > Pseudomonadota > Alphaproteobacteria > Rhodobacterales > Rhodobacteraceae > Palleronia. Next base: position 113,644 of record CANMTR010000007.1, on the reverse strand, counting down.
GAGGTCACGCGCACGGACGTGGCCCTTGCCGAAAGCCAGCTCGCTTCCGCTCGCTCGCTTCTGTCCTCCTCCCGGGGCGATCTGGAGATTGCCCGCTCGCAGTATGTCCGCGCGGTGGGGCAGGCGCCCGGCGATCTCGCGCCCATCGACGGCCAGCCCAGGACCGCTCCCAGCCTGTCGGCCGCGCAGGCCGTGGCACGGCAATCGCATCCCACGGTGCTCCGCGACATGCGCGGCATCACCATCGCCGAGTTGAACGTGCTGCGCGCCAAGGCAGCCCGGCGGCCTTCCGTTTCCGCCTCCGCCTCCCTTGGCGTGGACGATGACTACACCGAGAGCGCGACCCTCGGGTTGGAGATGACCGGCCCGATCTACCAGGGCGGAGCCCTGTCCTCGGCGATCCGCCAAGCCGCCGCCCGTCGCGACGAGAGCCGGGCGGACCTCCATGTCACGGTGGACGAGGTTCTCGAGGCCGTGGCCCAGGCCTGGGCACAGCGCGACGTGGCCATCGCCAGGATCGACGCCGGCCAGCTGGAGGTTCGCGCCGCCCGCATCGCCTATCGCGGCCTCCAGGAGGAGGTGAATCTCGGCGCCCGCACGACGCTCGACGTGCTCGACGCCGAGCAGGACCTTCAGGACGCCCGGGCCAACCTGATCTCCGCGGGCATCGCCGAGATCAGGTCCGCCTACCAGATCCTGTTCGCGATGGGGTTGATGACGGTAGAGCACTTGGGCCTCGGGGTCACGACCTACGATCCGGCAGCCTACTATCAGGCGGTCAAGGATGCCCCCGCAACGTCCAAGGTCTCGCCGCAGGGCGAGCGGCTCGACAGCCTTCTCCAGTCGATCGGCCGCTAGGTTCATGACCGCACGCGATCACGGCGAGGTAGGGGATGCCGCTGCCGCGGCATCCCGGGACAGGCTGGTCCTGACGACGGATCGGCGTGTCGAGAACGGCCCGCTGCGGCTCGAGAATCCCGCCTCCCGCGCGGGGGCGGAAACGGAAGACCTCGGCGCCCGCCCAGATGCGTCGAGGGAGGCGATCAATGCCGCCCCGCCCGAGGCGCGAACCGAGGATATGACACCCTCGGCTTACCCCGCTTCCGAACCGGACGAGGCGTGGCGCGAGACCCTGTCGAGCATCATACGCGAAGAGGTCGAGGCCGCCCTGGAGGTTCAGCTCGACGAACGGGTCCGTATCATGGTCCGGCGCGAGGTCGCCCGATCCCTCTCCGCGCGGCGGCGCGGCTGAGCCCGGAAAAACGAACCGCCGCACTCGGGGAGAGCGCGGCGGGCAAACCGGTCTTCGGAAAGGGCAGGGATCAGGCGGCTTCGGCCTGCGCGGCGTTGCGGCGCTCGCTCTCTTCGCGGCTGAGCGCGACCGAGGTACGGACACCCTTGCTCACGAACTCCATCAAGCCGGACACGACGCGCTCGTTGGGGTCGATACCGGCGCAGGTCAGCACCTCGCGCCCGTCGCGGGAGCGGGCCCAGCGTGCGATCTGGTCGGGGCCGTTCCCGTACTTTTTGTCGTCGGCGATCGCATCGTCGAGAGCGGCCAGGACCACGGCTGCAAAAAGCTTGCGCGCCCGGTTGCCTTGCTCGTGGTTGAATGCGGTTCCATCAACGAAGTCGGCCATTCGTCGTTCCTTGTTCTTGCTCTTGGCGGTGGACGTGACGCCCCTTATGGACTCTTGGAGCGGTCCGAAGGGGTGCAAATTCGGAATAACACCTATGCGCCAAGGTCATGGCTGGAGGAATGTGGGGACGACATCGCGCGTGTTGCGTGTGCGCCAAGGGACAGATATAGGCGTCGGCAACCTTTCATCAAGCTTTCGTCACGGGTCCGACACATGCCCAAGATCAACGGCAACGAAATCCGCCCCGGCAACGTGCTGGAGCACAATGGCGGCCTCTGGGCCGCGACCAAGGTCGACCATGTGAAACCTGGCAAGGGCGGTGCGTTTGCCCAGGTGGAGCTTCGCAACCTGCGCAACGGCTCGAAGCTGAACGAGCGGTTCCGCTCCGCCGACAAGGTCGAGCGCGTTAGGCTCGAACAGCGCGACCAGCAGTTCCTCTACGAGACCGACGGAATGCTCGTCTTCATGGATGGAGAGACGTTCGAGCAGATCGAACTTCCTGCCGAGATTCTCGGCGAACGCCGCCCCTTCCTTCAGGACGGCATGACGATCCAGATCGAGTATCACGACTCCGAGGCGCTGAACGCGACCCTTCCCCAGAAGGTCGTCTGCACGGTGGTGGAGACGGAGCCGGTGGTGAAAGGCCAGACGGCGGCCAACTCGTTCAAGCCCGCGGTGCTCGACAACGGTGTGCGGATCATGGTTCCGCCCTTCGTCGGCCAGGACGAGGACATCGTCGTCGATACTGCCGCGATGGAATACTCCGAGCGCGCCTAGACCCCGGTGGCGTCCAGAAGCCCGTCGACCATGCTACGATAGCCCATGCCGAACAGGCGCAGATGCACCAGCGCGGGCCAGAGCTGATAGATCGGGCGACGTTCCTCCCACCCGGCATCAAGGGGGCCGTAGGCCTCCCAGAACGATGTCGGGGGCGCTCCGAATACCGTCAGCATCGCCAGATCGACCTCGGCATGGCCATGGTAGCAAGCCGGATCTATCAGCCCCGAGAAATCGCCGTCGAACAGGACGTTGCCCGTCCACAGGTCCCCGTGCAGCAAGCTCGGCGGCGGGGCATGGGGCAGAGCGTCGGGCAGCTTGGATGCCAGCGCCTCGACCCGCTGCGCCACTTCCGACGGGAGGCGGTCGGGCCATGCCAGCAGGCGGCGCTCCGCCCAGAATATCGGCCAGTCCGCCGTGGTGCCCGCAGGCGCGACCACCTCCCCGAAGGAATGATCTCTTGGCCAGCCATAGCCCTTTGCGGTCGCGGCGTGCATCCGTGCCACGGCCGCCCCGGCCTGCGCGTGTCCCTGCTCGGTGCCGGGCCTGCGCTCCGCCAGCCGGGTCATCACCAGCACGTCTTCGTCCACGTGGACGACCTCCGGGGCAGGGCATCCGGTCGCCGCGATCTCTTTCAGCATCTCCGCTTCGGCGATCAGGGGGCCGCCCCGCTTTGCGACCAGCCGCCGTCCGTCCGCCATGTCGAGCGCCCTGACTTCCGACAGGTCGCCCCCGCTCAGGGGCGTGCTGCTGCTTACGGTCGCGCCGAGGAGCGCGCTCATCTCGTCGATTTCCATCCTGGCCAACGCCGCCTATCCGGGATTGGTTCACGCAACGGTGACTTCAACGCGAGGAGATGAGAGGCGAGGCGGAAACGCAAGGTTCCAGGCTCTGCCGAACCGCAGTGCGGTTGTCCCATGCGGATGGCGGCGGATGCCTGCGGGGTGATGGGCGCGCGCAAGGCGTCGTCGCTTCACCCCCGCTCTGGATCGGCGATGTCGGCCCGTTTGGCTGACGGGCACGTGGCCGCCACGGACCCGGGCGACCGCGAGCGGATGCCCTTGAGCCACAGGGCCGCACGGGGGTGGCCCCGTGGAGCCTCAGGCGACGTAGGAAACCCGCGCCGGACCGGCCGACATTCCCGGTCCCGACCGGTCGAAGCGGAGCCACGCCAGGCCCCTGCCGTTGGACTGGGTGAAGAGCGTGCCGGCCACCTTGCCGCCCACTTCGATGGGCGTGCCGACGGGGGCCTCGCCGTCCACCTCGACGGTGACGAGGCCCTTTTTCAGCTCGGTCTTGTGCTTCATACGCGCCGTCACCTCCTGCCCGACATAGCAGCCCTTGCGGAAATCCACGCCGTTGAGCCGCTCGAACCCCATCTCCAGCGGATAGCTGTCGTTGGGCACCAGCTCGACGTTCGAGCGCGGCACCGTCAGGCGCACCCGCAGGTCGTCCCAGTCCGTGCCGTCGTCCGTCCCCTCGCGGTCGATCCGGCGCCAGCCGAGGTCCGGGTGGCGTGGGTCGGGATAGGCGCCCTCGGGCGCGGGTCCCGTGCCGCGGGAGACCTTCAACTCGGTCGTCTCGATCTCCAGCTTGCGGCGCAGGCGGTAAAGGGTCAGCCGCTGCAACAGCCCCTGGGCCAAGCTCTCGTCCACGTCGATCAAGAGCGCCTCGCCGTCGTGGGTGACGAAGAAGTCCACCATGTACTTGCCCTGAGGCGTCAGCAGCGCGGCCCAGGTCGCGCGATCCGGGTCGCGGATGTCGTTGGTCACCAAATCCTGCAGAAAATCGATGCGGTCGGGGCCGGTCAGGGAGAGGACAGTGCGCGCCATTCTAGGGAGCTCCTTGGTAGGCTCGAATGCCACGTGGCCCCCGCGCCGCGCCCCGTCAAGGCCGCCGTTGACGGCCCCGGGGTGGCGTCGTACCGCCATGCCATGAGCCTTGCCCACGGTCGCCCCTACCTCGCCATTCCCGGCCCCTCCGTCCTGCCCGACAGGGTGGTGCAGGCGATGGTCCGTCCCGCGCCCAACATCTACGAGGGCGAGCTTGTCGAGATCACCGCCGGCATCGTTCGCGATCTCTCCGCCGTGGCGCGCACCACGGCCCGCGCGGCGATCTACATCGCCAACGGCCACGGCATGTGGGAGGCGGCGTTGGCCAATGTGCTGGCGCCCGGCGACCGGATGCTCGTGCCGGCCACGGGCCGCTTCGGGCATGGCTGGGCCGAGGTCGCACGCGCGCTCGGAGCCGAGGTGGAGCTGATCGATTTCGGTCGCCGGACAGCCCTCGACGCGAACCGGGTCGCCGACGCGCTGGCCGCCGACAAGGAGTACCGCATCAAGGCCGTGCTCGCCGTCTGCGTCGATACCGCGACGGGCATCCGCAACGACGTCGCCGCCCTGCGCTCCGCCCTCGACGCGGCGGGGCATCCCGCGCTCCTGATGGCGGACTGCATCGCCTCCCTGGGCTGCGATCCGTTCGAGATGGACGGCTGGGGCGTCGACGTCACCCTCGCGGCCAGCCAGAAGGGCCTGATGAGCCCGCCCGGCCTGGGATTCCTGTGGGTGGGCGAGCGCGCTCGAGCGGCGCGGGACCGGCTGGACGGGGTCGGCCCCTATTGGGACTGGCGTCCGCGGATCGACCCGCAGGGATTCTACCAGCATTTCGGCGGCACCGCGCCCACCCATCATCTCTTCGCCCTGCGTGCCGCGCTCGACATGATTGCCGAGGAGGGGCTCGAGGCGATCTGGGCGCGCCACGCGACGCTGGCCCGGGCCGTCTGGGCGGCGGCCGAGACCTGGGGCGCGGAGGGGCCATTGCGCCTCAATGCGCCACGGGGACATCGCAGCCACGCGGTCACGGCGCTGCATCTGGGGGCGGGCGATGGCGAGCGCCTGCGCCGCTGGTGCGCCGCGGAAGGGGGCGTGACGCTGGGCCTTGGCCTGGGCATGGAGGTGCCGGAGGACAACTTCCGCATCGGCCACATGGGACATCTGAACGCGCACATGGTCCTGGGTGCCCTGGGGGTGATCGAGGCGGGCCTCGCCGCGCTGGAGATCCCGCACCGCGCTGGAGGCGTGACGGCCGCCGCGCGAGTCTGTGCGGGAGCTGAGAGCGCCTGACAGAGCCTGTCTTGCGGCCCGTCACGTTGACCGGGCATGGCGGCATCCGAGCGCGTATCCGACGATTTGCGGGCGGCGGTTGCGCCGTTTTTCCCAGGGGATCTGGCCAAGCCGAAGGGCGGCCGGCCACGATGTAACGACCGCGACGCCCGGCGGGGCATCGTGCTCGTGCTTAGCAGGCACTCCATGGGAGATGCTGTCTCGTGAGCCGTTCGGCTGCTCGGGGATGGCCTGCTGGCGCAGGCTGCGGGACTGGCAGCGCGCCGGGGTGTGGGACCAGTTGCACCGACTGTTGCTGGAGCGGTTGCACCGGGCCGGGGAACTCGACTGGTCGCGGGCCTCGATCGACAGCGCCTCGATCGGAGCCAAAAGGGGGTGCCGCAACGGCCCCGAGCCCGACGGACAGGGCAAGCCGGGACAAAGCGCCATGTCGTAACCGACCGGCGTGGCACGCCGCCGGGCTTGGTCCTCACCGGAGCGAACCGCCACGACAGCATGGCGCTGGCCTCCGCCCTCGCCGCGATCCCGGGCGGACGTTCCGGCGGTCGGGGACGGCCCCGGAAGCGGTCGGCCAAGCTGAATGCCGACAAGGCCTGCGACAGCCGCCGATGCCGTAGGGCGTGCCGCGCCCGGAACATCGCGACCCGCATTGCCCGCACGGGGATCAACAGTTCCGCACACCTTGGTCGGCATCGTTGGGTCGTGGAACGCACCTTCGCCCGGTTTCGTCGCCTCGCCACCCGTTACGAGCGTCGCACAGATATCCACGAAGCCTTTACCAGCCTCGCCGCCGCTGATCTCCACCAACCAAATCAGGCGGTTCTGCCAGGTGCTCTCAGACGGTCTCGGCCAGCACCTCGGGCAGGGTGGCGGCGAAAAGGTCCATCTCCTCCGGGCCGCCGCAGGAGACGCGCAGGCAGCGGTCGAGCGGCGCCACGCCGGGCATCCGCACGAAGACCCCCCGCGCCATCAGCGCCTCCACCGCTCGGCGGGTCCGCGCGCCGTCGCCGCCCAGGTCGATGGCGACGAAGTTCGCCGCCGAAGGCAGGGCCGCCAGCCCGTTGTCGGCCGCGATGGCGGCGATCCGTTGTCGGCTTGTCTCGATATTCTCTTTAACCTCCGCGAGATAGGCCCGATCCTCCAGTGCCGCGAGCGCGCCGGCCTGGGCCATGCGCGAGACACCGAAGTGGTCGCGGATCTTGTCGAAGGCGGCGATCAGGTCCGCGTGGCCGATGGCGTAGGCCACGCGGGCGCCGGCCAGCCCATAGGCCTTGGAGAAGGTGCGCATCCGGATCACCCGGGGATCGTCGGGGACCAGCGGCGGAGCCACGTCGCGGTCGGTGCACTCGAGATACGCCTCGTCGAGGACCAGCAGGCTGCCGTCGGGCACCGCCTCGATCATCGACCGAACGCGTGCGGAATCGTGCCACGATCCCATGGGGTTGTCGGGATTGGAGATATAGATGAGCTTCGCGCCCACCTCCTTCCCCTTGGCGATCAGGGCCTCGGGGTCCTCGTGGTCGCCACGATAGGGAACGGCGTGGAGCGCCCCGCCGTGGCCGGCGACGTGGTAGGCGAAGGTCGGATAGGCACCGGCGGAGGTGACCACCGGGTCGCCGGGCGCCACTGTGAGGCGCACGAGGCTGCCCAGAAGGCCGTCGATGCCCGACCCGACGACGATGTTCTTCATCCCGGCACCTGTCCGCGCGGCCAGGGCGCGGCGCAGATCGAAGCTTTGCGCGTCGGGATATTTCCAAGCTTCCCCAGCGGCTTGCGCCATGGCGGCCACGGCCGACGGGGCGGGGCCGAAGACGCTTTCGTTGGCACCGATGCGAGCGCGGATGGTCATGTCGCGGTCGCGCTCGTGCTGCTCGGGGCCGACGAAGGGGACCGTGGCGGGCAGGGACGCGGCCAGCGACGTGAGGCGGGGGCCGGGCATCAGATCTCGGCCAGGCGGGCTTGGGCGGCCTCGAGGCGGGTGCGTTCGTCGGCCTTTTCGGCCAGGAGCGCCTCGGTCTCGGCGACCACGTCGGCGGGGGCGCTGTCGCGGAAGCGGGGATTCTTCAGCCGCCCCTCGAGTCCCGAGATGTCCTTGCCGATCTTGGCCAGGGCCTTGTCGATGCGCGACTTTTCGGCGCCCACGTCGATGAGGTCGGCCAAGGGAAGGGCGAAGGTGCCGCCCGGGACGGGGATGGTCATGGCCCCCTTCGGAGGCTCGGAGACTTCGGCGGGAGCCTCGATCCGGGCGAGGCGGCGAATGAGGGCCTCGTTGCGCGAGAAGGCGGTGCGGCCGGCCTCGTCGAGGTCCACGAGGAGGATCGGGGCGGTCAGGCCGGCGGGGACGTTCATCTCGCCCCGGACCGAGCGGACCTGTTCTATGAGGTTGATAACCCAGGACATTTCGCGGTCCGCCCCGGCATCTACGAGGGCCTCGGCGCCGTCTTCGGGCCAGTCGGCGTGGATCAGGCGGCCCTGCCGCTCGCCCCACAGCTCTTCGGTGACGAAGGGCATGAAGGGGTGGAGAAGGACCAGGCAGGCGTCGAGCACGCAGGCCATGGTCGCGCGGGTTTCGGCAACGATGTCAGCGTCTTCGGAGGAGAAAAGCGGCTTGGCCAGTTCCAGATACCAGTCGCAGACGCGGCCCCAGACGAAGCCGTAGAGGGCGCCGGCGGCGTCGTTGAAGCGGTAGCCCTCGAGGGCGGACTGGACCTCGTCGCGGGTGCGGCCGAGCTCGCCCAGAATCCACAGATTGGCCGTTTGGGTGATGTCGGAATCGCGGCGGAGTCCCGTCGGAGTCCCGGAGGAGGAAAATTCCACCCCGTTCATCTCGGCGAAGCGGAAGGCATTCCACAACTTCGTGCCGAAATTGCGGTACCCGGCGACCCGGTCCCTGGAGAGTTTCAGGTCGCGGCCCATGGCGGCCATTGAGGCCAGGGTGAAGCGGACCGCGTCGGCGCCGTAATCGTCGATGAGCGTCAGCGGGTCGATGACGTTGCCCAGGCTCTTGGACATCTTGCGCCCCTTCTCGTCGCGGACGAGGGCGTGGACGTAGACGGTGTGGAACGGCTTCTGTCCGACGGCGGCGTACTGCATCATCATCATCCGGGCGACCCAGAAGAAGATGATGTCGAAGCCCGTGACCAGGACCGAGGAGGGGAAGTAGCGCGACAGCATGTCGTTGTCGGCGTCGCGCGCCGGATCGCCCGTCCAGCCCAGGGTGCCCAGCGGCCAGAGGCCGGAGGAGAACCAGGTGTCGAGGACGTCGGGGTCCCGGTCGAGGGTGACGGAGGCAAGCGTGCCGTCCTCGCCCAGCCCGAAGATCGCGGGCTCCTCGCGGGCCTGCGCCTCGGCGGCGAAACCTACCGCGATGCCCTCGCCGTAATAGGCGCGAGCCTTTTCGGCGGCCTCTTCGGGGGTGGCGGCGCAGAAGGTCACCTGGGGGATCGAGCCCATATCGGCGGTGAGCGAGATCGCGTCGCGGTCGGGGCCGTACCACACCGGCACCCGGTGGCCCCACCAGAGCTGGCGGGAGATGCACCAGGGCTCGATGTTCTCCAGCCAGTGGAAATAGACGCGGGCATCCCGTTCGGGCAGGATCGCCGTGCCGTCGGTGGTGCCCGGCGCGCGGGACTGGCCCTCGCGCACGGCGTCGATGGCCGGGCCGACGATCTGCGCCGCGTCCACGAACCACTGGTCGGTCAGCATCGGCTCGATCACGACCTTGGAGCGGTCGCCGAAGGGCTGCATGACCAGCTTTTCCTCGACGAGCGGGACGAGCTGGTCGGCGCGGGCCTCGCCGCCCTCCTCGGGGGCGGCGGGCCTGGCCGCCTTGCGGCCCAGGCGCGGGTCGGTGGGGGGGACCATGACGGCGAGCCCCTCGGAGGTGATGTCCTCGACGATCCGGGCGCGCGCTTCGAAGCGGTCGAGGCCGCGATAGGCGTCGGGGACCAGGTTGACCTGCCCCACATCGGCGGGCGCCTCCGCCTCGCCGCGCGCGATGCGGCCCGCGAGGTCTGCGGCCTGATCGTAGGGCAGCCCGTCGGCGCGCATGGCGCCGGCCGTGTCCATCAGCGCGTAGAGGGGGATGCCGTTGCGGGTGGCGACGGCGTAGTCGTTGAAGTCGTGGGCGCCGGTGATCTTGACCGCGCCGGAGCCGAAATCGGGGTCGGGGTACTCGTCCTCGATGATGGGGATCAGGCGGCGGGACTCCTTCGGGCCCACCGGGATCTCGCAGAGCTTGCCCACGAGGGGGGCGTAGCGGCTGTCGGACGGGTGCACGGCGATGGCGCCGTCGCCCAGCATCGTCTCGGGGCGGGTGGTGGCGATGGAGATATAGTCGCGCTCCTCCTCGAAGAGCGTGTTGCCGTCCTCGTCGCGCTCCACGTAGGTGTAGGTGGCCCCGCCCGCGAGCGGGTAGCGGAAGTGCCACATGTGCCCTTGCGTCTCGACGTTCTCGACCTCCAGGTCGGAGATCGCCGTCTCGAAATGGGGGTCCCAGTTCACCAGGCGCTTGCCGCGATAGACGATGCCGCGCTCGTGGAGATCGACGAAGGTGCGGATGACGGCGGCGTGGAAGTCCTGCCCGCCGGGCGTGTCGCCGGGATCGCCCGGCGCGCCGGCCATGGTGAAGGCCTCGCGGCTCCAGTCGGCCGAGGCGCCGAGGCGCTTGAGCTGGCCGATGATGGTGCCGCGGGAGGCGCGCTTCTGCTCCCAGACGCGGGCGAGGAACGCCTCGCGGCCCATCTCGGTGCGGGTGGGCTCGCCCTTCGCGGCCATCTCGCGCTCGGTCACCATCTGGGTGGCGATGCCGGCGTGGTCGGTGCCGGGCTGCCACAGGACGTCGTAGCCCTGCATCCGCTTCCACCGCACCAGGATGTCCTGGAGGGTGTTGTTGAAGGCATGGCCCATGTGCAGCGAGCCGGTGACGTTGGGCGGCGGGATCATGATCGAGAACGCCTCCGCCCCGGGGCGGGCATTGGCGCCGGCGGCGAAGCAGCCCTCGCGCTCCCACGCCTCGTAGATGCGCGCCTCGGCACGGGCCGCGTCGAAGGTCTTCTCCATCGCCATGGGTCGCTCGTCCTCTGATCGGTCGGCCGAGGGGATAGCCAAGTCGGCGGGCGAGGGAAAGACCGCCCAGGCGGCGCGTCAGCGCTCGGGCAGGGGCATGATGAGGCAGGTCGTGGTGGCGGTGGCGTAGAGGCGGCCGTCGTCCAGGCCGCGGATCTCGCCGTGGGCGAGCGCGGTGGTGCGGCCCGCGTGATCGACGCGGCCCTCGGCGCGGATCGCGGTGTCGCAGGCCAGCGCGCGGCACACGTTCACCTTGTATTCGAGGGTGGTGTAGGTGGCGCCGCGGGGCACCTTCGTCATCACCGCGCAGGCCATGGCGCTGTCGAGAAGGGTGCCGTACCAGCCGCCGTGGACGCCGCCCATGGGGTTGAGATGGGCGAAGCGGGGCGTGCCGGTGAAGGTGACGCGTCCGTCCTCGACCTCCTCAAGGTCGTAGTTCAGGGTCTGGGCGATGGGGGGCGCGGGCAGGTCGCCCGAGAGCACGGCGCGCATGAAGTCGAGGCCCGAATACTCGGCCAGGCGGTCGATGCCGGGCAACTCGGCGGCGGAGGTGGCGAATGTCACGGGGGTTGTCTCCTCTCTCCCTCGGGGGCCACCATCGCGCCCGGGGCGCGCCTTGGCCAGAGGGGTCAGTCGGAGACCCACTTCGCCTCGTTGGCGGCGATCGCGGCGACGCGCTCCTCGGTCTTGGGGTGGCTCAGGAGCCAGGCGGGGGTGCCGCCGGCGCCGCCCGAGAGGCGGGAGAGCTTCTCCAGGAGGGACTTCTGCGGGCCCGCGCCGATCCCGGCCTTGATCAGGAGCGCGGAGGCGTAGGCGTCGGCCTCGTACTCGTCCTGGCGCGACAGGCGGGCGGAGACGAGGCGCGACAGGAGGTTGGCCAGCACGACGCCGATGCCGGGCAGGATCCGGCCCAGCACCATGATCACCGCCGTGCGGATGGCGTTCTGGCCGGAGAAGTCGATCATGCGGCGCCTGGAATGGCCGAGGGCCACGTGGCCCAGCTCGTGGGCGATGACGCTGGCCATCTCCTCGGCGGTGACCTCGCCGGCGCGGTAGCGGTCGTGGAAGCCGCGGGTGACGAATATCCGTCCGTCGGGGGCGGCGAGCCCGTTGACCGGCTCGATCTCGTAGACGTGGACGCGGATGCGGGGCAGGTCGAGCGCCGCGGCCATGCGGTCGCACAGGGCGCGCAGGCGCGGATCGGCGAGCTCGGTCGACTTGGCGTCGAGCTGTCGGGAGGTGCGCCAGACCGAGACGCGGTACATGACCAGCGCCCAGCCGATCGCCAGGAGGATCGGGGTGAGCTTCAGCATGGGCCCGATATGGGGCCGTGCGGAGGCGGTGGGAAGACGCGAAAACGCCGCCCCCCGGGAGAGGGGGACGGCGCGCGGTGGGGTCGGTCGGCGATCAGGCGAGCTTGGCGTCGAGCGTGATCGTGGGGCCCGCGAGCGCCTTGGAGACGGGGCAGCCCTCCTTGGCGGCGTTGGCGGCCTCCTGGAAGGTCGCGTCGTCGGCACCGGGAACCTTGGCGGTCATGTCCAGGTGGATGGTCTTGATGGCGAAGCCGTCGCCTTCCTTGTCGAGGCTGACGGTGGCCTTGGTGTCGATCTCGTCGGCCTTGAGGTCGTGCTGGCCCAGGATCATCGAGAAGGCCATGGAGAAGCAGGCCGCGTGGGCCGCGCCGATCAGCTCTTCGGGGTTGGTGTTGGTGCCGTCCTCGAAACGGGACTTGAAGCCGTAGGGCTGGTCCTTGAGCGCGCCCGTGCCGGTGGAGACGGACCCCGTCCCCTCCTGCAGGCTGCCTTCCCAATGGGCGGAACCGGTATGCTTGGGCATGATGAACTCCTGTTGCCTTCGGTATGTCGCGGCGCTGAAACGCGGACTGTCCGGGGGCGTTCCGCCGATCCGTTGCGTCCGCATGACTATCGCGCCATTCTGTCGTGAACGATATGTTTCGCGGGCACCCGGTCAAGGGCCGGGGCGCTTGCCGCCGGGCCGCGGGGGGGATACTTTCGGACCATGACGGACGACGAGACATCCTGCCTGACGCCCGAGGACATGCTGTGCTTCGACGTCTATGCCTTGGCGCAGGCGTTCGGACGGCTCTACAAGCCGCTGCTGGACCCGCTGGGCCTGACCTATCCGCAATACCTCGTGCTGGTCGTGCTCTGGTCCGAGGCGCCGGTGACCGTGGGCCGGATCGCCGCGCGGCTGGGGCTCGAGACCTCGACGGTCACGCCGCTCCTGAAGCGGCTGGAGGCGGCGGGGCTTGTGACGCGCCGCCGCTCCGCCTCGGACGAGCGGCGGGTGGAGATCGGGCTGACCCCGCGCGGGGGCGCCATGCGCGTCGAGGCCGCCCACATCCCCGCCTGCGTGGAGGAGGCCACGGGCCTGACATCCGGCGAAATCGCGCACCTGCGCGGGCAGCTCACGGACCTGCGGCGCGCCTTCGGTGCCCTGTGAGCGCGGGGGCGGCGCGATGACCCGTTCCTTCGTCACCGCCGGGCGCATCCTGTCGGGCCGGGGCGCGGCCGTGGGCCTGGCCGCCGAGATCGTCCAGCGCGGCCGCGCGGTGCTGCTCGTCCACGGGGCGCGGGGCGAGCGTGCCGCGTGGCTCGTGCGGGACCTGGAGGCGGCCGGCGCGCGGGTGGCCCGCGTCGCCGTGGCCGCGGAACCCGACGTGGCGCTGGTGGAGGCGGCGGCCGCCACCGCGCGCGACCACGGGGCGGAGGTGGTCGTGGCGCTGGGCGGAGGGGCCGCGATCGACGCCGGCAAGGCGGCCGCGGCGCTGGCGCCCGCGCCGGGAGGGCCCATGGCGCATCTGGAAGTGGTGGGCGAGGGCCGGCCGCTGGAGGCCGACCCGCTGCCCTTCGTGGCGGTGCCCACGACCGCCGGCACGGGGGCGGAAGTGACGCGCAACGCCGTGATCTCGGTGCCGGACGCGCGGCGCAAGGTGTCGCTCAGGGACGACCGGATGCTCGCGGACCTGGCGGTGGTGGACCCGGCGCTGACCGACGGCTGCCCGGCGGGCGTGACCCTGGCCTCGGGGCTCGACGCGGTGACGCAGGTGATCGAGCCTTACCTGTCGTCCGGGGCGGGTCCGCTGACCGACGCGCTGGCACGCGACGCGATCCCGCGCGGGCTGGCCGCGCTGGTGCGCCTGATGGAGACGGAGGACGCGGGCGCCCGCGACGCCATGGCGCATGTCTCGCTCGCCGGCGGGTTGTGCCTGACCAATGCGGGCCTCGGCGCGGTGCACGGGCTCGCGGGGCCGGTGGGGGGCCTGTCGGGCGCGCCCCACGGGGCGATCTGCGGCGCGCTGCTGCCCCATGTCCTGGAGGCGAACGCCGCCGCCGGGGCCGCGCCCGGACGGATCGCCGAGATCCGCGGCTGGATCGCCGCCACGACGGGCCCGGACCTGGCCGGCTGGGCGCGCCGCCACGGCCTGCCGGGGCTGGGGGAGATGGGGCTGGCGCGCGCCGCCATGGCCGGGGCGGCCGAGGCGGCGGAGGGGTCCTCGTCGATGCGGAGCAACCCGGTGCGGCTCGACCGCGCGACGCTCCTGGCCTGCCTGGACGCCGCGGCCTGACGCGGTACCGACACGGCCCCGACACCGCCCGACACGGCCTGACGTCGCGAAAGGTCCGGCGGAGCGCCCCGGGGCGCGTCCCGGCGTCTCCTTGCGGCCCCGGTCGGCCATCACTAAGACTCCCCCGACGTCGAAGGCAGGAACAGGAAAGGCCGGTCCATGCGCGACCCCCACGAGCACTACATGAACAACCTCGTCCCCATGGTCGTCGAGCAGACCTCGCGCGGGGAGCGGGCCTACGACATCTTCTCGCGGCTCCTCAAGGAGCGCATCATCTTCCTCTCGGGGCCCGTCCATGACGGGATGTCGAGCCTCGTCGTGGCGCAGCTTCTGCACCTTGAGGCCGAGAACCCCAAGAAAGAGATCTCGATGTACATCAACTCGCCCGGCGGCGTGGTGACCTCGGGGCTGTCGATCTACGACACGATGCAGTACATCCGGCCCAAGGTCTCCACCCTCGTGGTGGGACAGGCGGCCTCCATGGGGTCGCTGCTGCTGGCGGCCGGCGCGCCGGGTATGCGCTTCTCGCTGCCCAACAGCCGGGTGATGGTCCACCAGCCCTCCGGCGGCTACCAGGGGCAGGCGACGGACATCATGATCCACGCCCAGGAGACCCAGAAGTTGAAGGACCGGCTGAACCAGATCTACGTCAAGCACACGGGTCAGGACCTGCAGACGGTTCACGACGCGCTCGAGCGCGACAAGTTCATGTCGCCCGAGGAGGCCAAGGAGTGGGGCCTGATCGACGAGATCGTCGAGGACCGCAAGGAACAGGCCGAAGCGACCTCCTGACGGTGACGGGCCGGCGCCCCGGCGGCGCCGGCCTTTTTGCGATTGCGGGTGCGCCGGGCGTACCCTAGGTTTGAACGATACGACGTTCGAGGCGCGAGAAGAGGGGCGGACGCCCCCGAAGGACCAGCCATGGCGAACAATTCCGGCGACGGAAAGAACACTCTCTACTGCTCGTTCTGCGGCAAGAGCCAGCACGAGGTGCGCAAGCTGATCGCGGGCCCGACGGTGTTCATCTGCGACGAATGCGTCGAATTGTGCATGGACATCATCCGCGAGGAGACGAAGTCCTCGGGCCTGAAATCCTCCGAAGGGGTGCCCACGCCCAAGGAGATCTGCGAGGTTCTGGACGATTACGTGATCGGCCAGAGGATCGCCAAGCGGGTCCTGTCGGTGGCGGTGCACAACCACTACAAGCGCCTCAACAACGCCGGCAAGTCCGAGATCGAGCTGAACAAGTCGAACATCCTGCTGATCGGCCCCACGGGCTGCGGCAAGACGCTGCTGGCGCAGACGCTGGCGCGCATTCTCGACGTGCCCTTCACCATGGCCGACGCCACCACGCTGACCGAGGCGGGCTATGTCGGCGAGGACGTGGAGAACATCATCCTCAAGCTGCTGCAGGCCAGCGAGTACAACGTGGAGCGGGCGCAGCGCGGCATCGTCTATATCGACGAGGTCGACAAGATCACGCGCAAGTCGGACAACCCGTCCATAACGAGAGACGTCTCCGGGGAGGGGGTGCAACAGGCGCTCCTGAAGATCATGGAGGGCACCGTCGCATCCGTTCCGCCCCAGGGCGGCCGCAAGCATCCGCAGCAGGAATTCCTGCAGGTGGACACCACGAACATCCTGTTCATCTGCGGCGGCGCCTTCGCCGGGCTCGAGAAGATCATCGCCCAGCGCGGCAAGGGCTCGGCCATCGGATTCGGCGCCGATGTCAAATCCGAGGAAGATCAGGGCGTCGGCGAGCAATTGTCGTCGCTGGAGCCGGAGGACCTGCTGAAGTTCGGGCTGATCCCCGAGTTCGTCGGCCGCCTGCCGGTGATCGCCACGCTGGAGGACCTCGACGAGGAGGCGCTCGTCACCATCCTGACCCAGCCCAAGAACGCGCTCGTGAAGCAGTACCAGCGCCTGTTCGAGCTGGAGGACGTGGAGCTGACCTTCACCGAGGACGCGCTCAAGGCGATCGCCAAGCGTGCCATCGAGCGCAAGACGGGCGCGCGCGGCCTGCGGTCGATCATGGAGGACATCCTGCTCGACACGATGTTCGACCTGCCGGGCCGGACCGAAGTGGACGAGGTCGTGGTCAACGACGAGGCCGTCACCTCCGACGCGTCCCCGCTGATGATCTATGCCGACCAGAAGGAGAGCGCCTCGGCCGGCTGAGGCCGGGCCGGGACGCCCCGCCGGCGTCTGGACGCCGTGCGGGGTTTGCGCCATATCGGGCGGCACGAGGGGTAAGGATGCCGACGATGAGCAAGATGAGACGAGTTCTGCAGGCGGTGACCTGGTGGCACGGCGCCACGCTCAACACGCTGCTCTGGACCTGGCGCCACGGCCAGAAGGTCGGCGAGGACGATGCCGGAAACGTCTTTTACCAGTCGAAGGACGGCAAGCGGCGCTGGGTGATCTACTCCGGCGAGGCGGAGGCAAGCCGGGTCGGGCCGGAATGGCACGGCTGGCTGCACCACACCTGGAAGGAGACGCCCCTAGAGCGCCCGATCAAGGTGCAGGAGTGGCAAAAGCCGCACCTGCCCAACCTGACCGGGACCCCTGGTGCCTATGCGCCCGCGGGCTCGATCCGGCGCGCGGAGACCAAGCCCAAGAGTGACTACGAGGCGTGGAGCCCGGAATGATCCGTGCGCTCGCGCTGACCCTCGCGGTCATGTCCGCGCCCCTCATGGCGCAGGAGCGCATCGAGGGAGCCGAGGACCTCTTCGAAGGAGAGGAGGACGGCGACGTCATGCGCGAGGACTGGGAGAACGGTATCCTGATCCCGCTCGACCAAGACGAGGATATCACCCGCGAGGAAAACGAGCGCGTCGCCCAGGGCGGGGCGGCCGTTCTGCGCGGCCTCGACCGGCTGAACGGCACGGTGCGCGATATCGAGATGAACGTGGGCGAGACCCGGGGGCTGGGGCAACTGCGCGTGACCCTGTCGCAATGCCGCTTCCCGGAGGCGAACCCGTCGGGCGATGCCTATGCCTATCTGACGATCCGGGACGAAGGGGCCGAGACGCCCGATTTCGCGGGCTGGATGGTCGCCTCCGCCCCGGCGCTGAACCCGCTCGACCATCCGCGCTACGACGTCTGGGTCATCCGCTGCACGACCTGATCCGCTGATGGCGCCGGCCCGTCCTCGAACTGGGCGGTGCGCCGGATCGCCTTGGCCAGGCGGCGCTGGTAGTCGCGCCGCTCGATCTCCACCGCGCCAAGGGAGGCGAGGTGATCGGTCACGAACTGGGTGTCGAACAGGGTGAAGCGCCCCTGCCGCAGCCGGTCGATCAGGTAGAGAAGCCCCAGCTTGGAGGCATCCGTGCGCTGCGAGAACATCGATTCGCCGAAGAAGGCCGACCCGATCGCGACCCCGTAGACGCCCCCCGCGAGGACCTCGCCGTCCCAGACCTCGACCGAGTGGGCGTGGCCCGACAGGTGCAGCGCGCCGTAGATCGCGGCGATCTCGTCGTTGATCCAGGTCTCGGGACGGCCCGCGCAGCCCGCCACCACGCCGGCGAAGTCGCGGTCGAATGTAATGGCGTAGTCTCCACGGCGGGCGCGGCGCTGCAGAGAGCGCGAAACGTGGAAGCCGTCGAGGGGCAGGATGCCGCGACGGCGCGGATCGATCCAGTAGATCTCGGTCGAGTCGCGCTGCTCGGCCATGGGAAAGATCCCCTGGGCGTAGGCCGCGAGGACGAGTTCGGGCGTCAGGCCCGGTGCGTTCACTCGAGGTTCCGGGCGAGCCATTCTTCGAGCCAATGAATCGTGTAGTCGCCGGTGATCACCGCGTCGGTCTTCAGCAGGGCGTGGAACAGGGGCAGGGTCGTGTCGATCCCGTCGACGATCAGCTCGCCCAGGGCGCGGTCGAGGCGGGCGAGCGCCTCGGGCCGGTCGCGCCCGTGGACGATGAGCTTGCCGATGAGCGAATCGTAGTAGGGCGGTATGCGGTAGCCGTCGTAGAGAGCCGAATCGATCCGCACGCCAAGCCCGCCGGGGGCGTGGTACTGGGTGATCCGCCCCGGAGAGGGCGAGAAGGAGGGCAGTTTCTCGGCGTTGATGCGCACCTCGATGGCATGGCCGCGGGGGGAGAGATCGGCCTGGGTGAAGCTCAGGGGTTCGCCGGCGGCGACGCGGATCTGCTCGCGCACCAGATCGACGCCGTATATCGCCTCGGTCACCGGATGCTCGACCTGGAGGCGGGTGTTCATCTCGATGAAGTAGAACTGCCCGTCCTCGTAGAGGAACTCGATCGTGCCCGCGCCGGCATAGCCGATCCGGGCCACGGCTTCGGCACAGGTGGCGCCGATCCGGGCGCGCTGCTCGGGGCTGATGGAGGGGCCGGGGGCCTCCTCCAGCACCTTCTGGTGGCGGCGCTGGAGCGAGCAGTCGCGCTCGCCCAGGTGGACCGCGCCGCCCTTGCCGTCGCCGAAGACCTGAACCTCGATGTGGCGCGGAGCGCCCAGGTATTTCTCCAGATAGACCTCGTCGTTGCCGAAGGCGGCCTTGGCCTCGGCCCGGGCGGTCTGGAAGGCGCGTTCGAGTTCGGCCTCGGTGCGGGCGAGCTTCATGCCGCGCCCGCCGCCGCCGGCGGTGGCCTTGACGATCAGGGGAAAGCCGATCTCGGCTCCCAGCCGCTTCGCGGTGGCGAAATCGGGCACGCCGCCTTCGGAGCCGGGCACGCAGGGAACGCCCAGGGCCTTCATCGTCTCCTTCGCGGTGATCTTGTCGCCCATGATGCGGATGTGCTCGGCGCGGGGGCCGATGAAGGTCAGCTCGTGGTCCTCGACGATCTGCACGAACTGGGCGTTCTCGGAGAGAAAGCCGTAGCCCGGATGGATCGCCTGGGCGCCGGTGACCTCGCAGGCGGAGATGATGGCGGGGAAGTTGAGGTAGGATTGCGCTGCCGAGGGCGGACCGATGCAGACCGATTCGTCGGCCATGCGCACGTGCATCGCGTCCGCGTCGGCGGTGGAATGGACGGCCACGGAGCCGATCCCCATCTCGCGGGCGGCGCGGATGACGCGCAGCGCGATCTCCCCTCGGTTGGCGACCAGGATCTTGTTGAACATCCGCCCCGCCTCAGACCAGCACGACGAGGGGCGCGCCGTATTCGACCGGCGCGCCGTCGGAAACGAGGATGCGCTTGACGGTGCCGGCGCGGGGGGCGGGGATGTGGTTCATGGTCTTCATCGCCTCGACGATCATCAGAGTCTGGCCTTCGCCCACCTGGTCGCCCACCGACACGAAGGCGGCGGCACCGGGTTCGGGCGAGAGATAGACCGTGCCGACCATGGGCGAGGTCACGGCGCCCGGCTCGGCGCCGGGGTCCGTCGTCTCGGCCGGGGCCTGGGTCTCTGTCCCGCCGGACGGGGCGGAAGGGGCCGGCGCGGGCTGCGGCTGGGCCGGCACGGTGGCGGGCGCGGCCACGGGGGCCTGGGTCATGCGGGAGACGCGCACGTCGAGGCTGTCGTCGGGGGCGTAGTCGCGCTTGACCCTGAGCTCGGTAAGGTCGTTCTCGTGCAGCAATTCCGCGAGCGCCCGAATGAAGGCCACGTCCGTGTCGTGCGATCTGTCGCTCATTGCCGTCCCCGTCGCGTTGTCGCCCCCCGTCGGGGGCGCTGTCCCTTTCGTTCCCCGGATCCGGGGCGTCTTTCCACGCCCGTCTATAGGGCAGCGCCGCCGCGGGCGAAAGACGAAGACGCCCCGGCGCCGCGGCCGGGCGCTTGACGGGCCGGGCGCCTCTGCTAGCGTCGCGCCGATCCACGCAAACGGGGGAAGACCAGTGCGCATCTTGGCGAGCGGAGCGATCCTGGCGATCCTCTCGGGCTGCATATTCTCGGAATACGACGAGGAAGGCCGGTTGAGGAACATCTCGCCGGAGGCACGGACGGCCCTGCCGAACGGGATCGACCCCGGCTTCCTCGTGCGCGACGACCAGGGCTGCTACGGCGTCGTGCTGGAGGCCGAGGGCCCGGGCGTCCCGCTCAGGAACGACCTGGGCCAGCAGGTCTGCGATGCCTGAAGCGCCCGCGGATGCCGAGAGGCGCCGCGCGGTCGCCCCGGTGATCTGCTACCCGCCCGAGGCGCTGCCCGATCCGGGTCTGGGCCGGGTGGGCGCCCTGACACGGGTGGGCGGCGTGCGGGTGCCTCCCCGCGATGCCCGCGCCATAAGGGTGGCGCGCGGCCAGGTGCTGCGCATCCGGTCGGTGGAGGGGCCGCAGGTGGGAGACCTGAACCTCTTCGCGGCGGACGACCTGTCGGAGCGGTTCTATTCCGGCAAGACGCGGGCGCTCCATGGCAGCCACGTGAGCACCGGGGATCGGCTCTGGTCCGGTTTCCCCCACCTGCGGCCGATGGCGACGGTCGTGCACGATTCGCTCGACTGGTACGGGACGGACGCGTTCGGCGGCCGGGTCCACGACGTGATCGGAACGCGGTGCGATCCTTATACCGCGCGGCTGCTGCAGGGGCGCGACTATCACCGGACGTGCCACTCCAACCTGACGCGGGCGCTGTCGCGGGCCACGGGCCTGCCGCTGGCGGAGGCGGAAAGCCACGTCCACGACGTGCTGAACGTGTTCATGTGCACGGGGTTCGACGCCGAGGGGCGGTACTTCATGAAGGCGAGCCCGGTGCGTCCGGGCGACCACCTAGACCTCCTCGCCGAGATCGACCTCCTGGCGGTCCTGAGCGCCTGCCCGGGGGGCGATTGCGGGGCGGAGCACTCGTCGGATGCCGCCCACTGTCATCCGCTGGAGATGGAGGTTCTCGCGGTGGACGGCGAACCGGCGCCGGAGCCGGCCCGGTCGCGATACGATCGCGGGCACGGGGCCTAGCCGGTTGCGGCGTCCCGCTCTGCTTGGGAAAGGCTGTCCCACCACCCGGCATAGGAGCTGTTCCAGGGGGCGAGCCGGCCTTCGTCGGGGGCGCCGTCGTCCCACCAGACCGGCCCGCGCTCGCCCAGGCGCCGCTTGGCGGCATCCACCCGGTCGCGAGCGTCGCGGGTGTCCTCCTCCGCGTCGGACCGGCCCACGTCCCGACGGGCGCGCATCAGCTCCTTGATGGCGGCGCGGCGCTCGGTGTCGCCCAGCCGGGGATCGGTGCGGCGCCAGAGCCGCCCCTTGGCGACAAAGTAGCGCCCGTCGGGCGTGATCGGGTGATCCCTGCCCATTCAGATGGAGTCGTATTCCGCGAGCTGGGCCACCGTCTCCTCGGTCAGGGTGGTGCGGACGCGGAGGGTGTCGCCGTCCTCCTGGATCTGGACCTCGTCGAGGGGGATCAGGAGGTTGCTCGTCCCCGCCATCACGCCGTCGTCGAGGACCATGACGATCTTGTCCGCATCGTCCTCCGTCACAAGAATGTCGGCAACCTGGCCGATTACGTCGCCGTTGCGGGCGAGAATGTCGCTACCCGAGAGCGCCTCGACGCTCAGGCCGTCGATCTCGATATCGTCGAAATCGGCCGGGCCGGTCTCGATCCCGAAGGTTTCGGCGATGGGGTTGTCGGCCTCCGTTCCCTCCTCCTGGGCGAGGGCGGGCGGGACCGAGAGCGCGGTGGCGGCCGCGAGGGCGAGCAGGGTGTGGAAGCGCATGGGACCTCTCCGTATCCGGGTCACCCCCTCAACGGCGAGGACGGGGGCGGCGTTCCGTCAGCCGCCGTCTCGACCCTCGTAGGGGGGCAGCGATTCCAGCTCGGACTTGGTGAGGGCCACCACGATGCGCGAATCGCCCAGCTCCTCGGAGCGGCCCACCAGCATCGCGTCGAGCGGCACCGCCACGGGATGGTCGAGCACGCCGAAGGCGCCGCCGACCTGGAGGACGATGCCGACGACGGTGTCGCCTTCGCCGACAATGCCGGCCACGTCGCCGATGCGATTGCCGGCGTAATCGACCACCCGGGACGATTCCAGAAGCTCGCCCGTCACCGCATCGGAGGGCACGAGGGTGTAGAGGTCGCCGTCGACGAGATCCGCGGGGTCGAGGCGCGAGGAGAGCGGGCTGGCCTCCTTGAAGGGAGCATCCTCGACGGGGATCGTGGCCTGCGCCAGGGCGGGCAGGGGGGCGAGGGTGGCGATCAGGGCAATGGTGCGAAGCATCTGGACCTCCTTGTGGCCTGTGGCCAATGCCGCCGGGGTCGCGGCGTTCCGCCTGCGCGACGAAACGGCCCGCCGGATCTCTCCGGCGGGCCGCGTCGCGTCACGCCGCTCGGGGCGTCACTTGTTCTGGCGGTTGGCGATCAGGTCGTCGACGACTTCGGGCTCGGCCAGGGTGGAGGTGTCGCCGAGCTGGTCGTGCTCGTTCGAGGCCACCTTGCGCAGGATGCGGCGCATGATCTTGCCCGAGCGCGTCTTGGGAAGGCCCGGGGCCCACTGGATGTATTCGGGCTTGGCGATGGGGCCGATCTCGGAACGGACGTGGTCGGACAGCTCCTTCTTCAGGTCGTCGGAGGGCTCGTGGCCATCCATGAGCGAGACGTAGCAGTAGATCGCCTGCCCCTTCACCTCGTGGGGGACGCCGACCACCGCGGCCTCGGAGACCGCGTCGTGGGAGACAAGGGCCGATTCGACCTCCGCCGTGCCCATCCGGTGGCCGGAGACGTTGATCACGTCGTCGACGCGGCCGGTGATCCAGTAGTAGCCGTCCTCGTCGCGCTGGCAGCCGTCCTCGGTGAAGTAGTAGCCCTTGTACTGCTGGAAGTAGGTATTCATGAACCGGTCGTGGTCGCCGTAGACCGTCCGCATCTGGCCGGGCCAGCTATCGGCGATGGCGAGTACGCCCTGCACCTCGTTGCCCTCGAGGACCTTGCCCGATTCCGGGTCGAGGACCACGGGCTTGACACCGAAGAAGGGCTTTGTCGCCGCGCCCGGCTTCGTCGGGGTGGCGCCGGGAAGGGGGGTGAGCATGTGCCCGCCCGTCTCCGTCTGCCACCAGGTATCGACGATGGGGCATTTCGAGCCGCCCACGACCTCGTTGTACCACGCCCAGGCCTCGGGGTTGATGGGCTCGCCCACCGTGCCCAGCAGCTTGAGCGAGGAGAGGTCGTACTTGGTGACGAACTCGTCGCCCTTCGCCATCAGCGCCCGGATCGCGGTGGGCGCGGTGTAGAACTGCGCGACCTTGTGGTCCTGGCAGATCTTCCAGCAGCGACCCGCGTCGGGATAGGTGGGCACGCCCTCGAACATCACGGTGGTCGCGCCGTTGGCGAGGGGGCCGTAGACGATGTAGCTGTGCCCGGTGACCCAGCCGACATCCGCCGTGCACCAGAACACGTCGCCCTTGTGGTAGTCGAACGTGTATTCGTGGGTCATCGACGTATAGACGATGTAGCCGCCCTGGGTATGGACCACGCCCTTGGGCTGGCCCGTCGAGCCGGAGGTGTAGAGGATGAAGAGCGGGTCTTCGGCGTTCATCTCCACCGGATCGCAATCGTCGGAGACGCCTTCCTCCATCTCGTGGAGCCAGTGGTCGCGGCCGTCCTCCCACGTGACATCGTTGCCCGCGCGCTTGACGACGAGGAGCTTGGCGTCGTGCTCGACCTTCTTGAAGGCCTTGTCGGCGTTGGCCTTGAGGTCGGTGACCTTGCCGCCGCGGGGCGAGCCGTCGGCGGTGACGACGACCTTGGCGCCAGAGCCGTTCACGCGCTGCGCCAGCGCGTCAGGGGAGAAGCCGGCGAAGACCACCGAGTGGATCGCGCCGATCCGGGCGCAGGCCAGCATCGCGTAGGCCGCCTGCGGGATCATCGGCAGGTAGATCACCACGCGGTCGCCCTTCTCGACGCCCATCTCCTTGAGGACGTTGGCGAACTTGTTCACGTGGGAGCCAAGCTGCTTGTACGTGATCTCCTGGTCGGAGCCGTCGTCCTCGTCGGGCACCCAGATGATCGCCGTCTGGTCACCGCGGTCCGCGAGGTGACGGTCGATGCAGTTGGCGGCGACGTTCAGCGTCCCGTCCTCGAACCACCTGATATCGACGTTCCCGTAGTCGAAATTGGTGTTCTTGATTTTGGTGGGTTCCTTCATCCAGTCGATGCGCCGGGCGTGCTCGGCCCAGAAGCCCTCCGGGTCCTCGACCGACCGGCGATACATCTCGTCGTATTTCTCGGCGTCCACATGCGCGTTGCGGACGAAGTCGTCCGAGGGCGCGTGCTTCTTTTTTGCATCGGCATCGAGCATAGTTGAATCCTCCTCCTTATTCCTGTGCGTCACGTAGTGTCTTGCGGCCCTTTGACGAGACATGGGCCGCCAGACGAACGTCTTCGGCCTGCCGGGGCGTCGGGGACCGGAAGCGAGGCGGGGCCGCGGAAAGTGGGCGGCGGGCCGGACGCCTAAAGGGTTTGGTAACCGTGGAGGACCATGGTGCTTGCCTGACACCGAAGCCGACCGGACATCCATGACCGACCAGACGCCCCTGCGCCGCAAGATCGGCGCCACCGCCCCGTCGACCGCGCCGGCGATCACGGCGGAGCGACTTTGGACGCGCGCCATGTCCCACGGCTTCAGCCGGGGGCTGGGCGCGGAGGTTCGGGTGGGCCGGGCCGTCGCGGCGCCGATCCTTCCCGAGGCCGCGGTCGGACTGGCGAGCGAGGGGGCGACGCTTCTGCTCCTCGACGGGCCTGCAGGCTACGGCGCGGCGGTGATCGAGCCGTCGGTGACGGCGGCGGTGATCGAGCAGCAGACCCTGGGGCGCATCCGGGCGCGGCCCGAGAGGCCGCGCGCCCCCACCGCCACCGACGCGGCGATGCTGGCCGAGCCGCTCGACGGGATATTCAAGCTGCACGAGGCGATGACCGCGGAGATGCCCGCGCCCCGACCCATGGCGGGCATGCGATTCGCAACGCGCCTGGCCGAGCCGCACGAGATCCGCCTCGGGCTGGCCGACGCCCCGCACGACCACTGGCGCATCGACCTGGCCTTCGGCGCCCGGGGGGGGCGCACCGGGGCCATCCACCTGATCCTGCCCCGCGCGCGGGCCGACCGGGTCGAGGATGTCGAGGCGCCGGGGGGAGAGAGCTGGTCGCGCCGGTTCGAGGGGCGGCTTCTGGGCAGCGAGATCGCCCTGCGCGCCGAACTGGGCCGGGTGACGATGTCGGCGGCGGAGGTGCGCGCGCTGAAGGCGGGCGACCTCCTGACCCTGCCTCGCCGGTCGATCGGGCGGGTGCGCCTGGTCGGCCCGGATGGCGGCACCGTCCTGGCGGGTCGCCTGGGCCAGGCGGGTGGCGCCAAGGCGGTGCGGGTCGAGGTCGCGCCCGAGGAGCCGTTCATCGGGGTGGACGAGGGCGGAGACGAGGCCTAGCGGTCGGAGCCCAGCGCGGGGCGCAGCGGAGAGAGGTCGTATCCGGCCTCGGCCCCGGCGGCGACGATATCGTCGGCGGGCATCCGCCCCGCCTGTCCCAGCGCCCAGACATGGGTGCAGCGCGTCCCCGAGCGGCAATAGGCGAAGACGGGGCCGTCGGCCTCGTCGATCGCGGCGCGCTGCTCGGCCACGAGATCGGGCGTCAGGGAGGAATGGTCCACGGGCAGGATCACGAAGTCGAGCCCGTGATCGGCGCAGGCCCGCCCGATCGCCTCGGCGCGCTCGTCGCCGGACACCTCCGAATCGGGGCGGTTGCAGATGACGCGGACGAAGCCCGCCTCCTTCAACTCGGCAACGTCCTCGGGGCGGATCTGCGGGCTGACCGCGTAGCGCGGCGTGATGCGGCGTATGTCCATGGCGCCGTTCTAGGCCCCCGAGGCCCGGCTGCCAAGGGCGCTCAGGACAGGAACAGCCCCGTCGCCACCAGGACCAGGCCCAGCGACGACAGCGCCAGCGCGCCCAGGTTCCATGCGACGAGGCGTTGCAGGCGCGCGCGCATGGCGGCCTCGTCGAGGCCCGACCGCTTCGCCCCCATCGCCGCGACGATGCAGTAGCCGAGGCCCAGGAGCCCCAGCACGGACAGGATCGTCCCCGCCCAGATCAGCGCATCCATCGCGGCTCTCCCCCTGGTTCGCGGGGTCCGCGCCTAAGCGATCGCGCGATGCCCCGCAAGCGTCTTGCCTCGCCGCCGGACCCGCCCTAGAGGTCGGCGCCCGAACGGCCACCCCAGAGATACGAGCGAGGCAGCACCCCCATGTCCGACGCGTCCGCCCCCGACGACAGCTACAACGTCACCGCCGAGGAGCTGCGCCAGTTCATCGAGCGCTTCGAGCGGCTCGACGAGGAGAAGAAGGAGATCGCCGACCAGCAGAAGGAGGTCATGGCCGAGGCCAAGGGGCGTGGCTACGACACCAAGGTGCTGCGCAAGATCGTCGCGCTGAGGAAGCGCGACCGCGACGACGTGGCCGAGGAAGAGGCCGTCCTCGACATGTACAAGAGCGCGCTGGGCATGGCCTGAGCGGGGGTTGACCGGGGCCTGCCCGGCGCCTGACCGGGGCGCGCCCGGCGCGGCGGGCGCTGGACAGCCCCCGGCGATCTGCTAGACCGCCGCCATGGTCGAGGAAAACGCTCGGATAGAGATGCCCGCCCCGGTGCGGCCCGATCGCTGGTCGCTGGGGGCGGCCGCGATCGCCGCGCTTGTCCTCATGCCCATCGCGACCGTCCTCTGGCTCGCCCTGCATCCTTCCGAGCCGATCTGGGGGCACCTCGTCTCGACGACGCTGCCGCGGTACCTGGGCAACTCGCTTCTGCTGTCGGGTGCGGTGGGGGCCGTCTCGGCGGTGGTGGGCACCGTCGCGGCGTGGCTGGTGGTGATGTACCGCTTCCCCGGCGCGCGGTGGCTGGAATGGGCGCTGCTGCTGCCCCTCGCGATCCCCGCCTATGTGGGCGCCTACGCGCTCACCGACTTCCTGGAATATGCGGGCCCGGTGCAGACGGGGCTGCGCGCGCTCATGGGCTGGCAGAACGCGCGCGACTACGCCTTCCCCGAGATCCGCTCGCGCGGGGCGGCGATCGCGGTGATCTCGGCCGCGCTCTATCCTTACGTCTACCTGCTGGCGCGCGCGGCCTTCCGCGAACTCTCGACCCAGAGCTTCGACGTGGCCCAGGCGCTGGGGGCCGGGCCGGTGGCGCGGTTCTGGCGCGTGGGCCTGCCCCTGGCGCGCCCCGCCATCGCCGCTGGCACGGCGATCGTGATGATGGAGACGATCAACGATTTCGGCGTGGTCGAGTATTTCGGCGTCCAGACCCTGACCACGGGGATCTTCACCGTGTGGCTGGAGCAGGGCAACGCGGGCGGCGCGGCGCAGATAGCCTGCGTGATCCTGGCGCTGGTCGTGGTCCTGGTGATGCTGGAGAAGCTGTCGCGCCGCCGCTCGCGCTTCTACGCGCTCAGCCGGTCCGAGCGGCGCCCGGTGCGCCGGCCCCTGTCGGGGGCGGCGGGCTGGGGGGCGACGGCGTTCTGCGCGCTGCCCTTCGCGGCCGGGTTCGTGCTGCCCCTGGGCGTGATCGCCAGTCACGCGCTGGGCAACGGCGACCGGTGGCTCGACCCCGGGCTGGGCCTGGCGCTGTGGCATACCGTGTCGGCGGGGGGCGCGGCGGCGATCCTGACGGTGCTGGCGGCGCTGTTCCTCGTCTATGGGGTGCGTCTGTCGGGGCGGGCCCTGCCGCGCCTGCTGATGCCGGTGACGAGCGTGGGATACGCCGCGCCCGGCGCCGTTCTGGGCGTGGGCCTGCTGCTGCCGCTGGCCTGGGCCGACAATGCCCTGGCCGACCTCTGGACGGCGGTGACCGGGGTCGATCCCGGGCTGCTCCTGACCGGTTCGGCCGCGGCGATCGTCCTGGCCTACATGGTGCGCTTCTTCGCCATCGCGCAGGGCGCGGCGGACGCCGCCATGGGGCGCGTCTCGCCCAGCCTTCCCATGGCGGCGCGGGCGTTGGGGCGCACGGCGGGGGGCGCGCTGACCTCCGTATACCTTCCCATGATCCGAGGCTCGGTGGGCACGGCGCTGCTGCTGGTCTTCGTCGATTGCGTCAAGGAGCTGCCGGCGACGCTGCTGCTGCGGCCGTTCAACTACAACACGCTGGCGACGCGGGTCTACGAGCAGGCCTCGCTGGAGCGCATCGGCGACGCGGCGCCGGCCGCCCTGCTGGTCACCGGCGTGGGGATCGCGGCGGTGGGGGTTCTGGCGCGCGCGAACCGCTAGGGCCCCTTTCCGCGCGCTCCGTTCGGGTGTAGGACGATCCCCGAGCCGCCAGTGCCCGTATAGCTCAGCTGGTAGAGCAACTGATTTGTAATCAGTAGGTCCCGGGTTCGACTCCTGGTGCGGGCACCACGGGCGGCGAAGACGCGGCGGTCCGGACG
The DNA here is from genome assembly GCA_947500825.1 of uncultured Paracoccaceae bacterium. Taxonomy (GTDB): domain Bacteria; phylum Pseudomonadota; class Alphaproteobacteria; order Rhodobacterales; family Rhodobacteraceae; genus Palleronia. The sequence goes on along the minus strand of CANMTR010000007.1, from coordinate 85,166 downwards.
CGCGAGACGCGGTGTCCCGACCGCGTAGCCGGACCCATCACAGCCTGCATCCTTCCACTCCGTCGTTCCATCGGCATCGGCCGGTCGGGCACGACGCTTGATCCTGCACGGCAGGCGGCCCCGCGGCCTTTGCGTGCGGGGCGGCGTCATCTTCCCGCCGGGATTGTCAGCCGGGGTGCTGAAAGATGCAGCATGCGGCCCCTCTCGGGCGTCCGTGCCGGGGGGCGCGGCTGGTGCTTCGGGCGGACCGGGTGCTGCATCCCGGGGACGATTCACGGCCGAGGGCGGATGATGACGGACCTATCCCGACGACAACTTCTGCAGATGGTGGGAACCGCCGCGGGCGGCGCCGCGATGCTGCACACGATGACGGCCATGGGGCATGCGCAGGCCTCGACCTATTCCGGCCCGATCCGGCTGGAGGGCGCGCCGGAGGGAACCAAGATCCTGGTCCTCGGGGCGGGGCTCGCGGGGCTGACCGCGGCGCTGGAGCTGCGCGCGGCCGGCTACGAGGTCGAGGTCCTGGAATACCGCGAGAAGGCGGGCGGGCGGTGCTGGACCCTCCATTCCGGCGACACCTACACCGAGCTGGGGGGCGATACGCAGACCGTGGACTTCGCCGAGGGCAACTACCTCAACCCCGGCCCGTGGCGGATCCCGCATTACCACCACGCGATCCTCGACTATTGCCGCAGGCTGGGCGTGCCGCTGGAGCCCTTCATCCAGAAGAACCACAACAGCTACCTGCACCGGCAGGACGCCTTCGGCGGCCAGCCGCAGCGGTTCAAGGAGATCGCCACCGACCACCGCGGGCACACCTCGGAGCTGCTGGCAAAGGCCGTCGACCAGGGCAAGCTGGACGACATGGTCTCGGCCGACGACCGCGAGGCGCTGCTCGAGAGCCTCAAGGACGTGGGCGTTCTCAACGACAGCTACGAGTACGTGGAGAGCCTCGATACGGCGTATTACCGCGGCTATGCCAAGACGCCGGGCGGAGGCGCGAACGCCGCGCCCGAACCCACGGCCCCGATCGACCTGTCCACGATCCTGAAATCCGAGCTGTGGACCTGGCTCTCGACCCACGAGACGCTGAACCACCAGCTGGCGATGTTCCAGCCCGTGGGCGGCATGGACGCGATCGCCCGCGGCTTCGAGCGCGAGGTCGGCGACCTGATCACCTACGAGGCCAAGGTCGTGTCGCTGGAACAGGACGACGGGGGCGTCACGGCGACGTGGGAGGACGGCGCGGGCGAGCGGCGGACCTCCAGCGCCGACTACTGCGTCTGCACGATCCCGTTCTCGGTGCTTGGCCAGATCGAGCACAACCTGTCGGGAGAGCTGACCTCGGTCATCGATTCCATGTTCTACAACGGGTCGGTGAAGTGGGGCCTGGAGTTCAATCGCCGCTTCTGGGAGGAGGACGAGCACATCTACGGCGGGATCAGCTACACGGACCTGCCGATCAGCCAGATCAGCTACCCTTCGACGGGGTACCTGCAATCCGGGCCGGCCGTCCTGCTGGGCGGGTACACGTGGCGGGGGCCCGAGTCGTTCGAGTTCAACGCCATGAGCCCCCAGGACCGGATCGAGGCGGCGCTCGAATACGGCAGCCGCATCCACCCGCAGTACCGCGACGAGTTCAAGACCGGCGTGACCGTGTCCTGGCACAAGGTCCCGTGGACGCTGGGATGCTCCGGCGTCTGGGCGGACAAGGAGCGCGACTACGCGCAGGCGGTGCAGATCGACCGCCGCGTCGTCTGCGCGGGAGAGCACCTGTCGTATCTCCCGGCCTGGCAGGAGGGGGCGATCCTGTCCTCGCTCGATGCCATCTCGAGGCTCCACGACAAGATCCTGAACGGGTGAGACAGATGATGAAATACGTGATCCCCGCGCTCTTCCTCGCCACCGCCGCGACCGCGCAGGACGATGGATCGGCCGGAACCAGCCCCGACCGTGGCGCGCCCGACATCTTCGCCGACGAGACGATCACCGGCACGACCGGCGCCGAGATCTACGGCAATGTCTGCGCCGGGTGCCACATGCCCGACGGGCAGGGCGCCACGGGGGCGGGCACCTATCCGGCCCTGGCGGACAACCCCAACCTGGAATACGCGGCCTACCCGATCACGGTCGTGGTGGGCGGCCTGCGCGGCATGCCGCCCCTCGGGCCGCTGATGTCGGACGAGCAGATCGTCGCGGTCGTGGAATACCTCCAGACCGGGCTCAACGACTTCGAGGCGGACGCCACGGCCGAGGCCGTGCAACAGGCCCGGCCCGAAGACCCCATGCAAACCACCGGAGAACACTGACGATGCGCATCACCCTGTCCGCCCTTGCCCTGGCCCTGTCCGCGGGGGGCGCCATGGCCCAGTCCTCCGAGGTCACGCGCCACCCGCTGCCGGACTCGGATTTCCCGATCCTGCAGGCGGTGGAGGTCCCCGCCGACGCCACGCTCGTCTACCTGAGCGGGACCGTCCCGCAGGTGGCCGACGAGGAGGCCGAGGAAGGGTCCGCGGAGCGCTACGGCGACACCGCCATGCAGACGGAAACCACGCTCTCCTCCATCGAGGCGAAGCTCGAAAGCCTCGACCTGGCGATGGGCGACGTGGTCAAGATGCAGGCCTACCTCGTCGCGCCGGAGGGGGCCGACGCCATGGATTTCGCGGGCTTCATGGACGGATATACCCAGTATTTCGGCACCGAGGAGCAACCCGAGCTGCCCACTCGGTCCGTGTTCGAGGTGGCGGGCCTGGCGAACCCGGACTGGCTCGTGGAGATCGAGGTCGTCGCCGTGCGCCCTTGAGAGAGGAAAATAGGCCTTTCGCACGAGCGGCGACCGCCCCAGACGGGGCCGCCCCGGCGGGAAGGGCGATACGGAAAAGGGGGCGGGTTCCGCCCCCTTTTCGCTTTGCGTGCAATGGGTGCAAGGGCCGCGAGATGCAGCGCGCCCGGGGACCCCGGGCCATGGCCGCACCGCGCGGGGTCGTGACGGGCGGGGTCGTGACGGGCGGGGGAGACCGCTCAGCCTTGCGGGGGAGGGGCCGTCGCGGGGATCAATCCCCGGAGGGGGTTTCCGCGACGAAGGTCACGACGGGCCATTCGTCCTGGCGCAGGGCGGATTTGGCGATCCAGCCGGGGGCATCGCCGAAGCTGGCCCGGCACCAGTACCCGTCCGCCGTTTGCAGGCAGCTCTCGGTGGCGATCGACGATCCCCGCTCGACGACGCCCAGGATCTCGGCCTCCCGCCGCGGCTGGACACGGACGTTCACGTCGGCGAGGGCGGTGATGCGACCCCGGCCCCGCGGCGGGGCGGCGAGTGCCTCGGGTGCCGCGCAGTCCGAGGCGAAGCCGGAGAAGTAGCATCCGTGGCGCCGGACGGCGCGGGCAAGGTCGGCCCCCGTTCCGTCCCCCTCGGCGCGATCCAGGATCAGGCTGGTGCCGGCCTGCGACACCTCTCCGGTCATGCGGAACTGGTTGCCTCCCAGGGACGCGAGCTCGTCGCCGCCGCCCCCGATGAGGTGGATCATTCCGCCCTCGATCCGCCAGCCCGACACGCCCGCGAGCGTCTCTGCGCAACCGGAGGTCCGGGCCGGGAGGGGGGCGTCGTCGCCCTGGTCGAGGTCGATCCGGCAGGGGTCCTCTCCTGCGCGGGCCGCGACGTCGAACGCGAACCACGGCCCCGAAAACGCGTCGACGAAGCGGGTGTCGTCCTGCGCGGTCGCGGCCGCGCCGAAGTTCGCCAGGGCCGCGGTGGCAAACGCGCCGAGGAGGTGGCGGGCACGGGTCATGGTCAGCCTCCCTCCGGTCCGAGCGTCAGGCGGGCGTCCCCCAGATGCCCGTCGCGGCCCTCGATCGCGAGATTCGCGGTCAGGTGCGCGGCGGTCGCCATCGAGAAGGTGGTTCGGGCGACCACGGCGCGGGTACCCGCCGAGACAGGGAGCGTGGTGCTCTGGAAGCTGCTCAATCTGTTCCCGTTCTCCTCCCGCTCGACCGTGAAGGTCGCGGTCACGTCGCCGTCGCCCATGCCCAGGACGCTGGCCTCCAGCCTGACGCCCCCGTCGACGGGGATGGCGGCGATTTCGGGGATGGCGAGCGACTCGGCCGACGCCGCCCCGGGAAGGGCGGTGCCGAGGAGAACGGACGCGGCGGTCAGCATCCCCCTCATTTCGGCGCTCCGGGACCGGTCTGGGTGATCGTGACCGTCGCGCCGTTCGAGCGGACGGTCGGCGGAACGACGGCCGTGAGGCCGTTGCCGATCACGTCGTAGGTCACGGATGTTCCGGCTCCGCTGACCTCGAGATCGGTCGCGTTGCCGTCGCCGATCTGGCGCAGCGCGCCCGAGGCGTCGCTCCCCGACACCGAGACGGTGCCTGCGTTGAAGTTCCCGTCCTGGACGAGAGAGCCCCGTGCCCGCGCTCCGGAGACGGATACCGCTCCCCGGTTTCCGGACCCCGCCTGGGAGACCGTGCCGAGAAGGGTCGTGCCCGACAGATCAATGGAGACGTCGTTGCCGTCCACCCGCGAGGTCACCGATCGCTGGGAAAGATCGACGCGCGAGCCCTCTCCGACGATCGACACGTCCGCCACGTTGCCGCCGCCGATCTGCTCGGCCGGTGTCTCGGCGGAGCCCACCCTGGAGCGGCTCGCCGCGCTCTGGTCGACGGAGATCGTGTTGGACATCCCCCCGGTGCTGTTGTCCTGAAGGATGAAGAGGGAGTTGTTCTGTGCGGTCGCCGGCGCGGCGAGCATGGCGACGGCGGCCGAGATCCTAAGAATTGGCATCGTGATCATGAATGGCCTCCCGGGATGAAATGGCTTGACCCTAGGTTAACAACAGCTCCCACGCAAAGATAGGCTCCGGATCATCCGACGGTCTCGTCCGCGCCCGGCGGGGGAGGGGCGGGCGGGGCCGGTTCCTGCGCGGCCGGCTGGCTTCGGGTTTGCGCGGGCGGGATGGTGCGGACCGTCGCGCGCACCGGCTGGGGCGCGACCGGGGTGGTGCGGCGCAGCGTGGCCGGGGCCCGCGTGGCGGGGGGCGTCGCCGGTATCCGGGCGAGGCCGGTCTGGCCCCCGTATTTCTGCTGTCGGTAGAGGCGCACGAAGTTCGCCCCGGCATCGGGGTTGGAGAAGCGCCAGACACCCAGTTCGGTGCCTTCGGCGATCAGGGCCACGACGGCTTTCTCGATGGCCTGCTGCACGGCGACCTGGCGCGGCTCGTTGGTCGTGAAGCCGCCTTCGAGTTCGAGGATCTCGTCGAGGGCGATGTAGTTGAACACGCTGCCCCTGACGGAGCGCGAGGCGATGGGCTTTTGCACCATGACGGAGGTCAGCACCTCGCCCGTCTCGGTGGAGACCGCGCGCAGACTGACGGTCACCACGTCGAGCACCCATTCGGTGTCGCCGCCGATGCCGAGATAGCGCGCGCCCGTGCCGCCGGTGACGGTATTGGTGTCGTAGCCCACGATGCCGCCCTGCAGGATGATGCCCGCATGGTCGAGCGGGCCCAGGACGGACGGGTCGATCCGCTCCTCGCCACGGTAGATGCGGCGCATCTCGGTCACGATCTGGCGCTCGCGCAGGAGCGAATCGAGGCTGGAACGGTCGAGCGGGATGAACCAGCGCCGCTCGCCCGCGTCCTGCAACGCCTTGAGAAGCATCGGCGCGCCGCCCTGGGTGACCGCCCGCGACAGGGACTGGACGGCGTCGCGCTCCTTGTACTGCCCCGTGAGGTCGGGGAAGTCGTAGACGGCCACGCGCACCCGTTCGGACGCCGGCGGGACCGCGCGCAGGGCCACGTTCTGCGGCGTGATCTCGGACAGCATGGCGGGCGTTCCCGACCGGGCGACCCTGTCGGAGGTGGCGGCGCAGCCGGACAGGCCGATGGCCGCGGCGAGGAGCGTCAGGCGCCAGATCATCGGGCCACCAGCTGCGGCACGGCGATCTCGGTGACCGTCCCGTCAAGCGCGTCGGTGATCACCAGCCGGATCTCCTGGGTGGTGCGGGCGAATTCCACCGTGGTGGTGCCGAACGTGACCGTGCCCTGATCCTGCGAATCGTCGCCGAAGATCGCGTCGTTGACCTGCGCGGCAAGGGACGAGAACAGCCTGCTCTGGAGCTGGCGGACGAACAGGTCGGCATCCGACGTGCCTGCCGACGCCGTGTCGTCCATCTCTTCGATGTCGTCGAGCGGATCCTCGAAATCGCGGGCGGTGGCGTTCCTCTGGGCATTGGCGAGGCCGAGGAGATGCGCGGAGTTCAGGGCATTCCCGCCAAAGGACGGATTGATCGGCGTGTAGGTAAGATCTCCCGCCCCGGCGGGAGCGGCGAGGGAAAGCAGGATAACATACGAAAGCGATCTAATCATTCTGGCTCCAATACGCCCAAGTCCCCGTGGCCGAAATACGGTGGCGCGTCCCTAACACGGAAGCTCCCGATATTCCGGGCCCGGTTTCGATCGTCAAAAAATGTTGCCGATCCGCAACGATTTGGTTAATTCGCCTTGCGGAGGAACTTCTACCGTATTCGCCCGGCCCGTTCCTCCTTCCGCGAGTTCCTCCGCCCGCGGCGCGGCGTTCCCGGAGTCGCGTTTCGTGGTGCGGATCAGGACATCCGCCCGACACGGGCCGCGAGGGGCCGGAACGTCGACTTGGTGCGCTGTTACGGGGCGGATCCAAGAATTAGCAGTTCCTTAACAACAGGTTAACAAAGGTATCTAGAGGTTAATGAAGCCAGATCACGAATTTGTTTGCACCGAAACGTTAACCTCGTCTAACCTCGAGTAAGGGGATGGATCGAGGAGGATGGATACGGGAAAAGGCGGCCTGCCATTTACCCGGATCACGCAGCATAACCTGTTTAAAGTGCGATCTTCACGTTCGTTAGTGGCGTGAAGGGCGGCCTTCCCGTGATTACGGTGGGCGACGTAATTATTATTGTTATCCGTAAATTCATTTCCTGCGGCTTGCTGCCAATTTGAACGGCGTGAGCCGAAAACGGATTATAATCGGGAATACGTATTATGAAACTTACGAAACTCGCGCTCACCACGACCGCACTGACGCTCCTGGCTGGTGCGGTTGCCGCTCAGGACAACGCCACCGATCTGCGGCAAAGTGGAATTGGTAACGACGCCACAATCGATCAGTCGCAGGGCAGCGGCAACGTGGCGGGCGATGCAGACAACGCCACTGCATTGGTGCAGGAGAACAACTTCAACAATCTGACCGTGACGCAGTCGGGCGACAACAACCAAGTCGGTCTCCGGAACAACGAATGGTCCGGCAACAATACCCGGGGCGTCTTCCAGACCCACACGGGCACTAACCCGGGTAGGCGTGGCAACATTTTGGTCATTGATCAACGGAGTGACGGGAACGAGGTCGGCGCGGTCTGGCAATCTTCCGGTCCAGGCGGTGACGTTCAACAGAACAGCGCCAGCATAACGCAACGCGGAGATGGCGGCCACGTCATCGGTAGCGTTCAGCAGAACAAGAATAATAGTTCAAAGCCGACCCTGACCGTCGATCAGAGTGGCCGCGAGAACCGCGTTGCCAAAATTTCCCAATGGTCAGTGGGAGGGGGCAACGAGACGAACCGGATGAACGTGACCATGACCGGCGCCGAGAACGGTGGAGGCGCTCTGACGGGTATTGCCGATTTGCCGGGCGTCGAGACATCCACCCTCATCCAAGGCGTGAACGGCCGCCAGTCAGAGGGCGGGACGATGGACATCTCCATCTCCGGAAATCGCAACCAGTTCGGGGCATCGCAATACGGCGACGGCATCAATAACACGGTCGACGACAACACCCTGACCCTGAACGTCGCCGGGAACCGCAACGAGACCGGCTCCCGCCAGGAAGGAACGGGGAACACCAACTTGACGTCCCTGACCGGCGGCGCCGACGACAACCAGATCGGCTCCGTTCAGGTCGGCGCTGGGAACGACATCATTCTGGGTGTGAGCGTAAGCAGCGATAACGATATCCTGTCGATCCAGTCCGGAAACGGAAACACGATCGAGACCCGGGTGCGGAACGGCGCCGATGGCAACATTATCGAGTCGACGCAGAGCAACGACGACAACGCCCTTATTCTTACTGTGAACGGCGGTAGCGACAACAGTATCGTTTCGGACCAAACCGGCTTCAACGGCTCGATCGATGCGCTTGTGACGGGAAACTTCAACGACCTGACCTTCAATCAGTCGGGGCAGGATCAGACCGCCACGGCGACGATCTCCGGTAGCAACAACTACCTCTCCACGATGCAGGAAGTTGGCGGCCTCGGCACCGGAAACGAACTCACCGTCACTATGTCTGGCGATCGCAACAATACGCCCGGCATGGTGGTCTCCAGGATCAACGGGGTCAGCCTCCGCTCCGGTACGCTCACGCAGTCCGGCGATGGGAACGATCTCACCATGACGGTGGCCGGCAACAACAACGATTTCGGGATCATGCAGGACGGCATCGGCAATACCTTCACCGGCTCACAGAGCACGAATGGCAATGCGATGGCGGTGCTGCAGTCGGGCGATGCCAACGTGGCCACTGTGATGCAGTGATCGAAGCCTGACCGGGCCTCGCGCCCGGGCGAGAACCAGCGTGGCCCCCGGATGCCGGGGGCCACGTGTCGTTCAAGGGGGCGGGCGTCCGAGGCCGGGGACATGCCGGGCAGGGCTGCCGCGGGGAGGGCGTGCGGTATCGGCCCCGGGGGACGCGGGGAGGCCAGGGGCGTCCGGCCGGGCTCACTCTATGGCGGCGACCAGGGTGTCGAAGAAGGCCATCGCCTCCACCGGCTCGCGGCCGAGAGGTTCGGGCTGGGCGGAGGTCATGGCGATGACCACCTGCTCTGCCGGATTGACGTAGACGTACTGCCCCTGGATGCCGACGGCGGCGAAGGCCTCGTCCTCGCGGGAGGCCTCGGTCCAGGCGGGCCACCACATGTAGCCGTAGTCGATCGTCTCGCCGGTGGAGAGGTCCTGCGGCCTGCCGGCCGTCTCCGTCCAGCCCTCCGGCAGGACGCGGGTGCCCCCGGCCATGCCGCCCTCGAGGAAGAACTGGCCGAAGCGCGCGTAGTCGCGCAGCGTGGCGCTGAGGCCGCTGCCGCCGATCACCACGCCGCCGGGCGCATCGAGCCACCACTCGGCGTCCGTTTCCATGCCGTAGGGGGTCCTGATCTTCTCGGCGAGGTAGCGGGAGACGGGCATGCCGACCGCACCGCGCACGACCTCTCCCAGGACCTGCGTCTCGCCGGTGGAGTAGGTGTGTATCGTCCCGGGGTCGCCGGCGCGGTCGAGGCCGGCCATGACCTCCATCAGGGCACCGTCCTCCTGGGCCAGTTGCGCGCGCAGCAGGTCGCGGCGGTCGGAGGCGGGGTTGGTGTAGGTCTCGTCCCAGGCCACGCCGGAGGCCATGAGGAGGATGTCGCGGATCGACACGCCCTCGTAGGCGCTGCCCGCGAGTTCGGGCACGTAGTCGGTGACGTCGTCGTCGCAGCTGCCGATATGCCCGTCGTGGAGGGCCGCGCCCACCAGGGTCGAGGTGATCGACTTGACCACCGACATCGACATCCACCGGGTCCGGGGCGTGTTGCCGCGCTGGTAGACCTCGTGGACGACCTCGCCGCCCTTGAGCACGATCAGCCCGGTGACGCTGTCGAGCGCCAGGGCGTCGTTCAGGTCATAGGTCTCGCCGTCCAGCTCGACGGCGACCGGGCCGAGGCTCCGGCCGGAGGCGGGCAGGGGGCGGACATCGCCGCCGGCCTCCACCGTGCGGGTCGGGAACAGGCGGTGGATGTTGCGGCACGTGCTGACGGCCAGGTCGGGCAGCAGGTCGCCCGAATACATCGCCTCGACATCGCCGACCGGCTCGTCGGCATGGGGGTTGTCGTATCCCTCCTGCGCGGCGGCGCCCCGGAGCGATCCGGCGACGAGCGCGGCGGAGATGCCGATGACCAGCGTGGCGCGCATGGCGGCCCCTTTCCTCGATTGCAGGGGATGCAGGAACGACGAGAGCACGGAGGCGACGATGCCGCTAGGGAAGCCGCGGGTCGGTCGAAGACGACGACCTGGCGGATCGCCTCCCCGGTGGCGAGGCGCTCGAACCGCTCGTTGATCCGGGCGAGAGGGAGGCGGCAGGCCGTCGGTGACGGCGATCCCCCCGCGCCGGACGATGTCGTAGGCGAAGCGCAGCGCGGCGGCGGACCCGGCGAGCTCCACCGCCACGTCGACGCCGCCGCCCGTCAGCTCGGCGATGCGCTCCGCCGCGCCCGGTGCGGCCGGATCGACGGCGTGGTGGTCGCCCGGCTCGAAGCGGTCGAGCCCTTCGCCCACCACCTCCACCACGCCGGCCGCCTCGTGGCCCAGGGCCAGCGCCATGGCCCGGGGCCTGTCGCCGTTGATGACCAAGAGATCGGAATGGCACAGGCCCGCGGCGGCGACCCTGACCCGCATCTCGCCGGGGCCGGGGTCGTCCAGATCGGCCCCGACCACCTCGATGGGGCGCGACCGGGTACAGGGCCTGGGCACGCCTATCTCGCGCAGCAGGGCGATGCGGGTCTTCATGGTGCGATCCCTCCCCGGACCAAATCCTCTTGCCGTCAGATGCGGCGGGCCGGGGCGAAGGCCCCCCCGGACGGTAGGTCCGACCTTCGGGGGCGCGGTGGGGGCGGCGGTTCAGTCCCGCAGGGATTCCTCCCGCAGCCCATCTGCCAGGAGGTTCAGGCCGAGGACGAGCGACAGGAGCGCCAGCGCCGGGGCGAGGGCGGGGTGGGGGTAGATCGCCAGGAGCTTGCGCCCCTCGTTGATGGTGGAGCCCCAGTCGGGGCTCTCGGGGGGCAGGCCCAACCCAAAGAAGCCCAGCGTGCCGAGAAGGATCGTGGTGTAGCCCACCCGCAGGCAGAAATCGACGATGAGCGGCCCGCGCGCGTTGGGCAGGATCTCCCACAGCATGACGTACCAGGGCCCCTCGCCGCGGGTGCGGGCCGCGGCCACGTAGTCGCGCGTCTTCACGTCGAGGGCGATACCGCGCACGATCCGGAACACGGTGGGCGCGTTGACGAACACCACCGCCACGAACACCACGAGGATGCCGCCGGGCACGTCGAAGAGGTCGAGCGGGGCGGGCAGGATCGTCACCGGGCCGAGCCGGTCGGAGAGGAGGGAGAGATAGAGCCAGCCCATCCCCAGGATCACGCCCGCGAGGAGCGCGGGCCGCAGGCGCGGGCGGGTGCGGTAGCGCGCGTTCAGCAGCACCGCGACGAAGACGATGGGAAACACGAACAGGACCATGGCCATGTAGGTGGGCAGGCCCGTGGCCACGATCTCGGGTGTGACCAGCAGGTAGAAGAGCAGGATCACCGGGAAGGCCAGGATCAGGTTGGCGAGGAACGTGAGGCCCATATCGAGCCGGCCGCCGAAATAAGCGGCCGGCAGACCCAGCGTGATCCCCACCATGAAGGAGAAGGCCGTGGCCAGGGGGGCGATCTGGACCACCGTCCAGGCCCCCGCGATCATCCGCGAGAACACGTCGCGGCCCAGGTTGTCGCCGCCCAGAAGATAGGCGGGATAGCTGCCGCCCGGTGCCTCGCCGACCATGAGGGTGAAGGGGGTGCCGGGCCCCTCGTTCTTCATGGCGCCCGACTGGCCCAGCGGATCGAAGGTCACGATCAGGTCGAGCGCCCCGAGGAGGGCGGTGACGGCCCAGAACAGGACCAGCGCGAAACCCGTGACGCCGATGGGCGAGTCGAAGAGCTTGCCGTAGAGCCCGAGGCGGCGGCGGAACAGGCGCGACAACCCAAGAACGACCACGAGGGCGGCCCAGACCGGCAGGAGCCGCCGCGCCACGCCGCCCGCGATCCCTGCGCCGGTGCCGAGGGCGATCGCGGCGACGAGGAACAGGACGAGGGCGCCCGCGAGCCCTGCCACGGCCCAGAGGCTCGCGCGGTCGAGGCCGCGCGCCAGCCCGCCTCCGGCACCCGGGACCGCGTCCGCGACGCCGCGGCCCACGACCAGGGCGGCGGCCAGGCAAGCGAGCGCGGCGAGGACGGGGAGGAAGGGCGCGAGCGCGCCGGTCCAGCTCAGGGCGTCCATGGAAGGTCCTCGAACGGGGGGCGGAACGGGGAGAGAGGGCTCACGTCACCGAGATCCGGGGGTTGAGCCAGACATAGCCGATGTCGGAGACGAGCTGGGTGGCCAGCACGACGACCACCGAAACGACCGAGACGGCGAGCAGCAGCTCGATGTCGTTGTTGCCCGCCGCCTGCACCAGCGTCCAGCCGAAGCCCTTGTAGTTGAACAGGGTCTCGACGATCACGACGCCGTTCAGGAGCCAGGGGAACTGCAGCATGATCACCGTGAAGGGGGCGATGAGCGCGTTCCGGAGCGCGTGCCTGAGCACCACGTCGCGGAACCGCACGCCCTTGAGCCGGGCGGTGCGGATGTACTGGCTGGTCATGACCTCGGCCATGGAGGCGCGGGTCATCCGCGCGATGTAGCCCATCCCGTAGAGCGCGATCGTCAGCACAGGCAGGAAGAAGTTCCAGAAGGTGGCGTCCTCCATGGCGGAGGCGGCGGTGCCCTTGAACCAGCCCAGGCCGGCGGCGGAGGAGGCGAAGACGGTGATCAGGATCACGCCAGAGACGTATTCGGGCGTCGCCGTCGAGAGGATCGAGACCGAGGACAACGCCCGGTCGGTGCGGCTTCCCTCCCGCATGCCCGCCAGCACGCCGAGCACCAGCGCGGAGGGCACCATCAGCGCCAGCGTCCAGGCCATGAGCTTGCCGGTCAGGCCCAGGCGGGTCGCGACGATGGTGCTCACGTCCTCCCGGAAGACGGTGGAGTAGCCCCAGCTGCCCTGCAGCACGCCGCAGAAGCGGGATGCGCCGGACGGGACCTCGGCCGCCTGCCCGAAGCAGCGACCCTGCACGCCGTCGCCGTCGCGGGCCACGTATCCCGGCACGACGCCCAGCCATTCGCCGTACTTGACGAAGACGTTGCGGTCGTAGCCGCGCGCGTCGAGCCACGAGGCGACCTCGGCGTCGGTCATGCGCGCGTTTCCCTGCGTCCGGGCGACCTTCTCCAGGTTGGGCTGCAGGTTGGTCAGGACGAAGACGACGAAGGTCAGGCACAGCGCCGTGGCCAGCATCACCGCGATGCGTCGAAGGAGGAAGGCGCCCATGATGGTGTCCGTGTCCGTGGGAGCGGGGTCAGGCGGCGCGCGCCCGCGGCGCGGGGCGGGAGGTCATGGCCGGGAGGGTGCCTGAATCGTCGGTGCCACGTGCTCGTCCCCCTCGCCGGTCCCCTATTCGGCATGTTTGCGGCGGCGGCGTCAACGCCGGTCCGGCGGTCGGGCACGGTCGATGGCGTGGCGAAACGCCGCCCGGCCCGTCACGCGGGCATCTCCACGCTTTCCCATCGGCCCATGCGGGCACGGAACCACGTGCGCTGGCGCTTGGCGTAGCGGCGGGTGGCCACGATCGCGCGCTCTCGGGCGGTGGCCAGGTCGATCTCGTCGCGCAGGTGGGCCGCGAGTTCGGGTGCGCCGATGGCGCGGTGGGCTGGCCGCCCGGGGTCGTAGCCTGGCAGGACCGCGCGCACCTCGTCGAGCGCGCCCGCCTCAAGCATGGCGTCGAAGCGGGCCTCGATCCGGGGAGTGAGCACGTCGCGCGGGGCCTCGACCACAAGGGCGAGGGCGTCGCCCGGGGGCAGGAGGGGCGGCGGCGTCTCGTCCTGCCAGCGGGCGAGGGGGCGGCCGGTGGCCTCCTGCACCTCCCAGGCGCGCTTGACGCGGGCGGGGTTGAGGGGGTCGATGCGGGCGCGCGTGTCGGCGTCGAGCGCGGCGAGCATCGCGTCGTGGTGAAGCGCGTCGGCGCGGGCCCGCACGGCGGTGGGGACGGGGGGGATGTCGGCCAGCCCCTCCGTCAGGGCGGAAAGGTAGAGACCGGTGCCGCCCACGATCACGGGACGGGGGCCCGCCGAGAGGAGAGGCGCGACCTCCCGCAGCCAGTGGCCCACGGAGTAGTCCGCCCCGTCTCCCACGTGGCCGTAGAGAAGGTGCGGCGCGCGGGCGGTCTCGTCCGGGCCGGGCCTGGCGGTGAGGATGCGCCACGTGTCGTAGACCTGAAGCGCGTCGGCGTTCACGATCCGGCCGCCATGGGCCGCAACGATGGCCAGGGCCAGGCCGGACTTGCCGCTGGCCGTGGGGCCGGCGACCAGGACGGGGCGGTCGGGGCCCGCGCGGGCGACGGCCTCGTCTGGCGTCATCTTTGTGGTCCTCCCGATATTGTCACCGGTCCGCTTTTGCGACATTCAGGCGGGGGACGCAAAACGGGGGCTCGCATGGCCGAGGCACACGGGGCGCGGCGCTACGACAGGGTTCTGCTGAAGATCTCGGGCGAGGCGCTGATGGGAGATCAGGGGTTCGGCCTGAATCCTCCCACGGTCCGGCGCATCGCCGAGGAGGTCAAGACCGTCCATGACCTGGGCGTCGAGATCTGCATGGTGATCGGGGGCGGCAACATCTTCCGCGGGCTGCAGGGCTCGGCCCAGGGAATGGAGCGCACCACCGGTGACTATATGGGGATGCTGGCCACGGTGATGAACGCGCTGGCGATGCAGGGCGCGCTGGAATCCCTGGGCATCCATACCCGCGTGATCTCGGCCATCACCATGAACGAGGTGGCGGAACCCTATATCCGCCGCCGCGCGGTGCGCCACCTGGAGAAGAAGCGGGTCTGCATCTTCGCCGCCGGGACGGGGAACCCCTACTTCACCACCGACACGGCCGCCACGCTCAGGGCCAACGAGATGAATTGCCAGGCGATCTTCAAGGGCACGAAGGTCGACGGCGTCTACGACATGGACCCCACGAAGCATGCGGGCGCGAAACGCTACGACCGGGTGAGCTACGACGAGGTGCTCCAGAAGCACCTCAACGTGATGGACGCCTCGGCCATCGCGCTGGCGCGCGACAACCACCTGCCGATCATCGTCTTTTCCCTCGACGAGCCGGGGGGGTTCCGGGGCATCCTCGCGGGAGAGGGCACCTTCTCCGTCGTCGCCGACTAGGTTCGGTTTCTCCCCGCTCTGGCCATCGGGGCGGTGTTGCGGCATACCCTCCCGTCGAGAGATCCAAGAGGCGACCCATGGCTGACGACAACGATTTCGACACCGACGACCTGAAGCGGCGCATGGACGGCGCGATGACCGCCCTGCGGCAGGAATTCGCCTCGCTGCGGACGGGCCGCGCCTCGGCACAGATGGTCGAGCCGGTGATGGTCGAGGCTTACGGCCAGCCCACGCCCATCAACCAGGTCGGCACCGTCAACGTGCCCGAGCCGCGGATGGTGACGATCACGATTTGGGACAAGTCGCTGGTGGGCAAGGCGGAGAAGGCGATCCGGGAATCGGGCCTCGGGATCAACCCGGTGATCGACGGGACCACGATCCGCCTGCCGGTGCCGGAGCTGAACGAGGAGCGCCGCAAGGAGATGGCGAAGGTCGCGGGCGGCTACGCCGAGAACACCCGCGTCGCGATCCGCAACATCCGCCGCGACGGGATGGACCGCCTGAAGAAGGCCAAGGCGAACGGCATGTCTGAGGACGATCAGAAGCTGTGGCAGACCGAGGTCCAGGAGATGACCGACGGCTACATCAAGCGCGTCGACGAGACGCTGGAAACCAAGCAGGAAGAGATCATGCAGGTCTGACCGCCTTCTGCGGAAACCAGCCTTACCGTATTGTAAAGGGTTCGTCGGCTAGACCCGCGGGCGCCGTCAAGGCATGAAGCGGGCGAACCAAGTCGAAAGCGGATGTCGATGTGTGAGTCAAATACCGCCGGGCCGCGCCACGTGGCGTGCATCATGGACGGGAACGGGCGCTGGGCGAAAGCGCGCGGTAAGGCCCGCCTGTTCGGCCATCACGCCGGCGCACGCCGGGTCAAGGAGGTGGTGAAGGCCTGCCCCGACCTGGGGGTCGAGTACCTGACGGTTTTCGCCTTCTCCACCGAGAACTGGAAGCGCACGCAGGCCGAGGTGGCGGGGCTAATGAAGCTCTTTCGTCGCTACATCCAGTCGGAGGCGAACGAGCTTCTGTCGGCGGGGGTGCGGGTGCGGTTCATCGGCGACCGGGTGCGGCTCGACCCCAAGCTGGTCAAGATGATGGACCAGCTCGAACTGCTCACGTCGAAGAACGACAAGCTGCACATGACCGTGGCGCTGAACTACGGCGGCCGCGACGAGATCGGGCGGGCGACGAAGCGGCTCGCCTCCGAGGTCGCGGCCGGGCGCGTCAAGCCCTCGGACGTGGACGAGACCACGCTGGCGCGGTATCTGGACACCTGCTTCCTGCCCGACCCGGACCTGGTGATCCGCACCAGCGGCGAGGCGCGGATCTCGAACTTCCTGCTGTGGCAGTCGGCCTATGCCGAATACGAGTTCATCGACACGCTCTGGCCCGATTTCACCGCCGACATCTTCGCCCAGACGGTGTCGCGCTACGGCAAGCGCGAACGTCGCTACGGTGCCGTCGTCGCATGAGCATGGGGCGTTGGAACGATCTGGGCGAGCGGATCGGGGTCGGTGCCGTCGTGGCCGGCGTCGGGCTTCTTTGCGTGTGGATCGGGGGCGCCGTCTTCGGGATCCTGACCATCGTGATCAGTGCGATCATGGTGTGGGAACTTGTGCGGATGCTCGACGCGGACGCGCCCGCCGTCGGCCTCGCCCTCGCTTCGGGCGCGGGGCTCGTGGTGGCCGAGGTGCTGCCCGCAGCCTACGCCCTGCCGCTCTTGATCGCGCCCGTGTTCTACGGGGTCACGGTTCTCAAGCGGCGGCGCGTTATCTACGCCATCTTCACGGTCCTGATCGTCCTCGCGGGGCTGGGCCTCTATATCCTGCGCACCCAGAACGGGGCCATCTGGATGCTCTGGCTGGCCCTCGTCGTGATCGCGACGGACGTGTTCGGCTATCTGGTGGGGCGCACGATGGGCGGGCCCAAGCTCTGGCCCCGCGTCAGTCCCAACAAGACCTGGTCGGGCACGGTCGCGGGGTGGGTGGCGGCCGGCGGGGTCGGCGCGATTTTCGCCATCTGGACGGAGGCCAACGCCGAGATCGTGCCCGTCTCCATTGCGCTCAGCATGGCCGCGCAGATCGGCGACATCGCCGAATCGTCGGTGAAGCGGCGCGCGGGCGTGAAGGACAGCTCGTCGCTCCTGCCGGGCCACGGGGGGTTGTTCGACCGCTTCGACGGGATGCTGGGGGCGGCCGTGCTCTTTCTCCTCGTGGCGCAAATCATCGACTTCCCGCCGGGCATCGTGACGGGCTGACCCATATGCGTCGCATCACCGTCTTCGGCTCCACGGGCTCCATCGGGTGCAGCACGCTCGATCTCGTGGCGCGACGGCCGGACGCGTTCCGCGTCGTGGCCCTGACGGGAGGTGCGAACATCGCGCGGCTGGCGGCGCAGGCGCGTGCGACGCGCGCCGAGGTCGCGGTGACCGCCGATCCGGTGCGCCTGGGCGAGCTGCGCGACGCGCTGGCGGGGTCGGGCGTGGAGGCGGCGGCCGGGCCGGAGGCCCTGCTGGAAGCCGCGCGCCGCCCGGCGGACTGGATCATGTCGGCCATCGTCGGCGCGGCGGGACTGGCGCCGGGCCTGGCCGCCCTGGAGCAGGGCACCACGCTGGCCCTGGCCAACAAGGAGAGCCTGGTCTGCGCCGGACCGCTCCTGCTGGGGACGGCGCAGGCCCACGGGGCCAAGATCCTGCCGGTGGACAGCGAGCACTCGGCCGTCTTCCAGGCCCTGATCGGCGAGGACGCGGCGGCGGTCGAACGGGTGGTGATCACCGCGTCCGGGGGGGCGTTTCGCGACTGGCCGCTGGAGCGCCTGGCGCGGGCCACGCCCGCCGAGGCGGCGACCCATCCCAATTGGGACATGGGGCAGCGCATCACCATCGACAGCGCGTCGATGTTCAACAAGGCGCTGGAGCTGATCGAGACCAAGGAATTCTTCGGCATCCCCGCCGACCGGATCGAGGCGCTGATCCACCCCGAATCGCTGATCCACGCCATGGTCGGGTTCAACGACGGGGCGCTCATGGCCCATGTCGGCCCGCCGGACATGCGCCACGCCATCGGCTTCGCGCTGAACTGGCCCGAGCGGCGCAGGCTTCCGGTGGAGCGGCTGGACTTCGCCCGGATCGGGCAACTCACCTTCCGCGCGGCCGACGAGGGGCGCTATCCCGCGCTGCGGCTCGCGCGTCAGGTGATGGGCGAGGGGGGACTGTCGGGTGCGGCGTTCAACGCCGCCAAGGAACGTGCGCTGGACCACTTCGTCGCCGGACGCATGGGATTCCTGCAGATGGCCGACCTGGTCGAGCGCGTCCTCAACAAGATGTCGTCAGACCGGCTTGGCACGCCCGTCCCGACGCTCGATATGGTCCGCGACGCCGATGCCCGGGCGCGGAGCCTGGCCGACGAACATCTCGGGGCGCTGACCGCCTGAAGGAGACCACATGGACGTCGTGGGACTGATCCCCGATTTCGGCTCGCTCTTGAGCACGATCCTGGCTTTCGTGATCGCCCTCAGCGTGATCGTCGCGATCCACGAATACGGCCACTACATCGTCGGGCGCTGGTCCGGGATCGAGGCCGACGTATTTTCCATCGGGATGGGGCCGGTCCTCGCCTCGCGCATGGACAAGCGCGGCACACGCTGGCAGATCGCGGCCTTCCCAGTTGGCGGCTACGTCAAGTTCCGCGGTGATGCGGACGCGGCGAGCTTGCGCGCGGCCGACACGCCCGGCCTCGATTCGGAGGCGCGACGCCAGACCATGGCGGGCGCGCCGCTCTGGGCGCGGGCGGCGACCGTGGCGGCCGGACCGGCGTTCAACTTCATCCTGTCCATCGCCGTCTTCGCCGTGGTCCTGACGATCCGCGGCGTGGCCAGCGACCCGTTCACCGTCGACGAGGTTCACCCCCTGCCGGGAGTGGAGAGCCGGATCGAGGCAGGCGACCGGATCCTGTCCATCGCGGGCCGCGAAATGCCCGCGATCGAGGAACTGGGCGGTTTCTACGACGCGCTTCCCGTGGAGCGGGACCTGGATTACGCGATCGAGCGCCGCGGCGACGACGTGGAGGTCGCCGGGCCCTATCCCTATCCGCCGATCGTGGGCAGCGTGACGCCGCAATCGGCGGCGCGGGCCGCAGGGCTCGAGGCGGGCGACGTGGTCACCGCCGTCGAGGGGGAGGAGATCTTCGCCTTCACCCAGTTGCGCGACGCGGTCGGGGCCTCGGACGGGGCGCCGGTGACGCTGACGGTCTGGCGCGAGGGCGAGGGGCGGCGCGAGGTCGTGCTCGAGCCGCGCCGGATGGACCTGCCGCTGCCCGAGGGCGGGTTCGAGACGCGCTGGCTGATCGGCATCACGGGGGGGATGTATCTCAGCCCGCAGACGTCGACGCCGGGGCCTCTCGCGGCGGTGGGCTTCGGCGCGGGGCAGGTGGGCTACATCGTCGAGCAGTCGCTCTCGGGGCTCTACCACATGGCGGTGGGCGCGATCTCCTCGTGCAACCTGCAAGGTCCGGTCGGCATCGCCCAGACAAGCGGCGCGGCGGCGAGCGCGGGCCTTCTGAGCTTCGTGTGGTTCATCGCGATCCTGTCGACGGCCGTGGGCTTCGTGAACCTCTTTCCCATCCCGGTGCTCGATGGCGGGCACCTCGTCCTCTATGCCTACGAGGCGGTGGCGGGGCGCGCGCCGTCGGAGAAGGCGCTGAACGTGCTGATGGCGGCCGGGATCGCGCTCGTGGGAACGCTCATGGTCTTTGCCGTGGCCAACGATTTCCTCTGTCCCTGACGCCCGCCCCGGGCCGCGCGGGCGGCGTGGCGCCGGGGTGACAGGACGGGGGATCGCGTTTTGACACGGAATCCCAATCCGGCTAGTCACCAAGATGGGACAGCTGGCGATGGAAGTATCAACATGAGCGTCGAAAGAGGCCGCGGCTTGCGCGGAGTCGGGCTGGCCGCGGCGATGCGCGCGACCACGGTTATCGGGCTCTCTGCCGGGGCGGTGTTCGCGCCGCACGCGGCCCTCGCCCAGGCGTTTCAGATCAACGACGTGCAGGTGGTGGGCAACAACCGCGTGGATGCCAGCACGGTCGCGGGCTACCTGCAGCTGCCGCGCGGGCAGGTCTCGGCGGGGGAGCTGAACTCGGCCTACCAGAGGTTGCAGCAGTCGGGCTTGTTCAGCAGCGTCGACATCGCGCCGCAGGGCGGTACGCTGGTCGTCACGGTGGAGGAATATCCCACCGTCGGCCAGATTGCCGTGGAGGGTAATTCGCGCCTGGGCGACGAGGAGCTGATCGAGCTGATCGGCACCGTGCCCAACCGCGTCTACAACCCCGCCCAGGTTGAGGAGGATGCCCGCGCCATCGCCGAGGCCTACGAGGCGCAAGGCCGGCTCGCCGCGTCGGTGAACCCGCGGATCATCCGCCGCGAGGGCGAGCGGGTCGACGTGGTGTTCGAGGTGGCCGAGGGCCGCGTGGTGGAGATCGAGCGCCTGTCCTTCGTGGGCAACCGCGCCTATTCCGACCGCCGCCTGCGCCGGGCGCTGGCCACGAGCCAGGCGGGCCTCCTGCGTCAGTTCATCGGCAGCGACACCTTCGTACCCGAGCGGGCCCAGTTCGACCAGCAGCTCCTGACCGACTTCTACCGCTCGCGGGGCTATATCGACTTCCGCATCGAGGGGGTCACGAACGAGTTCTCGCGCCAGCGCGACGCGTTCTTCACCCAATACAATATCAGCGAGGGCCAGCAATACGCCTTCGGCGAGATCACGGCGAGTTCCGACATCCCGGGCGTCGATCCACAGGAATACCTGGCCCTGGCCAACATCCGGGCGGGCCAGACCTACAGCCCCGGTGCCATCGACCGTGCGATTGCCCGGATGGAGCGACTGGCCACGCGGCGTGGCCTGTCCTTCGTGCGGGCCAACCCCGAGGTCGAGCGCGACCTTCCCAACCGCCAGCTCGACGTGACCTTCGCCATCGAGCGGGGGCCGCGCATCTTCGTCGAGCGGATCGACATCGAGGGCAACTCGACCACGCTCGACCGGGTGATCCGGCGCCAGTTCGACACCGTCGAGGGCGACCCCTTTAACCCGCGCGAGATCCGGGCGGCGGCCGAGCGCATCCGCGCGCTGGGCTACTTCTCCGATGCCCAGGTGGAGGCGCGCGAGGGAACGACCTCCGGCCAGGTGATCGTCGACGTCGACGTGGTGGAGCAACCCACCGGCAGCCTCAGCTTCGGCGGCTCGTACTCGACCGACTCCGGCTTCGGGCTGAGCCTGGGACTGACCGAGCGCAACTTCCTCGGCCGGGGCCAGTACCTGTCGTTCAACGTCACGACCGGCACCGATGCCGACAGCGCCAGCATCTCCTTCGCCGAGCCGGCCCTGTTCGGCCGCGACCTGACGGGCCAGATCGAGGTCTTCTACGAGACGTCCGACTACGACCAGGCGGCCTACAACACCCGCTCGATCGGGTTCTCGCCGTCGCTGACGTTCCCGATCAGCCGCAACGGGCGCCTGCAACTGCGCTACCTCTACTCGCAGGACGAGATCTCGGACGTGACCACGCGCAGCTCTCCCATCCTGCGCCGAGAGGCCGGCGAGGAGCTGACCTCCGCCATCGGTTATTCCTATTCCTACGACACGCGGCGTGGCGGGCTCGACCCGACCTCGGGGATCTTGCTGCGCTTCAGCCAGGACTTCGCCGGGGTCGGCGGCGACGTGGACTACGTGGAAACGCGCGCGCTCGCCCGCTACGAGCGCGCCGTGGCCGACGAGGAGGTCAACCTGAGCGCGACCTTCGAGGGCGGGGCTATCCACGGGATCAACGACTACACCACGCGCCTTACCGACCGCTTCTTCCTCTCCTCGCGCCAGCTTCGCGGCTTCGAGCCCCTGGGCGTGGGCCCGCGGGACAGGGAGGCCCCGAACGAGGACGCGCTGGGCGGCAACTACTACGCCGTGGCCCGGTTCGAGGCGGATTTCCCGATTGGCCTGCCGGAGGAGTACGGCATCCGCGGCGGTGTGTTCCTGGACGCGGGCTCGGTCTGGAGCCTGGAGGATACCGACGGCTTCGACGGCAACCAGGTCGACGACGACTTCGCGCTGAGGTCTTCCGTCGGCGTTTCCCTGTTCTGGACCACGCCGATCGGTCCGCTGCGCTTTAACTTCGCCGAGCAACTCCAGTCCGAGGAGTATGACGAGCCGCGCAACTTCAACGTGACGATCTCCACCGAATTTTGATCCGCGTCCTCGCCACCCTCGCCCTCGTGGCGGTGCTGGCGGGGCCGGCACCCGCCCAGCAGGGCGGAATCGCCGTGGTGGACCAGGAACGGATGTTCCAGGAGAGCGCCTACGGCCAGCGCGTCCTGTCGGAGATAGACCGGCGCGGGGCGGATCTTGCGAAGGAGAATCGCCGCATCGAGGCCGAACTCGTGGCCGAGGAACGCGCTTTGACCGACCTGCGCCCCACGCTCGCGCCCGCGGAGTTCCGCGAGCGCGCGCAGGCGTTCGACGACAAGGTGAGCGGCATCCGTGCCGAGCAGGACGCGAAGGCCCGCGCCCTCGCGGGTTTCCAGGAGGAGGCGCGCCAGGACTTCGCGACGCGCGTGGCGCCGGTGCTGTCTGACCTGCTGGAGGCGGTGGATGCCTCGATCCTGCTCGATCGGCGGGTGGTCCTGTCGGTGGGCGACGAGGCCGATGTCACCGGACGCGCCATCGGGCGGATCGATGCCACGATTGGCGACGGAACGGAGGGCCCATAGGCTTTCTTGCCGCGGAGGGCCGGCCTTGGTAAGGCTCGCGCGACATCTGACGGAGGCTCCATGTCCGACCTCGCCCGGGCCGATATCGACCTGATCCAGCGCATCATCCCGCACCGCTACCCGTTCCTGCTGATCGACCGGGTGGAGGAGATCGACGGGTCGAAATCGGCCCTCGGGATCAAGAACGTCACCTTCAACGAGCCGCATTTCCAGGGCCATTTCCCGGGCGCGCCGATCATGCCCGGCGTCACCATCATCGAGGCGATGGCGCAGACGGCCGCCGTGATGGTGGGCGTGGCGCAAGACCTCGCCGACCGTCGGTTCCTCGTCTACTTCATGGGGATCGAGGGGGCCAAGTTCCGCCGCAAGGTCGTTCCCGGCGATGTGCTGACGCTCAGGATCACCACCAAGCGCGGCGGTGGCAAGGTGTGGCGCTTCCAGGGCCGGGCCGAGGTCGATGGCGAACTCGCCTGCGAAGCCGACTTCACGGCGATGATGGAAGCGCCGAAATGAGCGGCATCCATCCCAGCGCCAAGATCCACCCCCAGGCCCTGGTCGAGGACGGCGCGGTGGTCGGGGCGAATACCTGGGTCGGGCCGTTCTCGGTCCTGGGGGCGGAGGTCGAGCTCGCCGAGGATGTGGTGGTCAAGAGCCACGTCGTGATCACCGGGCGCACGCGGATCGGGCCGGGCAGCCACGTCTTTCCGTTCACCTGCCTGGGCGAGGTGCCGCAGGACCTGAAATACTCGGGCGAGGAGACGCGGCTGGAGATCGGGGCGCGGAACCGCATCCGCGAACACGTCACGATGAACCCGGGCACCGAAGGGGGCGGCGGCGTCACTCGTGTCGGCGACGATTGCCTGTTCATGGCCGGCACCCACGTGGCCCACGATTGCCAGATCGGCGACCGGGTAATCATGGTGAACCATTCCGGCGCGGCGGGCCACTGCACGATCGGTGACGGCGCGATCATCGGCGGCCTGTCGGGCGTGCACCAGTTCGTCCGGGTCGGGGCGGGCGCGATCATTGGCGGGTTGACCAAGGTCTCGTCGGACGTGATCCCCCATGCCCTGGTGCAGGGGCCGAGCGGGGTCCTCGACGGGCTGAACCTGGTCGGGTTGAAACGGCGCGGCGTGCCCCGCGACGAGATCGCCGCCCTGCGCGACGCGCTCCAGGCCCTCGCGGCGGGCGAGGGCGCCTTTAAGGACCGCGCCGCGCGTCTGGGAGAAGAGAGCGACAACGCCCTGGTGCAGGAAATCGTGCGCTTCGTCGCCGCGGGCAGCGAACGCGGGTTCCTGACCCCGTGAGCGATCTGGCCCTGATCCTGGGCGCGGGAGAGCTTCCCCGGGTGCTGCGCGCCGCGCGGCCCGACGCGGAGGCCCTGGGCGTGGCGGGCTTCGGGCCCGACGACGTGCCGTCCTTCGGGATCGAGGAGCTGGGCCGTGTTCTGGCCGACCTGCCCGCCCGCGGCATCGGCCGGGTCTGCTTCGCCGGGGCGATCCGGCGCCCATCCGTAGACCCCGCCCGCCTGCATCCCGCGACCCTGCCGCTGGTGCCGCGCATCCAGGCCGCCATGGCCGGGGGGGACGACGCGGCCCTCGGGGTCGTGGTCGAGCTGTTCGAGGAGGCCGGGATGGAGGTCGTCGGCGCGGCGGAACTCGTGCCCGAGCTCCTGGCCGGGGAGGGGGCGTTGGGTGCCGTCGGCCCGGACGGGGCGGCGGAGCGTGACGCGCGCCGGGCGACCGCCCTCCTTTCCATCACCGGCGCGGCGGATCTGGGGCAGGGCTGCGTGGTGGCGGGCGGTCATGTCCTGGCGGTCGAGGCGCTGCCCGGCACCGACTGGATGCTCGAAAGCGTGGCCGCCCTGCGCGAGGACGGGCCACCGGTGCCTGGCGGAGGCCTCGTGATGAAACGCCCCAAGTCCGGGCAGGACCGGCGCGTCGACCTGCCCGCGATCGGGCCCGAGACGGTGCGCCTTGCCACGGCCGCGGGCCTGGCGGGAATCGCCGTCGAGGCCGGGGGCGTCCTGATCCTGGACCGGGAGGACACGATCGCCGCCGCGGACGCGGCCGGCCTCTTCGTCTGGGGCGTCGTGTGAAGGTCTTCCTCGTCGCCGGCGAGGCGTCCGGCGATGCCTTGGGCGCCCGGCTGATGGCGGGGTTGAAGGCGTTGCACCCGGAGGTGCGTTTCGTGGGCGTGGGCGGCCGGGCCATGGCCGCCGAGGGGCTTGAGAGCCTGTTCCCGTCCTCGGAGCTGAGCGTGATGGGGCTGGCCGAGATCTTGCCACGCTATGCCCATCTGCGGCGGCGCCTGCTTCAGGTGGTCGAGGCGGTTCTGGAGACCGTCCCGGACGTGCTGATCGGCATCGACAGCCCGGATTTCTGCCTTCGGGTGGACGCGCGGGTGCGCGCCGCCGCGCCCGGTATCCGCATCGTCCATTATGTGGCGCCCTCGGTTTGGGCCTGGCGGCCCGGGCGCGCGGCCAAGATGGCGCGCCACGTGGACCAGGTTCTGGCGCTTCTGCCGTTCGAGCCCCCCTACATGGAAGCGGCGGGAATGCGCTGCGACTTCGTGGGCCACCCGGTCGTCTCGACCCCGCGGGCGGGCGCGGCGGAGATCGCGGACCTGCGCACGGAACTCGGGTTGGGGGAGGCACCGTTCGTCGTGGCGCTGCCGGGCTCGCGCCGGTCGGAGATCTCACGTCTCGCGCCCGTCTTCGGCGTGGCGCTGCGCGATCTCTTGCGTCGGCGGCCCGATCTGCGCGTCGTCTGCCCCGCCGCCGCGGGGCTGGAGGAAGAGCTGCGCGGACTGACCGCGGACTGGCCCGCCACGTCCCTGCTCGAAGGCGCGGGCGCGATGCGCAAGGCGGCGGCCTTCGGTGGCGCCGCCGCCGCGCTGGCCGCGTCCGGCACGGTGTCGCTCGAGCTGGCCGCGGCGGGCACCCCGATGGTCGTGGCCTACGACGTGAACCGGCTGACCTGGGCGATCGCGCGGGCGGTGGTGCGCGTGGACACGGTGACGCTCGTGAACCTGATCGAGGGACGCAAGGTCGTGCCTGAATTCCTCGGCCCCGCCTGCCGCCCCGAACCGATCGCCGCCGCGATGGATGGCGTTCTGGAGGCGCCCGGCGCGCAGGCCGAAGCCCTGGAGCGGACCATGGTCGCGCTGGGTCGCGACGGCCCGCCGCCGGGCGAGAGGGCCGCGCGCGCGGTGCTGGAGGGGCTGGGCGCCTAGCCCTTGTGGATCCAGCCGCCGCCGAAGACGCGGCTGCCCTCGGGCGCGTAGAACACGCAGGCCTGCCCGGGGGCGACGCCCTCCTCGGGCACCACGAGCTCCACCTCGGCCTCCGTGTCCGAGAGGGGGCGGATGATTGCCTCGCGCGGCGGGCGGGTGGAGCGGACCTTGACGCCCAGGTGCCATTCGGCGCGGGAGGTGAAGGGCGCGTCGCCCAGCCAGTTGACCTCCTTCACCGGCACCGTGCGGGTCGAGAGCATGTCCTTGGGTCCGACGATCACCCGGCGTCCCTCCACGTCGAGCTTGACGACGTAGAGCGGCTCCGAGAGGCCGCCGATCCCCAGCCCGCGGCGCTGGCCCACGGTGTAGTGGATGACGCCCCCGTGTTCGCCGAGGACACGTCCGTCCACATGGACGATCTCGCCCGGATCGGCCGCGCCCGGGCGCAGCTTCTCGATCACGGCGGCGTAGTCACCGTTCGGGACGAAGCAGATGTCCTGGCTGTCGGGCTTGTCGGCGACGCCGAGGCCGTGGCGCTGCGCCAGCGCGCGCGTCTCGGCCTTGGTGGCCAGCCCGCCCAGCGGGAAGCGCAGGTAGTCGAGCTGGTCGGCCGTGGTGGAGAACAGGAAGTAGCTCTGATCCCGGTCCGGGTCCGCGGCGCGGTGCAGCTCGGCGCCCCGCGCGCCCGGTTCGCGGCGGATGTAGTGACCGGTGGCCATGCAATCGGCGTCGAGGTCCTTCGCCGTCTCCAGCAGGTCGCGGAACTTGACGCGCTCGTTGCAGCGGATGCAGGGCACGGGCGTGGCGCCGGCGAGGTAGCTGTCGGCGAACTCGTCGATCACCGAGGCGCGGAACGTATCCTCATAGTCCAGCACGTAGTGGGGAAAACCCATTTCCTCGGCCACGCGGCGCGCGTCGTGGATGTCGCGGCCCGCGCAACAGGCGCCCTTCTTCGCGAGCGCCGCACCGTGGTCGTAGAGTTGCAGGGTGATGCCCACCACGTCGTAGCCCTGCGCGGCGAGCTCGGCCGCGACGACGGAGGAATCCACGCCCCCCGACATGGCGACGATCACGCGCGTGTCGGCGGGCGGCTTGGCGAAGCCGAGCGAATTCACGGGATGGGCGTCGAGCGCCATGGGGATCCTCGTCGATCTGAACGAAAGCGCAGAAAATATAGGAAAATCCGATGGATTTGCAAGGTCGCGTTTCACCCCTCCTTAAGCCGCTCCGCGCCTTATGGGCTAAAGACGGCTTGGAACGCGCTGATGTATGTGAAGAAGACAAGCGGCCCCCGCGCCGTGACGCTGCCCGACGGCACGACCATGACCCGGGCGGACCTGCCCGCCAGGGATACGAGGCGCTGGGTCGCCAGCCGCAAGGCCGCTGTAGTCAAGGCCGTGGTCGCGGGCCTGATCACGCGGGAGGAGGCGTGCGAAATGTACGCCCTGACGGACGACGAACTCGACGCCTGGGCCAACGCCGTGCGCCTGCACGGTGAGGCGGGCCTGAAGGCGACATTCCTGCAACGGTATAGACAACTTTAACTTGTATGAAGGTGGAAATGTCTGCATCGTCAGGTGGAGTAACGATGGATTAACCTTTGTTATGCCATCTCTCGTCCCCGAGGACGCTGACGGAGAGAACGATGCGTGTACTTCTTGTCGAAGATGATCCGACGACCTCCCGCAGCATCGAGATGATGCTCACCCACGCCAACCTGAACGTGTATTGCACGGACATGGGAGAGGAGGGGATCGATCTCGCCAAGCTCTACGACTACGATCTCATCCTGCTGGACCTGAACCTGCCGGACATGCACGGGCACGACGTGCTCCGGCAGTTGCGGCTGGCACGGATCAACACCCCGATCCTGATCCTGACCGGGGCCGACGATACCGAGATGAAGATCAAGGGGTTCGGCTTCGGCGCCGATGACTACCTGACCAAGCCCTTCCACCGCGAGGAGCTGGTCGCGCGGATCCATGCGATCATCCGCCGCTCCAAGGGGCACTCGCAATCGGTCATCACCACCGGCCAGATCACGATCAACCTGGATGCGAAATCCGTCGATGCCAACGGCCAGTCCGTGCACCTGACCGGCAAGGAGTACCAGATGCTGGAGCTTCTCAGCCTGCGCAAGGGTACGACTCTGACCAAGGAGATGTTCCTCAACCATCTCTATGGCGGCATGGACGAGCCGGAGCTGAAGATCATCGACGTGTTCATCTGCAAGTTGCGCAAGAAGCTCAGCCTCGCGACCGGCGGCGAGAACTACATCGAGACGGTCTGGGGCCGCGGTTACGTGCTGCGCGACCCCGAGCCCAGCACCGAGAGCGAGCCCGCGGCGCGGGCCGGCTGACGATCGCTGGACGGGCGCGCCGAGCGCCCCTAGAACCCGGGAACGAAACGGGGGCCGTGCCGCGGCCCCGAGCGATCCCGGGGGCTGCGTGAGCGACGGCGAGGCGAAGGATGTCGAGGCGCTGGACCGGGACGAGGCCCGCGCGGAGCTCTCCCGCTTGGCCGGGCGCCTGGCATCGGCCTCTATCGCCTATCACCGGGACGACGCGCCCGAGATCGACGACGCGGACTACGACCGGCTGAGCCGGCGCAACGCCGCGATCGAGGCGCGCTTTCCCGACCTGAGGCGCGACGATTCCCCCTCCCTGCAGGTCGGCGCCGCTCCCGCCTCCGGCTTCGCCAAGGTCCGCCACGCCCAGCGGATGATGTCGCTCGACAATGCCTTCGAAGCCGACGACGTCGCGGATTTCGCCCGGTCGGTTCGCGCCTATCTGGGCCTCGGCCCGGAGGAGGCGCTTCCCTTCACCGCCGAGCCAAAGATCGACGGCCTGTCGCTGTCCCTGCGCTACGAGGGGGGGGAGCTGGTGCGGGCCGCCACGCGGGGCGACGGTGCCGTGGGCGAGGACGTGACCGCCAACGCGCGCACCATCGGCGACATCCCCCAGCGGATCGAGGGGGCGCCGGACCTGTTGGAAGTGCGGGGCGAGGTCTACATGTCGCATCCGGACTTCGCGGCGCTCAACGCGCGCAACGAGGCCGGAGGTGCCCGGACTTTCGCCAACCCCCGCAACGCCGCCGCCGGGTCCTTGCGCCAACTCGACCCGGCGATCACCGCACGACGGCCCCTGCGCTACTTCGCCTATGCCTGGGGAGAAGTGAGCGCCCCCTTGGGCGAGACCCAGATGGCCGGGGTCGAGCGGCTGGGCGCCATGGGCTTCGAGGTCAATCCGCTGACGGTGTGCTGCGACACGGTGGAGGAGATGCTCGCCCATTACGCCCGGATCGAGGCGGAACGGGCCACGCTCGGCTACGATATCGACGGCGTGGTCTACAAGGTCGACGACCTGTCGCGGCAAAGGCGGCTGGGCTACCGCTCCACCACGCCGCGCTGGGCCATCGCCCACAAGTTTCCAGCCGAGCTGGCCTGGACCGTGCTCGAGCGGATCGAGATCCAGGTGGGCCGCACCGGCGCGCTGAGCCCGGTGGCGCGGCTCGTTCCGGTGACGGTGGGCGGTGTCGTGGTGTCGAACGCCACGCTCCACAACGAGGATTACATCGCGGGGCGCGATTCCAAGGGCGCGCCGATCCGCGAGGGGCGCGACATCCGGGTCGGCGACCGGGTGCGGGTCTATCGCGCGGGCGATGTGATCCCCAAGATCGCCGACGTGGACCTCGCGCTCAGGCCCGAGGGCGCGGTGCCCTTCGACTTTCCCCGGACCTGCCCCGAATGCGGCTCCGACGCGCCGCGGGAGGAGGGCGATTCGGTGCGCCGCTGTTCGGGCGGGCTGATCTGCCCCGCCCAGGCGGTGGAGCGGCTCAAGCACGTGGTGTCCCGCGCGGCCTTCGACATCGACGGGCTGGGATCGAAGCTGGTGGAGGAACTCTACCGCGATGGCTGGATCCGAGAGCCCGCCGACATCTTTACCCTCCACGAGACCTACGGCCCCGGGCGGGCGCGGCAGTTGAAGAATCGCGAGGGCTGGGGCGAGACCAGCGCCGCGAAACTCTTCGACGCGATCGAGGCGCGGCGCCGCATTCCCTTGGAGCGGCTGATCTTTGCCTTGGGTATCCGCCACGTGGGCGAGATCAACGCCCGCCTGCTGGCGCGCCACTATGGTACCTGGGCCGCGTTCGAGGCCGCCATGCGCGCCGCCGAGCCCCAGGAGGGGGAGGCCTGGGACGACCTCATGGCCATCGACGGCGTGGGCGGCGTGATGGCGCGAACCCTCGTGACGACCTTCGCGCAGGAGGCCGAGCGTGCCTCGATGGACCGGCTCGTGGCGCATCTGGACGTGCAGGAAGCCGAGCGGCCCGCGACGGAAGGCAGCCCCGTTGCGGGCAAGATCGTCGTGTTCACCGGCACGCTGGAAAAGATGACGCGCGCCGAGGCCAAGGCGCGGGCGGAGGCCCTGGGCGCGAAGGTCTCGGGTTCCGTCTCGGGCAGGACCGACCTGCTGGTCGCGGGGCCCGGCGCGGGATCGAAGGCGAAGAAGGCCGCCGATCTGGGGGTCGAGGTCCTTGGCGAGGATGACTGGCTGAAGCTGATCGGGGACGCATGAGCCGGCCCGAGGCGCTCTGGCCCCTCTTCGGCGACCTGACGGGCCTGCCGGGGATCGGGCCGAAGACCGCCACCCTCCTGGCGCAGATGAAGATCGCCGCGCCGCGCGACCTGCTGTTCGCGCTGCCCCATTCGGTGATCGACCGGCGCCGGCGCGACACGATCGCGGGGCTCGACCTCCCCGCCACGGCCACGGTGGAGGTCACCGTCGGCCGCCACCGGCCGCCCGCGGGCCGTGGCCCCACCCGGATCGAGGTGGAGGACGCCCGTACCGCATTCCAACTCGCCTTCTTCCACGCGCGGGGCGACTGGCTGGCGCGCAGCCTGCCCACCGGCGAGCGGCGGGTCGTCTCGGGGCGGGTGGAGCTGTTCGACGGGGTGGCGCAGATGGCCCATCCCGACCACGTGCTGCGCCCCGACGAGGCCGGCCAGATCCCCGACTTCGAGCCCGTCTATCCGCTTACCACCGGCGTGACCCAGCGGCTGATGGCCCGGGCCGCCCAGGCGGCGCTGGAGCGCGCGCCGGACCTGGCGGAGTGGATCTACCCGGACCTGGTGGCGCGGGAGGGCTGGCCGGCGTGGCGCGCCGCGCTCTCCACCGCTCACGCGCCCAAGGGGGCGGTCTCGCCCGACGACGCGGCCCGGCGGCGGCTGGCCTACGACGAGCTCTTCGCCCACCAGCTTACCCTGGCGCTGATCCGGGCCGAGCGGCGCGAGCGCAAGGGGCGGGCCAGCGTGGCGACGGGCCGGCTGACGGAGGTGGTGCGCGCCGCCCTGCCGTTCCGGCCGACGGACGCACAGGAGCGGGCCGTGGCCGAGATCGCCGCCGACATGGGCAGCCCGCGCCGGATGAGCCGGCTGCTGCAGGGCGACGTGGGCTCGGGCAAGACGCTGGTGGCGCTGATGGCGCTCCTGGGCGCGGTGGAGGCCGGCGGGCAGGGGGTGATGATGGCGCCCACCGGCATCCTGGCGCGCCAGCACCTGGACGGTGTGCGCCCCCTTGCCGAGGCGGCGGGCGTGCGCGTCGAGATCCTGACGGGGCGCGACAAGGGCGCGGAGCGGGCCGCGAAGCTCGCCGCCCTCGCCTCGGGCGAGACGGCGATCCTGGTGGGCACCCACGCCGCCTTCTCCCACGACGTGGCGTTCCGCGATCTGCGGCTCGCCATCGTGGACGAGCAGCACCGCTTCGGCGTCTCCCAGCGGCTTGAGCTGGGTCGGAAGGGCGAGAAGGTCGACACGCTGGTGATGACCGCCACGCCGATCCCGCGTTCCTTGAGCCTGGCGCAGTTCGGGCACATGGACGTCTCCATCCTCGACGAGAAGCCGCCCGGGCGCACGCCGGTGACCACCGCCATGGTCTCCACCGATCGGCTGGGCGACGTGGTGGAGCGGCTGCGCGGTGCCGTGGCCGAGGGCCGCCAGGCCTACTGGGTCTGCCCGCTGGTGGAGGAGAGCGAGGTCACCGACCTGATCGCCGCCGAGGAGCGTTTCGCGCGCCTGCGCGCGGCTTTGGGCGAGGAAGTGGTCGACCTGGTCCACGGTCGCATGGCCCCGGCCGACAAGGACGCCGCCATGGCGCGGTTCGGCGCGGGCGAGACCGGGGTCCTCGTGGCCACGACGGTGATCGAGGTGGGGGTGGACGTGCCCAACGCGTCGATCATGGTGATCGAGCGGGCCGAGGCGTTCGGGCTGGCGCAGCTTCACCAGTTGCGCGGTCGGGTGGGGCGGGGCGCCACGCGCTCCACCTGTCTGTTGATCCACGCCCCCGATCCCGGTGCCACGGGACGGCGGCGGCTGGAGATCCTGCGCGAGACGGAGGACGGGTTCCGCATCGCGGAGGAGGATCTCGCGCTGCGCGGCGCGGGCGACGTGCTCGGCCACGCGCAATCGGGCCTGCCCCGGTTCCGCGTCGCCGACATGGAGCGCCAGGCCGACCTGATGCAGCTTGCCCAGCGCGACGCGCGGGCCCTCCTGGCCACCGATCCGGGTCTGGAGGGCGCCCGCGGCGCGGCAGCGCGGGCGCTCCTGTGGCTGATGGAGCAGGACAAGGCGATCCGGCTGCTCACAGTCTGACCGGGGATTTCGATGAATGTTCCTAAAAAGTTCTTGATCGAATCGGATCGTCGTGAGAACAAAGTGGCAACAGATGTTTCGGAGGTCCCCATGATCCGCCAGTTCCGCCAATCCCTCCGCCGGTCCGAGACGCGGCTGTCCGATTACCTGGGCTGCGTGGCGTTGACGGTCCTTCTGATCGGGGGGCTGCACCTGACCCAGCTGTGAGTTTCTGCCTGCGGGTTCTCGCGCCTTGGCCATCGCGGTCGCCGTCCCACCGGCGCCGCCTGCCTCTTCGGACGTTGCCTGTGTCCCGGCCGGGCCGACCCCGCCCCTGCCGCCGCCATCCTTCCGGATGCGCGGCGGCTTTTTCGGTCCGCTCGGCAAGACGGGCGTAGGTCGGGACAGGCGGATGCAGCCCCGCTCAGAGCATCGACAGGAGGGCGGGCGAGGGCTCGCCCGTCCGGGCCAGGCCGCGGGCGTCCTGAAACGCCTCGATCGCCTCGCGCGTACCCGACCCGATCACGCCGTCTGGCGTGCCCGCGTAGAAGCCGCGCCGGTTGAGCCCGCGCTGCAGGGCGACCCTCTGGTCCTTGGTCAAGCCGTAACTGTCGGGGGGGAAGGTGCCCCGGATCGGCCCGCCGCCCGCGAGCCGCCGGGCGAGGTAGCCGACGCCGAGCGCGTAGTTCGTGGAATTGTTATAGCGCTTGATCACGTCGAAATTCGGATAGACGCGGAAGCCCGGCCCCCCCGGCTGGGGCGTGATCAGGCGCCCGCCGGAGGTACCCGCGACCGCCTCGCTCGACGAGGGCTGCCCCCGCTGCCAGCCCGAGCGCGCCAGGTAGTTGGCGGCGGAGGCCAGCGCGTCGGCGGGGTCCTCGGCCCAGATGTCGCGGCGCCCGTCGCCGGTGAAATCCACCGCGTAGGCCTGGTAGGAGGTGGGGATGAACTGGGTATGGCCCATGGCGCCCGCCCAACTTCCCACCATCCGCTCGGGCGTCGTGTCGCCACGCTGCACGATCAGGAGCGCGGCGACGAGCTGGTCCTCGAAGAACGCGCCGCGCCGGCCGTCGTAGCCCAGGGTCGAAAGCGCCGAGACGACCGGGATCGCCCCGCGCCTGCGGCCGAAATCGCTCTCCACGCCCCAGATGGCGGCCACCACCTCGGCGTCGACGCCATAGCGCGCCTCGATCGCCTGCAACGTGGCGGCCTGCCGGGCGAAGGCGGCGCGCCCGCGCGCCACCTTCTCCTCGTTCGCCGCGATCTGGAGATAGTCCTCCAGCGTGCGGGTGAACTCGGTCTGGTTGCGGTCGCGCTCGATCACGCCGGGCAGGAAGCCCGCTCGGGCGAAGGCCCGGTCCCACGTCGCGCCGGAGACGCCGCGGGACAGCGCCCGGGGGCGGAACGCCGCCACCCACTCGCGCCATCCGGGATCGGGGACTGCGCGCATCACCTCTTCCGCCGGGGCGGGGGCAAGGCTCGGCGGGCCGGCACATGCCGATAGCCCGAGGGCGCCCAGTCCCAGTCCGACCTGTCGCCGGGTCATTCCCATCGCTCTGCCTCCGCGTGTTTTGACCACATTGAATCGGGGGGCGTCCGGGGGCAAGGGCTTGGCGCGGGGAGGGTGCCCCACCATCTGCTGTCCATGTCAGGGAACCACCACGCCGTCAGGGATATCGTCGACCGATTGGAGCGCGTCGCGGATCGCGAGCGGCTGACCGTGGCCGACGTTCTGGACGCTTTCGGGCCGACCGCGTTCCTGCCGGTGATGCTGATCCCGGCGCTGCTGGTCGTGTCGCCCCTGTCGGGCATTCCGCTCTTCTCGAGCCTGTGCGGCCTGACCATCGCGCTGGTGGCCGTGCAGATGCTAGCGGGGCGTTCCCGGTTGTGGTTGCCGGGCAAAATCCGGCGCCGCGAGATCGAGGGCGCGCGCCTGCGCCACGGCGCCGGGCGGCTTCAGGGCCTCGCCGACTGGATCGACCGCAACGCGCAGGGGCGGTTCCCGCTCCTGGTCGGGCGCCGCGCCCAGCGGTTCGTGATCGCCGCCTGCCTGCTGGCGGGGGCGACGATGCCGCTCCTCGAGATCGTGCCCTTCTCCTCCTCGGTGCTGGGGCTGTCGGTCGTGCTCCTTTGCAGCGGACTGCTGACCGGCGAGGGGCTGTTCGTCCTGGCGGGCGGGCTGGCCATGACGGGGGCCGGGGCCATCTCCGCGGCGGTGATCACGGGACTTGCCAGCCTCTGATTGCAGCCCCCTTCCGCCCGGTCTACCGTCGGGGCGAAACGGGGAGGGGCGCCGATGGGACAGGTGATCACGGTGGCGCAGCAGAAGGGCGGGTCGGGAAAGACGACCCTCGCGGCCAACATGGCCGTGGCCCTGGTGCGGAGCGGACGTTCCGTCTCGCTGCTCGATACCGATCCGCAGGGTTCCCTGGGGCGGTGGTTCATGACCCGGCTTGAGGGAGGCGACGAGGGAATGGATTTCTCCACCGCCTCCGCCTGGGGCGTGGGCTACGAGATGAAGAAGCTCTCGCGGGCCCATGACGTCGTTTTGGTGGACACGCCCCCCAAGGTGGATTCCGACCTTCGCCCGGCCCTGCGGGAGAGCGACATGGTGCTGGTGCCCGTGGCCACGAGCGCGGTGGATGTCTGGGCGCTCGACTCGATCCTGGACCTGACCGACCGGGTGGGGGTGCCGACGATGATCGTGCTCAACCGGTACAAGGCGGGCACGCGGGTTTCCGACGACGTGCGGGCGCTCCTCGCGGAGAGGGACGTGCGCTGCGCTGAGGCGGTGCTGGGCGATCGCGTCGTCTATGCCGAGGCGCTGGGGCAGGGCAAGGGCGTGTTGGAGAAGGGCCGCGGCGCCTGGACGCGCGAGATCGAGGCCCTCCGCGACGAGGTGATGGCCGCGCTCTAGGAGCGGCGCCAGAGCCTTGCGGCGACGACGAGGCAGGCGGGGATGGTGGCGACGCAGAGGAGCGACAGGATCACCGGGTCGCCCAACCAGGCCGCGACGAGGGCCAGCGCCGGGGCGAAGACCAGCAGGGACAAGGTCATGAGCAGCGGCATTTCGGAGCCTCCCGACGTGAGCAAGACACGATTCGTGCTTTTCGCCAAGTGGCATGTTCGCGACATTGCGAAATCGCGCCTGGCCCGGGAACGCGCCGGGAGGGGCCACGTTATGGGACCGTCAGCGGGTTCGAGTGAGTGAACCCGAGGGTAGTAGCAGTGGAGAGTGACATGCTTGGACGACTGATCCGCAGTGCGATGGGGATTTTCGGCCGGTCGCGGGGCCGCCGGATGAGCCGCAGGCCCACCACCCGCAGGGGAGGCTCCGCCGAGAGCCAACTGGCCCGCGGCGTGGCGAGGACGGCCAGGAAGCACCTGTAGGAGTCCCGTCGGACTCCCGCAGGAGTTCCGGAGCAGCGGAAACGAAATGATACTAGGGGGGGTGCGAACGCAGGGTTCGCGCCCCCCTAACGTGTCCGCCCCCAGGATGCGGGCATGACCAGACCGACCCAGAAGGGGCGCATCGCCCGCGACCGCATGCTGCGCAACCTCCGTGCCCTGGAGGACGAGAGCGTGGTGGAAGACCTGATCCGCGACCTGTGCCCGGATGCCTGGCGCACCCTGGAGGAGGACGTCGACGTACGGGAACGCAAGGTGCAGATTACCCTGCGCCTGGACGAGAGCGTCGCGGCCTTCTACCGGGCGATGGGCCGGGGCTACCAGGGGAGGATCAACCGCGTGCTCGCGACCTACGCGCAGATGCGGATCGCCAAGGCCAACATGTTCGAGCGGGATTTCGCCGCCTGGCAACGCGCGCAGCGCGAGGAGGACGAGGAGGCCCGAACGCTGAGGGTGGACAGGGATGGTGAATGGGGGTAAATAAAGTCTCGCAAGCTACACCGTCGATACTCTGTACTTTCCTTTCGGACCTGCAGCACTTTCGATCCGGGCACGTTTCGCCACGCTGTTGCACTTCCGCGAACAGGACATGACTACAGGAGATCTCACGATGGCCACCGGCACCGTGAAATGGTTCAACCCCACCAAAGGCTTCGGCTTCATCCAGCCCGACTCGGGCGGCAAGGACG
This sequence comes from uncultured Paracoccaceae bacterium, assembly GCA_947500825.1. Classification (GTDB taxonomy): domain Bacteria; phylum Pseudomonadota; class Alphaproteobacteria; order Rhodobacterales; family Rhodobacteraceae; genus Palleronia. Next base: position 48,385 of record CANMTR010000007.1, on the reverse strand, counting down.
TGTTCGTCCACATCTCGGCTGTCGAGCGCGCCGGCCTGACGGGCCTCGCCGACAACCAGAAGGTCCAGTACGAGCTGCAGTCCGGCCGCGACGGCCGTGAATCCGCCGGGAACCTCGAGCTGGTCTGAAGACCGCCGAGCTTTCGGACAGGATTTTGGGGAGGGCGCCTGCGGGCGCCCTTTTTTTGTCGCGATGACGGAGGGCGGGGCATTCGAAGCCTGGAGGCGCACGGTATGCCATGTGCCCGGATCGCAGGAACGAGGGTGCCACACGCGGCGTTAATACCTGAATGTGCGGCAATCGAGCCGCCCAGACAGGGAGACGCACCATGAATCTCGGTAGCATAGTCCGGCGTGCCGCCTCGGCCTTCGGCAACAAGTCCAAGACCCGCGGCCCCACCGCGGGGCCGAAGGGAACCTCCGGCCTTGGAAAGACGGGTGGTAGCCACGGCAGCCCCAAGGGCGATCTTGCCAAGAAGGCGGCCAACGTGGCGAAGAAGAAGCTCTGACTTCCGGAGTTCTCCCGACAAGGGCCGCCCAGTGAGGCGGCCCTTTCGCGTTTAGGGGGGCGGCATACGGATGAGGCGGCCGATTGGGGCGAACGCAGGCGTATAAGTCGGCACCGGCTCGCGCTTAGGGTGAAAAATCCCTTTGATACTGGACATTTGCGGAGACCTTGACGAGTTAGCGGCGTGTTAACGCGAAGAGGGTCATTTTCCATGAAGGTATTCACCGCAGCGGCGCTTGCCACCTGCATGGCAGGCGGGGCGACGGCCGGGACGCTCGTGGTCGATTTCGCGGGAACCTCCGCCACGATCGAGGACAGGACGACCGGCGATCCGGTTTTCTCGGAGACCAGGCCCTATTCGGGAAGCTTCCGGTTCGACGTGGACGGACTGACGGAACCCGACTTCATCTATTCGGCATCGTTCGACCGCGAGGACTTCGAGTTTCCTGTGGAGCCGTCGGTGAACCCTCAAGGGGCCACCCTGCTGTCGCGGCCGGAGGAGGATTTCAACACCTTCTTCATCGGCCGCTACGACATCGACGTGAGCGCCACCGACGTCTCGGTCTCCGCGTCCTTCCTAGGCGACGACATCATCCTCGACCTGTTCGAGTTCGGGGCGACAGAGGACATCAACGCCGGCCAGTTCTACATCGACAGCGAAGGTGTCTGGACGGCGACCTATACACCCGACGGCCCGAACGACGGGACGGCGTTCGAGGTGGTCCCGGCACCCGTGCCGCTGCCCGCGACGGCTCCGCTGCTGCTGGTGGGGATCGGCGTTGCGGGCATGGTCGCGCGGCGCAAGCGGACGGCCTGACGCGCGATCCGCGGAGAATTGCGAAGGAGGGCTCGCGGACGCTCCTTCGCGGCAGGAAGGCGGTGGGCCGTCAACGATCCGTACCCGTTTTCGAAACACGGTAGAAGCTACTGGAAAAAAAGGAATATCTATCTCAGATAGACAGCCTCAGCATGTGGTATGCGGCCCTCGTATGACCCCCGAGTCGGGACGGGATGGGTCGGCGCGCAGCGCGCCGACCCCTTTTTTTACCTCGAAAACTTCCGGTGCTTCACCCGCGTGGGCCGCACGGCGTCCGCGCCCAGGCGGCGGATCTTGTCTTCCTCGTAGGCCTGGAAGTTGCCCTCGAACCATTCCACGTGGGCGTCGCCCTCGAAGGCGAGGATGTGGGTGCACAGGCGGTCGAGGAAGAAGCGGTCGTGGGAGATGATGACGGCGCAGCCGGCGAAGTCCTCCAGCGCGTCCTCGAGGGCGCGGAGGGTCTCCACGTCGAGGTCGTTGGTGGGCTCGTCGAGCAGCAGCACGTTGCCCCCCGACTTCAAGAGCTTGGCCAGGTGGACGCGGTTGCGCTCGCCGCCCGAGCACAGGCCGACCTTCTGCTGCTGGGCGCTGCCCTTGAAGTTGAAGGCGCCGCAATAGGCGCGGGAGTTCATCTGCGCGTCGCCCAGGTCGATGACCTCGCCGCCGCCCGAGATCTCCTCCCACACGTTGTTGTCGGGGTTCAGGGCGTCGCGGGACTGGTCCACGTAGGACAGGTCCACCGTGTCGCCCCAGTCGACCAGCCCCTGGTCGGGCTCGTCCTGGCCCGTCAGGCAGCGGAAGAGGGAGGTCTTGCCCGCGCCGTTGGGCCCGATCACGCCGACGATGCCGCCCGGGGGAAGCTGGAAGGAGAGACCGTCGATCAGCAGGTGCTCGCCCTTGGTCAGGCGCAGGTCCTCGACCTCGAGCACCTTGGAGCCCAAGCGCTCGCCGTTGGGGATCACGATCTGGGCCTTGCCCACGCGCTCGCGCTCGGACTGCTGGGAGAGCTTCTCGTAGGCGTTGATGCGGGCCTTGGACTTGGCCTGGCGCGCCTTGGCGCCCTGGCGGATCCAGTCGAGCTCGCGGCTGAGGGTGCGCTGCTTGGCCTTGTCCTCGCGCGCTTCCTGCTCCAGCCGCTTGGCCTTCTGGTCGAGCCAGGCGGAGTAGTTGCCCTCGTAGGGGATGCCGCGGCCGCGGTCGAGCTCGAGAATCCAGCCGGTGATCGAGTCGAGGAAGTAACGGTCGTGGGTGACGATCAGGATCGTGCCCTTGTACTCGATCAGGTGGGCCTGGAGCCAGGCGATGGTCTCGGCGTCGAGGTGGTTGGTCGGCTCGTCGAGGAGCAGCATGTCGGGCGCCTCGAGCAGGAGCCGGCAGAGCGCGACCCGGCGCTTCTCGCCGCCCGAGAGGGTGTCGACGGGGGCATCGTCGGGGGGGCAGCGCAGGGCCTCCATGGCGATGTCGATCTGGCTGTCGAGATCCCACAGGTTCTCGCTGTCGATCTCGTCCTGGAGGGCGGCCATCTCCTCGGCGGTCTCGTCGGAGTAGTTCATGGCAAGCTCGTTGAAGCGGTCGAGCTTGGCCTGCTTCTGGGAGACGCCCTGCATGACGTTGCCGCGCACGTCGAGCGCCTCGTCGAGCTGGGGCTCCTGGGCGAGGTAGCCCACGCGGGCGCCCTCGGCGTGCCAGGCCTCGCCGGAGAAGTCCTTGTCCATGCCGGCCATGATCTTGAGGAGGGTGGATTTGCCCGCGCCGTTCTGGCCGACGACGCCGATCTTCACGCCGGGCAGGAAATTGAGCTTGATGTTCTCGAACAGCTTCTTGCCGCCGGGGATCGTCTTGGAGACGCCGTCCATGTGATAGACGAACTTGGTGGTGGCCATCTGGCGGGTCCTCGAGCTTCGGGTGTCTGGTTCGGCCCTCCCTTACGGGATTCGCGCAGGCGCTGGAAGGTGCGAGGGCGTCAGAGGATCTCGTCCTCGTCGAACATCGGGTCGGCGTCCAGCTCGGCGGTGAGCTGGGACAGGCGGTCCTCGGTGTCGTCCACGGGCACGTCAGCGAGGTGGTAGACGGCGTCGCCCTCGTTGACCACGGGCATGGTCGCGCGGCCCATGAGGACGCCCGCGGCGGGGGCGCGGATCTCGGCCTCGTGGGTTCCGAAGGGGCTGGAGACGATGGCCAGGAGCTGGCCGTCCTCCACGTGCTCGCCCACCTCCCGGAAGAGGCGCAGCAGCCCCGAGGCGGGCGCGCGCAGCCAGACGGAGCCGGTGACCACCACGGGCTGGGCGGCACGGCGGGGCAGGCCGCGGGCGGGGATCATGTCCATGGCGCGCATGACGCGCAGGATGCCCGAGGCACCGATCCGGGCCGACATCTCGTCGAAGCGGAGCGCCTCGCCGGCCTCGTAGAGCAGCACGTCGCAGCCCGCCTTGCGCGCCGCCTCGCGCATGGAGCCCTCGCGCAGCTTGGCGCGGATCACCAGGGGGGCGCCGAAGGCGCGGGCGAGGTCCAGCGTCTCGCGGCTGGAGGCGGAGACGCGGATCTGGGGCAGGTTGGTGCGGTGGATCGCGGCGGAATGCAGGTCGATGCCGAGGTCTGAGCGGGCCGCGATCTGGGTCATGAAGATGTTGGCCAGCCGCGAGGCCAGCGAGCCGCGCTCGGAGCCGGGGAAGCAGCGGTTGAGATCGCGCCGGTCGGGCATGTAGCGCGACTGGTTGAGGAAGCCGAAGGTGTTGACGATGGGCACGACGAGGAGCGTGCCGCGCAGGGAGGCGAGCTGCGGCGCCTGCAGGAGGCGGCGGCAGATCTCCACCCCGATGATCTCGTCGCCGTGGATCGCGGCGGAGACGAAGAGCGTCGGCCCGGGGCGGCGGCCATGGACCGCGCGCACGGACATGGTGGCGGGCGTGTGGTCGGTCTGGACGGAGATCGGCAGCTCGATCGTTCGGGCGGTGCCCGGCGCCACCGTCCAGCCGGAGAGGTTCAGCGGCTCACGCGCCATCGTCGCCCCCCGCATCACGGCGCAGGGTCACGAAGCGGATCCGGTCCACGTAGGCCGCGCGCAGGCAGGTCACGTCGCGCCCGCAGGCGTCGCGGACCTGCCGCAGCCATATGTCCTGGCGGTCATCGGCCGAGCGCAGGCGGCCGTAGGCCTCGGCCAGCCGCGCGTCGAGCCGCGACAGCTCGGGCGTGGCGCAGATCGTGCGTTCGGCGGCGTTCATGGGGCCCGCGCCGCACCAGGGGCGCGCGGGGGCGTCCTGGGCTGCCGCGGGCAGGGCCGGGGCGAGGAACGCCCCGGCGAGGAGGACGCGCAGCATCCCCCGCTCAGGTATCGTGGGTGTAGCGCGCGGGCACGAAGGCGAAGCCCTCGCGCGCCCGGTCGATCCAGCCGATGCCCGGAAAGCCGATATGGCTGCCCGCGATCATCGTGCCGTCGGCGGACACCCGGTCGAGCATGCGCGTCCGCGTTTCGCGCGCCTGGTCCACGTCCACGTCAAAGCCGGTGCCGACCTCGGGGCGGGCGAGCTGGATCGGGGCGACATGGACGATGTCGGTCCAGATCAGCAGGCCTGCGTCGCCGTCGGATATTTGGAGCCCGCAATGGCCCGGCGTGTGCCCTGGCAGGGGCAGGGCGCGCAGGCCCGGCGCGATGTCGGCCTCGCCCTCGAACGTCTCGACCCGGTCGCCGTAGGCCGAGAGGACCGAGGTGGCCAGGTCGTCGGACCCCTCGAAATGGGCGCGGTCGGCGGCGTGGACGCGCAGCGCTGCGTCGGGGAAGGCGGCCGCGCCGTCCGACAGGAGGCCCGCCACGTGGTCGCCGTGCATGTGGGTGACGAACACGGTGTCCACGTCGCTGGGCGCGAAACCCGCGGCCTGGAAGTTGCCCATCACGCGGCCCGTGTGCTCGCCCATGTTGCCCGCGACGCCCGCGTCGACGAGCACGGTGCGCTCGCCCGTCTCGACGACGAAGGCGTTGAGGCCGGAGCGCCAGGTGGCCGGGTCGGCGTGGCGCTCGCGCAGGATGCGGGCGTAGTCGGCCTCGTCGATGCCCTTGAGCTGGTCGAGCCCGAGGGGAAGGGGGCCGTCCGAGAGGGCTGTCACGCGGATGGAGCCCACGGACAGGCGCTGGGCGTCGGGAAGTCGGGTCATGGTGCGATCCTTCAGGAGGAATAGGGGTAGGGCGCGTCGACCAGGCGGTAGCCCGACCCGTCGCGCTTGACGTGGCCCAGGCCGGGGAAGTCGATATGGGAGCCCGCGATCATGGTGCGCTCGGTGACGACCTGGTCGAGGATGCGCTCGCGGGTCTGCGCCGCCTGCTCGGGGTTCACGTCGAAGCCCACGGTGACCTGCGGCCGGGCGAACTGCACCGGCAGGACATGGACGATGTCGGCCCAGATCAGGACGCTGGTGTCGCCCGAGGCGAGGCGGACGCCGGTATGGCCTGGGGTGTGGCCGGGCAGCGGCACGGCCGTCAGGCCCGACGTGACCTCGGCCTCGTCCGAGATCGGGGAGAGCCGGTCGCCGTAGAGGTCGAGGACCTGGCGGGCGATGCGGAAGAAGTCCTCGCTGCCCTCGGCCATGTTGGCGTCGTCGGTCCAGAAGGCGCGCTCGGTCTCCGACACGACCAGCTCGGCGTTGGGGAAGGCGGCCGCGCCGTCGATCACCGCGCCGCCCACGTGATCGGGGTGGAGGTGGGTCGCCACGAGGCGGGTGATTTGCCCCGGATCGGTGCCGGTGGCGCGCAGGTTCTCCATGAGGCGCCCGAGGCTGTCGCCCATAGTGGCGCCCGCGCCCGCGTCGATCAGCGACAGCTCGCCGCCGCCCTCGTCCACGAGCCAGCCGTTGACGGCGGCGCGGAACGTGTCGGGGTTGCGGAACTGCTCCTCCATCAGGGTGGCGTAGCCTTCGGCGTCGATCCCCTGGAGCGCCTCCGGCCCGATCCTGAGCGCGCCGTCGGACAGCGCGGTCACGGTCGCCTCGCCGACGGTGAATCGCTGGGCGTCTGCCAGGGTGGCGGCGGTGGCGGGCGCGTCCGACTGGGCGCGGGCGGCGGCGGGGACCAGCGGCAGCGCGGCGCCGGTGGCCAGGAGTTGGCGGCGGTCGATCATGTCGTCTCCCCTTGGCGGATGGGTGTGGGAGCGCGAGATAGGGCGGGAGCCGGCAGTGTCAGGGGGATGCCATGGTCACGGGAACGGGCGGAATGCGCGCGATGATGGCGCGCCACGCGCAAGGGGGCCGCGTCGCGTGGATGGGCCTGCGTCCCGCGCGGCGCGCGGGGGTGGTGCCGGTGACGGCCGCGCGGATCGGCACGGCAGGCCTCGAGGGCGATCACGGGCGGCCGGGCAAGCGGGCGGTGACGCTGATCCAGGCCGAGCACTTGGGCGTGATCGCGGCGCTTCTCGGTGTGGAGGCGGTGCGGGCGGAGGACCTGCGGCGCAACATCGTGGTGGCGGGGCTGAACCTGGCGGCCCTACGGGGTGCGGATCTGCGCGTGGGGACGGCGCTTTTTCGGGTGGAGGGGCCGTGCCCGCCCTGCTCGCGGATGGAGGAGACGTTCGGGGAGGGGGGCTACTCGGCCGTGCGGGGGCACGGCGGCTGGTACGCCTCGGTCCTGGAGGAGGGGGAGGTGTCCCTGGGCGACACGGTCGCGCCCGGGACGGAATAGGCCCGCCCCGGTCGGGGGCGGGCCTTGGGGCTGCGCGGCTCAGGCGGCCGCGGCGTTGTCGGCGAGGCGGCGCAGAACGTAGTGCAGCACGCCGCCGTTCTTGACGTAGTCGATCTCGATCCCGGTATCGATCCGGCTCTTGATCTCGATCTCCTTGGTGGTGCCGTCGGCGTAGGTGATGGTGCAGGGCACCACCGCGCCGGGGGCGAAGTCCTCTTCGAGGCCGGTGATCGAGAAGCTCTCGTCACCGGTGAGCCCGAGGCTTTCGCGGCCCTCGCCGTTCGTGAACTCGAACGGCAGGACGCCCATGCCCACGAGATTGGAGCGGTGGATGCGCTCGTAGCTCTCGGCGATCACCGCCTTGACGCCCAGGAGCGCCGTGCCCTTGGCCGCCCAGTCGCGGCTGGACCCGGCGCCGTATTGCTGGCCCGCGATCACGACGAGGGGAGTGCCCTGGTCGATGTAGTCCATCGCGGCGTCGTAGATCGGCATCTCGTTGCCGTCGGGGCCCTTGGTGAAGCCGCCCTCGACCCCGTCGAGCATCTCGTTCTTGATGCGGATATTGGCGAAGGTGCCGCGCATCATGACCTCGTGGTTGCCGCGGCGCGAGCCGTAGGAGTTGAACTCCCGCGGGGCGACCTGGCGCTCGGTGAGGTAGCTGCCCGCGGGCGAGCTTTCCTTGAACGATCCCGCGGGCGAGATGTGGTCGGTGGTGACCATGTCGCCGAGCATGGCGAGCATCCGGGCGCCCTCGATGTTCGAGATCGCGCCGGGGGACTTGTCCATCTCCTTGAAGAAGGGCGGTTCCTGGACATAGGTCGAGCCGGCCGGCCAGTCGTAGGTCTTGTCGTCGGTGGTGTCGATCTCGCGCCAGCGCTCGTCGCCCTCGAAGACGTCGGCGTATTTCTCCTTGAAGCGGTCCGAGGTCACGGTCTGCTCCACGAGCTTGGCGATCTCGTTCTGGGACGGCCAGAGGTCCTTGAGAAAGACGTCGTTGCCGTCCTTGTCCTGGCCCAGGGGCTCGGTGGTGATGTCGACGTTCATGTCGCCCACCAGCGCGTAGGCCACCACGAGCGGCGGCGAGGCGAGGTAGTTGGCGCGCACGTCTGGCGAGATCCGGCCCTCGAAGTTGCGGTTGCCCGAGAGCACCGAGCAAGCGATCAGGTCGTTGTCGTTCACCGCCTTCGACAGCTCCTCGGGGATGGGCCCGGAATTGCCGATGCAGGTGGTGCAGCCGTAGCCCACCAGGTGGAAGCCGATGGCGTCCAGGTCGTCCTGCAGGCCCGTCTCGTCGAGGTAGGAGGACACGACCTGGGAACCCGGCGCCAGCGATGTCTTGACCCAGGGCTTGCGGTCGAGACCCAGCTCGCGCGCCTTGCGGGCGATCAGGCCGGCGCCGATCATCACGTAGGGGTTCGACGTGTTGGTGCAGGACGTGATCGAGGCGATGACGATGGAGCCGTCATGGAGCTCGAACGACTTCTCCTCGCCGTCGATGTCCTTCATCGTGACATGCGCGCGCTTGTGCTTGCCGGTGTCGCCGGGGATGTCCTTGGGCGCGGGCTGCCCGCCCTCGGCGGCCCAGCGGGTCGCCTCCTTCTCGTCGGGGTCGCCGCCGCCGTTGCGCTGGTCGTCGATGTACTTGTGGAACGTGGTCGCCGCCCGGTCGAGGTCGATGTGCTGCTGGGGATGCTTGGGCCCGGAGATCGCGGGCTTCACCGTCGCCATGTCCAGCTCGAGCGTGTCGGAGAAGATCGGCTCGTCGCCCGCGTTGCGCCACAGGCCCTGCTCCTTGGCGTAGGCCTCGACGAGCGCGATGGTCTCGTCGGAGCGGCCCGTCTGGCCGAGATAGCGCAGGGTCTCGTCGTCGATGGGGAAGAAGGCGCAGGTGCCACCGAACTCGGGGGACATGTTGCCGATGGTCGCGCGGTCGGCGAGCGGCACGTTGTCGAGCCCGTCGCCGTAGAACTCCACGAACTTCTGCACCACGCCCTTCTCGCGCAGCATCTCGCAGACGCGCAGCACGAGGTCGGTGGCGGTGGTGCCCTCGGGCATGGAGCCCGACAGCTTGAAGCCCACGACCTCGGGGATCAGCATGGAGACCGGCTGGCCCAGCATCGCGGCCTCGGCCTCGATGCCGCCCACGCCCCAGCCCAGGACGGCGGCGCCGTTGACCATGGTGGTGTGGCTGTCGGTGCCCACCAGCGTGTCGGGATAGGCCACGAGGTCGCCGTTCTGGTCGGTGTCGTGCCAGACGGTGCGGGAGAGGTATTCGAGGTTCACCTGGTGGCAGATGCCGGTGCCCGGCGGGACCACGCGGAAGTTCTGGAACGCCTTCTGGCCCCACTTGAGGAAGGTGTAGCGCTCGATGTTGCGCTCGTACTCGCGCTCGACGTTCTGCTGGAAGGCGCGCGGGTTACCGAACTCGTCGATCATAACCGAGTGGTCGATGACGAGGTCGACGGGGTTGAGCGGGTTAATCTTCTGCGCGTCGCCGCCCAGAGCCTCGATCCCGTCGCGCATCGCGGCGAGGTCGACGACGGCGGGAACGCCGGTGAAGTCCTGCATCAGCACGCGGGCGGGGCGGTAGCCGATCTCGTGGTCGACCTTGCCGCCGTTCTCGGCCCAGGTGGAGAAGGCCTTGATGTCCTCGACCGTGGTAGTCTTGCCATCCTCGAAGCGCAGGATGTTCTCGGTCAGCGTCTTGAGCGACTTGGGCAGGTTGGAGAAGTCGCCCAGTCCTGCCTCCTTCGCGGCGTCGAGGGAGTAGTAGCCGTAGCTGGTGCCACCGACCTCGAGCGTGCGGCGGGTCTTGCTGCTATCGTGTCCGACCTCGATCGGCATGGCTGTCTCCTTGTCCTGGCGGATCTTGCGGGAAATGGCTCTTGCGTCCGTGCACAACGTAGCGGGCCGATAGATCGTTTCCAATCGGTATGCAACAGTATGCAGCAGAGCGGGCGCAAAGCGCGCCTTCTCTCTCAAAACGTTGATTGGCACGGGTGGGTGGGCCGGTCTAGACCTCTCCGGCAGCAGATGCTTCCGGAGCCCTCCATGCGAAATCTCGTCCGTGCTACCGTCGCCGCCGCAGCGTTCGCGCTGCCCGCGACGGGTGCGGCGGCGGACGAGGAGCAGCCGGTCGTGGTGGAACTGTTCACCTCCCAGGGCTGCGCGTCGTGTCCGCCCGCCGACGCGCTGATGGTGGAACTGGCGCGGAAGGAGGACGTGCTCGCGCTGGCGCTGCACGTCGATTACTGGGATTATATCGGGTGGCCGGACGGGTTCGCGGACCCGGCCTTCACCCACCGCCAGAAGGCCTATGCCAAGGCCGCCGGCGAGCGCATGATCTATACCCCCCAGATGGTAGTCGGCGGTGCCGACCGGGTGATCGGGAGCCGGGTGATGGAAGTCGCCGACCTGATCCAGGCCCATCGCGACACCGCCCATCCCGTGGACGTGGAGGTGATGCGCGACGGCGACGCGGTGGCGGTCACCGCGACCGCGCCCGGCGGGGCGGGGGGTGACCTGCTGGTGCAGCTGGTCACGTTCAGCCCCCACGAGCGGGTGGAGATCGAGGGCGGCGAGAACGCGGGCGCGGTGATGGACTACGTCAACGTGGTGCGCGCCTGGACCTTGCTCGACCGCTGGGACGGGACCGGCACCTGGTCGCGCGAGATCGCCGTCGAGGGGCCGGGGGCCATCGTGGTGCAGCAGGACGGGCCCGGCCCGGTCGTGGGCGCGGCGCGGATCGACTGACGCTTCGTCAGGCGGAGCGGCGGCGGCGGCGCTTCTGGCGCTCGGGCTTCCAGCGGCGGTGAATCCAGAACCACTGGCCCATGTGGTCGCGCACGACCCGCTCCAGCCGGTCGGTGATCTCCTGGGTCATCGCGACCGCGTCGCCATGGGGGACGGGGGCGTCGAGCATCACCTCGAAGTCGAGCCCGTTCTCGCGCCGAAGCCCGTAGCAGGGGATCACAACCGCGCCGTGCTTGAGCGCCCAGGCGCAGGCGGCGGTGGAGGTGGGCGCGGAGCGGCCGAAGAAGGTGATGCCCGCGCCGCGGCTGGAATAGACGTCCGTCAGGATGCCGATGATCCCGCCCCCGGCCAGGTGGCGGACGTATTTCACGATCCCCTCGCGGGAGCGGGGATAGAGGGGCGTTCCGATTTCGGACAGGGCGCGGACGTAGTGGGCGTTGAAGCGGGCGTTGTTCATGGGCCGGTAGAGCGCGGCCAGCTCGTAGCCTTCGGCGAAGAGCGTGGCGCGCAGGGCATCGAAGTTGCCCAGATGCGCGGTGACGAGGACCACGGGGCGCCCGGCGTCGCGCGCCTCGGCAAGGGCCTCGGCGCCGGGGCCGGAGAGCGGCGTGCCGGCGACGTGGGACTTGAACTCGGCGCCCGAGTAGATCTCGACCAGGGTGCGGCCCACGTTGTCGGGAACCGCGCGGACCAGCCGCTCCACCTCCTCTGCGGGGAGGTCGGGGCGGGCATGGGCGAGGTTTTCGCGAATGCGGGTGCGCCAGCCGGCCACGGGGGCGACGAGATGGCTGGCCAGCCAGCCCATCAGCGGCACCCGGCGGCGGTAGGGGAGCGCCTTGACCAGCGACAGCAGCCCGCGCATCGCCACGTCCTGGATGGCATCTGCGAGGTCGGATCTGTCTTTGGCGGCCACCGGCGCGTCCCCCTTACGTGCCGGGATTGTCTATCGCCGGAGGGAGACGATCACAAGTTCACCCCGCGAGCCGCAGCTCGCCCCTGTCGAGCATCTCCCTCAGGGTCCGGACGACGGCGATCTGGGCCGCCTCGGCCTCGGCCGCGGCGATCTCGCCGGTCTCGGCCGCTCCCTCGCGGATCGTGTCGGCCATCCGCACGGGCAGGCTCTCGAGCAGGAACTCGGCGGTGGCCTTCGGCCCCGGCTCGCGGGCGCCGGCCACGGCGCGGATCAGCTCTGCCTGGTCGAGCGCGCGCGCAAGGGCGGGCACGTCGCGGCGCTCCAGCCGGGAGGGAATGTCGGCAAAGGTGAAGATCGCGCGGCGCACCCGCTCGGCGAGGTCCTCGTCCTCCTCGGCCAGGCCGGTCAGAACGTCCTCGCGGGTGGGCCCGGCGGAGACGTCGAGGATCGCGCCCAGCCGCTCCACCGCGGCGGTCGCGAAGGCGCGGGGCGGCTCGGCCCGCAACTCGGCGGCCAGGGCCAGCCCGATGCGGGCCACGATCGGGGGCGCGATGTCGGAGGTCTCGCTGACCGCGAGGGTCAGGCGACGGGCGTCGGGGCCCGGCAGGGAGCCCAGGATCTCGGCCGCGCGGGCGATGGGAAGCTTGGACAGGACCACGGCGCCGACCTCGGAGCTCTCGCGCTTGAGGATCGCCGTGAGGCGGGAGGCCTGGATCGCGGCGATCGCGTCCCACGGGTCGTCGTCCCAGAGCTGGCCGGACTGGGCGCGCAGGCGCGCGGCAAGATCGGGGTTAATCGCCCCCTCGAGCACCCTGAGGGCGCCTTCGAGCCCGCCGGGGAAACTGAGCCCGATGGCATCGAGCTCGGAGGCGAACTCCTCCACGACCTCGCGCAAGGTGGTCCGGTCGATGAAGGACATGCCGGCGATCTGCGTGGTCAGCTCCGCCTGGAGGGTCTCGGGCAGGTTGCCCAGGGGGAGGGTCGCGCCCTCGGCCAGCAGGAGCCGCACGACGATCGCCGCCTTCTGCCGGCGGGACAGGGCCGGGCGGGCGGCAGGGCGGGGCAGCGGCCGGGTCTCCGTGTCGGCACCGCCCCGAGTCACCAGTTCCGTCGCCATGTCGCCCCCGTTTCGGATTTGTCCGGGAGGGTATAGCGGGCGCGTCGTTAACGCGGGCTTACGGGCGGCGGCCCACGCGACGTCGCGCGCGACTTGCCTCAGCCGGTGGTGGGCACGCAGCGTTGCTGGTCGGCGTCGTATGTGGCGCCGTCGGCGCAGGACATGGCGGTGCGGTCGTAACCGCAGGCGGCCATGGCCATCGCCGGGGCGAGGGAGAGGACGAGGGCTGTCAGGCAGGTCTTCATCTCGGAACTCCTTGGTCAGGGTGACGCAAGGGTAGCACGGATCCGGGGCCCGGGGAGACGAACGACGGGGCGCGCGCGGTTTGTCGCACATGCGCGCCCCGGGTGCGTCAGCTCTCGCCGAAGACGCGGGCGAAGATCGCGTCGACCTGGGCGGTGTGGTAGCCGAGGTCGAACTTCTCGGCGATCTCGTCCTTCGACAGGATCGCGGTCACGTCGGGGTCGCCCTCCAGCTCGGTGCGGAAGTCGCTGTCGTCGGTCCAGACCTTCATCGCGTTGCGCTGCACCATGGCGTAGGCGTCCTCGCGGCTGGCGCCCGCCTGGGTCAGGGCCAGGAGGACCCGCTGGGACATGACGAGGCCGCGGTAGCGGTGGAGGTTCTCCTCCATCCGGTCGGGATAGACGACGAGGTTCTCCACCAGCCCGGTGAGGCGGGCGAGGGCAAAGTCGAGCGTGACGGTGGCGTCGGGCCCGATGTTGCGCTCCACGCTGGAGTGGGAGATGTCGCGCTCGTGCCAGAGCGCCACGTTCTCCATCGCCGGGACCACGGCCATCCGCACGAGACGCGCGAGGCCGGTGAGGTTCTCCGACAGGACGGGGTTGCGCTTGTGGGGCATGGCCGAGGAGCCCTTCTGCCCCTTGGAGAAGAACTCCTCCAGCTCGCGGACCTCGGTGCGCTGGCCGTGGCGGATCTCGGTCGCGATGTTCTCGATCGAGCTCGCGACCACGCCCAGGGTCGCGAAGAACGCGGCATGGCGGTCGCGCGGGATCACCTGGGTGGAGATCGGCTCGGGCACGAGGCCCATCCGGTCGCAGACATGCTCCTCGACCCGCGGATCGACGTTGGCGAAGGTGCCGACCGCGCCCGAGAGGGCGCCCGTGGCGATCTCGGCCCGCGCGTCGCGCAGGCGGCTGAGATTGCGGTCCATCTCGGCGTAGAAGCGCGCGAAGGTCAGGCCCATGGTGGTGGGCTCGGCGTGGATGCCGTGGGAGCGGCCGATGCGGATCGTGTCCTTGTGCTCGAAGGCGCGCCGCTTCAACGCGGCCAGGAGCGCATCGACATCGGCGATCAGGATGTCGGCGGCGCGGGTGAGCTGGACGTTGAAGCAGGTGTCGAGCACGTCCGACGAGGTGAGGCCCTGGTGCACGAAGCGGGCATTGTCGGCGCCCACGATCTCGGAGAGGTGGGTGAGGAAGGCGATGACGTCGTGCTTGGTCTCGGCCTCGATCTCGTCGATGCGGGCGACGTCGAATTCGGTGTCCTTCGCGGCCCAGACGGCGTCGGCGTTCTCGCGCGGGATGGTGCCCAGGTCGGCCATGGCGTCGCCGGCATGGGCCTCGATCTCGAACCAGATGCGGAACTTCGATTGTGGCGCCCAGACCGCAACCATATCGGGGCGGGAATAGCGGGGGATCATCGGCGCTCACCTTGCTGTTATCCACGACGGCGCCGGTCCTAGACCACCGGTCGGGGCGCGGCAAGGAGGGACGATGGGGATAGGGCTGCAGGATTTCGCCGGCCGCTGGCTGCTGGAGCGGACGATCCGCGATACCCGCGCGGGGCGCGACGGCACCTTCGCGGGCACCGCGTCGTTCGAGGCGCAGGGGCCGGTCCTGCTCTATCGCGAGAGGGGCGAGTTGCGCATGGGCGGGGCGGCGATGGCCGCCGAGCAATCCCATGTCTGGCGCCAGGAGGGGACGCGGATCTGCGTCGTGTTCCGCGACGGGCGTCCCTTCCATTGCTTCGAGACGGGGGTGGCCGCGCCGGGCGCGCGCCACGATTGCGCCCCCGACATCTATGACGTGTCCTACGATTTCGGGGCCTGGCCGGAATGGCGCTCGGAATGGCGCGTCAGGGGGCCGCGCAAGGACTACGTGATGGCGAGCGCCTACCGCCCGGCGGGGTGAGGGGCGCCGCGCCTCAGCGTCCGAAGACGTGCCGCGCGGCGATCCTGTCGGCGCGGTCGCGGTCCAGCCCCAGGCGCGCGGCCTCGGCCTCCGTCAGGCGCGCGATGTCGCGGCGCAGTTCGGTGTAGCGGGCGCGGTCGCGCATGGCTTGCAGGAAATATCCCATTGCGTTCTCCGATGCTGTCGTCGCGGATCAGGCGCCGTAGACGGCGCGGCTGGCGTATTGGGCGGCGCGGCTGCGGTCGATGCCGAGGTCGCGGGCGACGCAATCGGGCATCCGGGCGATTTCGTCGCGGGTGCGGATATAGGCGGCGTGGTCGCGGAAAAGCTGGGTGAAACGGCGCATGGCGGGGGCTCCTGTTCGTCTGCGTTCGGACGGCTATCTGACCGTTTGCCGCAGTGCAGAGAACAGATTTTCCGCGATGCCCGACTTGCGTCCAGCGCAAGGCTTGGTGCGGCGCCGGACCGTGCGCGCGGAACGGGGGCGGCGAAGGGGTGCGCGCCCGCCGGTAAGGGCGGGCGCGGCGGGGTCGATCAGAGCTTGCCCATGGCGACGGCAGTGTCGGCCATGCGGCTGGAGAAGCCCCATTCGTTGTCGTACCACGACAGGATGCGGCACATCGTGCCTTCCAGCACCTTGGTCTGGTCGGTGTGGAAGATCGACGAGCGGGAATCGTGGTTGAAGTCGGTGGAGACGAGCTTGTCGTCGGTATAGCCCAGCACCCCCTTCAACTCGCCATCGGCGGCCTTGCGGATGGCGTCGTTGATCTCGTCCGCCGAGGTCTCGCGCTTGGCGGTGAAGGTGAGGTCCACCACCGAGACGTTGGGCGTGGGCACCCGGATCGCCACGCCGTCGAGCTTGCCCTGAAGGCCCGGCAGGACGAGGCCCACGGCCTTGGCCGCGCCCGTGGAGGTGGGGATCATGTTCAGGCCGGCCGCGCGGGCGCGGTAGAGGTCCTTGTGCATGGTGTCGAGCGTCGGCTGGTCGCCGGTATAGGAGTGGATCGTGGTCATGAAGCCGCGCTCGATCCCGATGGTCTCGTCGAGCACCTTGGCGACGGGGGAGAGGCAGTTGGTGGTGCACGACGCGTTGGAGATGACCTTGTCGTCGGCGGTCAGGCTGTCGTGGTTGACGCCGTAGACGATGGTCTTGTGCGCCTCGGAGCACGGCGCGGAAACGAGGACGCGCTTGGAGCCGTTCTCCAGATGCATCGCGGCCTTGTCGCGCGAGGTGAAGATGCCGGTGCATTCGAGAGCGACATCCACGTCGGACCAGGGCAGCTCCTTGGGGTCCTTGATTGAGGTCACGCGGATGCGGCCCGTCCCGGCATCGATCCAGTCCTCGCCCGCCGTCACCTCGGAGGGGAAGCGGCCATGGACGCTGTCGTAGCGCAGAAGATGGGCGTTGGTCTCGACCGGGCCGAGATCGTTGACGGCGACGACCTCGATGTCGGTGCGCCCCGATTCGACGATTGCGCGCAGAACGTTGCGGCCGATCCGTCCGAAGCCGTTGATGGCGACCTTGACTGCCATGTGTGTCCTCCAGAGTTCGGACGGCCCCCGTGGCCGGTCCGTCGCGACCGGTTGAAAGACAATTGTCCGACCCCGTCAACCGCCGCTCCCCGGCGCCCCGAACGCGAAACGACCGCCGGCCCCGGAGGACGCGACGGTCGGTGCATGGCGATCCCTGGAACGCGAAGCTTCAGCGACCCCAGCTGCGGACCGGGCCGCAATCCATGTGGACGAAGTTCGACGAGGTGTAGCGCCCGACGCCGCCCGCGTTGCACGCCGAGGCGGCGCGGAACATCTGCGCTACCGAGCGCGACTGCAGGCGCAGGTCGGCGGCCTGCCCGCGCAGGTGACGCGAGTTCTTGGCCACGCCCGAGGAGCGTCGGCGCAGCATCGCGTTGGTCTCGGGGCTGCGGTAGCCCGAGATCAGCATGTAGGGTTCGGTCGTGTCGAGGAGGTTGTGGGACGCCGCCATGATGTCGATCGTGCGGGCGTCGATGGGCTTGATCTGGTTGTTGCGCCAGTCGCGCATGAAGTGGTTGATCTCGTTCAGGGCGTCCCCGATGTAATTGCCATCGACCCAGTAGATCGTGTTGATGCTCTCGCCGGTGCGCCCGTTATACATCTTGATCCGGCGAATGTCCCCGGCGCCCCTGAGGAAGCCGAAGGCCTTGGCGTGGCCGGGGGCCGCCACCAGCCCTGTCGCCGCGAAGGCACCCAAAAGGGTGCGGCGGGTGAGCCCGCTCGTCGTTTCGGTCATGTCCTGTACGTCCCGTGCTAGTCGAACTGCTCGTTTTCGTCTCGCGTTGATCGCGATTGTGATCGCCCTCGAGGGCGTGACCAAGCTATGCCATGGGAGGGGGCTCAAAGGAAGGGTGCAGCGGGACCCCGCGAGAAAGTTCCATGGAACCGGCAGATTCTTGCTCAATATTTCCGCAAGACTTCGCGAGGACAGTGTGACCGGCGGCTTCCCGCGCAGCGCCGGACGGACCGTGGCCAAAAAGATGCCCCATTCGGGGACGCGGCGTCGGGGAGGTCGCGTGTGAAACGCAATACCCGCATCCGGCATTGGGCCGGAACGACGACGAGGAAAGACGCCATGTTTGCAGCCATGCTCAGAACCCTGCCGGCCGCAGCCGCGCTCGCCGCCGCCGCGATCCTGGGCGGGCAGGCAAGGGCCGACGTCACGCCGTTCACGCTGGACCTCGCCGCCGCGGCGGCCGGCGATGCGGAACTGGCGCAATTCTACCGCGAGGCCGGGTACGACCCGCTCTGGGTCGGGGCGGAGGCGGACGACGCCGCCCGGCGCGCCGCGCTCCTGCGGGCGCTGGAACGGGCCGAGACGCACGGCCTTCCCGCCGACCGCTATCCGGTCGCCCGCCTCGAGCGCATCCTGTCCGATGCCCGGACCGCGCCCGAACGCGCCCGTGCCGAGATGGAGGTGACGGGCATCTTCCTGCGATTCGCCAGAGACATGCGCTCGGGCGTGCTGGAGCCGGGGGACGTGGTGCGCGAGATCCGGCGGGAGGCGCCCGTTCCCGACCGGGGCGATCTGCTGCGCGGTCTGACGACCGCTCGTCCGCAGGCCTTCATGGACGAGCTGGCCCCGGAAAGCCCCGAATACACCCGCCTCCTGCGCGCCAAGCTGGAGCTGGAGGAGGCGATCGAGGGCCGTGGCTGGGGCGCACCCGTCCGGGCCGAGCGGCTGGAGAGGGGCGACGAGGGGCCCGACGTCGTGGCGCTGCGCGACCGGCTGATCGCCATGGGCTATCTCGGGGCGACGGCGATTCCCGGATACGACCTGGGGATGGAGCAGGCGGTGCGCGCCTTTCAGGCCGATCACGGGCTTGCCGCGGACGGCGTCGCCGGTCCGCGCACCCTGCGCGAGGTCAATGCCAGCCCGGAGCGCCGGTTGGGACAGGTGCTCGTGGCGCTGGAGCGCGAGCGATGGACCAACACGGATCGCGGCGCGCGCCACGTCTGGGTGAACCTCACGGATTTCCGCGCCCGGATCGTGGTGGACGGTGAGACGCGATTCGAGACCAAGTCGGTGATCGGCACGCGCGAGCACCAGACGCCGGAGTTCTCGGACACGATGGATCACATGGTGATCAATCCCTACTGGTACGTGCCGCGCTCCATCGTGGTGGAGGAGTATCTGCCCGACCTGCGGCGCAACCCGCAGGCCCACGGGCAACTGCAGATCCTCGACCGGAACGGTCGCGTGATGAGCCGCAACCGCAGCTTCGCGCGCTACACCGCCGAAAGCTTTCCGTTCAACATGCGCCAGGAGCCGGGGCCGCAGAACGCCCTTGGCCGGGTGAAGTTCATGTTCCCCAACCGGCACAACATCTACCTGCACGACACGCCCGCGCAGCACCTGTTCACCCAGGACGTGCGGGCGTTCAGCCACGGGTGCATCCGGCTCGACGACCCTTACGAGTTCGCCGCGGCGCTTCTGGAGCTGGACGGGAAAGCGGACCCGGAAGGCACGTTCGACCGCCATCTGCGCTCCGGCGACAACAGGCGCGTTGATCTGGCCCGGCCGTTGCCGGTGCACCTCGTCTATCGCACGGCGATGGCCAAGCCCGGGGGCGGCATGGAATACCGCGACGACATCTATGACCGCGATGCGCGCATTCTCGATGCGTTGATGACCGAGGGCGTGCGCCTTCCGGGGCTCGACCGGCAACTGGCGCTCTCGGACGTGGCGGAGTAGGGTCCGCCTCGCGAATACCACGCCCGGAGCCCGGAGAGGACATGGCGGAACGCCTGAGCGAGATCGCCGCCGCGCTTGACGCGCGGCTGGAAGGGGATGGGACGATCCCCGTCAGCGGCGCGGCCGAGCCGGGCGAGGCTGGGCCGGCGGACCTGGCGCTGGCGATGCAGCCCGCCTATGCCGAGCGTCTGTCGCAAGGGCGCGCGCGGGCCGCGATCCTGTGGCCCGGGGCCGACTGGCGGGCCCTGGGGCTGGAGGCGGCGCTGTTCGTGGACAGGCCGCGCCTGGCCATGGCGCACCTGACCCGCCGCCTCGACCCCGGCCCCGAGATCGCCCCCGGCCGCCACCCCATGGCCGTGGTCGATGACAGTGCCGAGATCGGCGCGGATGCGGCGATCGGGCCCTTCGTGGTCATCGGTCGCGGCGCGCGGATCGGCGCGCGGGCCCGGATCGCGGCCCATGCCAGCGTGGCAGAGGACGCGGTGATCGGGGACGACGCGCTTCTGTCCGCCGGCGTGCGGATCGGGGCGCGGGTGCGGATCGGCCACCGTTTCGTGGCCCAGCCCGGCGCGGTCGTGGGCTCGGACGGGCTCTCGTTCGTCACGCCGGAGAAATCGGGCGTGGAGCGCGCGCGCGAAAACCTGGGAGACCAGGGCGAGATCACGGCCCAGGGCTGGACGCGGATCCATTCGCTCGGGGGCGTGGAGATCGGCGACGACGTGGAACTCGGCGCCAATGCCTGCATAGACCGCGGCACGATCCGTGCCACCAGGATCGGCCGGGGCTGCAAGATCGACAACCTGTGCCACCTTGCCCACAACGTGGTGCTGGGCGCGGATTGCCTGTTGGCGGGGCAGACCGGGATTGCGGGTTCGACAGTCGTGGGCGACCGGGTGGTCTGCGGCGGCCAGTCGGGGATCGCCGACAACCTGACGGTGGGATCGGACGTGATCCTGGGCGGCGGCACGAAGGTGGTCTCCACCGTGCCCGCGGGCCGGGTGATGATGGGCTATCCGGCGGTCCGGATGGATCAGCACGTGGACATGTACAAGGCCCTGCGCAGGCTGCCGCGCGTGCTGCGAGACCTGGGCACGCGCCAGAAACAGGTTTCAAAAGACGCCGAGGGCCAGTAAAACTCCGCCCGCGAGCGGTCTAGGGTGGCACGATGGCAGACGACGTCAGGGACAGGGTGATCCGGATCATCGCGGAACAGGCGATGCTCGACCCGTCCGACATCGAGATGACGCAATCGCTCGAGGATCTGGGAATCGATTCCCTGGGCCTGGTGGAGTCGATCTTCGCCATCGAGGAAGAGTTCGACATCCAGGTGCCCTTCAACGCCAACGAACCGGAGAAGAGCGACTTCGACATCTCGTCGGTGGCCTCCGTGGTCGGTGCGGTCGAGGGGCTCGTCGCGGCGCGCGGGGCGTGAGGCGGGTCGTCGTCACCGGCGCGGGCACGGTCAACGCGCTGGGCGCTTCGGTGCCTGCCACGCTCGAGGCCATGCGCGAGGGGCGCTGCGGCATCGGCCCGCTGGAGATCCGCGACGCGGACCGGCTGGCCGTGCAGATCGGCGCCCAGCTCCGCGACTACGACGAGACCGCGCATTTCAACCGCCAGCAGATCGCCCTTTACGACCGGTTCACCCAGTTCGCGCTGCTCTCGGCGGCCGAGGCGGTGGCCCAGTCGGGCATCGCGTTCGAGGGCGAGTTGGCGACCCGCGCGGGCGTGATCATGGGCACCTCCGGGGGCGGGCTGAACACCCAGGACGAGAATTACCGGGCGGTGTACGAGGAGGGGAAGAACCGGGTGCACCCCTTCGTCGTGCCCAAGCTGATGAACAACGCGGCGGCCAGCCATGTCTCGATTCAGTACAACCTGCAGGGGCCGTCCTTCACCGTGGCCACGGCCTGCGCCTCGTCGAACCACGCCATGGGGCAGGCCTTCGCCATGATCCGGTCGGGCCTCGCGGACGCGATGGTGACGGGCGGATCGGAGGCGATGCTGTGCTTCGGGGGCGTCAAGGCGTGGGAGGGGCTGCGCGTGATGTCGCGCGACGCCTGCCGGCCGTTCTCTGCCACCCGCAACGGCATGGTGCAGGGGGAAGGCGCGGGGATGTTCGTGTTCGAGGAATACGAGCACGCGCGGGCCCGGGGCGCGGAGATCCTGGCAGAGGTCACGGGCTTCGCCATGACCTCGGATGCGGCCGACATCGTGATGCCCTCGAAGAAGGGGGCGGCGCGGGCGATCTCGGGCGCCATGGCCGATGGCCGGATCGACCCGGAGAGCGTGGGCTACATAAATGCTCACGGCACCGGCACCGCGGCCAACGACAAGACCGAGTGCGCGGCGGTGGCCGACGTCTTCGGACGCCATGCCAATGACCTGATGATCTCGTCGACCAAGTCGATGCACGGGCACCTGATCGGGGGCACCGGGGCGGTGGAGCTTCTGGCCTGCATCATGGCCGTGCGCGACGGCGTGGTGGCGCCCACCATCGGCTACGAGGAGGCGGACCCGGAATGCGCGCTCGACGTGGTGCCCAACGCCGCTCGGGAGGCGAAGGTGGAGGTGGCCCTGTCCAACGCCTTCGCCTTCGGGGGGCTGAACGCGGTGCTGGCCCTGAGAGCGGCGCCGTGATCCGCGATGCCGTCCCGTCGGCCGGAGGCGCGGCACCGGCGCACCGCTAGGCGCAGCGGCTCCGACTGGCGAAGGGGGCTTGGGGGCTGTTTCTCGGAGAGCGCAACCGCCGCGGATGGAAGCGTCGGGGCGGAGCGAGGCTCCACCCCGGCAGGCATCATTCCTCGGCGTTGGCCTCGGTGACGGCATCGTAGCCGGCGGTGAAGCCCGAGAGCGAGACCGTAAGGTCGATCTGCTGGTCCGGCGCGGCGGCCGGCACGATCGTGAGCTGCGCCGAGGCGCCGCGGCGGAACTGGGCGATCTCGGAGCCGGTGAAGCCGATCCGGGCGAAGCAGCCCTGCTGGGCGCAGAAATCGAACGGGTACTGCTTGGCCTGGCCGCCGTCCACCGACAGGCGGATGTTGCGCGTCAGGAGCGTCTCCAGCGGGGTGATGACGGTGGCCCCGGCGGCCGCCTCGCGGCCCGGCGGAAGGGGAAAGACGCTCATCTCGGCGACGGCGTTGCCCTCCTCGTCGCGCAGGAGCTGGTAGAGCTGGCAGGGATCGGGGCCTTCTTCGGCGCGCACGCAGCGCTGCTGCCAATCCTCGAACTCTCCCTCGACATAGGAACTGCCGGGACCCTCGGCGGGCTCGCCACCCGGTTGGCCCGCGTCCTGGCCCATGTTGAGGTTGTCGGCACCCGAGGGCTCGATCACGTCGGGGCGATCCGACTCGCCGTCGTCGCCGGGCTGATCGCTCGCGGCATCGCCGCCCGAGGCCCCGTCGGCGGGGTCTTCACCGGCGGGCTGTTGCGACTGGTCGGCGGGCGCGGCGTCGTCCTGCGCCCAGGCGGGCGCGGAGAACGCGACGAGGGCGGCAGCCGAGAGGGTTTTCAGAAGATCGGACATCGGCGCGGTTCACCTGCAATTTCTTTCGGTTCCGTTCGCGCCTTAGCAGGTCGCGCCGAGCCTGTCAGGCGCGATTTGACTCCCCTCGAACGAGAAAAGGACCCCTTGCGGGGTCCCTTTCTGGTGTCCTCTCCCTGAGGGACTGGCCGGTCTTTGTGATTGCGGTAAAGCTACGGCGGACGGCCGACGGGGTCAAGCGGGCGTCACTCGGCAGCGTCGGTTCCGCCCCCGGCCGGCAGGAGGGTCGTCACCCCCAGGGCGCCGGCGCGGGCGAGCTCGGGGTCGAGCGTCATGGGCACGTATTCTCCCCGCCGCCACAGTTCGCCGAGATCGTCGTAATGGCGGCTGAGCGGATGGCCCGACTGGCCGGTGGCGATGACGAAGACCGACGAATCCGGGTCCGCGAAATCGTAGATGCCGCGGTAGCCCGCGCCTGCGACGTTGACGAACGGGTCCGGCCCGGTGCCGCGCGTCACGCCGCGCAGGAGGGTGTTGTCGCCGCCGCTCACCGATTGCCGGATGTTGACGAGCCAGCCCAGGCCCGGAGCCTCGCCCAGCACGGGATGGTCGTGCAGGGCCTCGTGGGCGTCGCCCCAGCGCAGTGATTCGAGCGTGTCGCCGTAGCGCTCGGTGATGTCCACCAGGGCGTCGTCCAGGGCGAGGCGGGCGATCTCGGCGCAGGTCTCCGTCCGGGCGGAGCGCGTCACGTCGCACCACTTCGACGCGCCGTCGACATCGCGGAACACCCGCTCGACGAAGACCGGCTGCAGGTGGCGAAACTCGTCGGCCAGGGGTCCCAACTCGTCGCGGATCAGCCGGGTCTGAAGCTTGCGCATCCAGGTGGCGTAGATCAGCGGCTCCGGAAGGTGCTCGCTCATCTCGCCGTTCCAGCTCGCCAGAAGGCCGAGGGCACGCTGGCGCAGGCGCTCGGGGGTCCCCTCGGGCGCGGCCTCGCCGGTGAACCACAGATCGGCGCCCACCAGCGGCAGGAGCGACCGCGCGGTGATGCTGACGGTGTCGAGCTGCGCCTCCATGAAGCTTTCGCGGGTATGGACCTCGCGGCCCTGCATCAACCGGCGCCAGCGCCGGATGCGCTGGGTGTCGCCCCAGTGGTAGGAGACGTGGTCGGGGAAGGGCCGGTCGAGGATCTTGTTGTTGGTATTGCCCAGGATGCCCCCCTCGGGATCGACGAATTCGGGGTTGTCCTCGTAGGGCAGCCGCCCGTCCCAGCGGTTGCGCGCCAGCCAGCCGGGGGTGGGCAGACGCCCCCTGGACTGGTGGGCCGGGTCGCGCCGGGGCAGGGCGCCGATGGTCTTCATGGCGATGGAGGTGCCGTCGGCCAGCATCAGGTTCTGGGACGGGGCGAGGAAGCCCTCGGCGGCGGCGATCCCCTCCTCGACGCTCTTGGCGCGCATCAGCCGCAGCGCGGCGGTCAGCGACGTGTCGTTGGGCGACAGGGCCGTCCAGGACAGGGAGGCCACGTGGCCGGGTGGCGTGATGGTGCCGAGGTTCCAGTGCCGCCCCGGCAGGACGGGGCCGTTCTCGGACCAGCGCAGGGTCAGGGTGACGTCCTGCGCGTCCTTCACCTCGACGACGGAGGTGCGCGAGACGAGGGGGCGCGGGCCCGCGGGGGTCAGCACGCTTTCGGGGTCGTCCTCGTCCAGCCGCTCGATGTGGACGTCCATGTCGTCGGCGTAAGAGGAGGTCAGACCCCAGCCTAGCTCCGCCGAGCGGCCCAGAAGGACCACCGGCATCCCGGGGAGGGTGGCGCCGATCACCCCGCCCGAGGACAGCTCGAGCCGCGCCAAATACCAGATCGAGGGCGCTGTCAGGTCGAGATGGGGGTCGTTGGCCAGGAGCGTGCCCCCCGCCGCCGAGCGCGAGGGCGCCGCGGCCCAGGCGTTCGAGGCCCCGCCGAGGCCCCGCGGCGAGACGGGCGAGAGCATGTCGCCCGGCGCGGCGGCCAACCGCGGCGCGCCCTCGGCGCCGGGGACGAGGGCGGCGTAGTCGGGCAGGGCGGCGATCCCGTCCCCGGGGGCATCGGGGAGGATGTCGGCCAGGAGGTCGTCGTCCTCGAGCGCGAGGGAGGTCCGGGCGCGGAGCACCTCCTCGGAGGCGTGGGAGGCGAGCTGGAGCGCCATGAGCTTGATCAGCGCGATGCTGTCTTCGGGCCGCCACGGCGCGATCTCGGGCGGGAACAGCCAGAACTCGGGCGCGCCGCGGCCCAGCCCCTCGCGGTTCACCTGGGCGATGCGGGCGTTGACCCCGGCCGCATAGGCGCGCAGGGCCGTCATCGTCGGCGCGTCCTGATCCTCGACGGATCTCGCTGCGAGGCCGGCGAGGTCGAGCCGGCGCATGAGTTCGTCGGTGCCCACGGTGCGGGCCCCGAAGATCTCGCTCAGGCGCCCCTGCACGGTGCGGCGCAGAAGGGTCATCTGCCACAGCCTGTCCTGGGCGTGGGCGAAGCCCAGGGCGTGGAACACGTCGGCGTCCGTCTCGCCGAAGATGTGGGGGATGTTCGAGGTGTCGCGCACGATCTCCACGGGGGCGGAGATACCGGGGACCTCCACGCGGGCGTCCGGGTCCGGCAGGCTGCGCGTCAGGAACCAGTAGGCCGCCAGGAGCACGAGGGCGGCCAGGGCCGCGAGGGCGAGGAAGAGGCGCAGGAGCCAGCGGAACGTGGTGGCCATGGGACCCTCTGGGCGGTTGACCGGCGCGGCGGCGGGATTAGGACCAGCCCTAGACGTTCGGACAGCAGAGGTGAAGGCATGGCGCAGGTGACGTTCCTGGGGTTGGGCGTGATGGGGTATCCCATGGCGGGCCACCTGAAGGCGGCGGGGCACGAGGTGACCGTCTACAACCGCACCGGGTCGAAGGCGTGGGCCTGGACGGACGAGCATGGCGGCGCCTTCGCGCCGACGCCGGCCGAGGCCGCGGCGGGAGCGGCCATCGTCTTCGCCTGCGTGGGCAACGACGACGACCTGCGCGAGGTCTGTCTGGGCGGGGACGGCGCCTTCGCCGGGATGGCAAAGGGCGCGATCTTCGTCGACCACACGACCGTCTCGGCGGCGGTGACGCGCGAGATGGCCGAGGCCGCCGAGGGGCAGGGTGTGTCCTACGTGGACGCGCCCATATCGGGCGGCCAGGCCGGAGCGGAGAAAGGCGCCCTGTCGATCATGTGCGGTGGCCCCCAGGAGGCCTTCGATACGGCGCTCGGGGTGATGGAGTGCTACGCCAAGATCTGCCGCCGCATCGGCGACACGGGCGCGGGCCAGACCACCAAGATGTGCAACCAGATCGCCATCGCCGGGCTCGTCCAGGGCCTGTCGGAGGCCCTCAACTTCGCCGAGAAGTCGGGCCTTGACGGCCGGGCGGTGGTGGAGGTGATCAGCCAGGGCGCGGCCGGGTCGTGGCAGATGGACAACCGCTTCGAGACCATGCTCGACGGCGCGTTCGACCATGGCTTCGCGGTCGACTGGATGCGCAAGGACCTTGGCATCTGCCTCAGGACGGGTGACGAGATCGGCGCGCCCCTGCCCGTCACGGCGCTGGTGGACCAATACTACAAGGATGTGCAGGCCATGGGGGGCGGCCGCTGGGACACCTCCGCCCTGCTGGCGCGGCTGCGGAAGCTGTCCGGGGACTAAGCGGGCGCCAGCCCGAGGATGACAGCCCCGCGCGGCCGGGATAAGGTTAACGCCGAAACGGTCGGGACAGGCCGTTCGACGGCAATCGGCAGTGCAAAGGATATTTCCATGACGAAGCTCACGAGGCGCGGCCTCCTCCTCGGTGCGGGCGGGACGGCCCTGGCGGGCTGCGCCAACGGCATCGGGTCGAACGGCGCGGCCACGATCGACGCCCGCGTGGCCTCCACCCAGTCCTACCTCCACTCGGCCTACCCTTCGACCGCGCAACTCGACGACAAGGCGGCCGGCACCCTCGTCATGCCGCTGATGACCAAGGCGGCGCTGGGCGCGGGCGGCGCGTTCGGGCGCGGCGCGCTCCTCGTGGACGGGGCGACGATCGATTACTATTCGGCCGCGCAGGCGAGCCTGGGCTTCCAGCTGGGCGCGCAGCAATATGCCCACGTGCTCTACTTCATGACCAACGACGCGCTCTACGACTTCCGCACCTCGCCGGGCTGGACGGCCGGCGCCGACATCGAATACGCGTTGAACGATCGCGGCGCGAACCTCTCGGCCTCCACTGTCACGCAGCTTTCGCCGGTGATCGGGGTCGTGTTCGGGCAGGCGGGCCTCCTGGCAGGCGCGTCCTTGGCGGGGACGAAGTACACGCGCATCATCCCTTGAGGCGACCCGCCCCTTCGCCTACACCCGCCGGGACGTTTTCCCGCCGGAGGATCCCGCCATGGCGAAGGGCGCCAAGAACCCGATCAGCAAGGCCGTCGTCTATGTGGTCCTGCTGCTCCTGATCGTCGGCCTCGCCGGGTTCGGGGCAACCAACTTCGGCGGCTCGACCCAGGTCGTGGGTCGGGTCGGCGATACCGAGATCGGCCTCGACCGCTATGCCCGCGCCCTGGAACAGGAGATCTCGGCCATCGAGGCGGAGACGGGCGAGCGGCTCCCCATCGCCCAGGTGCGCGAGCGCGGCATCGACCGTGTGGTGCTGCAGCGGCTCGTATCGCTCGCGGCGCTGGAGGACGAGGCCAGCGATCTGGGCCTGTCGGTGGGCGACGCCGAGGTCGCAGAGCAGATCCGGCAGATCCCCGCCTTCGAGGGGATGGACGGGTCCTTCGACCGCGAGGCCTACTCCTTCGCGCTGGATCGCGTGGGCCTGTCGCCGGCCGAGTTCGAGGAGCAGCTGCGCGAGGAGACCTCGCGCTCGATCCTGCAGGGCGCGCTGGTGGCGGGCGTTCAGCCGCCGGGCACCTTCGTCGACACGCTTTACGACTATGCCCGGCAGATGCGCGACCTGACCGTGGTCACCTTCGGCCCCGACGCCCTGGACGAGGAGGTGCCCGAGCCCGGCCAGGAGGAGCTTACGGCCTATTACGAGGCCAACGAGGACGCCTTCACCCTGCCGCGGCGCAAGCGCATCACCTATGCCTGGGCCACGCCCGAGATGCTGACCGACGCGGTCGAGGTGGACGAAGAGGCACTCCGCCGTCTCTACGAGGAGCGGTCCGACCAGTACGACCAGCCCGAACGGCGCCTCGTCGAACGGCTTGTCTTCCCCGACACGGCGGCGGCGGAGGCGGCGCTGACCGCGCTCGAAGACGGCGAGACCGAGTTCGACACCCTCGTGGCCGATCGCGGGCTCGAGGCCGCCGACGTGGACCTGGGCACCCGCTCGCGCGCGGATCTGGCTGCCGCCGGGGAGGCCGTCTTCGCGCTCGACGAGCCTGGGATCGCCGGACCGGTGGAGACGTCCCTCGGCCCTGCCCTCTACCGCGTGAACGCGATCCTGTCGGCGCAGACCACGCCGTTCGAGGAGGCGCGTGAAGAGTTGCGCGACGAATACGCCACCAGCGCTGCGCGCCGGGAACTCGGCGACATGCGCGAGCCGGTGGCCGACCTGCTCGCGGGCGGCGCCACGCTCGAGGAGATCGCCGAGGAAACGGGCATGTCACTGGGCGAGACCGTGTGGAGCCCCGGCGAGGCCAGCGCCGCGGGCGCCGACATCGATGCCTACGAGGCGTTCCGTGCCGCCGCCCTCCAGGCCCAGCCGGGGGATTTCCCCGAGGTGGCGGAACTGTCCGACGGCGGCCTCTTCGCGCTGCGCGTCGACGACGTGCTGGAACCCGAGCTTCAACCGCTGGACGCGGTGCGCGCCGAGGTGGTGCAGGGCTGGACGGCGCAGGCCGTGCAGGAGCGCCTGGTCGCGCGCGCCGAGGAGGCGCTGGCGCGTCTGCGCGACGGCGCCGCACCCGGGGAGGTGGGCGGCACCCTGCGCGAGGAGCGCGACGTGCTCCGCGACGAGGCGCTGGAGGGTCTCCCCGGCGATCTGGTGACCACGGCCTTCGCGGCCGAGGAAGGCGCGGGCGAGGTCGTGCCCACCGCCGACGGTGCCGCGGTCGTCGTGGTGGACGCGGTGACCGTCCCCGGCGGGGCCACCGAGGAGGCGCAAGCCGTCAAGCAGGGCGTGCGCCAGGCCGCGGGGCAGGGCATCGCCCAGGATATCACCCAGTCCTTCACCCGAGCCATCGAGGCGCAGAAGGGCATCTCGCTCGACCAGTCGGCGGTGAACGCCGTGCTGTCGCAGTTCAACTGATGCAGCTCGTCCCGGATTTCCCGACCTTCGCGAAGGGGTTCGACGCGGGGCATAACCAGGTCGTCCATGCCCGCATCGCGGCGGACCTGGATACGCCCGTGTCGCTGATGCTCAAGCTCGGCCGCGCCGGGCGCGACACGTTCGTGCTGGAATCGGTCACGGGCGGCGAGGTGCGCGGGCGTTATTCCATCGTGGGGATGAAGCCCGATCTCGTGTGGGAATGTCGCGGCGAGACCTCGCGCGTGAACCGGCAGGCCCGCTTCGACGACACCGCCTTCGAGGAGATGTCGGGCCACCCCCTGGAAACCTTGCGCGAGATCCTGGCCGAGAGCCGGATCGACCTGCCCGACGACCTGCCGGCGTCGGCCGCGGGGCTCTTCGGTTATCTGGGCTACGACATGATCCGCCTCGTGGAGCAGTTACCTAACGTCAATCCCGATCCCCTGGGCTTGCCCGATGCGCTGATGCTGCGTCCCTCGGTTGTGGCCGTCCTCGACGGGGTGAAGGGGGAGGTGACGGTGGTCGCGCCGGCTTGGGCCGGACAGGGCCTGACGGCGCGCGCGGCCTACGCCCAGGCGGCGGAACGGGTGATGGACGCCCTGCGCGACCTGGACCGGGCCACGCCGACGGAGGCACGCGACTTGGGCGAGGCTGGGCCGCTCCCCGAGCCGGTCTCCAACTTCGCCCATGACGACTACTTGCGCGCGGTGGAGCGCGCGAAGGAGTATATCGCCGCCGGCGACATTTTCCAGGTGGTGCCGTCGCAACGCTGGAGCCAGGATTTCCCCCTGCCGCCGTTCGCATTTTATCGTTCGTTGCGAAGGACGAACCCGTCGCCCTTCATGTTCTACTTCAACTTTGGCGGCTTTCAGGTGGTGGGGGCGAGCCCCGAGATCCTGGTGCGCGTGATGGGCGGCGAGATCACCATCCGCCCCATTGCCGGCACACGCCCCCGAGGTGCGACGCCCGAGGAGGACCGCGCCAACGAGGCCGAGCTTCTGAGCGACGCCAAGGAGCGCGCGGAGCACCTTATGCTGCTCGATCTGGGCCGTAACGACGTGGGGCGCGTGGCACGCGTGGGCACCGTGCGCCCGACCGAGGAGTTCGTGATCGAACGCTATTCCCACGTCATGCACATCGTCTCGAACGTGGTGGGTGAACTGCGCGAGGGCGAGGACGCGCTCTCTGCGCTTCTGGCGGGCCTTCCTGCAGGAACCGTGTCGGGCGCGCCGAAGGTCCGCGCGATGGAGATCATCGACGAGCTGGAGCCCGAGAAGCGCGGCGTCTATGGGGGCGGGCTGGGCTATTTCAGCGCCGGGGGCGACATGGACATGTGCATCGCCCTGCGCACGGCGGTGGTTCAGGACGGGCGGCTCCATATCCAGTCGGGTGGCGGCGTCGTCTTCGACAGTGACCCGGAATCTGAGTACCAGGAGACGGTCAACAAGGCCCGCGCCCTGCGCCGTGCCGCTGAGGAGGCGGCCCGCTTCGCCCGACCCCGGGGAAACGGTTGATCCACCCACAATCGGCTTGACCCTTTAGCCGCGCGCCCCTAACCCTCGCGGTGCTTCGGCGAGTTGGCGGAGTGGTTACGCAGCGGATTGCAAATCCGTGTACACCGGTTCGATTCCGGTACTCGCCTCCAAGATTCCCCTCCGTCACCCGAACATGTCAGCCTACGCGCTGTCACGTACCACGAGCTCCACCGGGACTGTCTCCTCCATCGCGTCGCGGCGGCCGTCGAGGCGGTCGAGGAGCATGCTTGCCGCGTCGCGACCGATCTGGCGACGGGGCTGGCGGATCGTGGTCAGGGCAGGGGTGAGGTGGCGCGAGAGTTCGATGTCGTCGAAGCCCACCACGGCCATGTCTGTCGGAACGTCGAGGCCCGCGCGCTGGAACGCGCTGATCAGACCGCAGGCCATCTCGTCGTTGTCGCAGAACATCGCGCTGGGGCGGTCCGGCAGGGAGAGGACGTGCCGGGCGGCGGCATGGCCGGCGCCGAAGGAGAAGTCGCCCTCGATGCACCACTCGGGGCGGATCTCGAGCCCCGATGCGCTCATGGCGGTGCGAAAGCCCGAGTCGCGCCCCCGTGTCAGGCTGTTTGCGGCGGGCCCCGTCACCCGGCCGATCCGGGCATGGCCGCGCCCGACGAGGTGCGCCACGGCGTCCGCCGCACCGCCGGCATTGTCGGCCACCACCCGCGGGGCGTCGAGCCCGACGACCACTTCGCAGACCTGTACCACCGGCGGGCACTGGGGCCGCTCCGCCAGTGTCTTGTCGAGCTCGCCGTCGAGCACCAGAAGTCCGTCGGCGCGGGAGCGGTCGGCATATTCCACGAGCCGCTGGCGACCGCGCTCGCCGATATGGGTATCGGCGACGAGGAGATTGAGCCCCGCCGCGTCGAGCACGTCTGACATGCCCGCCAGGATCTCGGAAAAGAACGGGTTGGCGATGTTCGGCGCCAGCGCCAGCACCCCGCCGGTGCGGCGCCGACGCAGATTGCGCGCGAGAACGTTGGCGGAATACCCCGTCTTCTCGACCGCCGACAGGACGGCGGCGCGCGTCCCCTCCGACACCATGCCGGGATTGGAGAGGGTCCGGCTGACGGTCGCCGTGGAAACGCCCGCGATCCTGGCCACGTCGGCGATCGTGGTGGAGCGATGCGCCTCGTCCTTGGCCATCGTCCGACCCTCCCTTGCGAACGGGTTCTCGCGAGCCCGGTGATTTTTTCTTGTAAAGCATTAGACCCTGCGCTTACGATGTCTGCAACCGATTACATGGTCGACCCAGGGAGGGGTCGAGCCTGAAAGCGGACGGGAGGAGACATGCAGACCATCAAGGGCCCGGGCCTGTTCCTGGCGCAATTCGTGGGCGACACGGCGCCGTTCGACACGTTCGACGGGCTGGCGCGCTGGGCGTCCGAGGTCGGGTACGCGGGCATACAGGTGCCGACATTCGGCCCACCGCTCTTCGACCTGGACCGGGCGGCGGACTCGGTCGACTACTGCGACGAGGTGAAGGGACGTGCGGCCGAGGCCGGGGTGGAGATCACCGAGCTTGCGGGCCACATGCTGGGGCAGCTCGTCGCCGTCCACCCGGCTTACGACGCCGCCTTCGACGGTGTCGCCCCCGAGGCCGTCCGGGGAAATCCGAAGGCCCGGACGGACTGGGCCGTGGGGGAGATGAAGAAGACCATCGACGCCTCGGCGAACATGGGCCTGAAGCAGGTCGCGGCGTTTTCCGGCGCCCTGGCCTGGCCCTTCGTCTATCCCTGGCCCCAGCGGCCCGATGGCATGATCGAGGCGGCCTTCGACGAGCTGGCACGGCGCTGGCGGCCGATCCTCGACCACGCCGATGCGCGCGGCGTCGATATCTGCTTCGAGTTGCACCCCGGCGAGGATCTGCACGACGGCGTCACCTTCGAGATGCTGCTCGAGCGGGTGGAAAACCATCCGCGGTGCCGGATCCTCTACGATCCGTCGCACTTCGTCCTCCAGCAGCTCGATTACCTCGCCTTCATTGACATCTATGCCGAGCGGATCGGCATGTTCCACGTCAAGGACGCCGAGTTCCGCCCCAATGGCCGGCAGGGCGTCTATGGCGGTTTCCAGCCCTGGGTGGACCGGGCGGGCCGGTTCCGCTCGCCCGGAGACGGGCAGGTGGATTTCGGCGCCGTGTTCTCCAAGCTCACGGCCGCGGGCTTCGGCGGCTGGGCCGTGGTGGAGTGGGAATGCGCCCTCAAGCACCCCGAGGACGGCGCACGCGAGGGAGCGGCTTTCACCCGTGATCACATCATCCGCGTGACGGACCGTGCCTTCGACGATTTCGCGGGCGGGGGCCCGGACGACAAGATCAACGCGAAACTGCTGGGGCTGGACCGATGAGCATGGAGAGGCACGCACCCATCCGCCTGGGCCAGGTCGGTGGCGGCATCGGCGCCTTCATCGGCGACGTGCACCGCATCGCGAGCCGGATCGACGGCCAGTTCACCCTGGTCGCGGGTGCACTCGCCTCCAGTCCGGAGCGGGCCGAGGAAAGCGCGGCCGGACTCGGCATCCCCGAGGAGCGGACCTATGCCGACTGGGCGCGCATGGCCGAGGCCGAGGCGGAGCGCGACGACGGGATCGAGGCGGTGGCGATCTGCACCCCCAA
Organism: uncultured Paracoccaceae bacterium; assembly: GCA_947500825.1. Taxonomy (GTDB): domain Bacteria; phylum Pseudomonadota; class Alphaproteobacteria; order Rhodobacterales; family Rhodobacteraceae; genus Palleronia. Next base: position 15,326 of record CANMTR010000007.1, on the reverse strand, counting down.
CCACCTGCACGTTCCGGTGGCCAAGGCCTTCCTCAAGCGCGGCATCCACGTGATCTGCGACAAGCCGCTCGCCGCCTCCCTGTCGGAGGCGAAGGAGTTGCGCGAGGTGGCGCGGTCCTCCGACGCGGCCTTCGTGCTGACGCACAACTACTCGGGCTACCCGCTCGTGCGCGAGGCGAAGGCCATGGTCGCGCGGGGCGACCTCGGCGCGATCCGCGTGGTGCAGGTGGAATACCCCCAGGACTGGATGACCGACAAGGTCGAGGACCAGGGCGTCAAGCAGGCCGAATGGCGCGCCGACCCCGAGCGCGCGGGCCTCGGCGGGGCCACGGGCGATATCGGGACGCACGCCTACCACCTGGCGCGCTTCGTCACCGGGCTGCGCACGCAGTGGCTCGCCGCAGACCTATCGGCCTTCGTTCCGGGGCGGGTGCTCGACGACAACGCCCACGTGATGCTGCGCTTCGAGGACGGGGCGAAGGGCATGCTTTGGTGCAGCCAGGTCGCGCCCGGCCACGAGAACGGGCTGCGCCTGCGCGTCTTCGGCGAGCGGGGCGGGATCTCGTGGCTCCAGGAAGATCCCAACGTGCTGTGGTACACCCCCCATGGCGAGGCGCCGCGCCGCCTGACGCGCGGGGGCCCCGGCACCAGCGGGGCGGGCACCCGCATACCGCCCGGCCACCCGGAGGGATATCTCGAGGGGTTCGCCAACATCTACGCCGATGCCGCGCGTCTGATCCGCGCCCGCCAGGCGGGAGAGGATGCGCCGGAGGGCGTGGACCTTCCAACCATCGAGGACGGGGTGGAAGGCGTCGCCTTCGTCGCCGCCTGCGTGGCCTCGTCGAAGGAGGATGCCGCCTGGGTGGAGGTCGAGGCGTGACGGCTGCCCTGGCCCTCCACGGCGTCTCCAAGGCCTTCGGGCCGATCGAGGTGCTCCATGGCGTGGATTTCGCCCTCCACCCGGGCGAGGTCCACGCCCTGATCGGCGAGAACGGTGCCGGCAAGTCGACGATGATGAAGATCCTCGGCGGCTACATCCCGGCGACGGGCGGTGAGGTGCGGTTGGACGGCAAGGCGGTGCGCTTTGCCTCGTCCGACGCGGCGGAGACCGCGGGCGTCGTGATGATCCACCAGGAGTTCAACCTGGCCGAGTATCTGAGCGTGGAGCAGAACGTCTTCCTCGGGCGCGAGCTGCGCCGCGGCTGGCTGCTGGACCACCGCGCCATGCAGGCGCGGACATCCGAGCTGATGGACACGCTGGAGGCCGGTGTCGCGCCGACGGCGCGGGTGTCGCGCATCTCCGTGCCCCAGAAGCAGATGGTGGAGATCGCCAAGGCCCTGTCGCGCGACGTGCGCGTTCTGATCATGGACGAGCCCACGGCGGTCCTGACCGGGGCCGAGGCGGAGGTCCTGTTCAAGCAGATCCGCAGGCTCCGCGACGAGGGTGCGGCGATCCTGTTCACCTCCCACAAGCTCGACGAGGTGAAGGGTATCGCCGACCGTGTCACCGTCCTGCGCGACGGCGCCGTGGTCTCCCACGGCGAGGCGGGCGAGTTCACCGAGGACACGATGGCCACGGCGATGGTCGGCCGCGAGATGTCCGACCTTTTTCCGTCCAAGCGGGCGGGCGGCGACGAGATCGTCCTGGAGGCCCGTGGCATAACCGTTCCGGGGCGGGTCGAGGACGCCTCGCTCACCCTGCGCCGGGGCGAGATCCTGGGGATCGGCGGCCTGGTGGGAGCCGGCCGCACCGAGCTGGTGGAAGGGATCGTGGGCCTGCGGCCGCGCACCGGCGAGGTGCGTCTGAACGGTGAGGCGCTGCCCGCGGACGCGGCCGAGGCGCGCCGTCGCGGCCTCGTCTACCTCACGGAGGACCGCAAGGGCGCGGGCCTCCTGATGGAGAAGTCGCTGCGCGAGAACCTGACCCTGTCGGTCCTGCACCGCTTCGCGCGTCCCCTGATCGACCGCAAGGCCGAGGAGGCCGCGCTGACGGAGGCAATCCGCGACTACGACATCCGCGCACCGCGGCGCGACATGAAGGTGGGCAACCTGTCGGGCGGCAACCAGCAGAAGTTGCTGCTGGCGAAGACCATGCTCGCGGATCCCGACGTGGTGGTGATCGACGAGCCCACGCGCGGCATCGACATCGGCACCAAGAGCCAGATCTACGACCTGATCCATCGGCTGGCCGGGGAGGGGCGCTCGGTCATCGTTATCTCGTCCGAGATGCCCGAGCTGATCGGCCTCGCCAGCCGCGTCTACGTCATGCACGCGGGCCGCATCGCGGGCGAGCTCGCCGGTCAGGACGTGACCGAGGATCGCATCATCCGCCTTGCCACGGGGCTGGGCGGCGACAGGGAGAAGGCTGCATGAGCACCACGACGACCACACCTGCGCGCTCGCGCGCCTGGATGCCCGACCTGCACGTGCTGGGGCCGATCCTGGCGCTCGTCGCGCTCGTGCTGATCGGCATCGCGCTCAACCCGAACTTCCTGAGCGTGGCCAACCTCACCAACGTGCTGGCGCGGTCGGCCTTCATCGGCATCATCGCCGTGGGCATGACCTTCGTCATCGCCGCCGGAGGCCTCGACCTGTCGGTGGGCTCCATGGCGGCCTTTATCGCGGGGCTGACGATCCTGGCGATGAACACGATCCTGCCGAGCATGGGCGCGGGCATCGCCGTGATCGGCGTGGGCGTGCTGATCGCGCTGGCGGCCGGGTTGATCGCGGGGGCGATCAACGGCCTCCTCGTGACGCGGGCCGGGATCGAGGCCTTCATCGTCACGCTGGGCACGATGGGGATCTACCGCAGCCTGGTGACATGGCTGGCCGACGGCGGCACGCTCAGCCTCGATTTCGCCCTGCGGGAGATCTATCGCCCCGTCTATTACGGTGGTGTGGCGGGCGTGTCCTGGCCAATCATCGTGTTCGCGCTCGTGGCGATCGCGGGCGAGGTTGTCATGCGCCACACCGCCTTCGGGCGTCATTGCGCCGCCATCGGGTCGAACGAGACGGTGGCGCGCTATTCCACCGTGGCGGTGAACCGGGTCAAGACTTTGACCTACGTGCTCCTGGGCCTGCTCGTCGGGGTGGCCGTGGTGATGTACGTGCCGCGACTGGGATCGGCCTCGGCCGCCACGGGCCTGCTGTGGGAGCTGGAGGCGATCGCCGCGGTGATCATCGGCGGAACGGTCCTCAAGGGCGGCTTCGGTCGGGTCTGGGGGACGGTCGTGGGCGTGCTGATCCTGAGCCTGATCGGCAATATCCTGAACCTGACCGACATGGTCAGCCCGTATCTCAACGGCGCTATCCAGGGCGTCATCATCATTCTGGCGGTTGTCCTGCAACGCAAGGGTACCGCAGGTTGACCGAAAGCATAAAGGGAGGAGCGACATGAAACACCTTGTACTGACGACCGCGCTGGCGGGGCTGGCGCTGCCGGCAACGGCCCAGACCATCGGTATCTCGATCCCCGCCGCGACCCACGGCTGGGCGGGGGCGCTGAACTTCCACGCCGAGGAGACGGTGGACCGCCTGTCGGAGCAGTTCGAGGACCTGGACTTCGTGCTGACCACCACCCCCGATCCGGGCACCCAGATCTCGGACCTCGAGGACATGATGGCCACCCGCGACATCGATGCGCTCGTGGTCCTGCCCTTCGAGAGCGAGCCCCTGACCGGCCCGGTCGCGCGCATCGCCGAGGGCGGCACCTGGGTGACGGTGGTCGACCGCGGCCTGTCGCAGGAGGGGATCGAGGATCTCTACGTCGCGGGCGACAACGAGAGCTTCGGCCGCACGGCGGGAGAGTACTTCGTCGAGAACCTCGACGACGGCGCCCAGATCGTGGTGATCCGCGGGCTTCCCTCCACCATCGACAACGAGCGCATCGAGGCGTTCGAGGCAGCGATCGAGGGCTCGGGCATCGAGGTGATGGCCATGGAGCACGGTAACTTCAACCGCGACGACAGCTTCACCGTCATGCAGGACTACCTGTCGCGCTACCCCGAGATCGACGCCGTCTGGGCCACCGACGACGACCAGGCGGTGGGGGCTCTCGCCGCCATCGAGCAGGCCGACCGCAACGAGGAAATGTTCGTCGTCGGCGGCGCGGGCATGAAGCAGATGATCCAGCGCGTCATGGAAGGCGACGAGATGGTCCCCGTAGACGTGACCTATCCGCCCTCGATGATCTCCACCGCCATCGAGATGACGGCGCTCGGGGTCATGAATCCGGGTCTGCCGGTCTCGGGCCGGTTCATCATCGCCTCCGAGCTCGTCACGCCCGAGAATGCCGAGTCCTTCTACTTCGAGGACAGCCCCTACTGACGAACGGGGCCGCGGCGGGCATGTGCCGCCGCGGCCCGCAAGCCCGGGCGGTTCGCGCGCGGAAATGTAATCGTTTACGACACGCATGAGGGGAGGAAAACCCATGAACCTGAGACTGACACACGTTGCCGCCGCGCTCCTGGCGGGCGCCGCGGCCCTGCCGGCCACCGCGCAGGAAAGCGATGCGCCCATCGCTATCCAGACCTATTCCCTGCGCGACTTGGGCGGGTTCGAGGCGCAAATGCAGGCCGTCTCCGACGCCGGCGGGGACGCCGTCGAGACCTTCGGCATGGACGAGGCCGACCCGGAGGAGACCCGCGCCCTTCTCGACGAGTACGGCATTGAGGTGATCTCGGAACACGTTCCGCTGGAGCGGCTCAGGAGCGACATGGAGGGCGTCGTCGCCTTCGCCGAGGCGGTGGGCAACGACACGATCACCGTTCCCTACCTGCCCGAGGAGATGCGCCCCGATGACGCGGACGGCTGGCGCGAGCTGGGCGAGGAGCTGTCGGGCTATGCCGAGGACCTGGCTGCCGAGGACCTGCGCCTAGCCTATCACAACCACGACTTCGAGATGGTCGAATATGACGGGCGCACCGCGCTCGAGATCCTGTTCGAGGCCGCGGGTCCCGATGTGCTGGCCGAGATCGACCTGGCCTGGGTGGACCGCGGCGGGCATGACCCGGCCGAGTTCCTTCGCACCATCGGCGACCGTGTCTTCGCCGTCCACGCCAAGGACAATGCGCCGGAGGGCGAGAACGAGGACCAGATGGGCTTCGCCGCCGTGGGCGCCGGGACGCTCGACTGGGACGCGATCCTGGAGGCCGCCGACGAGGTGGGCGTCGAATGGTACATCGTGGAGCACGACCAGCCCGCCGACCCGGCCGCCGTCGTGGCCGAGGGCGCGGAATTCCTGCGCGGACCCCTGTCCGGCACGGACGGCTGACCGGGGCCGGCGCCGTGCGGAGGAGGCGCGGCGCATAGGCCCGAGAAAGACGAAGGGGCAGGGCCGGGGGACGGCCCGCCCGCACCGAGATCGCGAGGGAGGAAAAGAATGACGGAGGCCACGACCACGCGGCGGCGCTTGATCGGAACCGCCATCGCCGGCGGATTGGGCGCCGGGGCCGCCGCCCGCGGCATTGCGCAGGCCGCCCCGGCGGGCGCGCAAGGGGACGGGGCGATCCGCCAGTCCGTCGCCCGCTGGACTTTCGAGGAGCTATCCCTGCCGGAGCTGTGCGACCTGGCAGGACGCCTGGGCCTCGGGGCGATCGACCTCGTGGGCCCTGACGGCTGGCCGGAGCTGAAGGAGGCCGGGATCGACAGCTCCATGTGCAACGGGGCGGAACCGAACCTGACGGACGGTTTTTCGGACCCGTCCTTCCACGCCGATCTCGTGGAGAGCTACGCCCGCCATATCGACCTCGTGGCCGATGCGGGCTATACCAACCTGATCCTGTTCAGCGGCAATGCCCGCGGCATGGACCCGGAGACGGGCCTGAGGCATGCCGCCGAGGGGATCGGGCAGATCCTGGGCCGGGCCGAGGAGCGCGGCGTGGTCCTGCACATGGAGCTGCTGAACTCCCGCGTGGACCACCCCGACTACATGGCCGATAACACCCCCTGGGGCGTGGACCTGTGCGAGCGGTTGGGATCCGACAATTTCCGCCTGCTTTACGACATCTATCACATGCAGATCATGGAAGGGGACGTGATCCGCCGGATCCGCGACCATTCGGACTGCATCGGCCATTACCATACCGCGGGCGTGCCCGGCCGTCACGAGATCGGCGCGGGACAGGAGCTGCAATACCCCGCCATCGTCTCCGCGATCGCGGAGGCGGGGTTCGACGGCTACCTCGCCCACGAATTCATTCCCACCAGCGATACCCCCGAGGGCGCCGAAGCCGCGCTCGGGGAGGCCGTGCGCATCTGCACGGTCTGAGACAGCCAGAGGAGGAGAACCCACATGGCGGACAACATGCACTACGACGCGATCGTCGTCGGATCGGGCATCAGCGGCGGCTGGGCCGCTAAGGAGCTGACGGAGAAGGGCCTGAAGGTCCTCATGCTCGAGCGCGGTCGCAACATCGAGCACCAGACCGATTACGTGAACGCCGAGAAGGAGGCGTGGGACTACCCCCACCGCGGCACCGCCACCGTCGAGATGAGGCGCGACTATCCCGTCCTCAAGCGGGACTATCCGCTCAACGAGCAGACCTACGGCATGTGGGCCGACGAGCAGGACAACCCCTATATCGAGGAGAAGCGCTTCGACTGGTTCCGTGGCTATCACGTCGGCGGCCGCTCGCTCCTGTGGGGGCGCCACAGCTACCGCCATTCCGACACCGATTTCGGCGCCAACGAACGCGAGGGGGTCGCCGTGGACTGGCCGATCCGCTACGCCGACGTCGCGCCGTGGTACGATCACGTGGAACGCTTTGCGGGTATATCGGGCTCGCGCGACGGGCTCGACGTCCTGCCGGACGGGGAGTTCCTGCCTCCGATCCCGCTCAACGTCGTCGAGAAGGACGTGGCCGCGCGCCTGCAGAAGTCTTTTGGCGGCAGGCGTCACCTGATCAACGCACGGGTGGCCAACATCACCGAGGCCAAGCCCGAGCAGAACCGCGTCGCCTGCCAGTATCGCAACAAGTGCTGGCTCGGATGTCCCTACGGTGCCTATTTCAGCACCCAGTCCGCAACCCTGCCGGCGGCGATGGCGACGGGCAACCTCACCTTGCGGCCGTTCTCGATCGTCAAGGAGGTCCTCTACGACAAGGAGGCCGGGCGCGCCACCGGCGTCGAGATCGTCGATGCCGAGACGAACCAGACCTACGAATACACCGCCGACGTTATCTTCCTCAACGCGTCCACGTTCAATTCGACCTGGCTGCTGATGAACTCGGCGACCGACGTCTGGGACGGTGGACTGGGCTCCTCCTCGGGCGAGCTCGGCCACAACGTCATGGACCACCATTTCCGCGTGGGGGCCGAGGGCCGGATCGAGGGCTTCGACGACAAGTACTATTACGGGCGGCGGCCCGCGGGCTTCTACATTCCCCGCTTCCGCAACCTCGACGGGGAAGATCGCCCCTATACCCGCGGCTTCGGCTACCAGGGCTCCGCCAGCCGGCAGGGCTGGCGGCGCGAAGTGGCCGAACTCAATATCGGCGCCGAGATGAAGGAGGCGCTGTCGCATCCGGGCGACTGGACCATCGGCATGACGGGGTTCGGCGAGATGCTGCCCTATCACGACAACACCATCGCCCTCGACCGCTCCACGACGGACAAGTGGGGCCTTCCCGTCCTGTCGATCAGTGTCGACCTGCGCGAGAACGAGAGGCGGATGCGCGAGGACATGAAGCAGGACGCCGTCGATATCCTCGAGGCCTCGGGCGTCGTGGACGTGAAGCCCACCCAGAGCGACTATGCCCCGGGCATGGGCATCCACGAGATGGGCACCGCCCGCATGGGTCGCGACCCCGCGAGCTCCGTCCTCAACGGCCATAACCAGGTTTGGGACGCGCCCAACGTCTATGTCACCGACGGCTCCTGCATGACCTCGGCGAGCTGCGTGAACCCGTCGCTGACCTACATGGCGCTGACCGCTCGCGCGGTCGATCACGCCGTCAAGAGCCTCAAGAACGGAGACCTGTGATGAACCGTCGAGACCTTCTGACAATGATCGCCGCCGCGACGGGGGCGGCCATGCTGGGGGGCGAGCGCGCTCTCGCCTACCAGCAGACCTCCGCGGGCGAGAACATCTTTTCCGACGCCGATGCGGCGTTCCTGGATGAGGTCGCCGAGACGATCATCCCGGCGACCGACACCCCGGGCGCGAAGGATGCCGGCGTCGGTGCCTTCATGACCGTGTTCGTGAGCGACTGCTACCCCGAGCGCGAGCAGGCTCAATTCCGCGACAGCATGGAGCGGATCTCGGCGCGGGCGCGGGAGGACTACGGTGCCTCCTTCGAGGAGATGACGCCGGACGACCGACAGGAGATGCTGCAGGCCGCGGCCAACGAGGCCCGCAGCTTCAACGAGGAGCGCAAGGCCCGCATGGAGCAGCGGCGCGACCAGTCGACCGACGTGCAGTCCTCGGCTGACACCGCCGCAGACGAGCAGCCCGAGGAGGCCGCGGAGCCCAGTATGCACTGGTTCACTCCGATCCAGCAACTGACCCTGTTCGGCTTCTTCACCTCCCGGACCGGCGGCACGGAGGTCCTGCGCTACGAGCAGGTCCCGGGTCGCTACGACGGCGACGTCGATTACGACGGCGCGCCGGCCTGGGCCACCTGAGACGACAGCGAGGAGAGACACCATGACACGTACCACGCCGGCGCTCGTCGCCCTCGTCTTCGCGCTGCCCGCCGCCGCGCAGGAGATGACGGACGAACAGAAATCCACCGTGACCGAAATTCACGAACCCGTCCCCGAGACGGTCGAGACGTCCGAGGACGCGCCGCCGTCGGACGCCACGGTCCTGTTCGGGGGCGAGAACCTCGATGCCTGGGAGGGCATGGAGGGCGGAGAGGCCCCCTGGACGGTCGAGGACGGCGCGATGCGCATCGCCCGCGGCGAGGGCGGCATCCGCACGACGGAGGATTTCTGCGACGTGCAGCTCCATGTCGAATGGCGCTCGCCCGAGGAAACGGAAGGCTACGACGGGCAGGACCGGGGAAATTCCGGCATTTTCCTGCAGGATCGCTACGAGGTGCAGGTCCTCGATAGCTACGACAATCCTACCTACGTCAACGGTCAGGCCGCGTCGATCTACAAGCAGCACGCGCCGATGGTGAACGCTTCCGGCGCGCCGGGAGAATGGCAAAGCTACGACATCGTCTACACCGCGCCGGATTTCTCCGACGCGGGCATGCTCACCGAGCCCGCCCGCGTCACGGTGCTCCACAACGGCGTGGTCGTGCAGAACGACGTGGAGATCCAGGGCAAGACCGTCTGGATCGGCGCGCCGGCCTACGACGAGGCCCATGGATGCGCGCCCATCTCGCTGCAGGACCACGATGCCGACGTGGCCTACCGCAACATCTGGGTTCGGCCGCTGAACTGACCGGCGATCAGGGCGTGCGGCGCTTCGGCGGCCGCGTGCCCCCCTGGCCCGGCCGCGCCGAGCTGCGGGCGGGCGCGGAACGTCCCGGCGGCGTGAAACGCTTGGACGTGTCCGACGCGGAGGCGCGCGGCGCCTTCGCGGGCTTGCCGCCCGCCTTGGATGCGGCCCCCTTGTGCGCGGGGCCGCCCGCCGGACGGGGCGCCTTCGGCCCCTTGCCCTTCGGCGCCGTTCCGGGCGCGGCGGCCTTGCCCTTCGCCCTTGCCGGCGCGGGCGTCTTCGTTCCAGTTCCCTTGGCGGCCGGTTTCGGCACCTTGGCCCCCGGGGCCGGAGCTACCGGCGCCGATGGCTTCTCGGAAGGCAAGGGGCGGGCGGGCGCGTCCCGCTCGGGGTGTGGCGCGGGCCGCGCCTCGGCCTTCGAGGGGCGCTTTTCGGGGGCAGGGACGTCGGGCGACTCGACGGGGCGGGCCGTCACGCCCTTCTCCAGCGCGCCGTCCGGCCCCAGCCCGGCCAGGAAGGCGGGCAGGCGGGGTGCCGAGATCTCGACCAGCGTCTCCGAGGCCTGCACGCGGATCGCGCCGATCGCGTCGCGGTCGAGCCCACCTGCCCGACACAGGAGCGGCAGGAGCCAGCGGGGCTCGGCCCGCGCATCGCGGCCCACCGAAAGCGACACCCAAGCCCCCTCCCCGAAGGGGGCGCGCTCCTTCGGAGCCGGACGGGCCTCTGGCGCGCCCAGCTCCTCGGGCGCGGAATGTTGGGCGCGGTAGAGACGCAGGCACGCGGCGGCGACATCGCGGGGGTCCTTCGCAGCCACCAGCCGCTCGACGAAGGCGGCCTCCGTCTCCGTTACCTCGTCGGTCCAGATCGCGCCCTCCATGAGCCGGTCCTCGTCGCGGCGCAGGATCTCGTCGGCGCCCGGCGCCGCGATCCAGTCGGCTGTCACGCGGGCGCGCTTCAGGAGCCCCTCCGCGCGTCCCGTCGCACGGGGCGGCACGATCAGAGCCGAGATCCCCTTGCGGCCGGCGCGGCCCGTGCGCCCCGAGCGGTGCAGCAGCCCCTCGACGTTGGAGGGCAACTCGGCGTGGATCACCAGTTCCAGATTGGGCAGGTCGATGCCGCGCGCGGCCACGTCCGTGGCGACGCAGACCCGCGCCCGTCCGTCGCGCATGGCCTGGAGCGCGTGGCTTCGCTCCGACTGGCTCAACTCGCCCGACAGGCATACTACCGCGAAGCCGCGATTGGCGAAGCGCGCGGTCAGCCGGTTCACGGTGGCGCGGGTATTGGCGAAGACGATGGCGTTCTGCGCCTCGTGGAAGCGCAGCAAGTTGACGATGGCGTTCTCCGCATCCGCCGCCGCGACCCTGACCGCCTGGTAGGCGATGTCGGCGTGCTGGTCGCGCCCAGAGGTCGTTTCCACCCGGGCGGCGTCCGTCTGGTAGTTGCGCGCCAGCGTGGCGATCATCGGCGGCACGGTCGCCGAGAACATCAGGGTACGCCGCTCGGCCGGCGCAGCCCCCAGCATGAACTCCAGGTCCTCGCGGAAGCCCAGGTCGAGCATTTCGTCGGCCTCGTCGAGCACCACCGCGCGCAGGGAACCCATGTCGAGCGAGCCGCGCTGGATGTGGTCGCGCAGCCGCCCCGGCGTACCGACGACGACATGGGCGCCACGCTCTAGCGCCCGTCGCTCGTCGCGCATGTCCATGCCGCCCACGCAGGGCACGATCCGCGCGTCCGCCCCGGCATAGAGCCAACCGAGTTCACGCGTCACCTGGAAGGCGAGCTCGCGGGTCGGCGCGACGACCAGCGCCAGCGGCGCGGCCGCCGGGCCGAACGTCGTCTCTTCGCCCAGCAGGGTCGGGCCGATCGCCAGGCCGAAGCCGACGGTCTTGCCCGATCCGGTCTGAGCGGAGACCAGCAGGTCGCGCCGCTCCAGCGCGGGGTCTGTGACGGCCTCCTGCACGGGGGTCAGCGTGTCGTAGCCGCGCTCGGAAAGCGCATCGGACAGGGTCTTGATCATGGGAAACCGATCTGCGGAAGGCCTGTGACGCCCGCGCATCGCGATCCGTCGAAAAGAATGTGGAGACCCTGCCCGATAGCCCAAAGACCCGCGCCTGTCCATCGCGCGGATCCGGCGCCGCCGCACACAGCCGGACGCTTCATCGTTCAGGACGTGAAACGCCATCTAGCAATCTAAGTGCGACCTTCGTCCTATAGCAGGTAATTTTATTACCTCACCACTGGACAGCGGCCCTAGGGAGTGAGGACAAGTGTCCCCACCGCGCACAGGATCGTGCGCACCGTTAAGGGAGGATAAAAAATGAAACGGGGAGGACAACATGAGTGATGGAACGGGACGGCGTCCGAGCGACGCGTCCGGCTATTGGAAGGCCAATGTCCGGACCATCCTGGGATGCCTGGTCGTCTGGGCGCTGGTCAGCTTCGGCTTCGCGATTCTCTTGCGACCGCTGCTGTCGGGCATTTCCGTCGGCGGGACCGACCTGGGATTCTGGTTCGCCCAGCAGGGCTCTATCCTGGTCTTTCTGGTCCTGATCTTCTTCTACGCCTGGCGCATGAACAAGCTCGACCGTGATTACGGTGTCGAGGAGGAATAAGAGATGGATCAGTATTACCTAAACCTTCTGTTCATCGGCGGATCGTTCCTCGTCTACATCGGCATCGCCGTGTGGGCGCGGGCGGGCTCGACCTCCGAGTTCTACACCGCCGGCCGGGGCATCCACCCGGTGACCAACGGGATGGCGACCGCGGCGGACTGGATGTCCGCGGCCTCGTTCATCTCGATGGCCGGCCTCATCGCCTTTTCGGGCTATGCAGCCTCCGCCTACCTGATGGGCTGGACGGGGGGCTACGTGCTGCTCGCCCTGCTGCTCGCGCCCTACCTGCGCAAGTTCGGCAGCTTCACCGTGCCCGAGTTCATCGGCGACCGGTACTACAGCCGCATGGCGCGCCTCGTGGCCGTGCTGTGCCTCATCGTGGCCTCGCTGACCTACGTCATCGGCCAGATGACGGGCGTCGGCGTCGCCTTCTCGCGCTTTTTGCAGGTGTCGAACTCCACCGGCCTGTTCATCGGCGCGGCGGTGGTGTTTTTCTACGCCGTTCTCGGCGGCATGAAGGGGATCACCTATACCCAGGTGGCGCAGTACGTGGTGCTGGTCTTCGCCTACACGGTGCCGGCGATTTTCATCTCGCTGCAGCTCACGGGCAACCCGATCCCCGGCTTGGGCCTGTTCTCGACCTACGAGGGCTCGGGCGAGCCCCTGCTGACGACGCTGAACCAGACGCTCGCCGATCTGGGTTTCTCGTCCTACACGGAGCAGGATACGAACCCCTCGGCGATCATCAACATGACGCTGTTCACCCTGACCCTGATGATCGGGACCGCCGGCCTGCCGCACGTGATCATCCGCTTCTTCACCGTGCCGAAGGTCTCCGACGCGCGTCTCTCGGCGGGCTGGGCGCTGGTGTTCATCGCCATCGTGTATCTGACCGCTCCGGCGGTGGGCGCCATGGCGCGTCTCAACATCATGGACACGATCTGGCCAAACGGTACCCAGAACACCGAGGCCGCGCAGATCGAGGAGCTGCCGGTGTGGTTCGAGAACTGGCAGACCACCGGCCTGCTGGGGATCGAGGACATAAACGGCGACGGCCGCCTGCAATACTACAACGAGGCCGGCGGTGCACCGGAGGGGCTGGGCGCGAGCGAGCTTCAGGGCAACGAGCTCGTGGAGTTCAACCCCGACATCCTCGTCCTGGCCAACCCCGAGATCGCGCAGCTTCCCGGCTGGGTCATCGCCCTGGTGGCGGCGGGCGGCATGGCCGCGGCGCTGTCCACGGCGGCGGGCCTGCTGATGGCGATCTCCTCCGCGGTCAGCCATGACCTCGTGAAGCGGTCGTTCAAGCCCGACATCTCCGAATCCGCTGAACTGTGGTGGGCGCGGGGGGCCATGGCGGTCGCGGTCGCGGTCGCGACATGGCTGGGTCTGAACCCGCCGGGATTCGCCGCGCAAACGGTGGCGCTTGCCTTCGGCATCGCCGCGGCGACGATCTTCCCGGCCCTGGTGATGGGGATCTTCTCGCGGAGGATCAACAATGTCGGCGCCGTGTCGGGAATGTTGACGGGCTTGATCTTCACGGTCGTCTACATCTTCCTCCACAAGGGGTGGTTCTTCATCCCGGGCACGGAAAGCTTCCCCGACACGATCGAGGGGTCGCTGTTCGGCATCCAGTCGACGGCCATCGGCTGCATCGGCGCCGCGCTGAACTTCATCGTGGCCTTTGTGGTCTCGGGGCGCACCGCCGATACGCCCGAGGATGTGAAGGCGATGATCGAGAACGTGCGCATCCCGCGCGGATCGGGCAGCGCCGCCGCGCACTGATCCGGCCTACGGCGCTACGCCACTGGCCCGGCCCGCAGACATGCGGGCCGGGTATTTTTCAGTGATGACGCATGGAAAAGGGGCCGGATCGGCATCCCGACCCGGCCCCCCGTGAAAATTCCCGCGTGACGCTCGTTCAGCCCGCTTCGAACACACCGCATGCGATCCGGTCGCCCGCGTCGCCCGCAGGCTGGCTCATGTAGTCGTCGGCGTTCGCATGGACGATGAAGGCTGCGCCGTCTTCGTCCATGATCATGTCCTCGATCTCCAGCCGGTCGTTGAAGATCTCCAGGTTCAAGTCGCCGCCCGAGCCGACCACCGCGTTGGGCAGGTCGCCTGGATGCGGCCCCCCGGAGGCGAAGACGCCGTGATCGGCGTCGCCCGGAATATGGCCGCCGGCCGAGGTGAAGTCGTCGGCGCTGCAATCGCCGGTCTCGTGCAGGTGGATGCCGTGGGTGCCCTCCGGCAGGTCGGTGATCGCCACGATCACCAGCGGCGTGCCGGAGTCGGTCTCGTTGATGGTGACCGTGCCGATCTCGTTGCCGTCCCGGTCCTGAACCGCCGCGCGCGCCGCGGTGGTGAAGCCGGTACCGTCGCCGGACTGTTCGCCGCTCTCTTCCTGGGCGAAGGCGGGGGCGGCCACGAGCGCCGTGGCGCATAGGGTGGTCATCAAGGTACGTTTCATGGGCGGAACTCCTCCGTATGTCGTGCCGCCCGAACAACGGAAGGGCTACGGGCTTGTTCCGCTTGCCGCCACCCCGTTCCCGGAGTTAAACCCGCCCGAGCGGTCCCTTAGCTCAACCGGATAGAGCAGCTGACTTCTAATCAGCAGGTTGGGGGTTCGAGTCCTCCAGGGATCGCCAGCGAGCGGGGCGTGATCTTTGAAAGCCCTGGGTTGCAAGGCTTTTCAAAGGACACTCGGGTCGCCTGACCCGCTTGCTGTGGATCAGGGCGGCGGCGAGGGTGGTAAAGGCCCCGTGGATGTTCGCGCGGCGCTTGTAAGCCAATTGGAAAAGCAACGGAACCGGGCGAACGAGGCAAACGTCCGGTCCATGACCCGGCGATTGCGACCGAGTTACGCGGAGCTTTCGATGCACCTAGCGGTCGATGTGGGGCGCGATGCTGGTGGCGCTGCCTGCCAAGCGGCCCCGCCAACTGTCGCAAGCGTCGCCATTGTCGCCCGACCACCGGCGCTCCGATGGCCTCCGGCGTGCAGCCCGGCGGGCCGCGCCCGACCGCGGGCTCGTACACCCGGAATGGCGTCGAAGGCAGGCGCCAGCGCCTAGATGGCGCCTCAAGCGGGGGCTGCCCCGTCCGTCGGGCTAGGCCAAGCTAATGCTCTGCCCGTTGGAAAACTGGATCGTTTGAGACCGAAGTTTTTGGCTACGCTTTTCTGGCTGGGAGAGGAGTTGGAGACAATGAAGCATCGAGGGCCCCGAAGGCGCAAAAGGCGTTCGTGCTGAATGAACTGGCCCCCGTTTCGACCGGACACTCAGGCGTAACCATGGAGGCTTAGGCATATGCCTAAGCACGTGCTTATG
>CANMTR010000006.1 GCA_947500825.1 uncultured Paracoccaceae bacterium | reverse complement strand
AGGCGAGCCGGACGATCTCCGTCGGCAGGGGGAAGACGACGTGGAAGTACTCCACGAGCAACAGATCCTCGGCCCGCGCCGCCATCCAGTCCTTTGCCGCCCGTGGTCCCCGGCACTTCGGACAATGCCCGTTCTTCCAGGAATTGCAGGCGATGTACTGATGCCCGCACTTTGCACATGCCACCACATGCCCGCCGCGCGCCGGCACCCACAGGGGTGGCCCGGGAAATCTGAACAGGGGCCCGCCGCCACGCGGGGCCATAGGCGCAGAAGATGTTGGCGATCTCCAGCGCGCCCCCCGGCACGCCGGGCCTCCCGTCAGGTCACATCCCGGATGGCTTCGAACGGGCTGGCGACCTTGCGCGGCGTCTTGGTGGCGACATGAGCGCAGCGCGCCGTCGTGGTCAGTTTTACGTGGCCGAGAAGCACCTGGATCACCCGCACATCCGTGTCGGTTTTCAGCAGGCGCGTGGCGAATCTGTGCCTGAGCGAATGCAGCGTCGCCGGCTTCTTGATCCCGGCCATCGCCTTTGCCGAGTTGAACGCGCGGTTCAACGAGCGCGGCGACATCGGCTCGACCCGGCTCTGGCCGGGAAACAGCCAGCCTTGGGCATGGGCCTCACGCCACCAAGCGCGCAACAGTTCCAGCAGGGAGGACGCCAGCATCACATCGCGATCCTTGCCGCCCTCGACTTGTATCAGCATGCGGTCGCTGTCGATATCGCGGACCTTCAGGTTCGCCACTTCGGAGGCCCGCAGACCAGCGCCATGGCTGACGCTCAAGGCCGCGCGGTACTTGAGGCCGGGTCTCGTGGCCGCCGCCGAAACGGCCGCCACTTCCTCCAGGCTAAGGACATCGGCCGCTTGCGCGGATCCATGCGGAATTGCATGTACTTCTTCATCTCGCCCCGACCGCCGTCATCGAGACAAAGAACCTGAGCGCGGTGATCCGAACGTCGACGGCGTCACCTTGGCATCCGGATGGGAAGTTGAGCGACGCGCAAATCGTCCGGTATGGCGGTATCGGGACATCGCGCCAGAAACCCGGTAAAATCCGCGATCATCCGCGCACGCAGCGGCTCATTTTTCCCTGTGTCACGAGGACCTCCGATCCGGTGATTGATAAGGTCTCGATCGTCAGTCCGAAACGCTGGGATCGGCGTCAAACGTCCGGACCGGGCCCCCTGCCGCGAGAGCCGCTTGGTCCAGCAGCCCAGGGCGCCGTATGCTGCGAGCCACAGGAACGGCGGCTTCGAT
Organism: uncultured Paracoccaceae bacterium; assembly: GCA_947500825.1. Classification (GTDB taxonomy): domain Bacteria; phylum Pseudomonadota; class Alphaproteobacteria; order Rhodobacterales; family Rhodobacteraceae; genus Palleronia. The sequence continues at coordinate 204,270 of CANMTR010000006.1, read as the reverse complement.
GAGGGTCGGTTGTTCCGAGGGTGTCCCAAGGAACTGCCCATTCCGCGCAAATAGCGTGGATTATCGTCGAGAGTTGATCGCAAGTGGATGAGAGGTCATAGGCAAGCCACCGCGTACACGCGCGGCCGGCAGGGACGGCCCCCTCAAGGCCGACCGATCTGGACCCTGCGCGAACCTACGGCACGCGCAAGGTCCCGTTTCCATGGCCCCCGACACCTTCCCTCCGCCGGGATCGCCTACCAGCTATGACGCAGCGTGGCCTGGATCTCACGGCCAGGATTGTAGAACTCCGCGTAGAAGCCGCCGAATGCCACGGTTTTCTCGTCGAAGAGGTTCGTCGCATTGATGGCGAGTTCGGTGGTCTCGGTCAGGCTGTAGCTGTAGCGCGCGTCCACCGTCACCAGGCTGTCGGATTCGCCGGCGAGATTGGTGTCGTCGAAGAAATAGCCGCCGTTGTAGCGCGCGCCGAGCCCGAAGGTCATGTTGCCGCGGCGGCCCTCCCCCGCGAGCGTGTAGCTGGCCCAGACCGAGCCCAGGTGGTTGGGTACGCGGGCCGGCTGGTTGCCGATATTCCCGGTCGTTCCGTTCTCGACGATCTCGGGATCGAGATAGCTGTAGGCGGCGGTCAGGTCGAACGCGCCGAGCTCGGCCTTCGCCTCGACATCGACGCCGCGCACGCGGATCTCGCCGATCGGCTCGGGCAGGCTGGTGACGGGATCGGTGCGCGTGATGTTGGTCTTCGACAGCTCGTAGGCCGAGGCGGTCAGAAGCGTGCCTCCCCCGTACGGCCGCCATTTCGCGCCAAGCTCGACCTGCTCGCCCTCCTCGGGGTCGACGCCGGTGCCCGCAGGTATGACGGACTCGGCATAGCTCGCGAAGAACGACAGGTCCTGCGTCGCCTTGAAGGTCACGCCGACGCGCCCGGTCGTCGCGCCGATGTCGTTCGCGGCCGTGGTTCCGGCCAGAAGATCGCGCTCGGTGATGTCGATCCAGTCGTGGCGCAGCCCGAATGAGCCGACGACCCGGTCGTTCCAGTCGAGATCCTGTTGCAGGTAGACCGCGCGTCCCTCGCGCTCCGTCTCGAGGCTGGCGAAGAGCGGAACGTCGTCCGGCGCCCCGGTCGGAGCGGGATCGGTGATCGGCACCGACGGTGCCGGCCCGAAGAAACGCGTGTCCGCATCCTCGAAGCGCGACGCCTCGAAACCGACCAGCGTACTGCTCTCGACCGCGCCGAGCCGCGTGGCGTATTCGAGATGGACATCGGCGATCGCGACCTGCTCTTCGCCGTCGCTGGCAAAATAGCTCCTCTGGGCGAGGGTGTCCGTCTGCCCGGAAACATAGGCATAGCCGAAATCCGTGGTGGCATCGCTGAACCGCGCGGTTCCGCCGAAGCGCAAGCCGTTGCCGAAATCATGCCGGCCGATCAGCGTCGCGGTCGTGCGCTCCGTGCCGCGGTAATTGTAGTCGGGCTCGCCGAAGAAGTCCTCGGAGCGATCAAAATCGTAACCGAGGGGGAAGCCGCCGCTGCCCGGCACGTCGTCACGGTCGAGATGGTCGACCGTTAAGGTCAGTTCGCTCCCCTCCACCGGCCGCCAGGACAGGCCGCCCATCACGAAGACCTCGTCGTTGCGTGACGCGGGATATTCGCGCTCGCCGTCGCGCACGAGGCCCGTGAAGCGATAGGAGAGGGTGCCGTCGGCATTGAGCCGGTCGCCGAAATCGATGCCGACCTCTCTGGTGTCGAACGAACCGATCTTGCCGTAGGCCGACCCGAAGCGTTCACCGCGTGGGGTCTTGGTGACGTAGTTCACCGCGCCACCGGGATCGGAGATGCCGAACGCCGTCGAATTGGCGCCCTTGAAGACCTCCACCCGCTCGAACGCGAAGGGCTCCTCGCGGATGCCGCCGAAATTTGCCCCGAGCGTCAGACCGTCGCGATAGGTATAGGCGTCGAAGCCCCGGATCGAGAAATAGTCGAACCTGTCGTCCGCGCCGTAGCTGTCCGTGACGACGCCGGCGGTGTAGTTCAGCACTTCCTCGATCGAGTCCGCTCCGCGTTGTTCGATCTCGGCGCTGGTGACGACGGAGACCGTCGCCGGGATCTCGAGGATTCCGCCCGAAAGCTTGCCGCCCGCGCCGATCTCCTCGGCAACGATGGTCTCGTCATCGCGGCCGGGCCCCGCCTCGAGTACGATATCGGGAAGCTGGACCGCATCCTGGGCCGCAATCTGACCCGGAACGAGAGCCGTGCAGCAAAGCAGTACCGGAAGACGCGAGCGACGGGATCGGGGAAGGAAAATCATGGGGATCGTATATCCGATAATTGTTATCGGGATTTGTCTAACCCGCTTTTTTCACGGTCGCGAGAGATCGCAGACGGTTTTTGTCAGGAATGAGTGCCCGTTGCCTTTTCGGCACGCCCGGAGTGGTGGCGTCCGATCGGGATCATCGTCGGACCACCCGAGACGGGGTCGGTGACGATCCGGCTTTCGAGGCCGAACACCGCGCGGACGTGGCTTTCGGTCAGGACCTTCCGCGGCGTCCCTTCGACATGGATCTCCCCATCCGCGATCGCGACCAGATGATCCGAGTAGCGCGCCGCGAGGTTGAGGTCGTGAAGCACCATGACGATCGTCGTGCCGCGCATCCGATTGAGATCGACGAGAAGGTCGAGCACATCGATCTGGTGGGCGATATCGAGGAACGTCGTCGGCTCGTCGAGGAGCAGCAGGTCCGTCTCCTGCGTGAGGGCCATCGCGATCCAGGCGCGTTGCCGCTGGCCCCCCGACAGCGTGTCGATTTCTCGTTCCGAGAGATCCGCCATGCCTGTCAGGTTGAGCGCGTTCGCCACGACCTCCGTGTCGCGGGCGGTCCAGGACGTGAAGATGCCGCGATGCGGATGACGCCCGCGCCCCACCAGATCCCGGACGGTGATCCCCTCGGGCGCGGTCGGCGATTGCGGCAGCAGGCCCACGGCGCGCGCCACATCGCGCGAGCGCGTTGCATGGATCGAGCGGCCGTCGAGCAGCACTCTTCCATCCATGGGGTAGAGCACCCGCGCGAGGGTCCGCAGGAGTGTGGACTTGCCCGACGCATTTCCGCCCACGATGGACGTGATCCGCCCCGGCAGGAACCTCAGCGAGATCCCGTCGAGAATGCGGCGACCTTCGTATCCGGCGCAGAGGTCGACGGCTTCGAGGCGGACAGCGTCTGTCACAGGTTTCCTCCCGCGCGGTTCGCGCGAACGATAAGGCAAAGCAGGAACGGTGCGCCGAGCGCACCCGTCACGACGCCCACGGGCAGCCGGACCGGCAGCAGGAACTGCCCCGCGAAGTCGCCGCCGAGAACCAGGATCGCACCCATTGCGGCGGCCGAGGGCAGGCGCGCGCGCCCCTTGGTGATGCGCGCCGCGATGGGACCCGCGAGGAACGCCACGAAGGCGATCGGCCCCGCGGCGGCGGTCGCGAACGCGACGAGCCCCACGGCGGCGAGCGTCACCCGCAAACGCGTGAAATCGGGGCGCACCCCGAGACCCGCCGCCGTGTCGTCGCCGAGGCGCAGGATGTCGAGATCGCGCGCCGTGCCCGCCAGCAGCCCGCCGAAGAACACAAGCGCCGCCGCAACGGGCCAAACCTGATCGAGCCGCGCGCCGTTGACGCTGCCGGTCAGCCAACGCATCGCCTCGGCCCGGTCCCAGGCCTGCGCGTCGAGCAGCATGTAGGACGTGACGCTGTCGAGCATCGCGGAGATGCCGATCCCCACGAGGATGAGCCGCGCCCCGGCCGCGCTGCGCCCCGACGAAAGACCCCAGATCGCCAGGGCGACGGCCAGGCCCGACAGAACCGCGACGAGCGACACGATCGGTCCGTCGAGCGACAGGACCACGATGGCGAAGACGGCCGCGGTTCCTGCCCCCGCGCTGATGCCGATGATGTCGGGGCTCGCGAGCGGATTCCGGAGCATGATCTGGAAGGCCACACCACCGAGCCCGAAGCAGATCCCCGTGACAAGCGACAGGAGCGCCCGCGGCAGTCTCAGCTCCTGCACCAGGAAGGACGTACCGGGTACGTCCCGTCCGAGGAGGGCCGCCGCCACCTCCGGCAGGGGCGCGCAACCCTGCCCGCAGACCAGCGTGAGCGCGAAGAGCGCCGCGACGACCACCCCGAGCCCCGAAGATGCGAGACCGGCGCGTCGTTCCGCGGTGATCCGGACGGGGAGCTGGGCGATCTCGGTCACAATCCGCGAATCCTCTGCCGCCGGACCGTCCAGATGAAGAAGGGCGCTCCGACGAAGGCCGTGACGACGCCCACGTCGAGTTCGCCCGGCCGTGCGATGATCCGCCCCAGCACGTCCGACAGCGTCAGAAGGATCGCCCCCCCGAGCGCGGAGGCGGGCAGGAGCGCGCGATGGTCGATCCCGCCGAGCATCCGGCAAAGATGCGGCACGATCAGGCCCACGAAGCCGATCGGTCCGCAAAGCGCCGTCGCCGCTCCGCAGAGGAGGATCGCCGCAAGCGCCGCGACGGCCCGCCCGGCGGCGACGTTCTGCCCGAGACCCGTGGCCTGCTCATCCCCGAGCGAGAGCGCGTTGAGGACACGCGCCGAGGCGAGGCTCAGCAAGAGACCGGCAGCGAAGACCGGCACCGCCGGCAGGAGCGTGTCGAACCGCGCGCCGCCCACCCCGCCGATGGACCAGGCCTGCACGTTGCCGGCGATGTCGTTGCGCGGAAGGACGATCGCGATGACGACGGCCGAGGCCGCGATCGATGTGGCTGTCCCGGCCAGTGTCAGCTTCAGGGGCGTCGCCCCGTCCCGCCCGAGCGAGCCGATCGCATAGACGACGATCGCGGCGCATCCGGCCCCCGCCACCCCGAACCACATATAGGCCGCAGGACCCGAGATCCCGATCCACGCGATGCCGATCGCGACGAAGAGCGCGGCCCCGGCATTGACCCCGAGGATCCCCGGATCGGCGAGCGGGTTGCGCGTGATGCCCTGCATGATCGCCCCGGCAAGCCCCAGCGCCCCCCCGGCCATCAGCGCGAGGGCGGTGCGCGGAAGGCGTACCGCGACTGCCGCCGTTCCGATCGTGTCCGACCGCCCGGCGAGCGCGGCCCAGATGTCGCTCCACGCGACCGTCCGTGTTCCGACCGTCACCGACAACGCGACCGCGAGAGCGAGGAGCGCCACCGAGGCGGCCACCTTGAGCGGTGCGATGGCCAGCATACCGCGAAACCCTACTGCGCGGCCGCGCGTGCCAGCATCGCGACATAGTCGTCGAGCACATGCTCGAACGAGAGCGGCGTCGGGTTCGCCGCGGTGCCGACCGCATCGTTGCCGAGAAGCACGACCGCGTCGCGGGCAATGGCGGGAAAGCGGACGATCAGCGGATTCTCCTTCATTTCCGCGAGCCGCGCGGGGTCGCCATAGGTCACGACCACGTCCACGTCATCGAACATGTCCACGCGCTCGGCGCTGATCCGGCCGGAATACTGCCCCGCCTCGCTGGCCGCGCGCACGGCCTCGGGGATCTCCATCCCGAGATCCTGGAGGAACTGTACCCGCTGGTCCGCCGAGGCATAGAAGCCGATCGTGCTCAGATCCCTGGAATCGAGATGGGTGACGAACATGCCGGTCTTGCCGGCCAGCTCAGGATGCCTGGCCACCGCCGTCTCGATCCGCTCCTCGAGCCGATGGACGAGCGCCTCGCCCTCCTCGGCCATGCCGATGCCCGCCGCGTTCTGACGGATCATCTCGCGCCAGGTCGTCGTCCATGCCGCCTCCGGATAGGCGATGACCGGCGCGATCTGGCTCAGCACCTCGTAATCCTGCCGCGAGATGCCGGAATATGCGGCGAGGATCACGTCCGGAGCGGTTCCCGCGACGGCTTCGAAATCCACGCCGTCGCCCTCGTCGAAGAGGACGGGAACCTCGGCATCGAGCGCGTCGAGCCGATCTTCCACCCAGGGCAGAAGCCCGTCGCCATCGTCGTCGCCCCAGTTCGCCCGCGCGAATCCGACAGGCAGGACGCCGAGGGCGAGCGGCACCTCGTGATTTGCCCAACCGATGCTCGCGATCCGCTCAGGCCGTTCCTCGAGTGTCGTCGTCCCGAACGCGTGTTCGATCGTGACGGGAAACTCCTGGGCGGAAGCGGCGAGCGGCGAAGCGAAGGTCGCAAGGAAGAGGAGAAGCCTTTGCATCGCGCTATTCCGATTCTTTTGGTCAGCTTTAGGCGAGGCTTAGGCTGCAGTTGTCGTTCCGGCAAGGAGGTTGTTCGCGCTGCACTGATCCGAGACGCGACCTTCCATGCGTCAGGATCTGCGTCGCTTCCGCAGATTGGCGCGGCCGCTCTTGGCCGAGACCCAGACGTGGCGCGGCTTCCGAGCCCGGATCGGTCTGGTCTGCCCCCTGAAAAGAGGACCTCCTCGACGCAGGCTTGCGAGCCGGATGGAGGGCGATGGAATGGGACGGAAGAGGCATGACCCGGGGGAGATCGTCTCGACGCTCCGGCAGGTCGACGTGCTGATATAGCAAGGGGCGGTCGGTGGCTGAGGCAGTGCGGTCCACCGCACTTACCACCGTCGACCTATACGTCGACCGCAAGGAGGTCGGGGGGCTGGAGACGGACCGGGTGAAGCGGCTGACGGACCTCGGGGAGGAGGACGAGCGGGTAAGAAAGGCGCTGTCGGGCCTGGCGCCCGAAAAGCTCATCCTCGGGGAGGCCGCCTCGGGAACCGAAGGTCCGCGCCCGCGAAACGTCTGATCTCCGCCCGCCGCCGAGCCTGCGTCGATCATGTCCGGCCGGCGTTCTCCATCTCGGAACGTGTCGCCTGGCCGGGGGCTCGACGTTGTCGATGAGGTCACCAGGGAGAGCGTGGCCATCCGGACCCACCGGAAGCGCAATACCATCGCGGCGAGCGATGCCCTGACCGACCTCTTCGTCGGGCGGGGCGTGCCGGGCCGTGTTCGTTCAGACAACGGCCCGGAGTTCATCGCCACGGCGGTGCGGGACTGGATCGCCGCTATGGGCGCGACGACGGCGTTTATCGAGCCCGGACGCCCCCGGGACTGTCGAGGGCCGGAAACCGGTCCGGGAGACCGTTTTCCCGAGGCAGGGCTCTTGCGAGAGTTCCGGGGCGAGCTGCCGAACGGGGAAGTCTTCTGCTCGCCGGGCTATCCGCCGCCCGCGCGCCGGGTCGTTCGATCAGGGCGTTCGTCGCGAGCGTCGTCCCTCGTGACAATCTCGATCCCGTCGAGGATCGCCTGTTCGGGTGCCGTGTCGTTGGTAATCACCTTGGTCGAATGGAGCGTCCCGCGCAGGCCGAGCGCGATGCCGGGGAAGGTACCGCCGATATCGGCGCCGAAGCGGATGCCCCGTCGCTCGGTCAGCCCGTCCCTCTCTTGTCGGCGAGCGCGGCCTCGCGCATCTGGGTAAGCGTCTGGCGCGGTGTCAGCGCCTCGGGAGAGATCGAGAGATCGAGCACCGCGCCGTCCGGCGAGGCCCGGGCGCGGTCGAACGCGGCGGCGAAACCGTCGGTCGTCTCGACCTTCTCGGCATGGAATGCGTAGGCGCGGGCCAGCGCCACGAAATCGGGGTTGGTCATGTCGGTGCCCGACACGCGCTCGGGGTAGCGGCGTTCCTGGTGCGCGCGGATCGTGCCGTAGATGCCGTTGTTCAGGAGCAGGACGATCGGTTGCGCGCCGGCCTGCATCGCCGTCGCAAGTTCCGGGCAGCTCATCTGGAAGTCGCCGTCGCCGGCGAAGCAGACGACCGTCCGTCCGGGGTGTGCGATCTTGGCCGCGATGGCTGCCGGCAGGCCGTAGCCCATTGCGCCCGATTGCGGCGCGAGGAGCCGCATCCCGGGGCCGTATTTGAGGAACTTGCCCGACCACACGGCGAAGTTGCCCGCCCCGTTGGTGATGATCGCGTCGTCGGGCAAGGTCGCGCGCAGGTGGGCGGAAACCTTTCCCATGTCGACCGGGGAGGGGAGGTCCGGCAGGTCGAAGCCGTCCTCGTAGGCCTTGCGGCCTTCCGTGCGCCACGCGCTCCAATCGCCCGTCACCGGCCCGGCCGCCGACAGCGCGCCGCAGACCGCGTTCGGCGCGGCATGGATGCCGAGCTCGGGGCGATAGACCTTGCCGATCTCGAGGTCCGAGGCATGGACGTGGATCAGCCGCTGCTTCGGCTGCGGCACGTCGAGAAGCGTATAGCCGTCGGTCGAGTTCTCGCCGAAGCGGTTGCCGAGCGCGAGGATCACGTCGGCCTCGCCGATCAGCGTCTTCACCGCCGGGAACATGCCGACGCCGGCCTCGCCGCAGAACACCGGCGAATGGTTGTCGAACTGGTCCTGGTAGCGGAAGACGGAGACGACGGGAATGTCGGAGCCCTCGGCGAAGTCCCGGAGCGCTCCGGCTGCCTCGGCAGACCACCCCGCGCCGCCATAGAGGATCACCGGACGTTTCGCCCCGGAGAGTATCTCGCGGGCCCGCTCCACCGAGGCGGCGGACGCTTCGGGCGCGGAGATCTCGACCGGGCCGGTCAACGGCGCGGCTTCGGTCTCGCGTGTCAGCATGTCCTCGGGGAGGGCCACGACCACTGGGCCGGGGCGCCCCGACAACGAGGCGGTCCAGGCGCGGGAGAGGACCTCGGGAATGCGATCCACCTGGTCGATCTCGACCGCCCATTTCGCCATCGTGCCGAACACCGCGCGGTAGTCCACCTCCTGGAACGCCTCGCGGCCCTTCATGTCGATGCCGACCTGGCCGACGAAGACGAGCATCGGCACGCTGTCCTGTTTCGCCGTGTGAATGCCGATGGAGGCGTTGGTGGCGCCCGGTCCGCGCGTGACGAAGGCGATGCCGGGCGCGCCCGTCAGCTTTCCCCAGGCGGCGGCCATGAAGCTGGCGCCGCCCTCGTTCCGGCAGGTGACGAAATCGAACCGGCCCCTGGTATCGTGCAACGCGTCGAGCACCGCGAGATAGCTCTCGCCCGGGACGCCGAAGCTCTTGCGGGCCCCCAGCGCGGCGAGGCTTTCGACCAGCAATTGTCCACCGTTCCGGGTCATCTCGAGGTCCTTTCTCCGGCGGGCGTCGCGGCCGCCGATTGACGGGTGATCGTGAGGGCCACCTCTTCCCGAGCATGGATGGCGCGCGAATGAAAGTGCGCCGTCACCCCGGATCGGGCCATGTCGACCTCCGCCTCGGCCGTCTAGGCGGCGGGACGTTGCGCGGGCAGCCGCAGGGCCGCGTGGACGAGGATATCGACCGCACGCCGTTCACGAGTTCGGCGACCCGGCGGTCGAGGCCGGGGCCCATGAGGTTCCGCCTCGGCAGGGACACCTCACGGCCGGGGTCTTCCGTCGCCGGCTCGATGCCGGCCAGCTCCCGGCCTTGTAGCCCGGCGGAGCAGGTCCGCCCGCGCAGGAACGGTCGCTCGCGAGGAGCCCGGGAGCGGCCCCTGTCTCGTTTTTGGGATTTGCCTTGCGGCAAGGCGAGCGCGGCGCGTCATGCCCCGGACCGTCGCCCCGGGCGATATGCGGCCCGCCCCCCCACGGGGGCAGACCGCTCGTTTTTCGTGTGATCAGCCGGCCTTGGCGCCACGCCGGCGACCGGCGGGCTTGCCGGTCCGCGCGGGGCGGGCCTGCTGGGCGGCGCCCTTGTTGGGACGGCCGCCGCCGCCGCCACCGCCGCCTCGGCGCTTGCGGCCGCCGCCCGCGGGGGGCGACTGGGGCGCGAGATGTGCCCAGGACGCGTCGAGGGCCACGGGGAGCGTCTTGCCCAGGAGCTTCTCGATGTCGCGCAGGTAGGCCAGCTCATCGGGCTGGCACAGGGCCACGGCCTTGCCCGTGCGCCCGGCGCGGGCCGTGCGGCCGATCCGGTGCACGTAGCTTTCAGACACGTTCGGCAGGTCGTAGTTGTAGACGTACTCGACTTCGGGAATGTCGATGCCGCGGGCGGCCACGTCGGTCGCCACGAGGACCCTGATTTCGCCGTCACGGAACGCTTTCAGCGCCCGGTCGCGCTGGTTCTGGCTGCGGTTGCCGTGGAGCGCCGCGCCGGGATATCCCGCCCGGTCGAGCTGGCGCATCAACCGGTCGGCACCGTGCTTGGTGCGCACGAAGACGAGCGCGCGCTCGCCGCGATGCTCGCCCAGCAGTTCGGCCAAGTGGTCGGTCTTGCCCTCCTTGGACAGGAACCGGACCTCCTGGGTGACCTTGTCGGCGGGCTTGCCCGGCGGGGCGGCCTCCACCCGGACCGGATCGGTCAGGAAGGTCTGGGCGATCTCGTTCATCTGTTTGGACATGGTGGCCGAGAACAACAGGGTTTGCCGATCCTGCCGCAGCTTGGGCGCGATCTTCCGCAGCGCGTGGATGAAGCCCATGTCGAGCATCTGGTCGGCCTCGTCCAGCACCAGGAACTGGGTCTGTCCCAGGTCCACGCAGCCGCGGTCCATCAGGTCGATGAGCCGTCCGGGCGTGGCGATCAGGACGTCCACGCCGCGCTCGAGCCGGCCGATCTGGCGGTTGATGGACACGCCGCCGGTGACGACGGCGATGCCGAGCCGCGCGCCGCCGGTGAGAGGGCGCAGGTTGTCCGCGATCTGGTTGGCCAGCTCGCGGGTGGGCGCCAGGACAAGGGCGCGCGCCGTCTTCGGTGCGGGCTTGCCGCCCGACCGGATCAGCGCGTCGAGGACAGGTAGGCCGAAGGCCACGGTCTTGCCGGTGCCGGTCTGGGCCAGGCCCATGACGTCGCGGCCCTCCATCGCGTGGGGGATGGCCTTGGCCTGGATCGGGGTGGGGGTATCGAGCCCGGCCTCGGCCAGTCGCTCGGGGAGGGGGGCCGAAAGGCCCAGCATGTCGAAATCCATGAAAATCCTATGCGCGGACGCATTCGGGGCGTCCGCTACCTTGCGTCGGGGCGACAGCGTCTCACCTGGCGGACCGCATTGTCCGCCGGCCGTGCTGAGGCTTGCGTCCCCGCGTGATCTGGGAAGCTGTCGCGCCGGATCCGCATGGGCCTCTCGGGCCCCTCTGCTCACGCGGCAGGGATCGACGTCTTGGAGGGCATATCGTCGGGACCGGGCCCCAAGTCAATGGCGCAGGCTCACTGCAGATCGGCGAATGCGGTCCGCAGCCGGGCACAGGCCTCCTCGATCTGGGCACGGGGCATGGCGATGTTGAACCGCAGGAAACCCGCGCCGCCCTTGCCGAAGGTGGGGCCGTGGTTCGCCGCGATCCGGGCGTCGCGCTCCACACGGCGGGTGATCTCGGCACGGTCCATGCCGGTGCCGGAGAAGTTCACCCAGGACAGGTAGGTCGCTTCGAGCGGCATGGAATGCAGGCCCGGGATCTCCGCGATCGCGCCGTCGAAGATCCGACGGTTCTCCGCCAGGTATCCGACCAGATCGTCGACCCAGGCGGCGCCCTCGGGCGAGTAGGCGGCGCGCGCCATCTCCAGCCCGAACGAGTTCGGCGACAGGCCGAGGGCGGCCAGCCGCTCCTTGAACCGGGCGCGCATCCCCTCGTCCGGGATGATGACGTTGCCGGTATGGGCGCCGGCGATGTTGAACGTCTTGGTCGTCGCGGTCATCGTCGCCAGCCTGTCGGCCACCCCGTCGATCTGCGCCATGGGCGTGTGGGCATTGCCGGGCAGGACCAGGTCGTGGTGGATCTCGTCGGAGACGAGGACGAGGTCGTGGCGGCGGGCGAACTCGGCCACGCCCTCCAGCTCCGCGCGGCTCCAGACCCGGCCGCCGGGATTGTGCGGCGAGCAGAAGACGAGGAGCTTTTCCGAGCCGGTCATCTGCGCGTCGAAACCCGCGAGGGCGTCGTCGTCGAGCACGTAGCGCCCGTCCCGCACCGGCATCTCCAGCTCCCGGACCTCGCGCCCCGCGGCCCGGATCACCCGGGCGAAGGCGTGGTAGACGGGGGTGAACAGGACCACCGTGTCGCCCGAATCGGTCCAGGCGTCCACGCACAGGCCGGTGCCGTTGACCAGGCCGTGGGTCGTGGTGACGTGGTCGGGATCGACCTCCCAGCCGTGGCGGGTGGACATCCACCACACGATCGCATCGAGATAGCCGCCGTCGTCGCCATGATAGCCGTAGATGCCGTGATCCAGCATCGCGGCGAGCGCGTCCTGCACCACGGCGGGCGGGCGGAAATCCATGTCCGCGACCCACATGGCCAGGCCGTCGTCCGGCGCGACGCCGTAGATCGCTTCCATCTTGTCCCACTTGGCCGAGCGGGTGCCGCGGCGGTCGATGATCTCGTCGAAGCTCATGGTCCCTCCTCGATGCGCTGCGCAGGCTAGCGCCGCCCTGCCGGGCGGCAAGGCGATTGCGTGCGCGCGCCAGTCCGACTAAATCGCGGTGCATGACGATCCGGCCCATCATCATCCATCCCGATCCGCGCCTGAAGACCCGCGCCGTGGAGATCGGCGCGCCCGACGACGAGATCCGCGCGCTCGCCGCCGACATGCTCGAGACCATGTACGACGCGCCCGGTATCGGCCTGGCGGCGCCCCAGGTGGGGGTGATGAAGCGCCTCATGGTGATGGATTGCATCAAGGAGGAGGGGGCGGAGCCCCGTCCCATGGCCCTGCTCGACCCGGTGGTGGAATGGTCGTCCGACGAGCTGTCCACCTACGAGGAGGGGTGCCTGTCGATCCCCGAGCAATACGCCGACGTGGAGCGTCCTGCCGAGGTCGAGGTCAGCTGGACCGACCTCGACGGCGCGCGGCGTCACGAGCGGTTCGGCGGGCTCTGGGCGGTCTGCGTGCAGCACGAGATCGATCACCTCGATGGCAAGCTCTTCATCGACTACCTCAAGCCGATGCGGCGGCAGATGATCACGCGCAAGATGCAGAAGCTCAAGCGCGAGAAGGCCCGGGCGTGAGCGTTCCTGGCGGGCCGGCGGCCGGCGTATTCGGAAAAGCAAAGAAGCGGCGCGCATGGGCGTGAAACCTTTCGTTATGTGGCCCGACCGCCGGCTGAGGACCCCGGCGGCCCCGGTCGGGGCGGTGGACGACGTCGTCCGCCGCGTCTGGGACGACATGATCGACACCATGGAGGCGATGCCCGGGGTGGGTCTGGCGGCCCCGCAGATCGGCGTGATGCTGCGGCTCGCCGTGGTCGACGCCTCCTCCGAGCGGGGGCAGGCGATCCGCATGGCCGACCCCGAGATCCTGCACGCGAGCGTGGAGCCGCGCGACCACGAGGAGGCGAGCCCGAACCTGCCCGGCGTCTCGGCGCGGGTCAGGCGGCCGCGGGCGGTGACGGTGGCGTATCTCGACGAGGGCGGTGAGCGGGTGGAGCGCGATTTCGTCCACCTCTGGGCCACGAGCGTGCAGCACCAGATCGACCACCTGGACGGACGCCTCTATGTCGACCGGCTGAGCCGCACCCGGCGCGACATGATCCTGCGCAAGGCGCGGCGTCGCGGTTGACCTTGTGCGGCGGGAACGCGCGGCCTAGGTCGCGCAGCGCGAGCGAGCGGAGGGGCCGATGCGCGTGATCTTCATGGGAACGCCCGATTTCTCGGTGCCGGCCTTGCGCGCGGTGGCGGTGGGGCACGATGTCGTCTGCGCCTATACCCAACCGCCGCGTCCTGCGGGGCGCGGCCGGCGCGACCGTCCTTCCCCCGTCCAGGTGGCGGCCGAGGCGGCCGGCATCCCGGTGCGCCATCCCGCCTCCCTGAAGGGAGCGGAGGAGCAGGCGGCGCTGCGCGCGCTGGACGCGGACGTGGCGGTGGTCGTGGCCTATGGCCTGATCCTTCCGCAGGCGGTGCTGGACGCCCCCGGCCGGGGGTGCCTGAACATCCATGCCTCGCTCCTGCCGCGCTGGCGCGGCGCGGCGCCGATCCAGCGGGCGGTGATGGCGGGCGATGCCGGGACGGGGATCTCGATCATGGAGATGGAGGCGGGGCTCGACACCGGGCCGGTGATCCTGCGCGCCGACACCCCGATCGGGCCGGAGGAGACCGCGGGCGACCTGCACGACCGGCTGTCGGTGCTGGGCGCCGACCTGATCGTCAGCGCGCTGGGGCGCCTGGGCGCGCTGCCCGCGACGGTGCAGCCGGAGACGGGCGTGACCTACGCCGCCAAGATCGACAAGGCCGAGGCGCGGATCGACTGGACCCGCCCCGCCGCCGAGGTCGACCGTCTGATCCGTGGCCTGTCGCCGTTTCCCGGCGCGTGGTGCGCGGCGGGGGGCACGCGCCTGAAGCTCCTGCGCTCGCGCGTGGTCGAGGGGCAGGGCGTGCCGGGCATGCGGCTCGACGGCCTCCGGATCGCTTGCGGAGAGGGCGCGGTGGAGATCCTGGAGCTGCAACGCGAGGGGCGCCGCCCCCAGGCCGCGGGCGAGGCCCTGCGCGGCATGGACCTGCCCGAGAAGCTGGACTGACCTGGCCGCGCCGCTAGGCTCGGTCCATGACACCCAAGCAGGATATGGCGCAGGAGCGCACGGAGTGGGCGGAGGACCGGACGCTCCTGGCCGCCGAGCGGACCTTCGCGGGCTGGATCCGCACGGGGCTGACCACCATCGTCGTGGCACTGGGGTTGCAGGCGGTCTTCGGCCCCTTCGCACCCACCTGGGCGCCCAAGGCGGTGGCCACGCTATTCCTGGCGATCGCCCTGGGGATCTTCCTGGCCGCCTGGCTCGAGGCGCGCGCGACGTTGCGCAGGCTCGAGGCCCATTCCGCCTCGGCGCAATCGTCCTGGCGGATCACGCTCCTGTCCGTGCTGCTGTCGCTCGCGACGATCGGGACGGGCGTGGTCCTCTGGCTGCTTTGAGCATGAGCCGCTAGGCTAGGGCCATTCCCGCGACTCCCCGCCCGAGGTGCCATGACCGACGCCCCCTACCAGGTGCTCGCCCGCAAGTACCGGCCCCAGACCTTCGACGACCTGATCGGACAGGACGCGATGGTGCGCGTGCTCAGGAACGCCTTCGCCGCCGACCGGATCGCGCAGGCCTTCATCCTGACCGGCATCCGCGGCACGGGAAAGACGACCACCGCGCGCATCATCGCCAAGGGGATGAACTGCGTCGGCCCCGACGGGCAGGGCGGACCGACGGTGGCGCCCTGTGGAGAGTGCGATCCCTGCCGCGCCATCGCCGAGGGGCGCCACGTGGACGTGCTGGAGATGGACGGGGCGAGCCAGACCGGCGTCGGCGATATCCGCGAGAGCATCATCGGGTCGGTGCAGTACGCGCCCGCCTCGGCGCGCTACAAGATCTACATCATCGACGAGGTCCACATGCTGTCGGCGAGCGCGTTCAACGCGCTCCTGAAGACGCTGGAAGAGCCGCCTGCCCACGTGAAGTTCATCTTCGCCACCACCGAGATCCGCAAGGTGCCGGTGACGGTCCTGTCGCGGTGCCAGCGGTTCGACCTGCGCAGGGTGGAGCCGGAGGTGATGATCGCGCATCTGGACTCGGTGGCCGGCCGCGAGGGCGCGCAACTCGCCCAGGATGCCCTGGCGCTCTTGGCGCGCGCGGCCGAGGGGTCGGTGCGCGATGCGCTGTCGCTCCTCGACCAGGCCGTGGCGCATGGCGAGGGCGAGACGACGGCGGCGGACGTGCGCGCGATGCTGGGGCTCGCCGACCGTGGGCGGGTTCTCGACCTCTTCGACATGATCATGCGCGGCGACGCGGCCAGGGCCCTGGCGGAGATCGGCGCCCAATACGCCGACGGGGCCGATCCGCTGGCGATCCTGCGCGACCTGTCGGAGGTCACCCACCGGATCAGCATGGTCAAGATCACGCCCGAGGCGGTGGACGACCCCACCATCGGCCCCGACGAGCGCAGCCGCGGCCGCGACATGGCCGAGCGGCTGGCCATGCGCAGCCTGACGCGGATGTGGCAGATGCTGCTGAAGGCGCTGGAGGAGGTGGCGGGCGCGCCAAACGCCATGATGGCCGCGGAGATGGCGGTGATCCGGCTGACCCACGTGGCCGAGCTGCCGCCCCCCGGAGACCTGGTGCGCCGGTTGAAGGACGCGCCTGCGCCCGCCGCGCCGGCTGGACAGGGCTCCGCGCCCGCCACTCCCGCAACCGATCCGGCGCCGCGGGCAGAGGCCCCCGGGGCGCAGGCATCCGGCCCCGGACCCCGGGGGGCGACGGCATTGGCGCTTCAGCCCGAGGAGCCGCTCGCCCGCTATGCCCGGTTCGAGCTGGTGGTGGATCTTATCCGGACCAATCGCGACGCCAAGCTCCTGATCGACGTGGAGACCTCGCTGAGGCTGGCCGCCTACGTGCCGGGCCGGATCGAGTTCCAGCCCACCGAGACCGCTCCCCAGGACCTGGCCGCGCGGCTCTCGGGGGCGTTGGGGCGCTGGACCGGCGTGCGCTGGGCGGTGACGGTCGTGGCCGAGGGTGGCGGGAAGACCATTGCCGAGGAGCGGGGCGCCGAGGAGGACGCGCTGCGCCGCGCCGCGCTCGATCACCCGATGATGCAGGCCGTCGTCGCGGCTTTTCCGGGCGCGCGTATCACCTCCATCCGCACCCCCGACCAGATCGCCGCCGAAGCCGCGCACGAGGCGCTGCCCGAGGTCGACGACGAATGGGACCCCTTTGCCGACGACTAGACCCCGCTGGCGCCATGGAAAAAACGGCGTATCTCCGCCCATCCCCTTTCTTCCGCGACAATTCGACCGATCTGGTCCGGGGCGGGAATGATCCCGCGTCAGTGAAGGAACGTGCCAGTGAACCGTATCATCTACCTCGTCGGTCTCGTCGTCGTCGTCGTCATCATCCTGTCGCTCATCGGCGTGCTCTGAGGGACGCCGGGCGCCTTGAAGCGCCCGCCCGCCCTTCGTATCTGCAAAGGACCCGAGGGATCTGGAGATGGATATGTTCAAGGGAATGGGTGGCCTAGGCGACATGGGCAAGATGATGAAGGCCGCGCAGGAGATGCAGGGCAAGATGGAGTCCCTGCAAGAGGAATTGCGTGCGATCACCGTAACCGGCGAATCCGGTGCCGGAATGGTCAAGGCGACCTCGACCGCCAAGGGCGAGCTCGTCGGCCTCGACATCGACCCGTCGATTTTCAACCCCGAAGAGAAGGAGGTGGTCGAGGATCTCATCCTCGCCGCCATCAAGGACGCGCAGCAGAAGGCCTCCGACCGCTCTCAGGAGGAGATGCAGAAACTGACGGAAGGGCTGGGGCTGCCGCCCGGCATGAACCTGCCCTTCTGATCAGGTGACCGGGCCGCGCGAGGACATACAGGCGCTGATCGACCTGATGGCGCGGCTGCCCGGGCTCGGTCCGCGGTCCGCGCGCCGTACCGTCCTGCACCTGCTGTCGCGCCGGGCACAGGTGATGCGCCCGTTGGCGCAGGCGCTGCTCGACGTGGCCGACAGCGCCCGGGACTGCCTCGTCTGCGGCAACATCGCCACCGAGGACGTCTGCCACATCTGCCGCTCCGAAAAGCGGTCCATCGGCGAGATCTGCGTGGTCGAGGACGTAGCCGACCTCTGGGCCATGGAGCGGGCGGGCGTGTTCCGCGGCCGCTACCACGTGCTGGGTGGAACGCTGTCGGCGCTCGACGACGTCGGCCCCGAAGATCTGCGCATCCCCCGGCTTGAGGAACGTGTGGCGTCCGAGGAGATCGGGGAGGTCATCCTCGCCCTCGGGGCGACGGTCGATGGCCAGACCACGGCCCATTACATCGCCGACCGGCTCGAAGCGGGGGGGGGCGTTCGGGTCACCAGCCTCGCGCAGGGCGTGCCCGTGGGGGGCGAACTGGACTACCTCGACGACGGCACCATCGGCGCCGCGCTCCGGGCGCGGCGGGCATTTTGACCCCTGTCACGAAACCGTCGCAGAAGATCGTGCCGATCTTGTATTATCCCCCGGCCTGTCCACAACTTATTGTCCAAGGGCTCAAAATACTCCCTTTACAGGGGATCGATGCCCCAACACGATAGTCGCAGGCGGACCCGGGTGGAAACGACGCACCTTGCCGCCGAGGCATCCCGTCCACCGGGTCCGTGATCTCCCGGGGGCCAACCAGCGAGGACTTCATGTCGCTGACCGAGCAGTTCTACGAGACCGACACGCTCGACCCGATCGATCTTGTCGAGACACTGGCCGAATACCGCGACTGGGAGTTCGACCGCGTCGCGGAGGACCAGATCGCCATGGCGGTCGAGGGGCAGTGGCGAACCTATTCGCTGACCCTGGCCTGGTCGCCCGCCGACGAGACCCTGCGCCTGATCTGCACCTTCGACATGGACCCTCCCGAGGCGCGGCGACCGGCCCTCTACGAGGTGCTCAACGGCGCCAATGACCGCTGCTGGCTGGGGGCATTCACCTACTGGTCCGAGGCCAAGCTCATGGTCTACCGCTACGCCCTGTCGCTGTCGGGCGGGCAGGTGGCCGCGGCCGAGCAGATCGACCGCATGGTCGACGCCGCGATCCGCAACGCGGAGCGCTTCTATCCCGCGTTCCAGCTTGTCTGCTGGGGGGACAGGGCGCCCGCGGACGCGATGCAGGTCGCCATCGCAGAGGCCTACGGCCGAGCCTGAGCGCCCGGGACGTCTCGGTCTTTGCGTCTTCGCATTGAACCGCGGCCGCCGACGTGATCCGCTGCCCCGAGCTAGGGGAAGGGATATCCGCATGGACATGGACACGCTGAAACGTCGTGGCCTGGTGATGCTGGGCTGCGGCAAGATGGGCTCCGCGATGCTCCAGGGCTGGCTTCGGGGGAAGCTCGACCCGGCCGATATATGGGTGATCGATCCCGACCCGTCCGACTGGCTGCGGGACCTTGAGGGCCTGCACCTCAACGCGGGCCTGCCCGACGAGCCGGGCCTCGTCATGATCGCCGTGAAGCCGCAGATGATGGGGGACGCACTGCCCCGGATCACGGCCCTGGGCGGCGGCGGGACTGTGGTTCTGTCGATCGCCGCAGGCGTTACCATCCGGCATTTCGAGACCGTGTTTGGGAGCGGCACGCCGGTGATACGCGCCATGCCCAACACTCCCGCCGCCATCGGCCGGGGCGTCACGGCGCTTGCCGCCAACGATGCCGGCGAAGGCTCGCTCGATCTGGCCGAGGAGTTGCTGTCGGCCATCGGGCAGACCGTGCGCCTGGAAAGAGAGGATCAGATGGACGCCGTCACCGCCGTTTCCGGCAGCGGGCCGGCCTACGTGTTTCACGTCATCGAATGCCTCGCCGCGGCCGGGGAGGGGCAGGGCCTGTCGCGAGACCTCGCCATGGAGCTGGCAAAGGCCACCGTCGGCGGTGCGGGGCAGCTTGCCGAGGACAGCGACAAGCCACCCTCCGAGCTGCGGGCCGACGTGACCTCGCCGGGCGGGACAACCGAGGCCGGTCTCGGCGTCCTGACCAACGAGCTGGGCGATTTGATGCGCCGGACCGTGGCAGCGGCCGCCGACCGATCGCGCGAGCTGGGCAACTGACTGCGGTGCCGGGGGATCTGGACATCCGCGTCGGCCGCATCGTCGCCGCTGAGCCCTTTCCGGAGGCGCGCAAGCCCGCCCTCCGACTGCGGGTGGATTTCGGTGGCGTGCTGGGGGTGAAGCGCTCCTCGGCCCAGATCGCTCGGCACTATGCACCCGATACCCTCGTGGGCCGGCAGGTGCTGGCGGTGGTGAACCTGCCACCCCGCCAGATCGGCCCGGTCATGTCCGAGGTTCTGGTTCTGGGCGTGCCGGACGCCGACGGCGAGGTGGTGCTCGTCGGCCCCGATGTCGACGTGCCGGAGGGCGGCCGCCTCTACTGACCCATCTCTTCGCGCCAGTGGCGACGGCACAGGGCCGAGTAGGTTTCGTTGCCGCCCACCTGCACCTGCGCGCCCTCGCGCAGCGCCCGCCCGTCGGGGCCGCGGCGCACGACCATCGTGGCCTTGCGTCCGCAATGGCAGATCGTGCGGACCTCGCGCATCTCGTCGGCCAGGGCCAGGAGTGCGGCCGACCCGGGGAAGAGCTGGCCCATGAAGTCCACGCGCAGGCCGTAGCACATCGCCGGAACGCCCAGGTCGTCGACCGCGCGGGCGAGTTGCCAGACCTGTGCCTCCGTCAGGAACTGCGCCTCGTCGACGAACAGGCAGGCGATGTCCTCTTCCTCCTGCCATGTCCGCACCATGGCAAAGAGATCGTCGTCCGGCCCGTAGGTCGCGGCCTCCGAGCCGATGCCGATGCGACTGGCGATCCGGCGTGGCCCGGCCCGCTCGTCGAGCCGCGCGGTTAGCAGGCGCGTGGCCATGCCACGCTCGTTGTAGTTGTAGGACGCCTGCAGGAGCAGCGTCGACTTGCCGGCGTTCATTGTCGAGTAGTGGAAGTGCAGCTTCGCCATCGGCCCCGCCTCAGCCGCGCAGGCGGCCGCCCGTGGCGCTCTCCACCTTCGCCACGACCTTCTCGGCCACCGCGTCGATGTCCTTGTCGGTCAGCGTCTCCTCGCTGGGTTGCAGGCGCACGGTGATCGCCAGGGACTTCGCGCCTTCGCCGAGCGATCCGCCGACGAACTGGTCGAAGACGCGGACATCCTCGATCAGCCGCTTGTCGGCACCTCTGGCCGCCTGCACGACCGCCTGTGCCTCGACCCGCGCATCCAGCACGAAGGCGAAGTCGCGCTCCACCGCTTGCAGGCCGCTCAAGGCAAGGGCGGGCCGGGCCGCGCCCCCCTTGCGCGGTGCGGGCACCGCGTCGGGCCAGACGCTGAAGCCCACCGCCGGCCCCTTCACGCCCATGGCGCGCAAGGTCTTGGGGTGGATCTCGCCGAAGACCGCGAGGGTCTTCTTGGGTCCAAGGCAGATGCGTCCGTGGCGGCCCGGATGCCACCATTCGGCACCCTCGCGGAAGATTTGCGTCGCGGCGGGGGCGCCGAGGGCGGCCAGCACGGCCTCCGCCGCGGCCTTGGCGTCGAAGGCATCGACTGCCCGGGCGGCGCCGTGCACGTCCTTCGGCCCCGTCCGACCGGCCAGGAGGCCCGCGACCTGCGTCTCGCTTTCCCCCGGTTCGCCGCCGGAGAAGGTCGTGCCCACCTCGAAGAGCCCGAGGTCGGGTTGCCCGCGCGCCTGGTTCCTGGCCGCGGCCTGCAGCAGGCCCGGAAGCAGGTCGGGCCGCAGGTGCGACATCTCGGAGGAGATCGGGTTCTCCAGCATCGTCGCGTCCGTCCCGCCGCCGAAGAGGGCGGCGGAGGTGCTGTCGATGAAGGAATAGGTCACTGCCTCGTTCAGGCCCAGTGCCGCGCAGGCGCGCCGCGCCGCCTGCTCGCGGCGCTGGCCGTCGGTCAGGATCGGCGCTGGCACGCCCGGTTTCGAACGGGGCAGGGGCCGGGGCGCCAGGTTCGTGAGCGAGGCCATGCGCGCGACCTCCTCGACCAGGTCGGCCTCGCCCTGCACGTCGGGGCGCCAGGACGGCACATGGGCCAACTCGCCCTCCAGCCTGAAGCCGAGCCGCTCCAGCGTCTCGCGCTGCTGCGGCGCCGGAATCTCCATCCCCACCAGGGAGGAGGCGCGGGCGGTGTCGAGCGCGTAGGTGCGCGCGTGGTCGGGGGCCGCGCCGGCCTCCACCACTTCCGAGGCTTCGCCGCCGCAGAGCTCCAGGATCATCGCGGTCGCGGCTTCCAGCCCCGGGCGGGTGAAGGCGGGGTCCACCCCCCGCTCGAAGCGGTAGCGCGCGTCCGTGTTGATCTTCAGCGCGCGGCCCGTCCGGGCGATGGTCACCGGGTCCCACCAGGCCGATTCGACGAATACGTCCCGCGTGCCGTCCTCCACGCCCGTGGGCGCGCCGCCCATGATGCCCGCGATGCTTTCCGGGCCGGTCTCGTCCGAGATCGCGATCATGCCGGGCCCGAAGGTGTAGGTCCGCTCGTCGAGCGCCTCCAGCGTCTCGCCGCCCGTGGTGAGGTGGACGCGAAGGTCGCCCGACACCCGGCTCGCGTCGAAGACGTGGAGCGGGCGGTTCTGGTCGAAGGTGAAGAAGTTGGTGATGTCCACCAGTGCCGAGATCGGGCGCAGGCCGATCGCCTTCAGCCGCTCTTGCAGCCAGTGCGGCGAGGGGCCGTTGGTCACGCCCCGCAGGATGCGGCCGGTGAAATGGGGGGCATGGGGCAGGGCGGCCTCGTCGATGGAGACGCCCACGGGGCAGGGGAAGGTGCCCGGAACGTCGGCGATCTCCTGCGGCCGGAGCTTGCCCAACCCCCGCGCGGCGAGGTCCCGCGCGATGCCGCGCACGCCGAGCGCGTCGGGCCGGTTGGGCGTGATCGCGATCTCGATCACCGGGTCGACCCTGGCGGGCTCGTTGGCGCGCAGCCAGTCGGCGAAGCTCTCGCCCACCTCGCCCGAGGGCAGTTCGATGATGCCGGAATGTTCGTCCGACAGCTCCATCTCCCGTTCGGAGGCCATCATGCCGTGGCTTTCGACGCCGCGGATCTTGCCGACCTGGATGGTGGTGTCGATGCCGGGGACGTAGGTGCCGGGCTTGGCGACCACCACGATGATTCCCTCGCGCGCGTTGGGTGCGCCGCAGATGATCTGTTGCAGGCCCTCGTCCGTGCGGACCTGGCAGACCTTGAGCCGGTCGGCGTCGGGGTGTTTCTCGGCCGTTTCCACGTGGCCCAACGTGAACCCGCGCAGGCGCTCGGCGGGGTCGACGACCTCCTCGACCTCCAGGCCGAGATCCGTCAGCGCTTCGGCAATCTCCGAAACGGTCGCGTCGGTCTCGAGATGGTCCATCAGCCAGGACAGGGTGAACTTCATCGGGGCCCCCTTCGCACTCCGGGCGTGGGACTAGCGCAGCACGGCCCGGATGGGAAGCGTCAGCCGACCGTCGGGTCGCACTCGCGGGTGGGCGCGCCCGTGCCGTGCGCGTTGATATAGTCCTCGGCGGATGCTCTTTCTCCCGAACCGGTCCGGCCGCGTGTCGTCTCGGGGTCGGAGGGGGCCGCTTTCGGGCCGCGATGCACCGCCGCCCAGCGGCCGACGGCCCAGGCGGGCACGAACACGACCGCCCATCCGAGCGCGTTCAGGACGGTCAGCCGCAGCTTGGCCTCCCTTTCCCACTCCGGCGAGGCCCAAAGCGCCACGTGGCCGGCCAGGACCAGAGCGGCCAGGCCGCAGAGGGCGACGATCTTGATGGTCTTCATGGGCGCGAGCCTGCGCCCGAGGGGGGTCTGTGCCTACCAGACACCGTGTCGCGCCAGGTCGTCCGCCAGCGCGGCCTTGAAGTCCAACGCCTCCGCCTTGGGCCGGGTGACGAGGCTGACCCCGACGAACAGCGCGACCGTCACGCCGATCACGGTTGCGGCCAGCGTCGGATCGAAGACGCTGATACCCGCCACGAAGGCCATCCAGATCGCGGTTGCCGTGCCGCCCACGAGGGAGGCAAGTGCCCCGGCGGCCGTTCCGCGGCGCCAGAAGAAGGCCCCCACGATGGCAGGGACCGACACGACGAGCCCCGCGGCCGACAGCGCCGCAAGTTGCTCCACGATCTCTGCGTTCCTGAGCGCGAAGACCGAGGCGAAGAGGATCACCAGCACCACCACGATCCGCCCCACCATGACTTGCCGCGCGTCGCGCGCCTGCGCGCTCCCGAGGTCCCGTGCCACCATGGAGCCCAGGGTCAGCGCGATGGAATCTAGGGTCGATATTGCGGCCGACAGGATGCCCACGGTCAGGAAAAGCGCCACCGCCGAAGGCACCGCGTCGGTCGCCAGAAGCGCCGGCGTCGCCGCGGAGGTGGCCTCCAGCTCCGGCGCGAGGATCAGCGCGGCGAAACCCCAGATGACCGAGACCAGCGTGAAGAGCAGGCCGAAGACCAGCACCCACAGGATCATCGAGCGCATCGCGGCCACGTCGCGCACCACGAACAATCGCTGGCTGACCTGGGGGTTCGACAGCGGAAAGAAGAACCACGGCAGCGACAGCGCCAGGAACGTGCCCAGCGACCAAAGGCCCGGCCCGGGCACGTCGAGCCACGCGCCCCGTTCCTCCACGACCCTCTCGGCAAAGGTGGCGGGCCCGCCGATCTCGGCCACGACGAAGCCGACGGCCAAGAGCGCCGAGACGGCCATGATCGCCGCCTGCACCGCGTCCGTCCACGCCACCGAGCGCAGCCCGGCGACGAGCGTCCACAGCATCGCCAGCACCGCGCCGGTCGCCACCGCCGCCGTGAGCGAGATCGCGCCCCCCGTGATCTGGGACAGCAACAGGCCGATCCCGGCCATCTGCGTGGTGCAATAGGGCATGAGGAAGACGAGCGACAGGATCGCCGTCGCCCGCGCCACCCAGTGCGAGCCGTAGCGCCGCCCCAGCATCTCGGCCGGGGTGACGAAGCCGTATCGCTCCGCCGCCAACCGGAAGCGCGGGCCGAACACGACGAGAAGGGTGAGCCCGGAGAAGTAGATCAGCTCGAAACCGAGCGCGCCCACCCCGCCGCGATAGGTCAACCCCGTCAGCACGATCAGCATGAAGGCCGAGTAGGTCGTCGCGGCATAGGACAGGCCGGAGACCATGCCTCCGAAGGCCCGCCCGCCGAGGTAGTAATCGACCGCCGAGCCGGTATTGCCCCGCGCCGCGGCCACCGCGATGACGAGGCCGAGGAGCGCGAAGATCCCGACGCCGATCCAGACGAGGGTGGCGGACATCAGCGCCCCCAGCCCCGGACGCCCCACAGGATCAAGGCGATGACGGCAGCCCCGAAACCCGTCCAGAACCATAGGATGCCCAGGCCGTGGGGTGGTCCGGACATGAGGCCGTAGGGCACGGCGATCCCCGCCAGGATCAGCAGGGCCGCGGCCGTCAGCCAACGGGCAAAGGGCGTCATGGTCGCGTCACCTCCCGAAAATCGCGGCCTAGTCCCGGTTCGCCAGGCTCTTCTCGTCTCCCATCGCCGCGAGCTTCACCTCGCGGCCGAACTTGATCGTGGGCTTCACCGCGAAGAGAAACGATCCGACGACGAAAAGCCAGACCGCCGCGGTGTAGAGGCTGTCCCAGAAGAACATGACCGAGCCGACCAGGAAGCACATCGCCGCCCCGAAATCGACGGCCGTGTAGGCGACCTCGGTGATCGCGTAGATGCGGCGCGACCGCTCGGATTGCTGCCGGTTCTCGTGGCGGAAGAGGTTCATGCCGTGTTCAATCTTCTAAAAAGTTCGGGATGAAACCTCGAACCTCTGGTGGAAGAAAAGCTGCAAAGACAAATAGTAGAGAAAATACAAACAATATAGACGCAAAGGTATTGCACTTCTCCAAACTTGCAAGCTCCACTTGGAGTTCTGCTATCCAACATGAGTAGGTCTTAGAAGGTATCTCCTGGTTGCATGTAATTTTTATGTGCCGCATGGCGAATGAATAGGCAATCACACAAAGTACAAGTGTAGCTAGAGATAGTTGAAAGAAGAAGGGAGAAAAATCTACGGGAGGGTTCGACTGTTTTTCACTGGCGCCGGCTAGCTTTGTAATGAGGTTAAGGGCTCCCAAACTGCCAACCGCAACTGTAATCAAAGATGCGTTTCTCATCGCCCGTTTTTGCATGCCGTTGACTAAGTGTAAGATCCTATCAATCTTGTTTTTTTCCCAAAGACAATCCCCACGGCCCTTAGGATCTTCACCACACACCGGACAGTAAGGTACGTAGTTGTCGGCACCGTCGCAGAATCCGCCATGTTTCTTGCAAATATAGCGACCGCGGCAGACATCAGTGTAGTGAAGCTGCTCCTCAAGCAATTCACACCCCGCCTCTCAGCGTCGGCACCTGCAACCCGGAAAACCCGTAGTGCCGCAGCCAGCGCAGGTCGCTGTCGAAGAACGCGCGCAGGTCGGGGATGCCGTATTTCAGCATCGCGATCCGGTCGATGCCCATGCCGAAGGCGAATCCCTGCCACTCGTCGGGGTCGATCCCCCCCGCGCGCAGGACCTTGGGGTGGACCATCCCCGAGCCGAGCACTTCCAGCCAGTCGTCGCCCTCGCCGACCTTCACGGTGCCGCCCTCGAAGCTGCACTGGATGTCGACCTCGGCCGAGGGTTCGGTGAAGGGGAAATGCGAGGCGCGGAAGCGGGTCTTCACCGAGCGGCCGAAATAGGCGGTGAAGAATTCCTCCAGCACCCATTTCAGGTTCGCCATCGAGATGTCGCGGTCGATCGCCAGCCCCTCGATCTGGTGGAACATCGGCGTATGGGTCTGGTCGTAGTCGGCGCGGTAGACGCGGCCCGGGCAGATGATCCGGAGCGGCGCGCCCTGGGCCTGCATCGAGCGGATCTGGACGGGCGAGGTATGGGTCCTGAGCACATGGGGCGGGCGGTCGTCGCCGTCCGCCCTTGCCATGTAGAAGGTGTCCATCTCGGCCCGCGACGGGTGGTGGCCGGGGATGTTGAGCGCGTCGAAGTTGTACCAGTCGCTTTCCACCTGCGGGCCCTCGGCCACGGCGAAGCCCATATCGGCGAAGATCGCGGTGCATTCCTCCCAGACCTGGCTCACCGGGTGGACCGAGCCTTGCGTGTGGTCGCGGAACGCGGCGCGCGCGGGCAGGGTGACGTCGAGCCATTCTTCCGCCAGGCGCGCCTCCAGCGCCGCGTCTTCGAGCGCGGCCTTCTTCGCGGCGATGGCCGCGGTGATCTCGTCCTTCAGCGCGTTGAGCCGCGGACCGGCCTCCTTGCGCTCCTCGGGGCTCATGCCGCCCAGCTGGCGCATGGCGAGGCTCACCTCGCCCTTCTTGCCGATGGCCGCGAGGCGGACCTCCTCCAGTTCGGCCTCGTCGGTGGCCGCCTCGATGCGGGAAAGGGTGGTCTCGCGCAGATCGTCCATGGCCGGCCCTCGGAAAGTGACGGGCGCGTGCTAGCGTGGCGCCGCCGCAAGGGCAAGCGCGCTGGACAGCCAGGCCATTCGGGCCATGTGACCCGGGCAAGCCCACAGGAGAATTTCCATGACCCGCATTGCCGCCGCCGCCATCTTCGCCTGCCTCGCCGGGCCGGCGCTGTCGCAGGCAGCCGACACGGAAACGCTGAACGAGCGCCTCGTCGGCAACACCTTCCAGGGCGACATGGGAGGGGGGGGCTACTCCAGCTATTTCGCCGAAGACGGCACCTATCACGACGCGAGCGGCTCGGGCGCCTACGAGATCACCGAAGAGGGCGTGTGCTATCCCGAAACGGATTTCGGCTGCTACCAGGCCGAGATCGACGGATCGTCCCTGTCCTGGTCCCAGGATGGCGAGGACATGGGGTCGGGCGAGATCCTCGAGGGCGACGCGCTGGACCTCACCGCAGAGTGAGGCGACCCGGGCGCCGTCCCGTGCCACGCTGGTCCGCGATGACGACAGGGAGACTGCCATGATCCGGATCGCAACGCTCGCCGCCGCTCTCGCCGCCCCGGCCGCCTGGGCCGAGGACGTGACCTACGACGTGGAGGGCGTCGAGCACACGGGCTATTTCGCCGAAGCCGACGAGCCGCAGGGCCTCGTCGTGCTCGTCCACGACTGGGACGGGCTCGACGACTACGAACGCGGCCGGGCCGACCAGCTCGCCGCCATGGGCTACGACGCCTTCGCGCTCGACATGTACGGTGCGGACACCGAAGCCGGCACCACCGAGCAGAACCGGGCCGCCACGGGCGAGTTGCGCGAGGATCGCGAAAAGATGCGCGCCCTGATCCGCGCAGGGCTGGACGCCGCGCGCGGGCAATCCGGGGCCGAGGCGCTCGTCGTCGCCGGATACTGCTTCGGCGGCGGGGTCACGTTGGAGATGGCCCGCTCCGACATGGCCGGCGAGGCGGCGGGTTACGCCACCTTCCACGGCTCGCTCGCTACCCCCGAGGGCGAAGGCTATTCCGCGGATGTTCCCCCGGTCTTGATCTTGCACGGCGGGGCGGACACCTCCGTCCCCCTGTCCGAGCTCGTGACCCTGATGGACGAGCTGGAGGGCGCGGGCGCGACCTACACGGCGGAGGTCTATTCCGATGCGCCCCATGCCTTCACCGTCGAGGGCTCGGATCGCTACCAGGAACGTGCCGCGACCAAGAGCTGGGAAGCCTTCTCCGATTTCCTCGCCGAGCGCCTTGGCGCTTGAGATCGAACGCAAGTTCCTCGTCGCGGGCGAGGACTGGCGCGCCGGCGTGACGGTCTCCCGGACGATCCGGCAGTTCTACCTCGCCCGGACCGACCGGGCGACCGTCAGGGTGCGGATCACCGACGGAAGCAGCGCCCGGATGACCGTCAAGGGCAATGCCGAGGGCGCCTCCCGCGCGGAATACGAGTGGGACGTCCCCCTCGCCGAGGCCCGCGCGATGGAGGTGCTCCGCTCTGGCGCGACCATCGAGAAGACGCGCCACCTCGTGCCCATGGGCGACCTGACCTGGGAAGTGGACACCTTCGCGGGCGGGCTCGTCCTTGCCGAGATCGAGCTGCCCACCGAGGGGGCCGCCTTCGAGCTGCCCGGCTGGATCGGGGCAGAGGTGACGGGCGACCCGCGCTACTACAACGCCGCGATAGCGCTCGACGGGGCGTCCGCCGCGGGGGCGAGCGAACCGCTCCGCCAGACCTCCCAGTAGGTCACGAAGCGGCGCGCGACCCCGCGCGGCTCCTCCGCCAGAAGCGCGCGCGCCAGCCCGAGGATCACCGGCTCCATGCTGGCACGCCGGGTGGCAATGGCCTCGGATGCCGCATTCTGGATGCCGGGCGACATTCGCCCCTGAAGGCGGTTCAGCAGCGCCGAGAGCAGCGTCATGTCGCGGTGGGCGTCGAGCGCCTCGAGGGTGGCGTCGGCCAGCGCGAGATGCGCCTCCATCGGCCCGCCCATCGTAGACCGCAGCAGGGCGGTGTGACATCGGTGATGGCGGACCTGCTTGCGCAAAGCTTCGAAATCGGCCGCCTGACCGCGCCGTTCGGCAATGGCGAGCGCCCCTTGCGCGCGCCCGACGGTCTCGGCGATCCCGTCGGACAGGGCAGCGCCCTCGTCCAGCGTGAGCGCCCAGGACCCCACGCGGTCCGAGGCCGAGAGGAGCGCGACCTTCAGGCCCGCCAATCGACGCCCCGTATCCTCCAGCGCCTCGCGCTCCACCCGGTCCCGTTCCAGCAGAGCGTGCAAATCGTGGGCCAGATCATGGCCCAGGGTCGTCGCGAGGAACGGTTGCGCTTCCCGCGCGATCGCGACCATCGCGGCACTGTCGCGCAGGTCCACCACGCCGCGCGCCGCCCGGCGCAGGGCTCCGGCCTCCTTGCGATGGGCGGGAAAGGCCGGAGCGACGATCTTAAGCAAGCCGCGCAGGTACCGGATCGTCTCGCGCACCCGGTGCACCTTGTCGGCGAGCGGCAGCTCGCTCTCCAAGTCTTCGAGCGCCGTGGATAGCCCGGCCTCGGCGATGCGTTTCAGCCCGGCTTCGACGCTCGGGTCGTTCACGCTGAAGACGAGGGGAGGGGCGTCAGGCCGCATCGTCTTGCCATGCGCACCAGTACCCCGAAATTCGACGGGACAGCCCCTTGGGCCGTTCCGAGAAAAGTCGCGCGCCCGCCTCGAAGCACCGGGCCTCAAGCGTGTCCCGCCGGGCGATCAGCAGACCGCGCAGCGCCTCCGCGCCGTCCTCGGCGATTTCGTCCGCCCGGTTCTCCAGCGCGGCCTCCAGGACGTGGGTGTCATGGTGCTGGCCAAGGCTCTCGGCGAGGTCATCGGCCACGTCTGCCTGGGCGGCGAGGATCGGCGAGGCCTTCTTGAGAAGCCGCATGTGGTACCAGTGATATTTCACCCTCTTGCGCCAGTCGTGCATTCGGGTGGCGCCGGGCTCCTCGCGCGCGGCCTCCATCGCCTTTCGGGCTCGGGCGAAGGTCTTCCTGGCCCCCATGGCCACGGCCTCCGGCCCCTCCGTCTCCAGTACCCAGCCGGCGGACCGCTCCCGAGCGGCGCGCAAGTCCTCGCGGCTCCGGTCCAACCGGTCCTCGACGTCGTGGCCCGCTTCCCGGTCGCGGGCGTCCCGGGCAAGCGCATCGCGGAAGGGGGCGAAGGCATCGCGGGACAGCCGGTCGGAGAACCGCTCGGTCAGCGCGTCGCAGGTCTCCACCAGCGCAGCGGCGTCGCGAATGTCGGACAGTCGCCGTGCGGCGTCCCGGAAGGCGGCGTTCTCGGCGTCGTAATCGGGAAAGACGGGGCGCACGATCCGGATCAGGCCGCGCAGCTTCTTGCAGCGCTTGCGCACCCGGTGGACCCGTTCCGCCATCGGAAGATCGTCGTCGAGGCTCTCTTCGAGCGCACGGTCGATCTGGCCGAGCGCGATGCGTCGCAGGCCCGGCTCGACGCCGCGATCAGACCGGTCGAAGGAGTAGCTCATGCGGACAGAACGCCGCGCTCCCCCACCCGTTCCGGGACCGGGTGTACGAAAAAGGCCGCCCCTGGAAGAGCGGCCTTTCTTTTTTCGGCTTGCCGTCCAGTGTATCAGGCGGCGAGCTTCGCCCGGGCCTGGTCCACGATGGCGCCGAACGCCTCGGGCTCATGTACGGCGAGGTCGGCCAGCACCTTGCGGTCGACCTCGATACCCGCCAGCGACAGGCCGTTGATGAACCGCGAATAGGTCAGCGTCTCGTCGTGGGCGCGCACCGCGGCGTTGATCCGCTGGATCCACAGCGCACGGAAATTGCGCTTGCGTGCCTTGCGGTCGCGGGTGGCGTACTGGTTCGCCTTGTCCACCGCCTGCGTGGCAATGCGGAAGGTGTTCTTGCGGCGTCCGTAGTAGCCCTTCGCGGCCTTGATGACCTTGCGGTGCCGGGCGTGGGAGGTAACTCCGCCTTTGACTCGTGCCATGGTCGCGTCTCCTTACCGGTCGTAGGGCATGAACTGCTTGGCAAGCCGCTGGTCGGGCTTGCTCAAGACCTGGGTTCCGCGGGCATCGCGGATGAAGTCGTTGGACCGTTTGATCATGCCGTGCCGCTTGCCGGCCTGGCCGCCGACGACCTTCCCGGTCGCGGTGACCTTGAAGCGCTTCTTGGCGCTCGACTTGGTCTTCATCTTGGGCATTTCCGTCTCCTTGGTCGAGGTCGGTTGATGCGCGGACTCGGCATGCCACATCGGCCGGCCCGCGCGGGAGATGAACGCGCCCCTTACACGGGGGCGGACCCCCGCGCAAGGGTCAGCCCGGATCGGTGGAGTAGATCAGACGCTCCTCGCAGGGGGCCACGCGCAGGATGTTGGTGGTTCCAGCCTGCCCGAAGGGCACGCCCGCGGTCACCACGATCTGGTCCTCGGCGGTGACGAACCCCTCAGAGCGGGCGGCGCGGGCGGCGTTGATCACCGCCTCCTTGAAGCGGCCCACCTCGCCCGTGGTCACGCAATGCATTCCCCACGACAGGCACAGCCGCCGGGCCGTGCCGGTCATCGAGGTCAGCGCGATGATCGGCACCTGCGGGCGCTCGCGCGCCACCAGCGTGGCGGTAGTGCCCGACTGGGTGTAGCAGCAGATCGCGCGGATGTCGGTGGTCTCGGCGATCTCGCGCGCGGCCGACACGATCGCGTCGGCGACCGTCTCCTTCTCGCCGCCGCGGCTCGCGCCGATCACGTCGATATAGGTGGGGTCGCTCTCCACCTCCACGGCGACGTTGTTCATCGTCGAGACCGCCTCGACCGGGTAGGAGCCGGCCGCCGATTCGGCCGACAGCATCACCGCGTCGGCGCCCTCGTAGATCGCCGTCGCCACGTCCGAGACCTCGGCGCGGGTGGGGATCGGGCTCTCGATCATCGATTCGAGCATCTGGGTGGCCACGATCACCGGCTTGGCGGACGCGCGGCATTGCCGGATCAGCCGTTTCTGGATCGGGGGGACGTTCTGGACGGGAAGCTCCACGCCCAGGTCGCCCCGGGCCACCATGATCCCGTCCGAGACGGCCATGATCTCGGTGAAGTTCTTCACCGCGGTCGGCTTCTCGATCTTCGACAGGATCGCGGCGCGGCCCTGACACAGCTCGCGCGCCTCCTCCACGTCGCGGGGGCGCTGCACGAAGGACAGGGCCAGCCAATCCACGCCCAGCTTGCACACGAAGTCCAGGTCCTTGCGGTCCTTGTCCGACAGGGCGGCGAGGGGCAGCTCCACATCGGGGACGTTCACGCCCTTGCGGTTGGAGATCGTGCCGCCCACCATCACCTCGCAATCGGCGAAGTCGGCGCCGTGCTCCTTGACCTTCAGGCGGATCTTGCCGTCGTTGACCAGGAGCGACGCGCCGGGTTCCAGCGCCTCGAAGATCTCCCGGTGGGGCAGTTGCACGCGGGTCGCGTCGCCCTCCGCCTCGTCGAGGTCGAGGCGGAAGTCCTGCCCCGCCGAGATCTCCTCCTCGCCGTTGGCGAAGACGCCCAGCCGCAGCTTCGGCCCCTGCAGGTCCGCCAGGATGGCGATGGGGCGGCCCGTGTCCTTCTCGATCTGGCGGATGATGCGGTGACGTTCGCCGATCTCGTCGTGGCTTCCGTGGCTCATGTTGAGGCGAAAGACGTCCGCCCCGGCCTCGAACAGCTTGCGGATGGTATCGTAGTCGCCGGAGGCGGGGCCCAGCGTGGCGACGATCTTGATCTTGCGAAGACGGCGCATGGATTGCTCCCCCGTTAGCGTCGATCATACCTATGGGCGAAAGCCCCAGCACTGACAATACGACCCTGGCAGGCGACACCCGCGGCGCTTGATCCCGGGCGGTCCCTTGCCCAGCTATCAGGCAGACCGAACACGGGAGTTGCACGATGGACGACCAGACCCGCCTCGAACTCGAGGCCGCCGCCTTCCGCCGGCTGCGCGATCACCTGCAGGAGCGCACCGACGTCCAGAACATCGACCTGATGAACCTCGCGGGGTTCTGCCGCAACTGCCTGAGCCGCTGGTACCAGGAGGAGGCGGCCGCCCGCGACGTGGACATCTCCAAGGAGGCCGCGCGCGAGACAGTCTACGGCATGCCCTACGACACGTGGCGCGAGCGCTACCAGCGCGAGGCGTCGGCCGACCAGCAGGCCGCCTTCGACGCGGCGCCCAAGGCGCACTGAGATGGCCTCGCGGGGCGAGCTCGTGCGCTTCGTGGGCGAGGCGCTGGACAGGGGCCGCTCCCGCGGCGAGATCCGGTCCGCCCTGGCCGAGGCCGGCTGGCGCGAGGCGGACGTCTCCCGCGCCTTGAGCGCCTTCGCGGAAGGGGGCTTCACGCCCCCCGTCCCACGGCCGCGTCCCTTCGTCTCGGCGCGCGAGGCCGCGATCTATGCGCTGGGCTTTTTCGCCCTGTCGGTGGTCCTGGTGAACGGGGTGGCCGAACTCTTCGCGCTAGCCGAGCGCGCGGTGGGCACCGGCCCGGTGCCTTTCGGCCCCGGCGAGGCATGGCGGATCGCGGCCATCGCCGTTTTCGCGCCGCTCTTCGCCGTCATCGACCTGCGGGCCGAGCGCGACAATCCCGTCCGCAAGACCTTCGCCTACATCGCCTTCTTCTTCGCCGCTCTGGTGGTTCTGTTCACGCTGGTGGGGGTGATCGCCCTTGCCCTGTCGGGCGGTCTGGGCGCCGAGGTGGGACTGAAGGCCGCCATCCTGGGCGGGACGGCGCTCGTCGTCCTCCTCTACTATCGCCGCGATCTGAGACAGGACGCGGACAGACCCTGAAAGGACTGGCCATGAAACGAATCCTGATCGCCTTGGCGCTGGCCACCGCGACGCCCGCGGCGGCCGAGCAGCCCAATCCCCAGCTCGCTCTGCAGGTGTCGGGCAAGCTCGAACGCTATGGGATTTCGGTGCCGCCGGAGGCCCTGACCCTGGCCCAGGCGGCCGCCCTCCACAACGTTCTCGTCAACCGGGACAGCTACCTGGAGACGCGACGCCGGGTTCGCGCGATCCTGCGCAACCCCGACTACCGGGACTGATCAGCGATAGACCATGTCGATGCTGTCGAAGGCCCCGACCTCGAAATCTTCCTTGAAGGCGCGGTGGTCGGCCTTTAGCCGGTCGGCCGTCTCGACGGTGAATCGCAGCAGGTCCTCGATGAACAGTTCGCGCGGCTCGCAGGCGGCTATGATCGACGGCTCCACGTCGTAGTCGATCTGTCCCAGGTCGTCCGACAGGGCGTGGGCTTGGGCCAGCGCCTTGCCGCAGACGGCGGCATAGTTGCGCCACGTTTTCTTCGACAGTTCGTCGAGGTCGATGTCGTCGCGGAACGGCGCCCGCTCGCGGCTCATGTAGCTCTCGCCGTCGATCTCCACCGCACCGAAGAAGACGTCCCCGTGAGCAAGTTGAACCTGCTGGCCATGGGCTATGCGCTCGCCCTTCTCGCCGGCGTCGAACTCGGTGGGCGGCACCAGCCCCTCGAGCGCCGAGCGGCGGGCCTTCTTGAACTCGACGATGATGTCGTCGGTGGCGTCCTTCGACGGCCCTTCCAGGAGTACGTAGAAGCGTGGCAGGCCCAGCGACGCGGTCCCCTGCCCGTGGCGCACGCAGACGTCCTTGACGCGCAGGTCGGGGGAGCGGTCGGGAACGTCGAGCTCGTTTGTCTTCGCCAGGTCGTTGACCGCCTTCTGGAACTTGTCGATCTCCGACGACAGGGGCTGCAGCTCGTCGTCGGCCCGGAACCCCTTGCCCGAGGGCTTGAGGTAGTCGTTCCAAAGCCACTCCTCGCGGTCCTGCCATGCCTCGTCGAACAGGCGCTGGATCACCTTGGGGGAGTTGTCCATGCGGAAGGCGTCGGCCTTCTCCGTCTCGTGGTCGGCGTAGGCCTGCATCGCGTCGAGGTAACCCTTGACGAAGGCGCGCACGATCTTGCGCCGCTGCTTGCGGTCGAGCTCGCCCTCCTCCTGTGCCGCGATCCAGAAGCCGACGGCGGCGCGCTTCATGTCCCAGGTGAACGGCGCGTAGGCCGCCTCGTCGAAATCGTTGACCGAGAAGATCGGCACGCCGTCCTCGTTGGGCATGACGCCGAAGTTCTCCGGGTGGACGTCGCCCAGCGCCAGCACCGTGGGCATGTGCGCGTCCATTCCCACCATGTCGCGATAGAACAACAGCGCCGTCCCGCGAAAGAACTTGAAGCGCGATTTGGCGAGCTTCTCGAACTTCTCCCGCGTTCCGTGGGCCTGTTCCTCGATCCGGGTCTGGTGATCCTCCCGCAGGGTGGAGCGCACGTGGTTGCGCCGGTCGAGTCCGGTCAGCATCCGGGGCGGGAAGAGTTGCTCGCCCCTCGAGATGCGCTCCGCCAGGTCGTGGAACGAGGCTGCCCGTCCGGAGGACCTCATGACCGGCTCGACGACCTTCTGGCCCCGTTTCGCCTTGGTCGACGTATCCGTCTTGCCCTTCGCCCTGGTGCCGGAGCCCTTCGCGCCCCCTTTTGTCTCGGCCATCCGGATTTCCTCTCCTGCGATCAATCCATTTGGCGTCAACGTTCCCCGTCGCGCGCCCGTTCCTATCGGGCCATCCGTGCGACCGCATCGTGGCGGAAGCATCCCGCGAGGTGGTGGTTCCACACCCCGCAGGCCTCCATCCAGGCCTGCACGATGGTCGGTCCGCAGAACCGCATTCCTCGCGCCTTGAGCGCCGCCGACAGCGCCCGCGATTCGGGGGACTGGGTGGGAACCTCCGCCATCCGCTCGTAGCCCGGAGAGCGCGTCGCGCCCTCCACCGAGACCCAGGTCAGTTCCGCGAATCCCTCCCGCGCCTCGATCTCCAGGAAGGCGCGGGCGTTGCCGATGGCGGCCTCGATCTTGCCGCGGTGGCGCACGATGCCCGGGTCCTGCAGCAGCCGGGCCACGTCCGCCTCGCCCCAGCCCGCGATCCTTTCGGGGTCGAACCCCTCGAAGGCTGCGCGAAACGCCTCTCGCTTGCGCAGGATCGTCAGCCAGGACAGCCCCGCCTGGAACCCGTCCAAAATCAGCTTTTCCCACAGGGCCCGCGCATCCGTTTCGGGCACGCCCCATTCGGTGTCGTGATAGGCGACGTAAAGCGGATCGTCGCCGCACCAGGGGCACCTGTCTGGCATCGAAAGCCCTTCTCTTTTGGGTCGAATTGCGGATTTTACGGGTTCTTAGCGCCCCCCGCCCACAACGTCCCCGCAGACAACGGAGATGGCAATGGCCGACCGCGACACTGGACCCTCTCCCACCGGTCCCCGATCCGCCCGGAGCCCGGCCGCCACCGACCTCGGCCAGCGTCCCGAAGGCGCCGTGGCGATGGTGGAGGAGGCCGTCGCCGCGGGCCGCGTCCGGCTTGCCTACCAGCCCATCATGGTCGCCGGTTCCGGCCGCAACCCGGCCTTCTACGAGGGTCTGATCCGGGTCCTCGACCGCTCCGGGCGCGTCATTCCCGCCTGCGATTTCATCGCCGAGGTCGAGGAGACGGCGCTGGGCCGGCGCATCGACGCCATGGCGCTGAGCTACGGTCTGCAGGCGCTGGCCGAACGGGCGCAGCTTCGCCTGTCGATCAACCTGTCGGTGCGCACCATCGGCGATCCGAGCTGGATGGCCGCGCTCGACGCTGGCCTTGCGGCGGACCCCACCGTGGCCGAGCGCCTGATCCTCGAGCTCACCGAAAGCTCCGCGATCACCCAACCCGACGAGGTCGGCGCCTTCATCGCCCGGATGCAGGAGCGCGGCATCGCCATCGCCGTGGACGATTTCGGCGCCGGATACACTTCCATGCGCCACCTGCGGGATTTTCGCTTCGACATCCTCAAGATCGACGGGGCCCTGTGCGGCGATGCCGCCGCCAATCCCGACAACCGCGCCCTGATCGCGGCGATCGTGTCCATCGCGGCACATTTCGAGATGATGACCGTGGCCGAGCGTGTCGAGACGGCCGAGGACGCGGAGGCGCTGGCCAGGATCGGGGTCGATTGCCTGCAGGGCTACCTCTTCGCGCGGCCCACGCTCCTGCCCGAATGGCGCGACTGCGCGATCGGGCGAAGCGCCTGATCGTTTCGCGCCGGGTGGCCTTGCCTGCCGGGCGCATTATAGTCACCTCCGATGCACGATGGTGCGGCGGCGAGCCGCGGCACCGGGGTAATTGGAGGGGATAGCATGACGAACGTCGTAATCGC
Source organism: uncultured Paracoccaceae bacterium (assembly GCA_947500825.1). Lineage (GTDB taxonomy): Bacteria > Pseudomonadota > Alphaproteobacteria > Rhodobacterales > Rhodobacteraceae > Palleronia. The sequence continues at coordinate 167,299 of CANMTR010000006.1, read as the reverse complement.
ATCTGCTGCGCGGACTGCCGTGGGGACATTCGGTGGCTCGTTCGCCGACGTGCCGGCGCACGACCTCGGCGCACGGGTGCTCGAGGCGCTTGTGGAGCGCGCGGGCATCGACAAGTCCGATGTCAGCGAGACGATCCTGGGTCAGGTCCTGACCGCCGGGCAGGGCCAGAACCCCGCCCGCCAGGCGCATATCAACGCGGGCCTGCCCATCGAATCGGCCGCCTGGGGGATCAACCAGGTCTGTGGGTCGGGCCTGCGCGCCGTGGCGCTCGCCGCCCAGCACATCCAGCTCGGGGACGCGGCCATCGTCGCCGCCGGCGGGCAGGAGAACATGTCGATGGCCCCCCACGTGGCGAACCTGCGCAAGGGCCACAAGATGGGCGACCTGAAGTTCGTCGATTCCATGATCCGCGACGGGCTGTGGGACGCGTTCAACGGCTATCACATGGGCCAGACGGCCGAGAACGTGGCCGAGAAGTGGCAGATCAGCCGCGACGAGCAGGACAAGTTCGCCGCCCGGTCGCACAACAACGCCGAGAAGGCCCGCGAGAGCGGCCGCTTCGCCGACGAGATCGTCCCCTACACCTACTCCACGAAGAAGGGCGACGTGACCGTCGACAAGGACGAGCACATCCGCGAGGGCGCCAGCGCCGAGGGCATGGGCAAGCTGCGTCCGGCCTTCGCCAAGGACGGCTCGGTCACCGCCGGCAACGCCAGCGGCATCAACGACGGCGCCGCCGGCGTCCTGCTGATGTCGGCTGAGGAAGCCCAGAAGCGCGGCATCACCCCCATGGCGCGGATCGTCAGCTACGCCACCGTGGGCCTCGACCCCTCGATCATGGGCACGGGCCCCATCGGCGCCAGCCGCAAGGCGCTGGAGAAGGCCGGCTGGAAGCCCGGTGACCTGGACCTCGTGGAGGCGAACGAGGCCTTCGCCGCCCAGGCCTGCGCCGTGAACAAGGACATGGGCTGGGACCCCGAGATCGTGAACGTGAACGGCGGCGCCATCGCCATCGGCCACCCGATCGGGGCGTCCGGAGCGCGCATATTCAACACGCTCCTGTTCGAGATGCAGAAGCGCGACGCCAAGAAGGGCCTCGCCACGCTGTGCATCGGCGGCGGCATGGGCGTCGCCATGTGCGTCGAGCGCGCGTGACGGACCGAGGGCCGCGCTTCGTCGGCGCGGCCCGCCGATCATGACAGACACCGCCTACGATCAACTCGTCTTCTCCGGGGGAGGCACGCGCTGCATGTGGCAGGGCGGCTTCATGCATGTCCTCGGGGATCATCTTCCCATCGACCCTGCCCGGATCACCAGCGTGTCCGGCGGCGTCTGCTCGGCCTGCGGGTTCGTCACCCATCGCGGCACCCGGGTGCGCGATTCCTTCATCGAGCATTTCGCCGAGCACGACCGCAACCTGCCCCTGCACGAGCCGTTCGACGGCGAACCCGGTCGCTCGCCGCACCAGCTCATCTATCGCGACATCATCGAGAAGTGTTTCGGCGACGAGGAGGCGCGGCGCCAGATCGCCGAGGGCCCGCAGCTCCAGGCGCTGATCGCGCGTCCGCCGGATCACGACTGGAAGCGCCTTACGGGCACGGCTATGACGCTCGTCTATGTCGCGGATTGTGCGGTGCGCTCCACCCCGCATCTCGAATGGGCCCAGAATATGGGCCTGACCGAAGAGCTGGTGGACGCCAACCAGGCCGCGCGGGATCACCACCTGACCGACCTGATCTGTGCCGCGGCCACGATACCGCCGGCCTTCGACCCGCCCGACTGGGAGGGGGCGCCGGCGATCGACGCAGGCATGGCGGACCAGGCCCCGATGCCCGAGCCGGATCGGGGCAACACGCTGATCCTGCTGACCAAGACCTTCCGCAACCTGCCGAAGGCCGAGGGGCGCACCTACGTCCAGCCCTCCCAGGAGGTGCCGGCCGACAAGATCGACTTCACCGATCCCGACAAGCTCCGGCTGACCTGGGATCTGGGCGAGGAGGATGCCCGCCGGTTCCTGGCGGACATCGACAACATAAGCAAAGATTGACCGAGGAGGAGGACAACATGGGACGAGTGGCAATCGTGACGGGGGGCACCCGGGGTATCGGCGCGGCCATCGCCAAGAGCCTGAAGGAGGCCGGGCACGACGTCGCGGCCACCTACGGCGGCAACGACGAGGCGGCGAAGAAATTCACCGACGAGACCGGCATCCAGACCTTCAAGTTCGACGTCTCCGACTACGAGGCCTGCAAGGCGGGCATCGAGGAGGTCGAGGGCAAGATGGGCCCGGTGGAGATCCTGGTGAACAACGCCGGCATCACCGCCGACGCGCCGTTCCACAAGATGACGCCCGACCAGTGGAACTCGGTCATCGGCACCAACCTGACGGGCGTGTTCAACATGACCCACAACGTCTGGAAGGGAATGCGCGAGCGCGGCTTCGGACGCGTGGTGACGATCAGCTCCATCAACGGGCAGAAGGGCCAGTTCGGCCAGGCCAACTATGCCGCCTCCAAGGCGGGTGACCTGGGCTTTACCAAGACGCTGGCCTCCGAGGGGGCGTCCAAGGGCATCACCGTCAACGCCGTGTGCCCGGGCTACATCGCCACCGACATGGTCATGAAGGTGCCCGAGAAGGTTCGCGACCAGATCGTCAGCCAGATCCCCGTCGGTCGCCTGGGCGAGCCAGAGGAGATCGCGCGCTGCGTGTCCTTCCTGGTTTCCGACGATGCCGGCTTCATCACCGGCGCCACGATCAGCGCGAACGGCGGCCAGTACTTCCCCTGATATGCGTCGCACGAACGAAAACGGGCCGGCTCCTTCGAGCCGGCCCGTCCCCGTTTCGGGGTCATGCGTGCGTCTAGTGTCCCAGACGCTGGATCTGCTCTTTCAGGCGAAGCTTCTGGCGCTTCATCTGCCGGATCTCCAGCTCGTCGCTGGAGGGGCTGCGTTCCGCCGCCTCCACCTGGGCCGAGAGGGCCTGATGCTTCTTCTGCAGTTCCTGAACATGAGACGTCACTGACATGCGTCACCTCCGATGATGCCGATACTTCGAAAGTAAGCATCGTTTCGCATTCTGTCATCTTCCGGTTACGAAAAGTCGCAACGAACGCGCCTGGGTGCCCGGAAATTACGCGAGCGGCTCTCCCCGGCGCAGGATCGCTCGGGCCTCCTCGGCATAGTCGTCGCCGTCGCCCGCATGGGCTCCGGGGCCGTGCAGGATGAGCGGAGCCTCCAGGCGGGCGGGCCCGCGACCGCCCTTCACGCCCTCCAGCAGCACCAGGATCGCGTCCCGCCCCGCCCGCGGGGCCACGGGGCGCAGGCGCAGGCTGCCCAGGCGCGCGGCCATGGCGCCCATCAGTTCCGGCAGGCGGTCGGCCCGCTGGATCACCGTCATGCGCCCCTTGGGCGCCAGCCTGCGTGCCCCGGCCTCCACCCATCCGTCGAGGTCCAGCGCCCCGCCGAGGGCCATCTCTCGCTCGGGGTCGCGGGCGCGGGTGCCGCGGCTACGGTCGAAATAGGGCGGGTTGGCGATCACCCGGTCGAAGGCGCGCGCCTTCAGCTCGGCGGGCATCCGGCCCGCGTCTCCGGTGACGATCCGGGCGGGAATGCCGTTCTCCGCGGCGTTGCGCCGCGCCAGGTCGGCATAGCGCGGCTGCACTTCGAGCCCGGTCAGCTCCAGACCCGCGATCCGCGCGCCCAGGCACAGAAGCGCAGTGCCCGCCCCGGTCCCGAGATCCAGGACTGACTGCCCGGCCCGCGCCTCCACCGCGGCGGCCAGCAGCACCGGGTCGATGCCGGCGCGGTATCCTTCGCAAGGCTGGCGCAGGTGCAGGCGGCCGCCGAGGAAGGCGTCGCGCGTCAGGTCATCGTCCGAGGTCGACATCGTTGTCCCGCAAGGCCGCGGCGGCGCGGAAATGGTCCCGGTCCGCGACCATCAGGCGTCGCGGGAGGATGCCGATGGATCCTTCGATCACGCTCGTATGGACGTCCAGTTCGAACACCTCTATCCCCTCGCCGGACAGAAGCGCCTTGGCGAAAGCGATGGCCGTGGGATCGTTCGAGCGCATGAGTTCCCTCATGCCCGGCGACGTAGCGGCCCCGCGCGCCGGGGGAAAGGGGGCATGATGGCGGCGGGCGCGAAACCGCACGAACGGCTGGCGGGCGCGCTGGCGGACGAGTTGACGCAGGTGGACGCGGTCATCCGAGCGCGGATGGCGTCCGAGAACGCCCCCCGCATCCCGGAGGTGACGGCCCATCTGGTGGGCGGCGGCGGCAAGCGCATCCGCCCCATGCTGACCGTGGCCAGCGCGCGGATGATGGGGCATCGCGGCACCGGGGCGATCAACCTCGCCGCCGCGGTGGAGTTCATCCATACCGCGACGCTCCTCCACGACGACGTGGTGGACGAGAGCGGCCAGCGCCGCGGCCGGCCGACGGCGAACCTGCTGTGGGACAACAAGTCCAGCGTGCTGGTGGGCGACTACCTCTTCGCGCGCTCGTTCCAGCTCATGGTCGAGGCGGGCTCGCTGCAGGTGCTCGACATCCTGTCGAACGCGGCCGCCACCATCGCCGAGGGCGAGGTCCTGCAACTGACCGCCACGGGCGATCTCGCGGCCGCCGAGGACACGTATCTCAAGATCGTCCGCGGCAAGACGGCGGCGCTGTTCTCCGCCGCGACCGAGGTGGGCGGCGTGGTCTCCGATGCGCCCGACGCCGAGATCCGGGCCTTGTGGACCTATGGCGATGCGCTGGGCGTGGCATTCCAGATGGCCGACGACCTGATCGACTGGCTCGACCGGACGGGCAAGGGGCGCGGAGACGACTTCAGGGAGCGCAAGATGACCCTGCCCATCATCCGCGCCGTCGCCCGCGCCAGCGGCGAGGACCGCGCCTTCTGGGAGCGCACGATCGGCAAGGGCCGGCAGGAGGAGGGCGACCTGGAGCACGCCGCCGCGCTCCTGGAGCGAACCGAGGCGCTGGCCTCCGTGCGCCGCACCGCGCTCGCCTGGGCCGAGACCGCCAAGGAGGCGCTGGAGCATCTGCCGCCCCACGAGATGCGCGACATGCTCTCCGACCTGGCCGATTACGTGGTCGAGCGCATCGTCTAGAGGGTCGAGGCCGCACGGACCCACCAGTCGGGGTGCCGCGCGGCGATCTCCCTTGTCGCGGCCTCCGCCTCGGTGCGCGTGGCGTAGAGGCCGAAGCAGGTTGCCCCCGATCCCGACATCCGCGTCAGCAGGCAGCCCGCCGTCGCCGCCAGTCGCGACAGGGTCACGCCCACCGCCGGCTCGACGGACCGCGCGGGCGCTTCCAGGTCGTTGCGCTGCGCGGCGAGCCAGCCGGCCAGCGCGGCCGCGTCGCGCACCGCGGGGATCTCGCCCATCGGCGCGTTCTCGCGTGCCTCGAGCGCGGCGAAGACGGCCGGCGTCGACAGGGGGCGGGCCGGGTTGGCCAGGCAGAGGTGCAGCGGGGGCAGGGCGGGCACGTCCGACAATTCTTCCCCCACGCCCCGCATCCGGCGCGGGCGGGGGTCCACGCATACGGGGACATCGGCGCCCAGCCGCTCCGTGTTCGCGGGGAGGGGGCGGCCGTCCATTGCCGCCAGCACGCGCCAAGTGGCCGCCGCGTCGGACGAGCCTCCGCCCATCCCCGCGGCCACGGGGAGCCGCTTGTCGAGCGTGATCCGCGCCGGGGGCCCGTCGGTCATCTGCGCCGCCCGGAGCACCAGGTTCCCGGGCCCCGCCAGCCCCGCGGCGAAGGGGCCGGTGACCTCCAGCGACCAGTCCGTCGCCGGTTCGGCCGCGACCCGGTCCGCCGCATCCACGAAGACCACCAGCGAGTCGAGCAGGTGATAGCCATCGGCGCGGCGGCCGGTGACGTTCAGGGTCAGGTTGATCTTGGCCGGAGCGGCGGCCTCAGCCGCCATCGGCAACCTCGGGCGGCGTCTCGCCTTCCTCTTCCAGCACCTGGTCGAGGCCCACCTCCAGCTTGCGCCGGATGCGGTCGGGGTCCGCCTCCTCGGAGGTTTCCCCCTCGCCCTCCTCGGCGAAGCTCAGGGCCCGCTGCCACTGGAAGCGCGCCTCCATCCGGCGGCCCACGGCCCACAGGACGTCGCCCAGATGGTCGTTGACCACGGGGTCCACGGGCATCAACTCGACCGCGCGCTCCATGGGCTCCACGGCTTCCTCGTAGCGGCCCAGCCGGTAGAGGCCCCAGCCCAGCGAGTCGACGATATAGCCCGAATCGGGTGCCGCCTCGACGGCCCGCTCGATCATCGCGAGCGCTTCGTCCAGGTCCTCTCGCCGTTCCAGCATCGAGTAGCCGAGGTAGTTCAGAACCTGCGGCTGGTCGGGGTCCAGCTCCAGCGCCGTGCGGAAATCGGCCTCCGCCGCGTCCCAGTCGCCGATGCGCTCCTCGGTGATGGCCCGGGCGAAATAGATCGGCCACTGCCCGGGCGCATCCGCCTCGAACAGTCCCACCGCCCGGTCGTAGGCCGCCAGCGCCTCTTCGAAGCGTTGCGCCCCACGCAGCGAATCGCCCAGCGTCACCTGCACGTCGAGGTTGTCTGGATTGGCGTCCGCCAGCGCCGAGACCGTCTCGATCGCGGCCTCCTCGCGTCCCGCCGAGGACATGGCCTGGGCCCGGCCCAGCTCGGACATCGCCTTCATGGGCGAAGCGTCGGGGATCGAGGCGTAGGTCTCGATCGCCAGGTCGTATTGTCCCATCTCCTCGAACAGCGCGGCGGAGAGCAGGGTCGCCTCCACGTGGCCCGGCCGCAGGAACTCCGCGGAGCGGGAGTAGAGAAGCGCGTAGGATGCCGCCGTCTGCCCGACCACGGCGTTCGCGATGTCGAACCCGACCTCGGCGAGGCCGGCCTTCGCGTCGGGGGCCACGTCGAACTCCAGTGTCTCGCCCGCGCGCAGACGCTCTCGCGCGGTGACCAGCGTCGGTTCGAGCGCACCGTCCGGCGCATCGCCCAGAAGTTCGAGCGCGTCGTCGGTCCGCCCGAGCTGGGACAGGATCTGGGTCCGCGCCAGCAGGCCGCGCCGGGTCAGGCGCAGGTCGTCCGCCGTTTCCAGCACCGCCTCGGCGTCCTCGAACCTCTCGGCCGAGGCCAGCGCAAGCGCCTCGTGATAGACGCCGAAGGCGCGTACCGCATCGTCTCCGCCGACCTCGTCGAAGGTGGCACGGGCCTCCTCCAGCCGGTCGGCGCCCACCAGGGCCCAGGCCCGCGCCAGCCCGTCGAGGAGCGGGCCGACGCTCATTCCCTCGTCCAGGGCTGCTAGGATGCCCTGCCAGTCCTCGGCGTCGGCCAGCTTGATCACGTGGGCGAGGCCGGCCACCTGGCTCTCGCCGCCTTCGTCGAGCAGCCGGGCGGCCACCTCGTCGGCGCGATCGAACTCGAGGAGCGACATGTACGCGCCTGCCAGCGCCTCCAGGAGCGGCACGTCGCCGGGGTCGTGCGCCAGGGCCCGCGACAGGTAGCGTGTCGCGGCCCGGAAATCGTCCTGCATCTGCGCCGAACGGCCGGCGAGGTAGGGCCCGGCCACGTCCTGCGCGGGCGCGGGCAGGGCCGGCAGTGTCAGCGCCGTCGCGAGGAGGAGGCTGCGGAGCATCTGGTCGCGTCCTTTCCGTGTGGTCGGGCGCAGGGTAGGGCCCGGCTCCCTCGGGGGCAATCGGGCGCGCCGGTCACATGTTCGGGTAGTTCGGGCCGTCGCCGCCCTGGGGAGGGGTCCAGACGATGTTCTGACCGGGGTCCTTGATGTCGCAGGTCTTGCAGTGGACGCAGTTCTGGAAGTTGATGACGAAGCGATCCTCGCCCGTCTTCTCGTCCTTGGTGAACTCGTAGACGCCCGCGGGACAGTAGCGCTGCGACAGTCCCGCGTATTTCGGCAGATTTACCTGCACCGGCACGTCCGCGTCCTTCAGCTTCAGGTGCGGCGGCTGGCTCTCGGAATGGTTGGTGTTGGAGAAGCTCACATTCGTCAGCCGGTCGAAGCTGATCCGCCCGTCCGGCTTGGGATAGTCGATCTTCGTGTGCTTCGAGGCCTCTTCGGTCGCGGCGGCATCGGTCGGGCCGTGCTTCAGCGTGCCCAGGAGCGAGAAGCCCAGCGTGTTCGTCCACATGTCGAGCCCGCCCAGCGCCAGGGACGCTTGCAGCCCGTATTTCGACCAGATCGGCTTGACGTTGCGTACCGGGCGCAGGTCCTTGCCGATGGGCCCCTCCCGGACCTCGGCGTCGTAAGTCTTGAGCACGTCACCCGACCGGCCGTCCTCGATGGCCGCGTGGGCCGCCTCGGCCGCGGCCTTGCCCGACAGCATGGCGTTGTGGTTGCCCTTGATGCGGGGCACGTTGACCATGCCTGCGGCACAGCCCAGCAGGGCGCCGCCCGGAAATGCGGTCTTGGGCAGCGACTGCCAGCCGCCCTCGGTGATCGCCCGCGCCCCGTAGGAGAGGCGCTTGCCCCCCGTCAGCAGCTCCTTGACGTAGGGGTGGTGCTTGAATTGCTGGAACGCCAGGTACGGGTTCACGTAGGGGTTCTTGTAACCCAGGTGGACGACGAAGCCGACATAGACCTGGTTGTCGTTCAGGTGATAGATGAACGAGCCGCCCCCGGCGGAATTGCCCAGCGGCCAGCCCATCGTGTGGACGACCGAGCCGGGGTTGTGCTTGGCGGGGTCGATCTCCCACAGCTCCTTCATGCCCAGGCCGTATTTCTGAACGTCCGACCCCTCGTTCAGGTCGTAGCGCGCGATGGCTTCCTTGCTCAGGGAGCCGCGCACGCCCTCGCCGAGGAAGACGTACTTGCCGTGGAGCTCCATCCCCGGCTCGTAGCTGTCGCCCTTGCTGCCGTCGGGGTTGCGGCCGAACTCGCCCGCGACCACGCCCTTCACGTGCCCTTCCACGTCGTAGACAAGCTCCGAGCAGGCCATCCCGGAGAAGATCTCGACGCCCAGCTCCTCGGCCTGTTCGGCCATCCAGCGGCAGACATTGCCCATCGAGACGATGTAGTTGCCGTGGTTGTTCATCAGCGGCGGCATCAGCTTCGTGGGGACCGAGAACTTGCCGGACTCGCCCAGGTAAAAGAACTTGTCGCTCTTCACGGCCACGTCGACCGGCGCGCCGCGCTCCTTCCAGTCGGGGATCAGCGCGTCGAGTCCCACCGGATCGAGGACCGCGCCCGACAGGATATGCGCGCCCACCTCGGAGCCTTTCTCCAGCACCACGACCTCGCGCTCGGGGTCGAGCTGCTTGAGGCGGATCGCGGCGCTCAGGCCCGCGGGGCCGGCCCCGACAATGACCACGTCGTATTCCATCGCTTCGCGGTCTGTCTCGGACATGGTGGCTCCCTGACATCTGTCACTGTTGCTTGATGACCAATATCGGCGCTCTTCGCCCGCGGTCAATCGCGACCCGGCGTTCCGGGACCCCTGCGCGCTCCCGCGCCGTTTGGCCAGGACGGGGGAGGCAAGGCCCCCGGACAGAAGCGCCGAAAAGGGGGCTTCGAGGCGGTTCGGACCATTCGAAGCGCCTTTCTGTCGCCCCCGGGGCCGTGTAAGCATCCCCGGGACCGATGAACGTGACGAGACCGCCGCCCGGAAAGGGGGCGGCGAGGTAAGGGACGCGATGGACAAGATACCGCTGACCCGCGCGGGTCACACCGCGCTGAACGACGAACTCAAGCGCCTGAAGTCGAAGGACCGCCCCGAGATCATCCAGGCCATCGCCGAGGCGCGCGAGCACGGCGACCTGTCCGAGAACGCCGAGTACCACTCCGCGAAGGAGAAGCAGTCCTTCATCGAGGGCCGCATCAAGGAGATCGAGGCGATCCTGTCGCGCGCCGACGTGATCGACACCGCCAAGCTGTCGGGGCCGATCAAGTTCGGCGCCACGGTCAAGCTCGTGGACGAGGACACCGACGAGGAGAAGACCTACCAGATCGTTGGCGAACCCGAGGCCAACCTGGAACGGGGCAAGCTCAACATGAAGTCGCCGCTCGCCCGTGCCCTGATCGGCAAGGAGGAGGGCGATTCGGTCGAGGTCCGCACCCCTGGCGGCGAGAAGGCGTTCGAGATCCTGTCGGTCGCCTATGTCTGATATGCCCTGGCCCTTCTCAGCCGACCGCGATGCGCCCGACACGCCCGTGACCGTCGCCGCCTGGGGCGCCACCGTGGCCTGGCTCCTCATCTCGGCCCTCGTCTTCTTCGGCATGTCCGGGGGCGAGGCCGGGCTCGATCCCCTGCGGGTGATGATGGTGCCCGTGGCGATCTTCGGGCCCGTGGCGCTGATCTGGATCGCCGCCTTCCTCACCCGCCGCGTCAGCCGCCTGACCCGTGCCGTGGAGCGGCTCGAGGCCGGCGGGGATCTGGCCGACCGGCTCGATACCCTCGTCCGCGGCCAGAAGGAGCTCGCGGCGGCCATGACCCGCACCGCCCCCGCCCCGCGCCGGGAGGCGCCCGACGCCAACCTGCCCGATGGCGCGGCCGCACCGGAAGAACGCGCCCGTCCCGAGCCCGTCTCCGCCGAGGCAACCGCGGCCTCGCGCCGGGCCGCCCGCGAGGCCGCCCGCCGGGGCGATGCCCACCCGGCGTCTTCCGAGGCTCCGTCACCGGCGTCCGAGGCGCCCGCGGTCCCGTCGAGCGAGACGGGAGAGGCCGACACCGGAACGCCCGTCCGCGCCGGCGCGAGTTCCGGGGCCGCCACGGCGGCGAGCGCCGCCGCCACGGCCTCGGGCGACATGGGCAAGCCCGCCCGCCCGACGGAGCTGGCCGAGCCCGTGGCCTCCGCCCCCTCGGCATCGGCGGACGGCACCCCTGGCGGGGGAAAGCAGGCGGCGGAGGGTGATCCGCCGCTCGCCACCGGCACGCTGATCCACGCGCTCCAGTTCCCCGCCGATGCCGAGGACAAGGACGGGTTCCGCGCCCTGCGCCGCGCCCTGCGCGATCCGGGCACGAAGCCTGCCGTGACGGCCGCGCAGGACATGCTGACGCTCCTGGCCGAGCTTGGCCTCTACATGGACGACGTGGCCCCGCCCCCGGCCTCCGCCGAAACCTGGCGGCGCTTCGCGGCCGGCGAGCGCGAGGACATGGCCAAGATCGCGGGGCCGGAGAACGCCGACGCCCGCGACCGCATCGCCCGCCGGCTCGAATCGGACGAGATCTTCCGCGACACGGCGAACCATTTCGCCCGCATGTTCGAGCGGCTCCTCGCCGGGCGCGCGCCCGACATGAGCGACGAGGAGCTCCGCGCGCTGGGCGGCACACGCAGCGCCCGCGCCTTCTCCCTCATGGGGCGGGCCCTGGGCATGCTCGACTGAAGGAGGGGCGCGGTGCGGGGATCGGCGCGCTCGCCGGTCCCCGGTCCATATCTTGCGACAGATGAAGGCCGGCATCGCCGCGCCCCGGTTCAGAACCGGTCGAGCAGCCGCCGCAGGTAGTCCAGTTCCTGGTCCGAGCGATCCTGCTCGCCCGAACGGCGCCGGATCTCGTCCAGCAGCTCGTCGGCGCGGCGGCGCACGTCTTCGGAGCCCAGGGTCGAGCGGTCGGAGCCCATCTGCCCGTTCTCGCCGGCCTCGCGCCCCAGCGGATCGCGGTTCTGCCCCCCGGGATTGCCGCGCGCCTGGCCCTCTCCCTGGCCTCCGCCCTGCTGCTCCTGCGCCATGGCCTCGCCGAGGTTGCGCATGCCCTCCCGCAGGGCGTCCATTGCCTCTGCCTGCCGGTCGAGCGCACGGGGAGTGTCGCCGTCGCGCAACGCGTCCTCCGCACCTTCCATCGACCGGTCCGCCCGGTCGAGGGAGTCGCGCGCGGCCTCGCCCGCATCGGTGCCGGCCCCCGGCAGGTTTCCCCGCTGGCGGTTCAATTCGTCGCGCAGGGCCTGCTGGCGGTCCGCGAGGCTCTGCCCCTCGCCCGATCCCTGTCCTTGACCCTGGCCCTGGCCAGGTTGCCCCTGACCCTGACCCTGACCCGACTGGCCTTGTTGCCCTTGCTGGCCCTGTTGCCCCGGCTGGCCCTCCTGCATCCCGCGGAAGGACTCGTCGGAAAGCTCCTGCTGGTCGCGCAGGGTCTCCTGCAGGTCCTGCATGGACTGGTCGCCTTCGCCCTGGCCGGGCTGGCCCTGGGTCACCCGCATGTTTTCCATCATGCGGTTGAGCTGCTCCATGAGCTCCTGGGCCTCGGCCATCCGGCCCTCCTCCATCAGGCGCTGGATCTCGTCCATCAACTGCTGAAGCTGGTCGCCGGTGACGCGCTGGCCGTCCTCCATGGCCTGCTGGTTGTCCTCCTGCTGGCCTTGTTCGGCGAGCTGGCGCATGTAGTCGTCCGTCGCCTCGCGCAGTTCCTGCATCAGCTCTGCGATCTCGGCGGGGTCGGCGCCGTTCTCCATCGCCTCGGACAGACGCTCCCGGGCGCGGTCCAGCCGCTCGCGGGCGTCGTCGAGGTCGCCGAACTCGATCTCTCCGGCAATGGCCCAGAGCTCGTCGGCGATCTCCTGCTGGCGGTCCGCGCCGAACTCGGGCATCGCCAGCCCCGCCTCCAGCCGGCGGATCGCCACCCTGAGCCGAAGGTAGAGCGCGTCGGAGGAGAACATCTCCTGAGGTTGCCACGACACCGCCCGCAGGATGCCCGCGACCCGGGCCGCGTTGTCGCGGCTCCACAGCAGGTCGCGGCGCTGCTCGACGATGGCCTGGGCCAGCGGGTCGAAGAATCGCTGCCCGGCCAGCACGGCCTCCACCGCGCCGGTGGAACCGGCCTGGCCCATGGCGTCGGTGACCTCGTAGGTCAGGGTCACGGGCAGGTTGGCCCACGGGTGCTCCGAGAACGTCTCCACCAGCGTGCCGGTGAACTCCCCGCGGTCGCCCGAGATCGGCAGCGGCAGATCCACCACGAGGGGCTCGCGCGGATCGGGCTCGGTGGTCAGTCCGTAGCGCCGCTCCACCCGGTCGGTATCCAGCTCGATGCGGACCTTACCGCCGGTGACGCCGAAGTCATCCGTGGCGCGGAACGGCTGGCGGAACTCGCCGCCCGCGGCGCGCTCGGGCTCGCCCGTGACCTCGATGGCAGGGGGCGCGTCCGGGGTCATGGCGATCTGCCAGTCCCGACCGCCAGCGCCGTCGAGGGAGATCTCGCCCGAGCGGGCGACCTCGAAATCCTGCTGCGCCGCCTCGCTCGCCCCGCTCTCGCCGGCGGAGACGGTCTCGCTCACGCTCAAGGCCCCGGCCTCGCCGTAGAGCCTGAGCGTCACGTTACTGCCCTCGGGCACCGCGACCTCTCCCTGCGGCAGGTCCGCGAGATAGAGCGACGGCCGCCCGGTATAGGCGGGCGGTTCGATCCAGCCCTCCCAGGCGGGGCCGCCGGCGACGGCCTGTCCGGCTCCGGGCGCGATCTGGCCCACGGTGCCCACGCGCCACACCGACCCGAAGAGGAGCGCCACGGCGAACGCGAGGAGCGCCACGTAGCGCAGGGCGAAGGGATCGCGCGCGGCCATCCGCAGGTCGGGGCGGACGGGCCGGGCGGCGCGGACGCGCGCGGCCATGCGGGCCACGTGCGCGTCCCAGACCCGGCGGGACGCATCGTCCCCCGTGCCCACCGCCTGCTCGTCCGACAGCGCCGCGATGGGGCGTCCCGGCAGCGTCCGGTCCAGCCGGTCGAGCGCCTCGGCGGCGGAGGGCCAGCGGAACCGGGCGGTCCCGCGTACCGCGGCCCAGAGCGCCCCCAGCCCGGCCACCGCGCAGACTGCCCAGACGGCCTCCAGCGGAAGGGACTCGTGCAGGCCGAGCATCAGCGCGGCAAGGACTGCGAGCAGGATCGACCAGAGCGGCCAGAAGGCGCGCGCAACCCGCTCGGCCACCATTCCGGCGCGGGTAAGCAGGATCGGCCGGCCGATCCCGGCGCGGACCGCGGGGGGAAGGGGACGTCTGGGGGTCATGGACCTCCGGGCGCTGGCCCGATCAACCGGCCCGATGCGGAGGATGCCGCGTTAGAGCCACTCGGGAACCCTATCGCGGGCCAGCATCTCGTCAATCGAGGGGCGCGGCCGTATGACGGCGAAGTGATCGTCCTTCACCAGCACCTCGGGCACCAGGGGGCGCGAATTGTATTCCGAGGCCATTACCGCGCCGTAGGCCCCCGCCGAGCGGATGGCGATCAGGTCCCCGTCCTCCAGGGGCGGCATCGCGCGCGCCCTGGCGAAGGTGTCGCCCGATTCGCAGACAGGGCCGACCACGTCGACGTCCTCGGTCGCGACCCCCGGCTCGGGCTCGTGGAGCGGCACGATGTCGTGGTGGGCGCCGTACATGGCGGGGCGGATCAGGTCGTTCATGCCTGCGTCGACGATCAGCCAGCGATGGCCCGCCTCGCGCTTGAGATAGACGACCCGGCTCACCAGGATGCCCGCGTTGCCCGCGATCAGGCGGCCGGGCTCGATCTCGATCTCGCAGCCCAGGTCGCCCACGGTGCGGCGGATCAGGGCGCCGTAGTCGGACGGCAGCGGCGGCGCGTCGTTGCCGCGGGTATAGGGGATCCCGAGGCCGCCGCCGAGGTCGAGCCGGCGGATGTCGTGGCCCTGGGCGCGCAGGGCGCGCGTCAGCCGCGCGACCTTGCCGTAGGCCTCCTCGAACGGTTCGAGGGAGGTGAGCTGGGAGCCGATATGGACGTCGATCCCCACCACCTCGATGCCCGGAAGGGCGCTCGCGCGGGCATAGATCTCCTCGGCGCGGTCGATGGGGACGCCGAACTTGTCCTGGCGGCGGCCCGTGGCGATCTTGTCGTGGGTGCGCGCGTCCACGTCGGGGTTGACCCGCAGGGCGATCGGCGCGGTCAGACCCAGGCCCGAGGCGACCTGCGACAGGGCGGCGAGCTCGGGCTCGGACTCGACGTTGAACTGGCGGATGCCGGCCTTGAGCGTCTCGGACATCTCGTGGCGCGTCTTGCCGACGCCCGAGAAGACGATGCGGTCGGGGGGAATGCCGGCGGCGCGGGCGCGGGCGTATTCACCGAGGGAGACCACGTCCATCCCCGCGCCCAGATCGCCCAGGAGCTTCAGGACGGCGAGGTTCGAGCAGGACTTCATGGCGAAGCACACCAGGTGGTCCATCCCCGTCAGCGCCTCGGTGAAGAGCTGGAAGTGCCGCGTGAGCGTGGCGGACGAGTAGCAGTAGAAGGGTGTGCCCACGCAGGCGGCCACATGGGCGAGGTCCACGTCCTCGGCCATCAGTCGGCCGTCGCGGTAGAGAAAGTGGTCCATGGCTGCTCCCATGCATGGCGCGGCCCGGGCCGCACGCGATGTCCGGCGCCCGCCGCGGGCGGGCGCGTGCCTCCGGCGGGGGTATTTGCCGAAAGGGTGAAGGGCAAGCGCGACCCCCCGGGAGAAACGAGAAAACCCCCGAACGGTTGTCCGGGGGTTCCGCGTCGGTCGAGCCGGCGAGGGACTTCAGAGAAGCCCTTCGCGCTGGGCCTTCTTCCGAGCGAGCTTGCGCTGGCGGCGGATGGCCTCGGCCTTCTCGCGCGCCTTCTTCTCGGAGGGCTTCTCGAAATGCTGCTTGAGCTTCATCTCGCGGAAGACGCCCTCGCGCTGGAGCTTCTTCTTGAGAGCCCGGAGCGCCTGGTCGACATTGTTGTCGCGAACACTGACCTGCATGTGGTTTTCACCACCTTTCTAAGTCTGGAGTTGCCGAATGCGTGCAGGAGGTAGCCTTCTAGCAGATGCCGGCCTACCTGTCCAGACAAGGCTTGCGAGGAGATGCCCGATGGACGATCCCCGAGACCGCGTGCTCGACGCGGCGCTGATGCACGTGCCCTTCGACGGCTGGTCGGAGGAGACTTTGAGGCGTTCCGCGAAGGACGCCGACATCCCCCTGGCCGAGGCACGGGCGCTGTTCCCCCGCGGCCCGGTCGACCTGGCGATGGCCTATCACCGTCGCGGCGACGCCGGAATGGCCCGGCGGGTGGCCGAGGCCGAGATGAAGGGGCTGCGCTATCGCGAGCGGGTTGCCCTGGCGATCCGGCTGAGGCTAGAGGCGGTGGACAAAGAGGCGGTGCGCCGTGCGGCGACCCTGTTCGCGCTACCCACGCACGCCGCCGACGGCGCCCGCGCCCTTTGGGAGACGGCCGACGCGATCTGGACGGCGCTGGGCGACACCTCCACCGACGGCACCTGGTATTCCAAGCGTGCCACCCTCGCGGGCGTCTATGCCAGCGTCGTTCTGTACTGGCTGGGCGACGAGTCGGCGGAGCACGAGGACACGCGCGCCTTCGTCGACCGGCGCATCGACGACGTGATGCGGGTGGAGCGGGCCAAGTCGGCGCTGGCCGGCAACCCGCTGGGGCGGGCGCTGATGGCCGGGCCCAACATGGTGATGTCGCGCTTGCGGCGGCCCGCCCGGCCCGCGGGCTTCCCCGGATCCGTGGGAGGGCGCCGATGACCCTGCCCCGGGAGATGGACGCCGTCGAGATTTCGGCCCCCGGCGGGCCCGAGGTACTGGCGCGCGTGCGCCGCCCCGTGCCGGAGCCGGGCGCGGGCGAAGTGCTCATCCGCATCGCCTGGGCGGGGGTGAACCGCCCCGACGCGTTGCAACGCGCGGGCGCCTACGATCCGCCGCCCGACGCGTCGGACCTGCCGGGCCTCGAATGTTCGGGCGAGATCGTCGCGGCCGGTGCGGGCGCGGAGGGCCGCGTGGGCGAAACGGTCTGCGCGCTCCTGCCCGGGGGCGGCTACGCCGAATACGCCGTGGCGCCTGCGGACCATTGCCTCCCCGTCCCGGACGGCCTGTCGCTGCGCCAGGCCACGGCCCTGCCCGAGACGCATTTCACCGTCTGGAGCAACGTGGTCGAGCGCGGACGGCTGGAGGGGGGCGAGACGCTCCTGGTCCATGGCGGCTCGTCCGGGATCGGCACCACCGCGATCCAGATCGCCTCCGCGCGCGGTGCGCGCGTCTTCGCCACCGCCGGGACGGCGGAAAAATGCGCCGAATGCGAGCGGCTCGGGGCCGAGCGCGCGATCAACTACCGCGAGGAGGATTTCGTCGCCGTCCTGAAGGAGGTCGGGGGCGCGGACGTGGTGCTCGACATGGTGGGGGGCGACTACATCCCCCGCAACGTCAAGTGTCTGAAGACCGAGGGGCGGCTGGTGATGATCGCCTTCCTGGGCGGGCCCAAGGCGGAGTTGAACTTCGCCCCCGTGATGGTCAAGCGGCTGACGGTGACGGGCTCGACCCTGCGGCCGCAATCCGTCGACGCCAAGGCGCGCATCGCCGCGGCGCTGCGCGCCGAGGTCTGGCCGTTGATCGCGGCGGGCCGCATCGGGCCGGTGATGGACCGGACCTTCTCGCTGGCCGAGGCCGCGAAGGCCCATGCCCGGATGGAAAGCTCCGAGCATATCGGCAAGATCGTCCTGGAGGTCGCGGGCGGGTGAAGGCTCACGATGGCGCGAGCGGGGCCTCGCCGGGGGCGCCGCCCGGCCCATCTCGGCGGGAAACGGAGACGCCCATGCCCGACCGCCGCCTGTTCCTCGCCGGGGCCGCCGCCGCCCTGGCAGCCCCGCCCTCGCGCGCCGCCGAGCCCGGCGACTGGGCCGCGCTCGCGGACCGCGCCGCCGGGTTCGACCAGATCCACGCCATCGCCGCCTGGGTCGACGGCGGCGAGGTCCTGCGCCGCCGGGTGCGCGGGCCGGGGCTGGGCGAGGTCGTCAACGTCAAGTCCGTCTCCAAGACCTGGGTCGCGGCCTGCCTCGGCGCGGCGATAGCCCGGGGCGACGTGCCCGGCCTCGCCTCCACGATCGGGGAGCTGGCGCCTGGATTGATCCCCCCCGGGGCCGACGCGGCCGTCGCGGATATCACGGTGGAGAACCTAGCCTCCATGCAGGCCGGGCTCGACCGCACGTCGGGCGGCAATTACGGCGCCTGGATCTCTTCCCCAGACTGGGTGGCCTACGCGCTGGAGCGCGACATGGTGGCCGATCCGGGCGGGAGGATGCTCTATTCCACCGGTTCCACCCACGTCCTCGGCGCGGTCCTGGCCGAGGTCACGGGGCGGAGCCTTCTGGACCAGATGCGCGGCGCCTTCGGCGGGCCGTTGGGGGTGGAGATCCCGCCCTGGGTGCGCGACCCCCAAGGGTACTACATGGGCGGCAACCAGATGGGGATGACCCTGACCGCGATGCTGCGCTTCGGAGAGATGCACCGGCAGGGCGGCACGTGGCAGGGTGCCCGCGTCCTGCCCGCCGACTGGATCGACAGCGCGTGGGAGGCGCGAACCCGGTCGCCCTGGTCGGGCCTCGGATACGGGCTGGGCTGGTTCCTGGGGCAGGAGGGCGGACGCGACTTCGCCCTGGCGCGGGGCTACGGCGGGCAGCTCATAGCGGTGGGCCCCCGCATGGTCATGGCGATCACCTCGGACCCGAATCGCCCCGCCCGGTCCGAGGGGTATTTCGGCGACCTGATGGAGATCGTCCGGGAGGGGATGCGCCTCACGGCGGAGGCGTGAACGCGAGGAGCGCGGGCAGGTATCCGAGCGTCGCGATCCAGGACAGCGACCCGAACAGCAGCCCCGAGACGAGCGTCAGCATCAGGCACAGGATTGCCCAGGGGCGGGCCGCCGGAATCGCCGCCACCCGCGCGTTCAAGGCCAGAAGCAGAGCCAGGGCGGCCAGATAGGCCAGGCCGCGGCCGTCCCGGGGCACCATCTCCACCAGGGGCGCGAGGGCGAAGGGGAGGGCCGCGTCGATGGCGATCAGCGCCAGGCGCCAGTCGCGCGGCTCAGCGACGGGGGGCGAGGAGGGCATCGTCGAGGGTGCAGTCCCGGACCACGTCGGCCCCGCAGCGGCGCGGCGCGAGGTCGTCACGCGTGAGGCAGATCCGCGCCTCGCGGATGCGGCCCTGCCCGCAGGTGATGGTGATCGCGTCGGCGAAGAGGCCGTCGTCGGCCTCCAGGAACGCCTCCTCCACCACGCGGGCGGGCAGGTGCACGGGCGCGTCCACGGCGCGCAGCACCTCGGGGCGCGCCACCGCCTCGTAGGCGCGGCGGGAGACCTCGAAATAGTCCTGCGAGGACAGGCCGCTGCAGCGGCCGTGCTTTTTCCATTCGTGCCATGCGAGCCCGCCCGACCCCATGATGTCGGCCATCGCGGCCGTCTCGGCGCGGGAAGGGTCCGGCCGGGAGGTCTCGCAGTATTCGGGGTAGCCCTGCTCGTACTGCGGCCAGAGGCCGTGGAGGGACCAGCCGAGGTCGCGCTCGCACTGCTCGGCGCCACGCGAGTCGCCCTCCACCGCGCACCAGCTCGGGGACCAGCTCAGGGACAGGACCCAGTAGTCGAAAACGCCCGCCTCCTGCGCGGAAGCGGCGGGGGCGGACAGGAGGGCCATGAGGGCGAGAGCGCGGCGCATTTGTCCCTTTTCACGAGGTCACGCGCCATTTATACCCTGTCCGAGTTCCCCGACAATGCGAACTTGGTCCCCCATGGGGCCGGCCCGAGGCCCGGGCCCCGGCACGGCCGTGTCCGCGACAGATGAAGGAGACGATCAATGGCTGACAAACCGATCATGGCCAAGGCCACCGCGGTCTGGCTGGTGGACAACACCACGCTCACCTTCCGCCAGGTCGCCGAGTTCTGCGGCCTGCACGAGCTGGAGGTCCAGGGCATCGCCGACGGCGACGTGGCCGCGGGCGTCAAGGGCTTCGACCCGGTGACCAACAACCAGTTGACGCAGGACGATATTTCCAAGGCGGAGAAGGATGCCTCCCGCCGCCTGAAGCTGAAGTTCAACCCCGCCGCCGTGGGCGAGGAGAAGCGCCGCGGCCCGCGCTACACGCCCCTGTCGAAGCGCCAGGACCGTCCCGCGGCGATCCTGTGGCTGGTGAAGTTCCACCCCGAGCTGGCCGACAGCCAGATCTCGCGGCTGGTGGGCACCACCAAGCCCACGATCCAGTCGATCCGCGAGAGAACCCACTGGAACATCAACCAGTTGGAGCCCGTGGACCCGGTGGCGCTGGGCCTGTGCAAGCAGTCCGAGCTGGACCTCGCCGTGCAGAAGGCCGCCAAGAAGCGCGCCCAGGAGGGGGAGGTGATGTCCGACGACGAGCGTCGCAAGCTCGTCTCCACCGAGCAGAGCCTCGCGGGGGAGCCGGAGCCCAAGATGCCCTCGGCCATCTCGGGGCTGGAGACGTTCACCCTGTCCGATACCGGCGAGGAGCTGGAGGAGGAGGACGACCGCGACGTGTCCGACGCCGACAGCTTCTTCAACCTGCCCGACGACGATGACAAGTCGGACGACGATAAGTCGGACGAGGGCGAGGACGGCCAAGGCCGCTGATCCCGCCCTGCCCCCGCCCGGCAAAGGCCGGGCGGGGGCCGCATATTCGCCGGACAGGCGCCACGACACCGCCGGACATCCGCCGGGCGCGCGCCCCGCCCGCGCCGGACGGTGCGCCCGGCCCGCCAGGGGGGCGCCTCAGCGCCCCGGGATCGGCGCGTCGGCGTGGATCAGCCCCTCGGCGCGCAGGTCGTCCCAGAAGCCCGGAGCCACGGCCTTGCCCAAGGCGAGGCGGTCGTCGATCACCTCGTCGGGGCGGCCGCAGCCGATGGCCACCGAATTGACCACGTCCGGGGCGGCGGCGAACTGGATCGCCGCGGTCATGAGGTCGGAGCCGTGGGCATGGGCGATCTCGCGCATCCGGTCGCGGCGCGTCAGCACCTCCGGCGCGATCACGGTGTTGTCGTCGGCATACATGTACTGCGCCTTGCCGGCGAGGAAGCCGTTGCCGAGCGCGGTGCCGATCACCACGCCGTTGTCCTTCTCCCGGAGTTTCGGGAAGACGTTCTCCACCGCGTCGTCGTGATCCAGCAGGTGATACTGGCTGGCCATCAGGTGCAGGTCGGGGTCGCTGTCCTCCATGCATTTCAGGATCGGCTCGGGGCGGTTCACGCCCATCCCCCAGGCCTTGATCACGCCCTGGTCGCGCAGCTCGCACAGGGCGGGAAACGCACCCTCCACCGCCTGGGGCCAGAGCTCGTTCCACGGGGCGGGCAGGGCGCCGTTGTCGGGCGAGAGGTCGTGGACGAAGACCACGTCGACGGAGGAGACGCCCATCCTTTGCAGGCTGTCCTCGATCGAGCGTTTCACCCCGTCGGCGGTGTAGTCGTAGACCTCGACATTGGGGGAGGGGGAATGGGGGAAGATCGTCTGCCCCTCGTGCTCCCGCGCGGCCTTCAGGAGGCGGCCGACCTTGGTGGAGAGCACGTAGCTGTCGGTGGGCTGGCGGTGCAGGAAGCGGCCGAAGCGGCGCTCGGCGAGGCCGAGGCCGTAGAAGGGCGAGACGTCGTAGTAGCGCACGCCCGCCTCCCACGCGGTCTCCATCGTGGCGTCGGCCTGGGCGTCGGTGGTGATGGTGAACTGGTTGCCCAGGGGCACGCCGCCCAGTCCGAAGGGGTGGGGAATCCGGTAGCGGTCGCGGGCCATGTCTGTCTCCGTCGAAAGGTGCGGGGGGCCGCCCGGGGCGGCTCGGGGCGGGGGAACGGACGGCGCCCGGCCCGGTTCCGGGCATGGACCGGGGCGGGCGCGCGGCCTAGTCTTCGCCCCCTGTTCCCCCGGCAAGGAGGCCCGAGGCCCATGACCCGCACCCCGAAGCGCCCCGCCCGATGATCCTCGGGATCGGCACGGACCTGGCCAATATCGACCGCATCCAGGGCACGCTCGACCGTTTCGGCGACCGCTTCCGCACCCGCGTCTTCACCGAGGCCGAGCGCGCCAAGGCGGAGGCCCGCGCCGACGTGGCGGGCACCTACGCCAAGCGCTGGGCGGCGAAGGAGGCCTGCTCCAAGGCGCTGGGGACGGGCCTCAGGATGGGCATCGCGTGGAAGGACATGGCGGTGACGAACCTCGCCACCGGACAGCCCGTCATGGCGGTGACCGGCTGGGCCGCCGACCGGCTGGCGCAGATGACGCCCGCGGGGTTCGAGGCGGTGATCCACGTGACGCTGACCGACGACCACCCCTGGGCGCAGGCCTTCGTCGTGATCGAGGCGCGCGAGGCGGGGTCGTGACAGGGGCGCGCGAACTGGGGTCGTGACAGGGGCGCGCGAACTGGGGTCGTGACAGGGGCGCGCGAATCGGGGTCGTGATCGAGGCGCGGCCCTTGCGGGGGCCGCGCCTCGGCGGCGTCACTCGTCCGAGACGTTCTCGAAATGCGACTTGTCGATCAGGCCGTGGATGCCCTTGGTGGCGTCCACCACCTGGCTGACCTCGAAATCCGTGGCGGCGCTGAGATAGGCCAGCGCCGTGGCGCGATCCATGTCGTACTGCGCGGTCAGCAGGCCGATGGCCTGGCGCACCGCCTCCTTCATCGCCTCGTCGAGATCCTCGTCGAGGCCGACCGGAATCCAGTACTCCTCCGTCTCCCCGATCGGGTTCGTGAGGCCGCCGGTGACGGGGATGTCCTCGCTGTCGGCCTTCAGGAGCGTGATGCGGAAGGTCGGGCGCATGGAGTGTTCGAGCGCGGTCAGCGCCACCTCGCCGTCGCCCTGCGCGGCGTGCGGGTCGCCGGTGTAGAACATCGCCCCCTCGACGTTGACGGGGTAATAGACGGTGGAGCCGGCGCCCAGCATGTTGATGTCCATGTTGCCGCCGTATTCGGCCGGCGGCACCGAGGGGACCGGCTCGGTCGTGTCGGCGGCGACGCCCATCAGGCCCATGAACGGGCGCAGCGGGTATTCGACCAGCTCCTGGCGGGTGTTGTGGAGAAGGCCGTAGGGGGTGCCGTCGCGCTCGGCGCTGGGCGAGAAGACCGAGACGTTGTGATAGGCTTCCGGGTTCTCGGCGCTGGCGTCCTCGGCCGGCTCCTCCGTCTCGGGGAACTCGCCGGGAAGGGCGCCCTTGCCGTGGCGGTTGGAGATCACGCCGTAGCCGGTGCGCGGCGTGATCGAGAGCGTCTCGACCATCAGCACGTCGCCGGGCTCGGCGCCCTCGATCGCGATCGGGCCGGTCACGATATGCGGACCGTCGGTGAAGTCGTGCGCCATGTCCGACCCGGCGATGGCGATCGCGTCCTCGATCACGTGTTCCTGGGGCACGCCGAACTGCTCGAAATAGGCGACCGGGTCGCGGCCCTGATCCTCGAGGATGCCCTCGTGGGAGACGGTGTCGAAGGTCACGACCGATCCCGAGGGCACGGTCAGGACCGGCTCGCTGTCGGCATTGGGCAGGAAGCCCCACGTCACGGTGTCGGGCGTGGAGGGCACGTAGAAGCCCTCGCCCTCGGGGGCCTCGCCGGGGGCGTCGGCCATGGGCTGGAGCGTGTCGAAGTCGCCCTCGAACATCACCGGGTCCACGGGGCCCTGGGCGGCCTCCTGCGCCTGGAGCGCGCCCGTCCCGGCCAGGAGGACGGCGATGGCTCTGTCGATCTTCATGGACTCTCTTTCTTTTCGGGTCGCGCGGAGCGTGGGGGCGATCCGCATCCGGGGCGAGGGCGGGCGGGCCGCGCGGGGCCCGCGCGTCGCGGATCTGCCCGGAATTCGGGCGCTTCCCTGCGGCCATGCGTCCCCATCGGGCAGAGTGCCCGCGGCGTGCCGGAACCCGCCCCCCGACCTGACGTTGGCGCGCGACCCGAGAGAGGAGCCGCCCCCATGCCCGACGACGACCACCGCATCGAGCCCACCGACGCCGAGCTGGGCGCGCTGGGCCATGCCATCCGCCGCGCGCTGGAGATCGCCGAGACCCGTGACGCTCGTGCGCCCATCGTCGCCGCCGTTCTGGTGGACGACCGCGTGGTGGCCTGGGGCGACAACGAGGTCCACGTGGCGGGCGACCCGTCGCGCCACGCCGAGATCGTGGCCATGGCGAACGCGGCCGCGGACGACCCCGAGGGGGGCCTGGAGGGCGCGTCGATCGTCACCACGCTGCAACCGTGCGAGATGTGCCTCGGGGCCATCGGCATGGCCGGGATCGGGCGCGTCGTCTTCGCCGCGGGCAAGGAGAGCGTGGGCCAGGGCTATTTCAGCTATCCCGGCCTGTCGCTGGACGATTTCGCGGCCGCGGCCACGCGCCCCTTCGGCTGGGCGGGGCCGGTGATGGAGGCCGACGTGCTGCGCCTCTATGCGCCGGTGGGGCAGGATTGACACGGCGCGGCCGTCCGCCCATTGAGGCCCGGCATTTCCGGGCGGGGACGGGCCATGGCGAAGACGGACGAGAAGGGCGGCATCTGGGAGACGGTCAAGACCGTCGTCTCGGCTCTCCTGATCGCGGGCATCTTCCGCACCCTGTTCTTCCAGCCGTTCTGGATCCCGTCGGGGTCGATGAAGGACACGCTGCTGGTCGGCGACTTCCTATTCGTCAACAAGATGGCCTACGGCTACTCGCAGTATTCCTGCCCGTTCTCGCTGTGCACCTTCATCGACGGGCGCTGGTTCGGCTCCCAGCCCGAACGGGGCGACGTGGTGGTGTTCCGCCACCCCGTGACCGGCTCGGACTTCATCAAGCGGCTTATCGGCCTGCCCGGCGACCGCATCCAGGTGCGCGGCGGCGTGCTCTACATCAACGGCGAGGAGGCCCCGCAGGAGCCCGACGGCACCTTCGTGGAGACCTACGACCAGCAGGGCCCGGTGGGGAACCTGCCGCAATGCGAGAACGCGGGCGTCCAGGTCGGCGGCGAATGCCTGAAGTCGCGCTTCACCGAGACGCTGCCCGGCGGCGTGGCCCACGACATCCTGAACGTGCGGACCTCGCGGCTCGATGATACGCCGGTCTACACGGTGCCCGAGGGGAACTACTTCTTCATGGGCGACAACCGCGACAACTCCACCGACAGCCGGGTGTCGCAATCGGCCATGGGCGTGGGCTTCGTGCCGTTCGAGAACCTGATCGGGCGGGCCGACCGGGTGATCTTCTCCTCCGCCGGGCGCTCCATGCTGTTCTTCTGGACGTGGCGCGCGGACCGGTTCTACGAGAAGATCGTGTGAAGCTGACAGCCGAGCAGAGCGCCTTCGCCGAAAGGCTGGGGCACCGGTTCTCCCGGCCCGACCTCCTGGTGCGCGCGCTCACCCACGGCTCCATCTCCACGCCGGGAAGCCCCGACAACCAGCGGCTGGAATTTCTGGGCGACCGGGTGCTGGGGCTGGTCACGGCCGAGGCGCTGCTGGCCGCCGACCCCGACGCCGCCGAGGGCTCGCTCGCGCCGCGCTACAACGCGCTGGTACGCAAGGAGGCCTGCGCCGAGGTCGCCCGCGAGGCGGGCCTGGGCGAGGTGTTGCGGCTGGGCCGGTCGGAGATGATGTCGGGCGGGCGGCGCAAGGAGGCGCTCCTCGGGGACGCGATGGAGGCGGTGATCGCCGCCATCTACCTCGACGGCGGGATCGAAGCGGCGCGGGCCACGATCCTGTCGCTCTGGTCGCGCCGGATCGAGACGGTCGAGGCGGATGCCCGCGACCCCAAGACGGCGCTGCAGGAATGGGCCCAGGCGCGCCGCCAGCCGCCGCCGCGCTACGTGCAGACGGATCGCAGCGGGCCCGACCACGCGCCCGAGTTCACCATCGAGGTGCGCCTGGCGAGCGGCGAGACCGCCGCCGCCACGGCACGCGCCAAGCGGCAGGCCGAGCAGATCGCCGCCAGAACCCTTCTCGACCGGCTGGAGGCCCCCCAATGACCACGCGCGCGGGCTTCGCGGCCCTGATCGGAGAGCCCAACGCGGGCAAGTCCACCCTGCTCAACAAGATGGTGGGGGCCAAGGTCTCCATCGTCACGCACAAGGTGCAGACCACCCGCGCCCGCATCCGCGGCGTCGCCATGGAGGGCGAGGCGCAGATCGTCTTCGTCGACACGCCGGGCCTCTTCGCGCCGCGCCGCCGGCTCGACCGGGCGATGGTCGCCGCCGCCTGGTCGAGCGCGGCCGACGCCGACGCGGTGGTGCTGCTGGTCGAGGCCCACCGCGGCCTGACCGACGGGGTGGAGACGATCCTGGCGACGCTGGAGGAGCGGGGGCTGGAGACCCCGGTGACCCTGGCGATCAACAAGATCGACCGGGTGGACCCGAAGGTGCTGCTGGCGCTGTCGAAGACGCTCAACGACCGCTTCGCCTTCGAGAGCACGTTCATGATCTCGGCCGAGAAGGGGCGCGGCGTGGACGACCTGCGCCGCCACCTGGGCCAACGCCTGCCCGAGGGGCCGTGGCTCTACCCGGAGGACCAGATCGCCGACCTGCCCATGCGGATGATCGCCGCCGAGATCACCCGCGAGAAACTGACCCTGCGGCTGCACCAGGAGCTGCCCTACCAGCTTACCGTGGAGACGGAGTCGTGGGAGGAGCGCAAGGACGGATCGGCCCGGATCGACCAGGTGATCTATGTCCTGCGAGACGGCCACAAGGGGATCGTGCTGGGCAAGGGCGGCGAGACGGTCAAGGCCGTGTCCACGGCCGCGCGGGCGGAACTGTCGGAGATGCTGGAGCGGCCCATCCACCTGTTCCTGCAGGTGAAGGTGCGCCCCGGCTGGCTGGACGAGGCGGCGCGCTATTCCGAGATCGGGCTCGACTACGGCGATGGAAGCTGATCGCCGCCCGGGCCGCCGGGACGGGGTTCTTCGCCGAGGAATCCGCGCCTGATGGCCCGGCTGGCGAGCCATGTCTGGGTGGGGGCCTACCTGCGCATCCTGTCGGCCGACGCGGTGCCGGCCTATGTCGTGGCGCGGGGCGACGCCACCGCGGGCGCGGTGCTGATCAAGGTCGCCACCCTCGACGGGCAGGCCGCCGCCTGGCAGCGCAGCTACGACTTCGAGCGCGACGCGCGGGTATGGATGGAGCTTGCCTCGGGTCCCGAGGGGGAGGTGGACCGCGCCGTGGCCGCCCAGCGCCGCACCGATCCCGACCTGTGGGTGATCGAGGTGGAGGACCGGGAGGGGCGCACCTTCCTCGACACGCCGGGGCTGGAATGACGCCGACGCGATGATCGAGTGGCGCGACGAGGGGCTGGTCCTGGCGGTGCGCCGCCACGGCGAGGCCGACGCCATCCTCGAGGCGCTGACCCCCGGCCATGGCCGCCACGCAGGCATCGTGCGGGGGGGCGGCGGGCGGCGCCTGGCGCCCCTGATGCAGCCCGGTGCCGGCCTGTCGCTGACCTGGCGCGCCCGGCTGGAGGACCACCTGGGCCATTTCGCGGTGGAGCCGGTGCGCAGCCGCGCGGCCCTGCTGGCAGACCCCTCGGCCTTGGCGGGCCTGAGCGCGCTCACGGCGCTGCTGTCCTATGCCCTGCCCGAGCGGGAGGCGATGCCCGGCGTGTTCGAGGCGAGCGAGGCGGTGATCGACCTGATGGAGCGGGGCGCGCCGTGGCCGCTCGCCTACCTGCGGTGGGAAATGGGGCTGCTGGACCGGCTGGGATACGGGCTCGACCTTGCCCGCTGCACCGTCACGGGGCGGGCGGAGAACCTGGCCTTCGTGTCGCCGCGCACGGGGCGGGCGGTATCGCGGGAGGGGGCGGGCGACTGGGCCGACCGGCTGCTGCCGCTGCCCCCGGCCCTGGTCGGGGGCGCGGAGGCGGGGCCGGGGGACGTGGCGCGCGGGTTGCGGGTGACGGGCCATTTCCTGGAGCGGCGCGTGGGCCGCGACCGGCCCCTGCCGGCCGCGCGCCTGCGCCTCATCGCGCGACTGGCGCGCGAGATGTAGCGAATCGCGCGGCTGGCGCGCGAGATGTAGCGAATCGCGCGGCTGGCGCGCGAGATGTAGCGGAGCGCGCCTCGGGCACGGGAGGTCAGCCGCGCCCGGTGCGTTCCTGCAGGGCGTCGATCTGCTTGGAGGCGTCGGCCTTGGTCATGTCGGGGTCGAACTCCTCCCCCGCCTCCTCGCACAGGGTCTTGAGGTAGGAGGCCTGCGCGCCCGTCATTTCCTCGTCGCCCGTGGTCCAGCTGTCGGCGGGCTTCTCGGCGTTTGACGGCGCCTCGGTCTTGGGGTGGGAGAGATCTTCGTCGGCCATGTGGGTGTTCTCCTTATGTTCATGTCCGAACGCTGGATGCGTCCGGTCGGTTCCTCAGCCCTTGAGCGCGTCGATCCGCGCCGCGGCCTGCTCGCGGGTCAGGGAGGTGTCGAAGGCTTCCCCGGCCGCCTCGCACAAGCCGCGCAGCTCGGCGGCCTGGGCCTCGGTCATGGGGGCGTCGGCGTCCTCGCGGCGCCCCGAGACCACTCCGCCGCCGACCGGGAATCCGGCCGTGTCGGGCGCGCCGCCGCCGGGCCTGTCGCCCGGGCGGCCGTCGGGATCTCGTGCCATGGCGTCCTCCGATCCGGTGTCGGGGGATCAATGCCGCGGCTTCCTCGGGGTTCCGCTTGCCAAGGGGGGGCGGGCCGATCACGATGGCGGGATGGATGACCTGATCGCCGCCGCCGCCGCCGTTCGCGAGAACGCCCATGCCCCCTATTCCGGCTTCAGGGTCGGGGCCGCGATCCGCACGCCCGATGGCCGCGTATTCGCCGGCTGCAACGTGGAGAACGTGGCCTACCCGGAAGGGACCTGCGCCGAGGCGGGCGCAATCGCGGCCATGGTGGCGGGCGGGGCCACGCGGATCGCGGCCATCGCGGTGATCGCCGACAGCCCCGCGCCGGTACCTCCCTGCGGCGGCTGCCGCCAGAAGATGGCCGAGTTCGCTGCCCCCGACGCGCCCGTGCGCCTGGCCACGACCTCGGGCGAGGCCAGCGACACCACGGTCGCCGACCTTCTGCCCGGCGCCTTCGGGGCGGGCCACATGGACGCGCGGTGAGCGTGCGCGAGCTTCTGGCGGAGCTGCGCGGCGGCCGGGTGCCGGGGCCGGAGGCCGTTGCCGCCTTCGCCGCGGGCCTCGCGGACGGGCGCGTGAGCGACGCCCAGGCGGGGGCCTTCGCCATGGCGGTGTGCACCGGGCCGGGCCTGGGCGAGGCGGGGCGCGTGGCGCTGACCCGGGCCATGGCCGCGAGCGGCGACCGGCTGGACTGGGGCGCAGGCACGCCGGTGCTCGACAAGCATTCCACGGGGGGCGTGGGCGATCCGGTGTCGCTGGTGCTCGCGCCCGCCATGGCCGCGCTGGGAGCGCGGGTGCCGATGATCTCGGGCCGCGGGCTGGGGCATACGGGCGGCACCCTCGACAAGCTCGACGCGATACCGGGGGTGGCGACCGACCTGCCCGAGGACAGGTTCCGGGCCGTGGTGGCCGAGGCGGGCTGCGCCATCGTCGCGGCCACGGGCGACATCGCCCCCGCCGACCGGCGCCTTTACGCCATCCGCGACGTGACCGCGACGGTGGACCAGGTGGACCTGATCACCGCCTCGATCCTGTCGAAGAAGCTGGCCGCCGGGCTGAGCGCGCTGGTCCTCGACGTGAAGGCGGGGCGCGGGGCCTTCATGGCCGACGCGCAGGCCGCGCGCCGCCTCGCCCGTGCGCTGGTGGACACCGCAACCGGGGCGGGCTGCCCGGCGGCGGCGCTGGTCACGGCGATGGACGAGCCCCTGGCGCCGGCCTGCGGCAACGCGCTGGAGGTGGCCGAGGCGGTCGCCGTGCTGCGCGGGGAGGCGCGCGACACGCGGCTGCGAGAGGTCGCGGTGGCGCTCGGGGGCGAGCTTCTGGCGCTGGGCGGGCTGGTCACCGACGCGGAGGCGGGGCGGCGCCACGTGGCCGACGTGCTCGACGGGGGCGACGCGGCCGAGCGGTTCGCGGCCATGGTCGCGGCGCAGGGCGGGCCCGCCGACATCGTCGAGGCCGCGCCCCGCCACCTGCCCGTGGCCCCCGTGATCCGTGACGTGGCCGTGGCGGCGGGCGGCACGCTGGGGGCCATCGACGGCACCGCCCTGGGCCACGCGGTGGTGGCGCTCGGGGGCGGACGGCGGCGCGAGGGCGACCGGATCGACCCCGCCGTGGGCCTCGACCGGATCGCGCGCAGCGGCGCGCGGCTGGCGCCCGGCGACCCCCTGTGCCGGGTTCATGCGGCGAGCGAGGACGCCGCGGACGCGGCGGAGGAGCGGGTGCGGGCGGCCATGCCCCTGGACGCGGCGGCTGACGCCGCGATGCCCCCGAGCGCGGCGGCGGACGCGACGCCCCTGGTGCTGGAGCGGGTGGCATGAGCCGGGCGTTCCTGGTCGTGCTCGACAGCGTCGGCATCGGCGGCGCGCCGGACGCGGCCGATTTCGGCGATGCGGGCGCCAACACGGTGGGCCATATCGCGCGGGCGCTGGCGGGGACGGACGCGCCCCTGCGCCTGCCCAACCTCGACCGGCTGGGCCTGGGGCGCGCGCTGGAGCTGGCCTCGGGGGAGGGCGCGCCCGGCCTCGGGACCGAGCCCGAGGGGCTGTGGGGCGCGGCGAGCGAGGTGTCGCCGGGCAAGGACACGCCCTCGGGCCACTGGGAGCTCGCCGGGCTGCCGGTGCCGTGGGAGTGGACGTTCTTTCCCCCCACCGACCCGTGCTTCGACGAGGCGCTGGTGGCGCGGGTTCGCGACCTGGCGGGGACGGACGGCATCCTGGGCAACCGCCATGCCTCGGGGACCAACATCATCGAGGAGGAGGGGGAGGCCCATCTGAGGACCGGCTGGCCGATCTGCTATACCTCCACCGACAGCGTGTTCCAGATCGCCGCCCACGAGGAGGCGTTCGGCCTCGACCGGCTGCTGGCGCTCTGCGCCGCGCTGGCGCCAGAGCTGCACGCGCGCCGGGTGGGCCGGGTGATCGCGCGCCCCTTCACGGGCGACGCGGAGCGGGGCTGGACGCGCACGAAGAACCGGCAGGACTTCGCCATCGCGCCGCCCGCGCCCACGCTCTGCGACTGGGTGCAGGGGGCGGGGGGGCGCGTCCATTCCGTGGGCAAGATCTGCGACATCTTCTCGATGCAGGGGATCGACACCAGGGTGAAGGGGGCCGACGCCGACCTGCTGGAGGCGCTGTCGGACCGGATGAGGACGGCGGAGGACGGATCGCTCACCTTCGCCAACTTCGTGGAGTTCGACAGCCTCTACGGCCATCGCCGCGACCCCGCGGGCTATGCGCGCCACCTGGAATGGTTCGACGCCGCCCTGCCGGGGCTGATCGCGCAGCTGATGCCGGGCGACATGCTGCTCGTCACCGCCGATCACGGCAACGACCCCACCTTTCGCGGCACCGACCATACCCGCGAGCGCGTGCCCGTCCTGGTCGCGGGGCGGGGCGCGGGAGAGCTGGGCCACATGGCCTTCGCCGACGTGGCCGCCCTGGTGGCCGACCATCTGAGCATCACCAACCATGGACCGGGGAGAAGCCGCCTGTGACCAGCCCGAAGATCGAGCTTCACATTCACCTCGAAGGGGCCGCGCCGCCCGAGCTGGTCCGCCGGATGGCGGCCGAGAAGCACGTGGACCTGTCGGGCATCTTCGACGCGCAGGGGCGCTACGCCTATGACGGGTTCCTGGACTTCCTGCGCGTCTACGAGGCCGCGACGCAGGTGCTGACGGGCCCCGACGACTTCGCCCGCCTGACCCGCGCGGTGCTGGAGGAGCAGGCGGAGAAGGGGGTGATCTATACCGAGATGTTCCTGTCGCCCGAGTTCTGCGGCGGCGCCGACCTTTCGGCCTGGCGCGAGCACCTGGCCGCCATCGAGGAGGCGGCGCGGGAGGCCGAGCGCGACCACGGCATCGTCATGCGCGGCATCGTCACCTGCATCCGCCATTTCGGCCCCGGGCGCGCCCGGGCCACGGCGCGCTGCGCCGCCGAGACCGCCGGGGACTTCGTCACCGGGTTCGGCATGGGCGGCGACGAGAACGCCGGCCGGGCGCGGGACTTCGCCTGGCCGTTCGACATGGCGCGGGAGGCGGGGCTGGGCCTGACCTCCCACGCAGGCGAATGGGGCGGGCCGGCGAGCGTGTCGGAGACGCTCGACCACCTGCGCGTGGCCCGCCTCGGCCACGGGGTGCGCGCCATCGAGGACCCGGGGCTCGTGGAGCGGCTGGTGGAGGACGGGATCGTGCTGGAGGTCTGCCCGGGGTCGAACGTGGCGCTGGGCCTCTATCGCTGGGACCGCCACCCGGTGGAGCGGCTGCGCGCGGCGGGCGTGAAGCTGACCATCTCCACCGATGATCCGCCCTTCTTCCACACCGACATGGAGGCCGAGCACGACCGGCTGGAGCGCCATTTTGGCTGGGACGAGGACGTGTTCGCCCGCGTGGCGGCGGTTGCCGCCGACGCCGCCTTCTGCGACGAGGCCACGCGAACCCGCCTGAAGGAGAGGATCGGCGCATGAGCGAGCATTGCCACGTCGTCCTGCACCCGCTGGTGCAGCACAAGCTGACGATCATGCGCGAGAAGGGCACGTCCACGGCCGTGTTCCGCCAGCTTCTGCGGGAGATCAGCCAGCTTCTGGCCTACGAGGTGACGCGCGACCTGCCGATGACGACCTCCACCATCGAGACGCCCCTGGCGGAGATGGAGGCGCCGCGCCTGGCGGGGCGCAAGCTGGCGCTGGTGTCGATCCTGCGGGCGGGCAACGGCCTTCTGGACGGGATGCTGGACCTGATTCCCTCGGCGCGGGTGGGCTTCGTCGGCCTCTACCGCGACGAGGAGACGCTGGAGCCGGTGGAGTACTACTTCAAGGTGCCCGCCGAGCTCGACCGGCGGGTGGTGATCGCCGTGGACCCGATGCTGGCCACGGGCAATTCCTCGGTCGCGGCGATCTCGCGGCTGAAGGAGGCGGGCGCGAAGGACATCCGCTTCCTGTGCCTGCTGGCCTCGCCCGAGGGCGTGGAGCGGATGCGCCAGGCGCACCCGGACGTGCCCATCACCACCGCCGCGCTCGACGAGCGGATCGACGAGCGCGGCTATATCCTGCCGGGCCTGGGCGACGCGGGCGACCGGATGTTCGGCACCAAGTGAGCCGCCTTCAGTCGAGGCGCTTCCGGAGCTCGTATTTCTGCACCTTGCCGGTGGAGGTCTTGGGCAGGTCGGCGAAGATCACCTGCTTGGGCCGCTTGAACCCGGCGAGCCGCTCGCGTGTCCAGTCGATCAGCTCGTCCTCGGTCGCGCTTTGCCCCGCGATCAGCTCGACGAAGGCGCAAGGCACCTCGCCCCACTTCTCGTCGGGCTTGGCCACCACCGCGGCGAGCGACACCGCCGGATGCGCGGCGAGGCAACTCTCCACCTCGATGGAGGAGATGTTCTCGCCGCCGGAGATGATGATGTCCTTGGCGCGGTCGGCGATCTGCAGGTAGCCGTCGGGGTGCTGCACGGCGAGGTCGCCGGTGTGGTACCAGCCGCCCCGGAACGCCTCCTCGGTCTCCTCGGGGTTGCGGTAGTAGCCTTTCATGATGCCGTTGCCGCGCATGGCGATCTCGCCCTGGGCGGTGCCGTCCCAGGGCAGGCGCTGGCCGTCCTCGTCCAGGACCACGGCCTCCTCCAGCATCAGCATGGGCACGCCCTGCCGGGCCTTTTTGCCCGCGCGCTCCTCGGCGTCGAGGTCGGCCCAGTCGGGGTTCCAGGTGCATTCGGTGCCCGGGCCGTAGCATTCGGTCAGCCCGTAGACATGGGTCACGTCGAAGCCGATCTCCTCGATCCGGCGCAGGGTGGAAGGGGGCGGGGGGGCCGCGGCCACGAAGACCTGCACCCGGTGGGGCAGCTCGCGGCGGTCGGCCGCGTCGGCGTTGACGAGGGAGTTGAGGATGATGGGCGCACCGCCGAAATGGGTGGCGCCGCGGTCGGCGATGGCGGCGTAGATGTTCTTCGCATCGATGTCGCGGCAGCAGATCACCGCGCCGCCCAGGCCGGGCATCATCCACACATGCGTCCAGCAGTTGCAGTGGAACATGGGCACGATGGCGAGGAGCCGCGCGCCCAGCGTCATCCGCCACGCGACGAGGTTGCCGACGGTCGACAGATACGCGCCCCGGTGGGAATAGACGACGCCCTTGGGCCGCCCCGTGGTGCCGGAGGTATAGTTGAGCGACAGGCTCTCCCACTCGTCCTCGGGCATCACCCAGGGGGCGTCCGGGTCGCCCTCGGACAGGAGGTCGTCGAAGGTCGGGTGGCGGCCCGAGGCGGCGTGGCCCGCATTGGGGTCGGCGCATTCGACGAGGAGGGGGCGAGGCCCCTCCATCCGCTCCACCGCCTCCTCGACCGGGCCGAGGAAGGCGGTGTCCACCAGGACGACCTTCGCCTGTCCGTGGTCGAAGATGTAGGCCAGCGTCTCGGGCTCCAGCCGCATGTTGATCGTGTTGAGGACGAAGCCCCCCGCCGGCACGCCGAAGGTGGCGATGGCGTGGGCGGCGATGTTGGGCATCACCGTGGCGACGACCTGTCCCGGTTTCACCCCGCGCGCGGCGAGCGCGGAGGCCACGCGCGAGCAGTCGGCGTGGTACTCGGCGTAGGTCCATGCCCGGTCGCCGTCCACCAGGGCCTCGCGGTCGGGATACACGACCCTGGCCCGCTCCAGGTAGGAAAGCGGCGTCAGGGGGGCGTGGTTCGCCCGGTTGCGCTCCAGTCCCGTCTCGTCGTCGAGCCAAGCCATGTCTGTCCTCCCTTGCTCCCGCCCCCTGCACCATAACGCGCGGGCGGGCGGTGAACAGCCGCCGCTTGACCGGGGCGCGCCCGGCCCCCTAGGACGGACAGGCCCGCGATGGCGTCGCGGGCATCCCCGCCTTTCCGTCCCGAACGCCCGGACGCGCGGCCCCGCCGGGCCCGCCCGACGTCGCGAGGTTCCCGCCGATGACGCAGATACGCGCCTCCCTGCCCGAGGGTGTGCTGGGCATGGCCTGCATGGTCGCGGCCATGGGGCTGCTGCCCATGGGCGACACCCTGTCGAAGCTGCTCACGGGCGAGATCGGCCCGGTGGAGGTGACCATGTGGCGCCTCGTGGCGCAGGCGCTGTGCCTCGTGCCCGTGGCGCTCCTGCAGGGCCGTCACGGTCGTCGCGGGCGTGGGGGCGGGGGCATGTTCGCGCCCGTCGTGGCCCTGTCGGGGGGGCTGATCATGGTGGCGCTGGTGTGCCTGATCTCGGCCTTCGCGGCGATGCCCATCGCCACGGCCATCGCGATCTTCTTCGTCGAGCCGCTGGTCCTGACCCTGCTCACCGGCCCGCTGCTGGGCGAGCGGGTGGGGCCGCGCCGGCTGGGGGCGGTGGCCGTGGGCCTTCTTGGCGCGCTCCTGGTGATCCGGCCGGGATTTTCCGCCCATGGCTGGGCGACGCTCCTGCCCCTGGGGGCGGCCACGGCCTATGCGCTCAACATGATCGTGCTGCGGGTGGCGTGCCGGACGCGATCGGGCCTCGACGTGCAATGCGGGGCGACGGCCTATGCGGCGCTGGGCATGGTGGCGGTGGTGGGCGCGATGCATGCCGCCGGCGTGGCGCGGGTGGCGCCCGGCACCTATCCGGGCTGGGTCTGGGCGGCGGTCGCGGGGGCGGGGGTGCTGGCGGCGGTGGCCTTCGTGCTGATCGCCGAGGCGTTCCGCCGCGCCGAGGCGGGCGCGCTGGCCCCGTTCCAGTACCTGGAGATCGTGGGGGCCACCGCCATGGGCTGGCTGGTCTTCGACGACTTCCCCGACCTGCTCACCTGGGCGGGGATCGCGGTGATCCTGGCCTCGGGTCTCTATGTCTTTCACCGCGAGGGACGGGCGGCGGATAGGTAGGGCGGGGGGAGGCCCCCCGCCCGCGGTCAGGCGGCGTCGGCCCTGGCGCCATCGCCGTAGCGGGCGTAGAAGGCGCCACCGCTCCGGGCCATCTCGCCCAGCATGGGGGGGGTGGCGAAGCGCGCGCCGTGCGCGGCCTCCAGCGTCTCGCAGATCTCCACGGCCCGGGCCGCGCCCAGCATGTCGAGCCAGGAGAACGGGCCCCCCGACCAGGGCGCGAACCCCCAGCCCAGGATCGCGCCCACGTCGCCCTCGCGGATGTCCTCGAGCACGCCCTCCTCGAAGGCGCGCACCGCTTCGAGGACCTGGGCCATCATCAGGCGGTGCTGGACGCGGGTGACCTCGGGCTGGTCGGCGGCGGCGGGGAAGCGGCTCCCAAGGCCCTCCCAGAGGCCGTGGCGCGACCCGTCCTCGCCGTAGGCGTAGAAGCCCGCGTTCGACTTGCGGCCCATCCGGCCCTCGTCGGCCATGGCGAACAGCACCTCGTCCACCGCCCCGTCGGGATAGGCGTCGCCCATGGCCGCACGGGTGGCCTTGGCGATCTTGACGCCGAGGTCGATGGAGGTCTCGTCCACCAGTTGCAGCGGGCCCAGCGGGAAACCGAGATTCTTGGCCGCGTTCTCGATCAGGGCGGGGGAGACGCCCTCGCCCAGCATCCGCATTCCCTCGTTGATGTAGGGGATGATGCAGCGGTTGGCGTAGAAGAATCGCGCGTCGTTGACGACGATGGGGGTCTTGCGGATCTGGCGCACGAAGTCGAGCGCCTTTGCCACGGCCCGGTCGCCCGTCGCCGCGCCCTTGATGATCTCCACCAGCATCATCTTGTCCACGGGGCTGAAGAAGTGGATGCCGATGAATTGCCCGGGCCGTTCGCTGGCCTTGGCGAGGTCGGAGATGGGCAGGGTGGAGGTGTTGGTGGCGAAGATGCAGTCCGCTCCGGCGGCGGCCTCGACGGCCTTCGTGACCTCGGCCTTTATCCCCGGGTCCTCGAACACGGCCTCCACCACCAGGTCGCAGCCCGAGAGCGCCTCGTATTCGGTGGTCGCGTTGATCCGGCCCAGCACCTCGGCCTTTTTGTCCTCGGTCACCTTCTTGCGCTTGATGCCCTTGTCGAGCAGCCCCTCGGAATAGGCGCGGCCGCGGTCGGCGGCGGCCTGCTCGCGGTCGATCAGGACCACGTCGATGCCGGCGTTGGCGGCGACATAGGCGATGCCCGCGCCCATCATGCCCGCGCCCATCACGCCGACCTTCGAGACGCGCTGATCGGGCGCCTCGGGCCGGTTCGCCCCCTTTTCCAGCGCCTGCTTGTTGAGAAACAGCGAGCGGATCATCGCGGTGGAGGAGGGTTCCATCAGCACGCTCACGAACCAGCGCGCCTCGATCCTGAGGGCGGTGTCGAAGGGCACCAGCGCGCCTTCGTAGACCGCCGAAAGGAGGGCGCGGGCCGCGGGGTAGTTGCCCTTGGTGCGGCCGTTGACCATCGCGCTCGCCCCCACGAAGGTCATGAAGCCCGCCGGGTGGTAGGGCTCGCCGCCGGGCATCTTCCAGCCCTTCTGGTCCCACGGTTTGACCAGGTCGGCGTCGGTGGCCGACAGCACCCATTCGCGCGCCCGCGACAGAAGCTCGCCCGGGGCCACGACCTCGTCCACCAGGCTCGCGCCCCTGGCCTTGGCGGGCTCCAGCATCTTGCCCTCCAGCAGGACCGGCGAGGCGGCCATGGCGCCCACCATGCGGCTGTAGCGCGTGGTGCCGCCGCCGCCGGGGAAGAGGCCGACCATGATCTCGGGCAGGCCGATCTTGGCCTTTCCCTCGGCCATGAAGCGGCGGTGGCAGGCCAGCGCGATCTCGGTCCCGATGCCGGCGCAGGTGCCGGAGATCGCGCAGGCCACGGGCTTGCCGCCCTTGTTCTTGTCGTCCATCCCCGCCCGCTCGATCTTGCGCAGGATGCGGTGGCCCTCCATCGTGAAGTCGAACAGGGCGCGGGCGGGCGCCTCGCCGGCCTCCTCGCGGATGCGGGACAGCACGCCCAGGTCCATTCCGCCGGCGAAGTCCTTCTTGGCGGAGGCGATCACGATCCCCTTCACGGCCTCGTCGGCCAGGGCGCGGTCGATCATCCCGTCCAGCTCGGCGAAGGCGTCGCGCGTCATCACGTTCATCGAGCGGTCGGGCATGTCCCAGGTCAGGACCGCGACGCCGTCGTCACCAAGCTCGTATCTGAAATCGCTCATCCGTCACTCTCCCGACATGCGAAAAGGCCCGGCGGCGGCGGCCGCGGGGCGGTTGGTCAGATGGAATTGGGGGGGTCTCAGGCCAGGCGCGGGTCGATGCCGGCGCCCGGCACCTTGCGCTCGTGCTGCGCCACCCAGTCGGCGATGGCGTCGAAGGCGAGCCGCTCGAACTCGATCATCTCCACGGTCAGTCCGCCCGAGCGCCGACCCAGGAAATAGCGCGCCCGGGTCTCGCCCTGCCGCGCGCCGTTGCCGTCCACGTAGTACCACGTCACCGTCGCGGCGTGGCGCCGCTCCGAGACCGTCTCCACCTCGGAGACCATGGCGCGCAGATAGTCGATCCCCGCCTCCTCCAGCCCCTCGAACTTGGTGCGGAAGAACGCGGCCACCGCGGCCCGACTGGGCAGGAGCGACACGTCGCGACCGCCCGTAGGCATTATCACCACGAGCGGCACCCCGTAGGAGCGCGCCATCACGTCGAACTGCCCGTGTCGCAGGTGCAGCGCCTGGTTGGTGAAGAATTGCTGGACGGTACAAGCCATTCCCCGACGTTATTTCGTGCGCGCGACGGTTGTCGAGGGAAAAGGGGCGGCATGGCGCCTTCGCCTCGTCCCAGGCCCGGCGCCGCTCCTCCCGCGCCGCCATCAGACCCGCTCGATGATGGTCGCGGCCCCCATGCCCGAGGCGACGCAGAGCGTGGCGAGCCCGGTTTCCCGGTCGGTGCGCTCCATCTCGTCGAGGAGGGTGCCGAGGATGATCGCGCCCGTCGCGCCCAGGGGGTGGCCCATGGCGATGGCGCCGCCGTTGGGGTTCACGCGGGACGGGTCCACGTCGAAGGCCTGCAGAAAGCGCAGCACCACGGCCGAGAACGCCTCGTTGACCTCGATGAGGTCGATGTCGCCGATCTCCATGCCGCTCTCGCGCAGGATCTTCTGCGTCGCGGGGACCGGGCCGGTGAGCATGATCGTGGGGTCGGTGCCGATCTTGGCGGTGGCCCGGATGCGGGCGCGGGGTTTCAGGCCGTGGTCTTCGCCGAACGCCTTCGACCCGATCAGCAGGCCCGCGGCGCCGTCGACGATCCCGCTCGAGTTGCCCGCGTGGTGGACGTGCTCGATCCGCTCCAGGTGGGGGTACTTCATCAGCGCCACCTTGTCGAAGCCGGGCATCGTCTCGCCCATTTCCCTGAAAGATGGCGACAGCGCCCCCAGCGACTGCATGTCGGTGCCCGGGCGCATGTGCTCGTCGCGGTCGAGAATGGTCAGGCCGTTGCGGTCGGTCACCTCGAGGATCGAGCGGTCGAAGCGGCGTTCCTTCCAGGCGGCGGCGGCCCGGGCCTGGCTCTCCACCGCGAAGGCGTCGGCGTCGTCGCGCGAGATGCCGTACTGGGTCGCGATGATGTCGGCCGAGATCCCCTGGGGGACGAAGTAGCTCTCCATCGCGACGGACGGATCGACCGCGATCGCCGCGCCGTCGGACCCCATGGCGACCCGCCCCATCATCTCCACGCCCCCGGCGATGTAGCCCGCCCCGGCGCCGCCGCGCACCTGGTTGGCGGCCAGGTTCACCGCCTCGAGGCCGCTGGCGCAGAAGCGGTTGACCGACAGGCCCGGTATCGCCTCGTCGAGCCCCGAGGCCAGCACGGCGGTGCGCGCGAGGCACCCGCCCTGCTCCTTGACCTGGGTGACGTTGCCCCAGATCACGTCCTCCACCGCGGCGCCCTCGAGCCCCGAGCGGGCCTTGAGCGCGTCGAGCACCAGCGCCGAGAGCCGCACCGAGGTCACCTCGTGCAGTGCGCCGTCCTTGCGGCCGCGCCCCCTGGGGGTGCGGACCGCGTCGTAGATGTAGGCCTCGGTCATCGTCTCCTCCTTCGCGTGGCTCTCATGCCGAGCGCGGCATCAGGTCGTAGGGGTGCTTCCAGCCCGGCAGCGACCGGACGTTGTTCAGCCAGCGGTCGATCCCGGGCCAGTCGGCCCGATCGAAGCCGAAGGGCTCCGGGTAGTAGAGATACGAGCAGCACGACAGGTCCGCGACAGTGACGTCCCGTCCGACGATCCAGTCGCGCCCCTCGAGGTGCCGATCGAGCACCTCATAGGCCGAGGAAAGGCGCCCCTTCAGGAAGTCGATCACCGGCTGCGGGCGCTTCTCCTCGGGCAGGAAGTTGGCCAGGAACCGCGTCATCCCCGCCATCGAGGAGAGCTTGTGGTTGTCCCAGAACTGCCAGCGCAGGACCTCGCGCGCCTCGTCCGCGTCCTTCCCGCCGAGCTTGCCGGTCTCCTCAACGATCCAGGACTGGATCACGCCGGACTGCGTCAGCCGAAGGTCGCCGGAGACCATGACCGGTGCCTCTCCCATCTCGTTGACGTCGCGGCGATAGGCCTCGGAGCGCGTCTCGCCGTCGAAGAAGTTCACGAAGACGGGCTGCCAATCGAGCCCTGCCAGCTCCAGCGCCAGGGCCGCCTTGTAGGCGTTCCCGCTTTCTCCGAAGCAGTGAAGCTGGATGGTCATGGGTCGTCTCTCCTTGCTGGCGTCGCCGGGGGCGTCACGCCCCCGGACCCCCGTGGGGTACTTGGAAAAGGATGACGGGCGGTAATGGTTCGTCAATGCGCCGCCGCCATCCTCGGGGGGCGGTACAGGCTGGGGAGCCGATGACCGCAAAGGGTGACGCCCCGTCCCGGACGCCTGCGGCCATGCCCGCCCGGTCGGGGCGGGGCCGATCCGTTCCTCCCCTCACCCTTTCTCCAAATACCCCCGCCGGAGGCGGTCCCGGCGTTTCAGAAGCTGGCCGCGTCGAGGGTCATGACGGGCTCGGCGCCGCTCTCGATCCGGGCGCGGTGCATGGCCGTGGCGGGCAGCTGGCGGGCCATGTAGTAGCGCCCGGTGGCGATCTTGGCCTCGTAGAAGGCGGGGTCGCCCGTTCCCGCGTCGAGCGCGGCGTAGGCGGCCCGGGCCATCCGCGCCCACATCAGCCCCAGGCAGACATGGCCGAAGAGGTGCAGGAAGTCGTGGGAGCCCGACAGCGCCTCGTTGGGGGATTTGGCGCCGTTCTGCATGAAGAACATGGCCGCGCCCTGGAGGTCCTTGGAGGCGGATTTCAGGGGGTCGAGGAAGTTCGCCTTGAGCCGCGCGTCGCCCTCGTTCTCCTTGGCGAAGGACTTCACCATGTCGAAGAAGCCCATGACGGTCCTGCCGCCGTTCAGCCCCAGCTTGCGGCCCACCAGGTCGAGGGATTGCACGCCGTTGGTGCCCTCGTAGATCATGGTGATGCGCGCGTCACGGACGAACTGCTCGAGCCCCCATTCGGAGGTGAAGCCCGACCCGCCCAGGGTCTGCTGGGCCTGCACGGTCGTCTCGAAGCCCTTGTCGGTCAGGAAGCCCTTGATCACCGGGGTGAGGAGCGAGACCAGCGCCTCGGCCTCCGCGTCGCCCAGGCGGTGCGAGCGGTCGATCAGGTGCGCGCCCCACAGGGCGAAGGCGCGCGCCCCCTCGACGAAGCTCTTCTGGTCGAGGAGCGCGCGGCGCACGTCGGGGTGGACGATGATCGGGTCGGCGGGGCCGTCGGGGTTGGCCGGGCCGGTCACGTCGCGGCCCTGCAGTCGCTCGCGGGCGAAGAGGGCGGCGTTCTGGTAGGCGACCGAGCCCATGGCGTAGCCCTGCACGCCCACGCCGAGGCGCGCCTCGTTCATCATGGTGAACATGGCGCGCATGCCCTTGTGGGCCTCGCCCAGCAGGTAGCCCGTGGCGCCGTCGTAGTTCATCACGCAGGTGGCGTTGCCGTGGATGCCCATCTTGGATTCCAGCCCGCCGCAGGAGACCGCGTTGCGCGCGCCCAGGGAGCCGTCCCCGTCCACCAGGAACTTGGGCACGATGAACAGCGAGATGCCCTTGACCCCCGCGGGCGCGCCGGAGATGCGCGCCAGCACCAGGTGGACGACGTTGTCGGTCAGGTCGTGGTCGCCCGCCGAGATCCAGATCTTCTGGCCGGTGATGGCGTAGGTGCCGTCGTCCTGCGGCTCGGCCCTGGTGCGGATCAGGCCCAGGTCGGTGCCGCACTGGGGCTCGGTCAGGTTCATGGTG
Organism: uncultured Paracoccaceae bacterium; assembly: GCA_947500825.1. Lineage (GTDB taxonomy): Bacteria > Pseudomonadota > Alphaproteobacteria > Rhodobacterales > Rhodobacteraceae > Palleronia. The sequence continues at coordinate 125,421 of CANMTR010000006.1, read as the reverse complement.
CCCGACCAGGTGCCGTCGACGATCCTGGGCAGCCAGGTGCGCTTCTGCTCGTCGGTGCCGTGGGCGTGGATGGCGTTGTAGGCCCCGTGGGACAGGCCCTGGTACATGTTGAAGGCCATGTTGGCGGACACGAAGATCTCGCCCACCGCCGAGTTCAGCAGGTGGGGCATGCCCTGGCCGCCGTATTCGGGGTCGCAGTCGAGGCCCGTCCAGCCGCCCTCGCGCATCTGCGCGTAGGCCTCGCGGAAGCCTTCGGGCGTGCGCACGACGCCGTTCTCCAGCCGGCAGCCCTGGCGGTCGCCCACGGCGTTGAGCGGGTGCAGGACGTTCTCGGCCAGCTTACCGGCCTCCTCCAGCACCGCCTTGACGAACCCGCTCTCCAGCTCGTCGTAGCCGGGGATGTCGGAGCCGGAGACGTCGAGGAGCTCGTCGAGGACGAAGCGGAGGTCGTCGACGGGGGCGCGATAGGTCGTCATGGCAGTCTCCGGGGGGGGGGCGGGCCGCGTCAGGCGGCGGTATTCTTGCGGATGTCGGACAGGGTGTTGGAGACCATGGTCATCTGGTCCTCCAGATCGTCGATGGCCGCGTCGAGTTCGGCGCGGTTCGCCTTGAGCTGGGCCAGACGTCCCTGGGCCAGTTCGTAGGCGCGGGCGAGCTGGGTCTCCTGCTCGCGGCCGCGGCCATAGAGGTCGAGGAGCCGCCGGATCTCCTCCAGGTTGAAGCCGAACCGCTTGCCGCGCAGGATGAGGGTCAGCCGGGCGCGATCGCGGCGGGTGAACAGACGCTTCTGCCCGTCGCGGATGGGCGCCAGCAGTTCCTTCTGCTCGTAGAAGCGCAGCGTCCGGGGCGTGACGTCGAAGGCGTCGCACATCTCGCGGATGGTCAGGGTGTCGTTGGTCATTAGGGGTCTCCGTCGGTCTTCCGACGCGTAGGTGCGGGCCAGGGGCGGGCGCCGCAAGTCCTTCTGACGTTTACGTAACCCGGACGTTGCGTCACTTCCGGCGGAGGGACTCGGCCACCTCGTCGCGGGTCCGGCGCAGGCCCTCGATCGCTTCCTCAAGCGCCCGAGCCTCCTCGCGCAGGCGCCCGAGCTGACGGTCGGCGCCTTTCACCCACAGGCGCATCTGCGCCTCCGTGCCCTGCTTGTCGTAGATCAGGAGCCACTGCCGGATCTCCTCAAGCGTGAATCCCCAGCGCCGACCGCGCAGGATCAGGGTCATCCGCGCCACGTCGCGCGGGCGGTACCAGCGCGCGCGACCCTCCCGGTCGGGGGAGAGAAGCTCGATGTATTCGTAATAGCGCAGGGTCCTCGGCGTCACCTCGAACCGCGCGCACATGTCCTTGAAACTCAGGCGCTCTTCGGTGTCCGGCATCCTTGTCTCCCGTCGGCCTGCGATGCGCCGTCAAGGCACGCTCAGGTTGCACGAATCCCAAGTCGAAACAATCAGGAGGGTTTTCGGCCCATCGCTTCCGCGACCAGCCGGGAGGCCGATTCGTCGCGTCGCGCCTCCTTGCGCGCGATGGCGGGGGTGCGCCGCACCCACTCGTCGTTCTCCAGGCAGCGGAGCATGAAATGGGCCAAATCGCCATGGCGGGTGCGGATCAACCCCGGCGCGATCATCTCGGGCGTGACGGTGTAGTCCCCGGTCGCGTCCCCCGCCATCAGCCAGCCGGGGCGGACCGCCGTCCAGTCCAGGTCGGAGGCGCGCAACAGGCGTTCCATCTCGCCCATCTGGGTGAAGATCGATTCGAGGGCCGCGGTCGCCGCGACCCGGAACAGGAACGGGCCCCGGTCGCGGGTGGCCACGAAGGTGGCCGAGATCACCACCAGGCGGCGCACGCCGGTGGCCTCCATCGCGGCGACGTAGCGCTCGGCGCTGGCGGTATAGAGCGGCGGCGGCGACATGGCCGTGCGCGCGGTGAGCGGCAGCCCGATGCAGGACAGGACCGCGTCGCAGCCCTCGATCACCGGGCCGAGATCGTCAGAGGTCACGTCGGCGGTGCGGGTCTCGACCCCGTCGGGCAGGCCGGGATCGTCGGGCCATTCGGGCTCGATCGCCCGCACCTGGAGACCCGCGGCGACCGCCTGCGACACGGCCTGGCGCCCGGTTGCGCCGTCGGCGCCGAAGATCGCGACTCGCTTGACATTGTCCATGCCGGCGGAACGACCCGGGGGCGCGGATGTTCCGCACCGTCGCGGCGAAGAAGGACCATGTCGTCCTTGTCGCGGGCGGGCCGAGGGGGCACAACCGGGCCCGCATCCCAAGGGAGCCCATGCCGATGACAGACCGCACCGAAGAGATCGCGCGCCACTTCATGGAGCGCATCCCCCACGCCCGCGACCTCGGCATGACCGTCCTGTCGCTGGGGGAGGGGACCTGCGAGGTCTCGATGCCCTACGACGAGAAGCTGATCGGCGACCCGGCCACGGGCGTGATCCATGGCGGCGCCGTCTCGGCGCTGATGGACACCTGCTCGGGCGCGGCGGTGATGTGCCACCCCACGGCGCCCGTGGCCACCGCGACGCTGGACCTGCGCATCGACTACATGCGCCCGGCCACGCCGGGGCAGACGGTGCGGGCGCGGGCGGAGTGCTACCACGTCACCCGCTCGGTTGCCTTCGTGCGGGCCCGCGCGCTCGACGACGACGAGGACAACCCGGTGGCCACCGCCGCGGGCGCCTTCACCCTGGAGCGGGGAGAGCGCGCATGAGCCGGTCCGCCCCCGAACCCGTCCAGGTCATCAAGCAGCGCCGCGATTCGGCGCTGGAGGCGCTGGTGGGCGGCGTTCCCTATATCCGGCACCTGGGGATCGCGTTCGACCGCCGCGGCGACGAGCTGACGGCGATCCTGCCCTATGCCGAGCGGCTGATCGGCAACCCGATGCTGCCCGCGCTCCACGGCGGCGTCACGGCCGCGTTCCTGGAGACGACGGCGACCATCACGCTGGCCTGGTCGCGGCTGTGGGACGAGATCGAGAGCGCCCGGATCGACCCCGACGACCTGGACCCGTCCGACATGCCGCGGATGCCCAAGACGGTGGACCTGACCATCGACTACCTGCGCTCGGGCCTGCCGCGCGATGCCTATGCCCGCGCCCGGATCGTGCGCTCGGGGCGGCGCTACGCCTCCGTCCACGTGGAGGGGTGGCAGGACAACCGCGAGCGGCCCCACGCCATGGCCACGTGCCATTTCGTGATGCCCGCCGCCCGCGAAGGCTGAGGCGCGCGGGTGGCCGAGATCCGGGACGTCACCCATCGCCGGGTCCTGGGCGTGGCCCTGCCCATCGTGGTGTCGAACGCAACCGTGCCGATCCTGGGCGCGGTGGACACGGGCGTGGTGGGCCAGCTCGGCCTGCCCGAGCCCATCGGCGCGGTGGGGATCGGCGCCATCGTCCTGACCTCGATCTACTGGATCTTCGGCTTTCTGCGGATGGGCACCACGGGCCTCGCCGCGCAGGCGCTGGGCAAGGAAGATCTGGACGAGGCGTCGGCGATCCTGTCGCGGGGCCTGGCCATCGCCGCCATCGGCGGCCTGGCCGTCGTGGCGCTGCAGGTGCCGCTCTTCTGGGCGGCGTTCAGGCTCTCGCCGGCCTCCGCCGAGGTGGAGGCGCTGGCGCGGTCCTACATGGGCATCCGCGTTTTCTCCGCCCCGGCGCTCATCGCCGTCTACGCGCTGACCGGCTGGCTGATCGCGGCGGAGCGGACCCGCGGCGTGCTGGCCATGCAGGTGGTGATGAACGCGCTCAACATCGCGCTCGACCTCTTGTTCGTCCTGGGGCTCGGCTGGGGGGTGGAGGGGGTGGCGATCGCCACCGTCATCGCCGAGGTCTCGGGCGCGGCCCTGGGGCTGTGGCTGTGCCGCGGGGCCTTCGCCACCCCCGCCTGGCGGGACCGCGCCCGGGTGCTCGACCCCGCGCGGCTGGCGAATTTCGCCCGCGTGAACGGCGACATCCTGGCGCGCTCGCTGATGCTGCAGGGGATCTTCGTGAGCTTCCTGTTCACCGGGGCGCGGTTCGGCGACGTGGTGCTGGCGGCCAACCAGGTGCTGCTCCAGTTCCTGCAGATCACCGCCTTCGCCATGGACGGATTCGCCTTCGCGGCCGAGGCCATCGTGGGCGGCGCGCTGGGACAGGGGCGGCGCGACCTCTTTCGCCGTGGGGCGGTGGTGGCGAGCCTGTGGGGCGCGGTGTCGGGGCTGGTGCTGGCCCTGGCCTTCGTGGTTCTGGGCGGGGCCATCATCGACCTGATGACCACCGCGCCGGGGGTGCGGGAAGCGGCGCGCGCCTACCTGCCGTGGATGGTGGCCGCGCCGCTGGTGGGCTGCGCGGCCTGGATGCTCGACGGGATCTTCATCGGCGCGACGCGCACGGGCGACATGCGCAACATGATGGCGCTGTCCCTGGTCGTCTATGTGGTCGCGGTGCTGGCGCTGGTGCCGCCCTTGGGCAACCACGGCCTGTGGCTGGCCTTCCTTGTCAGCTTCGCGGCGCGGGGCGTGACGCTGGGGGCGCGCTACGCCGCGCTGGAACGCTCGGTGGCCTAGGCCCAGGCGGCGCGGTCGCGGCCCACGGCCTGGGCCGCGGTGAGCCCGTCGGCGGCGAGCGCGGCGTCGAGGTCGGCCACGATCCGCGCCACCAGGCCGATCCCGCCATAGACGAGCGCGGTATAGAGCTGGACGGCGCTCGCGCCCGCGCGGATCTTGGCATAGGCCTCGGCCCCGCTCGACACGCCGCCCACGCCGATCAGCGGCAGGTCGGTGGCCCCCGCGAGCCGCGCCAGGACGCGCGTCGAGCGGTCGAAGAGCGGCGCGCCAGACAGGCCGCCCGCCTCCGCGCCGTGGCGCGAGCGCAGGCCGTCGCGCGACAGGGTGGTGTTGGTGGCGACGATGCCCGCCACGCCCGCGTCGTCCGCCACGCGCGCCACCGCGTCGAGCGCGGCGTCGTCGAGGTCGGGGGCGATCTTGACGAAGACGGGCACGCCGGCCCCGTTCGCCTCCATCGCGCCCGACAGGAGCGCGCGCAGGGCGTCGGCGCCTTGCAGGTCGCGCAGCCGCTCGGTGTTGGGCGAGGAGACGTTGACGGTGGCGAAGTCCACGCAGGCGCCGGCGCAGGCCAGCACGGCGGCGAAGTCGGCCGCCCGGTCGTCGCTGTCCTTGTTGGCCCCGAGGTTGAGGCCCACGGGCACGGGCAAGGGAACGGAGCCGCGGGCGGCGGCGAGGCGCCCGGCGATCGCCTCGGCCCCGTTGTTGTTGAAGCCGAAGCGGTTGATCGCCGCGCGGTCCTCCGCCAGCCGGAAGAGGCGCGGGCGGGGGTTGCCGGGCTGGGGACGCGGCGTCGCCGCCCCCACCTCCAGAAAGCCGAAGCCCGCCCGCGACAGGGGCACGACGGCCTCGGCGTTCTTGTCGAACCCGGCCGCCAGCCCCACCGGGTTGGGCAGGTCCATCCCCGCCAGCCGCACCGCGAGGCGCGGGGAGGTCGCGGGACCCGGCGCGGGCGCGAGGCCCGCGCGCAGGGCCCGGACCGCGAGCGCGTGGCCGCGCTCGGGGTCGAGGCGCCGCAGGGCGGCCAGTCCGATCCGCTCCGCCAGGCTCATTCGTCGCCGAGGGCCATCGTGTCGATGCCGTCGCGCGGCAGCTCGGTGTGCCACACGACCTCGTCGCGCGACAGGGTGCGGTGGAGGTGGGGGAAGCTCTCGCCGTCGCGCCCCTCCTCCCAGGACAGGGCCTCGCCCATCTCGTCGCTCTCGCAGGCGGCCAGGACCAGGCCGGTCTCGCCCTTAAAGTGCCGCTCCAGCGTCCGGCCGAGCTGCTCGCGGGTGGAGAAGTGCACGAAGCCGTCGCGCTGGTCGTCGGGGCCGCCTTCCGTCTCGCCGGCCCGGTCCAGCTCGGTCCATTCGGCCCCGCGGAACACCTTGTAGAGTCGCATCCTGCCCTCCTTCGCATCGCCTCTCCCGCCACCTAGGCCAGCCGCGGCCCCGGGCGAGGTGCCGGGCCGCCGGGGCGGCGAGGTCGCGCTTTGACACCGCCCCGTGGCCGGCGCACTCTCGCCTCCGGACAACAGGAACATGCCCGTTCCGGACCATAGGAGGTTCCCCATGATCGCACGAGTATCCACCGCGACGGCCGCTCTCGCCCTGGTGGCCGGGGCCGCGCAGGCGGACTTTTCCATGACGATCCTGCACACCAACGACTTCCATTCCCGGTTCGAGCCGATCAACGGCTACGATTCGACCTGTTCGGCGGAGGACAACGAGGCCGGCGAGTGCTTCGGCGGCACCGCACGGCTGATCACCGCCATCGAGGCGGCGCGGGAGGAGGGCGGCACCACGCTCCTGGTGGACGGGGGCGACCAGTTCCAGGGGACGCTGTTCTACACCGAGTACAAGGGCGCGCTCGCCGCCGAGATGATGAACCGGCTGGGCTACGACGCGATGACCGTGGGCAACCACGAGTTCGACGACGGCCCCGAGGTGCTGGGGGAGTTCGCGCGGACCATCGACTTCCCGATCCTGATGTCGAACGCCGACATCTCGGCCGAACCCGAGCTGGTGGACGCGATCCGCCCCTCGGTGGTGGTGGAGAAGGCGGGCGAGCGGATCGGCCTGATCGGCCTGACGCCCGAGGACACGGCCGAGCTGGCCGCGCCCGGCCCCAACGTCACCTTCTCCGACCCGGTCGCCGCCGTCCAGGCCGAGGTGGACCGGCTGACCGAGGAGGGCGTGACCAAGATCGTCGTCCTGAGCCATTCGGGCTACGGCACCGACCTGCGCGTGGCCGAGGAGACCACGGGCGTGGACGTGATCGTGGGCGGGCATACCAACACGCTTCTGGGCGACATGGAGGGGGCGTCCGGCCCCTATCCGACCATGGTGGGCGAGACCGCCATCGTGCAGGCCTATGCCTACGGCAAGTACCTAGGCGAGCTCTCCGTCACCTTCGACGACGCGGGCACCCTGACCGAGGCCAGCGGCCAGCCGCTCCTGATCGACGCCACGGTCGAGGAGGACGCCGAGATCGTCAGCCGCATCGAGGAGGCCGCCGCGCCCCTCGACGAGATCCGCCGGGAGGTGGTGGCCGAGACCGGATCGGAGATCGACGGCAGCCGCGAGGCGTGCCGGGCGGGGGAGTGCCAGATGGGCAACCTCGTCGCCGACGCCATGCTCGACAGGGTCCGCGACCAGGGCATCGACGTGGCCCTGAACAACGGCGGCGGCCTGCGCGCCTCCATCGACGAGGGGGAGGTGACCATGGGCGAGGTGCTGACGGTGCTGCCGTTCCAGAACACCCTGTCCACGTTCTACGTCACCGGCGCGACGCTGAAGGAGGCGCTGGAGAGCGGCGTCGCCCAGATCGAGGAGGAGGCGGGCCGCTTTCCCCAGGTCGCGGGCATGACCTTCACCGTCGACGCCTCCGCCGAGCCGGGCGCGCGGGTCTCGGAGGTCATGGTGGACGGCGCTGCACTCGACCCGGAGGCGACCTACGGCGTGGTCTCCAACAACTACGTCCGCAACGGCGGCGACGGCTACGAGATGTTCGTGGACGCCCAGGACCCCTACGACTACGGCCCCGACCTGGCGGATGTGACGGCCGATTACCTGGCCGAGGTCGGCCCCTACGAGCCCTATACCGACGGCCGCATCACCATGACCGGCCAGTAAGGGACGCGGGCCCGGCGGCGCCTGCCGGGGCGGGGCCGATCGCCCGCGGGGCGGGGGTCGATCGGCCGCGGGGCGGGGGCCGTCCGGCCCCCGCCGCGCCGCGCGGCGCATCTCAGCAGCGGCGCAGGGCCACGTTGTAATGGGTCAGGTCGGCGGCCACGCCGCCCACGATGTCCAGGTGCCGCCGGTCGATGGGGGTCAGCGTGAACTGCGCGGGCGCGTGGTCCGACACCCGCCGCGCCGCCACGTCGAACCGCGCGGGCGGCCCGGCGAACCCCAATATCTCGTAGAGGATGCCCTCGGCCACCATATGGGTGGGGGTTAGGTGCCAGGCCCCCTCCACCCCGAGGCAGGTGCCGTTGGTCGCCGCCTTCCACAGATGGGTCAGCCGGTCGCGGTAGTAGGCGCGCGCCTCGCCGCCGGGCGCGGGGACGAGGCGCGGCGCGGCGGGGGCGGCGGGCGCCGGGGCCGGGGCTGGTGCGGGCGCCACGAGCCCGTCGCAGCCCGCCCGGGTGTCGGGCACGCACAAGCCCCCTGCCGCGGCCAGCGTCGGCACGGCGCAGAGGGCGAGAATCGGTATCGTGTATCGAAGCATTCCTGGGGTCCTGCGCCGGGGCGGCTACCCGAAAGGGGGCCGGTGCGGCCCTATCCTGCCCGGGAATGGTTGAGCGAAGGTTGCCGCCGTCAGCAGCGCGTCAGCGTCGCGCCCACCTGCTCCTCGCCTGGGGCGGAGCGGGTCACGCCCGCGGCCCCGCCGGTGCCCGGCGTCAGGGTGAAGGTCGTCGGCGTTCCGTCCTCGCGCAGGGTCTGGATGCCGATCCGCTCGGCGGTGCCCGAGAAGTTCACCACCTCGTAGGCCGTTCCCTCGGCAAAGATGCGCGAGGGGCCCAGCCGCCAGCCGCAGGTTCCGTCCGCGCCGCGCCACGATCCGGTCAGGCGCGCGTCGTAGGCCGCGTCGGGCGCGATTCCGGCCGCGTCCGGCGCCTCGGGTGCCGTCCCCGGCTGGGGCGGGGTCGTGGGGGTGGCGGGCTCTGTCGGCTCCAATGCGCCGAGGCGCGCGCGCAGATCGTCCTCGGAGGGGAGCCCGCCGAGGGGGCGGGTGACGATGGTCTCGGGGCGGTCCACGCCGGTGGAGGCCAGCGCGTTGCAGGGCACCAGCGTCACGGCCACGCCCTGGCCGCGCACGTCGAGCTGCTGGCCGATGTGCGTCACCGCGAGGGGCAGGCGCCGGCCGGTCCGGCGGCTGATCAGGTCGAGCCGCGCCGTTTCCGGCCCGGCACCGATCCCCCGCAGGTCGTAGAGACTGTCGCCGGCGCGCACCGCCTCCATCCCGAACGACCAGGTGCCGGAGGGGTCGCCGCAGCCCCGGCCGGGCTCGGCCCATTCGCCCGTGAGGCCCGCATACTCGGCCCGCGCGAGCGCCAGGGGGTCCTGCGCGTAAGCCGCGGGAGCGCCGAGGCAGAGCGCGGCGAGGAGGGCGAGGGGCAGGGAGCGGATCATGGCGGGTCGCGATTCGGATCGGGGATGTGGGGGCCGATCTGCCAAGATCGGCCCCGGTCATGAAATAACAATGAAGGCATTTCCGCCCCTGCCCGTGCTCGTGCCCGTCGCCGGTGGCTCGCGCCTCAGCGCCAGCAGCCCACCAGCACCGTCATGTCGGCCGCGAGCCGCTCCATCCGCGCCCGGGGCAGCGCGGGGCCCGGCTCGCGGGTGGCGGGGGACACGCCGGCGGCCGTCATCAGGTCGCGGATCGCGTCGGTGTCGGCGGCCAGGGCCACGTCGCCGGGCAGGCTGCGCCCCTGCGCGGGTGGCTCGGCCAGCATGCCCATGACGGCGCCCGCGGGGTCCATCACCGGCCCGCCCGCGTCGCCCGGGCGCGCGGCCAGGGCGTAGCGGCGCAGATGCGCCTCGCCGTCCGGGCCGCGCAGGGCGGCGACCTGCCCGCTGGTGAGCGACGGCGCGCCCAGGTCGCCACCGTAGGAGAAGCCCGACAGGACCGCCTCGGAGCCGAGGCGGGGCACGCCGCCCGCCAGCGCGCCGAAATCGCGCGGGGCGAGATCGCGCGCGGGCGACAGGAGCGCCAGCCCGGCGGCCTCGTCCACGCGGGTGACGCTGGCCTCCACGTCGCCGCCCAGGGTGATGCGGTCGCACCCGGCGACGGCGGCGGCGGTGGTCAGCACGTCGCCGCGGCGGCTGACATAGAAGCCCGAGCGGGCGAGCGCGGGCGAGCGGATCTCGAGCCCGGCCATCAGGTCGACGCTCTGGTCCTCGCCGGGGGCGCCCATCGTGTCGGGCAGGACGCGGGCCGGGTCGGCCGTGAAGCTCGCCGACATCTCGTCCACCACGCGCGTGCGGCGAGCCTCGTCTCCCGCTGGCCAGACCAGGGTGAAGCCCTTGATCGCGCCGCCCTCGAGCCGCGCCTCGGTATGGCTGACGATGTCGTCGCCCCGCCCGGTAATGGCGAAGGCGTCGGAGGACAGCGAGCGCTCCCCTTCGCGCGGGACGACCTCGAGCGTCTGCATGGCGTCGAAGAGACCGCGCAGGTCGTCGCGCCCGCCCTCCCGCGAGATCAGGATCACCCGGGCGGAGGGCTCGGCGCCGTCGCGGGCGGCGTAGTGGGCGAAGGGCGGGGCATGGCGGTCGAAGGCGACGAGGGTGGTGGGCATCTCCACCGTGATCCCGGCGGGCGTGTCGGTGACGGCGCGCATCTCCAGCCCGTCAAGCACGGCGCGCCAGGCGGAGACGAGGTCCGCGCGCTGGGCGGCGGTCATCACGCCGGTGGCCGCGTGGCCGCCCGCGCGCTGCCAGGCGGACATGGCCGCGCGGGTGCCGGGGCCGATGGCGCCGTCGATGGCGCCGTCGTAGTGGCCCGCCCAGGCCAGGGCGGTCTGCAGGCGGCGGCGCTCGGCGCCGGTCAGGCGGCGCTCGGCGCGGCGCGCCTCGGCCACGCTCCGGGTCGTGTCGGGGGTGGCGGCCGGTTGGGCGGTATCGGCGGTGGCCGCGTCGGAGGGGGCTTCGGCCGCCGCGTCGCCCTCGGGGAACAGCCGCGCGCCGAAGCGGGCGCCGTCGGTGGCGTAGCTGTCGGCCGGGATCAGGCCCTGGCCCCGCAGGGCGGCGCGGCGCGCCTCCAGCTCGCCTGTCGCGTAGGGGCCCAGCACGATGGCGCCGAAGCGCGAGCCCTCCAGCGCGAAGGCGCTCACGTCGTCGACGCGGCGGGCATAGTCGCGGGCCGTCTCCACCGTCGCCTCGGCCCCGGGCCGGGCGGCGATCTGCAGCCAGGCGTCCTGCGCCCAGGCCGTGCCGGCGGTGCAGATCGCGGCCAGGATCGTCAGTATCGTCGTTCTCATCCGTACATCTTCCGTTCGACAGGTAGAAGAACCCCCGTGCCCCGACCCCGCGCCACAAGGCGTGGGCGGGTGGCCCGCGTCAAGCGGGCGGGTGGCCGCGGGCGGCGCGCGATTGACCCTTGTGGCCCTTGTGCCTATGCAGGCCGCGCCCTTTTCGCGCCCCCGAGGACCCCCATGCGACAGCCCACCTGCTTCCAGGACGTGATCATGGCGCTGCAAGACTACTGGGCGGGCGCGGGATGCGCCGTGCTGCAGCCCTACGACATGGAGGTTGGGGCGGGCACGTTCCACCCCGCCACCACCCTGCGCGCGCTGGGGCCGAACCACTGGTCGGCGGCCTATGTGCAGCCCTCGCGGCGGCCCACGGACGGGCGCTACGGCGACAGCCCCAACCGGCTGCAGCACTACTACCAGTACCAGGTCATCATCAAACCCTCGCCGCCCGACCTTCAGGCGCTCTATCTGGGCAGTCTCGAGGCGATCGGGATCGACGCGGGGCTGCACGACATCCGCTTCGTCGAGGACGACTGGGAAAGCCCGACCCTGGGCGCCTGGGGCCTTGGCTGGGAGGTCTGGTGCGACGGGATGGAGGTGAGCCAGTTCACCTATTTCCAGCAGGTGGGCGGGCATGACTGCGCCCCCGTCTCGGGCGAGCTGACCTACGGGCTGGAGCGGCTGGCGATGTACGTCCTGGGCGTGGACCACGTGATGGACATGCCCTTCAACCGCCCCGACGCGCCACGGCCGCTGACCTACGGCGACGTGTTCCGCGAGGCGGAGGCGCAGTTCGCCCGCTACAACTTCGACCATGCCGAGACCGGGGTGCTGCTGCGCCACTTCGAGGAGGCGGAGGCGGAATGCGCCGCCCTCCTGGGCCAGCCGGAGATCGACCCGAAGACGGGGCGCAGGATCGTGATGGCGCTGCCCGCCTACGACCAGTGCATCAAGGCCAGCCACGTCTTCAACCTGCTCGACGCGCGCGGCGTGATCTCGGTCACCGAGCGGCAGGCCTATATCGGGCGGGTGCGGGCCCTGGCGAAGAGTTGCGCCGATGCGTTCCTGCTAACGGAGGCGGGCGGCCACGCGGCGCCGGCGAGATCATGAACGGCAAGCTGGCGGCCATCCTCTTTGCCGGGCTCGCGGTCGTGGCCGGCGCGGGGGCCTGGTACCTGCAGGTCTTCTACTACTACGAGCGGGTGGCCCCCTCGGGCTTCGTGCTGCAGACGCAAGGCGGCGCGCGCTCGGCCGAGGCGCGCGGCATCGAGGCGATCGACGCCACGTCCTCGCCCATCAAGTTCCGCGCCTGCTTCGACACGGACCTGACGGGCGAGGTGGAGGCGCTGTCCTACCTCGACGCGGTGCCGCTGACGGCGCCGTTCTGGTTCGACTGCTTCGACGCGGAGGAGATCGGCGACCGGCTGGCCGACGGGACCGCCAGGGCGTTCCTCGGGGAGAAGAACGTGGAATACGGCGTGGACCGGATCGTGGCGATCACCGACGGCGGGCGCGGCTATGTCTGGCACCAGCTCAACAATTGCGGCGAGGTGCGCTACGACGGCACGCAAGTCGGCGAGGACTGTCCGCCGAGAGAGGATTTCGAGTAGATGCCCGACCTTCTGATCGAGTTGTTCTCCGAGGAGATCCCGGCACGGATGCAGGCCCGCGCGGCGGCCGACCTCAAGCGCCTCGTCACCGACGGGATCGTGGAGGCGGGCCTGACCTATGCCCATGCGGGCACGCAGGTGACGCCGCGGCGGCTGACCCTGGCGCTCGAAGGGGTGGCCGAGGGCTCGCCCGACAGCGTGGAGGAACGGCGCGGCCCCAAGGTGGGCGCCCCCGACAAGGCGGTGGAGGGCTTCCTGCGGGGGGCGGGGCTTGCGCGCGAGGACCTGGAGACGCGCGCGGACAAGAAGGGCGAGGTCTATGTCGCGCGCATCCGCCACGCGGGGCGCCCGGCGGCGGAGATCGTGGCCGAGGTGCTGGAGGCGACGATCCGCGGCTTTCCCTGGCCCAAGTCCATGCGCTGGGGCGAGGGCAGCCTGCGCTGGGTGCGCCCGCTGCACCGCATCCTGTGCATCCTGAGCGGACCCGAGGGCCACGAGGTGGTGCCCCTCGACGTGGACGGCATCCGCGCGGGCGACGTGACCGAGGGGCACCGCTTCATGTCGCCGGGCGAGATCCGGGTGTCGTCGTTCGAGGACTACCAGGCGAAGCTCAAGCGCGCCCACGTGATGCTGGACGCGGAGGAGCGCGCGGGCACGATCCGGTCGGAGGCGCAGAACATGGCCTTCGCCGCGGGCCTCGAGCTGGTGGAGGACGAGGGCCTGCTGGCCGAGGTCGCGGGGCTGGTGGAATGGCCGGTGACGCTGATGGGCCGGATCGACGAGGCCTTCCTCGACCTGCCGGCTGAGGTGCTCCAGACCTCCATGCGCGAGCACCAGAAGTTCTTCTCGGTGCGCGATCCGGAGACGGGTCGGATCGTGCGCTTCGTCACCGTGGCCAACCGCGAGACGGCCGACGACGGGGCCACGATCCTGGCGGGCAACCAGCGGGTGCTGTCGGCGCGGCTCGCCGACGCGGCGTTCTTCTGGGAGAACGACCTCGTCGTGGCGAAGGACGGCATGACGCCGTGGCGCGAGGCGCTGGGCTCGGTGACCTTCCACGCGAAGCTGGGCAGCGAGGCCGACCGGGTGGCGCGCATCGCCGCCCTCGCGCGCGAGCTGGCGCCCGCCGTGGGGGCGGACGCGGACATGGCCGAGCGTGCGGCACGGCTCGCCAAGGCCGACCTGGTGTCGGAGATGGTCTACGAGTTCCCCGAGCTTCAGGGGGTGATGGGGGCCTACTACGCCCGCGCCGCGGGCGAGGCGCCGGACGTGGCCGACGCGGTGGCGGAGCATTACGCGCCGCTGGGGCCGTCGGACGCGGTGCCGACCGCGCCAGTGTCCGTCGCCGTCTCGCTGGCGGAAAAGATCGACAAGCTGGCGGGCTTCTGGGCCATCGACGAGAAGCCCACCGGCTCGAAGGACCCGTTCGCGCTGCGCCGTGCAGGGCTGGGGGTCATCCGGCTGGTGCTGGAGAATGGGCTGCGGCTGGGGCTGCGTGATCTCTTCGCGAATGGCCCAATCTGGGAAGTAGTCCGCAAGGATATCAACGCGAGGATAGGCGAACTAGAAGCTGACGAGGCAAAAAAAGAGGTCGAACTGTCGGACCCTGAGTTTCGCGGTACCATCCTCACCAGGACGCGCGAGGCGATCAGCGAAGAACTAGCTTCGACTAAGGACAAGCTTGAGCATTGGAGAAAAGCTCTACTGGATTGGGATGAGCGGCAAAATGCGGCTCCTGCCGATCTCCTCTCCTTCCTCCATGAGCGGCTGAAGGTCCATCTGCGGGGCGAGGGTGTGCCGCATGACGTGATCGACGCCTGTCTTGCCATGGAAGGCTCGGACGATCTGACGCTTCTGGTGCACCGGGCGCGGGCGCTGGCGGCGTTCCTGACATCCGACGACGGGGAGAACCTGCTGGCGGGGTTCCGGCGGGCCAACAATATCCTGGCCCAGGCGGAGGAGGCCGACGGCGTCGAGTATTCCTTCGGCGCGGATGCCAAGCACGCCCGCACGGACGAGGAAAAGGCGCTCTTCGCCGCGCTGGACCAACAGGAGCCGGCGATCGAGGAGGCCATGAAGGCCGAGGACTTCGCCACCGCCATGGCGACGCTGGCGCGGCTGCGCGCGCCCATCGACGCATTCTTCGAGGCGGTGCAGATCAACACCGACAACCAGATCGTGCGGCGCAACCGCCTCAACCTGCTGAGCCGTATCCGCACCCTGTGCCTGGGCGTCGCGGACCTGACGCGGATCGAGGGCTGAGGCCCGGCACCATCGGGGCGCTTGCCCCGGCGGCGGCGGCGCCTATGCTGCGCGGGGCCGAAGGAGCGCCGCAGTGCAGCATGACGAGACCCGGATCGACGGCGTGACCGAGGTCACCGCCACCTCCAACATCCGCGCCCGCGCCCATGGCGGGCGGGCCAAGTGCCTGCAACGCCTCGTGCGCCTGGGGCTGCCGGTGCCGCGCACCGAGGCGCTCGACGTGGACCTGGTGCGCCGCATCGGCCAGGGCCACGGGCCCGACGCCGGCGCGATCCTGGGGCGGTTCGGGCCGGACGCGCTCGTCTCCGTCCGGCCGTCCTCGGGGGTGGGGGACTGGGGCGGTCCGCCCTCGATCCTGAATGTCGGGATGACCGACGCGCGGCGCGAGGCCATCGCGCGCGACGTGGGCGCGCAGGCGGCCGATGCCCTCTATGCCCGGTTCATCCAGTCCTACGCGACCCATGTCGCGCGCCTCAATCCCGACCGGTTCGAGGATCTCGACGACGTGGCGGCCATGCTCGCCGCCTACGAGGAGCAGGCCGAGGACCCGTTCCCCCAGGACCCCGCGCGCCAGCTCGCCGCGGTGCTGACCTCCATGGCGCGGGCCTGGGAGGGGACGACGGCGCGCCTTCTGCGCCGCGCGCAAGGGGCGCCGGAGGATGCGGGGCTGGGGCTCGTGGTGCAGGAGATGGTGCTGGGCGTGGGCGATCCGGAGCGGGGCGAATCGGGCTCCGGCGTGATCCAGTTCGTCAGCTCCGAGACGGGCCTGCCGCAGGTGACGGGGCGCTACCTGCGCCAGAGCCAGGGCCGCGAGGCGCTGATGCGCAAGGCGCCCGCGCTCTATCTCACCCAAGACGCGCGCGGCCCCTCGCTGGAGGAGCGACACCCCGAGCTGCTGGGAGAGCTGCAGACCTATGGCGCGCTGTGCCGCAACCGGCTGCGCGAGGAGATGCAGATCGAGTTCACCCTCAGCCACGGGCGGCTCAACATCCTCGACGCGGTGCGGGTCAAACGCTCGGTCCGGGCGGCGATCCGCATCGCGGTGTCGCTCGCCACCGAGGGCGTGATCCCCGAGGCGGAGGCGGTGCTGCGGGTGCCGCCGCGCGCGCTGCTCGACGTGCTGCACCCCCGGATCGACCCCGAGGCGGACCTGCCCGCGATCGCCACGGGCATCGCGGCCAGCCCCGGCGCGGCCACCGGGCGGCTGGTGTTCTCCGCCGCCGACGCCCAGGCCGCCGCCGCGCGGGAGGAGGCGGTGATCCTGGTGCGGCGCGAGACGACGCCGGGCGACGTGCTGGGCATGCATGCCGCCCGCGCGATCCTGACCGAGCGCGGCGGCGTCAGCTCCCACGCGGCGGTGATCGCGCGGGGCCTGGGCGTGCCCTGCGTGGTGGGGGCCTCGGAGATCGCCATCGACCGGCGCGGCCGGTTCTTCCGCACGCCCGACGGCTCCGTCCACCGGGAAGGCGACACGGTGACGGTCGACGGCTCCGCGGGGCGGGTGGTGGCCGGGGCGCCGCGCCTGCTGGAGGCGGCGTTCGACGACGCGCTGATCACGCTGCTGACCTGGGCGGACGAGCGGCGCGACATCGGCGTGCGGGCCAATTGCGACACCCCCGACGAGGCCGAGCTGGCGCGCCGCTTCGAGGCGGAGGGGATCGGGCTGTGCCGCACCGAGCACATGTTCTTCGACGAGGGCCGCCTGACGGTGATGCGGGAGATGATCTTCGCGCGGGAGGATGCCGACCGGGCCCACGCACTCGACCAGCTTCTGCCCATGCAGCGCGACGACTTCGTGCGTATCTTCCAGATCATGGCGGGGCGGCCCGTCTGCATCCGCCTGCTGGACCCGCCGCTTCACGAGTTCCTGCCCACCGACCGGCCCGGCATGACCGACCTGGCCGCGAGCCTGGGGCTGCCCCTCGACGAGGTGGAGGCGCGCATCCGGTCGCTGTCGGAGTTCAACCCGATGCTGGGGATGCGGGGCGTGCGGCTGGGGATCGCGATCCCCGAGATCTACGAGATGCAGGCGCGCGCCATCTTCGAGGCGGCGGTGCGGACCAGCCCGCGGATGACGCCCGAGGTGATGATCCCGCTGGTCTCGGCGCGGCGCGAGGTGGAGCTGGTCAAGAGCCGGATCGACGCCGTGGCGGCACGCGTGCGCACCGAATCGGGGGTCGAGTTCGACTATTCCCTGGGCGTGATGGTGGAGACGCCGCGCGCCGCGCTCAGGGCCGACGAGATCGCCGAATACGCCACCTTCCTGTCCTTCGGCACCAACGACCTGACCCAGATGACCTATGGCCTGAGCCGCGACGACGCCGGGCGGTTCATGTCGGCCTACCTGCGCGAACGGGTCTTCGCCGAGGACCCGTTCCTGCAGCTCGACACCGAAGGGGTGGGGGAGCTTCTGACCATGGGGGCCGAGCGCGGCCGGCGCGGGCGCCCCGACGTGACCCTGTCGATCTGCGGCGAGCACGGCGGCGACCCGGACTCGATCGCCTTCTGCCGGGCGGCGGGGTTCGACTATGTGTCGTGTTCGCCGTTCCGGGTGCCGGTGGCGCGGATGGCCGCCGCGCATCTGGCGATCCGCGACCGGGGCATCAGCACGATGGCGCCGCCGGAGCGGTAGCCTCGGCAAGTTTCCGCCACCCTCGTCGCGCTTGTTTGATCCGCCGTTAACCCGTGGTTAAGACCTTGCGCGGTGCCGTGCGCCCCCCGCGAGGGGCGGTCGGCCGCGATCTGGCTTGGGGAACGATTCATGGCTCGTCACGCTCTGGCGCGCGCCCTGCGGTGCGCGACAACGATCCTGTTGGTCATCCTTGCTGGTCCGGCCATGGCCGACGTCACCTATTCCACCAAGGCCACGCCCGCCACGGCCGAACTGCCCGAGGCGGAGCCCGATCTGGGCGCGCGGCTGGGCACGCTTCTTGGCGCGGGCGCGCCCGAGATCCGCACCCGTCGCGACGCGGGGCTGCGCGCGGCCCTGGGGCTCGACCCCGAGGGCCGGCGGCCCGTCATCGAGTATTCCGCCGCCTTCGTGGATACCCGCCCCGAGGTGGAGGGCGACGCCCAGTGGCGCTGCCTGACCGAGGCGCTCTATTTCGAGGCGCGGGGCGAGGCGGTGCGCGGCATCTTCGCCGTGGCGGAGGTGATCCTGAACCGGGTCGATGCCAGCTCGTTCCCGAGCACGGTCTGCGGCGTGGTCAACCAGGGGACGGGGCGCAAGTGGGCCTGCCAGTTCACCTATACTTGCGACGGCCTGCCCGAGGCGGTGCGCGAGCGCGCCGCCTGGACGCGGATGGGCAAGATCGCGCGGTTGATGATGGATGGCAGCGCGCGGCCGCTCACGAACGGGGCCATGTTCTACCACACCCGCGCGGTCGACCCTTACTGGGCGCATGTCTTCGACCGGACGGTCACCATCGGCGCGCACCACTTCTACGCCCGGGGCTGACCCCTTTCGCGCCCCCCTTTCGCACCGGGGCGCGATCGGCTATCGCCGGATGGGCGACCACAGGAGCGCGCCCATGGCCACCGAGACGAGCCTGGCCTTCGACCATCCGGAGGCGCGCGCGACGGCGTTCCCGGCCACGGGATTCGCCGACCGGATCTCCCTGCGCGATCACGTGGTGGAGGCCGATATCGGCGCGTTCCAGCCCGAGCGGGGGCGCCGCCAGAGGCTCCTTTTCAACGTGGTGGTGGAGGTTCGCCCGCCCGAGGAGGCGCTGGGCGACGACGTGGACCGCATCCTTTCCTACGACACGATCACGGAGGCGATCCGGGCCGCCCTGGGCGAGGAGCGGCTGAACCTGCTGGAGACCCTGGCCGAGCGGGTCGCCGCCGGCATCCTGTCGGAGGGTCGGGCGCTGCGCGCCTTCGTGCGCGTCGAGAAGCTCGACCGCGGGCCCGGCGCGCTGGGCGTCGAGATCGTGCGCTCGGCGGGGGCGGGGCCGCATGGAGCGCGGGAGGCGGGCGAGGCGCCGCGCCCGGTCGTGGCGTTCCTGTCCAATGCCGCGATCGCATCCGCGGGGCTCTCCGCCTGCCTCGACCGGATCGCGGCGGCGGGCCCGGCGATCCTGTGCGTGGGCCCGCCGCCCGACCCCGCGCCGCGCACCGGCGACCGGGCCACCCAGCGGCGCATCGACCTGCTGGCCATCGAGCAGAATTGCTGGCGCCTGGCGGCGCGGGACCGGCGCTGCACCGTGGTGGGCACCCGCACCGAGCTGGACTGGTCCCTGCGCGAGGACCGCGTGACCGTCTGGGCCCCTTCCAAGCTGGTGCTCGACGCGGTGGAGCCTCCGTCGGTGGAGGCGGGCGACACCGTGGCGCTGGCGGCGTGGTTCGCGCGCCAGATGCGGGCGCGCCGGCTGCTCGTCGTGGGGG
This sequence comes from uncultured Paracoccaceae bacterium, assembly GCA_947500825.1. Classification (GTDB taxonomy): domain Bacteria; phylum Pseudomonadota; class Alphaproteobacteria; order Rhodobacterales; family Rhodobacteraceae; genus Palleronia. Next base: position 106,165 of record CANMTR010000006.1, on the reverse strand, counting down.
CGGAGGCACCGCGGACCGACCTGCCGGTGGAGATCTGGTCGCCCTGACGGCGCGTGCCCGCGGGCCGGCATATTTTCGGGAAGCAAGGAAGGAGAGGGACGTGAGCTACTGGCGACCCTTGCCGCAGACGGGCCGGATACGGCCCCATGAGGCGGTCCGCATCGCGGGCGGCTGGACCTGGTTCACCCACGCGGTGCGCCTCGACCGGGGTGCGGCGCCGGTGGTGGTGCCGGTGGCGGAGATGCCCGGGGCGGCGCGCGACGCGATCTCGGCCCCGCGCGCCGCGGTCGCGGGTCTGTCGATGGACGCGCCGCGGATCATGGCGATCCTGAATGTCACGCCGGACAGCTTTTCCGACGGGGGGCGCTTCGCCACCGCGGAGGCGGCCGTGGCCGGCGCGATGGCGCTGGCGGACGCTGGCGCCGACCTCCTCGATATCGGGGGCGAGAGCACCCGGCCCGGGGCCGTTCCCGTCCCCCCGGAGGAGGAGGCCGCGCGGGTGGCGCCGGTGATCCGCGCCGTCGCGGAGCGGTGGACGGGGCCGATCTCGATCGACACGCGCAACGCGGAGGTGGCGGCGCGGGCAGCGGAGGCCGGTGCTGGCCTGATCAACGACGTCTCGGGCCTGACCCACGACGAAGGTATGGCGGAGGTGGCGGCGCGCACGGGACTGCCCGTGTGCCTGATGCATGCCCAAGGCGACCCGCAGACGATGCAGGAGGCGCCGCGCTACGACGACGTGCTCCTCGACGTCTACGACCACCTCGCGCAGCGGGTCGCGGCGGCCGAGGCCGCGGGGATCGCGCGGGAGCGGATCGTCGTCGATCCGGGCATCGGCTTCGGCAAGACGCTGGAGCACAACCTGGCGCTGCTGGAGGGGATGTCGCTGTTCCATGGCCTGGGCTGTCCGATCCTGCTGGGCGCCTCGCGCAAGCGGTTCGTCGGCACCCTGGGAGACGCCCCCGAGGCGCGGGACCGGATGCCCGGGTCGGTGGCCGTGGCGCTTGCGGGGCTCGCGCAAGGCGTGCAGATAATCCGCGTCCACGACATGGGCGCCACGCGGCAGGCCGTCGCGTGCTGGCGTGCCGCCACCGACGGAGGGACCACATGACGCGCAAGATCTTCGGCACCGACGGCGTGCGCGGAACCGCCAACACCTACCCGATGACCGCCGAGACGGCCTTGCGGCTGGGGGCGGCGGCCGGCCGCTTCTTCCGCCGCGAGGCGCGGGGCGCGAACCGGGTGGTGATCGGCAAGGACACGCGGCTGTCGGGCTACATGTTCGAGACGGCGCTGACCGCCGGGCTGACCTCCACGGGGATGAACGTGCTTCTGCTGGGGCCGGTGCCGACGCCGGCGGTGGGGATGCTGACGCCGTCGATGCGCGCCGATGCCGGCGTGATGATCTCGGCCAGCCACAACCCCCACGAGGACAACGGGATCAAGTTCTTCGGGCCGGACGGGTTCAAGCTGTCGGATGCCGACGAGGAGGGGATCGAGCGGCTGCTGGAGGAGGGGGTCGATCCGGCCCGCCCGGCCAGGATCGGGCGGGCCCGGCGGATCGACGACGGGCGGTTCCGCTATGCCGAGCGGGTGAAGTCCACCCTGCCGGCGGGGCAGCGGCTGGACGGGATGCGGGTGGTGATCGATTGCGCCAACGGCGCCGCCCACCGCGTGGCCCCGGAGGTTCTGTGGGAGCTGGGCGCCGAGGTGATCGCGATGGGAGACGACCCCAACGGGGTCAACATCAACCTCGCTTGCGGCTCCACCAAGCCCGAGGCGGCGGCGCGGCTGGTGCGCGAGCGGCGCGCGGATCTCGGGATCTGCCTGGACGGCGACGCCGACCGGGTGATGATCATCGACGAGACCGGCGAGGTCGCCGACGGCGACCAGGTGATGGCGCTCTTCGCCCGGGACTGGGCCGAGGCCGGGCGGCTCGCCCACGGCACGCTGGTGGCCACGGTGATGAGCAATCTCGGCCTGGAGCGGTACCTGGAGGGGCGCGGCCTGACCCTGCACCGCACCAAGGTGGGCGACCGCTATGTCGTGGAGGAGATGCGCAAGGGCGGCTTCAACCTGGGCGGCGAGCAGTCGGGCCATATCGTGATGACCGACCACGCCACCACCGGCGACGGGCTGGTGGCGGGGCTGCAGTTCCTGGCGGCGATGGCCGCGACGGGCCGGCGCGCGAGCGAGCTGTCGCGCCAGTTCGAGCGGGTGCCGCAACGCCTGCACAACGTGCGCTATGCCCCCGGTCGGGCGCCCCTGGAGGATGCCGGCGTGCAGGCCGAGATCCGCACCGCCGAGGAGCGGCTGGGCGGCGTGGGCCGGCTGCTCATACGCCCCTCGGGGACCGAGCCCCTGATCCGGGTCATGGCCGAATGCGAGGACGAGGCGCTTCTATCGGAGATCGTGGACGGGCTGGCGGACCGCATCGCGCGCGCCGCCGCCTGAACGTCACTCCCCCGGCGCGCGGGTCTCGAAGCGCAGGCCCCGCGCCGTGCCTTCGGAAAAGCCCGCCCAGTAGGAATGGCCGGGGCCGGGGGCGCCGTCCTCGCCCATGTCCCACACGCCGTCGTCGGACCGTTCCACCAGGTCGAGGTAGCCCGCGCGGTCGCCGTTGCCCCGCAGGTGCAGGTCCATGAAGGCGGTCACGAAGTGCTGCAGGACGTTGTTCATCGCCACGTTGTCCCAGACCGGGTCGGCGTAGTGGGAGAAGACGTCCGCGTCCGACCACGCCTCGGCCGGGGCGGGCATGGGGGCGGCTGCGTTGTGGCCGGCATTGTCGAAGGTCAGCAGGTGGCGGGTGGTGCCCGTCGTCTCGGCGAAGATCTCGCGGATCGCGTCGTACCCGGACACGTCGTCGAGCGAGCCCGCGACGAGCATCAGGGGCAGCGCCACGTCCGAGAGCCCCTCGGCGGACCAGAAGTCGCGGTTGCGCCCCCAGGGGCCGATCGCGACCACGGCGCGCAGCCGCTCGTCGCGCAACTCCTCGAGCGTGTCGCCGCCGCGCGCGAGGCCGGCGAGCAGGTCGCCGGGCGCGTCGTACCGCTCGGGCCAGGCGCCGTCCGTCAGGCCCGCGCCGGCGAAGATCAGCGCCCCGTAGCCGCCCATGGAATAGCCCACGAGCCCGGAGCGGGAGACGTCGGCGATGCCGGCCAGATCGCCTTCCAGCCCCGCCATGGCGTCGAGGACGAATGACTGGTCCTGCGGGCGGTTCCACAGGGTGGAGGGGAACGGGCCCATGTCGGAATAGGTGCTGTCGGGGTGGTCGATGGAGGCGGCGACGTAGCCCTTGGACGCCAGGGTCTCGCCCAGATGGGCCATCAGGAAGCGGTTGCCCGGATAACCGTGGGAGATCAGGACGAGGGGGTAGGCGCCCGTGCCCGGCGCGGCGTCGCGGGCGGCCCGGCCCGTGAGCGTCGCCCGGGTCTTCCCGTCGCGCAGGGTGGCGTCGTAGGTGCCGCCCGGCTCGGTACCGCTGGCGGCGGGGTAGAAGACCTCCACCGTGATCTCCCGGTCGGAGCGGGAGAGCTCGCCGCCGCCGCCCGCGTCCTCCGTGGCGGCGATGTCGACCACGTCGGGGCGGGTGAAGGTCAGGGTGCGCACGCCCACGGGCGTCTCGCCGTAGGGGGCGAGCTCGGGCGCCTCGGGGCGCATCCCGTCGATGGGGTTGTCCTGCGCGGCGGCAGGGGCGGCGGCCAGGAGCGCCGCCAGGACCAGGACTCTCATCCGTCCCTCCCCGCGGCGCTCACGCATCCGCGCCGACGCGGACCAGCGTCTTGCCGAAATTGCCGCCCTCGAGCATGTCGAGGAAGGCCGACGGCGCATTCTCCAGCCCCTCGGTCACGTCCTCGCGGTAATGGAGCCGCCCGTCGGCGACCATGGGCGCGACCTCCTCCAGGAAGGCGTCGAACCGGTCCCAGTGGTCCATGACGATGAAGCCGCGCACGGTCAGCTTGCGCGTCAGGATCGTGCGCCACATGGCGGGCAGGGGCAGCGCCTGGTCCATGTTGGCGCCGTTGTACCACGCCACCATGCCGCAGAGCGCGATGCGCCCGAACTCGGCCATGTTGGGAACGACGCCCGACAGGGTCTTGCCGCCGACATTCTCGAAATAGCCGTCGATCCCGTCCGGGGCGGCCGCGCCGATGGCCTTGGCCATGGCCTTGCCGTCGTCGTGGGCGTGGTGGTCGATGCAGGCGTCGAAGCCCAGCGTGTCGGTGGCGTAGGCGCATTTCTCGGCCCCTCCGGCCACGCCGACGACGCGGCAGCCGCGCGCCTTGGCGATCTGGCCTGCGACGCCGCCCACGGCCCCGGTCGCCGCCGAGACGAGGACCGTGTCGCCAGACTTGGTGCCGATGATCTCGGTCAGGCCGGTCCAAGCGGTCATCCCCGGCATGCCGAGCACGCCCAGGGCCGCCTGAACGGGCGCGCGCGCCGGGTCGAGGCGGCGCAGCTCGCCCGCCGCGACCACCGCGTGGTCGGACCATCCAGTGAAGCCGGTGACGATGTCGCCGGGCGACAGGGCGTCCGCGTTCGAGGCGATGACCTCTCCCACCGTCTGCCCCTCCATCACGGCGCCGACCTCGACCGGGGCGGCGTAGGAGGGCCCGGCATCCATCCGGCCGCGCATGTAGGGATCGAGCGAGAGCCAGATCGTGCGCACCAGCACTTCGCCCGGGCCGGGATCGCGCAGCTCCTCCTCGCGCAGGTCGAAATGCTCCGCTCCCGGGCGTCCCTCGGGGCGCGCGGCGAGGTGAATGGCACGGGCTGTTCTGGGCATCGGTGTCTCCGTCGCTGTGTGGGCTGCGCGGCCCATCACGTGGGGCGGGGCGCGGCCCCGTCCAGCGCCGCCGCGCCCCGCCCTCGCGTCACTCCTCGCGCACGAGCAGGCCGTACTTGCGCAGCTTGACGTAGAGGCTCTGGCGCGACAGGCCCAGCATCTCGGCCGCGGCCATGCGGTTGTTGCCCGTCAGTTCCACCGCCGTCTCGATGCACATCCGCTCGACCACCTCGGTGGTCTCGGCGACGATCTCCTTGAGGGTGGCGGCGCCCACGAGGTCGCGGGTCGGGCGCACGTCCTCCAGCGCCGAGGCCGCGGGGCCGCGCATCCCCTCGGCGCGGCTGACGTCGCGGATCGCGAAGCCCAGCGCGGGGTGGGCGGGGTCGTCGAGATGGGCGACCGAGATCTCCACCGGCGTCTCGCCGGCGAACTGGGAGACGATCTTGGTGGCGTAGAGCTTCATCTGCCCGTTGCGGACGGCGTTCTCCGCCAGCACCTTCAGGTCGACGCTGCCCCGGGCCAGGAACTCGGCCATGGACGCGCCCTTGAGCGCCGCCGCGCTGTCGCGGTCCGCGAGGTCGAGGAAGGCGTCGTTGGCCGACAGGACGTGGCCGGAGCGGTCGGTGAACACCAGCCCGTCGGGCGCGCGCTCGAAGAAGCGCGCCAGCCGGCCGGCCGAGGCGCTGGCCGGCTCGCCCGGCCCCTGCTCGCGGTCGAGCCGGCACAGCAGCATCCGCTCGCCCGCGGCGCGGAACGGGGTGGCGTGGAGCGCCACGCTGCGGGGGCTGCCCGTCACCGTGGCCCTGAGCGGCGTCGTCTCGTCGTCGCCGGCCGCCGCCGTCAGCCGCGCAAGGTCGAGCGGGCCCGCGCCCCCGTCGAGCCGCGCGGCGAAGGGGGTGCCCTGCAGCTCGTCCATGGTCGCGCCCAGGATCTGCGCGGCGCGGCCGTTCAGCGATGCGATCCGCCCCGTCGCGGCGTTCACGAACACCACCGCGTCGCGCGTCGTCTCCATGAGGGCGGTCATGCGGGTGGAGATCTCGCGCTGGTGCTCGTAGTCGCGCTCCAGCGCCATCTGCGCCTCGACGAGCTGCTGCTGCATCTGCGCCACGGGCCGCAGGTCGCGACCCAGCATCAGGATCGCCCCGTCCGGCCCGATCGGGTGGAAGCTGTAGCGGATCGGGAAGCCCAGCCCCTTCGTCTCCGCGTGGTTGAGCTCGATCCCGCGCAGCCCGGTCTCGCCCGCGCTGATGGCGGCGAGCCGGCGGTCGATCTTCTCGACGCTCTCGCTGGTCAGCACGTCGCGCACGTCGCGGCCCACCCAGCCGTCGAGCCGCCCGAAGGTCGCGTGGTCGGGGTTGACCAGCACCGACAGGATCTCGCCCATGTCGGTGATCACCACCGACAGGTCGGCCGCGTGGGCGAGCACGTCGCCCAGCACGTCCGGCCCGATCAGCGGGATCGCCCCGCTCGACCAGTAGCGCGTGGCGCGGCTGGTCATGGCGCGTCCGCAATCGTGTCCGGGCCGTCTCGCGTCATCCTCTCGTCCATGCTCCGATCGTGTCCAGCGCGTCGCGCGGGCAGCAGGTGGCGTGATCCGCGCCGGTGGCGGCCAGGGCGGCCGCGGCGCCCAGTTCCAGGATGCCGCCGCCCACGATCAGGGGCACCCGGCCCCCGGTCAGCGCCCTGAGCCGGGCCACCAGCCGCGCGGCGGCTGCGAACTCGTCGCCCCGCGCGACCGATAGCAGGATCGCGTCGACGCCGCTCGCGCGGACGACGCGGTCCAGCTCCGCCTCGCTCCGGCCCTGGATCAGGCGCACCGACGCCCCGGCCCGGCGCAGTTGCCCGGTCAGCACCATCGCCCCCAATGTGTGGTATGAGTCGGCGAGCAGCATGACCATCGGAGCGCCGGTCTCGTCAACCGGATCTCGCGCCGGAGAGAGGCGGACGTCGCGGAGCATCGCCTGCAGCCGCGCCGATCCGATGGACACGTCAGCAAAGCTCATCCGGTCGTCGCACCACGCCTCGCCCAGCCGACGGGCCACCGCCGGGATGTAGAGGTCGCTGATCTCCTCGGGCGTGATCCCGGCCGCGCGCATCTGCCCGGCCACCTCCGTGCGCGCGCCCGCGTCGGGGGCGGTCGCCGCCTCCGCCAGCGCATCGATCCAGGCCTCCGCGGGTCGGCCGGCGCGACGGGCGGCGGCCAGCACGTCGAGCGCGCGCGAGGCCAGGCTCGTGACGCGCTCGGCCTCCACCGCGGGTCGGGCGGCGCGGGCGGCGGTGAGGCGGGAGTGGGTCATGGTGATCCCCCGAGGTCGGATACGCTCCGGCGGGCACGGCGTCGCCGGGGTCGCGACATGTTCATCCGTCGCCTCCCCCCTGTCAACGGAAACTGACACGACCGGAGGCGGCTCGTCGCCTGTCAGCGGGGGAGTGTAAGTTTGAGTTGACACATCGGGGGGCCGCTGCTTTCCTCGTCCCATGACCGAGGCCGCCTTTCCCCCATCCGGCGCCGATTCCCGTCGCCCCCCGATCTACACGCCCGACGAGCGTGCCCGCCGGGACGCGACCCGCTGGACGCTGGTGCAGGGCCTCCTCGCCCCGGTTCAGTTCCTGGTCTTCCTGGTGTCGCTGGCGCTGGTGCTGCGCTACCTCGCCACCGGCGCGGGCTACGGCGCGGCGACCGCGTCGATCGTGGTCAAGACGGCGACGCTCTATGCCATCATGGTCACCGGCGCGATCTGGGAGAAGGTCGTGTTCGGGCGCTACCTGCTGGCCCGCGCCTTCTTCTGGGAGGACATGGTGTCCTTCCTGGTGATCGCGCTCCACACTGCCTATCTCTGGGGGCTTCTCACGGGCGCGCTCGCGCCCTCGGGCCTGATGGCGCTGGCGCTCGCCGCCTACGCCGCCTACGCGGTCAACGCCGCGCAGTTCGTCCTCAAGCTCCGCCGCGCGCGGGCGGAGGCGCCATGACCGAGATGCCGACCCCTCCCGCCCGCGGCTGCGGCGCCACGCCGGTCCTCAAGGAGCGGGGCCAGCGCGAGGTCTTCTGCGGCCTGACGGGGATCATCTGGCTGCACCGCAAGATGCAGGACGCATTCTTCCTCGTGGTCGGCTCGCGCACCTGCGCCCATCTGCTGCAATCTGCGGCCGGGGTGATGATCTTCGCCGAGCCGCGATTCGCCACCGCCATCCTGGAAGAGAGCGACCTCGCGGGCATGGCCGACGCCCAGGACGAGCTCGACCGCGAGGTCGCGCGCCTGCTGGAGCGGCGTCCCGACATCCGCCAGCTCTTCCTCGTGGGCTCCTGCCCCTCCGAGGTCATCAAGCTCGACCTCGCCAAGGCCGCCGAGCGTCTGACGCAGGCCCATGCGCCGCATGTGCGGGTGCTGAACTACTCCGGCTCGGGTATCGAGACGACCTTCACCGAAGGCGAGGATGCCTGCCTCGCCTCCATGGTCCCGATCCTGCCCGAAGCGCAGGCGAAGGAGCTTCTGCTCGTGGGTGCCCTGCCGGACGTGGTGGAGGACCAGGCCCTGGCGCTTCTCCACGCGATGGGGATCGAGCGCGTGCGCTGCCTGCCCGCGCGCCGCGCCGACGACGCGCCCGGCGTGGGAGAGGGGACGGTCTACGCCCTGACTCAGCCCTTCCTGGGCGAGACCCACGCGGCGCTGACGCGCCGCGGCGCGCGCCACATCCCCGCGCCGCTCCCCTTCGGCGAGGAGGGCACGACCGCCTGGCTCGCCGCCATCGCGACCGAGTTCGGCGTCGACCCGGAGCGGTTCGAGGCCGCCACCGCGGCCCCCCGGGCAAGGGCGCGCAAGGCCGTCGCGGCGGCCACGGCGACGCTTTCGGGCAAGCGCATCTTCTTCTTCCCCGACAGCCAGCTCGAAATCCCTCTCGCCCGCTTCCTGACGCGCGAATGCGGCATGGAGGCGGTGGAGGTGGCCACCCCCTTCCTCCACCGCGACATCGTCGGCCCCGACCTCGACCTCTTGCCCGAGGGCCCGGTGATCGCCGAGGGGCAGGACGTGGACCTGCAGCTCGACCGCGCCCGCGCGGCCCGGCCCGACCTCACGGTCTGCGGCCTCGGCCTCGCCAACCCGCTGGAGGCCGAGGGGCTGGCGACGAAATGGGCCGTCGAGCTCGTCTTCACCCCGGTCCACTTCTATGAGCAGGCCGGCGACCTGGCCGAGCTCTTCGCCCGTCCCCTGCGCCGCCGCGCGCGCCTGAGGGTGGAGGCGGCGGAATGACCCTGTCCCTCACCCTTTCCCAAATACCCATGGCGGGCGGGCGGCCATGAAGCTCTCCGTGTGGACATACGAGGGTCCGCCCCATGTGGGGGCCATGCGCGTGGCCACCGGCATGCGCGGGCTGCATTACGTCCTCCACGCGCCCCAAGGCGACACCTATGCCGACCTGCTGTTCACCATGATCGAGCGGCGCGACCGCCGACCGCCGGTGACCTACACCACCTTCCAGGCGCAGGATCTCAGCTCCGACACCGCCGACCTGTTCCGCACCGCCTGCGAGGACGCGGTTGCGCGCTTCGAGCCGCAGGCGATCATCGTGGGCGCGTCCTGCACCGCCGAGCTGATCCAGGACGATCCGGGCGGCATGGCGGCGGCGCTGGGCCTCGACATCCCCGTGATCGCGCTGGAACTGCCCTCCTACCAGCGCAAGGAGAACTTCGGCGCGGACGAGACCTTCTACCAGGTCGTGCGGCACCTGGCGCGGCCGATGGAGCGCACGGCGCGGCCCACCTGCAACATCCTGGGCGCCACCGCGCTGGGCTTTCGCCACCGCGACGACGTGGCCGAGATCACCTCGCTGCTGGCCGATATGGGGGTCGAGGTGAACGTGGCCGCGCCCAAGGACGCGACGCCCGAGGACATCCGCGTAATGGGCCGGGCCCATTTCAACGTGCTTCTCTACCCCGAGACGGGCGAGGCGGCGGCACGCTGGTGCGAGAAGGAACTGGGCCAGCCGTACACGAGCACCGTGCCCATCGGCGTGGGTGCCACGCGCGACTTCGTGGCCGAGGTGAGGGCGCTGGCGCCCGGGGCGACCGCCCCGTCCGAGGCGGCCTTGCGCCTGCCGTGGTACTCGGCCTCGGTCGATTCCACCTATCTCACCGGCAAGCGCGTGTTCCTGTTCGGCGACGCCACCCACGTGATCGCCATGGCCCGGGTCGCGCGCGACGAGATGGGCTTCGAGGTGGCCGGGATGGGTTGCTACAACCGCGAGTTCGCCCGGCCGCTCAGGAAGGCCGCGAAGGAGCACGGGGTCGAGGCGCTGGTCACCGACGACTACCTGGAGGTGGAGCGCGCCATCGAGGCGGCGGCGCCCGAGATGATCATGGGCACGCAGATGGAGCGCCATATCGGCAAGCGCCTCGGGATCCCCTGCGCCGTGATCTCCGCCCCCGTCCACGTGCAGGACTACCCGGCGCGCTACTCGCCGATCATGGGGTTCGAGGGCGCCAACGTGCTGTTCGACACGCTGGTCCACCCGCTCGTCATGGGGCTGGAGGAGCATCTGCTGCACATGTTCCGCGACGATTTCGAGTTCTCGGACGCGGCCGGCCCTTCGCACCACGGCGGCCGTGCACCCGCGGCGGCCGGGGCGGGGGGCGCCGCCCCCCGTCCGCAGGCGGACCCCCCCGGGGGTATTTCCGAAAGGGTGACGGACGGGGACGTCGCGGTCTGGCTGGAGGCGGCCGAGCGCGAACTGAAGAAGGTGCCCTTCTTCGTGCGCGGCAAGGCGAAGCGGAACACGGAAGCCTACGCCGCCGAGCGCGGCCTGTCGCAGATCAGTGTCGACACCCTCTATGAGGCGAAAGCGCATTATGCGAGATGAGCTAGGACACGTGGCGACCGGATACCGGATCGCGATCATCACCCTCGACGCCCACGCGGCGGGGCCCGCGGCGCGCATCCTGCCGCGCCTGAGCCAGGATTTTCCGGGTCTCGACGTGACCGTCCACGCGGCCGCCGAATGGCACGAGAATCCGGCCTCGCTGGAGGCCGCGCGCGACGCGGTAGACGGCGCCGACATGGTGATCACGACGCTTCTCTTCCTGGAGGAGCACCTGAACGCGATCCTGCCCCACCTGGAGGCCGCGCGGGAGCGTTGCGACGCCATGGTGGGCGTGGTCGCGGATACGCAGATCGTGAAGCTGACGAAGATGGGCGATCTGGACATGGGCCGCCCGCCGAGCGGCCTGGGCAAGCTGCTCAAGCGGCTGAAGGGATCGAAATCGGGCCGCGCCTCGGGCGAGAAGCAGATGGCGATGCTGCGCCGACTGCCCAAGATCCTGCGCTACGTGCCGGGCAAGGCGCAGGACCTGCGCGCCTGGTTCCTGACGATGCAATACTGGCTCGCCGGGTCGGACGACAACCTCGAGCAGATGATCCGCTTCCTCGTGGGGCGCTACGCCTCGGAGACGCGGTGGCGCGGCGCGGAGGCGGCGGCGCCGGTGGATTACCCGCTCTGCGGCGTCTATCACCCCGATCTTGAGGAGCGCATAGCGACCGACGCCGCGCGGCTGCCCCGGCGCGCGGACGCGGTGGGCACCGTGGGCGTGCTGATGATGCGCAGCTACGTGCTCGCGGGCGACACGGCGCATTACGACGCGGTGATCCGGGCCTTCGAGGATCGCGGGCTCGAGGTGATCCCGGCCTTCGCGGGCGGGCTCGACGGGCGCCCGGCGGTGGAGGCGTATTTCGCGGGCGGCAAGGTGGACGCGCTGGTCTCGCTGACAGGGTTCTCGCTGGTCGGCGGGCCGGCCTACAACGACAGCGCGGCGGCGGTGGGGGTGCTCGAGGGGCTCGACGTGCCGTATATCGCCGCGCATCCGCTGGAATTCCAGACGCTCGACCAGTGGGAGGGATCGGGCCGCGGCCTCGGCCCGGTGGAGACGACCATGCTGGTGGCCCTGCCAGAGATCGACGGCGCGACCAACCCGACCGTCTTCGCCGGGCGGCAGGGCGCGAGCGCGGGCGGCGAGGGCGTGGACGTGCGCGCGATGCGGCCCTGCACCGAGCGGATCGGGGCGCTGACGGAGAAGACGCTGAGGCTGGCGCGGCTGCGCCGGTCGGACGTGGCGCAGCGGCGCGCGGCGATCGTCCTCTACGGCTTTCCGCCCAACGCGGGCGCGGTGGGGACGGCGGCCTATCTGTCGGTTTTCGAGAGCCTTCACAACACGCTGCACCGGATGAAGGCGGAGGGCTACGACCTCGATCCGCCCCGGACGGTGGAGGAGTTGCGCGAGGCGGTGCTCGGCGGGTCGGCGGAGCGGCACGGGCAGGAGGCCAACGTCGCCGCCCATGTGCCCACCGACGACATCGTGCGCGACTGCCCCTGGCTGCGCGAGATCGAGGCGCAATGGGGCCCGGCGCCGGGTCGGCACCAATCGGACGGGCGCGGCGTGTTCGTGCTGGGCGCGCAGTTCGGCAACGTCTTCGTCGGCATTCAGCCCGCCTTCGGCTACGAGGGCGACCCGATGCGCCTCCTGTTCGAGAAGGGCTTCGCGCCGACCCATGCCTTCGCGACCTTCTACCGGTGGCTGAAGGAGAGCTTCGGCGCCGACGTGCTCCTGCATTTCGGGATGCACGGGGCGCTCGAATTCATGCCGGGGCGGCAGGTGGGGATGGGCGGCGAGGACTGGCCCGACCGGCTGATCGGCAACATGCCCAACGTCTATCTCTACGCCGCCAACAACCCGTCCGAGGCGACGCTGGCCAAGCGGCGGGCGAACGCGGTCTGCGTCACGCACCTGACGCCGCCGCTGGGCGCAGCCGGGCTCTACAAGGGGCTCGTCGAGCTGAAGGAGAGCCTGACGCGCTGGCGCGAGACGGCGCCGGGCGAGGCGCGGGCCGAGCTGGAGGCGCTGATCGCCGACCAGGCCGGCGCGGTGGACCTGGGCGGACACGCGCCCGAGCACCTGTGGCTGCGCCTGATCGAGGCGGAGGAGGCGCTGATCCCCGACGGCCTGCACGTGGTCGGGCGGGGCATGGACGCGGGCCAGCGCGGACGGATGCTGGACGTGATGCCGGCGATGGACGCGGAGCGGCGCGCGGAGCTCGACGCGGCGCTGGCGCGGGAGACGGAGCTGCCGGCGCTGATGCGGGCGATGGGCGGGCGGTTCATCTCGCCGGTGCCGGGGGGCGACCTGATCCGGTCCCCCGAGATCCTGCCCACGGGCCGCAACATCCACGCCTTCGATCCGTTCCGCATGCCCACCGCCTTCGCCATGGCCGACGGCGCGCGGCAGGCGCAGCTTCTGCTCGACACCCACAAGGAAATGCCGCGCAGCGTGGCGATCGTTCTCTGGGGCTCCGACAACATCAAATCCGACGGCGGGCCGATCGGCCAGGCGCTGGCGCTCATGGGGGCGAAGCCGCGCTTCGACGCCTACGGGCGGCTCTCGGGCGCGGATCTCGTGCCGCTCGAAGAGCTGGGCCGGCCGCGGATCGACGTGGTGATGACCCTGTCGGGGATCTTCCGCGACCTGCTGCCCCTCCAGGTGCGGATGCTGGCGGAGGCCGCGTGGAAGGCGGCGACGGCGGACGAGGACGAAGACCGCAACTTCGTGCGCGCCCATGCCCTTGCGCACATGGCCGAGACGGGATGCGACCTGGAGACGGCGGCCCTGCGCGTCTTCTCCAATGCCGAAGGGGCGTATGGCTCGAACGTGAACCAGCTCGTGGACGGCTCGGCCTTCGGCGACGAGGACGAGCTCGCCGACGCCTACCAGGCGCGCAAGGGCTTCGCCTATGGCCGCACCGGCGCGCCGGCGCCACAGCCCGCGCTGCTGAAATCGGCGCTGGGCCGCGTGGACCTGGCCTACCAGAACCTCGAATCGGTGGAGCTGGGCGTGACCAGCGTGGACCACTACTTCGATACCCTGGGCGGCATCAGCCGCGCGGTGCGGCGCGCGAAGGGCAAGGCCGCGCCGGTCTATATCGGCGACCAGACGCGGGGGGCGGGCAAGGTCCGCACGTTGCAGGACCAGGTGGCGCTGGAGACGCGCTCGCGCAGCCTCAACCCGCGCTTCTACGAGCCGCTCCTGCAGCACGGCCACGAGGGCGTGCGCCAGATCGAGGCGCATATCACGAACACGATGGGCTGGTCGGCCACGACCGGAGAGGTGGAGCCCTGGGTCTATCAGCGGCTGTCGGAGACCTTTGTGCTCGACGAGACGATGCGGCGGCGGCTGTCGGACCTGAACCCCACCGCCTCGGCGCGGATGGCCGGACGCCTGCTGGAGGCGTCGGACCGCAGCTACTGGCAGCCGGACGAGGCGACGCTGGCGGCACTCCAGGGTGCGGCCGACGAGCTGGAAGACCGGATGGAAGGCATCGCGGCCGAATGAGCGGGGAGCGCACATTCGGACAAGGGGCGGATTTTCGATCCGAAGATCTGTTCCGGGACACGAACGAGAGGGGGCGCCCATGAGCCCGAAGGACGAGATCTCCACCTTGAAGGCCGCGGCGGGCGTGCCGCGTATCAAGGGACAGGACGGCGAGGGATCGGTGCAGGTGCACCAGGACCCGGCGATGAAGATCGAAGGGGCCAAGGTCTTCGCGGTTTACGGCAAGGGCGGAATCGGCAAGTCGACGACCTCGTCGAACCTGTCGGCGGCCTTCGCGACGCTGGGGCACCGGGTGCTCCAGATCGGGTGCGACCCCAAGCACGATTCGACCTTCACGCTGACGGGGCGGCTGCAGCCCACGGTGATCGACATCCTCAAGGAGGTGGACTTCCACGCCGAGGAGCTGAGGCCCGAGGACTTCGTCACGGAAGGCTTCGGCGGCGTGCAATGCGTCGAGGCGGGCGGGCCGCCCGCGGGCACGGGCTGCGGCGGCTACGTGGTCGGCCAGACGGTGAAGCTCCTCAAGCAGCACCACATGCTGGAGGAGACCGACGTGGTCATCTTCGACGTGCTGGGGGACGTGGTCTGCGGCGGGTTCGCGGCGCCGCTCCAGCATGCGGACAGGGCGATCTGCGTGACGGCGAACGACTTCGACTCGATCTACGCGATGAACCGGATCATCGCCGCGGTGCAGGCCAAGTCGAAGAACTACGGGGTGCGGCTGGCGGGGTGCATCGCCAACCGCTCCAAGGATACCGACGAGGTGGACCGGTATTGCCGCGAGGTGGGCTTCAAGCGCATCGCGCACATGCCCGACATCGACGCGATCCGGCGCAGCCGCCTGAAGAAGAAGACCCTTTTCGAGATGCCCGACGAGGAGGACATCGTGCGGGCCCGGGCCGAATACGTGCGCCTTGCCCAATCGCTCCATGCCGGGACGGAGCCGCTGGCGCCCGCCCCGATGGAGGATCGCGACATCTTCGAACTGCTCGGATTCGATTGATCATGCGCGCCCACCCGTCAACCACCGCCCCAGGGGCCGGAAAACCCGATGTCGGACTCCCGTCGGACTCCCGTCGGAGTCCCGGCGGAGGCGGATACGAGGCCACGCGGTCGCGGGTGGAGACGTATTTCGACCGCACGGCGGCCGGGACCTGGGCGCAACTGACCTCGGACGCGCCGGTGAGCCGCATCCGCGCCACGGTGCGCGCGGGCCGCGACCGGATGCGCGCGACGATCCTGTCGCGCCTGCCCGAGGACCTGTCGGGCGCGCGGGTGCTCGACGCGGGCTGCGGCGCGGGACAGATGACCCAGGACCTGGCGCGGCGCGGCGCGCGGGTGGTGGCAGTGGACGTCTCGCCCGCGCTCCTCGACGTGGCGCGGGAGCGGATGCCCGAGAGCCTTGCCGGGCGCGCGAGCTTCCATGCGGGCGACATGCTGTCGTCGGAATGGGGCCGGTTCGACCATGTCGTGGCGATGGACAGCCTGATCTACTACACTGCGGCCGAGGTGGGCGCCGCGCTCGCGGGGCTGGCGCGGCGCACCGACGGGCGGATCGTGTTCACCGCCGCGCCGCGCACGGCGCTGCTGATGGCCATGTGGGGGGCGGGGCGGTTGTTCCCGAAATCGGACCGATCGCCCACCATGGTGCCGCAGACGAGGCCGGGGCTGGCCCGCGCCCTGTCGCGGGCGGGCTGCGAGCGGGAGCTGCGCGAGGTCGCGCGGATCAATTCGGGCTTCTACATCTCGTCCTGCCTGGAGGTGGCCCCGTGAGCGTCGCGCGCCTGCCCCTGAGATACCTGCCCTTCGCCGACGCGGCCTCGGACGGGCTGCCCATGGGCGCGCTCCTGCGGATGTCGCTGTTCCAGGTGTCGGTGGGCATGGCGAGCGTGATGCTGCTGGGCACGCTCAACCGGGTGATGATCGTGGAGCTGGGCCTGGGCGCGATGCTGGTGGCGGCGATGATCGCTCTGCCCGTCCTCGTCGCGCCCTTCCGGGCGCTTCTGGGACATCGCAGCGACACCCACCGCTCGGCCATCGGCTGGAAGCGCATTCCCTACCTGTGGTTCGGGTCCCTGTGGCAGATGGGGGGGCTCGCGGTGATGCCCTTCGCGCTTCTGGTGCTGGGGGGCGACGTCGTCCACGACATTCCCTTCGCGGGGGAGGCGCTGGCGGGTGCCGCGTTCCTGATGACGGGGCTGGGTCTGCACATGACCCAGACCGCCGGGCTGGCGCTGGCCTGCGACCGGGCGACCGACGAGACGCGGCCGCGGGTGGTGGCCCTCCTTTACGTGATGTTCCTGCTCGGAATGGCGGTATCGGCGGTGGTCATCGGCGCGCTGCTCGCGGATTTCACGCCCCTGCGGCTCATCCGCGTGGTGCAGGGCGCGGCGGTGGCGACGCTGGTGCTCAATATCGTGGCGCTGTGGAAGCAGGAGCGGGTGCGGCCCATGAGCCGCGCCGAGCGCGACGCGCCCCGGCCCCGGTTCCGCGACGCCTGGGGCGACTTCGCGAGCGGCGGCGACGCGGGGCGGCTCCTGGCGGTGGTCTTCTTGGGGACGATGGGCTTCACCATGCAGGACGTGCTGCTGGAGCCCTACGGCGGCGAGATCCTGGGGCTGTCGGTGGGCCAGACCACGTGGCTCTCGGCACTCTGGGCGGGGGGCGCGCTGGCCGGCTTCGCGCTGGCGGCGCGGTGGCTGTCGCGCCGGCTCGACCCGTTCCGCATGGCCGCGCGGGGTATCCTGATCGGCGTCGCCGCGTTCTCGGCGGTGGTCTTCGCCGCGCCGATGGGCGCGCCCTGGCTGTTCTTCGCCGGGGCGGCGGGGATCGGGCTGGGCGGCGGTCTGTTCTCGGTCGCGACGCTGACGGCGGCGATGACCCTGCCGGCGCGGGGCGTGGCGGGCAAGGGCCTGGCGCTGGGCGCCTGGGGGGCGGCGCAGGCCACGGCCGCGGGCCTGTCGATCGCGCTGGGCGGCGCGCTGGCCGACGGGGTGGGCCGGCTCGCCATGTCGGGCGCCCTGGGCGAGACCCTGGCCACGCCGGCCGTGGGCTATGCGACGGTCTACCACGTGGAGATCGCGCTTCTCTTCGTCACGCTGGCGGTACTGGGCCCGCTGGTGCGGCTGTCATTCGTCAACCCGGTCCGGGAGGACCAGGAGGGCGGCAGGATCGGTCTTGCCGACTTCCCAACCTGAAGGAGGGCATCATGGACGGTGTCGGACTATTCGACGGGCATATCGACCTGGCTCTGATCGCGATCTGGAGCTTCTGGCTCTTCTTCGCGCTGCTGATCTACTACCTGCAGACGGAGAACATGCGCGAGGGCTATCCGCTGGAGAAGGAGGACGGCTCGGTCGCGCCGAACCAGGGGCTGTTCCCGGTGCCCGCGCCCAAGACCATCAAGATGCCGTTCGGCAAGGCGGACGTGGTGCTGCCCTCGGCCGAGAACGAGGAGGCGCATCGCCGCCACGACCTGGCGCTGGCGCGCACGGCCCTGTCGGAGGGGTTCCCGCACAAGCCGGTGGGCGACCCGATGCTCGACGGGGTGGGCCCGGCGAGCTGGGTGCCGCGCTCGGACACGGTGGAGCTGACCGGGGAGGGGCACGCCAAGGTGCAGCCCATGTCGGCCCACGAGCACTTCTTCGTCTCGGCGGGGCGCGATCCGCGGGGCATGCCGGTGGTGTGCAACGACGACCTGGTCGTGGGCCAGGTGGTCGATATCTGGATCGACGTGCCCGAGCAGATGATCCGTTACCTGGAGATCGAGCTGGAGACGGGCGGGCGGTGCCTGGCGCCGATGCAGCTCGTGCGGGTCCGGACGCGCTACGTGGATGTGAGGACGCTGGACTCGACTCGGATGGCGCAGGTGCCGAAGATCGCGGCGAGCGACCGGATCACGCTTCTGGAGGAAGAGAAGCTCGTCGCCTTCTACGGCGGCGGCGAACTCTACTGCCGCTAAGGAGGGCTGGCGATGCGCCGCGATTACCGTGACGAGCCCGATATCACCGTGGAGCCGGTGGCGGGACTGCCCGAGGCGCTGCCCCGGGGCGAGACGATCCTGTGGCAGGGGCGGCCGGACGCGCTGGCGCTGGCGCGCTCGTCGCTGTCGCTGACCTGGGTCGCGGGGTATTTCGCGGTGCTCGCCTTCTGGCGGGTGGCCTCGCTGGCCGCGGACCTGGGCTGGGGGGCGGCGGCCCCCTACGCGCTGCCGTTCCTGGGAATGGGGGCGGTGGCCTGCGGGGTGCTCTATATCGTCGCCCGGGCGCAGGCGCGCGCGACCGTCTACACGGTCACCACGGCGCGGGTGGCGATGCGGATCGGCGCGGCGCTGACGCTGACGCTGAACCTGCCCTTCGCACGGATCGCCGCGGCCGACCTGGGCAAGGGCCCGGGCGGCACGGGGACGATCGCGCTGACCCCGGTGGAGGAGACCCGCCTGAGCTACGCGGTGCTGTGGCCCCATGTGCGGCCCTGGCACCTGCGCCAGCCCAAGCCGGCCCTGCGCTGCATCCCGGAGGCGGAGACGGTCGCGCGGCTTCTGGCCGAGGCGGTGGAGGCGGAGCGCGAGGCGCCGCGGATCTCGGTGATGGCGGCGGAATAGGAGGGGCGGGACGATGGCACGCGGAACCGGACTTTATTACGAGGCGGAACGGCGCGAGATGCAGGCGCGGGACCGGGCGATGATCCCGCCCAAGCTCCTGATCGCCATGGGCGCGCTGGCGCTGGGCTCGCTGGGCCTGGCGACCTACGCCTCGGTCACGGGCGCGCCGCTCGCGGGCGTGCCCCAGGCGGCGGAGGTCCTCGACAGCCGGACCTTCGTGCTGGAGAGTGACGGCGTGGCCGCGCGCGCGGTCGCGCCGGGCGGCGAGGTGCTGCTCGACACCGACAACGGCGCCTTCATTGCCGTCGTGGGCGACGCGTTGCGGCGCGAGCGGGTGGTGCACAAGACGCAAGGCAACCCGCCCGTGACCCTGTCGCGGCTGGAGAACGGACGATTGGTGCTGGACGACCCGGCCACGGGCTGGTCGGCGGAGATGACGTCCTTCGGGGCCGGGAACGCCCGGCACTGGGAGGCCCTGTTCGAGTAAGGCCGCGCAGCGCGCGGCCCCGAGGAAGGAAACGAGATGGGTTTGTTCACGAGGCAGACGGAGACCGCGCCCTGCACGGTCGAGGTGGTGCACAGGTTCGAGGAATTGTCGGCCCATGTGCGCCTCGACGACGGGTCGGTGATCCATCCCGGCGACAGCGTCGAGGTCCACGGCGCGCCGGTGATGGCGCCCTGGGGCGAGGAAGTGTCCGAGCGGCGCACCGCCACGATCCGGCGCGCGAGCGGGCTGGAGCGGATGTGGACGCGGCTGACGGGGGATCTCGAGGTGATGGAGCTGTGCGAGTTCTCCTTCTCCGAGGAGGTCCGGGCGAGCGGCACGGGCGGCGAGGAGGCCCGAGGGCCGCGCGCGGCGGGAGGCCGGCCATGAACGCCCCCCACCGCCACACCGCCGACGCCACCACCGTCGAGGAGGGCCTCGCCATCCAGGAGGAGCGCTCGAAGTTCGACAGCCAGGCGGCCACCGACCTGGCGATGCAGAACACGCTCCTGACGCCGCGCTTCTACACCACCGACTTCGACGAGCTCGACGCCGTGGACGTGAGCCCGGTGCGCGCCGACTGGGACCACCTGATGGAGCGCATGCGCGCCGACCCCAACCGCGGGCATTTCAGGAAGACCGAGGACTGGGACGCGGTCGACTGGGAGGGGATGGACGAGGAGCTGAAGGCCGAGGCGCTGGATTTCCTGATCTCGTCCTGCACGGCCGAGTTCTCGGGCTGCGTCCTCTACAAGGAGATGAAGCGGCGCGGCACCAACGCCGACATCAAGGAGCTGTTCTCCTACATGAGCCGCGACGAGGCGCGGCACGCGGGCTTCATCAACGACGCGCTCCGCGAGGCGGGGGTAGCGGTGAACCTCGGCTTCCTGACGCGGGAGAAGAAGTACACCTACTTCCGGCCCAAGTTCATCTATTACGCGACCTATCTCAGCGAGAAGATCGGCTACGCGCGCTACATCACCATCTATCGCCACTTGGAGGAGAACCCCGACAAGAGGTTCCACCCGATCTTCAAGTGGTTCCGGGAATGGTGCAACGACGAGTTCGCCCACGGCGAGGCCTTCGCGCTCCTGATGCGGACCGACCCGAAGATCACCCAGAGCTTCGCCAACAAGCTGTGGATCCGGTTCTTCCTCACGGCCGTCTACGGGACCATGTGGGTGCGCGACCATGCCCGCCCGCGCTTCCACGAGGCGCTGGGGGTCGAGATCGACTGGTACGACCTGGAGGTCTTCGCCAAGACCAACGCCATCGCGCGGCAGGTCTTTCCCATCGAGCTCGACATCGACAACCCCCGCTTCGTGCGCAACTGCCGCAAGCTGGAGCAGGCGACCCGCGACATCGCCGCGGCCAAGGCGCGGGGCGGCCTGGGCGGCGGGCTGGCGCGGCTCGCGGGCATGGCGCGCGCGGGCGCGGCCTTCGCGGGGATCTACACCATGCCGGTGAAGCGCAACGCGGTGCCCGAGAGCCCGCGGATGGAACCGGTCTACTGACCCGTTGACCCCGCGCCGGCGGGGAGGCTCCGCCGGCGTATCTGGACGAAGCGAAGACGGGCGCGCGCAGGCGTGCCCCCTGTGCCGGGAGGAGGACGGATTGGACAGCCCGTGGATCGCCGCGCTCGTCGCGCTCTTCGTCTGGTGGTTCTCCACCGGGGCGATCCTGTGGGCCGTCAAGCGCGCCGACGGGCGGGGCCGGGGCGCCCATGGCCGCGCCGTTTTGGCGGGGCTGCCCGCGCTGGTGGCCGGGGTCGCGGGCGTGATCGTGAGCGCCGGGCAGCCGGGGGCGGCCTATGTCCCGTTCCTGTCGGCGCTGGCGATCTGGGGCTGGATCGAGCTGGCGTTCCTCACGGGATGCGTGACCGGACCCTCCCGCGCGCCGCTGCCGCGCCTGGCCACGGGGCGCGCGCGGTTCCGCGCCGCGTGGGCGGTGCTGGCCTGGCACGAGCTGCTTCTCACGGCGGGGTTGGTGGCGGTCTTCGCGCTCACCTGGGGGGCCGAGACGCAGATGGCCTTCTGGACCTACGCGGTCCTGTGGGGGGCGCGGATCTCGGCCAAGCTCAACATCTTCCTCGGGGTGCCGCGGATCAACGAGGGGTTCCTGCCCGAGCCCCTGGCGCATCTGCCGAGCTATTTCCGGCGGGGTCCGGCGAGCGCGCTGTTCCCGGTATCGATCCTGTGCCTGACGGGGGCGGTCTTCGCCTGGGTGGCGCGGGTCGCGGTCACGGGGGAGGTGGGCTTCGCGCTTCTGGCGACGCTGACCGCGCTGGCGCTGGTGGAGCACTGGCTGATGGTCCTGCCGCTGCCCGACGAGCGGCTCTGGCGCTGGGCGATGCCCGCGCCGCGGGGAGACAACTGAAGCCGGGGCCGGGCCGCTCAAAGGCGAATCGTGACATCGAACCGGGCCCTTGCCCGGACGCGGGGGCGGAGGTCCCGCCCCGGAGTGCATGGGCCGGGTGTGGCAACAATGCGCGCCGGGGGGGGCAAGTCGCGTCGGGCGCGAGCGCACGCTTTGCCGCGCGCGTCCGGGGTGCTAGGTTAACTTTAAGTAAATGGCCGGGGAACGGCCGGAAAACGGGGAGACCGCCATGAAAGTATCCATTATTGCGCTGGCCGCGATGGGCCTTGCCAGCCCCGCCCTCGCCCAGGAGGGGGACCCGGCCGCGGGCGAGCAGGTGTTCAACCAGTGCTCGCAGTGCCATGTCGTCGTGGACGACGAGGGCAACACGCTTGCCGGGCGCGCGGGACGCGTGGGGCCCAACCTCTACGGCGTGGTGGGGCGGACGGCCGGTTCGGTCGAGGACTTCCGCTATTCCAGCTCGATGGGCGAGGCCGGTGAGGCCGGACTGGTCTGGCAGGAGGCCGAGTTCGTCCCCTACGTCCAGGACCCGACCGGCTTCCTGCGCGAATACCTCGACGATACCGGCGCGCGCGGCAAGATGACGTTCAAGCTGCGCAACGACGAGGATGCGCGCAACGTCTTCGCGTATCTGCGCTCGCTGGGCCCCGACGGGGAGGGCTCGGGGAGCTGACCCGAACCGTCAGCCGGGCCGCTCGGCCCGGCCCATCCATACCACGGTCCTGAAGGGCACCGGGCCGAAGCGCGGGTCGCCGCGCCGGTCGATCCCCGTGGGGGCGAGGCCGGTGGTTCCGAGCAAGGCGAGCCCCGCGCGGTCCAGCCCGGCCTCGAGCTCGGCGGGGGTGATGAACTTGTCGGGATCGTGCGTGCCCCGGGGCAGGAGGCGCAGGGCGTCCTCGGCCATCGTGATCGCGGCGAAGCGCGACACCGGATTGCGGTTGATCGTGTCGAACAGGAACAGACCGCCCGGGCGCAGCACGCGGGCGACATTGGCCAGCACCCGGTCGAGGTCCTGGACATGTTCGAGCACGTCGACGCAGACCACCGCGTCGAAGCTGCCGTCGCCGTAGGTCATCTCCTCGCCGGTGCCCACGTCGTAGGTGATGGACAGGCCCTCGTCGCGGGCGTGCTCGCGGGCGGCGGCGATGGCCTTCTCGGCGGGGTCGATCCCGGTGACGGTGGCGCCGCGGCGGGCCAGGGCCTCGGCCATGAAGCCGCCCGCGCAGCCCAGGTCGAGCACGTCGCGGCCCGCCCAGTCCACGTGGCGGTCGAACCACTTGAGCCGACCGGGCACCATCTTCTTCAGGATGCGGACCCAGCGGATGTCGTCCGACCACCAGCCCGAGGCCGCATCGTCGTAGATCGTCAGGTCATTGCACTTTTTCGCCACGATTTCACCTCCGTTTATCCCGTATTTAGGGCGCAGGGGATAGGCGGAAACGAGTGCAGTTGATCCCCGGCCCTTGCCCCGGCAGGGGACGGGAGCCCGAGCATGTCGAACGCCGCGCCGATCATCATCAAGCGCCGCAAGGCCGCGCCGGCCGCCGCCCACCATGGCGGGGCGTGGAAGGTGGCCTATGCCGACTTCGTCACCGCGATGATGGCCTTCTTCCTGATGATGTGGCTGCTCAACGCCACCACCGAGGACCAGCGCCAGGGGCTGGCCGACTACTTCAGCCCCGACATCCCCGTCAGCCGCGAATCGGGCGGCGGTACCGGGATGCTGGGCGGAGGCTCGATCGCGAGCGTCGACGACTTCATCGGCGCGCCCTCCGCCCCCCCCGCCGAGGATGCCGCCGCGCAGAAGGCCGCGGACGCGGCCCTGGAGGGGATCGCGCGCCGCTTCGAGGCGGCGGGGGCCGAGAGTGACGTGGCCGGGGACCTGTCGCGCCATATCCGCGTCAGGACCACCGACGAGGGCCTGATCGTGGAGCTGTTCGACCTGCCCGGCGCCCCCCTGTTCGAGGCCGGGGAGGCGGCGGCGACGCCGATCCTGGGGGAGCTGGTGGACGCCGTCGACGAGATCTTCGGCTATGCGGAGAACCGGATCGCGGTGAACGGGCACGTGCGCACCGAGCCGCTGGTGCGCCGGGGCCGCGACGCCTGGGGCCTGTCGACGGCCCGCGCCGAGCGCGTGCGGCAGATGCTGGTGACGCGCAGCACGGCGCCCGGGCGGCTCGCGCGGCTGGGCGGGTTCGCCGATACCGAGCAGGTGCGCCCGGACCCGATGGACGCGCGCAACAACCGCGTGGAGCTGATCCTGCTGCGCCGATGAGGCGGACGTTCACGCGGTGTTAAGCGGCGGTGCGCTAGGGGTTGCGGAACAAGAGACATCGCCTTCGAACACAGGATAGCCCATGTCCATTTCCTCGTCGCTCTCGGCCGGTGTCAGCGGCCTGAACGCCAACTCCCAGCGCCTCGCCACGATCTCGGACAACATCGCGAACTCGGCGACCGATGGCTACAAGCGCTCGGTCTCCGACTTCCACTCCATGGTGGTCCAGTCGGGGGCGGCGTCGAAATACACGGCCGGCGGCGTCCGCACCACGACGACGACCCTGATCGACAACCGCGGGCAGATCCGCGGCACCAACAACCCGACCGACATCGCGATCAACGGCCGCGGCTTCCTGCCGGTGACGCATCTGTCGTCGCTGTCGGACGCCGGCCGCACGGAGCTGGGATTGACCACGACCGGGTCGTTCCGCCCGAACGACGAGGGCATCCTGGTGGACCCGGCCGGCAAGGTCCTGCTGGGCTGGCCGCTGGGGGTCGACGGTGAGCTGGGCGCGGTGCCGCGCGACAGCGGCGCGGGCCTCGAGCCGGTCAACGTCTATCACAACCAGGTCGCCTCATCGCCCACCGACAGCATGACCGTGGGCCTGAACCTGCCGGCGGCCGACAGCGCCGAGGCGGGGGCTGCCCACGACATCTCGCTGGGCTATTTCGGCACCAAGGGCGAGACCGAGACCCTGAGCTTCGGCTTCGAGGCCACCGCCGCGCCTGATACCTGGGAGCTGACGGTGAGCGACAGCGCGGGCACCGGCCCGAGCGGCCCCTTCACCCTGACATTCGCGGACGACGGGACGCTCTCCTCGGTCGCCGGCGGCGACTGGGACCCCGATGACGGCATCCTGACGGTGGCATCCGGGGCGGGGGACATCGAGGTGAACATCGGTGCCAGGGGCGACCTGGGCGGGATCACCCAGATGGCGACCGACTTCACGCCGGGCAACCTGACCAAGAACGGCGCGCCCGTGGGCAGCCTCGTCAGCGTTGAGGTGGACGAGAAGGGCGTGGTGAACGGCATCTACGACTCGGGCTTCACGCGGAAGATCTTCCAGATCCCGGTGATCGACGTGCCCAACCCGAACGGATTGTCGGTGCAGGAGGCGGGGTTCTATCGCGTCGGCATCGACTCGGGGCCGATGTTCCTGTGGGACGCGGGCAGCGGGCCGGTGGGATCGACGGAGGGCTATTCGCTCGAGGGCTCCGGCACCGACGTGGCGCAGGAGCTGACCGACCTGATCCAGACCCAGCGCGCATACTCGTCCAACGCCAAGGTCATCCAGACCGTGGACGAGATGCTGCAGGAAACCACCAACCTGAAACGCTGAGGTAGGCCATGAGCATCTCCGCCGCCCTGAACGCCGCCCAGAGCGGGCTGACCGCCGCGAGCCGCACCGCGCAGGCCGTGTCGTCGAACGTGTCGAACGCGCTGACGCCGGGATACGGCGTACGCGAGGTGGCGCTGTCGAGCGCGGCCCATGGCGGCGTGTCGGTCGACGCCGTCTCGCGCCGCTCCGATATCGGGCTGATCACCGAGCGGCGCGGCGCCGATGCCGCGGCGGCCGGGGCCGACACGCGCCTGGCGGGGCTGGAGCGGATCGAGGCGGCCATCGGCACCGCCGGCGAGGCGGGCTCGATCTCGGCCCGGCTGGGCGACCTCGAGGCGCGGCTGCTGGACGCGGCGAGCCGGCCCGATTCGCCTCTGCGCCTGGAGGCGGCGGTGCGGGCCGCGGGCGACGTGGTCGACGCGGTGGGCAAGGCCGGCGCGACGGTGCAGGCCGGGCGGCTGGAGGCCGACAGGGGCATCGCCCAGGCGGTGACGGATCTCGGCACGGGGCTGGCGCGGGTCGCCGACCTCAACGACGCCATCGTGCGGGCGACCGCGGGCGGGCGCGATGCCTCGTCCCTGGCCGACGAGCGCCACCGGGTGATCGACGGGCTGAGCGAGATCGTGCCGATGAAGCAGATCGCGCGCGAGTCGGGGCGGGTGGCGCTGATGACAGGGACGGGACGCATCCTCCTGGACGGCGACCCCGTGGAGATCGGCTTCACGGGCGCGAGCGGCGCCTCGCCCGGCGGCAAGATGTCGGGCCTGACCGTGGGGGGGCGCGAGATCGACATGGCCCGGGCCGGCAACCAGATGGCCGGCGGCCGGCTGGAGGCGCTGTTCGAGCTGCGCGACGAGGCCCTGCCCTCGGCGCAGGGGCGGCTCGACACGCTGGCCGGAGAGCTGGCGGACCGGTTCGGCGACGCGGGCCTGGGCGACGCGGCCGGCCTCTTCGTCGCGCCGGGCGAGGGGCCGGGACGGGCCCAGCGGCTGGTCCTGTCGGCCGCGGTGGACCCGGCCCGGGGCGGTGAGGCCCGGCGGCTGCGCGACGGGATGGGCGCGGACACGCCCGGCGCGGCGGGCGACGCGCGCCGCCTGTCGGCACTGGCCGACGCGCTGTCGGCCCCGGGCCCGGTGGCGGACACGAGCCTCGGCACCGGCCGGCGCAGCCTGCTGGAGCTGGGCGACGCGCTGGTGGGCGCGGGCACCGCCGCCGCGCAGGCGGCCGAGGGCGACGCGGCGCGCGCCGGCGGGCGTGCCGAGACCCTGCGCGAGGCGGAACTCGCCCAGGGCGTGAACACCGACGCCGAAATGCAGACCCTCCTGGCGCTGGAGCAATCCTACGCCGCCAATGCCCGCGTGATCCAGATCGCGGGTTCCCTCATCGACCGCATCCTGGAGATCTGACATGAGCCTGCCGCCGATCGGGGACATGTCCCGCAGCTACGCCACGGGCCTGGGGCTCGCCCGGCTCGACCGCGAGCTCACGCGGCTGGGCCAGGAGGTCACCACGGGCCTGAGCGCCGACCCGGGCCGGGCGATGGGCGGGGATACCGCCCCCCTGGCCGCGGTGGAGCGGGGCCTGTCGCGGGTGTCGGCCCACGAGACCTCGCTATCGGAGATGCGGGTGCTGACCGAGGCCACGCAGATCGCGCTGGAACGGGCCGGATCGCGCCTGGCCATGGTGGCCGATGCCACGACCGGGATCGGCGCCAGCAACACCAAGCTGTCGGTGGACGTGCTGGCGCACACGGCGCGGGAGGCGTTCGAGGGCATGGTGTCGGACCTCAACACCGAGGTGGGCGGCGTGCGCCTGTTCGCCGGCGTGGCCACCGACGGGCCCGCGACGCGCCCCGCCGGGGAGATCCTGGCCGGCGTCCGCGAGGCGGTCGGCGGCGCGACCACGGCCGCGGAGCTGGACGCGGCGGTGACGGCCTACTTCGCCGAAGGGGGCGGGTTCGACGAGGACTATCTCGGCGCGGAGGCCTCTCGGGCGCCGGTCCGCGTGGCCGCGGGCGAGAGCGTCGGGTTCGCCCCCCGGGCCGATTCCGGCGAGGTCCGCGCCGGGCTGGCGGCGCTGGCCCGCCTCGCCGTCCTCGACGCCGGCGCGCTGCCCGGCGACGCGGGAGAACGGCGCGCGGTCGTCCAGGCGACCGCCACGGGGACCTTCGCGGCGCGCGACGGGCTGACGGGGCTGCAGGCCGCCGGCGGCGTGGTCGAGGAGCGGCTGGAACGGGCGGAGGTGCGCACGGCGGCCGAGCGCGACGGGCTGGAGCGCGCGCGCCTCGACATGATCGGGGTCGATCCCTACGAGGCGGCGGTCCGGCTGGAACAGTCGCGCACGCAGATGGAGAGCCTCTACGCGGTGACCGCGCGGCTCTCGGGCCTCACCCTGACGGCGTATCTGCGATGATCCGGCTCGTCCTCGCGCTGGTCCTCGCGCTCGCTCCCCTGGCCGCCCAGGCGAGCCAGGTCCGCATCAAGGACCTGGTGGAGTTCGACGGCGTGCGCGGCAACGACCTGGTGGGCTACGGCCTCGTGGTGGGCCTCAACGGCACCGGCGACGGCCTCAGGAACGCGCCCTTCACCGAGGAGATCATGTCCACCATCCTGGAGCGGCTGGGCGTCAACGTGAGCGGCGAGCAGTTCCGGCCGCGCAACGTGGCCGCGGTGCTCGTCACCGCCGACCTGCCGCCCTTCTCGCGCACCGGCAGCCGCATCGACGTGACCGTCTCGGCGATCGGCGACGCCGATTCGCTCCTGGGCGGCACGCTTGTGATGACGCCCCTCAACGCCGCCGACGGGCAGGTCTATGCCGTGGCGCAGGGCACGGTGATCGCGGGCGGCGTCAGCGCCGAGGGCGCGGCGGCCTCCGTCACCCAAGGCGTCCCCACGGCCGGGTCTATCCCCGCGGGGGGCCGCGTGGAGCGCGAGATCGACTTCGACTTCTCGGGGCTCGACGTGGTGCGCCTGGCGCTCCGCACGCCCGACTTCACCACCGCGGCGCGGATCGAGCAGGCCATCAACGGTTCGCTGAACCGCGCCGTGGCGCGGATGCTCGACGCGGGCACCGTGTCGGTGAACATCGCCGCCACCGCGACCGCCTCGCCCGCCCATGCCCTGTCGCGGATCGAGAACATCACCGTCGAGCCCGAGCGCCGCGCCCGCGTCGTGGTCGACCAGCGCTCGGGCACCATCGTGATGGGCGAGGACGTGCGCATCAGCCGAGTCGCCGTCAGCCAGGGGGGCCTGACGCTCAGGGTCGAGGAGGCCCCGCTCGTCTCCCAGCCCAACCCCTTCGCCGAGGGCGAGACCGTGGTGGTGCCGCGGACCAACGTGGAAATCGAGCAGGAGCCCGGCATCGGCCTGGCGGAGGTGCCCGAGACGGCGTCCCTGTCGGACGTGGTCACCGGCCTCAACGCCCTGGGCGTGGCGCCGCGCGACATGATCGACATCCTCAAGAGCATCAAGGCCGCAGGCGCGCTCCACGCGGATTTCGTCGTGCAGTAGCACGCGGGCTCGTCGTGTATCAGGGCGCGCCCGGCCCCTCCCCGGCGTCTCCAAAATACGCCTTTGTCCACTGCCCGGGCTGCGGCGGCGGTCTCAGGCGGGGTCGGACAGGATCAGGGCGGCCGCCGCCTCCGGGGCCTCCTCGTGGGCGAGGTGGCCCAGCGGGCCCATGGAGAGCGCGCGCCCGTCGGGGCAGCGCGCGGCCGCCTCGGCCGACACGCGGGGCGGCACCGCCCTGTCCAGGTCGCCCGTTGCCAGCCGGACCGGCCCCCCGAGGCGCGGCAGCGTGTCAGACAGCGACCGGGTGGACCATTGCGCCATCATCTCCAGCGCGCCCTCCACGTGGGAGGGGGCCGCCACCAGCCGGCGGTAGAACGCGCGCCCGGGCGCGTCGATCCGGCTGCCCGTGGAGCGCAGGAGCTGGTCGCTGCCGCCCGTGGCGCCCAGGGTCGCCGCGACCGCGCGGGGCACGAAGGGCATGGCGGCCAGCCCGCGCGCCATGGACGGGAACAGCCACGCCGCCGGCCCGTCGAAGGTGCCCAGCGCCGCGTTGATCCCCACGATGCGCCGCCCCGCCGGGCGGGCTCCTTCCATGGCCACCGCGATCGCGGCCCCGGCCGAATGGCCCGCCAGGATCGCCGGGTCCACCTCCAGCGCGTCGCAAAGGCTCCAGACATCCTCGGCCATGGCCGGCAGGGAGGAGCGGCGGCGGCTGCCCATGGCGGTGAAGCCGTGGCCGGGCAGGTCCATCGCCACCACCCGGTGACCCCGCGCCAGCAGGGGCAGCACGTCGCGCCAGGAATGGGTGGCCGCTCCCGTGCCGTGGATCAGCAGCACCGCCGGGCCGGACCCCGCGTCCTGGACGTGCCAGCGGTGGGGGCGGCTCTCGACGAATCTCGAAGCGTCGCGGTTGGGCCAGTCGGTGCCCTGCCTGTCCCAGTCCATCAGCGGGGAAGCTCCGTCAGGGCGGCCTCCATGCCCGCGCGGGGCAGGGAGACGAGGGGGGCGCCCAGGGCCGCGGCCAGGGCGCGCAGGGCGGGGGCCGTGCGGGTGCCGGTATCGACCACCAGCGCGGGAAGGCCGAGGCCGCGGGCGAGCTCCTCGGCCTCGGCGCTGGCGCGGGCGCGGTCGGCGGTGCCGTCGAGGGCGATGTTGGCGCGACCGTCGGTCAGCAGCACAAGGCTCGGCGTCAGCCCCGCGCGCCGGGCCCGGTCGGCGAGGTCGGCCACCTCGGCCAGGGCGGCGGCGAGCGGCGTGCCGCCGCCTCCCGGCAGGGCCCGGAGCCGGCGGCGCGACTGGGTGAGCGAGCGGGTGGGCGGCAGCAGCACTTCGGCGCCCTCGCGGCGGAACGCCACCAGGGCGACGTGGTCGCGCGCGGCGTAGCTGTCGGACAGCAGGCCCTCGATCGCGCCCTTGGCCTCGGCCATGCGCGACATGGCCGCCGAGCCGGAGGCGTCCACGGCGAAGATCACCAGCCGGTCGGTGCGCCGCTCCGACCGGGCCAGGCGGATGTCGCCGGGGCGCAGGAGCAGGCGGCGCGGATCGTCCGGCGCGGCGCGGCGGCGCAGCGTCTGCCACGGCGCGGCGGCGCGCAGGGTGGCGGCGGCGTCGATCCGGCCCGCGCCCGCGCGCCCCGGGCGCGGAGGCAGGGGCCGTCCGCGCCCGGCCGAGGCGGTGCGCGCGCCCGCGCCGGAGGAGGCCGCCGCGTCGCGCCGCGCCCGCGCGGCGCGGAGCGTGGCCAGCAGGCCCGGGGGCAGGGCGGCGCGGGCGGCCTCCACCAACCGGTCGGCGCCGGCGTCGCCATCGCCCTCCGCGTCCCCGTCGTCCCGGCCCCTGTCCGCGTCGGTCCTGTCGGGCGGCGCATCGGCGCCGTCCTCGGTGCCCTCGTCCGGCGCCTCCTGCTCCTCCTCCGTCTCCGGGGGGGAGGTGCCGCGATGGGCGAGGCAGAGGCGGACGGCGAGGGCGGCGTCGTCCTCGTTTGCCTCGTCCCGGCCGTCGAGGGCGGCGTTGGCCCGCGCGGCGGCGATGGCGAAGCGGGGCGCGCGCAGGGTTGCGATCCCGAGCCGGGCGGCCGTGGCCACGAGCGCCGCGGCCAGCGCGTCGGGCACCCGCGCGCGGGCATGGACGGCGCGCGCGGCGGCGAGGTCGGGGGGCGGGGGCGTCTCGGCGAGGTCAGCGAGGGCGATGCCGTCGAGCACGGCGAAGGCGCCCAGACGTTCGGTCAGGGGCGCGGGAGGCGCGCCCTCGTCCGGGGCGGCCTCGTCGAGGGCGACGAGGACCGGGCCGCCGGCGTCCCGCGCCGCGGCGAGGCGGCCCGCGAGGCCCGTCTCGGTCCGTTCGGCCATGGGCAGGAGGAGGGCGGGGGCGGTGTCGAGAAGGCCGGCACGGCCGACGAGACGCCCGGAGGCCAGCGCCTGGGCGAGGTCGATGCCGCCGAAGAGGCCTGCGTCGGTGATGCCGGGCGGGCAGCGGCGGGGCTCGAGGGGGGCGAGGCGGTCGAGCAGGGCGTCGCGGGCCGGGCCGGGGCGGGCGCGCAGCCACAGCCCACCCAGCTCGCCCCGCGCCACGCAGAGGAGGTCGGCGGCGCGCAGGGCGAGCGCCCAGGGGGTCATTCGGCGGTCGCCGGGGCGGGGCCGAAGACCTCCCCCACGATGCGGTCGATGCGGGTGCGCGAGCCGGACTCGTCCATCGGGTCGCGGCGCAGGCGGTGCTGCAGCGCCATGGCGGCCACGTCCCGCAGGTGGTCGCGGCCGACCTCGTCCGCGCCCGCGAGGGCCGCGGCCGCGCGGGCGGCGCGCAGGAGCGTCAGCTCGCCCCGGAGCCCGTCCGAGCCCAGCGCCACGCACAGGGCGGCGCAGTCGCGCAACGCCGCCTCGGGCGTGTCGAGGCGGGCGATGCGCTTGCGCGCGGCGAGGATGTCGCGGCGCAGGGCGGCCTCCGCCGGCTTCCAGTCGCGCAGGAAGGCGGCCGGCGCGCGCTCGTAGGCGTCGCGGCGGCGGATCACCTCCACCCGGGTGTCGATGTCGCGCGGGGAGGAGACCTCCACCATCAGGCCGAACCGGTCGAGGAGCTGGGGGCGCAGCTCCCCTTCCTCGGGGTTGCCCGAGCCCACCAGGACGAAGCGGGCGGGGTGGGAGATCGACAGGCCTTCGCGCTCCACCACGTTGCGGCCCGACTGGGCCACGTCGAGGAGGAGGTCGACCAGGTGGTCCTCCAGCAGGTTGACCTCGTCGATATAGAGGTAGCCGCGGTTGGCGCGGGCCAAGAGGCCCGGCTGGAACGCCTTCTCGCCCATGGTCAGCGCCCGCTCGATGTCGAGCGCGCCGGTCACCCGGTCCTCGCCCGCGCCCAGGGGCAGGTCCACCACCGGGGTGGGGCGGGAGACGACGCGGGTGTCGGCGGCCTCGGCCCAGTCGGGCATGTCGGCGGGCCGCGCGGAGTTCACCGGGCAGTCGGCCACGGCGCGGATGGGGGGCAGCAGGTGGGCCAGGGCGCGCACGGCGGTGGACTTGCCGGTGCCGCGGTCGCCCATCACCAGGACGCCGCCGATCCGGGGGTCGACCGCGGTGAGGACCAGGGCGCGCGTCATGTCGTCCTGGCCGACGATGGCGGTGAAGGGGAAGGGTCCGGTCATGGGGCCTCCTCGGGCGCGAGCGGCGGGACGCCCGGCCAGTCCCCCGCCTCGCCGGTGACGCGGAAGCGGGCGTAGAGCTCCTCGGAGAACCAGCCCTGGGACCGGACGGCGCGGATCGCCCCGGCATGGGCGCCGGTGCGGGCGAAGCGGGCCATGGCGGCGGCGTCGGGCCAGACCGAGAAGGTGATCTGGTTGCGCCAGGGCACCTCCCCGAGGCCGATCTTGAACAGCACGTCCGGGTCGGCCCCGATCCGGTCGGAGATGTCGGGGACGCGGGCCCAGAAGCGGGCCATGTGGCGCGGGCGGATGCGCGCGCGGGTGAGGGCGGCGACGGGGCCCGTTCCGGGGCCTGTTCCCGGGCCTATTTCTGGGCCTGTCTCGGGGGACGATGTCTCCCGGCCGGGGGAGAAGGGCGCCTGGCCGGCCCAGAGGCCGCGCGATTCGGACGGCGAGAGGAACAGCGTCCAGGCCGCGCCCGCGCGCGCCCGCCAGCGGCGGAACACGGGCGCCCGCGTCACCCGGTCGCGGGCGGTGTCGGCGTCGGGCCAGGCGGCCAGGATCGCCCAGACGGCCGGGTCGGGGCGCGGGGTGAAGCCCTCGCCCGAGCCCGATCCGCAGAGCCTCCAGAAGGTGCAGCCGGGCAGGCGGGCCATGTGGCGGCGCGACAGGGCCATCTGGCCGAGCACCCAGAGCCGGTCGCGGCGCCGGTCGAACCTGTGAACGCTGAGCGAGACGGTCTGGATGACCCATCCTCCGGTGCGGTCTGCCGGTCATCTGTGCCAGCCTTCGCACGGCAGGGGAAGGGTCGCGATGCGAATTGTCAGGCAAACTGGACACTGCTACGCTCGACCCCATGAACACCATATCGACAGGGCCGAGCCACGCGGTGGTGATCGGCGCCGGCCTGGGGGGTCTCGCGGCGGCGATGCGCCTGCTGGCGAAGGGCTACCGCGTCACGGTCGTGGACCGGCTCGACAGCCCCGGGGGGCGCGGCTCGGCGATATGGAAGGAGGGGCACCGCTTCGACCTCGGGCCGACCATCGTGACGGTGCCGCAACTGTTCCGCGACCTGTGGGCCGCCTGCGGGCGCGACTTCGACGCCGACGTGGACCTGCGCCCGCTCGACCCGTTCTACGAGATCCGCTGGCCGGACGGGTCCTCCTTCAGCGCGCGGGCCGACACCGACGCCATGCGCGCCGAGGTGGGACGCCTCAGCCCCGGCGACGTGGCCGGCTACGAGCGGTTCCTGAAGGAGGCCGAGGCGCGCTACCGCTTCGGGTTCGAGGACCTGGGGCGACGCTCCATGCACCGTCTGAAGGACCTGATCGCGGTCTTGCCGAGCTTCGCGCGGATGCGCGCCGACCGCTCGGTCGCGGCCCACGCGGCGCGGCGCTTCCGCGACCCGCGCCTGCAGATGGCGTTCAGCTTCCACCCGCTGTTCATCGGCGGCGACCCGTTCAACGTGACGTCGATGTACATCCTCGTCAGCCACCTGGAGAAGGCGTTCGGCGTCCATTACGCCATGGGGGGCGTCGCCGCGATCGCCGAGGCGATGGCCACCGCGATCCGCGGCGCGGGCGGCGAGATCCGGCTCGAGACGGAGGTGGCGCGCATCCTGACGGGGCCGGACGGGGCGGCGCGCGGCGTGCGGCTGGCGGGCGGCGAGGAGGTCGCCTCGGACATCGTGGTCTCGAACGCCGACGCGGGCCACACCTATGGCACGCTCCTGCCCGGAAAGCGACGCTGGACCGAGAAGCGCATGGGCTCGCGGCGGTGGTCCATGGGCCTTTATGTCTGGTATTTCGGCACCAGGGGAACGCGGGAGATGTGGGGCGACGTGGGCCACCACACGATCCTGAACGGGCCGCGCTACAAGGGGCTGGTGAACGACATCTTCGTCAAGGGAAAGTTGGCGGAGGACATGAGCCTCTACCTGCACCGGCCCACGGTGACCGACCCCTCGGCCGCGCCCGAGGGCGACGACACCTTCTATGCCCTGTCGCCGGTGCCACATCTGGGCCATGCCGACCCGGTGGACTGGCGGATGGAGGAGCCGCGCTACCGCGAGCGGGTGGCCGCGCAGCTGGAGACGATGATCCCCGGTTTCCGCGACCGGATCGTGGCCGAGCACGTGATGACGCCCGAGGATTTCCGCGACCGCTATCTCAGCCTGCACGGATCGGGATTCTCCATCGAGCCGCGCATCCTGCAATCGGCCTGGTTCCGGCCCCACAACGTGAGCGAGGAGGCCAGTGGCCTCTATCTCGTGGGGGCGGGGACGCATCCGGGCGCGGGGCTGCCGGGCGTCGTGTCCTCGGCCGAGGTGCTGGGGCACCTGGTGCCCGAGCCCGCGCGGCCCGCGACGCCGCGGATGGCGGCCGAATGATCGCGCCCGCCGACATGGAGGCCTGCCGCGAGGCGATCCGGCACGGGTCGCTGTCGTTCCACGCCGCCTCGAAGCTGCTGCCCGGGCGCGTGCGCGACCCGGCGCTGGCGCTCTATGCGTTCTGCCGGCTGGCCGACGACGCGGTGGACGAGGGGACCGACAAGCGGGGCGCGGTGCTGCGCCTGCGCGACCGGCTGGACCTCGCGTATCGCGGCACGCCCGCCGACGGGGCGGCCGACCGGGCCTT
Source organism: uncultured Paracoccaceae bacterium (assembly GCA_947500825.1). Classification (GTDB taxonomy): domain Bacteria; phylum Pseudomonadota; class Alphaproteobacteria; order Rhodobacterales; family Rhodobacteraceae; genus Palleronia. The sequence goes on along the minus strand of CANMTR010000006.1, from coordinate 71,150 downwards.
CGCCGCCGTGGTGGAGGACCACGAGATGCCGCGCGAGCTGCCCGAGGCGCTGCTGGAGGGACTGGCCTGGGACGCGCTGGGCCGGCGCTACGAGACGATGTCGGAGCTGCGCGACTACGCCGCGCGGGTGGCCTCGGCGGTGGGGGCGATGATGTGCGTAGTGATGGGCGTGCGCGACGCCCATGCGCTGTCGCGGGCCTGCGACCTGGGCGTGGCGATGCAGCTCACCAACATCGCCCGCGACGTGGGCGAGGATGCCCGGGCGCGGCGGGTGTACCTGCCGGGCGCGTGGCTCGACGCCGCCGGCCTCGACCGGGAGGCGTTCTGCGACGAGGCGCGGCCCGACGCGCAGGTGCGCGCCATGGTGCGCCGCCTGCTGGACGAGGCGGAGCGCCTCTATGTGCGGGCGGAGGCGGGGATCGCGGCGCTGCCCCTGTCCGCGCGGCCCGGCATCTTCGCCGCGCGCCATGTCTATGGCGCGATCGGCGGCGCGGTCCGGCGCAACGGCTACGACACGATCGGGCCGCGGGCGCGCACGGGGCGGGGGCGCAAGACCGCGCTTCTCGGGCTGTCGGTGGCGCGCACGGGGCTGAGTGCGGCGATGCCGCACTCGGCGGTGATCTTCGCGCCGCCCCTGCCCGAGACGGCCTTCCTCGTGGAGGCGGCGCGGCGCGAGCCCGTGGCCCGCGCGGACCGGGGCCTGGGCCTGATCGAGGTGATGGCGCAGCTCGAGGGGCGCGACCGCGCAGCGCGGGCCTGACCCCGGAACAAGGGCGCGCGGCCTGGTGTTTGGCGGGAAACCCGAGCCGGAGGACACCATGGCCGAGAGCTACACCTTCACCCTGAAGGAAAAGTCGCCCGTTACCCACGACACCTATCGCCTGGTCTTCGACCGGCCCGAGGGCTTCGAGTTCGAGTCGGGCCAGTGCACCCATTTCGCATTCGACCGCGACGGCTGGCGCGACGAGGACCGCCCCTTCACCATGACCTCCCAGCCCGAGGAGCGCGACCGCGTCGAGTTCGTGATCAAGACCTATCCCGACCACGACGAGGGCATGACCAAGCACATCCCCGAGATGACCCCCGGCGACAAGGTGATCGGCGACGCGCCGGGCGGGGCGATCACCGACAAGGGGCCGGGCGTGTTCATCGCCGGGGGCGCGGGCGTGACGCCCTATATCCCGATCCTGCGGCGCCGGGCCAAGGACGGCGACCTGGCGGGCTGCACCCTGATCTATTCGAACCAGACCGAGAAGGACATCATCCTGCGCGAGGAGTGGGAGCAGATGGACGGGCTGGAAACGGTGTTCACCGTGACCGACCAGGCGGATGCGGACGTAGACACCCGGATGATCGACGCCGAGTTCCTGAAGGACCATCTCGGCGACAAGGACCGTCGGTTCTACATCTGCGGGCCCAAGGAGATGGTCAACGACGTCCGCGAGGCGCTGAAGGACGCGGGCGTGGATCAGGACAACATCGTCACCGAGAACGGCTGGTAGACACGTTTCCGGGGGCGGCCTCGTCGAAGGCCGCCCTCCCTTCGGTCGGGATCAGTGGTCGCGCAGGGCGGCGATCAACTCGTCCTTGGTCATGTCCGAACGGCCATCGATCCCGACCTTCTGCGCCTGGGCATAGAGATCGTCGACGGTCCATTCCTCGTAGGGCGGGCGGTGGCCGCCCTTTTCGTCCGGGGACATGTCGTCGCTGGCCTGGGCGTTGGCGATACGGGCGGCCTTCTCCTTGGAGGCGCCCTGGTCGCGCAGGGCCTCGAAGGTTTCGTCGTCCTTGATCGACGGGCCGTGGTCCTTGGTCATTGCCGCCTCCATGCTAAATCGTTCGTGGCAAACAGTCCGCCCGCGCCCGGGTTCCGGCACCCCATGACAGGAAAGACGATGGTAGACAGGACCGAAGAACGCATCCGCGCGCGAGAAATGAGCGAAGAGCACCAGGAGCGCCAGAACATCGACGGCGGGGAGGAGCAGCACGTCCAGGAGGCGAGCGGCCTCACGGCGCGGCTGATCTACGAGGTGATCCGGCGCGACGGCGTCGAGGAGATGACCCGGCCCAAGACCTCGCTGATCTTCTCGGGGCTGGCGGCGGGCATCCTGATCGCCTTCTCGGTCATCGGCGAGGCGATCTTGCAGGTCCACCTGCCGGCGGAGCCGTGGCGGCCGCTGGTGGAGAGCCTGGGCTATTCGCTGGGCTTCCTGCTGGTGATCAAGGGGCGGATGCAGCTCTTCACCGAGAACACGATCACCACCGTGCTGCCGCTCATGTCGCAGCCCTGCCGCGAATACATGTATCTCACCGCGCGGCTGTGGATCATGGTGCTGGTGGCCAACGTGGTGGGCGCGTTCATCGCCGGCACGTTCATGTTCTATACCCCCGTCTTCGGGCCGGAGGTGAAGGGGGCCATCCAGGCGATCTCGGAACACGCGGTCCTGCACCCGCCGATCGAGGGGTTCTTCCTGGCGCTGCCCGCGGGCGTGCTGATCGCGGCGATCGTGTGGATGCTGCCCACGTCGCAGAGCAACGCCTTCCTCGTCATCACCGTGTTCACCTGGCTGATCGCGGCGGGCGGCTTCACCCACATCATAGCGGGGTCGGTGGAGATGGCCTACATGGTGGTGAACGGCACGCTGGGTTTCATGGGCGCGCTGAATTTCTTCGTTCCGGTGCTGATCGGCAACGTCGTGGGCGGCACGGCCGTGTTCACGTTGTTAACTTGGGCACAGGTCGCCGCCGAAGTGGAGGAATGACGACAAACGTGATCGCCCGCGTCTAGCCCCCGCGCGCCCCGCCCCCTAAGGTCGGGGCCGGGGTCAAACCGGGGGGCAGAGGCTTGGTCAGACGATCCATCGCGGCGATCACGGCCGCCGGGGCGCTTTGCGCCGGTCCGGCCGTCGCCATAGACGGCTTCACCTTCACCGTGGCGGGCGACGAGGACCTGGAGGACACGCTGCGGTCCTCCTCGCTGCTGGTCGCCGCCGACGGCGAGGAGGTCACCGACCCGGCCGAGATCCTGGCCGCGGCGCGGGCGGAATACGGGCGCCTGATCGGCACGCTCTACTCCGAAGGGTATTACGGCGGCACGATCAACGTGGCGGTGAACGGGCGCGAGGCGGCCGAGATCCCGCCGCTGGCCGACCTGGGCGGCATACGCAGCGTGACGGTGCAGATCGACCCGGGCGCGCAGTTCTCCTTCTCCCAGGCGGAGGTGGGGCCGCTGGCGCCCGAGACGGAACTACCCGACGGCTATGCCGTGGGCGAGCCGGCGCCGTCGGGCGTGATCGTGAGCGCGGCCGGCGCGGCCGTGGACGGCTGGCGCCAGGCGGGCAACGCCAAGGCGGAGGTGTCGGGGCAGAGCGTGGTGGCCCAGCACGACAGCGACACCGTCGCGTCGTCCATCGCCATCGCGCCGGGGCCGGTGGCGACCTTCGGGCGGCTGGCCTTCTCGGGCAGCACCGACGTGCGCGAGGAACGGCTGCGCGCCATCGCGGGCTATCCGCAGGGCGACCGCTACGACCCCGACGAGCTTGAGGACGTGGGACGCCGCCTGCGGCGCACGCAGGTTTTCTCGGCCGTGGCGCTGACGGAGGCGGAGACGCTCAACTACGACAACAGCCTCGATATCGACGCCGACCTCGTGGCCTATCCGCCGCGCCGGATCGGATTCGGCGCGGAGATCTCGACCGTGGAGGGCGCGACGCTGACGGCCTACTGGCTGCACCGCAACCTGCTGGGGGGCGCCGAGCGGCTCAGGATCGACGGGGAAATCTCGGGGCTGGGCAGCGACGAGACCGACGAGGGCAATGCGGGGCGCGACTACAGCCTCGGCGTGCGGCTGGAACGCCCCGCGACCTTCTCGCCGGAGAACACGCTGTTCCTCGAGGCGCGGGTGGAACGGCTCAACGAGGAGGATTACACCTCCGATGTCGGCACGATCGGGGCGGGCATCAACCGCTACGTCAACGACCGGCTCGAGATCGAGTACGGGCTGGCCTACCGCTTCAGCCGGGTGGAGGCCGACGGCGAGACCACCGACTACTCGATGCTGACCGCGCCGCTCTCGGCCACCTATGACGGCCGCGAGAACGAGCTCGACCCCAAGGGCGGGATCTATGCCGCGCTGGGGGCGACGCCGTTCTATGGGCTGAACGACGAGACCGGCGACGGCGGGCGCATCACCTGGGACGGGCGGACCTATCTCAGCTTCGGGACCGACGACCGCTTTACGCTCGCGGGCCGGGTGCAGGGCGGCTCCATCGTCGGCGCCGACCTGGAGATGGTGCCCAACGATTACCGCTTCTACTCGGGCGGCGGCGGCACCGTGCGCGGCCACCCCTACCAGTCGCTCGGCGTGACGCTGGACGACGGCACCGATTCGGGCGGCGCGTCCTATGTGGGCCTGTCGGGCGAGATCCGGGCGGGGGTGACGGAGAGCATCGGCCTCGTCGCCTTCTACGACTACGGCATCGTGGGGCGCGATTCGTTCGTGAGCGGCGACAGCGACAGCCATGCGGGGGCCGGCCTCGGCCTGCGTTACCAGACGCCGATCGGGCCGATCCGGCTGGACGTGGCGACGCCGGTGTCGAGCGGCGACGACGAGGAGGACGCCTCCGGCGTCGAGGTATATATCGGAATCGGCCAGGCCTTCTGAAAGGAGACCGGTGATGCGGAAAGTTGCGCGATTTGCCCTTCTGGCGGCGGGCCTCGGGGTCGTGCCGGTGCTGGCACAGGACGACGGGGCCGACGAGGACGACGGCGGCGGCTTCCTGGAGCGGCAGATCGAGAACCGGCTCTCGTCCGACGGGATGCAGGTGCGGGTGCGCGGCTTCCAGGGGGCGCTGAGTTCGCGCGCGACCATCGAGCAGATCACCATCTCCGACGAGGAGGGGACCTGGCTGACCGTGAACGACGCGGTGCTGGACTGGACGCGCACGGCGCTGTTGCGCGGGCGGCTTCAGGTGGAGGAGCTGTCGGCCGCCGAGATCATCCTGCCGCGCCTGCCCCAGGGCGGCGAGCAGCCCGCGGATGTGCCCAGCCCCGAGGCGGAGCCGTTCTCGCTGCCCGAGCTGCCGGTGTCGATCAACCTCGAGCAGCTCGCCATCGAGCGGGTGGAGCTGGGCCAGCCCATAATCGGGACGGCGGCGGTGCTGCAGGTCTCGGGCGGGGCGCAGCTCGCGGACGGGTCCGGCCAGGTCAACATCGAGGCCACCCGCGTCGACGACGAGCAGGGCCAGTTCGACATCGAGGGCAGCTTCGATAACGAGAGCAACGAGCTGTCGGTGGACGTGGCGCTGGACGAGGGGCCCGACGGGATCGTGGCGAACCTGATCGATCTTCCCGGGCGCCCGTCGGTGGCGCTGTCGGTGGAAGGGTCGGGCCGGTTGTCGGACTTCGACGCGACGCTGGCGCTGCAGACGGACGGCGAGCCGCGGCTCGACGGCACCCTGTCGCTGGCGGAGGTCGACGGCGCGAGCCAGTTCGCCGTGGATCTGGGCGGCGACGTCACCGCGCTGTTCAACCCCGAATACCGCCCCTTCTTCGGCCCCGACGTGCAGCTTCAGGCCGAAGGGGCGACCTTGCCCGAGGGCGGATTCCGCCTGTCGGCGCTGGACCTGTCGGCCCAGTCCCTGTCGCTGACGGGCCAGGTCGCGGTGGGCGCGGACGGCGTGCCCGACCTGATCGACGTGCGCGGCCAGATCGCCTCGGACGACGGGCCGGTGGTCCTGCCCGCGGGGCAGGACGTGCAGGTGGGCCGCGTCGGGCTCGACGTGCGATTCGACGCGAGCCAGGGAGACGACTGGACCGGGCTGATCTCGCTCGACAACCTGGAGACGCCCACGGCCTCGATCGAGCGGATCGCGCTGGACGGGGCGGGGATCATCGCCGGATCGGGCGAGAGCCTCGACGTGGAGGCGGGGTTCGACTTCGCCGCCGCGGGCCTGGCGCTGGACGATCCGGGCCTGGCCAACGCCCTGGGCGATGCCATCGACGGCCGCCTGGAGATCGGCTTCGAGGCCGGGGAGCCGATCACGATGGGCCTGCTGCGCCTCGCGGGCGCGGGCTTCGCCCTCGAGGGGCAGGGGCAGGTGGACCCCGACGGCGAGAACGTGCCGCTAGAGCTGACCGCCGCGCTCGACGCCGAGGATTTCTCGGCCTTCTCCGCGCTGGCGGGGCGGCCCCTGTCGGGGGCGGGGCAACTGGAGCTGGACCTGTCGGCCGAGGCGCTGTCTGGCGCGTTCGACGTGGACCTGGGCGGCACCACGCAGGATCTCGCCGTGGGGGTGCCCGAGCTGGACCCGCTGCTCGACGGGGCGACCGAGCTGGCGCTCGACGCCCGGCGCGACGAGACCGGCCTGCGCGTGGAGACCCTGAGCGTGCAGAACCCCGACCTGGACCTGCAGGCCAGCGCCGACCTGACCTCGGACGGGGGGACGGCCAACGCCGACCTGACGGTCGCGGACCTGAGCCAGGTGGACCCGGACCTGTCGGGGCCGGCGACGCTGACCTTCACCGCCGAGCGGCCCGACGACGAGTGGGACCTGGTGCTGGAGGCCGAAGGGGCCGAGGCCGACATCGCCGGCACGGCGACCCTGTCCGACCTCGATGCCGATTCGCCCCTGGCGCGGTTCGACTTGTCGGTCGCCGCCGCCGACCTGTCGAACTTCTCGGTCTTCGCGGGGCGAGAGCTGGGCGGCGCCGTGGACCTCTCCACCGAAGGGAGCGCGCGGCTGGACGCGTCGACCGTCGATGCGACGCTGGCGGGCACCACCACCGACGTGGCCATCGGCCAGGGGGAGGTGGACAACCTGCTGGCGGGCGTGACGGAGATCGACGCGGCGGTGCAACGCGCGGGTGACGAGATCGCGGTGCCGCGCCTGCTGGTGCAGAACCCCCAGATCACGGTGACCGGGGAGGCCGACGTGGCGCCGGGCAATTCCAGCGTGGAGGCCCGGATCGGGCTGGCCGACCTCGCCCGCGTGGTAGACACCATGTCCGGCCCGGCGACGATCGTGCTGGAGGCGACCGAGGACGGCGAGGACTGGAACGTGGACCTCGACGGCGACGGCGCGGGGGCGCGGATCGTGGCCGACGCGCTGGTCCAGGGCCTGCGCGACACGGAGAATGCACCGCTGATCGACGGCTCGGCCGAGCTGGCGGTTGCGGACCTGTCGGTCTTCTCGGACCTGGCGGGACGCGAGCTGAACGGCACTGTGGACCTGTCGCTGGACGGGCGCGGGCGCACCGACCTCAGCGTCGCGAACGCCGACGTGTCGGGGCGCGCCTCGGACGTGGTGATCGGCGTGGACGAGGTGGACGCCCTGCTGGCCGGCGCGACGCAGCTTGCGTTCCGGGGCGAGAAGGACGGCGAGCGGATCGTGGTCGAGGACCTGACGCTTGAGAACCCGCAGATCGACGTGGCGGGATCGGCCCGCTACGGCACCGGGGACGGCGCCGCCGACCTGACCGTGGCCCTGGCCGACCTGGCTGAGATCGTGCCCGCCATGAGCGGCGACGCGCGGATCGCGCTGGTGGCCGACGAGGGCGAGGACGGCTGGACCATCGACCTGGAGGGCACGGGCGCGGGCGCCGAGATCGCCGCCGACGCGACGGTGACCGACCTCGACACCGTGCCGCTGGTGGACGGGACCGCCCGGGTGGGCGTGGCCGACCTGTCGGTCTTCTCGGACATCGCGGGGCGCGAGCTGGGCGGCCAGGTGAACCTGGACGTGACGGGGCGCGCGCGCAGCGACCTGAGCGAGGCCGCAGCACAGGTGCGGGGCCGCACGAACGACCTGGCACTGGGCCAGGCCGAGCTCGACCGGCTGTTCGCCGGGGTGACCGAACTGGCCCTCGCCGGCGAGAAGGACGGCGAGGCGCTCTCTCTCAGGACGCTGAACCTGCAGAACCCGCAGGTCTCCGTCACCGGGCAGGGGGCCTACGGGCCGGGGCAGAACGCGGCCGAGGCCAGCATCGTCTTCCCCGAACTGTCGGCCATCGTGCCGGAGATGACCGGCGAGGGCCGGGTCACGCTCGACGCGCGGGAGACCGAGGGCGACTGGCAGGTCACGCTCGACGGCACCGGCGCCGGCGTGGTGCTGGACGCGGCCGCCCGCATCGCCGACCTGGAGGAGACGCCCAGCGTCGACGGACGGGTGGAGATGTCGGCCGAGGACCTGTCGCGGTTCAGCCGCCTGGCGGGGCAGCCCCTGGCGGGGCAGGTCTCGCTGCAGGCCGAAGGGTCGGGCCGGGTCGATGGCGGACGCTTCGACGTGACGGCGGACGCGCGCGCGCGCGGCGTGCGCACCGGCATCGCCCAGGTGGACGACCTGCTGGCGGGCGGGCCGACGGCGCTCGATTTGTCGGCGGCGCGCGAGCGGGCCGCGGGGCCGATCCGGGTGCGCACGCTGCGCCTCGATTCGCCCGGCCTCGACGTGACGGCCGACGGCCAGGTGCTGGGCGGGGCGTCGAACCTGACGCTGAACGCGCGGCTCGCGAATCTCGCGACCTTCGTCGAAGGGCTCGACGGGCCGGTGACGGCGCAGGGCCAGGTGGGCCAGTCGGGCCAGAACGTGACGCTGGACCTGGACGTGAGCGGGCCGCAGGGCACCAACGCCGCCATCGGTGGGACGGTGGCGCAGAGCTTCGACCGGGCCGACCTGGACGTGACGGGCTCGCTGCCCCTGAGCCTCGGCAACCCGTTCCTCGACCCGAACTCCTTAAGCGGGACGGCGCGGTTCGACCTCGGGGTGAACGGGCCGCTGGAGCCGCGCTCGGTGACGGGCACGGTGACACTGGCCGACGGGCGCTTCGTGTCGCCGACGGTGCCGGCGGTGCTGGAGAACATCTCCGGCACGGCGCGGCTGTCCGGTGGACAGGTGCAGCTCAACATCACCGCCGACAAGGACGAGGGCGGTCAGATCCGCGTGGCCGGGCCGATCTCGCTCGATCCGGGATACGACGCCAACCTGGCGATCCAGATCGGCGACGTGGTGTTCGAGGACCCGCGCCTTTATCGCACGATCCTGGCGGGGCAGGTGGACGTGACCGGCCCGCTGACGGGCGGCGCGACCATCGGCGGCCTGATTCGGTTGGGCGAGACGGAGTTGCGCGTCCCCTCCACGGGCCTGGGCGCGACGGGGCCCATCCCCGACGGGCTGGTCCATGTGGGCGAGAACGCGGCGGTGACGCAAACGCTGCGCCGGGCGGGCCTCCTGGAGGACCCGGACGCGGAGGCGGGCGGCTCGGGCGGCGGCGGCGTGGCCTATCCGCTGGACCTGACGATCCTGGCGGAGAACCAGATCTTCATCCGCGGGCGGGGCCTCGACGCGGAGCTCGGCGGGCAGCTCACCCTGGGGGGGACGACGGCGAACGTGGTCCCGTCGGGGCAGTTCGATCTGATCCGGGGCCGGCTGGACCTGCTGGGCCAGCGCATCGACCTCAGCGAGGGGGTGGTGACCCTGCAGGGGAATTTCGACCCCGTAATCCGGCTGGTGGCCGAGGCCGATACCGGCGAGGTGACGGTCTTCATCATCGTGGAGGGGCAGGCGACGGAGCCCGACATCTCGTTCCAGTCGGCGCCGGAGCTGCCGGAGGACGAGGTCCTGTCGCGGCTGCTGTTCGGCCAGTCCATCGACAACATCTCGCCCCTCCAGGCCGCACAGCTCGCCTCGGCCGTGGCGACGCTGGCTGGCCGGGGCGGCGGCGGGATCGTCAACAACCTGCGCGAGAGCACGGGGCTGGACGACCTGGACGTAACCACCGACTCGGAGGGCAATGTCGGCCTGCAGGCGGGCAAGTACATCTCGGAGAACGTCTATACCGACGTGACGGTGGACTCCGCCGGCGAGGCCGAGATCAACCTCAACCTCGACGTTACGGACTCGGTCACCTTCCGGGGAGGGACCTCGAACGAGGGCGACGCGAGCCTGGGCGTGTTCTTCGAGCGCGATTACTGAGACTATCCGGCCACGTTCACGTGCGTGGCCGTCAATACGTTAAAAGACATGGAACCAAGCGTTCACCCAGACCTTGACCGCTCAAGGGACGGCATAGAATGCGGTGGTACTCATGATATACTGGTCGTTCATAACCTTCGCGGTGGCGCTGACCTCGGGCCTGTTCGGCTTCGGCGGTGCGGGTACGGAGCTCGCCTGGCTCGGTCAGGCGCTGTTCTTCGTGTTCCTGACCGTGTCCGTCCTCCTCGTGGCCATCAAGATGGCGCGCGACGAGTACCGGCCGGCCGAGGAGGTTCAGGACCTGGAATAGGCGCAAACGCTCGCGCCAATGAAAAACGCCCCGCAGCCGCGGGGCGTTTTCGTTTGCGCTCACCGCGCGGACGGAGGTGCCGGGGGCGGACCCCCGGCGGGAAGGATCAGCCCTCGGCTTCTTCCTTCTCGGCCTCCTGGCCGGTTTCCTGGTCGACGACCTTCATCGACAGGCGCACTTTGCCGCGATCGTCGAAGCCCAGAAGCTTGACCCAGACCTCCTGGCCCTCCTGGAGGACGTCGGAGGGGTGGTTCAGGCGCCGGTTCTCGATCTGGCTGACATGGACGAGCCCGTCGCGCTTGCCGAAGAAGTTCACGAAGGCGCCGAAGTCGACGATCTTGACCACGGTGCCCTTGTAGACCTTGCCCTCCTCGGGCTCGGCCACGATCGAGTAGATCATGTCGTAGGCGCGCTGGATCGCGTCGCCGTTGGCCGAGGCGATCTTGATCACGCCGTCGTCGTTGACATCGACCTTGGCGCCGGAGGTCTCCACGATCTCGCGGATGACCTTGCCGCCCGAGCCGATCACTTCGCGGATCTTGTCGGTCGGGATCTGCATCGTCTCGATCCGGGGCGCGTGCTGGGAGAACTCGGCCGCCTCGCTGAGCGCCTTGTTCATCTCGCCCAGGATGTGCATCCGGCCGTCCTTCGCCTGGGCGAGGGCCTTCTGCATGATCTCGGGCGTAATGCCCGCGACCTTGATGTCCATCTGCAGGGAGGTGATGCCGTTCTCGGTTCCCGCGACCTTGAAGTCCATGTCGCCGAGGTGGTCCTCGTCGCCGAGGATGTCGGTCAGGATCGCGTAGTCGCCGTCATCCTCGAGGATGAGGCCCATGGCGACACCCGCGACCGGCGATTTCAGCGGAACGCCCGCATCCATCATCGACAGCGAGCCGCCGCAGACCGAGGCCATGGACGAGGAGCCGTTCGATTCCGTGATCTCGGAGACGAGACGGATCGTGTAGGGGAAATCCGTCGCCGCGGGCAGGACCGCCTGAAGCGCGCGCCAGGCGAGCTTGCCGTGGCCGATCTCGCGCCGTCCCGGAGGGCCGACGCGGCCCACTTCGCCCACCGAGTAGGGGGGGAAGTTGTAGTGCAGCAGGAAGTTGGAGCGGTAGGTGCCCTGCAGCGCGTCGATCATCTGCTCGTCGTCGCCGGTGCCCAGCGTGGTGACCACCAAGCCCTGGGTCTCGCCGCGGGTGAACAGCGCCGAGCCGTGGGTGCGGGGCAGGAAGCCCGTCTCGGCCTCGATGGCGCGGACCTCGTTGGTGGCGCGGCCGTCGATGCGCTTGCCGCCCTTGACCACGTCGCCGCGAAGGATCGACGATTCCAGCTTCTTGAAGGCGGAGCCGAGGTTCGGGTCGAGCTGCTGCTCTCCGTCGAGCTGCGTGACCACCTCGGCGCGGGCGTCGGCGATGGCGCCGGTGCGCTCCTGCTTGTCGGTGATCGCGAAGGCCTTGCGCATCCGGTCCTCGCCCAGGGACTTCACCCGGTCGTAGAGCGCGGAATAGTCGGGGGGCGTGAAGTCGAACGGGTCTTTCGCGGCTTCCTCGGCCAGGTCGATGATCAGGTCGATCACCGGCTGGATCTGCTTGTGGGCGAAGGTGACCGCGCCCAGCATCTCCTCCTCGGTCAGCTCGTAGGCCTCGGACTCGACCATCATCACGGCGTCCTTGGTGCCGGCGACGACGAGGTCCAGGCGCTGGTCGGGCTTGTTGCGGAGATCGTGCATGTCGTCGATCTCGGGGTTGAGGACGTAATCGCCGCCCTCGAAGCCCACGCGGCAGCCGGCGATCGGGCCCATGAAGGGCGCGCCCGACAGGGTCAGCGCGGCCGACGCGGCGATCATGGCGACCATGTCGGGGTCGTTGACCAGGTCATGGCTCAGAACGGTGCACATCACGAGCACCTCGTTCTTGAAGCCCGGCGCGAAGAGCGGCCGGATGGGCCGGTCGATCAGCCGCGAGGTCAGCGTCTCCTTCTCGGTGGGACGGGCCTCGCGCTTGAAGAAGCCGCCCGGGATCTTGCCGGCGGCGTAGTATTTCTCGTTGTAGTGCACGGTCAGCGGGAAGAAGTCCTGTCCGGGCTTCTGCTGGCGGGCATAGGTCACGTTGGCCATGACGCTGGTTTCCCCCAGCGTGGCGATGACCGAGCCGTCGGCCTGACGGGCGACCTTGCCGGTCTCCAGCGTCAGGGTCTCCTCGCCCCATTGCATCTCTTTTTTCGTCGCGTTGAACATCGTCGTATCCTATCTGGTCCGACCGGAGCCCTCCCCGGCGGTCCGTTTCCTGGCGGCCGCATTGCCGCCGACCCCATCATCATCTCATGCGCCGGGGTCCGGGCGTCACGTCTCAGATGGGCGGGACCTACAGGAAAAGGGGGGCTCTGGCCAGCGGGGGCGGTGTTCAGAACACCGCGTGGGCGCCCCGGTCGTCGGTAGCCTCGCCGGCGAGGAGGCGGGCGTAGTGCGCGCGCAGCGTGTCGCGGCCGTGGCGGGGGGTGGAGTCCGCGTCCGGGCGCCCGGTGGCGGGGTCGCGCGCGAGCATCGAGGTGGTGGCGTAGAAGCGCCCGATCCGGGCGAGCTCGGCCTTGGCGCCCAGGGCGGGGCGCAGGCGCGCGGCCGCCCCCAGGCTCGCGGCGGCGGCGTCGAGGAGGGCGAGGGGGACGCGTCGCACGGGGACGGGGCGGCCCAGCAGGTTCGACAGGATCGCGGCCTGGTCGCGGGGGGTGATCGCGGGGCCGGGCCCGCCCACGGGCAGGATGCGGCCCCGCGCCGCCGGGTCGGAGAGGCGGGCCACGAGGAAATCCGCGAGGTCGGCGTCGGAGATGGGCGCGCAGGCTGTCAGCCGCCCGTCGCCGAAGACGAGGAAGGCCCGCCCCGCCGCCACCCGCGCCACCTGGCCCGAGAGCGACTTGAAGAAGGCCGTTGGCCGAACGACCGTCCAGCCCATGGGGGAGGCCATGAGGCGATCCTCGGCGGCGCGCTTGGCGTGCTGGAACGCCAGCCGCGGAGGCTCGACGCAGATCGCCGACAGGAGGACGAAGCGCGACAGGCCCGCGGCCTCGGCCGCTTCGACGGCGGCGATGGTGGCGTCGCGGTCGATGGCGCGGGCGTCGGCGGGGGTGCCCGTGCGCGAGGCCAGGCAGCAGATCGCGGCGTCGGCGCCGGCCATGGCGGCGGCAAGCGCGCCCGGGCGGGTCACGTCGGCGCGGTAGATCCGGGTGCCCTCGGGCAGGTCGGCCCCGGTGCCGGGGCGCAGGACGGCGCGGACCTGGTGCCCGGCCGCGGCGAGCGCGCGGGCGGTGGCGCGGCCGATCGTTCCGCTGGCGCCGAGAAGAACCACGTTCATGGGAGGAGTGTTTCGCGTCCGGCGCGGGCGCGCAAGGAGGTCACGCGAACCCTGTCGTCGGGCCGGCGCGCATGAAAAAGGCCGCCCCCCAGGGGCGGCCCGAACCGGCGCGCGGTGGCGTCAGCGGCGGATGCCGAGGCGCTTGATGAGGCCGCGGTAGCGCTCCTCGTTCTTGGCGCGGGTGTAGTCGAGGAGCTTGCGGCGCTGCGCGACGAGCTTGAGAAGGCCACGGCGGGAGTGGTTGTCCTTCTTGTGGGTCTTGAAGTGCTCGGTCAGCGCGGCGATGCGGTGGGTCAGGATCGCGACCTGGACCTCGGGCGAGCCGGTATCGCCGCCCTTGGTGCCGTAATCCTTGATCAGCTGCTGCTTCTCTTCTTGCGTGATCGACATCGGTGTCTCCTTTCGGGTCGGTGGTACAAGTCGGCGCCGGCCGGGATGTCGTCCAGCACGGGCCCGAGCCGCGGAAATGTGCCTCTCCACGGCGGAGGCCCGCCCATACAGGATCACGTTCCCGAAGCAAAGCGTTTTCGGCCTAAACCTCCTGGTAAGGACCGGTCATATACGCCGTCTGCGTGAGATTCGGGAGTGGCTGCGATGGACGGCGGCGATCTGGGAATACTGGCGATCTGGACGATCTGCCTTGGCGCATCTTTGGCCGTGTCGGCCCTGTCGGGCGGGCGATTGCCGTGGCGCGCGCGCGCCGCGGCTCCCCTGGAGACGCCCGCCGAGCCGGTGGCGCCGCCCGCGCCCGCGGCCGCCGACCCGCTGGTCCTGCCGGGCTTTCGCCGCGGCGAGGACGTGGTCTCGCTGCCCGTGGCGCCCGAGCGCGCCGGGCTCGTCACCGTGGGCCCCAGCGCCGACGGCGCGGACGGGATCGTGGCCATCGGCGACGAGATCCTGGCCGTGGTGCCGGGGGTGCCCGAGCTGACGGCCGAAGACCTGCGTCTCATCGACGGGTGATCTTGCGCACGGGCGGGGGAGCGGGCATGTCGGTGCCGTGACCCCCTCCCGTACGACCCCCGCCCCCCATACGACCCCTGCCCCCCGTATGACCCCGGCCGACGCGCGCTTCGCCCCCGGCGACCGGGTCGGCGTGCTGACCGCCCAGCCGCTCGACCGGGCGCTCGACTACGCCGCGCCCGAAGGGGGCTGCCGGACGGGCGACTTCGTGGAGGTGCCGCTGGGGCCGCGCCGCGTCCTGGGCGTGGTCTGGGGGCCGGGCGAGGGCAGTTTCGACGCCGCCAAGCTGCGCGCGGTGAGCGGCGTGGTGGACGTGCCGCCCATGCGCGACGAGATGCGCGAGTTCCTGTCGCGCGCGGCGCAATACACCCTGACGCCGCTGCCGGCCATGCTGCGGCTGGCCACGCGCTCGCCCGGGCTGGGCTCCGGGCCGGCGACGCGGCGCGTCTATGCCCGGGGCACGGGGGAGCCCGACCGGATGACCAACGCGCGCCGCAGGGTGCTCGGCGTTCTGGACGAGCACGGAGGCCTGGGCTTCACCCTGGGCGAGCTGGCGCAGATGGCGGGAACCGGGACCGGCGTGGTCAAGGGCCTGGTGGGCCACGGCGCGGTGGTCGAGCGCGAGGCGCCGCGCGACGGGCCCTATCCCAGGCTCGACCCCGACCTGCCCGGAAAGGCGCTGGCCGGCGACCAGGCGGAGGCGGCCGAGGCGCTGGCCGAGGCGGTCTCGGGCGGCACCTACGGCACCACGCTCCTGCGCGGGGTGACCGGCTCGGGCAAGACGGAGGTGTACCTGGAGGCGGTGGCCGCCTGCCTGCGGGCGGGGCGCCAGGCGCTGGTGCTGCTGCCGGAGATCGCGCTGACGGCGGAGTTCCTGTCCCGCGTGGAGGCGCGGTTCGGGGCGAAGCCCGCGGAGTGGCACCACGGCGTGACCCAGACCGAGCGGCGGCGGGCGTGGAAGATGGTCGCGGCGAACGGCGCGCAACTGATCGTGGGCGCGCGCTCGGCGCTGTTCCTGCCCTTCGCCGACCTCGGCCTCGTGGTCGTCGACGAGGAGCACGACACCTCCTACAAGCAGGAGGACGGGGTGCTATACTCGGCGCGGGACATGGCCGTGCTGCGCGCCTCGATCTGTTCGGCGCAGGTGGTGCTGGCCTCGGCCACGCCGTCGCTCGAGAGCTGGGCCAACGTGGAGGCGGGAAAGTATCGCGGCCTGACGCTGACCTCGCGCTACGGCACCGCCGCCCTGCCGGAGATGGGCGCCATCGACATGCGCGCCGAGGACGTGCCCCCGGGGCGCTGGGTGTCGCCCGCGCTGGCCGGAGAGGTGCGCGCCCGGCTGGAGAAGGGGGAGCAGAGCCTGCTGTTCCTCAACCGGCGCGGCTATGCGCCGGTGACGATCTGCCGGGCCTGCGGGCACATGATCGGCTGCCCCCATTGCGACGCGCGGATGGTCGAGCACCGGTTCCTCAAGCGGCTGGTGTGCCACCAGTGCGGCGAGAGCACGGCGGTGCCCGAGACCTGCCCGTCGTGCGAGGTGGCCGGCAAGCTCGCCGCCGTTGGCCCGGGCGTGGAGCGCATGGCCGAGGAGGCCGCCGCCCTGTTCCCCGAGGCGCGCGTCGAGGTGCTGTCGTCGGACATGTATACCTCCGCGCGGGCGCTGAAGGCACGGATCGAGGAGATCGCGGCGGGCGGGGCTGACATCGTGGTGGGCACGCAGCTCGTGGCCAAGGGACACAATTTTCCGCACCTGACGCTGGTGGGGGTGATCGACGCCGATCTCGGGCTGCAGGGGTCGGACCTGCGCGCGGCCGAGCGCACGTTCCAGCTCATGCGGCAGGTGGCGGGGCGGGCGGGCCGCGCGGAGAAGCCCGGCGCCGCGCTGATGCAGACCTTCCAGCCCGAGCACCCGGTGATCCGCGCGATCCTGACCGGCGACGAGGACGCGTTCTGGGCCGCCGAGGCCGCCCAGCGCCGAGCGGCGGGCGTGCCGCCCTACGGACGGATGGCGGGGATCGTGCTGTCCTCGCCCGATCCGCAGGCGGCGTTCGACCTGGGTACCCGGCTGGTGCGGGCGGGCGAGCCGCTGCGCCGGATCGGGGCGGAGATCTTCGGCCCCGCGCCCGCGCCGGTCGCGCGCATCCGGGGCCGGCACCGGGTGCGGCTGCTGGTGAAGGCCGACAAGGCCGCGCCGCTGCAGCAGGCGATCTCGGACTGGCTGGCGCGGGTGGACGTGAAGGGCGACCTGCGGCTCACCGTCGATATCGACCCGCAGAGCTTCTATTGACGAAAAGGGCCCGCCGAGCGGATCGGCGGGCCCTTCGGATCTGCACAGGCGGTGCGGATCAGTTGCCTTCGGTGGAGCCGTCCTCCTCGGAGGAGCCGCCTTCCGTGGAGCCGCTGTCGGACGACCCGCTGCCGGAGGAGGCACCGTCTTCCCCGCCTTCGGACATGCCGCCGGAGGTCGTCTCGGACGCTTCCATCGGCTCGCCGTCGGGGCCGTAATAGGTGATCTCGACGTCCTGCATCAACTCGTCGCGAACCTCGCCCAGCCGCTGCTGGCGCAACTGCTGTTCGATCTGGGGCCGAACGGCCTCAAGCGGGGGAACCTCCTGCTCGGACTGCGAGGAGATCTGGTCGTAGGTCTGCTGCACTTCCTCGTCGGTGACGGCACCTTCGAGCTGCCGCTCCACATAGACCTGGAGGATCGCGTCTTCCTCGTTGGCGCGCTGGTTCTGCTCGATCAACTCCTGGACCTCGGGGTCCTCGGAGAGGTTGTCGGCCTCGGCCTCGTCGAGGATGAGCTGCCGCAGGACCAGCTGGTCGACGGCCATGGAGGCGAGCTGCTCAGGGGGCATCTGCTGGCGCACCTGGGCGGGCAGCCCCTCGATCGCGGTCTGGACGTCGGCGGCGGTGATCTCGGTGCCGTCCACCGTGGCGATCAGGCGATCACCGTCCATCGACCCTTCGGCGCCACCCTCGGCCGACTGGGAATCGCCGGAGGAGGCGTCGGAGCCCGACTGCATGTCGCTCGATCCGGTTTCGGACTGGGCCGAGTCCATCTCTTCGCCATTGGAGGTGTCCTCCTGGGCCAGCGCCGGCGCGGCGGCCAGCGGAAGTGCGAGGATGGTGGCGATCACGCGGGTCAGCGGAGTGGTTGTCATCGGTGTCTCCCAAAGCGGGTTTCGGTACGTCGCTGCTGCAACGGCCAGCTATGGGCTGTGTTCCCGCCCCGCAACCATGGCCGCCGGATGCGGGGCGGGTGCCTTGACAGGGGGTCCTGCCGCCCCGTCCGCGCCCTTGCCGCCCCGCACCCGGCCCGGCCGGGGCGCCGGAGCCCGCGAGGGCCGCGGTGGGCGCGCGCGAAACGATATCGTGATCGCCGGCCTTTGGCGGGCGGGCGGGCGCCGACGCGCCGGCGGCGTGGGGCCGAAGGGGGCCGCGATCCGCCATGGTGTCGCGGGCGTGGCGGGACCGTGTCGGCGTTCCTATATCCGGGGCGAGCCAGACCGGAGGACGCAATGTTCAACCTGCTTCGCAAATCGACCGAGATGCCCAAGCCCGACGAGGCGCTGCCCGGACGCGACGCGCCCATCCCCACCGCCGAGCGCCACGTGGTGCTCGACCGGCCGCTCAAGGAGCCCGCCGAGGGCGGACTTGAAGAGGCGATCTTCGGCATGGGGTGCTTCTGGGGCGTGGAGCGCATGTTCTGGAAGGTCGACGGCGTGGTGAATACCGCCGTGGGCTATGCCGGCGGACACACCCCGAACCCCACCTACGAGGAGGTCTGCTCAGGGCGGACGGGGCACAACGAGGTGGTGCGCGTCCTCTACGACCCTAAGCGGGTATCCTACGAGGACCTGCTGAAGGTGTTCTGGGAAGGGCACGACCCGACCCAGGGGATGCGCCAGGGCAACGACCGGGGCACCCAGTACCGCTCGGGTCTCTACGTCTTCGGCGAGGACCAGCGCCGCGCGGCGGAGGCGAGCCGCGACGAGATGCAGCCGCGGTTCCGCGAGGCGGGCTACGGGCAGGTGACGACGGAGATCGAGGACGCGCCCGCGTTCTACTTCGCCGAGGATTACCACCAGCAATACCTGGCCCGGAACCCCGGCGGGTATTGCGGCATCGGCGGCACCGGGGTGAGCTGCCCCGTGGGCACCACCGCCGCCTGACGGAGACCGCCGCCCCCGGCCATGCGGCGGTGCCGCATGCGGGGGCGGTCGGAACCGATGCGCCGCGCGCCGACTCCTCCCGGACACGACCGTTCTGGGGGGAGATATCGTGGAGGATGTGCAAGACGCGCTGACGGCGCTGGATCTGTGGGTGATCGCTGGCTATTTCGCGGTGATCATCGGCATCGGGATATGGGTATCGCTGCGGACGCGGTCGGGCGAAGACCTGTTCCTGGCGGGGAGGTCCCTGGGGTGGACGGCCATCGGCTTTTCGCTTTTTGCCTCCAACATCTCGTCCTCCACCCTGATCGGGCTAACGGGGTCGGCCTACACCACCGGGCTGGCGCCCTCGGCCTACGAGTGGCTGGCGGGCGTGCCGCTCCTGCTCATGGCCTTCGTCTTCGCGCCGGTCTTCCTCAAGTCGCGGATCAGCACGACGCCGGAGTACCTCGACAAGCGGTTCTCGCGCCGCACTCGGCTTTATTTCTCGGGCCTGACGATCTTCTTCACCATCGTGGTCGATTGCGCGGGCGGCCTCTATGCCGGGGGGCTGGTGCTGCAGACGTTCTTTCCGCAGATCGCCCTTTGGCAGAGCGCCGTGGCGATCGGGCTGTTCGCGGGCATCTACACCGCCCTGGGCGGCTTGAAGGCCGTGGTGTTCACCGACGTGCTGCAGGCGGTGGTGCTGATCGGCGGCTCGGCGATTCTGGCCTTCGTGATGTTCGCCGACCTGGACTTCTCGTTCCAGGCCATCCGCGACGCGGTGCCGAACGAGGACCACCTGTCCATGGTGCTGCCCCTGGACAACGAGACGTTGCCCTGGCCGGGGCTGTTCTTCGGCGTGTCGCTCCTGGGGTTCTGGTACTGGGTGACGAACCAGTACATCGTCCAGCGGGTGCTGGGCGCCCGGTCGCTGCCGGACGCGCAATGGGGAGCGATCCTGGGCGGCCTGCTGAAGATCCTGCCGCTGTTCATCATGGTGTTTCCCGGCGCCATGGCGACCGCGCTCTTGCCCGATATCGAGACCGCCGACCGGGTGTTTCCGGTCATGATCACCCAGCTCTTGCCCGCGGGCCTGACCGGGCTGGTGATGGCGGGGCTGATCGCGGCGATCATGTCGAGCGTGGATTCGACCCTGAACTCCTCCTCGACGCTGCTCATCCACGACTTCGTCGCCCGACCCGGCCACGATCTCGATCAGGCCACCCGCAAGAGATACGGGACCATGGCCACGCTGGGCTTCATGGTGCTGGCCATCGCCTGGGCGCCGCTGATCCAGTTCGCCGGCGGTCTCTGGGCCTATCTGCAGCAGATGTTCTCGGTGCTGGTGCCGCCCCTGGTGGTGCTGTTCGTGCTGGGCGCCCTGTCGCGCCAGGGGACCGAGAAGGGGGGCTTCTATACCCTGATCTTCGGCCACGCGCTGGGCGCGGTGCTGTTCTGCCTCGGCAACGAGGGGGTGATGGGCCTCGCGGGGATGGAGCCCGTGTGGCCGGTGCACTTCACCATCAACGTGGCCATCGTCACGCTGGTCTGCGCGCTGTTCTACGTGGCCGTGAGTGCGGTGACGGAGGCGCGGGACCTGGAGGACGAGGTGATCTGGCAGCGGGGCAAGGCGCTCGAGGACGCGGCTTGGGGGGTCGCGTGGTACAAGGACGTGCGCCTGCACGGCACCGTCCTGGGCATGGCCATGCTGGCCGTCCTGGTGGCCTTCTGGTGAGGCTTGCGCCCGGGCGGGCCGCGTGAGACGAAACACCCCGCCCGGGGCGGATTTTCGCACGAAAATCCGGGTGCCCCACCCCTGCCGGAGGCCCCGACCATGCCGACCTTCACCGCGCTGACGCTGCTGCCCGACGAGGAGAACGCCCGCGGGCTGGGGGAGGCGATGGAGCGGCTGGAGCCCGAGCCCACGGGCGTGGGCGTCTTCGAGATGGAGGACGGCTCGGGGCTGTGGGAGGTCGGCGGCTACTTCACCGAGGCGCCGGACGCGGCGGGCCTCGCGCTTCTGGCGGCGGCGTTCGGGGCGCGCCCCTTCACCGTCAGCGAGCTGCCCGAGATCGACTGGGTCGACAAGGTGCGCCGGGAGCTCTCGCCGGTGGAGGCGGGGCGCTTCTTCCTCTACGGCAGCCACGACGCCGACAGGGTGCCGGAAGGGGCCGTGGCGCTCCTGGTGGATGCCGCGATGGCCTTCGGCACCGGGCATCACGGCACCACCAAGGGATGCCTCGTGGCCTTCGACCGGCTGCTGGAGGCGGGGGAACGGCCCCGTGCGGTGGCCGATATCGGCTGCGGCACGGCGGTGCTGGCCATGGCGGCGGCGCGGGTGCTCGACGGCACGGTCCTGGCCTCGGATATCGACGAGGTCGCGGTGGAGGTGGCGGAAGCGAACTTGCGGCTCAACGGGCTGGCCGAGAAGGTGGCCTGCGTCGAGGCGGCGGGCTTCGACCACCCGGCCCTGGGCGAAGCGGCCCCCTACGACCTGATCTTCGCCAACATCCTCAAGGGGCCGCTGATCGAGCTGGCGCCATCCCTTGCCGCCCATGCCGCGCCGGGGGGGCACGCGATCCTGTCGGGCCTGCTGACGCCCCAGGCCGAGGAGGTCGAGGCCGTCTATGGCCGGGCGGGGTTCGAGGTGGCGCACCGCGAGGTCATCGGAGACTGGACGACGCTGACGCTGCGGCGCGAGGGCTGACGCGGGGGGCGAAATTTCGGACCGAAATTTCGGGCGTGGCGGCGGGCGGTTGGCGAATGTTCCCCGTTCGTGCTAGGCCTGCGCGAAACGAGGGGCGAGCGGTAGGATGCGGGTATTGGGGATCGATCCGGGATTGCGCAATCTCGGCTGGGGCGTGATCGAGGCCGAGGGCAGCCGCCTGCGCCACGTGGCCAACGGGCAGATCACCTCGGGCGCGGGCGACCTCGCCGTGCGTCTTCTGGCGATCCATCGCCAGTTAAGCGACCTGATCGCGGCTCACGCGCCCGAGTCGGCGGCGATCGAGCAGACATTCGTCAACCGCGACGGAGCGGGCACGCTGAAGCTCGGCCAGGCCCGTGGCGTGGCGCTCCTGGCGCTGGCGCAGGCGGGGCTCGAGATCGGCGAGTATGCCCCGAACGCCGTCAAGAAGACGGTGGTGGGCGTGGGGCATGCCGACAAGCGGCAGGTGGAGCACATGGTGCGGATGCAGCTTCCGGGGGCCGAGCCCGCGGGGCCCGACGCGGCCGACGCCCTGGCCATCGCCATGTGCCATGCCTTCCACCGGGCCGGGCGGCGCAACCTGACGCAGGTGCGGGCATGATCGGGCGGCTGTCGGGCCGGGTCGGCTATGTCGCGCCCGACCACGTGCTGATCGACGTGGGCGGGGTGGGCTACGTCGTTCATGTCTCCGAGCGCACGCGCATGGCGATGCCGGGGCCGGGCGAGGCGGTGTCGCTCCATACCGACCTTCTGGTGCGCGAGGATCTGCTGCAGCTCTACGGCTTCCAGACGCTGGCGGAGAAAGAGTGGCACCGACTGCTGATGAGCGTGCAGGGGATCGGGGCGCGCGCCTCGCTCGCGATCCTGGGAGCGCTCGGGCCCGACGGGGTGGGGCGCGCCATCGCGCTGGGCGACGCGGCCTCGATCCGCGCGGCGCCGGGTGTGGGGCCGAAGATCGCCCAGCGGGTCGTCAACGAGCTGAAGGAGAAGGCGCCGGGCATCATGGCGATGGGCGTGCGAGAGGCGGCCGCCCCCGCGCCGGCCGCCGCGGAAGGCGGCGCGACGCCGGTGCCGGCCGCACCGGAGGCGGCGCCCGCCTCCGCGAGCCCGGGGGCCCAGGCGGAGGCGATGTCGGCGCTGGGCAACCTGGGCTACGGCCCCGCGGAGGCCTCGCGCGCCGTGGCCGAGGCCGCGCGCGACGAGGCGGGCGCCGACACCGCCGCGCTGATCCGCGCGGCGCTGAAGTCGCTGGCGCCGAAGGGATGAGGCCGTGAGCCAGCCCGACCCGACCTTGCGCGGCGATCCCCTGCCCGAGGACGACGGCCCCGCCCTGCGCCCGCAGACGCTCGGCGATTTCACGGGCCAGGCGGAGGCGCGCGCCAACCTCAAGGTCTTCATCGAGAGCGCGCGCATGCGCAAGCGCGCCATGGACCACGCCCTGTTCCACGGGCCCCCCGGCCTGGGCAAGACGACGCTGGCGCAGATCGTGGCGCGCGAGCTGGGGGTGAATTTCCGCATGACCTCGGGGCCGGTGCTGGCCAAGGCGGGCGACCTGGCCGCGATCCTGACCAACCTGGAGCGCGGCGACGTTCTGTTCATCGACGAGATCCACCGGCTGAACCCGGTGGTGGAGGAGGTCCTCTATCCGGCGATGGAGGACTTCGAGCTGGACCTGGTGATCGGGGAGGGGCCGGCGGCGCGCACCGTGAGGATCGAGCTGCAGCCTTTCACCCTGGTGGGCGCGACCACGCGCCTGGGCCTCTTGACGACGCCGCTCCGGGACCGGTTCGGCATTCCCGTGCGCCTGCAGTTCTACACCGTGGCGGAGTTGTCGGACATCGTCTCGCGCGGTGCGCGGCTGATGGGCGTGACGGCCGAGGCGGCGGGCGTGCGCGAGATCGCGGCGAGGGCGCGGGGCACGCCGCGCATTGCCGGGCGGCTGCTGCGCCGGGTGGTGGACTTTGCGCTGGTGGAGGGCGACGGGCAGCTCACCCGCGAGCTGGCAGACCGGGCGCTGACGCGGCTGGGGGTGGACGATATCGGGCTCGACGGGGCCGACCGGCGCTACCTGGAGCTTGTGGCCGAGAACTACCTGGGCGGCCCGGTGGGGATCGAGACCATCGCCGCCGCCCTGTCGGAGAGCCGCGACGCGCTGGAGGAGGTGATCGAGCCCTACCTCCTGCAGCAGGGCCTGATCCAGCGCACGCCGAGGGGCCGGATGCTGGCGCAGAAGGCCTGGACCCATCTGGGCCTGTCGGCGCCGCGCCCCGACCGGGGCCCGGACCTGTTCGACGGCTGATCCGGGCGCGCTTACCGCGCCGGGACAACGGGCGCGCTTACCGCGCCGGGACGACGGGCGCGCTTACCGCGCCGGGACAACGGGCGCGCTTACCGCGCCGGGACAACGGGCGCGGCGAAGGGCAGGATCGCCGCGCCCGTGTCGGGGCCGGGATCGGCCATGGGGGGGCGGCCCACCGGGGCCGGGCGGTGCAGACCGTCGGGCTCGGCCAGCCGGCCCGCCGCCAGGGCCGCGCGCACCAGGTCCGCGCCGCGTTCGCGCCGGGCGGGCGCCCGCGCCAGCCCCGCGGCCACGGCCGAGATCCGCGCGCCTTCGGCCCCCACCCAGCGCAGGCCGCGCATGTCGGGGTCGTCGGCGGGGCTCCAGGGGCGACCCTCGACATTCAGGAACGCGCCGTCGCCGTCCGCGTCGGGGATCGCGGAGCGGTGCAGGGCCACGATCTCCCAGCGGTCGCTGAACAAGGGTGCGCCGGGCAGGGGCGGGCGGCCGCCGCCGGCGAAGAGCGCCAGCGTGCCGGGATCGCCGGGCAGGGCGACCAGGCGCCAGTCGCCCACCGCGATCTCGCGCCCGCCGCCGGGCAGGGGATGGACGAGGTTGACCGGCGCGCCACGGCGGATCTTGCCCGGCGCCGGGACCAGCGGCAGGGGGGCGAAGCGCGACAGGGGGGTGTCGCAGGTCGACCGGGGGGAAAGGGCCACCAGCGCCGCGCCGGTGACCGGATCGAGGTCGAACAGCCGCCGCGGCTCGACCGCGTATCGGCGCGGGGTGCCGTCGTCGCCGATCTCCGCCACGGCAGCGGCGGCGGCGAAGACGTGGCCCAGAACCGTGGCGTGGGTGAGCAACACCCCCGGCGCGACCAGGGTGCCGGCGCCGAGACCGCGGCCCGTCCGGGTGTCGACCACGCGCATCACGGCCGGCGCGGCGGCGGCGGCGCGCTTGACGAAGAGGGCGCCCAGCGCCTCCTCGGCGGCGGCGAGGGCGTCCTCGGCCCGGGCGCGCGCCGCGGAGGTGGCGCCCTGCGGGGACGAGAGGGGCGCGGCGGCGGCGGCGAGGTCGTCGCCCAGCCGCTGCGCGGCGGGCCCGGGATCGGCGGCGAGCTGCGCGGCGAGGCGCTCCATGCAGGCCACGAGGCGGTGGGGCGGCTCGCCCCCGCCGGGCCGGGCGGGGGCCTCCCGCTCGGGCGCGGAAGCGTCCCACAGGCGGCGCGCGGCGCGCATCGGCGCCGCCGGGTCGGGGCCGTGCGAGCGGATCGCGGGCGTCGCCGCGTCGAGGTCGCACGACACGGCAGCGCCGCCGGTTTGCGTGATCTGGTCGCCTGTCGGTGTCATCTTGCCTCCGGTCGCCGGGACGGGCCGCGACGGCCCGATCCGGATCCCCCCCGGGGAGCGGGGCGGATCACCCCTGATGTCCTGCACGCAGACGGTTGCGGGGAAGTTTCGGCGCGGCCGCGATCTATCTTCAATTTGTCCGATCCATGTCGCGCGCACCCCCGGGCCAGAGCGGGAGGCTTGCCCTCGGCCCGCGCGGTCCTTACGAGGCGGGCCCATGAGCCCAGACGAGATCGCCGCCCTGTTCACCCGCTCGGACGGGTCCTACGCCTTCGCGCGGTGGGGCCGGCCCATGGCTCCGGTCGTCTTCGGCGTGGACGACGACACGCTCGGGGTGGTCAAGGGCGCGCTCGAGGCGGTGTGCGAGCTGACCGGGCAGGGGATGGCCGAGACCGACCCCGAGCTCGGCGTCAACGTCATGGTCTTCTTCTTCCGGGACTGGGACGAGCTGCGCCACGTGCCCGACCTCGACCGGTTGATCCCCGGGCTCGGCCCGCTTCTCGAGCAGCTCGAGGGGGCGGACGCCAACCAGTACAGGATCTTCCGGTTCGACGAGGCCGGCGCGATCCGGGCCTCCTTCGCCTTCGTGCGGATGGACGCGGAGATGGCGCAGGTGCCCGCCCGCACCGTGGCGCTGAACCAGGCGGTGCATACCGCGCTCCTGTGGTCCGACACGGCCTTCACCGACCGCTCGTCCCTGGCGCAGGCGGCGGATGGCGCGGTGGTGTTGCGCCCCGAGATCGGGGCGCTGGTGCGCGCCGCCTACGACCCGGTGATGCCGCCGGCCGCGGACGACCCCGCCCATGCCCTGCGCCTGTCGGCCCGGCTGACGCGCGAGAGTTGAGCGGCGCCGATCTGGCGCCCGCCCCGCAAAGGGCGTAAGCGCCGGGCCATGGCACCCATGCGCGGCATTCTCCTGATCCTCGCGGCCTTCTCGGTCCTGACGATCATGTCGGCCTTCGTGAAGGCGGCCTCGGAAGGGGTACCCACCGGGCAGGTCGTGTTCTTCCGCGCCGCCCTGTCGCTCCCGATCATCTCGGCCTGGCTCTGGGCGCGGGGCGACCTGCGCGCGGGGCTGCACGTGGCGAACTGGCGCGGCCATGCCCTGCGCGGGACGGTGGGCAGCGTGTCCATGGGGCTCGGATTCGCCGCCATAGCACTGTTGCCCCTGGCCGAGGTCCAGGCGATCCGTTTCGCCACGCCGGTCTTCCTGGTGGTGTTCGCGGCGCTGATCCTGGGCGAGCGGTTCCGCCTCATACGGCTGGGCGCGGTGGCGCTGGGCCTGGGGGGCGTGATGGTGATCGTCGCGCCGCGCCTGGGGGGCGCCGACCTGGGCGGTCCGGCGCTCCTGGGGGCGGGCATGGCGCTGGCCTCCGCGGCGCTGGCGGCGCTGGCGCAGACCATCGTCAAGGCGATGTCGGGCACCGAGCGTCCCGAGGCGATCGCGTTCTACTTCCTGGCCACGGCGAGCGTCTGCGCTCTCGCCACCCTGCCCGCGGGCTGGGTCTGGCCGACGCCGGGGGAGGCGCTGCTGCTGCTGGGCTGCGGCGTCTTCGGGGCGGTGGGGCAGGTGCTGCTGACGGCGAGCTACCGCTATGCCGACGCCTCGGCGCTGGCGCCGTTCACCTATGTCTCGATGCTCTGGGCAGTGGCGATCGGCTTCGTGTGGTTCGACGAGGTGCCGACCTGGCAGACGCTCGCGGGCGCGCTCCTGGTGATCGGGTCGGGGGTCATGATCGTCCTGCGGGAGCGCCAGCTCGCCCGGGGCGGCACCGCCCGGCGCAAGCTCAGGGCCAAGGGCCTTTACTGAGCGCACTCGGGCGCGGCGTGCCGTCGAGGCAGCCGAGCCCGCGCATCAACCTCGGCCCCTTCGACCCGCACCAGCCGCACCGGAGACGTGCCGATGGAGGTGTGACGGACCGGCGTGCGCGGGGCGAAGGTGCCCTGCGCGGCGCCGTCGTCGTGCGGCCTCCGGAGCGGCAGGTCGCGGCGGTCGCGGTCGGGCCAACGGAGCACCCCGAGCCGGGCAAAGGCCTCGAGCGCCTCCAGGCGGGGGTGAGCGCGAGGCGACATCTGCGGCCGCCTCGCCCCCTTGCCGGGGCACTCGGGGCGCGTCGTCCGGGGCGTGGGGAGGCGGCCCACGAGGCGCAGGGCGGGGTCGGCCGGCCCGGCCCTTGCCCGACCTAATGCACTGTCCTACGATGAGGTGCATAATTTCCCGGCGGAGCGGAACCCGTGCAGAATCTCGGAGAGGCGTTCGCGCTGGCCCTGTCGCTCGTCGCCTCGGGCGATCCGGACCTGCTGGAGATCGTGGCCCTGTCGCTCCGGGTCAGCCTGTCGGCGACCGCGCTGGCCTGCCTGCTCGGCCTGCCGCTGGGCGCGTTGGTGGCGACCGCGCGGTTCCGCGGCCGGGGTATCGTGCTGGTGGTGATGAACGCCCTGATGGGCCTGCCGCCCGTCGTGGTGGGCCTTCTCGTCTATATCCACCTGTCGCGTTCGGGGCCGCTGGGCTTCCTGGGGCTTCTCTATACGCCCGGGGCGATGATCCTGGCGCAGACGATCCTGATCGCGCCCATCGTCGCGGCCCTGTCGCGACAGGTGCTGGAGGATCTGCACGTCGAATACGCCGAGCAGTTCCGCTCCTTCTGCCTCACGCGGAGGCAGGTGATCGGCGCGCTCCTGTGGGACGCGCGCTACGCGCTCCTGACCGTGGGGCTCGCGGGCTTCGGCCGGGCGGTGGCCGAGGTGGGCGCGGTGATCGTCGTGGGCGGCAACATCGACCACCTGACGCGGGTGATGACCACCGCCATCGCGCTCGAGACGTCGAAGGGGGACCTGCCCCTGGCGCTGGCGCTGGGCATCATCCTGCTGGTGCTGGCGCTGGGGGTGAACGCGGCCGTCCAGGCGCTCCGGATGACGGCGGCGCGGAGCGCCTATGTCTGACGCGGCCCTCTCATCTCCGGGGGCCGTCCGGGCGGAGGCGCCGCCGCCGCTCCTGCCGCTGGACGTGCGGAGCCTGACCCTGCAGCTGGGGGGCACGGCGATTCTGGACGGTGTCGACCTGTCGCTCGGGGCGGGGGGATGCACCGTCCTGATGGGCCCCAACGGGGCGGGCAAGAGCCTGCTCCTGAAGGTCCTGCACGGGCTGATGGCCCCCAGTGGCGGCACCGTGTCTTGGAACGGTGCCGCGCCGCGCGCGGCCACCCCGCGCCAGGCGCTGGTGTTCCAGAAGCCGGTCCTGCTGCGCCGCTCGGTCGCCGCCAACCTCGACTTCGTCCTGCGCGCGCGGGGCAAGGACAGGGACCGGCGGGCGGGCCTTCTCGATCATGTCGGGCTGGGCCACAAGGCGCGCCAGCCCGCGCGCCTGCTGTCGGGGGGCGAGCAGCAGCGGCTGGCACTGGCGCGCGCGCTCGCCACCGACCCGGAGGTGCTGCTCCTCGACGAGCCGACCGCGAGCCTCGACCCGGCCTCGGTGGCCGCGATCGAGGCCATCGTGGGGACGGCGCGGGACGCGGGCACCCGCATCCTGTTCGTTACCCACGACACGGGACAGGCCCGGCGCATCGCCGACGAGGTCGTGTTCCTCCATCGCGGGCGGGTAGCCGAGCAGGGCCCCGCCGCGCGCTTCTTTCCCGTGCCCGCCAGCCGGCCGGCGCGGGACTACCTGGACGGCCGGCTGGTCGTCTGACACCAACCCCAAGGGAGACCTCCATGCCCAACAGACGCGCCCTCGCGACGACGGCTCTCGCCCTCCTGACCGCGCCCGCCTTTGCCCAGGAGCCCTCGATCATCGTGCAATCCACCACCTCGACGGCCAATTCCGGGCTCTACGACTACCTCCTGCCGATGTTCGAGGAGGAGAGCGGCATCCGGGTCAACGTGGTCGCCGTGGGCACCGGCCAGGCGATCCAGAACGCGCGCAACTGCGACGGCGACCTGCTCCTGGTCCATGCCCGGCCCGCCGAGGAGCAGTTCGTCTCCGACGGGATGGGGACCGAGCGCACGGACC
The DNA here is from genome assembly GCA_947500825.1 of uncultured Paracoccaceae bacterium. Classification (GTDB taxonomy): domain Bacteria; phylum Pseudomonadota; class Alphaproteobacteria; order Rhodobacterales; family Rhodobacteraceae; genus Palleronia. The sequence continues at coordinate 42,062 of CANMTR010000006.1, read as the reverse complement.
TGATGTACAACGATTTCGTCATCGTGGGCCCCGAGGACGACCCCGCCGGGGTGTCGGGCATGGAGGACGCCCAGGAGGCATTGTCCAAGATCGCGGAGGAGGGCGCCTCGTTCGCCTCGCGCGGGGACGATTCGGGCACCCACAAGAAGGAGATGCAGCTCTGGTCAGACACCGGTGTCGACCCGACCGAGGCGTCCGGCGAGTGGTACCGCGAGACCGGCTCGGGCATGGGGGCGACGCTCAATGCCGGGATCGGCATGGGCGCCTACGCGATGACCGACCGCGCCACCTGGATCAGCTTCGAGAACAAGCAGGACTACGAGGTGCTCGTGGAGGGCGACGAGGACCTCTACAACCAGTACGGCGTGATCCCGGTGAGCCAGGAGGCCTGCCCCAGCGTGAACGCCGAAGGGGCGCAGGCCTTCGCCGACTGGCTGCTGTCGGCCGAGGGGCAGGAGGCCATCGCGGGCTTCGAGGTGGACGGCCAGCAGCTGTTCTTTCCCAACGCGCCCGAAGAGGCTAGCTGACGGGGGGCGAGGCACGGGGGGGAGGCCGCTTTCCCCGCGTGCCCGTGCCCGCGCCGCGATGGAGCCATGGCCGTGACCGACCCGGAGCCCGAATTCCTGACCGTGCCGGAACTGGCGTCGCTCCTGCGGATCAAGGAGCGCAAGGTCTACGACTTGGCGGCGAATGGCCGCGTGCCGGTGTCGCGGGCCACCGGCAAGCTGCTGTTCCCCGCCCGCGAGGTCCGCGACTGGATCGCCGGGACGGGGGCCGCCGCGGCGACCCCCCCGCCCATCGTCCTCGGGAGCCACGACCCGCTCGTCGACTGGGCGATCCGCGAATCGGGCTCCGGCCTCGCCACCTATTTCGACGGGTCCTCGGACGGGCTCGACCGGTTCGCGCAGGGCGAGGGCGTGGCTGCGGGCTTGCATCTGCGCGACCCCATGGGCGGCGCGTGGAACGTGGGCCCGGTGGCGGCGGCCTGCGCGGGCCGTCCGGCCGCGCTCCTGTCCTTCGCCGGGCGCAGGCGCGGGCTGGTCCTGCGCCCCGGCGGCCCGCGCGCGGAGACGGTCGCGGACCTTGCCGGCCTCCGGGTCGCGCCGCGCCAGCCGGGGTCCGGGACGGCGGCCCTGCTGGACGCGCTCCTGGCCGGGGCGGGGCTGGACCCGGCCGGGCTGACCCTGTCCGCCACCGCCCGGACCGAGACGGACGCGGCCGAGGCCGTCGCCAGGGGCGCGGCCGACGCGACCCTGGGGCTCGAGGGCGCGGCGCGGGCCTTCGGCCTCGACTTCGTGCCGGTCCTGACGGAGCGTTACGATCTCCTGGTGGATCGCCGGGCATGGTTCGAGCCCGGGTTGCAGGCCCTCGCGGCCTTCTGCCGCGGGCCGGCCTTCGCTGCGCGGGCCGCGGCCCTGGGCGGCTACGACCTGGAGGGGCTGTGGGATGTCTGCTGGAACGGCTGATCCGTCTCTTCGCGCAGGATCTCGTCGAGCATGGCGCTGATGTCGTCCACCCGCTCGGCGATCACGTGGGTGGAGCCGCCGGCGCGCTCGACCCGGCCGGTCACCTGCAGGCAGCGCCCGGCGATCACCGCGCGGCGGTCGCGCTCGTAGATGCGGCGCCAGACCACGACGTTGCACACCCCCGTCTCGTCCTCGAGCGTCAGGAACACGACGCCCCTGGCGGTGCCGGGCCGCTGGCGCAGCAGCACCAGGCCCGCCACCGTGACCCGCGCGCGGTCGGGCGGCCGATCGAGCCAGCCATGGGGGATGGCGACGGGCGGCCTGGGCCAGGGGAGCGAGGCGGTCGACATGAGAACATATATAGAACATCGGCGTTCGCACGCCAACACCCGCTGGCATCCGCCGGGCCGAGCGACTAGCTGGACGGCAAACGGATCCGAAAGGAGCGCCCCATGGCGAAGATCACCTATATCGAGCACGGCGGAACGGAGCACGTGGTGGACGTGGCCCCCGGCCTGACGGTCATGGAGGGGGCCCGCGACAACGGCATCCCGGGGATCGAGGCCGATTGCGGTGGCGCCTGCGCCTGCTCCACCTGCCACGTCTACGTCCACCCCGACTGGACGGGCAAGCTGCCCCCGGTCGAGGACATGGAGGAGGACATGCTCGACTTCGCCTTCCAGCCCGACCCGGAGCGGTCGCGCCTGACCTGCCAGCTCAAGGTCACCGACGAGCTGGACGGGCTGGTGGTCCAGATGCCCGAGAAGCAGATCTGAGCCACCCCGGCGGAGCGCCCCGGCCCCCGGCCCGGGGCGGCACGCGGGAATTTCGATCCGAAATTCCGCCCCGCGACGCCCGCGGGGCGGAACATCGACTGCGACACGGGGTTCGCCGCCCGCAATCCACGTCGCCGGAGTCTCGACCGATGCAAGTGTTCCACTGCCCCGCCTGCTCGGCGCCGCTCTATTTCCACAACACGGTCTGCTCCTGCGGGCAGGAGGTCGTGTTCGACCCCGACAGGCAGCGGATGCTGGCCGAGGCCGAACCCTGCGCGAACCGCCCCGAGATCGGCTGCAACTGGGTCGCCGAAGGAGGCCGCTACTGCCGGTCGTGCGCGATGACGACCACGGTGCCGGACCTGCGCGCCACCGAGAACCTGCCGCTGTGGACGCGCGCGGAGCTCGCCAAGCGCTGGATGCTGGCCAACCTGGCGCGCTGGGGCTGGTTCGGCCCGGACGATCCCGGGGACCGCCCCGTCTTCCGCCTCCTGTCGGAGCGGACCTCGGGCGGGGAGGCGAAGGTGGTGATGGGCCACGCGAGCGGAACCATCACCATCAATGTTTCCGAGGCGAGCGAGGCCGTCCTTGCCGAGCGGCAAGAGAAGATGGGCGAGCTCTACCGCACCATGCTGGGCCACATGCGCCACGAGATGGCGCATTTCCTGCAACTGCGCCTGGCGGAGGACCCGGCCTTCCTCGACGCCTTCCGCGAGGTCTTCGGTGACGAGCGCGCCGACTACGGCGAGGCGCTCAAGCGCCACTATGCCGACCCCAGGCCGAAGGGGAAGGATCACATCACCGCCTATGCCACGGCCCACCCGCACGAGGACTGGGCCGAAACGGTGGCCCACCTGCTGCACCTGGTGGACCTGCTCGACAGCTCGGCCGTCAGCGGGCTGGCGCTGATGGACGGGCCCGCGCCGGGCTACGACGCCTATGCCGAAGCCGATACCGAGCGGTTGATCGGCGGCGCCGTGGCTCTGTCGATCGCGGTCAATCACGTGAACCGGGCGCTGGATCTGCCCGACCTCTATCCCTTCGTGCTCACGGGGCCGATCCGGGCCAAGCTGGCCTTCGCCCATCGCCACCTGCGCCGGGGCGGGGACATGGCGGCCTGACGCCACCCCGCGAGGCGGGGTCCGGGCGGGCGAGGGCCCCCGGAACGAGGCGGCGATCTCGGCGGTCGGGAGAAGGCCCGATCCGAAGCGCGCCGTCGCTCGCCCCGGTGCCGTGCGACCGCCGGGGGCATAAGAGCCCCCTGGCGGGCCGTTCTCACGGCGCAGCCGGCTCAGGAGAGGCGTTTCGGGCCACGCGCAGGGTGGTGGCGGTCAGGAGGCCTGTCTATGGTGCCGGGGCATCGGGCAGGAGACCGGAATGGCGGACCAACGGCCGCAGGATGCCTATCAGCTTATCCTCGAGGCGATCGACGGCGGCATCTATCGCCCCGGCGCGCGGTTGGTGGAGAACGAACTGGCCGAGCGCTTCGGGGTCAGCCGCACGCCGATCCGCGAGGCCTTGCAACGGCTGGAGACGCAATCCCTGCTGACCCGCGACGGGCGCAGCCTGATCGTCGCCTCCCTAGACCACAACCAGATGGCCGAGCTTTATGTCGTGCGCACCGAGCTGGAGGGGCTGGCGGCCGAGCTGGCCGCGCGGCACGCGACCGGCGAGGAGGTGCGCGTCCTGCGGCAGATGGTGGAGGCGGACCGGGCCCTCGTTTCGGACCCGCAGGCGCTGAGTCGGGCGAACAGGCGCTTCCACAAGCAGATCCACCTGGCCTCGCACAACATGTTCCTGGTGCGTCAGCTCGACCTCGTGCACCGCTCCATGGCGCTTCTGGCGACCACGTCCCTGGCGGTGCTGGGGAGGGGGGCCGACGCCCTGGAGGAGCACGGACGCATCGTATCGGCGCTGGAGCGGCGCGACGGAGAGGCTGCCCGGGCGGCCCTGTCGGCGCATATCTCGCTGGCCTACGAGACCCGCCTGACGCACGATTCGGGGCGCGACACGGGACTGGCATGATTGCGGTCGGGAAGGGTTACCCCGTGGCTCGTCTTGTCCCAGTAGAAGGGCTGCCGCACGACTTCGCGCAGGGCCTTGAGGATCGAGACGGTCGCCAGCGGGTAGTAGAGGTGCATGACCGGTAGCCACGGCGTGAGGTCGGTGCGCCCCTGGCGCTGGAGCGCCAGCACCCCGGCCGCGACGTTGACCACCAGGATCGCGCCGAAGCCCAGGGCGGCGCAGACCTGGCCCACGGGGCTCGCCATGGCGGCGAAGGGGTGCGGCAGGCCCAGCGGGATCAGCCAGAAAGACCACAGGATCGGGGCGAAGAGGGCGCTGGCGAGACTGCCCAGGATCAGGATCTGCAAACCCACGAACCCCCAGGCGCCCAGGTCCGCCCATACGGCGCGCGGCGCGCGCATCTGGCTGGCCCAGGTGACGGCGTAGCCCTTCTGCCAGCGCGACCGCTGCCGGATCCAGGCGACGGGCGAGGCCGAGGCCTCCTCCAGCGTGACGGTGTCGACGAGATCGGTGACGTATCCCGCGCGGGCGAGGCGGATGCCGAGATCGGCGTCCTCGGTGACGTTGTGGGCGTCCCACGCGCCCACCTCCTCCAGCGCGTCGCGGCGAAAGAATACGGTCGTGCCCCCCAGGGGGACCGGCCAGCCCAGGCGCCGCAGCGTCGGCAGCACGACCCAGAACCAGGTCGCGTAGTCGATGGCGAAGCAGCGCGTGATCCAGTTGAATCGGGAGTTGTAGAAGTTCAGCCGTCCCTGCAGGCAGGCGACCTTGGGGTCGGACCGGGCGAAGCGTTCGACCACGTCGCGGATCTGGCGTGGCGCGGGCTCGTCCTCGGCGTCGTAGATCCCCACGATCGAGCCGCGGCAGAAGTCGAGCGCCATGTTCATGGCCCGCGGCTTGGTGCGGATCTCGCCCGCCCCGACGCTGAGCGTGCGCACCCAGGGTGGCAGGTCGGCCTCGGTTATCGCGCGGGCGGTCACCTCGTCGTCCGATTCGGTGACCAGGATCACGTCCATGAGTTCGCGGGGGTAGTCGATCCGCGCGATGCGCGACATCAGTTCGGCGGCGACGTCGCTCTCGCGGTGGAGGGGCAGGAGGATCGACACGGTGGGACGGCGCGCGAGCACCGGCCCGGCCCCGTGGTCGGCGGCCGGGCCGGGGCCGCGCAGCGTGAAGACGAAGGCCGTGGCGAGGACGGCCGTGTTGACCAGGGCCACCATCAGGGCCGTGGCGCAGATCGCGGTGACGAACAGGCCCGGATCGGCCGCCGCCGCCGCCGCGAGGGTCAGCACGCAGGCTGCCGCGGCCATGCGCAGGCGGCGCCCGGTGAGGCTGCGGCAGCTTGCCCGGGACGGGCAGCGCGTCTCGGCCCCGGCCGCCAGCAGGGGGGCGGCATGGCGCTGGATGGCGGTGTCGATCGCGCTCGCGGTGGCGGCGGCGGGTGCGACGGGCCCGAGGCGGTCGACGATCTCGGCGCGCACCGCGTCGAACCGGTCGGGGCGGGTCGTGGCCACGGGGACGAGGCCGCCGACATTCCTGAGGGGCACGATCTGCCGCGCGGCGCAGTATCCCGGCCCCAGCCGGCGGATCGCCACGGGATCGGCATCCGCGAGGTCCGGGTCGGCCACGGTGCAGCCGACGATCCCGGCGAGGGTCCGCGCCATGTCGGGCGCGCTCACGAGGTCGTGGCTCAGGAGGATGTCGGGGAGGGTGGCGGCGTTGCGGCGCTCGCGATCCTCGGCCCAGGCGAGCGTCGCGGGATCGACGAGGCGCTGCCGCAGCAGCGCCCGGGGGAGCGCGCGCCTCGTCGTGGAATGGACGAGCCGCAGGGCCGATCCGCGCGCAGACCGTGATTGTTCCATCGACGCCACCGCCACTTCTTGCGGTGACGAGCCTGGCGTGGGGACGTTAATTCCACGTTAACGTCTCCGGGGTCGCGGGCTGGGTCAGGCGGCGTCGGTCATCGCCGCCGCGAACCGTTCGAAGAGGTAGAAGCTGTCCTGCGGTCCGGGACTGGCCTCGGGGTGGTGCTGGACCCCCCAGACGGGCCGATCGGCGAGGCGGATACCGCAATTCGACCCGTCGAAGAGCGACACATGCGTTTCCTCCACGCCCCTGGGCAGGGTCTGGGCATCGACGGTGAAGCCGTGGTTCATGGACGTGATCTCGACCTTGCCGGTGGCCAGCTCCTTGACGGGGTGATTCGCGCCGTGATGGCCGTGCCCCATCTTCTGCGTCTCGGCCCCGAGAGCGAGGCCCAGAAGCTGATGGCCGAGGCAGATGCCGAAGATCGGCATGTCTGACTTCGCCATCACGTCGCGGATCATCGGCACGGCGTATTTCCCGGTGGCGGCCGGATCGCCGGGGCCGTTCGACAGGAACAGGCCGTCCGGGTTCTGGGCCAGCACGTCCTCGGCCGTGGCGGTGGCGGGAAGGACGGTCACGTCGCAGCCCGCGCTCGCCAGGCAGCGCAGGATGTTGCGCTTGGCGCCGTAATCGATGGCGACGACCCGGTGACCCGCGCCCTCGCGCTCCAGATAGCCGTGGGGCCAGTCCCAGCGCATCCCGCTCCAGCGGTAGGATTGCAGGCACGACACGTCGCGCGCCAGGTCGCGGCCCACGAGGCCGGGGAAGCGGCGCGCCTCGGCGATCAGGGTTTCGATGTCGAACCGCCCCTCGGGGTCGTGGGCGAGGGCCACGTGGGGGGCGCCCTGCTTGCGGATCGCGCGGGTTAGGCGGCGGGTGTCGATGCCGCCGATGCCGATCTTGCCGTGGCGGGTCATCCAGGCGTCCAGTTCCTCGGCCGAACGCCAGTTCGACGCGGCGGTCGGGTCCCATTTGACCACCATCCCCTCGGCGAAGGGGGCGGCTGTCTCCTCGTCCTCCGGGTTCACGCCGGTATTGCCGATATGCGGAAAGGTGAAGGTGACGATCTGGCCGGCATAGGAGGGATCGGTCATGATTTCCTGGTAACCGGTCATGGACGTGTTGAAGCACAACTCGGCGGTGGTCCGGCCGGTGGCGCCGAAACCGCGTCCGTGAAAGAGCGTCCCGTCCGCTAGGGCGAGGCAGGCGGTGGGCGTCCTGCGGGGCATCGGCACTCTCCTTCCGGGCAAATCGTCCGCTACGTATGGAAGGGGCGTAGTCCGGTCAAGGCCGGTTGATGCGGGGCCGGGAAGGGCCTATCCCAGCGCGTCGCAACCCAGGAGGCAACCCATGGACCTGCGAGACCGGATCAGTGCCGCGCTCAAGACCGCGATGAAGGAGAAGCGCTCCGAGCGGCTCTCGACCCTGCGGCTCATAAACGCGGCGATCAAGGACCGCGACATCGCGGCCCGCACCTCCGACGACGGCCCCAACGGGGTCACCGACGAGGGAGTGCGCCAGATCCTGTCGCGCATGGTCAAGCAGCGCCAGGAGAGCGTGCGCGCCTACGAGGAGGGCGGGCGGCTGGAGCTGGCCGAGAGCGAGCGCGGCGAGATCGAGGTGATCGAGGAGTTCCTGCCCCGCCGGCTTTCCGAGAGCGAGATCGACGAGGCCGTGACCGACGCCCTGGTCACCACGCAGGCCAGCTCGATCCGCGACATGGGCAAGGTCATGGGCGTGCTGAAGTCGCGCTATTCGGGGCAGATGGATTTCGGCGTGGTCGGGCCGAAGGTGAAATCCCGCCTGAGCTGACGGCCGGCCTCAGGCCGGCAGGCGCTTGAGCAGGCGGTCGAGGTCGTCGTGGAGCGCCTCGCGCTCCTCGGGGCTGAGAAAGGCGCCAAGCTCCACCTCCCGGTCGCCGCCCTTGAGGGTCAGGTAGTTTTTCACCGGCCCGCGGTCGCTGTGCAGGTGCAGGCGGATCCAGAACGGGTTCGCCTCCCATGTCTGGTCGGGCGCGCGGGGGTTTCGCCGCACCAGTGCGATGCGGTCCGACCAGACCGTCAGCTCCTCCACCAGCTCGCCGTCGCGGTAGTTTCGCATCACCAGCACGTAGAGCAGCGCGACCGCCCCCATGACGAAGGGCAGGAGTCCCCAGAACACCGGCGTCCCCAGGAGCGGGATCGTGGGGATCAGGATCATCACGAAGGTGAAGCCCATCAGCCCGGCGAAGCCGGGCAGGGGCATCGAGCGGTGGGGCCAGATCCGGGCGGTGGCGAAAGGGCGCCCCCCCGCATGAGAAAAGGCCCCGAGCGTCGCCGGGGCCTCTTCCTTGGCATTGGTCCATTCGACCGGCATCACCCTGGTCTCAGTGCGTGCGGATGGTGTCCCAGTCCTCGCGCTTGGGGAGCGTCTCGAAGGTGTGCTCCGGCGGCGGCGAGGGCAGGGTCCATTCCAGCGTGTCGGCCCAGGGCGTCCACGGATTGGCCGGCGCGGTGCGCGGCACCTTGAACAGCACCCAGAAGATCGCGCCGATGAAGAACAGGAACGAGGCGAAGCTCAGGAACGCGCCCCAGGACGAGACATGGTGCCAGAGGGCGAATGCCTCGGGGTAGTCGATGTAGCGGCGCGGCATGCCCTGACGCCCGAGGAAGTGCTGCGGGAAGAAGGTCAGGTTCGCACCGATGAACATCGCCCAGAAGTGCGTCTTGCCGATCCACTCTGGGATCATCTTGCCGGTGAACTTGGGGAAGTAGAAGTAGATCCCCGCGAAGATGGCGAAGACCGCCCCGAGGCTCATCACGTAGTGGAAGTGGGCCACGACGTAGTAGGTGTCGTGGTAGGCGCGGTCGATCGCGGCCTGGGACAGGACGATGCCGGTGACGCCGCCCAGGGTGAACACGGCGAGGAAGCCGAACGCCCAGAGCATCGGGGTCTTCATCTCGATGGAACCGCCCCACATGGTTGCGATCCACGAGAAGATCTTGATGCCGGTGGGCACCGCGATGACCATCGTGGCGAGCATGAAGTAGCTCTGCTGCGTGAGCGACATGCCCACGGTATACATGTGGTGCGCCCAGACGACGAATCCCAGCACGCCGATGGCGATCAACGCCCAGACCATCGGCAGGTAGCCGAAGATCGGCTTGCGGCTGAAGGTCGAGATCACGTGGCTGATGATGCCGAAGCCCGGCAGGATGACGATGTAAACTTCCGGGTGCCCGAAGAACCACAGGATGTGCTGGTAGAGGACCGGGTCACCGCCGCCCGAAGGGTCGAAGAAGGTGGTGCCGAAGTTGCGATCGGTCAGCAGCATGGTGATGGCGCCGGCGAGCACGGGCAGGGCCAGCAGGATCAGCCAGGCGGTGACGAAGATCGACCACGAGAACAGCGGCACCTTGAAAAGGCTCATGCCCGGAGCGCGCATGTTGAGGAACGTGGTGATTATGTTGATCGCGCCCAGGATCGAGGAGGCGCCGGAGACGTGCACGGCGAAGATGGCGAGGTCGGTGGAATAGCCGCCCTCGGTCGTCGACAGCGGCGGATAGAGGACCCAGCCGATCCCCGATCCGGGCTGGCCGTTGCCCCCCGGTGCGAAGACCGAGCAGATGGCGAGGGCCGAACCGGCGACGAACAGCCAGTAGCTGAGGTTGTTGAGCCGCGGGAACGCCATGTCGGGCGCGCCGATCTGGAGCGGCATCAGGTAGTTGCCGAAGCCCCCGAAGAGCGCCGGAATGACCACGAAGAACATCATCAGGATGCCGTGCGCGGTGATCAGCACGTTCCACAGGTGGCCGTTGGGCGTGCAGTTCTCGGTCGCGGTGGGGAACAGGCGCGCCCCCTCCATGCACATGAACTGAACGCCGGGCTCCATCAGCTCCATGCGCATGTACACCGTGAACGCGACCGAGATGAAGCCGGTCACACCCGCGGTGAACAGGTAGAGGATGCCGATGTCCTTGTGGTTCGTGGACATGAACCAGCGGGTGAAGAACCCCCTCTGGTCCTCGTGCCCGTCATGGCCTTGGACGGTAGCGTCAGCCATGTCTCGCCTCCTGGGTTCTCTTTGCCAATGGCGCACGCGGCCCTCGCCATCGCACGTTGCCGCGCTTCTAGGCCGGGCGCGTCTCCGCCGCAATGATACTATTTGGCGCGGGACGGCGCCATGGCGTCCGACGGGTCGGGGGAACGGGGGCGCGGGGAACGCGGTTGACCCCCGACACCCATACGAGACCGGAGCGTGCCCATGCCGCCAGACGACCGTCCCGGAATGATCCCGCAAGGGTCCCTCAACTGGAAATGGGCCCTGGTGATGGGGATTGTCCTGGCCCTCGGCGGGATCGCGTCCCTCGCCAACCCGTTCGCCGCGTCCCTCGCCGTCACCGTCTTCGCGGGCGTCGCCTTCTTCCTGGGCGGTGCGCTGCAGGTCTGGCTGGCGGTCGTGGCGCAGCACGGCTCCTCCGACGGTCGCCTCGTGGCGGGGGGGCTCGGCACGTTGATGATCGTGCTGGCACTGGCGCTGTGGTTCGACCCGCTGGCGGGGATGCTCACGCTGACATTGCTGGTCGCGGTGCTGTTCCTGGCCCTCGGGGCGGTCCGCATCTGGCTGGCGACGCGGATGCGCCACCGGGCGCGCTGGATCTGGATGGCGGTGTCCGGCGCCCTGTCGATCCTGCTGGCGATCATCGTCTTCGCCGCGCTGCCGGAGGCGGCGGTGACCACGCTGGGCCTGCTGCTGGGGATCGAGCTCGTGATGTCCGGCGTGGCGACCGCCGCTCTTGCGCTGGCCGCCCGCTCCGGCTGACTGGACCGCCGGAGGCTTGCCATCGCCGATCCCGCCACGCAGGGAGGGGGCATGTCCCCAAGACGCGTTCCCGGCCCAGGATGGCCCATCGCCCGGCCCGGAATGACCGTGGGCCTGCTGGGGGGGTCGTTCGACCCCGCCCATGCGGGCCACGTGGCCATCACCGACGAGGCCCTGCGCCGCTTCGCGCTGGACAGGGTGTGGTGGCTGGTCAGCCCGGCCAACCCGCTCAAGCCCGACGGGCCAGCCGCGCTGGACCGGCGGATGGCCGAGGCGGGGCGCATCATGCGCCACCCCCGGGTCGAGATCACCGCGCTGGAGGTGCAGCTGGGCAGCCGCTTCACCGCCGACACGGTGCGCCACCTGTCTGAAATCTACCGCGGCGTGCATTTCGTCTGGCTCATGGGGTCCGACAACCTCGCCACCTTTCACCGCTGGGACCGTTGGCGGGACATCGCGGCCCGCGTGCCCATCGGCGTGCTGGCGCGGCCCGGCCACAGGCTTGCCGGCCTTTCCGCCCCCGCCGCGCGGGCGCTTGCCCGCCACAGGCTGACCGATCCGCACCGACTTGCGGGGTCGGCGCCTCCGGCCTGGGCGTTTGCCACCATCCCGCTCCGGGCCGAAAGTTCTTCGCGTCTGCGTTGCAAAGGTGCATGGAAACAGGGACGTGATGGCTCCACAGGTTCGTGACGGTTGAAGCGGCGATCCACCCTCGACTAATCGGGGGAGCGCACCGGACCGAAGGGATTCCATGGGTCTGACCCGACGCGACATACTGGCCGGGCTCGGCGCCGCGGCCGCGACCGGCGCGGCGGGAGCCGAGGCGCCGCTGCGCGTGCCGCGTCCGCCTGCGCGGGGCACCGACATGTCCCGGGCGGCGGTCGACGCCGCGTCGAGCCTCGTCACGCGGTCGGGCCTTTCGGGGCAGGTGGCCTACGCCGTCGCGGACGCCGGCACCGGCGAGATCCTCGAATCGCGCAACGCCGGCCTGCCGCTGCCCCCCGCGAGCACGGCCAAAGCCCTGACCACCCTCTACGGCCTCGACAAGCTCGGCCCCGATCACCGGTTCGAGACGCGCCTGCTGGCGACCGGCCCGGTGCAGGACGGGCGCATCATGGGCGACCTGGTCCTGGCCGGCGGCGGCGACCCGGTTCTCGACACCCGCGACCTGATGGAGCTTGCCGCCTCCCTCAAGGAGGCGGGCATCCGCGAGGTCGGCGGCCAGCTCAAGGTCTGGACCGGCGCGCTGCCGGGGATCTACGAGATCGACGGCGAGCAGCCCGACCACGTGGCCTACAATCCGGCCGTCTCCGGGCTGAACCTGAACTTCAACCGGGTCCATTTCGGCTGGTCCCGCGAGGGCTCCTCCTATCAGGTGTCGATGGACGCCCGCGCGGGGCGCTACATTCCCGGCGTCCAGATGGCCCGGATGGAGGTCGTGGACCGCAGGGGGCCGGTCTATACCTACGAGCAGGGCGAGGGGCGCGACGACTGGACGGTGGCGCGCGGCGCGCTGGGCCAGAGCGGCGCCCGCTGGCTGCCGGTGCGTCATCCGGGCCTCTATGCCGGAGAGGTCTTCCAGGTGCTGGCGCGCTCCCAGGGGATCATGTCGCGCGGTGCCGTGGGGATCGCCGGGGCGCCCGAGGGCCGCGAGCTCGCCGTGCGCCGCAGCGCCGAGCTGCAGCCCATCCTGATGGGCATGCTGGAGCATTCCACCAACCTCACCGCCGAGGCGACGGGCCTCGGCGCGGCGCTCTCGGACGGCCCGCAGGTCGCTACCCTGGCCGCGTCGGCGGGGCGGATGTCGGAGTGGCTGGCGGCGCGCCATGGCCTCGAGGCGACCGCGCTCGAGGACCATTCGGGCCTGGGCGACGACAGCCGCGCCACCGCCCGCGACATGGTCCGCGCCATGCTGGCCAGCCAGGAGGAGGGCCGCCTGCGCCCGCTCCTTAAGCCGTTCCGCATCGAGGATCGGCGCTTCGACGTGGCGGCCAAGACCGGAACGCTCAACTTCGTCAGCGCCCTCACGGGCTTCGTGTCGGGTCCCGGCGACCGGGACCTCGCCTTCGCGATCCTGACGGGCGACCTGCCGCGCCGCGACGCGCTCACCGTGGCCGAGCGCGAACGTCCCGCGGGCGGGCGGCGCTGGATCGGGGCGTCGAAATGGCTCCAGCGGGCCCTTCTGGAGCGGTGGGGCGCGCTCTATACCCTGTGATCAGAGGGTCATGTGCCGCGCCCGTGCGCCGCGCTCGATGGCCGCGGCGTTGAGCCGCGGGATCGCCAGCTCGTAGCGGATCTCCTCCAGAAGCCGGATCTCCACGTCGCCCAGGCTGCCGTCGGCGGCGGCCACGTCGCAGGCCAGGGCATAGGCGGTCTCGAACAGGGCCTCGGGCAGGTTCTCGCGGATCAGGCCGAACAGCGCGTCGAGCCCGTCCTCCTCGGAGAACAGGTCGAACACCGTCTTGGAGATGGTCGAGATCCGGTCCTGGTCGAACTCGGCGAAGACAGGCAGGTGGTTCACCACCCGCTCGATGGTGACCAGCTCGCTGGTGCGCAGGTTCTCGTCCGACGCGGACACGGCGATCATCAGCGCCACCAGGCAATCCTGCGGCGTCATCGGGTGGCTGAAGTCGGGCATGGCCCTGTGTGTCCTGGCTCTGGGATGGTGACGGCACCACGATAATTGACGCCACCGCGTTGCGGCAATAGGCAGGCGCGGTTTCCGAGGACAGCCGGAGTGCGCCCCATGACCGATCTTGCCGAGATCGCCCAGACGTCCAAGGCCTGGCCGTTCGAGGAGGCGCGCAAGCTGATCAAGCGCATCGGCGACACCCCGCCCGAGAAGGGCCACGTGCTGTTCGAGACGGGCTACGGCCCCTCCGGCCTGCCCCATATCGGGACCTTCGGCGAGGTGGCGCGCACGACCATGGTGCGCCGCGCCTTCGAGCTGCTGTCGGACGTGCCCACCCGGCTCGTGTGCTTTTCCGACGACCTCGACGGGATGCGCAAGCTGCCCGGGGGCCTGCCCGATCCCGAGGCCATGCGCCCGCATCTGCAAAAGCCCCTGACGGATGTGCCCGACCCCTACGGCACCCATGACAGCTTCGGGGCCCACAACAACGCCATGCTGCGCCGTTTTCTCGACACGTTCGGATTCGAGTACGAGTTCGTCTCGGCCACCGATTTCTATCGCTCGGGCCGGTTCGACGCGACCCTGCGCCGGGCGGCGGAGCGCTACGACGAGATCATGGAGGTGATGCTGAAATCCCTCCGCGAGGAGCGGCGCCAGACCTATTCCATCTTCCTGCCCATCCACCCCGAGACGGGGCGCGTGCTCTACGTGCCGATGAAGCACGTGGACGCCGCCGAAGGCACCGTGACCTTCGACGACGAGGACGGCCGCGAATGGACGCTGCCCGTGACGGGCGGCAACGTGAAGCTGCAATGGAAGCCCGACTTCGCCGCGCGCTGGGCGGCGCTGGGCGTCGACTTCGAGATCTACGGCAAGGACCACGCCGCCAACACGCCGATCTACGACGGGATCTGCCGCCTGCTGGGGGCGCGGCCGCCAGAGCACTACGTCTACGAGCTGTTCCTCGACGAGAACGGGCAGAAGATCTCCAAGACCACCGGCAACGGCATCACCATCGACGAGTGGCTCAGCTACGCCTCCACCGAATCGCTGTCCTACTTCATGTACCAGAAGCCCCGGACCGCGAAGCGGCTCCACTTCGACGTGATCCCCAGGGCGGTGGACGAGTACCACCAGCAGCTCCGCGCCTATCCCGGCCAGGACACGACGCAGCGGCTCAACAATCCCGTCTTCCACGTCCACGGGGGCGGCGAGGTGCCCGCGTCGGACATGGTCGTTTCCTTCGCGATGCTGCTGAACCTCGCCAGCGTCTCCGGCGCCGAGGAGACGGAGACGCTGTGGGGCTTCATTCGCCGCTACGCGCCCGACGCCACGCCCGAGGACAACCCGCAGCTCGACCGCGCCGCCGCGGCCGCGATCCGTTACTACGCCGATTTCGTGCGCCCTCAGAAGGCGTTCCGCCTGCCCGAGGAGCGCGAGCGCGCGGCGATCGCCGATCTGCGCGACCGCCTCGCCGCGTGGGAGGGCGGGCGCGATGCCGAGGCGCTGCAGTCGGAGGTCTTCGCCGTGGGCAAGGCACACGGTTTCGAGCCCCTGCGCGACTGGTTCCGTGCCCTCTACGAGGTGCTGCTGGGCCAGAGCCAGGGGCCGCGCTTCGGCGGCTTCGCGGCCCTGTACGGGGTGGACGAGACGGTGGCGCTGATCGACCGGGCGCTGGCGGGCGAACTGGCGACCGCCTGAACCGGTGCTTTCCGATCTGCGCCGCCATGGGCCATACTCGTGGCGTGGAGGGCTGCCCATGCGATTCGCGACGCTCTGTCTGATCCTCGCGCTGGCGGCCCTGCCCGTCCGCGCCCAGCAGCAGGAGGAGGTCCGCGATGTGATCTCCTCGCAGCTCAGGGCCTTCGGGGCCGACGATTTCGACCGTGCCTTCGGGTTTGCCTCGCCCGGCATCAGGGACATGTTCGGCACGGCCGAGACCTTCGGGCGCATGGTGCGGCAGGGCTATCCGATGGTCCATCGTCCCGGCGAGGTGACCTTCCTCGGCCAGGAGGCGGTGGGAGAGGGCCTTCGGCAGCGGTTGATGATCCGCGACGCCGACGGGGCCCTCCATGTGCTCGACTACGACATGGTCCCCGGCGAGGACGGGTGGCGCATCGACGGGGTCCGGCTGCTCGACGACGCCCAGGTCGGGGCGTGAGCGCACCGCGCGGCGTCCTTTCCCTCCGTTAGGGACCCGCCCGCCAGCCTGCGGCCCTCACCGGGTCGGAGGCGGGCACCATGGCGATCGGCATCATCGACGCACGGGAGGCAGGCGCCGTGGGCGACGGCCTCGCCGAAGACGGCGCCGCGCTCGCCGCGGCCTTCGCCGAGGCTGGGCCGGCGGGCGTTCGGGTGCCGCCGGGCACCTACCGCGTCTCCCGCGACCTCTCCTGCGCCCGCCCCGTCCTGTTCGAGGGGCGGCTGGTCCAGCCCCGGTCGCGGCGCCTTTTGCTGGGGCCGGAGCTGGCGATCGGCGACTACATCGCCGCATTCGGAGACACGGACATTGCCCTGTCGAAGGCGCTCGGCGCGCTCTTCGCCACGCCGGGCGACGTGCGGCTCAACCTGGGGGGGCTGTGCCTGGCCCTCCGCGCGCCGCTCCGCGTGGATGCCGCCGGGGCCACGGGCACGAAGACGCTCTGCGGCGGGCGGATCACGGGCGCGGGCGCGGGTCTGGCCGCGCCCGCCCTGTCGGTCGCGCGCCTTCCCGAGGGCGCGTGCCTGTCTCTGGAGGGGCTTTCCATCACCCTCGGCGGGGGCGGCGGTGCCGTGGCGGTGGGCTGCAGCGGTGGCGCGGTCGCCCTGTCGGATTGCGAGATCACCGACGCCTCCGGCACGGCGATCCGCGTCGCGGGCCGGTCCCGTGCCGGCCTCGTGCTCACGCGCTGCCGGGTCGAGGGCTCCGGCACCGGGGTGGAGGCGGCGGGGATCGCCGCCGACATCTCCGGCTGCACCTTCGCCGGCGTCGTCCCGGCCCTGTCGCTGTCGGGTCGGGGAAGCCGGGTATCGCGCTGCCGGATCGCGCCCGGGGGGACGGGCCTGTCCCCCGGTATCGTGCTGGGGCGAAACGACGCCGCGTGCGAGATCGCGGACTGCGATCTCGACGGCGCCGCGATTCTCTGGAGCGAGGGGGCGCGTGCCGGGGGCGGCGATTTCGCGGGTCTGAGGGTCACCGGCACCCGCTTCGCCGGATGCGACCTGCCCCGCCACGCCCGCTGGATCGAGATCCTGCCGGCAGGCCCGGGCCGCTCCTTGCGCGACGTGTCGATCACCGGCAACCGCTTCGTCTGCGACGGCGGCCGTGTCGCGCGGGTGGAGGAGGTGCGCCTTCCGCTCAATCCCGACCGCATGCGGCGAATCGAGATGGGCGACAATACCCATCGCGGCGTGGCCCTGATGGCCGCCTCTCCCTGCGGCCTGCGCTTCCGGATGCCGCGGGCGGAGCGGTCCTTCTCCTTCGACGCGGAGGGCCTTCTGCCCTTCGCCGCCCCCCCCGCCCGGGTGGGGCCTGTCCGCATCGAGGGCCGCGAGGCGCCCCCGCCGGACGTGGAGATGGCGCCGGGCCGCCCCGTGCGGTTGCGCTTCGCCGCCCCCGTCTCGGGAGCCATCGGCGTCACGCTGCGCTGCGATCAATCGGGCTGAAGCTCAGAACGTGACCCAGGCTCCGACCTCGACCCGCGCCGGATCGTCCGACCGCATGTCGACGATCGCGCCCAGCGTCGCATCGAGGCCGGGACGGAGCTCGTAGCCGACCGTGGGGACCAGGTGCAGGCCATCGTAGTCGCCCGCTCGCGCGGCACGCATCTCGACGCTGACAAACCCCCGTTCGCCCACCGACACCCCCGCCACCGCGTCGAACTTGTAGAGAGCGGGCCGGTCGTCGAGCGCGACCTCCACGCCGAGGCGCATGTCCACCCAGGCATTGCCGATGGGTGTCTCGAACCCCCGCCCCAGATGCGCGGCCCCCAGCAAGACGCCGGTGCTGGGCGCCCGTTCAAGGTCCGTCTCGATGGGCCGGAACTCGTCCGGCACGAAGGCGGCGTCGTCGGGCAGGGTGACGAAGCTGCCGGTTGTGTCGTCGAAATAGACGGTCTCGTCGTCCCCGGGGGGCCTGAGGAACAGGTATTCGCGCAGTCCCGGCTCGGGGAAGTAGGGGACGGGCCGCCAGTAGGGCACCCGGTCGAACCCCAGCGCCGTGTCGTCGAACTCCACCCCCGCGCCGGCCTCCAGAGCCACCTGCCAGGTCGCGTCGGGCGCGTTGATGTTGCGCCGCACGAATCCCTTGGCGAGCGAGAACGGCGGGGAGAGCTTGTCGTAGCTCACGCCCAGGGTCAGCCGCGGCCCCAGCCCGTATTCGGCATAGAGCGCGAAGCTCGGATCGAGGTCGAACCACGGCCCCGGCGCGGCGGCGCCCTTGATGGAGACGAATGCCTCCCCCTCTCCGCGCGGCCAGGCGCCCGCGAGGGCAGGGGCGGGCGCCTGGATCAGCAGCAGGAGGAGGACGATCGCGCGCATGGAAGCTACATGGCGCGCCCGTGGTTAACGCGCTGTTAACCACGGGCGAGATCGGCACCCCGTCAGCGCTTGCGCTTGACGTTGCCGCCGCGCTGGCCTGGCCGCCCGGCGGTGGAGCGGCCCGACGATTTCGTGGCGGCATCCGAGGCCGCCTCCACGGCCGATTGCCGCGCCAGCGGGTCGTCGGAGACGGCCAGGTCCACCGCCTCCAGCCGCTTGACCTCGTCGCGCAGGCGCGCGGCCTCTTCGAACTCGAGGTTCTCGGCCGCCTTGCGCATGTCCGTGCGCAGCCCGTCGAGGACGGTCTTCATGTTCGAGCCCGAATGCTTGTCGTCGATCTTGGCGGTGACGCGGTTCATGTCCACGTCGCCCTCGTAGAGGCCCGACAGGATGTCGTCGACGTTCTTGCGGATCGTCGCGGGGGTGATCCCATGCTCCTCGTTGTAGGCCATCTGCTTCTCGCGCCGCCGCTCGGTCTCGCGGATCGCGCGCTCCATGGAGCCCGTCGTGCGGTCGGCGTACATGATCACGCGCCCGTCGACGTTGCGCGCCGCGCGCCCGATGGTCTGCACCAGCGAGGTCTCCGAGCGCAGGAAGCCCTCCTTGTCGGCGTCCAGGATCGCCACCAGGCCGCATTCGGGGATGTCGAGCCCCTCGCGCAGCAGGTTGATGCCCACCAGCACGTCGAACGCCCCGAGGCGCAGGTCGCGCAGGATCTCGATCCGCTCGATCGTGTCGATGTCGGAATGCATGTAGCGGACCTTGATGCCCTGCTCGTGCAGGTACTCGGTCAGGTCCTCGGCCATGCGCTTCGTGAGCACCGTGGCCAAGGTGCGGTATCCCGCCTCGCTCACCCGCCGGATCTCGTCGAGGAGGTCGTCCACCTGCATCTCCACGGGCCGGATCTCGACCTTGGGGTCCAGAAGGCCCGTGGGCCGGATCACCTGCTCGGTGAAGACGCCGCCCGACTGCTCCAGCTCCCACGAGCTTGGCGTGGCCGAGACGAACACCGATTGCGGCCGCATCGCGTCCCATTCCTCGAACTTGAGGGGGCGGTTGTCCATGCACGAGGGCAGGCGGAAGCCGTGCTCGGCCAGGGTGAACTTGCGCCGGTAGTCGCCTTTGTACATGCCGCCGATCTGCGGCACGGAGACGTGGCTCTCGTCGGCGAAGACGAGCGCGTTGTCGGGGATGAACTCGAACAGGGTGGGGGGCGGCTCGCCCGGCGCGCGCCCCGTCAGGTAGCGCGAGTAGTTCTCGATGCCGTTGCACACGCCCGTGGCCTCCAGCATCTCGATGTCGAAATTGGTGCGCTGCTCCAGCCGCTGCGCCTCCAGCAGCTTGCCCTCGCCCACGAGCTGGTCGAGCCGCTGTCGCAGCTCCGCCTTGATGGAGCGCACCGCCTGCTGCATCGTCGGACGCGGCGTGACGTAGTGGGAGTTGGCATAGATCCGCACCCGCTCGAACGTGTCGGCCTTCTCGCCCGTCAGGGGGTCGAACTCGACGATCGTCTCCAGCTCCTCGCCGAAGAAGCTGAACCGCCAGGCGCGGTTGTCCAGGTGGGCGGGCCACACCTCCAGCACGTCGCCGCGCACCCGGAAGCTCCCCCTCTGGAAGGCCTGATCGTTGCGCTTGTACTGCTGGGCCACCAGGTCGGCCATCACCTTGCGCTGATCGTATTCGCGGCCCGCGTGCAGGTCCACGGTCATGGCCCCGTAGGTCTCCACCGACCCGATGCCGTAGATGCACGAGACGGAGGCGACGATGATCACGTCGTCGCGCTCCAGAAGCGCCCGGGTGGCCGAATGGCGCATCCGGTCGATCTGCTCGTTGATCTGGCTTTCCTTCTCGATAAAGGTGTCCGACCTCGGCACGTAGGCCTCGGGCTGGTAGTAGTCGTAGTAGCTGACGAAGTATTCCACCGCGTTGTCGGGGAAGAAGTTCTTGAACTCTCCGTAAAGTTGCGCGGCCAGGGTCTTGTTGGGCGCGAGGATGATGGCGGGGCGCTGGGTCTCCTCGATCACCTTGGCCATGGTGTAGGTCTTGCCGGTGCCGGTCGCCCCCAGCAGAACCTGGTCGCGCTCGCCCGCCCTGACACCCCCCGACAACTCGGCGATGGCCGTGGGCTGGTCGCCAGCGGGCTGGAACTCGGTGTCCATGCGGAACGCTATGCCGCCCTCGAGCTTCTCGCGCTCCTGGACGTCGGGGGCCGGGGCGTGGAGGAGCGCCGGCATCTGGTCTGGACGGTTGTTGTGCATGGGCGCGGTCCCCTCAGGCTCGGCCTAGATGTGTCCCCGCGCCGCCATCCTGCAAGAGCCCCTCCCGCAGCGGGGCGGGAGCCATCCGGATGGAAACAACCGAGAGTAGAAAAAAGTCTTGCAAGTCGTCGTGGATTGTTGCCAAGGTGAGATCACCCAAGCAGCCCGGAGCCGGGCTCGCGCACTTCACCCCTCCTCGCGTATGGTCCGGCTCCACCCTCCCCACCGGAGGGGGGCCGGGTCTCCACCGCCGTCAGTGGGTCCAGGTGCCGCGCCGGCCGGTGGCGAAGTTCTCGCCATAGCCGCCGGGCCGGACATTGGTTCCGCGCTTCTTGGGTTGGGTGACCACCGCGTCGATGCCGTGATCCCGGGCGTATTCCAGCGCCTCGTCCTTCGTCTCGAAAACGAGCCGCACCTGCGCCTGCGTGTCGCCGGAGCTTGTCCAGCCCATCAGCGGGTCGATCCGCCGCGGCTCGTCGGCCGTGAATTCCAGGAACCAGAGCTTTGTCTTGGCCATGCCCGAGGACATCGCGGTCTTGGCGGGCTGATAGATCCGGGCGGTCATGGCGGCCTCCTTCGGCGCGGGTGGTGGCGATCTTATCGGGAAACGCGCGCCATCGTGCAAGCGGTCCCGGCGGGGGCTGGACGCCGCACCGCGCCGCGGTCAGGGTGGCGCGGCCTGGAACCGGGGGAGGGGATGATGGCGGGCGCGCTCGACGGATTGAAGGTGCTGGACCTGTCGCGGATTCTCGCGGGGCCCACCTGTACGCAACTCCTCGGCGATCTCGGCGCCGAGGTCTGGAAGGTCGAATCGCCCCGGGGCGGCGACGACACCCGCTCCTGGGGCCCCGCCTCGGTGCGGGGCGCGGATGGGGCGGAGACCGATCTTTCCACCTATTTCCTCGCGGCCAACCGCAACAAGCACTCCGTCACGGTCGATCTCTCCACCCCCGAGGGGCAGGAGACGATCCGGCGCATGGCGGACGCCGCCGACGTGGTGGTGGAGAACTTCAAGCCCGGCGGCCTGGCGAAGTACGGCCTCGACGCGGCCGCGCTCATGGAGGGCCGCCCGGGCCTGATCCATTGCTCGATCTCGGGATTCGGCCAGACCGGGCCCAACTCCGGCAAGCCCGGCTACGACCTCATGGCCCAGGCGTTCGGCGGCATCATGAGCCTGACCGGCGAGCCCGAGGGCCAGCCGATGAAGGTGGGCGTCGCCGTGGCGGACGTGGTCTGCGGCCTCTACGCCACCGTGGGCATCCTTGCCGCCCTGCGCCACCGTGAGGCCACGGGCGAGGGGCAGCACATCGATCTCGCCCTCGTCGACACGCAGCTCTCCTGGCTCGTGAACATGGCCACGACCTATCTCGAGACGGGGCGGGAGCCTGTGCGCCACGGCAACGCCCATCCCGCGATCGTGCCCTACCAGGTGGTGGAGGCCGCCGACGGCCATGCCGTCGTGGCGGTGGGCAACGACCGCCAGTTCGTGCGCTTCTGCGACTTCCTCGGGCTGACCGACCTGCCCGACGATCCGCGATTCGCCACCAATCCGGCCCGCACCGTCCACCGCGAGGCGCTGATGGAGCGGGTTGCGCCCGCCCTGCGCCGCCTCGATGTGGCCGCGATCGTCTCGGGCCTCGAAGCGCGCGGGATCACCGCCTCGGCGGTGCAGACGGTGGGCCAGGCCCTGGGATCCGACCAGGCCCGCGCCCGAGACATGGTGATCGAGATGGACCGCCCCGGCACGGAGCGGGGGACAGTGCGCCTCCTTGGCAATCCGCTGAAGCTGTCGCGCACGCCCGTCCGCTACGACCTGGCGCCGCCCCACGCGGGCGAGCACACCGCCGAGATATTGTCGCGGCTGGCCCTTTCCCCGAGGGGCGGGGACTAGACGCCGCCGCTCCGGCTCTCGGGATAGAGGCTCTCGTAGATCGGCTCCAACGTCTCGGGCTCGAACAGCGAGCTGACCGAGGTGCCGTTCCAGATGTTGACGATCGCCTGGGCGAACATCGGCGCGGTGGGCACGATCCGGATCTTGTCGCACGCGGCGACGCTGCCGTTGGCCTCGATCGAATCGGTGATCACCAGGCTCTTCATCACCGATGCCTCGATCCGCTCCACCGCCGGGCCCGACAGCACCCCGTGGGAGATGTAGGCGTGGACCTCGGCCGCGCCGGCCTCCATCAGGGTCTCGGCGGCCTTGCACAGCGTGCCGGCGGTGTCGCAGATGTCGTCGACGATGATGCAGGTCTTGCCGGTGACGTCGCCGATCACCGTCATCTCCGCCACCTCGCCGTGCCGTTCGCGGCGCTTGTCCACGATCGACAGCGGCGCGTGGATGCGCTTGGCCAGCTCGCGCGCGCGGCCCACGCCGCCCACGTCGGGCGAGACCACCATCATGTCGTCCATCCGGTCGCGGAACACCGACTTGATGTCGAGCGAGAAGACCGGCGAGGCATAGAGGTTGTCCACGGGGATGTCGAAGAAGCCCTGGATCTGCGCGGCGTGCAGGTCCATCGTCAGGATCCGCTCGATCCCCGCCTCGGTCAGCATGTTGGCCACCAGCTTGGCGGTGATCGGCGTGCGCGCCTTGGTGCGCCGGTCCTGCCGGGCATAGCCGAAATAGGGAATCACCGCCGTGATCCGCTTGGCCGAGGAGCGGCGCAGCGCGTCGGCGATGATCAGCAGCTCCATGAGGTTGTCGTTGGCCGGGTTCGAGGTCGGCTGAACCACGAACATGTCTTCGCCCCGGACGTTCTCGTAGACCTCGACGAAGATCTCGGCATCGTTGAAACGCTCGACCCGGGTATCGACGAGGCCCACGTCCACCCCGCGGTGGGAGGACATGCGCTCGGCGATGTTCTGCGCCAGGGGCACGTTGGCGTTTCCGGCAATCAGCTTGGGCTCTGTGGTGCTGGGCATGGGCGGGGATCCTCGGACGGTTCCAGTCGCGGCGCCGGGCAGGGGGGATTCGGCGCGTTTGACTTCGCCATACACGGCGATAGCTGTCGCGCAAACCTGAAGGGAAGGACAGGGGCGGACATGGGCCGAATCGCGTATTACTTCGCCGCAATCTCTCCCTATACCTATCTCGCCGGCACCGGGCTGGAGGAGATCGCGGCCCGCCACGGGGCCGAAATCGACTACAAGCCGCTCGACGTGCTCCAGCTCTTCTCCCGCACCGGCGGCCTGCCGCCCGGCGAGCGCCATCCCAGCCGCCAGGCCTACCGCCTGCAGGACCTGGAGCGTTCGGCCGCCATCGCCGGGCTGCCGATCACTCTCCGGCCCCCTCACTGGCCGACGAACCCGGCGCCTTCCGCCTTTGCGATCATCGCCGCGCAGGAGGCGGGCGGGGGCGACATGGGTGCCCTCGTCCACGGCCTGTGCCGCGCCTGCTGGGCCGAAGGGCGCGACGTGGCCGCCGACGACGTGATCGCCGATTGCCTCCAGGCGGCGGGGTTCGATCCGGCGCTGGCCGGCAGCGCCATGTTCACCGGCGCCGAGCGCTACGGCCGCAATCTCGAGGACGCGGTCGCCGCGGGTGCCTTCGGCGCGCCCTTCTACGTCACCGACGACGACCAGAGGTTCTGGGGCCACGACCGGCTCTCCCATCTCGACCGCCACCTTTCCGGCGCCGCGTGATGTCCATTCGCCAAGCGGCGCGGACGGTACGCGGCACCGGCCCGCGCCCCGCGCTGTTCCTGCACTGCACGTTGGCCTCCGGCCGCGCCCTGGCGCCGTTGATGGAGCGGTTGGGCGACCGGCTGACGGGCACCGCCATCGACCTGCCCGGCCATGGCCGCGGCCCCGGCTGGGACGGCTTGGCCGACTATCTGGGCCAGGCGGTGGACCTGGCCGAGGGCGCCTGCCCGGGGCCGCGCGACGTCGTCGGCCATTCCTTCGGCGGGGTGGTGGCGCTGGCCCTGGCGGTGCGGCGGCCGGACCTCGTACGCAGCGCGGTGCTGGTCGAGCCGGTCTTCTTCGCCGCCGCCCGCGGCACCGAGGCCCATGCGCGCCACGTGGAGGGGTTCCGAGCCGTCGAGGCGGCATTCGCCGCGGGCGACCGGCCGGGCGCGGCGGAGCGGTTCACCGCGATCTGGGGCGGGGACACGCCCTGGCCCGAGATCCCGGAGGCCCACCGCGCCGTCATGGCCGACCGCATCCACCTCGTGGCGGCGTCCATTCCGGGCCTGAGCGACGACAGCCTGGGGCTTCTCGCACCGGGTCGGCTCGACCGGGTGAAGGCGCCCGTCACGCTGCTCGAGGGCGGGCGGACCCATCCCGTCGTCCCGGACATCCTGTCGGCGCTGACCGCGCGGCTGCCCCATGCCCGGCGCGAGGTGGTGGAGGACGCCGGCCACATGGTGCCCCTGACCCATCCCGACGCGGTGGCCGCGGCGATCGCGGCGCATCTCGACCGCACCGCCTGAGCGGCGCGCGACGCCGGATTTTCGACCCGAAAATCCGCCCCTAACGGCTCAGGATCTCCAGGAAACGGTCGGTCTCCTCCGCTCCCGCGGACCAGTCGCAGACCAGGCGGGCGCGCACGCCCTCGTCGTCCGGCCCCTCGTCGAGCGGGCCCAGGGAGTAGAACTGCGCCCCCGCCTCGCGCAGGCGCCGATGGGCCCCGCGCGGGAAGCTCGCATAGAGGATGTTGGCATCCACCGGGTGCACGAGACGGGCATGGCCGATCCGCGCGATTCCCCGGGCCAGCCGGGCCGCGGCGGTGTTGGCCTGCCGCGCCATCTCCAGCCAGAGGTCGTCCTCGAGATAGGCCTCCATCTGCGCGCTGAGGAACCGGTGCTTGGAGAACAGGTGTCCCGCGCGCTTGCGCCTCAGCTCGAATTCCCAGGCAAGGTCGGGGTCGAAGATCACCGCCGCCTCCACGCCGAGAAGGCCGTTCTTGGTGCCGCCGAAGCTGATCGCGTCCACGTCGCGCGCCAGGTCCGTGGCCCGGCAGTCGAGCGAGACCATGGCGTTGGCGAACCGCGCCCCGTCCAGGTGCACCGGCAGGCCGTATTCCTTCGCGATCCCCGTGAGTTCGTTGAGCCGGTCGAGCGGATAGACGGTGCCGCGCTCGGTCACGGTGGTGACCGACAGCGGGCCGCGCTGCATCCCGTGGACGGTGCCCTGGTGGGTCGCGGCGATCCGGGCGCGCAGGGCGTCCGCGTCGATCATCGCGTCGGGCGCGTCCACCAGCGCCAGCCGCGCGCCGCCCGAGAAGAACTCCGGCGCGCCGCACTCGTCCTCCTCGATATGGGCGACCTCGGAGCAGTAGATGGCCTGCCACGGCTGGCACAGCGTCGCCAGCAGCAGGGTGTTGGTCGCCGTCCCCGTGGCCACCAGGTAGACGGCCGCTTGGGGCGCGTCGAACAGCTCGCGGATGCGCCCGCGCACGCGCTCCATCGTCGGTTCCACGCCGTAGGGCATGGCGTAACCTTCGTTGGCGCGGATCAGCGCCTCCATCACCTTCGGGTGCGCGGGGCCGGAATTGTCAGAGGCGAAATGCATGTCAGGTCGGTTCCTCGATGATGTGCTCCTCCCAATCCTCCTCGTCGATCTCGAATTCCGGAACGGTGAGGCCGCGCGCCGAGACGCCCGCGTCGTGGACCGTTTCCGGATCGCCCGAGATCAGCGGGTGCCAGGGCTCGAGCGGCCGGCCCTCGTGCAGGAGCCGGTAGGCGCAGGTCTGCGGCAGCCAGTAGGCGATGCGCGGCAGCGCCTCGGCGCTCAGGACCACGCATTCGGGCACGAACTGGCGCCGGATCTCGTACTGCCCGCAGCGGCAGCTCGCGTCGTCGAACAGCCGGCACGCCACTCGGGTCAGGGCGATCTCGCCGGTGTCCTCGTCCTCGAGCTTGTTGAGGCAGCACTTGCCGCAGCCGTCGCAGAGCGCCTCCCATTCCGCGTTCGACAGATCCTCCAGGGCGAACCGCTCCCAGAACCGTGGCCGTCCCACCTGACGCCGGATCGGGTCGCGGCTCACGCGAGCGCCTCGCGCGCGCGGCGGGAATCGTCGTCCATCTGCGCCACCAGCGCCTCCACATCGTCGAACCGCTCCTCGCCCCGCAGGAACGCCACCAGTCCCACCGACAGTTCCGCGCCGTAGAGGTCGCCCGAGAAGTCGAACAGGTAGGTCTCGAGGTTGGGCCGGTTCTCCCCGAACATGGGCCGCACGCCCAGCGACGCGACGCCGCGCGCCCGGCCCGCATGTGGCCCGGTCAGGATGTCCACGTCCACCGCATAGACGCCGAAGCGCGGCAGGTGCAGCCCCTCGAGGTCCATGTTGGCGGTGGGGTAGCCCAGCGTGCGGCCACGCCGCTCGCCCGCGATCACCGGCCCGTCGATCCGGTGCCGGTGTCCCAGCATCTCGGCCGCGAGCCCCGGATCGCCCTCGGACAGCGCCTCGCGGATGCGGGTGGACGAGATCTCGCGCCCGCCCGTCTCGACGAGGTCGGCGACGATCACGCCGAACCCCATCTCGGCCCCGAATGCGCGGAGGTCCTCGGCGCCGCCCGCGCGGCCCTTGCCGAAGCGGAAGTCGCGCCCCACCACCACGTGCGACAGCCCCAGGCCGCGCGACAGCACCCGCTCGGCGAAGTCGCGCGGGGGCAGGGCGATGAGGTCGCCGTCGAAGGGCAGCTCGTAGAGGCGCTCGACGCCCAGCCGGTCCAGCCGGTGGGCGCGGGCCTCGGCGTTCATCAGCCGGAAGGCGGGGGCGTCGGGGGCGAAGACCTGGCGCGGATGCGGCTCGAAGGTGACGACGCCCAACGGCGCCTCGGGCCCGGCCTCGGCGCGGGCCACGTCCAGCACGGCCTGATGGCCCAGATGCACGCCGTCGAAATTGCCGATCGCGGCGGAGGCGCCGCGGGCGTCGGGGTCGAGGTCGTGATACCGCCGAAGGATCCGCATGGGCGCCGCTTATCCCCCGCCCCCGGCCGGTGCAAGTGTCAGGCCGCCGCGCGGGAGGGAGCGAGGACCAGCGCCTCGCCGCGCAGCACCAGGGTCTCGCCCACCAGGCAGCGGGTGGCCAGGGTCACCCGGCGCTTGCGGACGTCGATGTTCATTACCTCCACCTCGGCGCGCACGGTGTCGCCGGGCCGCACCGGCGCGAGGAAGGCCATGTTCTGGCGCAGGTAGACGGTGCCGTGCCCGGGCAGCCGCTCGCCGATCACGGCCGAGATCAGCGCCGCGGTCAGCATCCCGTGGGCGATCCGCCCGCCGAACGGGGTGGTCCGGGCATAGGCGTCGTTCAGGTGCACCGGGTTGCGGTCGGTGGAGACCTCGGCGAACAGCTCGATGTCGCGGTCGGTCACTGTCTTGTCGATGTGGCGGGTCAGGCCGACGCTCATGTCCTCGATATGGATCGGGCCCTGTCCGTCGCTGGTATCGAGCATGGAACGCCTCCGCGGATAATGATCTTGCGCGCAAGATACGTAACTCCGGAGGCCGTTCCGTGCAAGGAAATTACTTCGCAGGTGCAGCAATCGAGGGCCGACCTTCGTCGGGAGGGGGCCTCAGCGCAGGAAGCCGATGCTGAAACGGGGCGATTGTCCCGCATCGCGCAGGAATGCGTCGAGCGCGTCCGGGTCCGGGTCGGTCTTCGTCCGTGTCTCTTCCAGCGCCAATCCGCCGGTGACGAACAGGGCGTCCATGCCCTCCCCGGTCGCGCCGAGGACATCCGTGTGGACGCCGTCGCCCACGGCGAGGATGCGGTCGGTCGCGATGTCCGCGCCGCCCGCCTCCGTCAGGCGCCGCCGCGCCATGTCGTAGATCGGCGGATGCGGCTTGCCGAACGCCATGACGGTGCCGCCCATCCGCTCGTAGAGCTGCGCCACCGCACCGCCGCAGAACTCGCGCTGCCTGCCGCGGTCCACGACGATGTCGGGGTTGGCGTTGAGCATCGGCAGGCTGCGCGCCTTGGCCGACAGAAGCTGCGGGCGCAGCACCTCGGGGTCGGCCGTGGGGTCGAACGGGCCGGTGCACACGATGCCGCGGGCCTCTTCCAGCGGGACCCGCACCACGTCCACCGGGTCCTCGACGATGGACAGCGGCTCGAAGAAGCCGTCGTCCTTGGCCTCGCCGATATGGAACACCCGCGCCCCCACGGCGCCCGTGAACATCGCCTGCCGCGCGGCGTCGCCCGAGGTCGCGATCGTGTCCCAGGCGGTCTCCGGCACGCCGAACCGGGAGATCTGCTGGGCCACCTCCGCGCGCGGTCGCGGCGCGTTGGTCAGCAGGACGACCATGCCGCCCCGCGCGCGGTAGGCTTCCAGCGCGGCGATCGCCTCGGGCATCGCCTGGACCCCGTCGTGCAGGCACCCCCAGAGGTCGCAGTAGAGCGCGTCGTAGTCGTTCGTGATATCGGCCAGGGCCGAGACGATCCGGGTCATGGCGTCTCCCGTCTGATGGCGGCGGGGGCGCGGCGCGCGCCCCTCACGCGTCTCAGACCGTGATGTTGGGGATGATCTGCTTCTTGCGGCTGACGATGCCCGGCAGGACCACGTGGTCCTTGTCGCCGCACACGGTGGCGAAGCTCTTCTCGGCGATGTCGCGCACCTCGTCGTTCTGGATCAGGAGCGTCGCCTCGCTCTCCAGGATGTCGATGAGGAAGAACAGGACGTGGTCGACCCCGTCCTCCTTGGCGACCTTGTCCATCGCCTCCATCAGCCCGTCCTTGCGCTTGAGGACCGTGTCGGGGGAGGTGGTCTCCAGTACCGAGACGCGGAAGCTCTTGCCGTCGGTGTCGTGCTTCTTGGAATCCATCCGCAGCAATTCCTCGTCCGAGAAGGACGAGACGTCCGACTTGGCCGCGAACATCTCGGCGGCATAGGCGGGGATCTGGATGCCCAGCTCCGAGGCCAGCTTCTCGGCCACCTTGCGGTCGTGGTCGGTGGTGGTGGGCGAGCGGAACTCGAGCGTGTCGGACAGGATGCACGACAGCATCGCGCCCTTCACCGCGTCGGGCATCTTCGACGCGTCCTCGCCGATCATGTCGTACATGATGGTCGCGGTGCAGGCGAGCGGCTCCACCCGGATGTCGATGGGGCCCTTGGTTTGCAGCCCGCCCGCCAGGCGGTGGTGATCGATGATCTGGCGGATATCGGCCTTGTTGATGTCCTCGGGCAGCTCGGCGGGGTTGTTGGTGTCGACGATCACCACTTCCTGGCCGGCCTCGACGCTCTCGATAACGCGCGGCTTGTCCAGCTCCCAGCGGTCCAGGACCCAGGCGGCCTCGGTGTTGGGCTCCCCCAGCAGGGCGGCCTCGGCGGTGTGGCCCTTCACCTCGCTCAGGTACCACGCCCATGCGATCGGCGAGCCGGTGGAATCGGTGTCGGGCGATTTGTGTCCGAAGACGAGGGTCGTCATGGGGGCGGGCTCCTTTGCAGGGCTGGATTCCGGTTCTGCGACCTATATGGGTCCGTTCGCACGATGTCACGCCGTCCGTGCGCCCGGCCTCCCGCGGGTCCGGCCCGGGGCGCGACGCCCGGGCCCACGCGCCCGCACGATTAGGAGCGTGGCGAGGTCGGGGTCGTGTAATAATCAGAAAAATATATATTATTTTCCATGAGCGAAGGTTCGCAGGTTAGCTCGCGCCAGCGTGATCTTTCGACACCGGACGCGTTGACACCATCAGGGCGCGATCTTATCTCCACGCTGTTGGCACTCGCCGGGACTGAGTGCCAACAGCGCGAGAAACATCGAACCGAGGAGCGTTCCAAGATGGCTTTCAATCCCCTCCACGACCGAGTTCTGGTCCGCCGGGTCGAGTCCGACGAGAAGACCAAGGGCGGTCTGATCATCCCCGACAGCGCCAAGGAAAAGCCGCAGGAAGGCGTCGTCGTGTCCGTGGGCGAAGGTTCCCGCAAGGATTCCGGCGAGCTGATCCCGATGGCCGTCAAGGCCGACGATCACATCCTGTTCGGCAAGTGGTCGGGCACCGAGGTGACGATCGACGGCGAAGAGCTGCTGATCATGAAGGAGTCCGACATCCTCGGCGTGATCTCCGGCCAGTCCGCGGCCCAGGCCGCCTGATCTCCGACCGGGTTCCGACGGGAATCCGACGCGACATTACTCTCACGAGGAGCATGAAACATGGCTAAAGAAGTCAAGTTCGACACCAGCGCACGGGACAAGATGCTCAGGGGCGTCAACCTTCTGGCCGACGCCGTGAAGGTCACGCTGGGCCCCAAGGGCCGCAACGTCGTCATCGAGAAGAGCTTCGGCGCCCCGCGCATCACCAAGGACGGTGTGTCGGTCGCCAAGGAGATCGAGCTCGAGGACAAGTTCGAGAACATGGGCGCGCAAATGGTCAAGGAAGTGGCCCAGCGCACCAATGACGAAGCCGGCGACGGCACCACCACCGCCACCGTTCTGGCCCAGGCCATCATCAAGGAAGGCGTCAAGTCCGTTGCCGCCGGCCTGAACCCGATGGACCTCAAGCGCGGCATCGACCTGGCCACCAGCAAGGTCGTCGAGGCGATCAAGGCCTCCGCCCGCAAGGTCGAGAACTCCGACGAGGTCGCCCAGGTCGGCACCGTCTCCGCCAACGGCGAGGCCGATATCGGCCGCATGATCGCCGATGCGATGCAGAAGGTCGGCAACGAGGGTGTCATCACAGTCGAGGAGAACAAGGGCCTCGAGACCGAGACCGAGGTCGTCGAGGGCATGCAGTTCGACCGCGGCTACCTGTCGCCGTACTTCGCGACCAACTCCGAGAAGATGGTCGCCGACCTTGAGGATTGCATGATCCTGCTGCACGAGAAGAAGCTCTCGTCGCTGCAGTCGATGGTGCCGCTTCTCGAGCAGGTCATCCAGAGCCAGAAGCCGCTCCTCATCATCGCCGAGGACGTGGAAGGCGAGGCGCTGGCCACGCTCGTGGTCAACAAGCTGCGCGGCGGCCTCAAGATCGCGGCCGTGAAGGCGCCCGGCTTCGGCGATCGCCGCAAGGCCATGCTGCAGGACATCGCCGTCCTGACCGGCGGCCAGGTGATCTCCGAGGATCTCGGCATGAAGCTCGAGAATGTCACCATGGACATGCTCGGCCAAGCCAAGAAGGTCTCCATCACCAAGGACGAGACCACCATCGTCGACGGGGCTGGCGACAAGGCCGAGATCGAGGCGCGCGTCAACCAGATCCGCACCCAGATCGAGGACACGACCTCCGACTACGACCGCGAGAAGCTGCAGGAGCGGGTCGCCAAGCTGGCCGGCGGCGTTGCCGTCATCCGCGTCGGCGGCATGACCGAGACCGAGGTGAAGGAGCGCAAGGATCGCGTCGATGACGCGCTCAACGCCACCCGCGCGGCCGTCCAGGAAGGCGTGGTCGTCGGCGGCGGTGTCGCTCTGGTCCACGGCATCCAGGCGCTCGAGGGTCTGCAGGGGGCCAACTCCGACCAGAACGTCGGCATCTCGATCGTGCGCAAGGCGCTCGAGGCGCCGCTGCGTCAGATCGCCGAGAACTCGGGCGTCGACGGCTCGGTCGTCGCGGGCAAGATCCGCGAATCGGACGATCTGAAGTTCGGCTTCAACGCCCAGACCGAGGAATACGGCGACATGTTCAAGTTCGGCGTGATCGACCCGGCCAAGGTCGTCCGCACCGCGCTGCAGGACGCCTCCTCGATCGCCGGTCTGCTCATCACCACCGAGGCGATGATCGCCGAAAAGCCGCAGAAAGAAGGCAGCGGCGGTGGTGCCGGCGGCGGCATGGATGCCATGGGCGGCATGGGCGGCATGATGTGATCGCGCCCCCGCGCACGTGACTTCGGAAAGGCGGCCCTCGGGCCGCCTTTCTTTTTACCTTCCCGTGATAGGCCCGTCCGCGTTTGCAGAAAGGTCTTTCACAATGCGTTTTCCCCTCTTGGTCCCAGCCGCCCTGATCGCATCCGCTGTGGCGGGCGATGTTCGCGCCGCCTGTTCCGGAGCGCCTGGCACCACCCCCGCCCGATCGCCTCAAGCCACTGAAATCGAAAGGCGATCCTTCGCGTTCCTGCATGTGACCTCGGACTCCGCCATTCCCGGCCTCGCCCTCGCGGATCTCGTCGCGACCGTGCCCCGTCCGGCCCGCCTGACCGGGTCGGCCCTCGTGACCGTCGCGGCGCTCGACGACCCGACCGGCGCCTGCCTCTACCGCGTGGAAGAGGTCCGCGACGGCGCCGTGATCATGGAAATCATGGAGAATATCGCGGCAAGGGACGGGACCGTCTCCATCCTGCGAACATTCGATGGAGATGCGCTGCGCTTCGACACGCTGGGCCGTGCGCGGACCTTCCGGTCCGCGGATCTCAGCGTGCGGGGAGGCATGCTGCGGCACCGGACCGGCGCATTCGACACCGATCTGGGCACCATCTTTGCCGCTGCGCCGGGCTTCTGAAGGTCCGGCTCACCCGTAGGAGATTACCCGCGTGCCGATATCGACCTGGGGGTAGAGCTCCATTACGTCGTCGTTGGTCAGCCGGATGCAGCCCGAACTGACGGCCTGACCGATCGTCCAGGGCTGCGGCGTGCCATGAATGCGGTACATCGTGTCCCGCCCGTTGCGATAGAGATACAGCGCCCGTGCGCCCAGGGGATTGTCGCCACCCCCGGGCATTCCCCCGGCGAACTCGCCATAGACCTCCGGCTCGCGGCGGATCATGTTCTGGGTCGGCGTCCAGGACGGCCATTCCTCCTTGCGGCGGATGGTCGTGGTGCCGGACATGTTGCGCCCCTCGTCGCCCACGGCGATGTGGTACTCGCGCGCCATCCCCCTGCCGCGGATATGGTAGAGAGCGAAGTAGGACGGGAAGACGTGGATCGTGCCGATCTCCGCGGTCTCGCGCACCTCCACGTCGCGCGCGCCCATGGTCGCGCGCGACGTATGCGGCAGGCCCGCATGGCCAAGCACCGCTCCGGGAGAGACGATCGCGAGCCCGGTGGCGATGAAATGGCGTCTGGTCAGCATGTCGGTTCGCTCCGTGTCAGCGGCGGACCGGGAGACGCGGGCGAGGCGCCCATGGGGCACCGTGGCCCGCCCGGCCGTTCGGTCACAGGTAGGATGCCGTCAGGCCCCTTCGACCGCGCCGACGATCCGGTGGGAATGATCTCGCAGGTAGATCTCGAGCCAAGGTGTATAGAACTCCGGGTGACACGCTACATCCCTGACGAGATCGTGATACGCCATCCACCGGGTCTCGGCCACCTCCGCGGGATCGGGCGCCAGCGCCAGCCGCCCCGCCGGCCGGCCCACGTAGAGGTCCACCACCTCGTGCTCGACCAGCCCGCCGCCCACGTCGGCGCGGTACTCGATCCGGTCCCGCCAGTCGAGCGGCAGCCCGGTCACCCCCAGCTCCTCCGTCAGCCGCCGGGTGGCGGCGTCATGCGGCGCCTCGCCCCAGGCGGGGTGGGTGCAGCAGGCGTTGGCCCACAGGCCGGGCGTGTGGTACTTGCCGGCCGCCCGCTTCTGCAGCAGCACCTTCTCCCCGGACAGGACGAAGACCGACACCGCCCGGTGACGCAGCCCGCGCCGGTGCACGTCCATCTTCTCCACCGGCCGCAACTGGCCGTCGATCCAGGCGGGGACGTGGATCGTCATGCGTAGGTTTCCGGGACCAGCCGCAGCAGGTGGGCCATGTTCTTCAGCCCGATCTTCAGGTGCGCGAGCGGCCGGGCGCGGACCAGCTCCTTGTTCATGTAGGCCTCGAAGGTCAGGCGCTGCACGTCTTCGTCGTGGCACAGCGACACGAAACGCTCCCGCCGCTCGTCGGACCTGTAATAGGCGTCCTGCATGGTCCGCAGAACTCGAAAGACCGTCTTGTGCTCGCGCATGAACAGCTTGCGCGCCATCGCGAGATCGGCCGCCCGGCCGCTGCTCAAGGTGGCCAGCGCCGCCGACGCCGCCACCCGGCCGCCCACCATGGCGTAGTATATCCCCTCGCCGGAAGACGGCGCGACCACGCCCGCCGCGTCGCCCGCGAGGACCACGTCGCGACCGTTGTCCCACCGTTCCAGCGGCTTGAGCGGAATGGGCGCGCCTTCGCGCCGGATCGTCTCGCACTCCGTCAGGCCGGCGGCGGCGCGCAGCGCCTTCGTCGCGGCCTTCAGGTCGATCCCCTCGATCCCCGTCCCCATGCCCACGCTCGCCTGGGCGCCGTGGGGGAACACCCAGCCATAGAAGTCGGGGCTGATCGACCCGTCGTAGATCACGTCGCAGCGGCGTGGATCGTAACTCCTCACCCTTTCCGAAATACCCGTGTCGGACGCTTCGATGCCGGGCGGGGCGGCGACGATCTCGTGGTAGGCGATGACATAGGGAATGTCCTCGCCGCCGGGCACCTCGGACCGGGCCACGCGCGAGCGCGCGCCGTCGGCGCCGACCACGATCCGGGTGGGGAGATGTGTCTCTTCGCCCGTCTCCTTGTCGCGATAGACCACCGCCGTGGCGTCGCCGCGCTCGATCCGCAGGTACTGCCCCACGTGCCGCTCGGCGCCCGCGGCCACGGCGCGATCGCGCAGGAAGGCGTCGAAGGGGCCACGGTCGATCATGCCGACGAAACCGTTCTCGATGGGGATGTCCACGGCCCGCCCGGTGGGCGAGATCATCCTTGCGGTGGAGATCTTCGCCACGAGCTGATCGTCGGGGATGTCGAAGTCCCGGATCAGCCGGGGCGGGATCGCGCCACCGCAGGGCTTGATCCGCCCCGCCTTGTCGAGGAGCGCCACCCGCGATCCCGCCCGGGCGATCTCCTCCGCGGCGGCAGCGCCCGAGGGCCCGCCTCCGACCACGACCACGTCATACATGCACTTGCCCTCCGATCCCGGGTTCCGGTGACGTCCTGTCGATGATCCGTGCCGCCATCAGCGCCGCGGCGAGGAACAAGCCCGCCTCGGCGGCGAAGACCAGCCCGAAGGCCGCCGGCGCGTCGAGCACCTGGCGCAGGGCGTCCACCGCGCCCGCGCCCACCAGCCCTCCGAACCCGGCCGCGATCGCTTGCGCCGCGCCCCACAGGCCCATCCGCGTGCCCTCCCGGCGCGAGCGCCCCTCCCCGGCGAGGGTCATCATCGACCCGATCGCGGCCACCGCGAAGACCCCGTTGAAGAACCCGAGCGCCACCGTGGCCGGCAGCAGCACGGGCAGCCCCGCCTGGCCGATCCCGGCGATCGCCAGCAGCGCCGCGGCCGATCCGACGCAGCCCGCCACGACCCAGTCCCGCAGCGCGCCGCGGCGCAGGCCCGTGGCCACGATCCCCACCGTCGCCATCCCCAGGAAGACGCCGCCGTTCTGCGCCCCCGACAGGGAGGTGGACTGCCCCGGCGTGAAGCCGAAGACGAGGCCCGCATAAGGCTCCAGGATCAGCTCCTGCATGAAGTAGGCGGTCATCGACAGGCCTACGAAGAGCGTGAAGGCCCGCGCGCGGGGCTCTCCCCAGATTTCGGCCAGCCCCTCGCGCAGGGGAGTGGGGTCTGCCGGGGCGCGCGCGACGATCCCGCGCTCCACGCCCCATGTCGCGAGCGCCGTCACCACCAGGGCGGCTCCGGCGACCACGGCGACGATCACCGCGAGACGGGCGTGGGAATACGGGTCGAGCGCCGCGCCCACCGCGCCCGCGGTGAGGGCGATGCCCGCGATCATCATCAGCCAAGTGATCGTCGCCGCCGCCGCGCGCCGGTGGGGCGCCGTCGCCGTGGCCAGAAGCGCAAGTAACGTGGTGCCCGCGGCGCCCACCCCCAGCCCGATCAGGACGTAGGACACGGCCGAAACGGCCAGACCCAGCGCCAGCGACCGTTCCAGCACGGCGATTCCCCCCGCGGCTCCCAGCGCCCCGACGCCGAGGATCGCCACGCCGCCTATCATCCAGCCGGTGCGCCGCCCGCCCGTGTCGCTGAGAAACCCCCAGTTCGGCCGCGTGATCTGGACGCCGTAATGCAGGGCCACCAAGGCGCCGGGCAGGATCGCCGGCAGCGCCAGCTCCACCACCATCAGGCGGTTCAGGGTCGAGGTGGTCAGCACCACCACCGCGCCCAGACACATCTGCACCAGCCCGAGCCGCAGGATGGAGAGCCACGACAGCGTCACAGGGCGAGCCCCCGGATCGCCACGGCGGCGACCATCATCCCTGCCACGTAGAGCGGCACGCCGGCGGCGGAGTACCACAGGGCCCGCCCCGTGGGCTCGGCGAGGAAACGGCGCATCAGCACGATCTGGGCCAGGATCAGAACCAGGATCGCCGCGGCGTGGAGCGGCTGCCCCCAGATCGCCAGCAGCGTCACCACCAGGGTCTGCGGCAAGATCATCACCGCGCAGGCGATCCGCCCCGCGATCTCGGGCCCCTTCAGGACCACCATCGAGCGGATTCCGGTGGCGCGGTCGCCCTCCACGGCCTTGAAGTCGTTGAGGAGCATGATCCCCTGCGCCCCGAAGGCGTAGAGCGTGGCCATCACGATCACGAAGAAGGACGGAGCCCCCTGCGACAACACGGCCGCACCCGTGAACCACGGCAGCCCCTCGTAGGAGAAGGCGACGAGCATCGGCCCCCACCAGCCCGAGCGCTTCAGCCGCACCGGCTCGGCCGAATAGGCCCAGGCGGCGGCCACCGCCACGCAGGTCGCCCCGAAGCCCCACGGCCCCAGGCCGCGCCCCGCGACGAGCGCCAGGAGCGTCATGGCCAGCGCCACCCACAGGCCCCAGCGACCCGGCACCCGGCCCGACGGGATCGGGCGGTCGGGCTCGTTGATCGCGTCCACGTGGCGGTCGCACCAGTCGTTCGCCGCCTGGCTCATCCCGCATACGAGGGGGCCCGCCAGGACCACGCCCAGAAGCACCTGTCCCCAGGCGCCTTCGGGCCAGGTCCCCGCCGAGACGACGCCGCACAGATACGCCC
Source organism: uncultured Paracoccaceae bacterium (assembly GCA_947500825.1). GTDB lineage: Bacteria > Pseudomonadota > Alphaproteobacteria > Rhodobacterales > Rhodobacteraceae > Palleronia. Next base: position 4,861 of record CANMTR010000006.1, on the reverse strand, counting down.
AGACCGGCGGAAACCACGTCACCGGCTTGATGAGGCGCAGCAGCGCGGCGGGATCGGGACGGCCCCCGCGAGCCTGTAAGTCCAGATTGACACTCATGCCGGAAAGCCAACACCAAAACCCCGCACCGGGCAAGTCCGATGCGCCCCCGTGCCGCGGCCCCGGAGAAACCGCGACGGAGTGGCGGCGCGGCCGCGTAGAAGGAGTGTCGCCGCGCCGAAGGCCGCGGCGGAACCGACCACCGGAGAGCCGATCATGACACGCATATCCCTCATCGCGATCCTGGCCGGGGCGGGCCTCGCCTCGGCGGCGCTTGCCCAGGACCCCGCACCGGGCGAAGAGTCCGCCGCGCCCGGCGCCCCGCCCGCGGCGGCGCAGCCCGGGGGGGCCGAGCCCTTCACGCGGGCGGATGCCATTACGGCCGCGCAGGACCGCGCCGGAGCCCGGGCCGGCGCGATGTTCGACCGCGCCGATTCGGGCGGCGACGGCGTCCTGACGGCCGACGAACGCGCCGCGGTCCGCGCCGACCGGCGCACCGGACCGCCGCGCGGCGAGCACGGGCGCCATGGTCGTCATGACTGCGGGCACGCCCCCCACGCCCCCCACGCCCCTCGCGACGCGCGCGGCTAGAAGGGGACGGCGCGCGTTGACGGACGGCGAGGCCACGGATGCGACGCTGCTCGCGGCCTATGCGGCGGGGGACCTTTCCGCCGCCGCGCCGCTGGCGCGCCGCCACGCGCCCCGGGTGCTGTCGCTGGCCCGCAGCATGTTGGCCGACGCGGCCGAGGCCGAGGACGTGACCCAGGAGGCGTTGCTGCGCCTGTGGCGGATCGCGCCCGCGTCTCCACCTGGCTCTACCGGGTGACGGCGAACCTGTGCACGGACAGGCTGCGCCGCCGCCGCCCGACCGAACCGCTGGAGGCCGCGGGCGAGCCCGCCGCGCCGGGGCAGGGCGCCCCCGGCGCGATCCAGGACGCGCAGCGCCGGACCGCGCTGGAAGAGGCGCTGGCGCGCCTGCCCGAACGCCAGCGCCTCGCGGTGGTCCTGCGCCACGTCGAGGAGCTTCCGAACCCCGAGATCGCCGAGGCCATGGGCATCGGCGTCGAGGCGGTGGAGAGCCTGACGGCCCGGGGGCGGCGCGCGCTGGGCCGCATCCTGTCCGCGCGAAAGGAGGCGCTGGGCTATGTCGACGAATGACGACGACGATCTCGCGGAGGATCTCGCCGCGCTTCGCGAGGACGCGCTCCCGGACGACCTGCTCCACCGGATAGTGGCCGATTCGGCGCTAGAGAGCGCGCGCCGCGCTCCGCCGGTGCCCTCCGGCTTGCTGATGGCCCGCATTGCGCGGGACGCGCGCCGTGTGGCCCGGGCCCGGCGGCGCCGCGACTGGGGCACCCTGGCGGGGCTGGCCGCGGCCTGCGCCACGGGGGTGGTCGTGGGCCTGTCGGACCCCGGCGGCCTCGTCGGCGCCGCCCTTCCGGCCGCACCGGCCTACGACCAGCTCGCCGCCGCATACGACTTCCAGATCGCGGAGCCCGAAGAATGACCCCGATGACCTCCTTGTCGCGAGTGCCCCGGATCTGGCGGATCGTCCTCGTCGGTTCGCTGGCGCTCAACCTCCTGGTGGCCGGCCTCGCCCTCGGTGCCGTCCTCGGCCCCGGCGGGCCACCGCGCGGCGACCGCCTCGGTCCGGCCGGACCGGTGGTGCGCGCGCTGCCCGAGGCGGACCGCCGCGCGGTCCTGGACGAGCTGCGCCGGGGCCGCCCGCCCGAGGCGCGTGGGGACCGGCGCGACCGCTTCGACGAGCTGCTGGGCGCGATCGCCGCCGAGCCGTTCGACCCCGCCCGGGTCGGGGCGCTCCTGGCGCGGGAGCGCAAGCGGGGCGGCGCCCGGCTGGAGCGGATCGAGGGGGCGGTGATCGAGCGGCTCGACGGGATGGACGCGGCCGGCCGGTCGCGCTTCGCCCGCGACCTCGAGAAGGCGATCAGGCGCCGCTGATCCGTGCCCGCGACATCTTCCCTTTCGCGGTGGGGAGAAACGCCCTAGACGTGGTTCTGCCCGGTGTTCCGCCCGTCCAGGCGGGGCCATCGAGGGAATCCGGTGCGGGGGCCAGCCCCCAAGTCCGGAGCCGCCCCCGCGACTGTAAGCGGCGAGCGCGCATCCAGGATGCCACTCGGGGCCTCGCGCTCCGGGGAAGGCGGATGCAGGTGCTGCGACCCGCGAGCCAGGAGACCTGTCGGGCAGGACCACGCGAACCGCCGTCGGGACGGACGGCAAGGAGTGAGACATGAACGCAACCACCGCCGCCCTTCCTTCGGCCTCCCTCGCCGGGGCCGCCCTGTTCTCGGCCGTGATCGGGCTGGGCCTGATCGTCCTGTCGGGACACGTGCAGGCCGACGCGCTCCACGCCGCGGCCCACGACGTGCGCCACGCGACCGGCTTTCCCTGCCACTGACCGTGGCGACGAGAATGCTGACCAGCGGCGTGATCGCTGGCTTCCTCGCCGGGCTCTGCGCGGCCCTCATGCAATTCGTCCTCGTCCAGCCCGTCCTGCTCACGGCCGAACTCTACGAGAGTGGCGAGGTGGCGCGCGGCGCCTCGGCGGAGCTCGTGCGGGCGGTCGATCCGCTGCGCGACGGTTTGAGCGTCGTCTTCTCCGGCCTCGTCTATGCGGGCTACGCCCTGATCCTGACCGCCGCGATGGCCGTGGCCTCCGACCGGGGGCTTGCCCGGATCGACGGGCGCACCGGTCTCGTCTGGGGAATCGCTGGGTTCGTCACGGTACAGCTCGCCCCCGCCGTGGGCCTGCCGCCCGAACTGCCGGGGATGGCCGCGGCCGACCTTGGCGCGCGGCAGGCCTGGTGGGCGGCGACGGTGGCCAGCACCGGCGTCGGCTGCGCGCTCCTGGGCCTGGGTCGCGGCTGGACGCCCTGGGGTGCCGGCATCCTCGCGATGGCCGCCCCCCACGTGGTCGGCGCGCCTTCGCCGGATGCCTTCGCCGGCCCCGCGCCGCCCGAGCTTGCCTCCCTTTTCGCGGCCCGCGCGCTGGGCACGGGCCTTGTCGCATGGGCTGTCCTCGGCGGGCTGGCGGGCGCATTGTGGTCGCGCGACCGGGTCGCCCTCGGGCTGGCGCGCGCCTGAGATGCGTGGCCTCCTCCTGCTGGCGATCGGTCTTGCGACCGGGACGGGCCTGGGCGTGGTCCTGGCCGCCGACCGGGGCCTGACGCTTTCGGGCCACGACCACGGGGACCCGGCCCAACATGCGGCGGGGCACGATCACGCCACGCCGCGCCGGCTCGGCGCCGATGGCCCCGGCCTTTCGGTGGAGGCCGTGCGCGATCCCGTATCCGGCTGGAACCTGCACCTGGAGACCGAGCGATTCGCCTTCGCACCCGAGGCGGCGGGCGGGGCCCCCGCGGCGGGGGAGGGGCATGCCCATCTCTATGTCGACGGCGAGAAGGTCGCGCGCCTCTACGGCCCCTGGGTCCATCTCGACCGCGAGCGAGGCCGCGTGCGCGTGGTCCTCACCGGCAACGACCACCGCCCCCTCGTCTCGGACGGAACGGCGGCGGAGGTCGTCTTCACCCTCTCCGACTAGGCCGCGCGGCCTGCCAGCTCCGGGAACAGCCCCGACAGCCCCGTCTCGCTGGCCGCGCAGACGCCGCGCTCGGTCACCAGCCCGCTCACCAGCCGCGCGGGCGTGACGTCGAAGGCCCAGTTGCCCACCGCGCTGCCGGGCGGCGAGACGGCGACCTCGGTCGCGCCGTCCGCGCCGCGTCCCGTCACGTGGCTCACCTCGCGCGCCTCGCGTTCCTCGATCACGATCTCGGACCCGTCCGTCAGCGTCCAGTCGATGGTGGGGGAGGGCAGGGCGACGTAGAACGGCACGCCCGAATCGTATGCCGCCAGCGCCTTCAGGTAGGTGCCGACCTTGTTGCATACGTCGCCGCCCCGGGTGGTCCGGTCGGTGCCGGTGATCACCATGTCCACCCGGCCGCGCTGCATCAGCAGGCCACCCGCGTTGTCCACGACATAGGTGTGGGGCACGCCGTGGGCCGCGAGCTCCCACGCGGTCAGGGCGCCCTGGTTGCGCGGCCGCGTCTCGTCCACCCAGACATGGACGGGAATACCCGCGTCATGGGCCTGGTAGATCGGGCTCGTCGCCGTGCCCAGGTCCACCGTGGCGATCCAGCCTGCATTGCAATGGGTCAGGATGTTCACCGGCGCCCCGGTGCGCTCGTGTATCTCGCGTATGAGCGGCAGGCCGTGGGCGCCGATGGCGCGGTTCATCGCCACGTCCTCGTCCGCGATTCGGTGCGCGAGCTCCAAGGCGGCCTCGAATCGGGCGCCTTCGGGCAGGGGAGCGAGTGTCGCGCGGCATCGCTCCAGCGCCCAACGGAGGTTCACGGCCGTGGGCCGGGTCTCCAGAAGGGTGGCACCGGCCTGGGCGAGCGAGGCGTCGGACGGATCGATTCGCATGGCAAGTGCCACGCCGTAGGCCGATGTCGCGCCGATCAGCGGGGCCCCTCGCACGCGCATCTCCGTAATCGCGTCGACGAATCCTTTCATCGTGCGCACGTGCTCGATCCGGAACGCGTGGGGCAGCCATCGCTGGTCGATGATCGCCAGCGAGTCGGCATCGTCGTCCCACCACAAGGACCGGTACTGGGTTCCATCCACCTTCATCGCTCATTCTCCCATCGCTCTGCGCGCGTCCCGTGTACGCGCGCGCACGGAGAAAGTCGAAGCATGGGCGTTCGGTCGGGCCATGCTCACGCTCCCGTGTTCACTTTTTTCGATTTTCTGTTTCGAATTTGGTTGCGTGGTATGTGTGTTATCCGTAGGTAGCGCTTCACCGGCGGC
>CANMTR010000005.1 GCA_947500825.1 uncultured Paracoccaceae bacterium | reverse complement strand
AGACGGACTGATCAGCTCGGCCACGCCGACATCCGTCGGGCCTGCCATGAGCTACACCATGCAGTGGGACACGATCCTGGTCTACGATGTCGGCGGGGCATTCCACCGCCCGCAATCGGTCCCGCATCGAATGACGGAAGCTATGCATCGTTCCGCCATTTGGGACGTACCCCTTGAGCCATTTGTTCAGCCCAGCGCTGGCGGAGTTCGCGTTTGTAGTTTGGGTCAAGTTGTAGCGCGGGAATGCGAAGCCCGTCCCCTCTCGCGCAGCTATGATCCGTTTAGCCGCCCATAGCGCAGAACCGACTAGGGGAACGACACGCGCGCTTGATGCCGTCTTTAGCCTGCGCCAACGGTGAGGCCGGATATGAACGACGTAGTTCCCCTCCGCGTCTTTCTCGAAGTCCTCGCAGAGCAGTCCCGCCGCCTCGGCAAGCCGCATTCCCGTATCTGCCACCAGCGCCACTAACCACCGCATTTCATCATCGAGCCGATAGCAGGCGTCCTGCACCGCAGCGATTGCCTCACGGTCCACCGGGTTCCGGCCCTTCACGCCCGCTGTCCTGTCGAAATAGACGCGGCTGAACGGGTTCGGAATATCTATACCGTCTTCGGCAGTCGCGAAGTTGAAGACGGAACGGACCGTCCCGAAGACGCGGACGATGCTGCTTCCCGCCATCTTCCGCTTCATCAGGGTATCGCGGAAAGCGTTCGCGTCCGCCTTCGTGTAGGCGTCCAGCGGCTTGTCACCGCAGACATCGATTACGTAGCCGCAGGCGCGCTGAGCGGCGCGGTGGAAGGTTGCTCCCCTCCCTGTCCCTTTGAGCCGCAAGTAGATCGCCACCCCCTCAGAGAGCTTCATACAGCCGCTTTTGACGGGCATCGTAGACGGGTCGCGCGGCAAACTGCTGAAGTCACCTCCTACGCGAAGGAGATGCTTGCCGGGAAGCTCGGCATCCCTGCACCTGAGGTGATACCAGTATTCGTCTAGCTGGATTGCAGCACGGCGGGCGCGGGATGCTGCAACCGGGGCCGATCTGGTTCTTAGCGAGTAGGAGATCCGGGGTGACGTGTAGTGCCGCCGTAGTTCAGTCGGCACCCGTCGAACGAAGTAGAAAACTCCGTCCTTAGTAAAGGTGTGGGGAACGGCAAATTTGTTCTCCCGCATGTTCTACGCCTCACGCAGCTTATCCAAAAGCTGAGGCCTAGTAACGACTTACGGGAACGAATGGTGCCCAGGAGAGGACTCGAACCTCCACGTCCATACGGACACTAGCACCTGAAGCTAGCGCGTCTACCATTCCGCCACCTGGGCAGGTGTCGTGGGCGCCGACGTAACGGGGGTGCCGAGAGGTGTCAACGGGATTTCCGAACCTTTACGGACGGCGGCGGCTTGTCCTGTCGGGCCGGGCGTCCTAGACCCGGTGCGGTCGCACAAGGAGGGCCCTGCCATGAAGCTCGTCACCATCTTCGGCGGCACCGGATTCGTCGGCCGCTACGTCGCTCGGCGCATGGCAAAGGAGGGCTGGCGCGTGCGGTGCGCCTGCCGTCGGCCCAACGACTCTCCCTTCGTGCGGACCTACGGCGTGGTCGGACAGGTCGAGCCCGTGTTCTGCAACATCCGCGACGACGACAGCGTCCGCGACGTGACCCGCGGCGCAGACGCGGTGGTGAACTGCGTGGGCCTTCTGGCCGAGGCCGGGCCGCAGACGTTCGAGGCCCTGCAGCAGGCGGGGGCGGCCAGGATCGCGCGCATCGCCGCCGAGGAGGGCGTCTCGGAGCTGGTGCAGATATCGGCCATCGGCGCACGCGAGGACGCGCCCAGCGACTACGCCCGGACCAAGGCCATGGGTGAGGCGGCCGTGCGGGAGGCGTTCCCGCGCGCGGTGATCCTGCGCCCCTCAATCGTTTTCGGCCACGAGGACGAGTTCTTCAACCGCTTCGGCGGGATGGCACGGATGTCGCCGATCCTGCCGCTCGTGGGTGCCGGGACGAAGTTCCAGCCGGTCTATGTCGACGACGTGGCGGCGGCCATACAGATGGGCGTCGAGGGCAAGGCCGCGCCGGGGATATACGAGCTGGGCGGGCCGGACGTGTCGACCTTCCGCGAATGGATGGTCGAGTTGCTGGCCATCGTGAAGCGCCGCGCCCTGATCGTGAACACGCCGATGCCCGTGGCGAAGCTGTTGGGCCGTGCCTTCGACGTGGTCCGCTCCGCGACGGGCGGGCTCGTGCGCGGGCCGTTGACGCTGGACCAGGTCCGCAACCTGTCCCAGGACAACATCGTCCAAGACGGCGCGAAGGGCTTCGCAGACCTCGGGATCATACCGACATCGACCGAGGCGGTCCTGCCGGACTATCTGTGGCGCTTCAGGCCCTCCGGCCAATACGCGGACGCGAACGAGTCCGCGGAGAACCTGCAATCCGGCGCTGGCGGCGTGAAGGGTGGCGCGAACCGCTCCGGCTTCTCCTGACTCTCAGAGATACGCGTAGGCGAGCAGGCCCGCGCCCAGGACCATCCGGTAGATCACGTATGGCGTGAAGCTGACGCTGCGCAGCAGACGGAACATCAACTTCAGCGCGATCAGAGCCGCGCCGAACGAGAACACCGCGGCGATCGCCGCCTCGCGGGCAAGCTGGCTACCGGAGTGTCCGATCACGTCGATGCTCAGGAGCACGGCCGAGGCGAAGACGGTCGGGATCGACATCAGCATGGACAGCCGCGCCGCCTCTTCGCGGCCGTAGCCCAGTTGCCGCGCACCGGAAATGGTGACGCCCGACCGGGAGGTCCCCGGCACGAGGGCGAGAACCTGCCAAAATCCCATGATCACGGCGTGGCGCAGCGACCAGCGCTCCGCCACGCGGCCCTCGGCGCCTCGCCGATCCGTCCAGTACAGGACGAGAGCGAAGACGATCGTCGCCCAGCCGATCACCGCGACGGAGCGCAGCGCCTCGTCGAAGCCCGACAGCTTCAACAGAAGGCCCGCCACGACCACCGGCACCGTGGCCGCGATCAGGCACAGGGCCAGCCATGCCCCCTGCCCGTCCACCCGGCCCCGCACCAGCGCGGGTATGCCCGAGGCTGCGAGCCGCACGTCGGCCCAAAAGAACAGGATCACGGCGCCCAGCGTCCCCGCATGGGCGGCCACGTCGATGGCAAGCCCCTGATCGTCGGCGCCGGTGAGCTGCGGCAACAAGACAAGGTGGCCGGACGAGGACACGGGGAGGAACTCGGTCGCGCCCTGGATGACCGCGACGAGCAGCAGATGGAAAAGTGTCATGGGGTGCGGAGATCGCCTCGAACAGTGTCGCGCGGACCCTACCCTCTTCCCATAAACCGCACATCCCCAATATTAGGGCCGAATCGAAACGACTTGGATCGATTCGCGGCTCACGCTGCTCGGCGGCGACCTCGAGAGGTAAAAATTAGGTAAGCACTACGTACGTTAAGGTCGCTTTAGGCTTTGCAAGGCTGGGGGGATGGGGTATTCGCGAGGGGTCAGCTGGAGGAGTGCGCCTTGGCTAGCGATAAGATGCTGAAGTTCACCACCGTCGGGCGAGACATGCCCGACAAGAGGCCCCCCGACCTGCGGCGGGGCGATTTTGCCGAGATCTACGGCGAATACGCGACGCAGAAGGCGGGCGAACAGGCGGGGCGGTGCTCGCAATGCGGCGTGCCCTATTGCCAGTCCCACTGCCCGCTGCACAACAACATCCCCGACTGGCTGCGCCTGACCGCCGAGGGGCGGCTGCAGGAAGCCTACGAGATCAGCCAGGAGACGAACACCTTCCCCGAGATCTGCGGCCGCATCTGTCCGCAGGACCGGCTGTGCGAGGGCAACTGCGTCATCGAGCAGGCCGGCCACGGCACGGTCACGATCGGCGCGGTGGAGAAGTACATCACCGACACCGCCTGGGACGAGGGCTGGGTAAAGCCCATCACCCCCGCCTCGGAACGTCCTGAAAAGGTTGCCGTGATCGGCTCGGGGCCCGGCGGGCTGGCCTGCGCCGACATGCTGCGCCGCGCCGGCGTGCAGGTGACGGTGATCGACCGCCACGACCGCGCGGGCGGATTGATGACCTACGGGATTCCCGGCTTCAAGCTGGAGAAGGACGTGGTGATGAAGCGCGTCCGCCAGCTCGAGGAGGGCGGCGTGACCTTCAAGCTGAACTGCGATGTCGGAAAGGACATCACGTTCGACGAGATACGCGACAGCCACGACGCCGTCCTGATCGCCACGGGCGTCTACAAGACGCGCGACCTGCAGGCACCGGGCGTGGGCGCGGAGGGGATCGTGCGCGCCATCGACTTCCTGACCGCGTCGAACCGGAAGTCCTTCGGCGACGAAGTGCCGGAGTTCGAGAGCGGCGAGTTGAACGCGGACGGCAAGCGCGTCGTCGTGATCGGCGGCGGCGACACCGCCATGGATTGCGTCCGCACCGCGATCCGGCAGGGGGCCAAGTCGGTCAAGTGCCTGTATCGGCGGGACCGCGAGAACATGCCCGGGTCGCAGCGCGAGGTCGCTAACGCCGAAGAGGAAGGCGTTGAGTTCGCGTGGCTTTCCGCGCCCAAGGGCTTCAAGGGCGAGCGCGTCGGGGGCGTCGTCGTCTCCAAGATGCGGCTGGGCCAGCCCGATGCGACGGGCCGCCAGGTACCGGAGGTCATCGAGGGCGCGGACTACACCGAGGACGCCGACCTGGTGGTCAAGGCGCTGGGATTCGAGCCCGAGAACCTGCCCAAGCTGTGGGGCGTGGAGGGGCTCGAGGTGACGCGCTGGGGCACCGTCCTGGCGGACTTCCAGACCCACGAGACGAGCCTGCCGGGCGTCTATGCCTGCGGCGACATCCAGCGGGGCGCGAGCCTGGTCGTGTGGGCGATCCGCGACGGGCGCGAGGCGGCGCAGGCGATCCTGGCACAGCTCCAGGGCAGCTCCGCGATGGCCGCGGAATAGCTGTCGGAATCGCGTCGGAGTCCCGGCGGAATCCCGGAGGAGGAATTTTCGCCCCCGCGCAACGGGCCGGGGGCGGAAAGGTCACCCCCCCTGCCCCGGTCGGGGATCGACGGGGCGCCGGACCTCGGCGCGACCGATCGGCGCATGGGGGCGGCGCGCCCCGGCCCGCACCGGGGCGCCGCCCTACCATCGGCCCGAGCCGGCCGGCCAACCGGGTGCCCGCCCCCCTGGAGGGAGAGGCCGGCACCGCAACCATCATCCGCCGCACGGACGAGCCGCGCGGCCCCGCCAAGGGAGCGACGAGATGACCACCTATGACGAGACCTGGGTTGCCCGCGAGGAAGCCAAGCGCGCCTACATGGCCGAGAACGGCCTCTATGCCCCCGAGGACGAGCGGTCGTCGTGCGGGGTGGGCTTCGTCGTGGCGCTGGATGGCAAGCCCGCGCGCCGGGTAGTGGAGAACGGCATCAACGCGCTGAAGTCGATCTGGCACCGGGGCGCGGTGGACGCGGACGGGCGCACCGGCGACGGCGCGGGCATCCACGTGCAGATCCCGGTGAAGTTCTTCTACGACCAGATCCGGCGCACGGGCCACGAGCCGCGCTGGAACGAGCTGATGGCGGTGGGACAGGTGTTCCTGCCCCGGACCAACTTCGGCGCGCAGGAGACCTGCCGGACCATCGTGGAGTCGGAAGTCCTGCGGATGGGCTATTCGATCTATGGCTGGCGCCACGTGCCGGTGGACATCTCGTGCCTGGGCCAGAAGGCCAACGCCACGCGGCCCGAAATCGAGCAGATCCTGATCTCGAACTCGAAGGGCACCGACGAGGAGACGTTCGAGCGCGAACTCTACGTGATCCGGCGCCGGATCGAGAAGCAGGCCATCGTGCAGGGCGTGCCGCAGCTCTATCTCGCGTCGCTGTCGTGCCGCTCGATCATCTACAAGGGGATGATGCTGGCCCAGGACGTGGCGAACTTCTATCCCGACCTGACCGACGATCGCTTCGAGAGCGCCTTCGCGATCTATCACCAGCGCTATTCCACCAACACCTTCCCGCAGTGGTGGCTGGCCCAGCCCTTCCGGATGCTCGCTCATAACGGCGAGATCAACACGCTGAAGGGCAACCTGAACTGGATGAAGAGCCACGAGATCCGCATGGCCTCGAACACGTTCGGGGACTTCGCGGACGACATCAAGCCGATCGTGCCGCAGGGGTCGAGCGACTCGGCGGCGCTCGATTCGGTGTTCGAGGTGCTGGTGCGCTCGGGTCGCTCGGCCCCCATGGCCAAGACGCTGATGGTGCCCGAATCGTGGTCCAAGCAGGCCGAGGAGCTGCCCGAGGCCTGGCGCGACATGTATTCCTACTGCAACTCGGTGATGGAGCCGTGGGACGGGCCGGCGGCGCTGGCCATGACCGACGGGCGCTGGGTCTGCGCCGGGCTCGACCGCAACGGCCTGAGGCCCATGCGCTACGTTGTGACCGGCGACGGGATGGTCATCGCCGGGTCGGAGGCGGGCATGGTGCCCGTGGACGAGGCCACCGTCACCGAGAAGGGCGCGCTGGGCCCGGGCCAGATGCTGGCCATCGACCTGAAGGAAGGCAAGCTGTTCCACGACGCCCAGATCAAGGACCGGCTGGCGGCCTCGCAGCCCTTCGGCGAGTGGGTCGGCAAGATCACCGAGCTGGACGGAGAGCTGTCGAAGGCCACGGAGGCGGCGATGTTCACCGGCGCCGAGCTGCGCCGGCGCCAGATCGCGGCCGGATACTCCATCGAGGAGCTGGAGCAGATCCTGGCGCCCATGGCCGAGGACGGCAAGGAGACGCTGGCCTCCATGGGCGACGACACGCCCGCCGCGGTGCTGTCGACGACCTACAGGCCGCTGTCGCACTATTTCCGGCAGAACTTCTCCCAGGTGACGAACCCGCCCATCGACAGCTTGCGCGAGTTCCGGGTGATGAGCCTCAAGACCCGGTTCGGCAACCTCAAGAACGTGCTCGACGAATCGAGCACGCAGACCGAGATCATCGTCCTCGACAGCCCGTTCCTGGCCAACGCCCAGTTCGACCGGATGGTGGAGGCGTTCAACTCCCCCATGGTCGAGATCGACTGCACCTTCGAGCCCGGCCAGGGCCACGGCACGCTCAGGCGCAACCTCGGCAGGGTGCGCGAGGAGGCCGAGGAGGCCGTGCGCTCGGGCGCGGGCCACATCGTGCTGAGCGACGCGGGCTCGGGCGAGGGCCGCGTGGCGATGCCGATGATCCTGGTCACCAGCGCGGTCCATTCGTGGCTGACGCGCCAGGGCCTGCGGACCTTCACCTCGATCAACGTGCGCTCGGCGGAATGCGTCGATCCGCACTACTTCGCGGTGCTGATCTCGTGCGGGGCGACCACGGTGAACGCCTACCTCGCCGAGGACAGCCTGGCCGACCGGCTGGAGCGCGGCCTGATGGAGGGCTCGCTCACCGAGGTGATGGCGCGCTACCGCAAGGCCATCGACCAGGGCCTGCTGAAAATCATGTCGAAGATGGGGATCAGCGTGATCTCCTCCTATCGCGGCGGCATCAACTTCGAGGCGGTGGGCCTGAGCCGCGCCATGTGCGCCGAGTTCTTCCCCGGCATGCAGAGCCGGATCTCGGGCGTGGGGGTGAACGGCATCCAGATGCGCGCCGAGGAGGTCCATGCGCGGGCCTACATGGGCGGGCGCGACGTGCTGCCCATCGGCGGCTTCTACAAGGCCAGGCGGTCGGGCGAGAGCCATGCCTGGGAGGCCACGTCGATGCACATGCTGCAGATGGCGTGCAACAAGGCCAGCTTCCAGATGTGGAAGCAGTATTCCAAGAAGATGCGCCAGGCCAAGCCGATCCACCTGCGCGACCTCATGGACTTCAAGGCGCTGGGCAAGCCCGTGCCGATCGAGGAAGTCGAGAGCATCACCCAGATCCGCAAGCGGTTCGTGACGCCGGGCATGTCCCTGGGCGCCCTCTCGCCCGAGGCGCACCGGACCCTGTCGATCGCCATGAACAGGATCGGGGCGAAGTCCGACAGCGGCGAGGGCGGCGAGAGCCCCGACGACTTCACCCCCGATTCCAACGGCGACAACCGCTCGGCCAAGATCAAGCAGGTGGCCTCGGGACGCTTCGGGGTGACGGCGGAATACCTGCTCCACTGCGAGGAGCTGGAGATCAAGGTGGCCCAGGGCGCCAAGCCCGGCGAGGGCGGGCAGCTTCCGGGCATGAAGGTGACGAAGCTGATCGCCAAGCTGCGCCACTCCACCCCCGGCGTGACGCTGATCTCGCCGCCGCCGCACCACGACATCTACTCGATCGAGGACCTGGCGCAGCTTATCTACGACCTGAAGCAGATCAACCCGAAGGCCAAGGTGACGGTGAAGCTCGTCGCGTCCTCGGGCGTGGGCACGATCGCGGCGGGCGTGGCCAAGGCCAAGGCCGACGTGATCCTGATCTCGGGGCACAACGGCGGCACCGGGGCCTCGCCGGCCACGTCGATCAAGTATGCGGGCCTGCCCTGGGAGATGGGCCTGACCGAGGCGCACCAGGTGCTGGCGATGAACGACCTGCGCTCCCGCGTGACGCTGAGGACCGACGGCGGGCTCAGGACGGGGCGCGACATCGTCATGGCGGCGATGATGGGGGCCGAGGAGTTCGGCATCGGCACCGCCGCACTGATCGCCATGGGCTGCATCATGGTGCGCCAGTGCCAGTCCAACACCTGCCCCGTGGGCGTGTGCACCCAGGACGATGCGCTGAGGGAGAAGTTCACCGGCAACGCCGACAAGGTGGTGAACCTGATCACCTTCTATGCCCAGGAGGTGCGCGAGATCCTGGCGGAGCTGGGCGCGCGCAGCCTCGACGACGTGATCGGGCGGGCGGACCTTCTGAGCCAGGTGAGCCGCGGCTCGGCGCACCTGGACGACCTGGACCTCAACCCGCTGCTGATCACCGTCGATGACACGGGCGAGATCGTCTATGACCGAAACCAGCCCCGCAACGAGCCCGACGAGACGCTGGATGCGGAGATCGTGCAGGACGCGCGGCGCTTCCTGGAGGACGGGGAGAAGATGCAGCTCTCCTACGCGGTCAGGAACACGCACCGCACCGTGGGCACGCGCACGTCGAGCCACCTCGTCAGCAAGTTCGGGATGCGCAACCAGCTTCAGCCCGACCACCTGCACATCAAGCTGACGGGCAGCGCGGGCCAGTCGCTGGGCGCCTTCGCCGCGCCGGGCCTGAAGATCGAGGTCTCGGGCGACGCCAACGACTATGTGGGCAAGGGCCTGTCGGGGGGCATCATCGTGGTCCGCCCGCCCATGGTCAGCCCGCTGCAGGCGGCCGACAACACCATCGTGGGCAACACCGTCCTCTACGGCGCGACGGGGGGCTACCTGTTCGCCTCCGGCCGGGCGGGCGAGCGGTTCGCGGTGAGGAACTCGGGCGCCCACACGGTGGTCGAGGGCTGCGGGTCGAACGGCTGCGAATACATGACCGGCGGCATCGCGGCGATCCTGGGCGAGGTCGGCGCCAATTTCGGCGCGGGGATGACCGGCGGCATGGCCTTCGTCTACGATCCCGAGGGCCGGACCGAGACGCTGATGAACCCCGAGACGCTGGTGACCTGCCCGGTCGCGGTGGACCACTGGGCGGACCTGCTGAAGGACCTGATCACGCGCCACCGCGACGAGACCGGATCGCGGCGGGCAGGCGATATCCTGCAGCACTGGGACGAGGAGCTGCCGCGTTTCGTCCAGGTCTGCCCGAAGGAGATGCTGGGCAAGCTCGACGCGCCCATCGGCATCGAGGACGAGGCGATCCCGGCGGAGTGAGCCGCCGGGCCTAGCCGCCCGGCGCGGCGGCGTCGTCGCCCGGGCGGATGGCCCCCGCCCCGGCGGCGGGGGCATCCGGTGTCGCCGGGGCGGGCGCCGGGGTCCCCTGCCCCGTGGCGGGAGCCCGGGGGGTCGCGGGCGCGTTGCGCGCGGCCTGTGTCGCGAGGTCCACCAGCGGGCGGATGGCGGCGGCGCAGTCGGAGATGCTTGTGCGGCCGCAATCGACCGCGACGGTGCCGCCGGGCAGGTCCATCTGGATGCGCGGGCCGCCCGCGGCGTCCTGCTGGGCGACGGCGGGCGCGGCGAGACCGGCGCACAGGATCGCGGGGACAAGCGCGCGGTGGATGGAACGGGACATGGCAATTTCTCCTTGAGGTTGATCTCCCCTTGGGGGAGCGCGCCCGCCCCTCCCTGGTTCCGCGGCCCGGCGCGCCCTATCTGGAGGGCAAACGCGAAAGGACACGGCACATGGCGGATATGCTCATCGACGCGCTCGACCGGCTGGAGGCCGGGGACTGGGACCGCGCCCACGAGATCGTCCAGGAGTTCGAAGGGCGCGGGGCCCTGTGGCTCCATGCCCACCTGCATCGGGTGGAGGGCGACGAGGACAACGCGCGCTACTGGTACGGCAAGGCGGACATGGCCCCGTTCGAGGGCGACGTGACCGAGGAACGCTATGCCCTGCGCCAGGAGCTGACCTCGGGCGTGGCCGGAGAGATGGGCCAGCCGCCACAGACCTGACGCGGAGCCGCGCCAGCGGCTTTTCCCGCGCCCGCGGGGCCGGTATGGGTCCGGGCATGGCGAAACGCGGCACATCCACCAAGGGAGCGAAGGCCGGGACACCGGCGGCGAAGCGCGCCGCGTCGAAGGGTGCCGGGACCAAGGGCGGGCGGCCCCGCGCGGCCGCCCCGGAGCCCCGGCGCGAGCGACCCGCACCCGGTCCCGCGATCCGGAAATGGAGCCTGCGGATCGGCCTGGGCCTCGGGGTCGCGGTGGTGGTGCTGGTGGCGCTCCTGTCGGTCGCGAACCCGCCGACCACCCCCTACATGGCCTCCGAATCGCGCCGGCTGGGCGGGGTCTCGCACGAATGGGTGGACATGGACGAGATCGCGCCGGTGATGGCGCGCTCGGTCGTGGCCGCGGAGGATGCGCGGTTCTGCGCCCACTGGGGATTCGACCTGGAGGCGATCCGGGCGGCCATCGACTCGGGCGGACGGCGCGGCGCCTCGACCATCACGCAGCAGGTGGTGAAGAACGTCTTTCTCTGGCACGGGCGAAGCTGGCCTCGCAAGGCGCTGGAGGCGATCCTGACGCCGCTGGTGGAGCTGACATGGTCCAAGCGGCGGATCGTGGAGGTGTATCTCAACGTCGCGGAGTTCGGCCCGGGCACGTTCGGGGTGGGCGCCGCGTCGCGAGAGAGCTTCGGCGTGGCGGCGGCGGACCTGACCGGGAGCCAGGCCGCGCGGCTGGCCGCGATCCTGCCCGACCCCAAGGGCCGGTCGGCGGCGCGCCCGTCCGCCGCGGTGGCCGACCGGGCATCGGGCATCCGCGACGGGGCGGCGACGATCGACCGCGACGGGCGCGCCGCCTGCTTCCAGCCGGGTTGAAGCCGGGTTGAAGCCGGGTTGAAGCTGCCGCGCGCGCGCGGCACAGAAGGTGCCACGCCCCACGCCGCAGGAGCCCGGATGTACCGCCTCTATCACCAGCCGCTGTCGCCGTTCTGCCGCAAGGTCCGCCTGGTCCTGGCCGAGAAGCGCATCGAGGTGGACCTGGTGGAGGAACGTTACTGGGAGCGCGACGCCGACTTCCTGCGCCGCAACCCGGCCGGCAAGGTCCCCGTGCTGCGGGTGGAGGGAAAGTTCCTGCCCGAGAGCGGGGCGGTGTGCGAATACCTCGAGGAGCGCCACCCGGACCCTCCCCTGCTGCCGCGCGGGGTCGATGCGCGCCACGAGGTGCGCCGGCTCTGCGGCTGGTTCGACGACACGTTCTATCGCGACGTGACGCTGAAGCTGACCTACGAGCGGGTGATGCGGAAGGTCACGGGCGCGGGATACCCCAACTCGACCAACGTGAAGGCCGGGGCGCGGGCGATCCGGTTCCACCTCGACTACATGGCGTGGCTTCTGGAGAAGCGGCGCTGGCTGGCGGGCGACGCGCTGACGCTCGCCGATTTCGCCGCCGCCGCGCAGCTCTCGTCGCTCGACTACACCTCGGACGTGGACTGGACGCGCTCGGACGCGGTCAAGGACTGGTACGCCAAGATCAAGTCGCGCCCGGCCTTCCGCGGTATCCTGGCGGACGCGGTGCCCGGCTTTCCGCCCCCCGCCCATTACGCGGACCTCGACTTCTGAAACGGGAACCGGGGCGCGGGGCCGTGCGTCGCCCCCCCACAGGCGCAAGGAGGACGGACATGAGCACCAGCCGGACATCGCATCCCTTCCCGGCGGCAGCGGGCATCCTGTTTGGCCTCGGGTTCGGGGGGTTCTTCGACGGGATCGTGCTGCACCAGATCCTGCAATGGCACCACATGGCCACGAGCGCGGGCTACCCCGCCGATACCCTGGGCAACCTGGAGTTCAACACCGTCCTCGACGGCCTCTTCCACGCGGCGACATACATCTTCGTGGCGCTCGGGCTCGTGGTGCTGGTGCGCGCGGGCCGGCGGGGGCCGATCGCGTGGCGCGCGGGGGCGGTGATCGGCACCCTCCTGATGGGGTTCGGGCTGTTCAACCTGGTGGAAGGGGTAATCGACCACCAGATCCTCGGGCTGCACCACGTCAACGAGACGGTGCCACGGGACCAGTGGATCTGGTGGGACATGGGCTTCCTCGCCTGGGGGGCCGCGATGCTGGCGGGCGGCTGGGCGCTCTGGCGGCGCGGGTGAGCGAGGCGGCGCTGAAGGCCGCGCTGGAGCGCGAGGCGCATGCGGCGGGCTTCGCCAAGACGGGCGTGTGCAAGCCGGATGCCATCCCGCAGGCGGCCGGGCGGCTCGACGCGTTCCTGGAGGCCGGGCGGCACGGGCAGATGGGCTGGATGGAGGACCGCGCGACCTGGCGGGGAGATCCGCGCGTGCTGTGGCCCGAGGCGCGCTCGGTGGTGATGCTGGCGGAGGCCTACACGCCCGCGCACGACCCCCTGGAGGATACAGCCCTGCCCGAGCGCGGCGCCGTCAGCGTCTATGCCCAGGGGCGCGACTACCACGACGTGGTCAAGAAGCGGCTGAAGCGGGTCGGACGGTGGTTCGTGGAGGAGGCCCGGCGCACGGGGTTCGAGGACGTGGAGATCAAGGTCTTCGTCGATACCGCGCCGGTCATGGAGAAGCCGCTGGCGCAGGCCGCGGGCCTGGGCTGGCAGGGCAAGCACACCAACCTCCTGGGCCGCGACATCGGCAACTGGGTGTTCCTGGGCGCGATCTTCACCAACCTGGACCTGCCGGAGGACGCGGCCGAGGACGAGCATTGCGGAAGCTGCACCCGGTGCCTCGACGTGTGCCCGACCGACGCCTTCCCCGCGCCGTTCCAGCTCGATGCGCGGCGCTGCATCAGCTACCTGACCATCGAGCACAAGGGACCGGTGGACGAGGAGTTGCGGGAGGGCATCGGCAACAGGATCTACGGCTGCGACGATTGTCTTGCCGTCTGCCCGTGGAACAAGTTCGCCGTGCGCGCCCGCGACATGCGTCTGGCCCCCCAGCCGGGGCGGCGCGCGCCGGAGCTGGCCGAGATGGCCGCGCTCGACGACGCGGGCTTTCGGACGCGCTTCTCGGGCTCGCCGATCAAGCGGATCGGGCGCGACCGCTTCGTGAGGAACGTCTGCTACGCCATCGGCAATTCGGGGGTGCCCGCCCTGGCCGCGGCGGTGGCCCCGCTGGTGGACGACGCCGACGCGGGCGTGGCGGACGCGGCGCGCTGGGCGGAACGGCGGCTGGCGCGGGACGGCGACGGATGGCGGTGAAATGGCGGTGAAGCGGGTCCTGCACGGGGTGGCGCTGGCCGGCGAGCGGGTAGTGGACGGGCTGTTCGGCGGCGCGCCGGACCGGCCCGTCCTCGACACCTATCGCGGCTTCGGCACGCCCGAGGGACTGGTCCTGCGGGCGCGGGTGCTGGCCTCGCTCAGGCGCACGACGCCCGAGCCGGGGCAGAGCCGGTGGAAGAACCTGCGCGAGATGGCGTCGCTGTTCCTGACCCACGAGGTCGCGGGCGTGAAGGTCGTGGCGCCCGAGAGCGGCGCCTGGGCCGAGAGCGACGAGGAAGGATACGTGACGCTGACGATCCCGGGAGAGCACGCGCCCGGCTGGCACCAGATCGCGCTGGAGATCGTGGGCGTGCCCGACAGCCGGGTGCCCGCCCGCGCGCTCGTCCCTTCGGCGGAGGCGCGGATCGGCGTGGCCTCGGACATCGACGACACGATGATGCACACGGGCGCCTATTCGCTGGCGCGCAACCTGTGGACGACCTTCACCGGCAGCGCGCGGACGCGGCGGGTCTTTCCCGACGCGGTGGGATTGATGGCGCACCTCTCCGCCCAGGGGCGCAACCCGGTGTTCTACGTCAGTTCCAGCCCGTGGAACCTGCATTCCTTCCTCGAGAAGGTGTTCGACCGGGCCGGGCTGGTGACCGGGCCGGTGTTCCTGCGCGACTACGGGATCGGGCGGGACCAGTTCATCACCTCGGGCCATGGCAGCCACAAGGGAGAGGCCATCGACCGCATCCTGGCCGCGACCCCCGACCTGCCCTTCGTCCTGATCGGGGATACCGGGCAGAAAGACGCCGAGATCTACCTCGCGGCCGCGCGCCGCCACCCGGGGCGCATCCGCGCGGTGATCCTGCGCGAGCCCCGGCCCGGCGCGGCCGAGGCCCCGCGCGCGGCGATGGAGGAGCTGGAACGGGAGGGCGTGGTGGTGCTCCACGGCTCCGATTTCGTCGGGATGGAGCGCCAGCTCGCCAAGGCCGGGCTGGAGGTCTGAGCCCGCCCGGCGGATGCCGGACGGGCCGCGCGGCGTCGAGCGTCGCGCGGTCGTCAGGAGGCGTCGAGCGCCTCGATGATGCCGCCGAAATCCTCGGCCTTGAGGGAGGCACCGCCGACGAGGGCCCCGTCCACGTTCTCCACCGCGAAGACCTCGGCCGCGTTGGCGGGCTTGACCGATCCGCCGTAGACGATCCGCACGGAGCGTCCGACGCCGGGGCCGAACCGTTTTTCCAGGCGGCGGCGGATCTCGTCGTGGACCTCTCCGATCTGGTCGGGGGTCGCGACCTCGCCCGTGCCGATCGCCCAGACGGGCTCGTAGGCGACGACGAGGTTGAGGCCGGTGGCCTGGTCGGGGATGGAGCCGGCGAGCTGGCCGCCGATGATGTCGATGGTGTTCGACGCCTTCCGCTCGGCCAGGGTCTCTCCCACGCAGACGATGGCCGCGAGGCCCGCGTCCCAGGCGGCCCTGGTCTTGGCGCGCACGGTCTCGTCGCCTTCGGCGTGGTCGGCGCGGCGCTCGGAATGGCCCACGATCACGTAGCTGGCACCCGCGTCGGCGAGCATGGCGGCCGAGGTGTCGCCGGTATGGGCGCCCGTCTCCTCCCAGTGGCAATCCTGCCCGCCCACGGCGATGGCGGTGCCCTGCGCGGCCTCGGCCAGCCGGTGGACGAGCGTGGCGGGCGGGCAGATCAGGACCTCGGAGCGGGCCTGCCCGTGGGAGTCCGCCAGCGCCCCCACCATCGCGAGATGCTCCGCGACCCCGTTCATCTTCCAGTTTCCGGCGGCGAGCTTGCGTCTGTCGGCCATGGGATCTCCTGTCTGGGTACTGGGACGGGGCGTCGGGCGCCCCGCGAAATGCGTCGACTGGGACCCAACGCCGCGACGCGGCCCCGTGATCCCCCGGATCGACGATTGCCGCCCCGACACGGTCCGGCCCCTAGACCCAAGGGGCAAGGCGGGCGGCGAGCGCGTCCACCCGCGCGCGCACCGTGGCCGAGACGGGGATGTCGCGGGGCGCGTCGCGCAGGGTGGTGAACCAGTGCTCCGGCGGATTGCGCCCGCGCCGGTTGCCCGGGAAGGACAGGCCGCGCAGCACGGCCTCCGCCCGGGGTGGCAGGCGGTCGGGGATCTCGTACCCCGCCAGGGTGGCCCACACGCCCGTCCAGAGCCGGCCCACCGACCACGGGTTGTAGCCCCCGCCCCCCAGCACCAGCAGGCGCGGCGCGAGGGGACGCAAGGTTCGCAGGAGCGCCCAGTGGGCGTTGTTGGTCAGCGACAGGCGCGCCAGCGGGTCCTCCTCCACCGCGTCGGCGCCGCATTGCAGGACGATGGCGTCGGGGCGGTGGCGCGCGACGGCCGGCAGGATCACCCGCTCGGCGGCCAGCGCCATGTCCGCGTCCCCCGCGCCGCGGGGCAGCGGCAGGTTCCACACGTTGCCCGCGCCGCGATCCTCCAGCGGGCCGGTGAAGGGCCAGCGGCGTTCCTCGTGGGTGGAGACCAGGAGCACGTCCGGATCGTCGCGGAAGGCCACGTCGACACCGTCGCAATGGTGCGCGTCCACGTCCACGTAGGCCACGCGCGCGGCGCCGTGGTGGCGCAGGCTGAGGATGCCCAGCACCGGGTCGTTGAGGTAGCAAAAGCCGTTGGCGCGGTCAGGCATGCCGTGATGGGTGCCCCCGCCCGGGTTGTGGATCGCGCCCCCCGCCCTGAGGAGCGAGCCGGCCATGATCGTGCCGCCCGCCGCGGTCGCCGGGCGGCGGAACACCTCCCTGTAGACGGGGTTCGAGGCGGTGCCGAGCTCGTGGCGCGCCCGCGTGGCCTCGTCCACCCGTTGCTCGGCCTCGGCCCGCTGGAGGGCGGCGATGTAGGCGGGCGTATGGAAGGCATGGAGCGCGGCGGGCCGCGCCCTCGGCGAGGGGATGTAGCGTTCGGGCGGCAGCCAGCCCATGGCGCGGGCGAGGTCGATCACGGTGGAGACGCGCGGCACCCGCAAGGGGTGGAGCGGCCCGTAGCTCGACCCGCGATAGATCTCGGACCCGATGAAGCGGGGTGCCGCCGCGCCGAGGGCGGCGTCCGGGCGGTGGACGGTCGGAGCGGGGGCTGCCTGCCTCATGCCGGGCAGATATGGCGCCGGGCACGGCCTTCAACGCGGGTTGATCGGCGCAATCGTCGCGGTAGGCTCGCACCGGGCGACGGACCGGAGGGCGGCGATGGGCAGACGCGCGGAAGACGCGAGGCCGGTGGCGCTGGCCGAGACGGGCAAGCGCGGCATGCGCGCCCAGTTCGGCGCGCTGTGCTGGCGGCGACGCAAGGACCGCCTCGAGGTGCTGCTGGTCACCGGGCGCGGCAACGGGCGCTGGATGGTGCCCAAGGGCTGGCCGATGGAGGGCCACAGTCCCGCCCGCGCCGCGGCGGTCGAGGCGCGGGAGGAGGCGGGCGTGACCGGCCGCGCCTCGGAGCGGTGCCTGGGCATGTTCACCTATGCCAAGTCCACGCCCGAGGGCCCGTTGCCTGTCGCGGTCGCGGTCTTTGCCATCGAGGTGACGGGCCGGACCGAGGATTGGCCCGAGCGCAAGGCGCGCCGCCGCCGCTGGGTCACGCTCCCGCGCGCCGCCAAGCTCGTCGCCGAGCCGGACCTGGCGCGCCTCCTGCGCGACCCGGGCCTGCCGGACCTTCTGCGCTAAGCATCCTCAGGCGCCGTAGATCGCCCCGACCCGGTCGATGGCGGCCTCGGGCGACATCTCCTCGCTCTCGCCCGTCCGGCGCGAGGTCAGCTCCACCTTGCCCGATTTCAGGCCGCGGGGACCCACGGTGATCCGCCAGGGCAGGCCGATCAGGTCCATGGTGGCGAACTTGGCCCCTGCCCGCTCGTCGCGGTCGTCGTAGAGCGGGTCGAGGCCCTTGGCCGCCAGTGCCGCCTCGATCCGGGTACAGGCCGCGTCGCAGTCGCCGTCGCCCTGGCGCAGGTTGACGATGCCGCAATGGAACGGCGTGACGCCCTCGGGCCAGATGATGCCGGCCTCGTCGTGGTTGGCCTCGATCAGCGCGCCCGCAAGGCGGCTGACACCGATCCCGTGGGAGCCCATGTGGACCGGCACCACCTGCCCGTCGGGGCCCGACACGGTCGCGCCCATGGGCTCGGAATACTTGGTCCCGAAATAGAAGATCTGGCCCACCTCGATCCCGCGCGAGACCCGCTGCCGGTCTTCGGGGATCTGCGCGAAGAGGCTCTCGTCGTGGGTCTCGTCCGTACGGGCGTAGGGAGTGGTCCATTCCTCGCGGATGGCGCGCAGGCCCGCGCGGTCGTCGTAGTCGATCGCGCGGTCGCCCAGGCGCAGATCGGCAATGGCGGCATCGTAGAACACCTCCGATTCGCCGGTCTCGGCCAGGACCAGGAACTCGTGGGTGTCGTCGCCGCCGATGGGCCCCGAATCGGCGCGCATGGGGATCGCCTTCAGCCCCATCCGCTCGTAGGTGCGCAGGTAGCTGACCATGTGCCGGTCGTAGGCGGCCATGGCGTCCTCGTAGGTGAGGTCGAAGTTGTAGCCGTCCTTCATGTAGAACTCGCGTCCCCGCATGACGCCGAAGCGCGGCCGCACCTCGTCGCGGAACTTCCACTGGATGTGGTAGAGCGTCAACGGCAGGTCGCGGTAGCTGCTGGCGTGGGAGCGGAAGATGTCGGTGATCATCTCCTCGTTCGTGGGCCCGTAGAGCAGGTCGCGCTCATGGCGGTCGCGGATGCGTAGCATCTCGGGCCCGTAGGCGTCGTAGCGGCCCGACTCGCGCCACAGGTCGGCCGATTGCAGGGTGGGCATCAGCATCGGGATATGGCCGGCGCGCTGCTGCTCCTCGTGCACGATCCGCTCGATATTCCTGAGCAAGCGGTAGCCCAGCGGCAGCCAGGAATAGATCCCCGCACCGGCCTGCTTGATCATGCCCGCCCGCAGCATCAGCCGGTGGCTGGCGACCTGCGCCTCGGCGGGCGTCTCCTTCAGCACGGGCAGGAAATAACGGCTCAGGCGCATCCGGGGGCTCCCCTTGGGTCGGTCCCGGCTGGCTAGGCCATCGCCGCCCGCCCCGCAAGCGTCCTTCACCCTTGTCCAAGTACCCTCCCCGAAGGGCCGATCTCCGCCCAGCGCGGACGCCCGGGTCACTCGTGCCAGTGATCCTCGACCCAGGGCGCGGGGCGGATGAAGTGGCGCAGGTGGTCCACCGCGGTCTGCTTGTAGCGGCGCGCGACGAGGTCGCCCAGATGCGCCCGCGCCGTGCCCGCCCGGCCCTTGCCGTAGCGTCCCTCGATCGCGTGCTGGGGGGTGAGCTGCCCGGGAAAGATCACGATCCGGGCGTCGCGGGGCAGCTTCGGGGCGAGGAGGTAGTTGAGCGGGAACGGGCGCCGGCAATGGCGGCGGAAATGCACCACCCAGCCGCGGGGAAACAGGTCAACGCCCCCCGGCGCGTTGCGGGTGACGAACCGCTGCTCGAAGCCGTAGCGTTCGGCGATACCCAGCGGATCCTCGGCGAAGCGGCGCTGGAGCGGAACCAGGGCGCCCACGGGAAAGCGGAACACGCTGGTCTGGCCCAGCCGCTCCAGCGGGTTGGCGGGGTTGCGCGACAGGATCACCCGGCCGGGATCGCCGTAGGAGAAGAACGGGTCGAGCGAGCCGGTGACCACGATGTCGAGGTCGAGGAACAGGACCGGCCCCGCGAGGTCGGCGAGCCGCGGACCCCAGAGCCGCGACTTCGGCCAGATGCCGCGGCGCGTCTTCGGGATCTCGTAGTCGATCTCGGGCAGCGGGCGCGTCTCGACCTCGTCGCGGATGCCCGACGGGTCGTCGCAGAAGCACACCATCCGGAAGGGGGGCGTGATGTTGCGCGCCACCATCGCATAGAGGCGGTTGATGTAGGGAGGGCCGTACTTGTCCCCCCAGTTGATGCAGATGATCTGTTTCATGCAGGCGTCTTCTAGCCCGCCCGGCGTCCGGCCGCGAGCCCCTTGATCTTGCGCGCGGGCAGGTCATCGGGGACAAGGGGACATCCATTTCCCGGAGCGCCGCCAGATGGCCCTGCCCGTCAAAGACCAGATGAAGTACTGGGGCGCCGCGCTGGTGGTGTTCCTGGTGCTGCTATGGTGGCTTGGAAACGTGATCCTGCCCTTCGTCCTGGGCGCGGCGGTGGCCTACCTGCTCGATCCGGTCGCGGACCGCCTGCAGGGGCTTGGCCTCAGCCGGGCGCTGTCGGTGGCGATCATCACCATTTTCATGATTTTGTTGTTCGTGGCGCTGGTGATCCTCGTGATCCCGACGCTGATCGGCCAGGCCGTGTCGCTGAGCGAGCGGATCGCCAACCTGATCGACGAGGCCCCCGAGACGGTCAGCGGCCTGCAGGTCTGGCTGTCGGAGACGTATCCGGCGATGGTGGAGCGGTTCCCGGAGGCGGGCGACCTTGAGGCGACGCTGCAGCGGATGCTGGGCAACGCGGCCGAGGCCATGCGCCAGCGCGCGGGCACCCTGATCGAGGGCGCCCTCGCCTCGGTCTCGGGGGTGTTCAACGTCATCATCCTGTTCGTCATCGTGCCGGTGGTCGCGGTCTACCTGCTGATCGACTGGGACCGGATCATGACGCAGATCGACACCCTGCTGCCGCGCGAGCACGCCCCCACGCTGCGCAACCTCGCGAAGGAGATCGACCGCACGCTGGCCTCCTTCGTGCGGGGACAGGGGCTCGTCTGCCTGATCCTGGGCACCTATTACGCCCTGGCACTGGGCCTGGTGGGGCTGCAGTTCGGCTTCATCATCGGCGCCATCGCGGGGTTCCTGACCTTCATCCCCTATGTGGGCGCGCTGGTGGGCGGCATCCTGGCGGTCGGCCTGGCGCTGTTCCAGTTCTGGGGCGACTGGGTCTGGATCGTCGCGGTGTGGGGCATCTTTCAGTCCGGGCAGTTCGTCGAGGGCAACTTCCTGACTCCGAAGCTGGTGGGCGATTCGGTGGGGCTGCACCCGGTCTGGCTGCTCTTCGCGCTCTCCGCCTTCGGCTCGGTCTTCGGCTTCGTCGGTCTCCTCGTGGCGGTGCCGGTTGCCGCCGCGTTCGGGGTGATCGCGCGGTTCGGGACGCGGCGCTACCGCGAGAGCGCGCTCTATCTCGGGACGGACGCGGAATGACGCCCGAGCAACTGTCCCTCGACCTCGCGCCGCGTCCCGCGCTGGGGCGCGAGAGCTTCGTGGTAACGCGGTCGAACGCGGACGCGCTGGCGCTGGTGGGCGGCAAGAGGTGGCCCGGCGGGCGGCTGGCGCTGGTCGGCCCGGCGGCCTCGGGCAAGACCCACCTGGCCCACGTCTGGGCGGGCAACGAGGGCGGGCTGGTCGTCGCCGCGCGCGACCTGGCGCGCTACGACATCGCGACGCTGGCCGGGGCGGGCCGGATCGCCGTGGAGGACGTGCCTGCCATCGCTGGCGAGCGCCGCTCGGAGGCGGCCCTGTTCCACCTCCACAACCGCCTGCAGGCCGATCGGGGCCTGCTGATGGTGACGGGTCGCCGCGCGCCCGGGCGCTGGCCCATGACCCTGCCCGACCTGGCGTCGCGCCTGTCGGCGCTGATGGTGGCCGAGCTGCTGGCGCCGGACGACGCGCTGCTGGGCGCGCTCCTGGAAAAGCAGTTCGACGACCGCAACCTCGTGCCGCCCGACGCGGTGCTGCGCTTTCTCGTCACCCGGATGACCCGCTCGGCCGAGGCCGCGCGCGACGTGGCCGCCGAGATCGACCGCCTGTCCCTGGCGCGACGGCGCCCCGTGACCGTTCCGCTGGCCCGCATCGCCCTCGAACGGCTGGCGCAGGCGTCATCCGATCGTCACAGCCCTCCGCGAGAAGACATCCCATGACCGTGACCGATTTCCTCTCCGCCCCGTTCCCCGACCCGGTTCCGCCCCAGGAGGACGGGGCCGCGTCCGGGTCCGGGCGCTTCTTCAACCGCGAGCTGTCCTGGCTGGCGTTCAACTGGCGCGTCCTGGAAGAGGCGGAGAACGTGAAGGTGCCGTTGCTGGAACGGCTGCGGTTCCTGTCGATCTCGGCGACCAACCTCGACGAGTTCTACACCGTTCGGGTGGCGGGGCTGCGGGAGCTGGCGCTGTCGGGCAAGAACACGCCCGCCGCGGACGGGCTCACCCCCTCCCAGCAGCTCGACCGGATCGACGCCAACGCGCGGGAGCTGATGGACCGCCAGCAGGCGGTCTATGCCCGGCTCAAGGAGCTGATGGCGGCCGAGGACATCCACATCCTCGACAGCGGCGCCCTGACCGACGAGGACCGGGCCCGGGTGGAGGAAATCTTCCTAGACAGCGTGTTCCCGGTCCTGTCGCCGCTGGCGGTGGACCCCGCGCACCCTTTCCCGTTCATCCCCTCGACGGGCTACTCTCTGGCCCTGCACCTCAAGCGGCAGGAGGACGGGCGCATCCTGCGCGCCCTCCTTCCGATCCCGCAGCAGATCGACCGCTTCATACGGCTCGACGCGCCAGAGGGGCAGCACCGGTTCATCCCGCTGGAGGACCTGCTGCTGATGCATATCGGCACGCTCTATCCGCGCTACCGGGTGGGCGGATACTGCACGTTCCGGGTCCTGCGGGACAGCGACCTTGAGGTCGAGGACGAGGCAGAGGACCTCGTGCGCGAGTTCGAGGTGGCGCTGAAGCGGCGGCGGC
This sequence comes from uncultured Paracoccaceae bacterium, assembly GCA_947500825.1. GTDB lineage: Bacteria > Pseudomonadota > Alphaproteobacteria > Rhodobacterales > Rhodobacteraceae > Palleronia. The sequence continues at coordinate 212,098 of CANMTR010000005.1, read as the reverse complement.
GCGGCGAGGTGGTGCGACTCAACATCTCGGCCAACGCCCCCGCGGACCTGAAGCGCATCATCATGCAGGAGCTGCCCGTCGAGGAGGGGGAGACGATGGAGACCGACGGCCTGATCGGCATCGGCCACCTGTCGGAACTCGTCATCAAGGACCGGCCCGACCTTCTGTGGCCCTCCTACACGCCGCGCGTCCCGGAGCGGGTGCAGGATCACGACGGCGACATGTTCGCCGCGATCCGGCAGAAGGACATGCTGCTCCACCACCCCTACGAAACGTTCGACATGGTGGTGCGCTTCCTCAAGCAGGCGGCGAGCGACCCGGACGTGGTGGCGGTGAAGCAGACGCTCTATCGCACCAGCCACGACAGCCCCATCGTCGACGCGTTGTGCGAGGCGGCCGACGCCGGCAAGCAGGTCACCGCCCTGGTGGAGCTGAAGGCGCGGTTCGACGAGGCCGCCAACATCCGCCAGTCGCGCAAGCTGGAGCGGGCGGGCGTTCACGTCGTCTACGGGTTCATGAACCTCAAGACCCACGCCAAGCTGTCGGCGGTGGTGCGGCGCGAGGGCGACAGGACGATCACCTATTCCCATTTCGGGACCGGCAATTACCACCATATCACCGCGCGCATCTATACCGACCTGTCGTTCTTCACCACCGACGGGGCGCTGGGCCGCGACATGACGCGGCTGTTCAACTTCCTGTCGGGATACGCCCAGCCCGAGGACCTGGAGAACCTGGCGGTGTCGCCGATGACCCTCAAGCAGCGCCTGCTGGACGGGTTCGAGACCGAGGCGCTCAATGCCGAGGCCGGCAAGCCGGCCGCGATCTGGGCCAAGATGAACTCCCTGATCGAGCCCGACGTGATCGAGAAACTCTACGAGGTGGGCCAGCGGGGCGTGAAGATCAGCCTTGTGGTGCGCGGCATCTGCGGGTTGCGGCCCGGCGTGGAGGGGCTGTCGGAGAACATCCGCATCAAGTCCATCGTGGGCCGCTTCCTGGAGCACAGCCGGATCGTGTGCTTCGCCAACGGGCGGGAGCTGCCCTCCAAGCACGCGCGGGTCTATATCTCGTCGGCGGACTGGATGGGCCGCAATCTCAACCGCCGGGTGGAGACGCTGGTGGAGTGCCGCAACCCGACCGTGAAGGCGCAGATCGTGCGCCAGATCATGGCCGCGAACCTGGCCGACACGGCCCAGAGCTGGATCCTGCGGCCCGACGGCTCGTTCGACCGCCCCGGCCCGGAAGCCGACGAGCGGCCGTTCTCGTGCCACCGGTTCTTCATGGAGAACCCCTCCCTGTCGGGCCGGGGGTCGGCCGGCGCCTCGGACGTGCCGGCGCTGACCCACGGCGCCGATTGACGCGCGGGGCGCGCGGCGCTAGGGACTGCGTCCCCCCTCGCCCCTCCGCCCCGGAGCCCACCATGCGCAGCACGTCCGACCGGATCAGACAGGCCCTGATGTTCGAGGCGATCGGACTTTGCCTGGTCGCGCCCCTGGGCAGCGTGATCCTGGGCCATTCGCTGGTCGAGATCGGCGGGTTCGCGGTGATCGCGAGCCTGGCCGCGACGGCGTGGAACTACGCCTACAACCTGGTCTTCGACCGGCTGATGCTGCGCTGGACGGGCAGCGTGAAAAAGAGCCTGTGGCAGCGGGTCGTCCACGCCGTCCTGTTCGAGACGGCGCTGGTCCTGGCGCTCCTGCCGGTGGCGGCGTGGTGGCTGCAGACGGGCCTGTGGCCCGCCTTCGTGGCCGATGCGGGGCTGTCGGCCTTCTACCTCGTCTATGCCTTCGTCTTCACCTGGGTCTACGAGGCGGTGTTTCCGCAGACCGAGGCGACTGCCTCGGCCCGCTAGGGCTCAGCCGTCGGCGCGGATACGCGCGTTGCCGGGGTCGTGGGGGCTGTCGGCGACGATCTCGGCCTCCCAAAGCTCGCGGAACATGCGCACCTTGAGCCGGGTGCCCGGCGTGGCAAGCTCGGGGCGCACGTAGCCCATGGCGATGGAGCGTCCGGTGGCGGGGGAATAGCCGCCCGAGGTCAGGCGCCCCACCATCTCGTCGCCGTCCAAGAGCGCCTCCCGCCCCCAGGGATCGGCGTCGCCGGGGCCGTCGATCAGCAGGGTGACGCAGGCCGACCGGACCCCCTTGGCCGCCATCGCGGCCTTGCCGCGGAACTCTTTCGACGTGTCGACGAATCGGTCGAGCCCGGCCTCGAGGGGCGTGGCATCGCGGCCGAGCTCGTGGCCGAAGGCGCGGTAGGACTTCTCCTGCCGGAGCCAGTTCTGGGCGCGGGCGCCCACGGGGCGCAGGCCGTGGGGGGTGCCGGCCTCCATCAGCCGGTCCCACAGATAGGCCTGCATCTCGATCGGATGGTGCAGCTCCCAGCCCAGCTCGCCGGTATAGGCCACCCGCAGCGCCATCACCGGGCACATGCCGAGCTCGATGTCGCGCATCGCGAGCCACGGGAAACGGGCGTTCGACAGGGCCGTCGCGGGATCGGCGTCGCGCAGGAGGGAGCCCAGCACGTCGCGCGACCTTGGCCCGGCGAGGGCGAAGACGCCCCACTGGGTCGTCACGTCCTGGACCACGACGAAGCCGCCGCCCCGGCCCATGAAGTCCTCGGCCGATCTGCGCAGGTGGTCGCCGTCGTAGGCGGCCCAGGCCCCCGCGGAGACGAGGTAGTAGTCGCCCTCCCCCCGCCGGACAATGGTGTATTCCGTCCGCACCGTGCCGGCGTCGGTCAGGGCATAGGTGAGCGAGACGCGGCCCACCTTGGGCAGGCGGTTGCAGGTCAGCCAGTCAAGGAAGGCGGTGGCGCCGGGGCCCGAGACGGCGTGCTTGGCGAAGGCGGTGGCGTCGATCAGGCCGACGCCGTCTCGGATCGCCTCAGCCTCTTCGCGGGCATGGTCCCACCAGGCGCCGCGGCGGAAGGAGCGGGCCTTGTAATCGAAGGCATCGTCGGCGCCGGCGGGCCCGTAGTAGTTGGGCCTTTCCCAGCCGTTGACGCACCCGAACTGGGCGCCGAGCGCACGCTGCCGGTCGTAGGCCGGCGCGGTGCGGAGCGGCCGGCAGGCCGGGCGCTCCTCGTCGGGGTGGTGGAGGATGTAGACGTGCTCGTAGGCTTCCTCGTCCTTGCGGGCGGAATACTCGGTGGTGATCCAGTCCCCGAAACGGCGCGGATCGAGAGAGGCCATGTCGATCTCGGCCTCTCCCTCCACCATCATCTGCGCGAGGTAGTGGCCCGCCCCGCCCGCGGCGGTGATCCCGAAGGAGAACCCTTCTGCCAGCCACATGTTGCGCAGGCCCGGCGCGGGGCCGATCAGCGGGTTGCCGTCGGGGGTGTAGCAGATGGGCCCGTTGTAGTCGTCCTTGAGCCCGACATGCTCCGACGACGGGATGCGGTGGATGAAGGACATGTATTCCTCCTCGATCCGGTCGAGATCGAGGGGGAAGAGGTCGGCCCGGAAGCTGTCGGGCACGCCGTATTCGAAGCGCGCGGGCGCGTTCCTCTCGTAGGGGCCGAGAATCCAGCCGCCACGCTCCTCGCGCACGTACCATTTTGCGTCGGCGTCGCGCAGGACCGGGTGCTGGGCGTTCGTCTTGCGCCAGTCGGCCAGCGCGGGGTCGGGCTCGGTGACGATGTACTGGTGCTCGACGGGGATGGCGGGGATCTTGATCCCGAGCTGGCGGGCGGTGCGCTGGGCGTGGTTGCCGGTGGCGGTGACCACGTGCTCGGCCTCGATCACCGCGGTCTCGTCGGTGGGGACGAGGTTGCCGCCGCGCTCGGCCATCTTCGTCAGGGTCACGCGCCAGGCCGAGCCGGTCCAGTCGTAGGCATCCACCTGCCAGCGCCGCTCGATCGTCACGCCGCGCTGGCGGGCGCCCTTGGCCATGGCCATGGTGACATCGGCGGGGTTGATGTAGCCGTCGGTCGGGTGGAACAGGGCTCCAACGAGGTCGTCGGTGCGCACGAGCGGGTAGCGATCCTTCACCTGGGCGGGGCTGAGCCACTCGAAGGGGACGCCGACGCTCTCGGCCGTCGCGGCGTAGAGCATGTATTCGTCCATCCGCGCGCTGGACTGGGCCATGCGCAGGTTGCCCACCACCGAGAAACCCGCGTCGAGGCCGGTCTCCGCCTCCAGCGTCTTGTAGAAACGGATCGAGTGGTCGTGAATCCAGGTCGTGGCGTAGGACATGTTGAAATAGGGCAGCAGGCCCGCGGCATGCCAAGTGGAGCCCGAGGTCAACTCGTCCCGCTCCAGCAGGACGACGTCGGCCCAGCCCGCGCGGGCAAGGTGATAGGCGATGGAGGTGCCCACCGCCCCGCCGCCGACAACCAGCGCCTTCACATGGCTCTTCATCGCCCCGCTCCCTTCGTGCCTTCGGCCCCGGTGTAGCGCCGGGGGGGCCGGCAGGAGAGGCATCGCGCCGACCGACGAGGGGCGAAAAGCGACACGGGCGGACATCCAGGGGGCCGCTCGCAGCGAAGCGGGCAGCTCACGGTCCGTGACGCTTGGGAAGGTGCTCCGACGAAGACGTTCGCGGCGCGGTCACGAAAGGGGCGCGCACGCCCCCTCGGGCATCAGGCGTGCGCGCGAAGGAAGGCGGCAAGACGGCGCCCCGTCGCGGCCCCGTCCACGGGGTGATCGAGGTCGCCGCGCGCCGCGTCGAGCAGCGCGTCCGGAACGGTCCCCTGTCCCACGGCGGGGATCATGTCGGCGATGCAGTCGCGGGAGAACTCGGGATGGGGCTGAAGTGTCAGCGTGGTCTCGCCGATACGAAAGCCCGCATGGGCGGTAAACTCGTTGGACGCGACGGTGACGGCGCCGGGCGGCGCCGCAACGACCTGGTCCTGGTGCCAGGCATTGAGATGGACGCGCTCACCCTCCCAATCGTAGGCGCGCCGCCCCACGGCCCAGCCGCCGGCGTATTTCTCCACCCGGCCGCCCAGGGCCTGGGCGACGATCTGGTGCCCGAAGCAGATGCCGACGAGAGGACGGCGCCCGTGGATACGGCGCAGGAGAGCCTCGAGCGGGGGGATCCAATCGTGGTCCTCGTAGGCGCCGAAACGGGACCCGGAGACGAGCCACCCGTCGTGGAGATCGGGGTCGTCCGGGACGTCGCCCTCGAAGCACCGATGGACGTGCCATTCGAACCCGGGGCCCAGGAGGTCCGCGTAGAGACGGGGATAGTCGCCGTGGCGATCGGTCAGGGCGTCGCGCATGACGCCGCATTGCAGCAGCCCGAGGCGCATCACTCCCCCTGGAAGGTGCAGAGCGCCTCGACCCGGTGGCCCAGATCCTCGATCCGGCGGCGGCCGCCCAGATCCGGCAGGTCGATCACGAAGGCACAGCCGACGATCTTCGCGCCCAGCCGCTCGCAGAGCTTGACGCCCGCCTCGGCCGTGCCGCCGGTGGCCAGGAGGTCGTCGACGATCAGGACGCGCTCTCCCTCGGCGAAGGCATCCTCGTGGACCTCCATCACCGCCTCGCCGTATTCGAGCTGGTATTCCTCGGAGATGGTGGCGCGGGGCAGCTTGCCCTTCTTGCGGATCGGGACGAAGCCCACGTTGAGCTGGTGGGCGATGGCACCGCCCAGAATGAAGCCCCGGCTCTCAAGCGCGGCGACCTTGTCGAACCGCTCGTCGGCGAAGGGGTGGAGGAGCTGATCGATGCAAATGCGAAAGCCCCGGGGGTCCGCGAAAAGCGTGGTCACGTCTCGAAACAGGATCCCCGGCTCGGGAAAGTCGGGGATCGTGCGGACGTAATCCTTCACGGACTTCTTCGGGCGCATCGGCGGCTCCTCGGGGGCTGTGCGGCGTCGCGCCTCACCTAGCATCGCGCCCGGCGGGGGCAAAGCCGATGCTGCCCCCGCCGGCGAGGATCACTCCTCCACGAGCGGTTCGTCCTCGCCCGGCGGCGTATCGAAGTCGAGCCCATGGCTGGCGCGGATCTTGTCCTCGATCTGCAGCGCGATCTGGGGATGCTCCTTGAGGAAGGACTTGGCGTTCTCCCGCCCCTGCCCGATCCGCTCGTCTCCGTAGGAGAACCAGGAACCCGCCTTCTCGACCACCCCGGCCTTCACGCCCATGTCGAGCAACTCGCCGGTCTTGGAGATGCCCTCGCCGTACATGATGTCGAACTCGACCTGCTTGAACGGCGGGCTGACCTTGTTCTTGACCACCTTGACGCGGGTCTGATTGCCCACGACCTCGTCGCGGTCCTTGATCGCGCCGATGCGGCGGATATCGAGCCGGACGGAGGAATAGAACTTGAGCGCGTTACCGCCCGTCGTCGTCTCGGGCGAGCCGAACATGACGCCGATCTTCATCCGGATCTGGTTGATGAAGACCACCGTGCAGCCCGAGCGGTGAATGGAGCCGGTGAGCTTACGCATCGCCTGGCTCATCAGGCGGGCATGGACGCCCACGGAACTGTCGCCCATGTCGCCTTCCAGCTCGCTCTTGGGCGTCAGGGCAGCCACGGAGTCGACCACGACCATCGATACCGCGCCGGAACGGACGAGGGTGTCGGTGATCTCCAGCGCCTGCTCGCCCGTGTCGGGCTGAGAGATCAGCAGCTCGTCGATGTTCACGCCGAGCTTCTTGGCGTATTGTGGGTCGAGCGCGTGCTCGGCGTCGACAAAGGCGCAGACGCCACCCTTCTTTTGCTCCTCGGCCACGCAATGCAGCGTCAGCGTGGTCTTGCCCGAACTCTCGGGGCCATAGACCTCGACGATGCGGCCCTTGGGGATGCCGCCGATCCCCAGGGCGATGTCGAGCCCGATCGAGCCGGTCGAGGTCGATTCGATGTCGGGCATCGGATTGTCGCCGCCCATCCTCATGATGGAGCCCTTGCCGAACTGGCGTTCGATCTGGGCCAAGGCGGAATCGAGCGCCTTCTGCTTGTCCGCGTTCTTCTTGTCAGCCATGTCCAGAATATTCGCCGTCGCCAAGGTTCATGTTCCTTATCTCATGCCGGCCGGCGGGCGGCAATCGCCGCGTCGTTCCCGACTTGTTCTACTCGAACATGGGGGCAAAACGAGAACATTGCAAGCGCCGCCTGCGTCCACGCTCAGGTCTGCGCCGGTCGGCCGTCCTCGACGCATTCGTGCACCGTGGAGATCAGGTCGGGCAGCGAGAACGGCTTGGGCAGGAACCGCGACTCCGGCAGCGTCGCCTGCTGCTCGGCGAAGCTTTCCTCGGCGTAGCCCGACATGAAGATCACGGCCGCACCGGGGCGCTGCTCCAGCGCCTCCTTCACCCAGGAGGGGCCGTCGCGGCCGGGCATGATGACGTCGCTGAGGAAGACGTCGATCCGCAGATCGGGGTCTGCCAGGACGTCGAGGGCGGTTTCGGCGCAGTCGGATTCGATCACCGTGAACCCGCTCATCCGCAGCGCGCGCGCGGCGAAGGCGCGCACCGAAGCCTCGTCCTCCACCAGGAGCACGGTGCCCGAGCCCTTCTGCTCCAGGAACGATTCCTTGGCGGTCGGGACCGGGTCGGGCTGCGCGTTCTCGGCCTGGGCGGGGAAATAGAGGGTGAAGGTGGTTCCGACGCCCACTTCGCTGTCGGCGAAGATGTAGCCCCCCGACTGCTTGACGATGCCGTAGGCTGTCGAAAGGCCCAGGCCCGTCCCCTCGCCCGGCTTCTTGGTCGTGAAGAACGGCTCGAATATCTTGTCGAGCTTGTCGGGCGCGATACCCACGCCGCGGTCGGAGACGCGGATCACGGCGTAGCAGCCCGCCGGCATCTCGACCCTGTCGCGCACGAGCGGAGCCTCCAGCCGGTCCATGTCGGTCTCCACCTCGATGCCGCCGCCGTCGGGCATGGCGTCGCGGGCGTTGACCACGAGGTTCATGATCACCTGTTCGAGCTGGCGGCGATCGGCGCGCACCCGACGAAGATCGCGGCGATGGTGAAAGGTCAGGCTCACGCGCTCGCCGACCAGCCGGTTCAGGAGATGGGTGAGGTCGGACAGCGTGTCGCGGAGGTCGATCGATTCGGGACGAAGGTTCTGCTTGCGCGAATAGGCCAGCAACTGGCGCACCAGCGATGCGGCGCGGTTGGCGTTCTGGTTGATCTGCTCGAGATCGGAATAGTCCGGATCGCCCGCGTCGTGGCGCATCAGCAGAAGGTCGCAATGGCCGTTGATCGCGGTCAGCAGGTTGTTGAAATCGTGCGCGATGCCGCCGGCGAGCTGGCCGATGGCGTGCATCTTCTGGCTCTGGACGAACTGCGCCTCGAGGGTCTTGAGCTCGGTGGCGTCGTTGAGCACGCCGATCAGGCGCCGCTCGCCGTCGCGGGTGACAGCGTCGAGGGTGATCTGAACGTAGGTGTCCATGCCGGGCCGCACCGCGCGGACGACCTCGGGGCGAAGCACGGCGCGGCCCGCGAAGGCGTCCTCGATCCAGTCGATGATCGGACGGCCCAGCCCCTCGACCAGCCGCGACAGGGCCGGACGCTCCTCCGGTCCCACGCCCAGAAGCGCGCGCGCCGCGGCATTGGCCACGGCGACGGTGCCGCGGTCGTCGAGCTCCAGGAGCGGGACGGGCAGCGATTCGACGTCGAGCGCACGGGCCTCTCCGGGCGATTCGACGCTTCGGCTCTCGATCCGCCACAGCAGGTCCGACGCGGCCAGTCGGGTGACGCCCAGGCGGCCCTCCCGGCCCGATGGCAGCAGGCGGGAGGCATTGCCGTCGCTCAGCGCCCGGGCGCGCAAGGCCGCCTTGGCCTGTTCGGGGTCGGCGAGCGAGCGGGAGAGCCGGGTGTCGAAGTCGCGCTCGGCGGCGGCGTTGCGCCACAGGATCGCGCCGCGCAGGTCGGTCAGCAGGGCGGGGTCATCCGAGTCGCCGTCGGTCGCCTCGAGCAGACGGATCATGCCGCGGCGCAAGAGCGCGCGGCGCCCGCCCAGCGCCACGAGAAAGAGCGCCACGAGAAAGAGGGTGGCCGAGGCAGAGGCCAGGATGCCGACCTTGGCGTCGGGAAGGAACGGCGCGGCGACGGCGCCCAGCGCGGCCAGGGCCAGGAGCGGCACCGCGCTCCCGATGGCGCCGGCGGCGATGGCGTCGGGTTTCAGTCTGATGTCTGTCATGGCCCAGGTCGTGTCCCCGTTTCGACGCGAGACTGGGCCGAACAGCCTTAACACGGCGTTAATCACGATCCGCGCGCAGGGTCGCGACGTAGAAGCCGTCGCCGCCGTCGAGCGGCGTCAGCCGCCGCTCGGCCTCCAGGCGCATGTTCGGAGCACCGAGGGCGCGCACCCGGTCGCCGTTCTCGACCTCGAGGAGCGAACAGGTGGCATAGACCAGGGCACCCCCCGGAGCGACGCGGGCCGCGGCCTGCGCGAGGACCTCGTCCTGGAGGGCCATGAGATCGGAGAGGCGGGCGGGCGTGAAGCGGATCTTGCCCTCGGGCGCGCGCCGCCAGGCACCGCTGCCCGAACAGGGCGCATCCGCGAGGACCACGTCGTAGTCATGCGCCAGGTCGGCCGTCGCGACCCGGTCGATCGCCACGCCCGCCCGGGCGGCCCGCTCGGGCAGGTCGCGCATGCGGCCCGGGTCGGCGTCGTGGGCGTGGTAGCTGGCGGCGTGGCGGGCGGCCATGGCGAGCGTCTTGCCACCGCCGCCCGCGCAATAGTCGAGCACACGGCCCGCGCCCGCGAGCGGCACCGCGTCGGCCACGGCCTGGCTGGCCGCGTCCTGCACCTCCACCAGGCCGTCGCGGAACGCGGCGGAGAGATGGACGCGGCGAGCGCCCGAAACGACCTCCAGCGCCGTGGGAGAGAGGGGATGCGCCCGGGTCGCGACCCCCTCGTCCGCCAGGGCGCCGGCCGCGGCTTCGGGGGTGGTCCGGGCGAGGTTCGCGCGCAGGAACACGGGCGCGCGGTGACGCAGGGCGGCGAGCACGTCGTCGCGCGACGGCCCGAGGCTGCGGTCGAGCTCCGGCAGGAGCCAATCGGGCACGTCGAGGTGCTGCACGTGCTCGGGGCACGTCGCCTCGGCCGGGTCCAGGGGCGCCGGGGCGTAGCCCTGCCCGGTGAAGAGTGTGGCCGGGTCGGTGCCGAGATCGCGCAGGAGACCGATCATGCGCGCGCGGCCGTCCTCGCCGCCGCCCAGCGCGGCGGCGGTCCACCAACGGCGGAGCGCATCGAAGACATGGTCGCGCACCGCCGCCCTGTCCTTCGACCCGGCATGACGCGCACCGCGGGCCCAGCGCGTCAGGACGCGCTCGGCCGGCTCGCCGGCGGCGATGCGGTCGAGAGCTTCGACCGCGGCCTGCACCCGTGCACCCGGCGTCATGGGCGCGGCCATGCATGACTGGGCGGGGTGCGCCTAGTGGACGGCAGACTCGGGCAATGCGGCGACGGCCGCCGCGAGCGCCCCGCCCCATCAGCCGACCGCCTTGCCCGGGCCGAGGTCGCAGGCCCGATCGCCGGCGGGAGGTGCGCCGCGGCCGGGGACCCGGCGCGTTCGCAAGGTCCCCCCGCCAGATCGCCGTCCCCTCGGGGCCGATCAGCCCATGCGATAGTTGGGGCTCTCCCGCACGATCTGGACATCGTGGACGTGGCTTTCCTTGAGGCCGGCATTGGTGATGCGGACGAAGTCGCAGGCGCCGCTGCGCATCTCGTCGACAGTGGCGCAGCCCGTGTAGCCCATCGCGGCGCGCAGGCCACCGACGAGCTGGTGGATGACGTTGCCCGCCGTGCCCTTGTAGGGGACCTGGCCCTCGATCCCCTCGGGCACCAGCTTGTCGGAGGCCGCGTCCTTCTGGAAGTAGCGGTCGGCCGAGCCGCGCGCCATGGCGCCCAGGGAGCCCATGCCGCGGTACGCCTTGAAGGACCGGCCCTGGTAGAGGATCATCTCGCCCGGGCTCTCGTCCGTGCCCGCGAGCATGGAGCCGACCATGGCGCAGGAGGCTCCCGCGGCGATGGCCTTGGCGAAGTCGCCGGAGAACTTGATGCCGCCGTCGGCGATGATCGGCACGTCGCCCGCCCCCCGGGCCGTGTCCATGATCGCGGTGAGCTGGGGCACGCCCACGCCCGCCACCATCCGGGTGGTGCAGATCGAGCCCGGCCCGATCCCCACCTTCACCGAGTCGGCGCCCGCGTCGATGAGCGCGCGCGCGCCCTCGGCCGTGGCGACGTTGCCGGCGATGACCTGGACGTCGTTCGACATCCGCTTGACGCGCGTGACGGCCTCGGCAACGCTGGCGGAATGGCCGTGGGCGGTGTCGATCACCACGATGTCCACGCCCGCGTCGACCAGCGCCTCGGACCGCTCGAAGCCGGCCTCGCCCACGGTGGAGGCGGCGGCGACCCGCAGACGGCCGAGGCTGTCCTTGCACGCGGCTGGGTTCAGCACCGCCTGCTCGGTGTCCTTCAGCGTCAGGAGACCCGTGAGCTTGCCGCCGGCGTCCGTCACGAGGAGCTTCTCGATCCGGCGGGCCTTCATCAGGTTCTTGGCCTCCTCCAGATCTGCCGGCTCCGTCAGGATCGCGAGGCGCTCGGTGGTCATCACCGCATGGACCGGGGTGGTCCCCTCGGTGGCGAATCGCATGTCGCGATTGGTCAGGATGCCCACGACGCGGCCCGTTCCGTCGACCACCGGAAAGCCGGTGACACGGTAGCGCTCCTGCAGGGCGCGGGCGTCGGCCATGGTCTGTTCCGGCGTCAGGGTGATGGGGTTGTAGACGATCCCGCTCTCGAACCGCTTGACGCGGCGGACCTCGTCGGCCTGCTCCTCCACTCCGAGGTTGCGGTGGATGACGCCGATGCCGCCCGCCTGGGCCATCGCGATGGCCATGCGCGCCTCCGTCACCGTGTCCATCGCCGAGGAGAGGAGCGGGATGTTCATGGTGATGTCGCGCGTGGCGCGGGTGCGGGTGTCGGCCGTCGATGGCAGCACGCTGGAAGCGGCAGGCTGCAGGAGGACGTCGTCGAAGGTGAGGGCCTCGCGGATCTCCATGGAATCTCCTCTGGAGGGCACGTTTGGCGCCTCCCTATTTCACGGCCTCGGGGAAAAGGGAAGCCCCGGAACGCGCGCCCCCGCGCCGACGGCGCGCCCGGACTGGGCACCGGACAGGCGCGTCTGGGAGAAGCGAGGACGGCGGCGGTCAGCCCCACGCGTCGAGAAGGGGGCCGTAGGGCCCGAAGACGGGGTCGCTTTCCGGGAGGGGGACGCGGCGGAGCGCAACGAGGGCCTTCGCGTCCGGCGGGGCGGCGTCGTCGGCTCGGACGGTGGAAAAGCCTTTCTGTCCGGGCGGATAGGCCCCGCAGACGCAGAAGCCGTCGCCGGAGGCCGTGAGGCAGTGCCCCGTCCCCGCAGGCAGGATCACCACATCGCCCGCCGTAACCCGCAACGCCTCTCCGGACGGCCCGCCCAGGACGAGATCGGCCCAACCCGCGACGCAGCCCAGCGCCTCGTGCGCGTCGGGGTGGAAATGGTGGTAGTCGAAGACCGACCAGATCCACGTCCCGCCCCAGCCGTTGGCGCGGAACAGCGCCTCCATCGCGTCCGCGGCGAGCGGCACCTCCACCGCGCCGGCGACGAGGAGGGCCGGAAGGTCGGGATGGTTGGGCACCGCCGCGTCGGGGGCGAAGAAGAGGCGACGAAGGCGCGCGTCGTCGCGCGGGCGGGCAGTATCGGTCATGGCGGGCCTTTGCGAGGGCTGGTCCGGCGGGCAACGGTGCGGGGCCGGCCACGGGTTCCCGCGTGCCGATCACGGCGGGCAAGGGCGAAAGCCGGTTTCCAATCGGCGGCGGGTTTTCTATTGTCGCGCCATTCCTCCCAGCCGGAGCGCCAGATGGCCCGCACGATCGACTACGGTAACCTGATGCACGCAGCCATGCGTGGGCTGATCCGGAAGATCCTGTCGGATGTGCAGCGCGACGGTCTGCCGGGGGAGCATCACTTCTTCATCACGTTCGACACGCTCCACCCGGATGTCGAGATCGCGGACTGGCTGTCGGACCGTTATCCCGGCGAGATGACGGTGGTCGTGCAGCACTGGTACGACGGGCTGGACGTGGGCGAGGACGGGTTCGCGATCACCCTCAATTTCGGCGAGACCCCGGAACCTCTCTATATTCCGTTCGAGGCGATCCGGACCTTCGTCGACCCGTCGGTGGAGTTCGGCCTGCGCTTCGAGAGCCAGGAGGGAGAGACCCCCGACGCGGCGATGATCGAGATCGACGAGGGTGGCGAGTCCGAGGACGACCCCGCGCCAGACACGCCCCGCGAGGCCGAGATCGTCAGCCTGGACAAGTTCCGGAAGTAGGCGGGCGGGCCGTCCCATGGACGCGGCGGGCGGGCCGCGCTATTGCGTCCCCGACCCATACGACGGAGAGCCGCCGCCCATGTCCCAGACCCGCACCGAGACCGACAGCTTTGGGCCCCTCGAGGTCCCCGCAGACCGCTACTGGGGCGCGCAGACCCAGCGCTCGATCGGCAACTTCCCCATCGGGTGGGAGCGCCAGCCGGTGGCCATCGTGCGCGCGCTGGGCGTGGTCAAGCGGGCCTGCGCCGAGGCCAACCGGGATGCGGGCCGGATCGATGCGCGCCTGGCCGAAGCGATGATCGAGGCGGCGCAGGAGGTGATCGACGGCAAGCTCGACGACCACTTCCCCCTCGTGGTGTGGCAGACGGGGTCGGGCACCCAGTCGAACATGAACGCCAACGAGGTGATCGCCAACCGCGCGATCGAAATCCTGGGCGGCGAGATGGGGTCGAAGGACCCCGTCCACCCGAACGACCACTGCAACATGGGCCAGTCGTCCAACGACACCTTCCCCACGGCCATGCATATCGCCACGGCGATGACGGCGCGTGACGTGGTGATCCCCGGGCTCGAAAAGCTGGCCGCCGCGCTCGAGGAGAAGGCGGATGCCTTCGCCGAGGTCATCAAGATCGGCCGCACCCACACGATGGACGCGACCCCCCTGACGCTCGGGCAGGAGTTCTCCGGCTACGCCCACCAGGTGCGGATGGGGATCGACCGGGTGAAGGGCGCGCTGCCCCGCATCCACCAGCTTGCCCAAGGTGGCACGGCGGTCGGCACGGGGCTGAACACGCCCGAAGGCTGGGGCGAGGAGGTCGCGGCCAGCATGGGCCGGATCACCGGCCTGCCTTTCGAGACCGCGCCCAACAAGTTCGAGGCGCTGGCGAGCCACGACAGCATGGTGGAGATGTCGGGCGCGCTGAAGACCGTGGCCGCGAGCGTGTTCAAGATCGCCAACGACATCCGCCTGCTGGGCTCGGGCCCGCGCTGCGGGCTGGGCGAGCTGATGCTGCCCGAGAACGAGCCGGGCAGCTCGATCATGCCGGGCAAGGTGAACCCCACCCAGGTGGAGGCGATCACCCAGGTCGCCGCGCATGTCATGGGCAACGACGCGGCCGTGGGCTTCGCCGGCAGCCAGGGACAGTTCGAGCTGAACGTATTCAAGCCGATGATCGCCTACAACGTGCTCCAGAGCATGCAGCTTCTGGGCGACGCGGCGGTGGCGTTCACCGACAACTGCGTCTCGGGCATCCGCGCCGACGAGGACAGGATCGGCAAGCTGATGCGCGAGAGCCTGATGCTGGTCACCGCGCTGGCGCCGACCATCGGCTACGACAACGCGACCAAGGTGGCCAAGACCGCCCACGCCAACGGCACGACCCTGAAGGAGGAGGCCGTCAACCTGGGCTTCGTCGACGCCGAGACCTTCGAGGAGGTCGTGCGCCCCGAGAAGATGATCGGCCCCAGATGAGCAAGGTGGTCAACCTCAACCAGGCGCGGAAGTCTCGCGCAAGGGAGGCCGACAGGCGGCAGTCGGACGAGAACGCCGTTGCCTTCGGCCAGTCCAAGGAGGACCGCAAGCGCCTCGAGGCGGCCGCGCTCAAGATCCGCGCGGCGCTCGACGGCCACAAGCGGGAGCGATGAGCGGGCCGCCCCGCAAGCATTCCCTGTCGCTTCGGGGCCACCGCACGAGCGTTTCGCTGGAAGACCCGTTCTGGACGGAGTTCCGCCGGCTCGCGGCAAGGGATGGCCGGGCGGTCAACGATCTGGCCGCCGAGATCGACGCCGGGCGCGATCCGGCTGTCGGGCTGGCCTCGGCGCTCAGGGTCTACGTGCTGGAACGGCTCGTGGCCGAGCGCGATCAGCCCAGCAGCGCCAGGGCCGGGAACGTCTCCAGCAGCCAGTAGGACAGATCGGAGAAGGCTCCCGTCAGGAGGGCCACGCCCACGAGCAGGAGGAGCGCGCCCATCGCCTTCTCGATCGCGCCCATGTGCCGCTTCATCCGCGCCAGGAGGCCGGTCGCCTTCTGCAGGAAGATCGCCGCCAGCAGGAACGGGATGCCCAGGCCGGCGGCATAGACGGCAAGCAGCGTCGTGCCCCGGGCGAGGTCGGCCTCCGACGCGGCCATGCTCAGGATCGCGCCGAGCTGCGGGCCGATGCAGGGCGTCCAGCCAAAGGCGAAGGCGAGGCCCAGCACATAGGCGCCCAGCGCCGAGCCACCGCGCTCGCCCGCGTCGATGCGCGCCTCGCGGTCGAGGACGGGAATGCGGAACACGTTCAGGAAGTGCAGGCCGAACACGATGACCACGAGGCCCGATACCCGGGCGAAGGTGGTCTGGTACTGCAGGAAGAACGCCCCGAAGGCCGAGGCCGTGAAGCCCAGGAGCAGGAACACGGTGGACAGGCCGAGGACGAAGAACGCCGCCGGCAGGATCGCGCGGCGCGTCCGGTCTTCCGGATCGTTCAGCGTCACCCCGCCCATATAGGCCAGGTAAGGCGGTACGATGGGCAGCACGCAGGGGCTGAGGAAGGACAGCAGGCCCGCCGCCAGGGCGATCGCCATCGCCGGCAGGAGGCTCGCGTCGATGATGTCGAACCCGATCATGCATCCCCTCTATCCCAGCGCGCGGGCATCGTCACGGGCGGCCCGCCTCACATCCCCGTGGCGCGTGCTGGACAAGGGCCCCGGCCCGGGCGATAGGCAGGAGCCATGGATCACGACGCCGACCTCGACGCCCTGGGCCTGCTGTGCCCCCTGCCCGTCCTGAAGGCCCGCAAGCGGCTGCGGGCGCTGGCCCCGGGGCAGGTGCTGCGCATCCGGGCCGACGACCCGGCGGCGGTGGTGGACGTGCCCCATTTCTGCGCCGAGGCCGGACACGAGCTCGTCGGGATGGAAGAGGCGGGGGAGGCCCGCCATTTCCTCGTCCGCAAGGGTCAGGGCCGCGGCGCGTAGGCCAGGGGCCCGCCCGGAGCCGCCAGCGTCACCCAGGCATCGCCCTGCGTCGGGGCGAGCGGGAGGCGGGGAACGTCCGCGGTGCGGGCCACACGGACCGGCCAGGGATGCGGGCAGCCCCGGAACGACGCGGACCACGGGCCCGAGGCCCCCTCCCGCACCGCCGCGCAGAGTGATCCGTCCGCCATGCGGGCCGTCACCGTGTCGCGGTAGAGCGTGACCGCGCGCGGTTCGGCCGCAGGCGCGGAGACGGGAGGCCGCGGTTCCGCGGCGCAGGCGGCCAGAAGCGGCAGGGCCAGGAGGAGGAAACGGACGGTCATGGGCGGTGCTCCGGTCACAGGGGCCAGATCAGCGGGATGGCGAGGCTCGCGGAGACGGCGAGCAGCAGGTTCATCGGGATGCCGACCTTGAGGTAATCGGTGAAGCGGTACCCCCCCGGGCCGAAGACCAGAGTGTTGGTCTGGTAGCCGATGGGGGTGGAGAAGGCCGAGGAGGCGGCGAACATCACCGCCACCACGAGCGGGCGCGGATCGTACCCCAGCGACACGGCGATCTGGATGGCGATGGGCGTCAGGATCACGCCGACGGCGTTGTTCGACACCATCTCGGTCAGGATCGAGGCCAGCAGGTAGATGGCGAGCACCACGAGCGTCGGCGGAAGGGTCGCGAGCCAGGGCGAGATCGCCCGGGCCAGAAGGTCCACCGCACCCGATTCCTGCAAGCCCACGCCGACGGCCAGCATGGCGAAGATCAACGCCAGGAGCCGCCCCTCGACGAAGGAGAACGCCTCGTCGGCATCCACGCATCGGCCCAGCAGGATCACCGCGACGGCGACCACCGCGAGCCCCAGGATCGGCGCCACGTCGAGCGCCGAGAGGATCACCACCGCCGAGAGCGCCCCGATCGCCAGCGGCGCGCGAGAGCGGCGATACGCCTGTTCGGTCGGGTGGGAGATGTCGATCAGGTCCATGTCGGTGGCCAGCCTGCGGATGTCGCTCGGGGCGCCCTCCAGCAGGAGCGTGTCGCCCACGCGCACGATCACCTCGTCGAGCTTGCGGCCGATGTTCTGGTTCCGCCGGTGGACGGCAAGGGGGTAGACGCCGTAGCGGCGGCGCAGGCGCATCGCCCCCAGGGAGCGTCCGATCATCCGGCAGCCCGGCGTGATCAGCACCTCCACGGTGGTCGTCTGCACCGAAGAAAGCCGGTCGACCCCGCGCAGGTCCTTGTTGCGCTTGAGGCTGAGAAGCTCCGCCATCTCGGTACGCAGGACCACCCGGTCGCCCTCGCGCAGGTCCACCGAGGCGAGGTCACGCCGGAGCGAGGCGTCGCCGCGCAGGACGTCGATGACGCGGCCGCCCTCCCGGCGGAAGATCTCCACGTCGAGGACCGGGTCACCCACCAGCGCCGAGCCTTCCGGGATCGCGACCTCGGTGAAGTACTTCATCCGGCGCCGGTCGTTCAGCATCCCGCTCAAGGATTCGCGCTCAGGCAGGAGCCGTCGCCCCACGAAGGCGAGATAGGCGCCGCCGACGGCGATCTGGATCAGCCCCAGAGGCGCGATCTCGAAGATGGAGAAGGCGTCGAGCCCCTGGCTGCGCGCGACGCCGTCCACCAGCAGGTTCGTGGACGTGCCGATCAGCGTCAGCGTGCCGCCCAGGATCGCCGCGTAGGAGAGCGGGATCAGGACCTTGGACGGCTGCACCCCCAGCCGCTTGGCGAGCTGGGTGAAGACCGGGATCATCACCACCACGACCGGCGTGTTGTTCATGAAGGCCGACCCGACCGCCACCGCGGCCAGCGACTGGACCAGGGTCTTGCGCGGGCGGCGCGCGGCGCGGTTGTCGGCGAGTTCGGTGAGGTATTGCAGCGCGCCCGTACGCACCAGCCCGCCCATGATCAGGAACATCGCCGCGATGGTCCAGGGCGCGGGGTTCGACAACACCTCGAGCGCGGCATCGTAGGGCAGGATGCCCAGCGCGAACATGAGCGCCGCCCCCGACAGCGCGACCACCTCGGTCGGATAGGTCTCCCGCGCGAAGAACACGAACATCGCCAGCACGATGGCGAAGGCCATGGCGGCGCTGGCCTGCGAGGAGAGGGCGATGTCGATCATGGCTCCACGGCGGGAAGGGAGAGCCACGCGACCTTATCGGCCGCGGCGCGGGGCGCAAGCTTTCCGCCACCGGCAAGCGGGGGCCGAACTTCCGGATCGAGAATTCGCGGGCGCCCCGTGGTCAGGATGGCGACAGGCGGCCGCCGCGACGGATCATCCGGACGGATGCGGCGCGACCCGTCGCATCGTCGGTTTCCACGAGCAGGCCCGACAGCGTAGCCTCCCCCATCGCGGGCTCGAAACGGCCCCGGGGCATGCCGGTCAGGAAACGGCGCATGGGCTCGGCCTTGTCCATGCCGATGACGCTGTCGTAGTCGCCGCACATGCCCGCATCGGTCTGGTAGGCGGTGCCGCCCGGCAGGATCGCCGCGTCCGCCGTGGGGACGTGGGTATGGGTCCCCACCACGACCGAGGCGCGGCCATCGCAGAAATGGCCCATGGCCATCTTCTCGGAGGTGGCCTCGCAATGCATGTCGACGAGCGCGGCCTGCACGGCACCGCCCAGAGGCGCGTTCTTGAGCACCGGCTCGATCGCCGAGAACGGGTCGTCGAAGGGCCGCTTCATGAAGACCTGTCCCAGCACCTGCGCGACCAGCACCCTGCGGCCCCGTGCCGTCTCGAAGATGCGCGCGCCGCGCCCCGGAGCGGCCTTGGAGAAGTTGAGCGGCCGCACGATCCGCGGCTCGGCCTCGGCGAATTGCAGCATTTCCTTCTGGTCGAAGGCGTGGTCGCCCAGCGTCAGCGCGTCGGCGCCCGCATCGAGAAGGAGCCGCGCGTGGTCGGGTGACAGGCCGGCGCCGCCGGTCGCGTTCTCGCCGTTGACGACGCAGAACTCGACGCCCAGCTCCTCCTTGAGGGGGGCGAGCCGATCGCGGATCGCGGTGCGGCCCGCTCGACCCATGACATCGCCCAGAAACAGCACTTTCATGGCCCCTGCCCTAGGCAAGCGGAGAGGAGACGACAAGGGTGATTGAGATCGCCCGGACGACGGCTTATCCCGTCGGCCGACCCGCCAGGAGACCCGCAGATGTTCCGCGCCGCCGCTTTCGCCCTCGCCCTCCTTCCCGCTGCACCCGCGCTCGCGCAGGAGGGCGACCCCGCCCTGACCGTGTCGGACCCCGTGATCCGCGCCGCGACGCCCATGGCCAAGACGGCCGCGGGCTACCTGACCATCACCAATAAGGGCGACACGGCCTACGACCTGACGGGGATCGAAGCTGGCTTTCCCACCGCCGAGCTTCACGAGAGCCTGCTCGACGGCGACGTCATGCGGATGGAGCCGCGGCCCGACGGGTTCGAGATCGCGCCCGGGCAGACCCTGACCCTGGAGCCGGGCGGCAAGCACGTCATGTTCATGGGCATCGACCGCCGCCTCGCCGAGGGCCAGGAAATTCCCGCGACGCTCGTCTTCACCGACGAGGTCCGCCTTCCCGTCACCTTCGTCGTGACCGTTCCGGACGCAATGGGGCACGAGGGCATGGACCACGGCGGATCGACGTCGGGCGACGGGTGACCCTTAGCCGGGGCGGATCACCTCCCGTTCGGTGACGACGAGGTCGAGCGGCGCGTCCGTCGGCTCCTGCGGCAGCCCGTCCGCCTCCTGCGCGGCATAGGCGAAACCGATGGCCAGCGGAGCGCCGCCGCCCGCGCGCAGGCCCGCCAGCGTCCGGTCGTAGAACCCACCGCCGTAGCCAAGGCGCCCGCCCCGGCGATCGAAGGCCACGAGCGGCACGATCAGCACCTCGGGCACCAGGGGCGCGCCGAAGGCGGGCACCATTGCGCCGAAGGGCCCTTCGGTCATGCTTGCCCCCGGCGTCCATGCGCGAAAGGACAGGGGACGTCCCGCCCCTTCGATCACCGGCAGGCAGACGTGGCCGGAGGCCGCCATCGCGACCATGGCGGGCATGGGGTCGATCTCTGTCCTGATGGCCGCATATCCCGCAAGGACCCGCCCGCGATGGGGGCGGAGCACATCGATCAGCCGGCCCGCCGCCCCCGGGCCGACGGCCGCATGGGCCGCGCGGCGCCGGGCGAAGGCCGCCTTGCGGGCCGCCGCCTTATCGCTCACAGCAGGATCAGGCCGGTCAGGCCGAGGAAGGCGAAGAAGCCCACCACGTCTGTCACCGTGGTCACGAAGGTGCCCGAGGCGAGCGCGGGATCGATCCCCGCCTTGTCGAGCGTGATGGGCACGATCACCCCGGCCAAGCCGGAGACCACCAGGTTGATAACCATCGCCAGCGCGATCACCACGCCCAGCATCACGTTGCTGAACCACACGGCGCCGACGATGCCGATGATCACGGCGAACCCGATCCCGTTCAGAAGCCCGGCGACCGTCTCGCGGCGTACGACCCGCCAGGCATTCGACCCGGTCAGGTCGCGGGTGGCCAGGGCGCGCACCGCGACGGTCATCGACTGGGTGCCCGCGTTGCCGCCCATGGAGGCCACGATCGGCATCAGCACCGCGGCGGCGACCACGGCCGCCAGAACGTCCTCGAACTGGGCGATCACCAGCGAGGCGAGGATCGCGGTGCCGAGGTTGACCAGCAGCCAGGGGAAGCGCTGGCGCACGATCTGAAAGGTGCGGTCGGCGATGGATTCGTCGCCCACGCCCGCGAGGAGCAGCAGGTCCTCCTCGTTCTCTTCGGACAGCACGATCATGGCATCGTCGATCGTTATCACGCCGACGAGCCGGTCGTCGTCGTCCACCACGGGGGCCGAGATCATGTGGTACTGATTGAAGGCGTAGGCCACGTCCTCCTCGTCCTGGGTGGCGGGAAAGGTGCGAAAGCCCTCCTCCTGCAGGTCGCGCAGGCGCGTCACCCGATCGGACGCCATGACCTTTCCCAGTGTCACGTGCCCGATGGGCCGGTAGCGCGGGTCGACCAGGACGATGTGGTAGAACTGTTCGGGCAGATCCAGCGAGGCGCGCATGAAGTCGATGGCGTCGCCCACCGTCCAGTGCTCGGGCGCGGCCACGACCTCGCGCTGCA
This sequence comes from uncultured Paracoccaceae bacterium, assembly GCA_947500825.1. Taxonomy (GTDB): domain Bacteria; phylum Pseudomonadota; class Alphaproteobacteria; order Rhodobacterales; family Rhodobacteraceae; genus Palleronia. The sequence continues at coordinate 190,767 of CANMTR010000005.1, read as the reverse complement.
TCAGGCGTCCGGCGGACCCCTCCGGGAAGGACAGCGCGCGCTCGATGGCGATCCGGTCGGGGCGTTCGAGGGCATCGAGGATGGATTCCTGCTGAGGGTCCTCCAGCGTTTCCAGCAGGTCGACCACGTCGTCGGATTCCAGTTCCCGCACGGCCTTGGTCAGAACGGCGGGCGAGAGCGTCTCGATCACGTCCTCGCGGACGGAGTCGTCGAGTTCGGACAGGATTCCGCCGACGAATTCGGGACCGTAGATATGGATGAGCTTGTGGCGCGGCCCCTCGTCCATCTGCTCGAGCAGGTCGGCGATATCGGCGGGATGGAGCGGTTCCATCGCGGCGAGGAGCCCGGCGCGGTCCTCGGCCTCGACGGCCTCGCGGACCGCGCGCATGGTTTCGCGGTTCAGCGCGTAGGCGTCGTCGTCCTCGGTCTCGACGCGGTCTTCGGCGGGCTCGGCCATGGCGGTCCTCGGCGGCTGGGGGGCGATCCGGGGACGGTGTAGGGCAAGCAGGTGGGCTGGGCCAGAGCGCCCGCCTCAGCAGCCCTCGGACAGCACGAGGACCCAGCGGTCGCCCGCCCGCGCCATCCCGTAAACGGCCGCCTCGGGCCACAGGAGGTTGTGGCGGTGCGCGGGCGAGTCCATCCACGCGGAGATCACCTGCCGGCTGGAAGGTATCCCCCAGGCGACGTTCTCCACGCCGCGGCCGCACCCTTCGGCGCGCAGGCGCTGGCTGTGGGTGGAGCCGTCGGAGCCGCGGTGCCCGCGCCCGCCATTGCGGGCGAGGTCGCGCGCATGGCGCCGGGCGGCGCGGTCGGCTCCGGCGGATTCGCGCACGGGCGATCGGCCGGCGGCCCGGCGGACCATGTTGATCGTCTCGGCCGGCATGGCCCCCTGGTGCGAGACGGTGGTCAGGCCCGGCTCGCCGGCCTGCGACATGCAGGCCGACAGCACGAGCGGGGCAAGGATACGCGCGATCATGATGCCTCCATCCGGTTGGGAACCGGCCGGCGCCGGTTGCGAGGCCGTCCTCGCGGCCCGTTCGGATGCCCAGACTGACGCCTTCCGGTGAACGCCCGATTAAGGTGGATGGCCGAGCTTGGCGGTGAAGCACGGGCCGCCCCCGCCCGCAGGCGCGGAAGGCCCTAGAGACGTTTCAGGGGCGCGGGGTCGCAGCGCGGACGCCCGGACCTCACGCCTCGGACAGGAGCGCGAGCGCCTCGGCGTGGATCTCGGGCGTCGCGGCGGCGATCACGCGGCCACCGTCATGGGCCGCACCACCCCGCCAATCCGTGACGATCCCCCCGGCCGCCTGCACGACCGCCATCGGCCCCTGGATGTCGTAGGCCTCCAGCCCGGCCTCGATCACCAAATCGATCTGGCCCAGCGCGAGGAGACCGTAGGCGTAGCAGTCGAGGCCGTAGCGCACGAGCCGCGCCCGGCTCGCGACGCGGGCGAAAGCCGCCCCCTCGGATTGCGTGCCGACCTCTGGAAAGGTCGTCATGACAATGGCCGCGGACAGGGGGCGTGGGCCGCGCACGGCAAGGCCGCGCCGTCCGCCCGGCCCTTCGAGCACGGCCCCGCCAGGGCCACCGATGAACCGCTCCCCAATATGGGGTTGATCGATGAGGCCCAGGATCGGCCCCGACCCGTCCGAGACGGCCACGAGCGTCCCCCAGGTGGGCGCGCCGGCGAGATAGGCACGGGTCCCGTCGATGGGATCGAGCACCCAGGTCAGCCCTGTCGTCCCCGCCCTGTGGCCGTACTCCTCGCCCAGTATTGCGTCGTCGGGGCGCCGCTCCGCGAGGGTCGCGCGCATCGCCCGCTCGGCGGCGCGGTCGCCTTCCGTGACCGGATCGAAGCCACCGTCGTCCTTGTTGTCGGGTCGGATCTCGCCGCGAAAGTGGCGCAACGTCTCGGGTCGGGCCGCATCCGCGAGCGCCGTGGCGGTCGCCTGCAGATCCGCCAGAAGGCCGGGGGAGAGGTCAGTCAACGGCATCGCTCCGAGGTCGCTTGCGCCCGGCTAGGCCGCATCGGAGGGCCGGTCAAGCGCGGCCCTTTCTGGGCCGGGCCGATCGGTCATACGTCGGACAGGGATCGCGCCAGTTCGAACAGCCGACGGCGCTGCACCTCGGGGATCGAGTAATAGGAGCGCACGAGCTCCATCGCCTCGCGATCGACCGTCAGGTCGGGTGTCGCGGCGCCGTTCATCTCGACCTCGCCGTGCAGCCCTTCGAAGAAGAAGGCGACCGCCACGTCGAGCGCCTCGGCGATATCCCACAGGCGCGAGGCGCTGATGCGGTTCATGCCGGTTTCGTATTTCTGGATTTGCTGGAACTTGATGCCGACATTCTCGGCCAATTGCTGCTGTGTCATGCCCAGCATCCAGCGGCGTTGGCGTACGCGCTGGCCGACATGCACATCTACTGGATGTTTCATATGCACTTCCTACCGTTCAAAGTTGAGGCCAATCTCTATACGCGCCGAATCTTTTCAACCTGACTGTTAAGACAGGTCGCGCCCCACCACGCCGGAGGGGAGACGATGAAAAGCCCAACCACTCAACTAGATGGCGAGTACCTGCATCATGGCGCGAAACGACACATCACGAATACGTGCCCTTCAAATACGTGGCTACGGCACCAATCCCGCACTCGAAGACGTGCCGTTTCCAATACCCGAAAAGGGTCAGGTCCTGGTCAGGATCGCTGCCTGCGGGCTGAATTTTGCCGATCTCCTGATCGCTAAGGGGACCTACCAGGACCTGCCCCCCCTCCCCGCGACGCTCGGACTTGAGGCGGCGGGGACGATCGAGGCGCTGGGCGAGGGCGTCGAGGGACTGGTCGAAGGCCAGCGCGTCGCCGTCAACGCGGGGCATGGCGGGCTGGCGGACTACGGGGCCTTCGACGCCTCTGTGGTCGTTCCGATCCCGGACGAGATGGACTTCGCCACCGCCGCCGGCTTCGTCATAGCTTATGGCACCTCGCATATGGGGCTTGTCCGACGGGCACGCCTGCGCCAGGGCGAACGCCTCGTCGTGCTGGGCGCGGCTGGGGGTGTCGGGCTGACGGCAGTCGAGATCGGGGCGGTGCTCGGAGCCGAGGTGATCGCCGTGGCCCGGGGCGCCGACAAGCTGGATGTGGCGCGCCGGGCCGGAGCGCACCGCCTCGTCGACGCCGAGACGGTCGATCTTCGGGCGGAGCTCAAGCGGATGGGCGGCGTCGACGTGGTCTACGACGCGGTCGGAGGGGAGCTTTCGGTCGCAGCCATGCGCGCCTGCCGTCCCGAGGGACGCGTCCTCCTCGTGGGCTTCGCCGGCGGAGAGGTGCCCCATTTTCCCGCCAACCACCTTCTCGTGAAGAACGTCGACGTCCTGGGATTCTACTGGGGCGGGTATCGCGCCTTCGCCCCGGAAATCGTTAAAGCGGACCTAACGGAACTCTTCGATCTGTTTCGGGAGGGGAAACTGTCCCCCCATATCGGCAGGACTTTTCCACTGTCGCGGGCGACGGACGCGCTCGACCACCTCGCGAGCCGAAAATCGACCGGCAAGGTGGTGGTGACGATGGACGACTGAAGGCGGCATCGCGCACATCCGTCTGAAAACCCCGTGTTCGGGGCCCAAGCATCTTGAACGCGCCCCCCCTATTCACGATATCTTCTCCAGCAAGCCGGCATCGGACCGGCGACTGGGACAGCAGCAAGGAGGGTTCAATGGCGGAGTATCAGACGATCCGGACTGGCACGGGCACGGGCGCGCGCGCAGCCGGGATCGACGAGGGCCTTCGGGCCCACATGAACAAGGTCTACGGCACCATGTCCGTGGGCATGATCATCACGGCCCTGGCCGGATGGGCGATCTCAGGGCTGGCCGTCGACGACGCCGGACAGCTGACCCAGTTGGGTAACGCGATCTACGCCTCGCCGCTCAAATGGCTGATCATGTTCGCACCGCTGATCATGGTCTTCGGCTTCGGCGCGGCGATCAATCGCATCTCCGCCGCGACCGCGCAGGTCTTCTTCTATGCCTTCGCCACCCTGATGGGCCTGTCGCTGAGCTCGATCTTCCTCATGTACACGGGCATGTCGATCGCGCAGACCTTCCTGGTGACGTCGGTCGCCTTCGCGGCACTGTCGCTCTGGGGCTACACCACCAAGAAGGACATCTCGGGCTGGGGATCGTTCCTGATCATGGGCGTCGTCGGCCTGATCGTGGCCTCGATCGTCAACATCTTCCTCGGATCGCCGGCGATCGCCTTCGCCGTGTCGGTCCTCGGTGTCCTGATCTTCGCCGGGCTGACCGCCTACGATACGCAGAAGATCAAGAACGACTACATCCAGCATGCCCAGGCGATGGACAGCGAGTGGCTGCAGAAGTCGGCCATCATGGGGGCGCTGAACCTCTATCTCGACTTCATCAACCTGTTCATGTTCCTGCTGTCCTTCATGGGCCAGCGCGAGTAACATTGGCTCGATATGACGAGATGGGCCCGCCGGACAATCGGCGGGCCCTTTTTCATTTCGTCTCGACGGCAGCGATCCGATCGAAGCCGGAAGTGACGTGGATCGTCAGATCGCCACGCCCTTGGCATGATGCTCGATCCGCCAACTCCTCCTCGCTCCGCCCCGGGCCCCGCGCGAAGCGCATACAGGGCAGCCCCGCGGCTCGCGACGGCAATACCTTCCGTCAAGAGGGTTCGCGCCAGCGGTTCACGATCGGATAGCGCCGGTCGAGCCAGAAGGCGCGCGGTGTCAGGCGCGCCCCGGGAGCGGCCTGGAAGCGCTTGTACTCGCTGCCGTAGATCAGCGCCTCCACCTTCTTGACGCTCTCCCGGTCGTGGCCGGCATCGACCACCTCGGCCACGCTCTCCTCGCGGTCGATCAGCCGTTCGAGGATATCGTCAAGGACCGCGTAGGGCGGCAGGCTGTCCTCGTCCTTCTGGTCGGCGCGAAGCTCCGCGGTCGGGGGCTTGTCGATCACCCGCTGGGGCATCACGGCGCCCTCGGGCCCCTTCATCCACTCGCGGTGGTTGGCGTTGCGCCAGCGGCAGGTCTCGGTCACCCGCGTCTTGTAGAGGTCCTTGATCGGGTTGTAGCCGCCCGCCATGTCGCCGTAGATCGTGGCGTATCCCACCGCCACCTCCGACTTGTTGCCCGTGGTCAGGAGCATCTCGCCGAACTTGTTGGACAGCGCCATGAGGGTCAGGCCCCGCAGGCGGGACTGGATGTTCTCCTCCGCGATCCCGGGCGCATCGTCGCCGAAGAGCGGCGCGAGGGCCGCCGCCGTCGCTTGGCGCGGCCCCTCGATGGAGATCTCGTCGAGCCGGCAGCCAAGGGCGCGCGCGACCCCGGCCGCGTCTTCCAGCGAGGCCTCGCTGGTGTACTCGGAGGGCAGCATGACGCAGCGCACGTTCTCGGGGCCCAACGCATCGGCGGCGATGACCGCGACGAGCGCGCTGTCGATGCCGCCAGACAGGCCCAGAAGCACTTTCGAGAACCCCGATTTCACGCAGTAACCGCGAAGGGCCGTGACCATGACGTGATAGTCCGCCTCCCACTCGTCGGGGACCGGGTCGCGGCGCCCCGTGTCGGCCCGCCAGCCGTCCTCGGTGCGCGCGAAGTCCACGTGCCGCACGGCCTCGGCGCAGAACGGGAACTGCGCCGCCAGCCCGCCGCCCGGGTTGAGCACGAAGGACGCGCCGTCGAAGACCTGGTCGTCCTGCGCCCCCACCATGTTGAGATAGACGAGGGGCAGCCCCGTCTCCACCGTGCGCGCGACCATGTGCCCCAGGCGCAGGTCGTGCTTGGCGCGGTGATAGGGCGAGCCGTTGGGCACCAGCAGGATCTCCGCCCCGCTCTCGGCCACGGCCTCGGCCACGTCCTCGGACCACGCGTCCTCGCAGATCGGCGAGCCGATCCGCAGCGGGCCGACCCGGTAGGGCCCGGTGATCGGACCCGCGTCGTAGATCCGCTTTTCGTCGAAGACGGCATGGTTGGGCAGGACGTGCTTCAGGACCCGTGCCGTCACCGCGCCGCCCTGGCAGATCCAGTAGGCGTTGAACAATTCCTGCCCGAAGGCATAGGGGCCGCCCACCGCCAGGGCGGGGCCGTCGGCGCAGTCGCGGGCAAGCTCCTCGATCGTGTCCATGGCCCGGCCCGAGAACGCCGGCTTCATCACCAGGTCCTGGATCTGGTAACCGGTCACGACCATCTCGGGGAAGGCGACGAGGTCGGCACCGGCCGCGCGCCCCTCCTCCCAGGCCGCGCGGATGCGCGCCGCGTTGCCTTCGAGGTCCCCGACCACGGGATCGATCTGCGCCATGGTGAGGCGGAAACGGTCGAACATGGGCGGCCTCCTGATTGCGGGGTCCGGGATAACAGAGCCTGCGGGGATGGGAAGGGACAGGGGGTGAAAACCGTTGCCGCAGGCCCCCGCGGGACCTAGGGTGACCGGCCAGCGGATCGCCCGCGCGAAGGGAGGGTATCCATGGGCAGGATCGTGACGGGGCTGTCGTTCTGGGCCGTGGCGGCGGTCGCGGCACAGGGGCAGGCACAGGACAGCCCCTCTCCGGAGGCGACCTCAGAGGTTCGGCACTACGCCGACGGCAGCCGCTACGAGGGCGGCGCCGCGAATGGCCTCCCCGACGGACGCGGAACCTTCACGATGCCGGACGGATACACCTATTCCGGCCAGTGGTCCGGCGGCGAGATCCGGGGCGCGGGGCGCGCCGACTATCCCGGCGGGGCGGTCTACGAGGGCACTTTCGCCGCCGGGGCGCCGGACGGGACGGGCCGGATCGACCACCCCGACGGCCCGACCTATTCAGGCGACTGGTCGGGGGGGCGGATCGAAGGCACCGGCGTGGCGACCTATCCCGACGACCTGCGCTACTCGGGCAGTCTGCAAGACGGCCGCCCCCACGGCACGGGCCGGTTCGAGGGGCCATCCGGCTACGCCTATCACGGCGAGTGGGTCGAGGGCCGCCGGCAAGGCACGGCCCGCATCACGTATCCCGGCGGGGCCGCCTACGCGGGTGCCGTCGCCGACGGCGTGCCCGACGGGGCCGGCACGGTCACGTGGCCCGACGATACGACCTATGCGGGGACCTGGTCCGGCGGCCGTCCCGACGGCGCGGGCGTCCTGACCCGCCCCGACGACCCGGACGCCGGGCCCGTCCGCTATGCCGGGGAATGGTCCGAAGGCCGGATGGAGGGCACAGGAGAGGCGACCTATCCGGACGGCACGGTCTATCGCGGAGGCCTCTCCGACGGTGTGCCGGACGGCCGGGGGCGCGCGGAGTTTCCCGACGGAATTTCCTATGCCGGGGATTGGGAGCAGGGCCGGATCGACGGGGCGGGTGCGGCCACCTATCCGGACGGTGCCGTCTACGAGGGGGATTTCGTCGCAGGCCTACGACAGGGCTCGGGCGTCCTGACCCTGCCCGACGGCACCCGCTATGCCGGCGCCTGGGAGGACGGCCTCAGGTCCGGCCTGGGAACCGAACGCTACGCCGACGGCACGGTCTATACCGGGCGGTTCGCCGAAGGCCTCCGCGACGGCCCGGGTCGCGTGACCCTCCCCGACGGCGCCACCTACGAGGGCGACTGGACGGCGGGCCGCATTGAGGGAACGGGACGCGCCGCATACGCCACCGGCGACATCTACGAGGGCGGGTTCGAAGGGGGCGTGCGCGAGGGCAGCGGTACCCTGCGCTACGCCGACGGGACGGTCCTGCGCGGGGTCTGGTCCGACGGCACCCTGGTCGAGCCCGCCGCGCCGGACGGCTGAGACCCCGGCCCGCCGGGGTTCCCTCCGTCCGGACCGCCCCCCATATCGGTCGGGAAAGGAGACCTCTCCCATGCGCTATTCCCTACTGGATCTCTCTCCCGTCCCCGACGGCTCCGACGCCGGCGCGGCCATCGCTCACAGCGTCGATCTCGCCGTTCACGCCGAAGGGTGGGGCTATCACCGCTTCTGGATGGCCGAGCATCACAACATGCCCGGTATCGCCAGTGCCGCGACCGCCGTCCTGATCGGGCATGTAGCCTCGGCCACGCGGCGCATCCGCGTCGGCTCGGGGGGCATCATGCTGCCTAACCACGCCCCCCTGAGGGTGGCGGAGGATTTCGGAACATTGGCCAGCATCCATCCCGGCCGCATCGACCTCGGCCTCGGGCGGGCGCCGGGCGGCGACATGGCGGTGATGCGGGCCCTGCGACGTGCCGGGCAGGACGACTTTCCGGGGGACGTGCAGGAACTGATGCGCCTCCTGGGACCCGCCCGTGCCGGCGCGGCCGTGCGCGCCCTGCCCGGCGAGGGGACGGAAGTGCCGATCTGGATCCTGGGCTCGTCGCTCTACGGCGCGCAGCTCGCAGCACAGCTCGGCCTGCCCTACGCTTTTGCCTCCCATTTCGCGCCCGACGCGCTTGAGCAGGCGTTCCACGTCTACCGCGAGACGTTCCGTCCCTCCGCCGCGTGGCCCAAGCCCCACGCGATGCTGGCCGTCAACGTGTTCGCCGCCGACACCCGGGGCGAGGCGCGCCGCATCCGGACCTCGATGCAGCAGGCCTTCGCCCAGCTCCGCCTCGGCCGGCCCGGAAAGCTGCCCCGCCCGGTGGACGATATCGAGGCCGCGATCGGGCCGGAGGTCACCCGTGGCGTGGACCAGGCGCTGCGCGTCTCGGCCGTGGGCACCCGCAACGAGGTGGCCGACCAGCTCTCCGCCCTGGTGGAGCGGCACCGCCCCGACGAGGTGATCCTGACCGGCACGATCCACGACCATACGGCACGGCTGCGCTCGTTCGAGCTGGCGGCCCAGGCGATGGAGGAGGTCGGCGCTGTCGCGGCCTGACCGGGCGGGCGCCCCTCAGACGGTGGCGCCCTGATCCATCCGCTTGAGGAAGGTTTCGGCCTCGGACAGGATGGTGTCGCGCTTTTCCGCGCCCATCCTGTCCCAAGTGGAATATATCTGCGCCATGCGGGGGTTGTTCCGGAACCGGTCACGGTGGCGGTCGAGGAACGCCCAGAACAGCAGGTTGAAGGGGCAGGCCCCCTCCCCTGTCTTGGTCTTGGCGCTGTAGCGGCAGTCGCCGCAATAATCCGACATCTTGTCGATGTAGTTCGCCGACGAGACATAGGGCTTGGAGGCGACGATGCCACCGTCGGCGAACTGGGTCATGCCGATGACGTTCGCGCTCATCACCCACTCGTAGGCGTCGGCATAGTTGGCCATGTACCAGTCCTGCACCTCCTGCGGGTCGAAGCCGCACAGGAGCGAGAAGTTGCCCGTCACCATCAGGCGCTGGATGTGGTGGGCATAAGCCTCGCTGCGCGTCTGCGCCACCGTCTCGGAAATGCAGCGCATGTGCGTCTCGGCGCCCCAGAACATCGCCGGCAGCGACCGTCCGTGGCCGAGATCGTTGCGCTTCGCGTAATCCGGCCCCTCGCGGAAATAGATGCCGCGGACATATTCGCGCCAGCCGATGATCTGGCGCACGAATCCCTCAACCGCGTTGATCGGCGCGTGACCGTCCCGCCAGGCCTGCTCGGCTGCGCGCGCGACCTCCATTGGCGTCAGCAGCCCCGCGTTGAGATAGACCGACAGGATGGAGTGATAGAGGAACTTCTCCCCCGCCAGCATCGCGTCCTGATAGTCCCCGAACTTCGGCAGGGCGTGCTTGACGAAGCGCGTCAGCGCCCGGCGCGCCTCCTCCTGGTCGGTGGCGAACCAGAACGAGCGCAGGTCCCCGAAGTTGGAGGCGAAGCGGGACTCCACCAGGTCCAGCACCTCTGCCACCGTCTCGTCCGGGGTGAAGTGCATCGGGCCGCCGAAGGAGATGTCGTCGGGGGGACGCTCGCGGTTGTCATGGTCGAAGTTCCACTTGCCGCCCGCAGGCTCGCCATCCTCCATCAGGATGCCGGTCTTGCGCCGCATGTCGCGGTAGAACCATTCGAGGCGCAGCTCCTTGCGGCCATCCGCCCAGGCGTCGAACTCCGCATGGGAGGCGATGAACCGGTCGTCGGGCAGAAGCGAGACGTCGAGCGGACAGTCCTGCAACGCCTCGATCAGGCGCCACTCCCCCGGCTCTGTCGCGATAACCTCGCGCGCGCCGTGCTCCTCGGCCCGGCGCAGCAGCTCTCCGGGGATCGAGCCCGCGTTCTCGGCGTCCTCGAGCCGCGTGTAGGCGACGGTCAATCCGTCGTCCCGCAGTCGCGCGGCGAACTTGCGCATGGCGGCGAAGGTGAAGGCGATCTTCTTGGGATGGTGGCGGACATAGGTCGCCTCGCTCTCCACCTCGGCCATCACCACCACGTCGCCGTCGCCCAACTCCCGCAGGGCGGCAACGTCGCGGGTCAGCTGGTCGCCCAGGACGAGGATCAACCGACTCACCAGGGGATCTCCTTGCCCGCGTAGTCGAAGAAGCCGCCGGTATCGTCGGGCGTCAGGTTCTCGATCACGTCGACCAGGCGCTCGGCCGCACGGTCCGGGGCGACCTTGTCGTGGTCGTATCCTTCGGTGAAGGACGTGGAGACGGTGCCCGGGTGCAGGCAGACGGCGATCGCCTCCTTGCGGTTGCGCGCCAGTTCCACCGCGCCGCCATGGATAAGGCTGTTCAGCGCCGCTTTCGACGTGCGGTAGGAATACCATCCCCCCATCGCGTTGTCCCCGATCGAGCCCACCCGGGCCGAGAGCGCGGCGAAGACCCAGCGTCCCTGGCGGGGGACGTGGTCCTTGAGATGCTTGAGGATCAGGGCGGGTCCGACCGCGTTCAGCCGCACCTGTGCGAGCAGTTCCTCGGCACCCAGGTCGGACAGGGACTTCTCCGGCATCTCCCGCGTGCAGGTCAACGCGCCGGTCGCGACGAAGACGAGGTCGAATGGATGGTCGAGCCCGCTCAGCGTCTGCGCGACGCTGTCCTCGTCGGTGACGTCCAACCCGTCCCCGGACCGGGAGAGCGCAGTGACCGCGGCGCCGCGCCGTTCCAGTTCTTCGGCGACCGCGCGGCCGATGCCGCCCGATGCGCCGATCACGAGGGCCGTGCCGATACTCATGGATCAGTGCTCATAGATCATCTTCCGGGTCATGCCGCCGTCGATGGTGAGGATCTGTCCGGTCACGAACTCGGCCTCCGCGAGGTAGGACACCGCGCGAGCGACGTCCTCGGGCCGGCCGACGCGTCCGGCGGGGTGCTGGGCGTGGTCGATCTCGCGCAGCGCGTCGCCCTCATCGGTGGCGATCCAGCCCGGCGCGATCCCGTTCACCCGCACCTCCGGGCCGAGGGACACGGCGAGCGCATGGGTCAGCGCCTCGATCCCGCCCTTGGTGGCGGCATACGCCTCGCAATCCGGCTCCGACATGCGCGCCCGGGTCGAGGACATGGTCACGATCGCCCCGCCAGATTGGCGCAGGAACGGCACGCAGTGCTTGGCCATCAGGAACGTGCCGGTGAGGTTGGTCCCGATCCAGTCCTGCCACGCCTCGAGGGACAGGGTCTCGACCGGGCCGCCCTCGGGTCCGGCCAGCCCCGCATTCGCGACCAGCAGGTCCACCCGGTCGAGCCGGCCCACGGCTGCCGCGACGGACGGCTCGTCGGACACGTCGGCCTCCAGAAGGCCGAGCGCGGCGTGCTTCGGCAGCCTGGACAGCGCGTCGGCATCGCGGTCCAGGGCCGCGACGTGCCAGCCGCGCTCCAACAGATGGAGCACGATCCCGCGACCGATCCCGTTCGCGCCGCCTGTAACGAGGGCCTGTTTCATGCGCGGCGAAATAAGCCGGGGCGATCGGGGGTCAACGCGGCCCCGAGGCCCGGGCGGCGAACCGCCGCGCAGGAACGAAACGGCGCGCCGCCCCGAAGGACGACGCGCCATTTCTCTTCGGGGCGGGCGGGCTCAGTTCAGCCGCCGGCCCACGGTCTCGATGGAGCGGTCGATCATCGCACCGCCACGCTGCTTGTCCATCTGCTCGGACAGGACGTCACGGGCTGCCGCCACCGCCACCTCGACGGCACGGTTGCGCACCCGGCGCTTCGCATCCGCCTCGGCTTGCGCGATCTGGTCCCGCGCGGCCTGAAGACGACGCTCGACGCTGCGGTCCAGCTCCTCCCGGGCCTGTTCCGCCTCGGTCTTGGCCTGTTCGCGGGCGGAGGCGACGATCCGGTCGGCCTGCTCCTGGACCTCCTTCTGCTTGCGCTCGTAGGAGGCCAGCAGCGTCTGGGCTTCCTCGCGCAGGCCGCGGGCCTCGGCGAGGTCCGACTTGATGCCCTCGGCCCGCTTGTCGAGCATCCGGCCCGTCATCTGCGGGACCTTGTAATAGACCAGGATGGCCAAAAACAGCACGAAGCCCATGCTGACGACGAAGTCCGTGTTCCCCAGCGAGAAGAACGGCCCCGTCGCGGCCAGAGCCGGCGCGGGAACGACGACGGAAAGGACGGCTAGGGCTCGCATCAGGCGCGCTCCTCCATTCGGGTGTCCACGGCGCTGTTCACGCGGCCGCTCTCGGCCTCGCCGCCCATGGCCCCGACGAGGGCCTGCGCCGTCTCCTTCGCGATTTCCTCGACATTCGCCATGGCGTTGTCGCGGATCTCGGCGATGCGGCGCTCGCTCTCGTCCTGCTGCTCGGAGATGCGGGCGTCGGCCTTTTCCATCGCTCGGTCCAGCTCGGCTTGCATCTCGGCCTTGTTCTCGTCGGAGATCCGGTGCGCCTCGGCGCGGGCGTCGGCCAGCGCCTTTTCGTAGGCCGCCTCCGCCTCGGACGCCTTCAGCTTGAGCTCTTCGGCTGCGGCGATATCGTTGGTGATCGTGCCCTGACGCTCGGCCAGCACGGCGCCGATCCGGGGCAGCGCCACCCGCGACAGGACGTAATAGATCGCCCCCAGCGCCACGAGGAGCCAGAAGATCTGGTTCGGGAAAGACCCGAGATCCAGCTGCGGCATGCCCGTTGCCGCGGTTTCGCCCTCGCCCAGGACGGATTGTCTAGGATCGGTCGCCATCCGCGTCCTCCTGAATATGGGTCGACCGGGCGGCGCCTTTCGGCTCCCGCCCGGCCCCGAACGTCACGTGTGTCGTGATCAGACGGCGAACATCAGCAGCAGCGCGACGAGGAACGAGAAGATCCCCAGCGCCTCGGCAAAGGCGATGCCGATGAAGAGCGTGGCGGTCTGCCCGGCGGCGGCCGACGGGTTGCGCAGGGCGCCGTTGAGGAAGTTGGCGGCGACGTTGCCGACGCCGAGGGCCGAAAGGCCGGACCCCAGCGCGGCGATGCCGGCACCGATGAACTGACCCATGTTCGCGATATCGCCTTCCATCGAAGTCTCCTGTCTATTGGAAGTTCTGTTTTGACGGAGGGGAACACCCCCTCGCATCCGCGTTAGTGAGAGGGGTGCAACGCGTCCTTGAGGTAGACGCAGGTGAGGATGGTGAAGATGTAGGCCTGGATGAAGGCCACCAGCACCTCCAGCGCATAGATCGCCGTGATCGCAACGACCGGAAGGATCGCACCGATTCCCATGACGCTCGCGAAACCAGCGAACACCTTGAGGACGGCGTGTCCGGCGGTGATGTTGCCCGCCAGTCGGACGGAGTGGCTCACCGGCCGCACGAAATACGAGATCAACTCGATCACCGCCAGCACCGGCCGGATCACGAGCGGCGCCGACGAGACCCAGAACAACCCCAGGAACGACGTGCCGTGCTTGACGAAGCCCAGGATCGTGACGCCGAAGAACACCGCGAAGGCGAGGACCGCCGTTACCGAGATATGAGCGGTGGGCGCAAAGGACATCGGCAGGAGCGCCAGCGAATTCGCCATCACGATGAACATGAACAGCGTCATGATGTAGGGGAAGTACTTGACCGCCTCGCGCCCCGTCACGTCCTCGACCATCTTGTAGACGAATCCGTAGGCGAGTTCGGCCACGGACTGCGCGCGGCTAGGTACCACGTTGCGGCCACGGGTGCCGATCACCAGCAGGAGCACGGTGCACAGGACCGCCATCGCCATCCAGAACGTGGCGTTGGTCACGGTGAAGATCCCGACCGCCCCGTCGTGGAACAGCGGCTGGACCACGAACTGGTCCATGGGGTGGATGCTCAGGCCGCCCTCTGAGCCGCCATGGGCCGCCCCGCTCGCGCCCTCTTCCACCAGAATGGCTGCCTCATGCTGCGCCATCGTCGTCCCCTCTCTCGTCCGCCGCCTTCGGCGCCGCGCCAAGTTCGACCTCCTTCGCGGTGCGCAGCATCACCTTGATGCCGGCCGCGAAGCCGAGGAATATGAACAGCACCAGAAAGATCGGCATCGTCCCCAAGAGGGTGTCGAGGCCGTATCCGATGCCGAAACCGATCCCCAGACCGGTCACGAGCTCTATCACCATCCGCCACGCGAGCTCGGCGCCCGAATAGCCCTGCCCCGTCTTCGGTGCCGGCCGATCCGCACGCTTGCGCTCGGCCAGCCGCTTCTCCAGCGCCTCCATGCGGGCGCGGGTGGCATCGTCGACCATCGAAGCTGCCCCTTGAACGGTTGGGCGGACCCTAGGCGGGGGGTCCGGAATCGTCAATACGGCAGGTTTATAATGAAATCAGCAGGTTGAGCGGCGCTGGTCGCGGCGCTGCGGATCGTCCATATTCAACGTATCGGTTGAACGATCCCCCGGAGAACCATGGCCCGCGACCTCGATGCCGTCTTTCACGCCCTGGCCGATCCGACCCGGCGGGCGATCCTGGCGATGCTGCTGGAGGACGACATGTCGGTGACCGACGTGGCGGGGCCGTTTCCGCTCTCCCTGGCCGCGATCTCGAAGCATCTCGGGATCCTGACCCGAGCTCGCCTGATCGCGCAGGAGCGGCGCGGACGTCTCGTCTGGTGCAAGCTGGAGCCCGACGCCCTGCGCGCTGCCAGCGTCTGGATGCAGGGGTTCGGTCAGTTCGACCCGGTGAACCTGGACGCCTACGAGCGGTTCCTCGTCTCCGAGCGGCTCTCGGCCCCATACGAAGAGGAATGACGGCCCCGGTCCATGCCGGGGCCGCCGAAGGATCTCAGTCCCGGATCTTGCCGGCCATCTCCAACAGGCGGCGGGACTGATGGGAGATGCTGCGCCGGTCGGTGTCGGTCAGCTCACCGGAGGCCTTGGAGAAGCCGTAGGGGTTGCCGCCGTCCTCGAACTTGACCGGATCGGTGTAGCCCGGCGCCACAATCACGCAGCCCCAGTGCATCGCGGTGAGGTAGA
Organism: uncultured Paracoccaceae bacterium; assembly: GCA_947500825.1. Classification (GTDB taxonomy): domain Bacteria; phylum Pseudomonadota; class Alphaproteobacteria; order Rhodobacterales; family Rhodobacteraceae; genus Palleronia. Next base: position 175,550 of record CANMTR010000005.1, on the reverse strand, counting down.
TCGACAGGAACGTCGTCTCCTGCCCGCCGTGCTCGGTGTTGGCGCTGGTGGTGGCGGTCAGCGGCTTGTCGGCGAGCTTGCCGTTCTGCCACAGCCCCCCCAGCGTGTCGAAGAAAGCGCGCATCTGGCTGGCCACGACCCCGAACCGCGTCGGGCAGGAGATGAAGTAGCCGTCGGCCCATTCCATGTCGTCGGGGCTGGCCTCGGGGATGTCGGACATCCGCTCGAGCTGCTCCTTCCACGCGTCCTGGCCGTTCACGACCTCCTGCGGCGCGGTCTCCTTCACGCGGCGCAGGCGGACTTCGGCGCCCGCCTCCTCGGCGGCGCGCACGGCTTCCTGGGCGACCGCGTGATTGGTCCCGTAGGTGGAGTAGAACAGGACGGTGATCTTCGGGCTGGCCATCAATGATCTCCTATGCGTGTTTCGATCGTATCCGACATATGCTCCGCCCGGCTCCGGGTAAGTCCGGAACGGCGAAGGGGTCGTGTGCGGTGATGCGAAACGTCAGCGGCGCGCGATGATCCAGATCGCGTGCACGATGCCCGGAATGTAGCCCAGGATCGTCAAGAGGATGTTGATCCAGAAGTGCTTGCCAAGGCCCTCCTGAAGAAAGACGCCGAGAGGCGGCAGCAGGATGGCGATGATGATGCGGATGAGGTCCATGAAAATCTCCTTTCGCCAAGGAGACGCGTGCCCGCGACAAACGTTCCTCCCATCCCTTCGGTATCCATTGGTATACGCTTTCATCCGCCTAACGCATGGGCTAGTCGGGAACGACCCCGTTACCCACGTGAAGAGGCCCCCATGGCGAAGATCAAGGTCGACAACCCGATCGTCGAGCTCGACGGCGACGAGATGACCCGCATCATCTGGGATTTCATCAAGCAGAAGCTGATCCTGCCCTACCTGGACGTGGATCTGCTCTATTACGACCTCGGCATCGAGGAGCGCGACCGCACCGAGGACCAGGTTACCGTCGATGCCGCGGAGAAGATCAAGGAGGTCGGCTGCGGCGTGAAATGCGCCACGATCACCCCCGACGAGGGCCGGGTCGAGGAGTTCGGCCTCAAGAAGATGTGGCGCTCGCCCAACGGCACGATCCGCAACATCCTGGGCGGCGTCGTCTTCCGCGAGCCGATCATCTGCCAGAACGTGCCGCGCCTGGTGCCGGGCTGGACCCAGCCCATCGTCATCGGCCGCCACGCCTACGGCGACCAGTACCGCGCCACCGACATGAAGTTCCCCGGGCCGGGCAAGCTGACGATCAAGTTCACCGGCGAGGACGGCACCGAAATCGAGGAGGAGGTCTTCGACGCGCCCTCCGCGGGCGTGTTCATGGGCATGTACAACCTCGACGACTCGATCCGCGACTTCGCCCGCGCCTCGTTCAACTACGGCCTGAACCGCGGCTACCCCGTCTATCTCTCCACCAAGAACACGATCCTGAAGACCTATGACGGCCGCTTCATGATCCTGTTCCAGGAAGTGTTCGACGCCGAGTTCAAGGACAAGTTCGACAAGGCCGGGATCACCTACGAGCACCGCCTGATCGACGACATGGTCGCCGCCTCGATGAAGTGGTCGGGCGGCTACGTCTGGGCCTGCAAGAACTACGACGGCGACGTGCAGTCCGACACGGTGGCGCAAGGGTTCGGCAGCCTCGGCCTGATGACCTCGCGGCTGATGACGCCCAATGGCAAGGTGGTGGAATCGGAGGCCGCCCACGGCACCGTCACGCGCCACTTCCGCCGCCACCAGGCCGGCGAAGAGACCTCGACCAACTCCATTGCCTCGATCTTCGCCTGGACGGGCGGCCTGCGCCACCGCGCCCAGCTCGACGACAACTCCGAGCTCGAGACCTTCGCAGACACGCTCGAGAAGGTCGTCGTCGACACCGTGGAATCGGGCCACATGACGAAGGACCTCGCCCTCCTCGTCGGTCCCGACCAGAGCTGGCTGACGACCCAAGGGTTCCTCGACAAGGTCGAGGAAGGGCTCCAGAAGGCCCTCGCCTGATCCAGCCGCCTTCCATGGCATTGCAGGGCCCGCCACCTCCCCCGAGGCGGCGGGCCCTTTCGCGACCGGCTCAGAACAGCCCTTCGATCCGGCCCTCCGCGTCCAGCCCGATGGATTGCGCGGCGGGCTCGCGCGGCAGGCCCGGCATGGTCATCACCTGCCCGCAGACCGCCACGACGAACCCCGCCCCCGCGGACAGGCGCACCTCCCGCACGGGCAGGTCGTGACCCTCCGGCGCGCCCACGAGCGCCGGGTCGGCCGAGAAGGAATAGGGCGTCTTCGCCATGCAGACCGGCAACCCGCCGAACCCGTCTGCCTCCCACCGGGCGAGGCGGTCGCGCAGACCCGGCGCGGGCGTCACGCTGCCTGCCCGGTAGATCCGGCGCGCCACCGTCTCGATCTTGTCCCAGAGCGGCAGGTCGTCGGTGTAGAGGGGCGCGAAGTCCGCGCGGCCGCTTTCTGCCAGGTCGACCACGTGTCGCGCGAGCTCGGCGGCGCCCGCCCCGCCCTCGGCCCAGTGGTGCGCCACGACCGCCACGCCCCCCGCCGCGCGAACGTACTCGGCCAGCGCCTCCGTCTCGGCCTCGGTATCGCCGGCGAAGTGGTTGATCGCCACGATCGCCGGCACGCCGAACAGCGCCAGGTTCTCCAGGTGGCGGCCCAGGTTGGCGCAGCCGCGCCGCACCGCCGCCACGTCCTCCGCGCCCAGCGCGTCGCGCGCCACGCCCCCGTGCATCTTCATGGCGCGCACCGTCGCCACGACCACTGCCGCGTCCGGCCGCAGCCCGGCCGAGCGGCACTTGATGTCGAAGAACTTCTCGGCGCCCAGGTCGGCGCCGAACCCCGCCTCCGTCACCACGTAATCCGCGAGCTTCAGAGCCGTTCGCGTGGCCACCGCCGAATTGCAGCCATGGGCGATGTTGGCGAAGGGGCCGCCATGCACCAGCGCCGGCGTGGCCTCGAGCGTCTGGACGAGGTTGGGCAGCATCGCGTCGCGCAGCAGCACGGCCATCGCCCCCTCCGCGCCGATGTCGCGGGCGCGGACGGGTGACAGGTCACGCCGCTGCGCCACGATCATCGCGCCCAGCCGGGCCTCCAGGTCGCCGAGGTCGCGGGCCAGGCACAGGATCGCCATCACCTCCGAGGCGACGGTGATGTCGAATCCCGCCTCCCGCGGGACGCCATTGGCCGGGCCGCCCAGCCCGGTCACCACTTGGCGCAGGGCACGGTCGTTCATGTCCACCACCCGACGCCAGGACACCCGCGCCGGGTCGATGTCGAGCGCGTTGCCCCAGTGGATGTGGTTGTCGATCAATGCCGCGAGCAGGTTGTGCGCCGCCCCGATCGCGTGGATGTCGCCGGTGAAGTGGAGGTTGAGGTCCTCCATCGGCACGACCTGGGCGTATCCGCCCCCCGCCGCGCCGCCCTTCATCCCGAAATTGGGACCGAGGGACGGCTCGCGCAGGCAGATGCAGGTGCGCCGCCCCGCCGCCGCCAGCGCGTCGCCCAGGCCAACGGTCATCGTCGTCTTGCCCTCCCCCGCCGGCGTGGGGCTGACGGCGGTGACCAGGATCAGCTTGCCGTCCGGCCGCGCCGACAGGCCCGGCAGAACCCCCGCCGCGACCTTCGCCTTGTCGTGGCCGTAGGGCACGAGGTCCTCTGCCGCGATACCCAGGCCAGCGCCGATCTCGGCGATCGGTCTCTTGCGCGCCGCGCGCGCGATCTCGATGTCGCTCGTCATCCGGTCCTCCCCGCCATGCCCCAATCGGTAGAGCCGCGCGGCACCCCCGGCAAGCCGCCGTTGACCCCCGCCGCGCCCCGCGCCAGATGGACCGGCCGGACACGCGGGAGGTCGGACGCGATGAGATACACCGCCGCCCACTGGGGCAGCTACCGCATCGAGGGCGACGCCCTCGCCCCCGTCGAGGGCGACACCGCGCCCTCGCGGATCGGGCGTGGCTGGGTCTCCGCCGCCAGGGACCGGGCCAGCCGCGTCCTGCGCCCCGCCCTACGGCAAGGCTGGCTCGACGGCGACGGCGGTGCGGCGCGCAACAAGGACGCCTATGTCGAGGTCTCGTGGGATCGCGCGGCCGAGGCGGTCGCGCACGAACTGGACCGGGTGCGGGCGGCCCACGGCAACGGCGCGATCTTCGCGGGTTCCTACGGCTGGGCCAGCGCGGGCCGTTTCCACCACGCCCAGAGCCAGCTTCGCCGGTTCCTCAACCTCGTGGGCGGGGCCGTCACCTCGCGCGACACCTATTCCCACGCCGCGGCCGAGGTGATCCTGCCCCATGTGACGGGCATGACCAACCGCGCCTTCCAGGACGGGATGACGAGCTGGCCGCTGGTGGCGCGCCACGCCGAGCTGGTCGTGGCCTTCGGCGGCATCTCGCCCCGCACCGCCCAGATCGCCTCGTCGGGCACCTCCACCCACGAAGTCGGAGACTGGCTGGACCGGCTGACCGCGCGCGTCGTGAACGTCTCGCCCCGCCGCACCGACCTCCAGGGCGCGGAATGGCTGTCGATCCGCCCCGGCACCGACGTGGCGCTGATGCTGGCACTGGCCCACGAGGTCTGGGCCGCGGGCCGGCACGACCCCGCCTTCCTCGCGCGCTGCACCAGCGGCTGGCCCGCGTTCCGCGACTATCTCTCCGGTGCGGCCGACGGCGAGCCCAAGAGCGCCGACTGGGCCGCGCCCCTCTGCGACATCCCCGCCGGCCGCATCCGCGCCCTGGCCGCCGAAATGTCGGCCAGGCGCACCATGATCACCGTCGCATGGGGCCTGCAGCGCGCCGACCATGGCGAGCAGGCGGTCTGGGCGGGGCTGGCGCTCGCCGCCGTGCTGGGCCAGATCGGGCAGCCCGGCACCGGCTTCGGCTTCGGCTACGGCTCCACCACGCCGGTGGGGCGGCCCGCGCGTCTCCATCCCTGGCCCTCGGTGCCGCAGGGGCGCAACCCGGTCGGGGACTTCATCCCGGTGGCGCGGATCGCCGACATGCTGGAGCGGCCGGGCGAGAGCTACGACTATGACCTGGCGACGTGCACCTATCCCGACATCCGCCTCGTCTGGTGGGCGGGGGGCAACCCGTTCCACCACCACCAGGATCTGGGGCGGCTGGAGGCCGCGTGGACCCGGCCCGAGACGGTGATCGTCACCGACCATTCCTGGACGGCCACGGCGCGTCGGGCCGACATCGTCCTGCCGGCGACCACGCCGCTGGAACGCAGCGACATCATGATGAACCGCCGCGACCCGGCGCTGATCCACATGAGCCCCCTCTTCGCCCCCATGGGCGAGGCGCTGGACGACCACGAGATCCTGCGCCGGATTGCCGCCCAGATGGGGGTGGAGGAGGCCTTCACCGGCGGGCGCGACGCGGAGGGATGGCTGCGCCACCTGTGGGACGACGCCCGCGCGGTCGCCGCCGACCACGGCACCGACCTGCCCGGCTACGACGCCTTCCGGGACGCGGGCCGGGTCGACATGAGAAACGTGGAAGAGACGCGCATCCAGTTCGGCGACTTCGTCGCCGACCCCGACTGCGCCCCGCTGGCCACCGAAAGCGGCCGCATCACCCTCTTCAATGAGGCGATCGCGGCCGCCGGCCTGCTCGACTGCCCCGGCCATCCGACCTGGATGGCACCGGCCGAGTCGCTCCTCGACGCCGCGCCGGGCGCGCTCCACCTGATCTCGGGGCAGCCCGACACCCGCCTCCATTCGCAGAACGACCGCGGCACCGAATCCCGGGCCGGCAAGGTCGCGGGCCGCGAGGCCTGCGACCTCCACCCCGACACGGCCGCGGAACGCGGGATCGCCGCAGGCGACCTCGTCTTGATCCGCAACGAACGTGGCGCGACCCTGGCCGGTGCCCGGCTGACCGACGCGATCCGTCGCGACTGCGTGTCCCTCCCCACCGGCGCGTGGTACGATCCCGCCACGGTGGACGGGCGACGGATCGACCTGGCGGGCAACCCCAACGCGGTGACGCTCGACAAGGGAACCTCCTCCCTGGCCCAGGGCAGCTCGGCCCACACGGCAATCGTGATCGTCGAGCGATGGGCCGGCGATCCGCCCCCCGCCACGACCGGTTGCCCGCCCCCCCTCAGGTAGCCCGGGCGGGCGTGCCCGCGCTCTCCGCCGCCTCCTCGCGGCGCAGCTTGGGAAACATCATGTAGTAGAGCACGGGCGCGGCGATCAGCGTAAGGATGCTGGCGAAGCCCAGCCCCCCCATGATCGTCACCGCCATCGAGGCGAAGAACGCGTCCCACAGGAGCGGCGTCATCCCGAGGATCGTCGTCGCCGCCGCGAGCACCACGGGCCGCAGGCGCGACGTGCTGGCCTCCACCACCGCGCGGGTGAAGGGCACCCCCTCGGCGCGGGTGAGGTCGATCTCCTCCACCAGCACGATGCCGTTCTTGATCAGCATCCCCGACAGGCTCAGAAGCCCCAGGAGCGCGGTGAAGGAGAACGGAAGCCCCGTGGCCAGCAGGCCAATCGCGACCCCGTTCACCGCCATGGGCACCAGAAGCCAGATCACCAGCGGCTGGCGCAGCTTGCCGAAGAGCAGCACCGAGATCAGCACCATCGTCAGAAGCGAGACCGGCAATTGCCGCCCCAGGCTCTCCTGCGCCTCGGTGGAGCTCTCGTATTCGCCCCCCCATTCCAGGGCATATCCTTCGGGAAGGTCCATCGCCTCGACCGCCCCGCGCACCTCGCGAAACACCGAATCGGCGTTCACCCCCGCCGGAACGCCGGCCTGCACGGTGATCGTGGGCACCCGGTCGCGACGCCGGATCAGCGTGTCCTGCGCCTCGTAGCCGAACCCGTCGATAAGCTGCTCGAGCGGGATGAACGTGTTGGCCGCGTCCGACCAGACAGGCTGGTCGATCAGGTGGCCGCCGCCCTCCTCGTTCGCTCCGGGCATGCGGATCACGATGGGGATGAGGCGGCTGTCCTGGCGGTAGACGCCGGCGCTGGTGCCCTCCGTCGCCAGTTCCAGCGCCTGGGCCACGTCCCTGCGGTCGATCCCTGCGGTCTGCGCCCGGCCCTCGTTATAGAGCGGCTCGATCACCAGCTCCCGCTCGCGCCAGTCGGTCCGCAGGTCTTGCAGCCGGTCCGACGCGCCCGACATCCGCTCGGCCGCCTCCTCGGCCAGGCCGCGCAGCACCTCCGGCTCCGGCCCCGAGAAACGCACGGCCACGGGCGCGCCCCCGCCCGGCCCGAAGGCCAGCCGCTCGGTGCGGAACTCGCCTTCCGGCAAGGCGGCGCGGCCGAACGCCTCGAGGTCGGCGCGCAGGGCCGGGATCTGGTCGATATCGTCGGTGCGGATGATCAGGTGGCCGTAGGTCGGCAGGCTCTCCTCCGGGGCGTAGGTCAGCATGAAGCGAGACGCGCCCCCGCCCACGAAGGTATCGACCGACACCACCTCGTCGCGCTCGGCCAGCCAGTCCTCCACCGCGCGCATGTCTTCCGACGTGGTGCGGATATCGGCCCCCTGTGGCAGCTTGTAGTGGACGTAGAAGAGCGGCGTGTTGGAATCGGGGAAGAACTGCTGCTGCACCTGCCCGAAGCCCCAGTAGCAGACCACCGTCACCGCGATCAGCCCGGCCACCACGAACCAGCGCAGGCGCAGCGCCAGCCGCAGGACGGCGGCATAGGTGCGGAACACCGGCCCGTCGTACTGCCCCGCCCCGCCCACGCTGCCGCGGCGGAACACGTAATGGGCCAGGAGCGGCGTCGCGGTGATCGCCAGCACCCACGACAGCAGCAGCGAGATGCCGATCACCGCGAAGAGCGAGAACAGGAACTCCCCCGTCGCGTCGGGACTCAGGCCGATGCCGGCGAAGGCCATGATGCCGATGACCGTCGCGCCCAGGAGCGGGATCTGCGTCTTCGACGCCACATCGCCTGCCGCCGCGCGGGAGGACTTGCCGCGCGCCATGTCGCTCTGCATTCCCTCGGCCACCACGATGGCGTTGTCCACGAGCATGCCCATGGCGATGATCAGCGCCCCGAGCGAGATCCGCTCCATCTCGATCCCGAAGGCGGCCATGAAGAACACCGTGCCCACCACCGTGAGCAGGAGCGTGGTGCCCACCACCACCGACGAGCGCCAGCCCATGAACAGCGCCAGCACCACCACCACGATGGCCACCGACATGGCGAGGTTCAGCAGGAACGCGTTCGACGCCTCGTCCACCACCTCGTGCTGCTGGTAGACCGGCTCCAGGTCGACACCCACGGGGATGTCGGCCTCGAGTTCGGCGAGCCGCGCATCGACCCCCCGGCCCACGTCCACGATGTTGAGCCCGTCCTTGCCAGACACGCCCAGTGTGAAGGCCTGGCGGCCGTCGTGGCGGATGACCATCGACGGGCGCTCCACCCGCTCCCGGGTGACGGTCGCGAAATCGGTGAGATCGATGATCTCGCCGCCCACGCCGATGGTCAGGTTGCGGATCGCCTCCACGGTGTCGGACCCCTCGGGCGCGTCGATGCGGATCGACTGGCCCGCCTGCTGCACCCGGCCCGCGGGCGCGACCGCGTTGGCGTTGGCGATGGCGTTCGCGATGGCATCGGGCGGAACGCCCAGGTTCGCCATGATCGCGCGGTCCGGCTCGACGAAGATCGCCTCCTCCGGCAGGCCGGCCACCGTCACGTCCGCGACGCCCTCCACCGCCAGAAGCTCCCGGCGCAGGAAGTCGGCGATGTCGTGGGTCTCGGCATCGCTGAAACCGGGCGTCGCGACGGCATAGAAGATGCCGTAGACGTCGCCGAAACTGTCGTTGACGAAGGGCTGGCCCGCGCCCTGGGGCAGGTCGCCCTGGGCGTCCGAGACCCGCGCGCGCAGCTTGTCCCAGACCTGCGGAAGCTCGGTGCCGTCGTAGGTGCTCTCGATCTCCACGTCGATGCGGCTGACGCCGGGCTTGTTGGATGAGGTGATCGTGTCGATCTCCGCCATCTGCTGGATCGCGGATTCGAGCGGCTCGGAAACCTCGCGCGCGACCTCCTCGGCGCTGGCGCCGGGATACTGGGTGATGACGACGGCGTTCTTGATGGTGAAGGCCGGATCTTCCAGCCGACCGATCGTGGCGAACCCCCAGACCCCGCCCAGCAGGCAGCCGATCATCAGAAGCCAGGTCAGGAGCGAGCGGTCGATGGCGCCGCGGGCGATGCTCATGGTTTCACCCTCCGATCCCGGTGAAACGGCGCACGCGTTGCCCGTCCCCGAGTTGCGAGGCCCCCGCCGACACGATCTGAGCGCCCGGCTCCGGTCCCTCGGTCATGGCCACGCGCGCATCGGCGCGCATCTCGATCTCCACCGGCGCGCGGCGCACGGTGCCCGTGTCGGGATCGTCGCCAGAGGGCTCGAACACCATCACCCCCGGCGCGCCCTCGGCGTCGAAGACCAGCGCCGTCTCGGGCAGGAGCACGGTCTCGCCACCGCCCTGCCGCGGCGCCGTTGCCGTCACCGTCACCGACGCGCCCGGCAGCACCCAGTCGGGCACCTCGCCGGTGAAGGCCAGCGTGAGGGAATAGGTCTGGGCGACCTCGGCCGTCTCGGCCTCGTATTCGCGCAAGGTCAGGTCGTAGGTCTCGGGCGCGCCGGGAAAGGACGCCTCGAAGGCGACCTCGCTCGACCCGGCCGCCTGCCGGAACAGGACCTCCGGCACGTCGATATCAACCCGCAGCTCGGACATGTCGTGGAGCCGCACGACCGGTTCGCCGGCCGCGACGGTGGTGTAATTGGCGACCTCGCGGCGCGCCACCAGGGCGTCGAACCGCGCCTCCAGGGTCGCGTCCTCCATGGCCTTGCGCGCCTCGGCCACCGCGATCCGCGCCAGGTCGGCCTGGGTACTTGCGTCGCGGATCTGCACGTCGCTCACCGCCGACCCCGCCAGTTCCTCGAGCCGCTCGAGGTCGCGCTGGGCCTTGTCGAGGTTCACCTCGGCCCGCTCGAGCTGGCGCTCGAACGGCGTCATGTCGAGCGAGGCGACGAGCGCCCCCCGGTCGAGCTGACTGCCCTCCGCCACCGGGAAATCGACGATCTGCCCGCCCACCTGGAACGCCAGGTCGACCGTCTCGCGCGCGCGGACCCGGCCGAAGAACTGGCGCTCCAGCCGGTCGGCCCCGGCGCTGATCTCGGTCAGTTTCACGGGTCGCGGCGGCGGCTCCTGTGCCGCGACGGCAAGCGGAAGCAGGGCGAGGAGGAAGACGGCAAGACGGATCATGTGACATCCCAGGTCTCGGGGGCGCCACGGCGCCCGAACACGGTGAGGTCGGCAAAGGTGCCGGCGAGCGCCGCGGCCGGGGGGCCGTCCGCGTCGCGCACCCATAGCCGCAGCAGGCCGACGAAGGCGCCGGTCAGGTAATGGGCCCGGATCCGGCGCTCCTGCGGCGCCAGGTCCGCGCGGGGCACCTCCATCAGGCGGGCCACCAGATCGGCGAACCGCGCCTCGGGGGCAAGGCCCGGCACCCCTTCGAGGATCGCGGCGAGGCGCGGATCACGTCGATCGAGCCCGCCCAGCGCCTGCGCCACGGTCGCGGCCAGCCCATCGCGCAGGACGCGGTCGTCGTCGCATTCCGCCACCGAGGTATGGCGCGCCGCGATCCCTTCGAGGAGCGCGGCGACGTATTCGTCGAGCATGTCCGCAATGCCGGCGTAGTTGGCATAGAAGGTCGGCCGGGTGACCCCGGCGCGCGCCGTCAGCGCCCCGACGGATATCTCGGCGAGGGCCTTCTCTGCCATCAGCGTGCGAAGCGCGGCGTGCAGGCGCAGGCGGGAGCGTCGGCGGCGTGGGTCCATGGCACAGATCTGGCAAATCCTTTACATCTGTCAAGAAGACCGCCGTACGCGACGCGCACAACATGCTGTGTGCAAGCGCACAGTAAAACGGCGATAAGTCAGCTCTGCGCGGAATTTCGCATAGGCCACGATTTTGCCGCCGGATCAACGGCCTGCGGCACCGTACGCGCCCGGGTCTCGGTTCGGGACCTGCGCGCCATGCGTGCCGTGCATGGCCGGGCTGTTCGGCCCCTCTCTTGCCGCATGGCTCGGCTTGGCCGAAATGGACCCTGGGCGCCGGGCAACCGGATCGCCCGGGTCGTGCGTGCGAGAGGGATCAGGTAATGACGTTCATGTCCATGTCGAACACCCGGACCGCGGCGGTCCCCTCCTACCCCGAATTCGTGGCCATGATCGCGCTCCTGATGGCGCTGAACGCGGCCGCGATCGACGTCTACATCCCCGCCCTGAGCGAGATCGGCTCCGCCCTCGGCGTGGCCGAGGAGAACCGGCGCCAGTTCGTCATCACCGCCTACGTGATCGGCTTCGGCGGCGCACAGGTGATCTACGGCCCGCTGTCGGACAGGTTCGGCCGCCGCCCCGTCCTCTTCGCGGGGCTGGGCATCTATCTCGCGGGCGCCGTCGCCGCCGTCTTCGTCCCCACCTTCGAGGCGATGCTGACCGTGCGCCTGATCCAGGGGATCGGTGCCGCCGCCACCCGCGTCGTCGCGACCTCGGTGGTGCGCGACCGCTTCCAGGGCGCGCAGATGGCCAGCGTCATGTCGCTGGTGATGATGGTCTTCATGGTGATGCCGGTCTTCGCGCCCAACCTGGGCTCCCTGGTCCTGGTGTTCGGCAACTGGCGCGAGCTTTCGGCGGTGATGGTCCTGTTCGGGCTGGTGGCGTTCCTGTGGACCTGGGCGCGCCTGCCGGAGACCCTGGACGAGGCCAATCGCCGCCCCCTGACGGGCCGCCGCGTGGCCGAGGCGTTCCGCGTCGTCGTGACCAACCGCATCGCGTTCGGCTATACGCTGGCCATGGCGTCGTTCTTCGGGGTCCTGTTCGCCTTCATCGCCCAGGCGGAGCAGATCTATACCCAGATCTACGGGGTCGGGCCGTCCTTCACCCTCTACTTCTCCCTTACCGCCCTGTTCATGTCGGCCTCCTCCTTCGCCAATTCGCGGATGGTGGCCCGGTTCGGAACCCGGCGCCTGTCGCAGACCGCGCTGGTGGCCTTCATCGCCATCTCGGCCCTGCATCTGGCGCTGGCGATGTCCTTCGGCGGCGCGACGCCCTTCTGGCTGTTCCTGACGCTGCTGATCGCGATGATGTCCTTCTTCGGCTTCGTGCCCACCAACTTCAACGCGCTGGCGATGGAGCCGCTGGGCCACGTCGCCGGCGTCGGCTCGGCGGTGCTGGGCTCGGCCCAGATGCTCGTGGGCGGGCTGCTGGGCACCGCGGTGGGCTACCTCTACGACGGCACGCTCGTCCCGATGCTCGCGGGCTTCACGGCGCTGGCGATCCTGTCGCTGGCGATGGTGGCCCTGGCCGAACGCGGCCGCCTCTTCACGCCGCCCACCCCGGATTGACGCGGGCGCGCGTGCAGGCCCACGGTGGCCCCATGCCACATGCCTTCCGCCCGAACGACGACGACATCGCCGCGGCACGCGACCTCCGCCACGAGTTGCACCGCATGCCCGAGCTTTCCGGCGAGGAGGCCGGGACGGCTGCTACCATCGCCGCGCGGATGCGCGAGACGGGCGCCGACGTGGTGATGACGGATCTCGGGGGGCACGGCGTCGCGGCGATCTTCGACGGTGCCGGGCGCGGCCCCGAGATCATGCTCCGCGCCGAGCTCGACGCGCTGCCCATCCGCGAGGAGACGGGCGCGGAACATGCCTCCACCGTTCCGGGCAAGGCGCATCTGTGCGGCCATGACGGCCACATGGGGATCCTCTACGCCCTCGCGCGCAAACTCGGGCGCGACCGCCTCGCGCGAGGGCGCGTGATCCTGCTGTTCCAACCGGCCGAGGAATCCGGCGAAGGCGCCGCGGCCCTTCTTGCCGACCCGCGCATGGCGGCCATCGCGCCCGACCTCGTCCTCGCGCTGCACAATTACCCGGGGATCGAGACCGGCCGCGTCATCCTGGCCGAGGGGCCCATGGCCACGGCCGCCACCGGCATGCTGGTGGAGCTTCACGGCCGCGCCGCACATGCCAGCAACCCGGACACCGGCATCTCGCCCCTCCCCGCGCTGGCCCGCCTGATGCGAAGCCTGCCGGCCCTGTCTTCGCCGCAGGCCTTTCCCGACAGGGACTTCGCCCTCGTCACCGTCGCCCGCGTCCTGATGGGAGAGCCCGCCTTCGGCGTCTCCCCGGGAGACGGCGAAATCCGCGCCACCCTGCGCACCCTGCGCGACGAGGGAATGGAGAACCTCAAGGCCCGCGCACTCGCGGAGGCGCGGGCCGCCGCCGCCGAAGGGGGCCTGGAGATGGAGGTTTCCTACCACGAGGTCTTCACGGCCTGCGACAACCACCCCGAGGCCGTGGCCGAGCTGCGCGCCGCGCTCGACGACCTGGGCGTGGTGCATGGCCCCGAGGGGCAGCCATGGCGCCCCGCCGAGGATTTCGGGCGGCTGGGCGCGCTTGCCCCGGCGGCCATGCTGTTTCTCGGCGCGGGGCGGGGCCAGCCCCCGCTCCACGATCCCCGGTTCGACTTCCCCGACGAGTTGATCGCCCACGGCGCTCGGATCTTCGCCCGGGTGCTGGAGCGGGCGCTGGGCTGAGGCGGGGCGCCGGGGCCTTCAGGCCTGTCCGCGGCTCTCCAGCGCGTCGATCCGCGCCTTGAGGGCCTCGTTCTCCTCGCGCGCCTTCTGGGCCATGGCGCGCACGGCATCGAACTCCTCGCGCGTCACGAAGTCGCGATCCGCCAGCCAGCGGTCGATCGCGCCCTTCATCGCCGTCTCGGCCTCGGTCCGCGCGCCCTGCGCCACGCCCATGGCGTTGGTCATGAGTTGCGACAGGTCGTCGAACATCTTGTTGCGGCTCTGCATGGGTGCCTCCTGATTCCGTTATCCCCGATATGGCCCCCGCGGCGGTCCGTCTCAAGTCGGGCATCCGGTTGACTTCCCCCGCGCCCCTCCGCTTTGTCGCACCATGCTGCTTGCGATCCCCTTCCCCGACATTTCGCCCGAGCTCTTCTCGGTGGAGGTGGCCGGCCTCACCTTCGCCCTGCGCTGGTACGCGCTGGCCTATATCGCTGGCATCCTGATCGGCTGGAAGCTGGCCGCGACGGCCGTGCGGCGCCCCGCGCTCTGGCCCGCCGACCGCGCGCCCATGACGGCCAAGGACGTCGAGGATATCATGACCGGCGTGATCCTGGGCATCCTGGTGGGCGGCCGGCTGGGCTTCGTGCTGTTCTACCAGCCCGGCTACTACCTGGCCAATCCGCTCCAGATCCCCGCGATCTGGCAGGGGGGCATGTCGTTCCACGGCGGCATGCTGGGCGTGGCCATCGGCGGGCTGGTCGTTGCGGTCCGGCGGGGTATCCCGATCCTGTCGCTCCTCGACACGATGGCGCTGGCCACGCCGCCGGGCCTTCTGTTCGGCCGGCTGGCCAATTTCATCAACGCCGAGCTCTGGGGCCGTCCCACCGACCTGCCCTGGGGCGTCATCTTTCCGGGCGCCGCCGCGCAGGATTGCCCCGGGGTGGAGGGGCTCTGCGCGCGCCACCCCTCGCAGCTCTACGAGGCGGGGCTCGAGGGCCTCGTGCTCGGCGCGGCCCTCCTGTGGCTCGCCTTCGCGCGGGGCTGGCTGAAGCGGCCCGGCGCGCTCACCGGGCTGTTCCTGATGGGCTACGCCGTCTCGCGCCTGCTGGTGGAGCTGGTGCGCCAGGCCGATCCGCAGTTCATCACCCCCGACAACCCGATGGGATACGTCGTCCGCCTCGGCGAGGCTGGCCTGAGCATGGGCCAGATCCTGTCGCTGCCGATGCTGGCCATCGGCGCGGGGCTGGTTCTGGCGGCGCGGCGGCCCCGGTGACCGAGCTCGCGGACCTCCTTCGGCGCCAGATCGCCGCGACGGGGCCGATCACCGTGGGCGAATACATGGCCGCCTGCCTGTTCCACCCCCGCCACGGCTACTACACCACCCGCGACCCCCTTGGCGCGGCGGGCGACTTCACTACCGCGCCCGAGATCAGCCAGATGTTCGGCGAGCTGGTGGGCCTGGCGCTGGCGCAGGCCTGGCTCGACCGCGGCGCCCCCGCCCCCGTGGCCCTGGCGGAGCTCGGCCCGGGCCGCGGCACGCTCATGGCCGACATCCTGCGCGCCACGGCGCGTGTTCCGGGCTTCCACGACGCGGCCCGTCCCGTGCTGGTGGAAGCTTCCCCCACCCTGCGCGCGCGCCAGCACGAGACGCTCGCGGACCGCGACATCGACTGGATCGACGCGGTCGGGGACCTGCCCGACCTGCCCCTGTTCCTGGTCGCCAACGAGTTCCTCGACGCGCTGCCCGTGCGCCAGTTCCTGCGTGACGGCGACGCCTGGCGCGAGCGGCTGGTGGGCGTAGCGGACGATCACCTGACCTTCGCGCTGGGCCCGGCCACCGCCTTTCCCGACCTCGACCACCGCCTTGCCGACACCGGCCAGGGCGACATGGTCGAGACCTCCGCCGCCGCCACCTCCGTCGCCGCCGAGATCGGCGGGCGCATCGCGCGCCGGGGCGGCGTCGCGCTCCTGATCGACTACGGCTCGGACGGCTCCCTGGGCGACACGTTCCAGGCCGTGCGGCGCCACGAAAAGGAAGACCCGCTGGCCACCCCCGGCGCCGCCGACCTCACCGCGCATGTGGACTTCGCGGCCCTGTCTCGCGCCGCGCCCTGTCCGGTCGCCGGCCCCGTCGCCCAGGGGGTCTGGCTGGAGCGGCTGGGGATCGTCGCGCGCGCCCGGACGCTGGCCGACCGGCTCGAGGGGTCGGCGCGCGGGGCCCACGTGGAGGGCTTCAGGCGCTTGACCCATCCCGACGCGATGGGACACCTCTTCAAGGTCATGGCCCTCCACGACGACGCCGCCCCACCCCCCGGACTGGACATTCCCTGATGGCGCCTCCGTTCCTCACGTCCGACCTGCTCTCGCCCGTGCGGCACGGATTCTTCACCCGCGCGGGCGGCGTGTCCTCGGGCGTCTTCGCGGGGCTGAACTGCGGCCACGGCTCCTCGGACCAGACCGAGATGGTGCGGATCAACCGCGCCCGCGCAGCCGAAGGGATCGGCGTCGCCCCCGAGGCGCTCTTGACGGCGCCGCAGGTCCATTCCGCCACCGTGGTCACGGTCGGGCCGGATACGGGCGCGCCCGAGGCCTCCGCCGACGCGATGGTCACCGCCACGCCCGGCATCGCCCTGGGGATCCTGACGGCCGACTGCATGCCGGTCCTCCTGGCCGACCGTGAGGCCGGCGTGGCCGGCGCCGCCCATGCCGGCTGGCGCGGAGCGTTGGGCGGCGTGATCGACGCCACCGTCGCGGCGATGGAGGACCTGGGCGCGGACCGCGCGCGGATCAGGGCGGCCATCGGTCCCGCCATCTCCCGCGACGCCTACGAGGTCGGCCCCGAGCTTCGGGCCGAGTTCGCCGCCCGCGATCCCGACGCGGCGCGTCGCTTTTCGCCGGGTGCCGGCGACAGGCTGCATCTCGACCTGCCCGGATACGGGATCGACCGGCTGGACCGCGCCGGCGTCGCGCGGGCGGAATGGATCGGCCACTGCACCTACGGCGAACCGGAGCGCTTCTTCTCCTATCGCCGCTCGGTGCACCGCAAGGAGGCCGATTACGGGCGGCTGATCTCGGTGATACGGGCGGATTGATCCTGTCGCGGAAACGCCCGCGCCCTGCCCCGGAATCGTCCCATTCCGCGCCCATCCTCTCCCTCGCACCGAACCGGCCCCGCCGGACACCCGCGCGAAGGAGACCGCCCCGCATGACATTCCCCAGCCGCCCCGCCGCCGCGAACCACCCTTCCGCGACCGCCCGTCCGGCGGAGGCCTGAGCCATGTCCGCGAACGAACTCGCCACCGCCCGCAGCGGCACGGGCCAGCGCCCCTGGACGGTCCGCGGCGCTCGCGCCTACCAGCCGACGCGGCCCGCCCGCCCCGCCCTGCCGAACGATACCCGCTACCATGTCTGGTGGCGCGGCCGCGACGGGTCGATCGAGGACGCGGCGCGGCCGGGCCCGTCCGACACGCTCTTCACCGACAGCTTCGCGGCCCTGGCCCGCGGTTGCCTGGTACAGACGGCCACCGGTCCCGTCGCGGTGGAGGACCTGCTTCCGGGCGACGTCATCGCCACCGAGGAGGGGCCCGAGCCGCTGTTGTGGAAGGGGAGCCGCGTGATCTCGTCACAGCATCAGGGCCTGTCGCTGTTCCGCGTCGCGGCCGACGCCCTGGGGCCGGGGCGGCCGATGCCCGACCTGCTGCTGGGTCCCGCCGCGCGTCTGGTCTCGCGCCGCACGGCCCTGCCCGCGCTCATCGGCGCCGACCGCGCCCTGGTGCCCGTCGACGCGCTCGTGGACGGCGACTCCATCGTCCAGGTGCGGCCGGTTTCCGGCGTGCAGGTGTTCCACCTGGGCTTCGCGCGCCACTCGATCTTTACCGCCAACGGGGTGGAGCTCGACAGCGCCCACCCAGGCCCGGCCGACCCCGCCGCCCGGCCCGAGGTCTTCGCCCAGTACATGTCGATGTTCCCGCACCTGCACGACTCGTCCGGGTTCGGCCCCCTGGCCGTCGCCCGGCTCTCTGGCGAGATCCTGGAGCGGGTCGCCCAGCCGGGTTGAGCCTCAGGCGATCCGCGCCAGGCGCGCCTCGAGCACGTCGAAGGGCACGCCGGGCGCCTCCTTGGCGGCGCGGATCACGAGGGAGGTCTTCACGCTGGCCACGTTGCGCGCGCGGAGCAGGTCGGAGGTCAGGAAGGCCTGGAACGTGGACAGGTCGGGGGCCACGCATTTCAGGATGAAGTCCACCTCGCCGTTGAGCATGTGGCATTCCCGAACCAGCGGCCAGTCGCGGCACTGCTCCTCGAAGGCCGACAGGTCCGCCTCCGCCTGGCTCTGCAAGCCCACCATGGCGAAGACCTGCACCTCGAACCCGAGCTGCCGCACGTCCACCTTGCCGTGGTAGCCGCGGATGAACCCCGCCTCTTCCAGCGTGCGCACGCGCCGCAGGCAGGGCGGGGCCGATATGCCGACCCGGCGCGCCAGTTCCACGTTCGTCATCCGCCCGTCACCCTGCAATTCGGCAAGGATCTTGCGGTCGATGGCGTCGAGCTTCTGTGCGGGCATGGTCGTCCTCGAAGGTTCGCGAAAACCTTACGCCCGACCGCGGGCGGACGCAATTATGTTTCGCCGCAGCGCAACATTCCGCCCGGGGTTTCGGGCGGTCGGTCCACCGCCTATATCGCCACCGAACTCACGGAGGGAATCATGGCCGACACCCGTCACGTCAAGCTGCTGATCATCGGCTCGGGCCCCGCGGGCTACACCGCCGCCGTCTACGCCTCCCGCGCGATGCTGGAGCCGGTGCTGATCCAGGGCCTCCAGCCCGGCGGCCAGCTCACCATCACCACGGACGTCGAGAACTGGCCCGGCGACTCCACGATCATGGGCCCAGACCTGATGGTGCGGATGGAGGCCCATGCCCGCGACACGGGGGCCGAGATCGTCTCCGACATCGTCACCTCGCTCGACCTCTCGGGCCGCCCCTTCACCGCCACCACCGACAGCGGTGCGGTCTGGACGGCGGACGCCGTGATCCTGGCCACCGGCGCCCAGGCCAAGTGGCTCGGCCTGCCCTCCGAGGAGGCGTTCCAGGGCTTCGGCGTGTCGGCCTGCGCCACCTGCGACGGCTTCTTCTACCGCGGCCAGGAGGTCGCGGTCGTGGGCGGCGGCAACACCGCCGTGGAGGAGGCGCTGTTCCTGACCAACTTCGCCTCCAAGGTGACCCTGGTCCACCGCCGCGACGAGCTTCGCGCCGAGAAGATCCTGCAAAAGCGCCTACTGGAGCACCCCAAGGTCGAGATTCTGTGGAATCACGCCGTCGACGAGGTGACGGGTACGACCGAGCCCAGGGGCGTCGAGGGCGTTCGCCTGCGCCATGTCGAGAGCGGCGAGACCAGGGAGCTCGCCGTCAAGGGCGTGTTCGTCGCCATCGGCCACGCCCCCGCCTCAGAGCTCGTCGCCGATCAGCTCGAGACGCACAAGGGCGGATACGTCGTCACCAAGCCCGATTCGACGGAGACCTCCATTCCTGGCGTCTTCGCCGCGGGCGACCTGACCGACCACGTCTACCGCCAGGCGGTCACGAGTGCCGGAATGGGCTGCATGGCCGCCCTGGAGGCGGAGCGTCACCTGTCCGAGATCGGGGTCGACGAGGGGCGCGACGAACGCGAGCCCCTGGGCTACGGCGCCCCCGTGGACGCGGCGGAGTGAGCAGCCCTGGGAAACGGCCCGGCACCACCGGCCGGACCGTTTCGGGAAAAAGGGTAAACGTCTGATAATTAATTATAATACGCCTAAATAGCTTCCCCTTCGACTCCGCTTTCGTATGGTCGCGGCCAGTCACAGAAGGAAGCCCCGCATGCCCTTCGCCGGATCCCTCCGCACCGCCCTCCTCGGCGCCGCGCTCACCCTTGTCGCCCTGCCCGCCGCCGCCACTTCCTATCACGAATACGGGCACGGTACGTCGAGCTGGTCCGACGCCTGGTCGCTCCGGGCCGACTGGTCGAACGGCCCAAGCCATGCCTGGAGCCGCTGGGAGGGCGACGATCTCCTCGTCTGGAAGGTGCTCGAGCACAAGGAGCATATCCTCGACCGGATCTCCTGGTTCGGCGGCCATGCGGGCTGGAGCATCGACAAGCACACGCTCAAGGACATCCTCGCCAAGTGGTCGGACAAGTTCCACCATGTGGGTGCGCCCGACACCGGAGACGTGCCCGCAGACGGTGGCGACACGCCCTCGGCGGTGCCGCTGCCCGCCGCCGGCGTCCTCCTCCTGGGCGCCTTGGGCGGGCTGGGCGCCCTGCGCCGCCGCAGGGGCTGACACGGCGAGGGCCGGTCCCGGGGGTGGGCGGAACGCACGGTTTCCACCCGGCCCCGATCCGGGTCGCCCCTTGTCCAATCGGCCCCGCGAGGGGAAGAATGTCCCGACTTCGGCGTCTTCGGCTCGATTTCCGACCGAAACGACCCGGTTCCACCCGCCGAGGCTTGTGGTCGCGGCGGGCCTCGCGATACGTGGCCGCCAAACCGCGACCGAACAGGCGACGACTTACATGCAACATCCAAACTTCGCTCCCATCCAGGAGCTCTATGTTTCCTACGATTCTGCCCAGAAGCTGAAAGTCGAGGCCGGCGATCTTCCCAGCCACGACCTGACTCCACGCCAGGTCTGCGACCTGGAGCTGCTGATGAACGGCGGCTTTGCCCCGCTCAAGGGCTTCCTGGGCCAGGCGGACTATGACAGCGTGGTGGAGACCATGCGCCTCGCCGACGGCCAGCTCTGGCCGATGCCCATCAACCTCGACGTCTCCGAGACCTTCGCCGAGGGGATCGAGGAGGGGCAGGACATCGCTCTGCGCGACGCCGAGGGCGTGATCCTGGCTACCATGACCGTCACCGACAAGTGGACACCGGACAAGTCGAGGGAAGCCGAGAAGGTCTTCGGCGCCGACGACGACGCGCACCCGGCGGTCAACTACCTGCACAACCAGGCCGGCCGCGTCTATCTCGGCGGCCCGATCGTGGGCATCCAGCCCCCCGTGCACTACGACTTCAAGGCCCGCCGCGACACGCCCAACGAATTGCGCGCCTTCTTTCGCAAGATGGGCTGGCGCCGGGTCGTGGCGTTCCAGACGCGCAACCCGCTGCACCGCGCCCACCAGGAGCTGACCTTCCGCGCCGCCAAGGAGGCGCAGGCCAACCTGCTGATCCACCCCGTGGTCGGCATGACCAAGCCCGGCGACGTTGACCACTTCACCCGCGTGCGCTGCTACGAGGCGGTGCTCGACAAGTACCCGGCCGCCACCACGCACATGTCGCTCCTGCCGCTGGCGATGCGCATGGCCGGCCCGCGCGAGGCGCTCTGGCACGGGCTGATCCGGCGCAACCACGGCGTCACCCACTTCATCGTCGGCCGCGACCATGCCGGCCCCGGCAAGAACAGCGCCGGCGACGACTTCTACGGCCCCTACGACGCGCAGGAACTGTTCGAAGAGCACGCCGAGGAGATGGGCATCCAGATGATGCCCTTCAAACACATGGTCTATGTCCAGGAGCGCGCCCAGTACGAGCCGGCCGACGAGATCGAGGAGGGCGTGACCGTCCTCAACATCTCGGGCACCGAGCTCCGTCGCCGCCTGCAAGAGGGGCTGGAGATCCCCGACTGGTTCTCCTTCCCCGAGGTGGTGAAGGAGCTGCGCCGCACCCGTCCGCCGCGGGCCCAGCAGGGCTTCACCGTGTTCCTCACCGGCCTGTCCGGCTCGGGCAAGTCCACCATCGCCAACGCCCTGATGGTCAAGCTGATGGAGATGGGCGGCCGCCCCGTGACGCTGCTTGACGGCGACATCGTGCGCAAGAACCTCTCTTCCGAACTGGGCTTCTCCAAGGAGCACCGGGATCTCAACATCCGCCGCATCGGCTACGTCGCGAGCGAGATCACCAAGAACGGCGGCATCGCCATCTGCGCGCCCATCGCGCCCTATGCCACGACCCGCCGCGCCGTCCGCGAGGAAATCGAGAGCCTGGGCGCCTTCTGCGAGGTCCACGTGGCCACGCCGCTGGAGGAGTGCGAGGCGCGCGACCGCAAGGGTCTCTACAAGCTCGCCCGCGAGGGCAAGATCAAGGAGTTCACGGGCATCTCCGACCCCTACGACGAGCCCCAGAACCCCGAGATCCGCCTCGACACCACCAACGTGGACGTGGACCATTGCGCCCATCAGGTGCTCCTGAAGCTCGAGAGCATGGGCCTGATCGCCGGCTGATCGCGCTGGCGCCGGGCGTCTGCCCGGACTAGATGTCGGCCATGGTCGAATGGCGGATATCCGATGCCCCGGTCCCCTACGAGGTGGCCGTGGCCGAGATGGAGGCCCGCGCCGCCGAGATCCGGGCGGGGCGGGCCGACGAGCTGGTCTGGCTCCTCGAACACCCCCCCCTCTACACCGCCGGCACCTCGGCGCGGCCCCAGGATCTGCTGGAGCCGGACCGCTTCCCCGTCCACGCCACGCGGCGCGGCGGGCAGTACACCTATCACGGGCCCGGCCAGCGCGTCGTCTATGTCTGCCTCGACGTGGGCGCGCGCGGCAAGGACGTGCGCCGCTTCGTCGGCCGGCTGGAGTCCTGGGTCATCGCCACGCTCGACAGCTTCAACGTGCGCGGCGAGATCCGTCCGGGCCGCGTCGGCGTCTGGGTCGCCCGCCCCGACCTGCCCCGCGGCCCCTCGGGTGCTGTGCGCGAGGACAAGGTCGCGGCCATCGGCGTGCGTCTGAAGCGCTGGGTGTCGATGCACGGCATCTCGATCAACGTGGAGCCCGACCTGACCCATTTCGCGGGCATCGTTCCCTGCGGCATCACCGAGCACGGGGTCACCAGCCTGGTGGACCTGGGCCTGCCCGTGACCATGGCCGACGTGGATACCGCCCTGGCGAGAAGCTTCGACGCCGTCTTCGACGCCGATGCGCCCCTCCCGGACCGCGCCTAGCGCCGCCCGGCGAAGAACGCCCGCAGCAGGTCCGCCGCCGGCTCCGCCGCGATCCCGTCATAGACCTCCGGCGCGTGGTGCGACTGGGGGTGGGTGAATACCCGCGCGCCCTGCGCCACGCCCCCCGACTTGGGGTCGGACGCCCCGTAGTAGAGCCGCGCGATCCGCGCCGCGGCGATCACGCCCGCGCAGGCCGCGCAGGGCTCCAGCGTGACATAGAGGTCTGCGCCGGGCAGGCGCTCCGATCCGGCCCCGGCGCAGGCCGCCCGGATCGCCTGCACCTCGGCATGGGCCGAGGGGTCGCGCAATTCCCGCGTACGGTTTCCCGCCCGGCCCAATACCGTGCCGCCCCGCACCACCACCGCGCCCACGGGCACCTCGCCGCGGGCGGCGGCGGCGCGGGCCTCTTCCAGGGCGATGTCCATCCAGGATCGGAACGGGCTTTGCATGGCCCTCCCCTGCCCCTATGACGGCCTCCATGACAAGTCCCAGCCCAGACGGCGACCGCATCGCCAAGGTCATCGCCCGATCGGGCCGCGCCTCGCGTCGCGAGGCCGAGCGCCTGATCGCCGAGGGGCGCGTGCGCGTGAACGGCAAGCCCATCGACAGCCCCGCGCTCAACGTGACCGTGGCCGACAAGGTGGAGGTCGACGGAACCCTCCTGGGCCCGCCCGACAACGCGCGGCTCTGGCTCCATCATAAGCCCGCCGGCCTCGTCACCACGGCCCGCGACGAGAAGGGCCGCCCAACCGTGTTCGAGCGCCTCCCCGAGGGAATGCCGCGCGTCGTCTCCGTCGGCCGGCTCGACATCAATTCCGAGGGGCTCCTGCTCCTGACCAACGACGGCGACATCAAGCGGCGGCTGGAGCTGCCCGCAACCGGCTGGCTCAGGAAATACCGCGCCCGGATCAACGGCTCGCCCAGCGATGCCGATCTCGAGCCCCTGCGCCGCGGGATCGAGGTCGAGGGCCAGCGGTTCCGCCCCATGGAAGTGCGGATCGACCGCCAGCAGGGCGCCAACGCCTGGCTGACCATCGGCCTGCGCGAGGGCAAGAACCGCGAGATCCGCCGCGCGCTCGAGGCGGTGGGCTTTCCCGTCGGGCGGCTCATCCGCGTCTCCTTCGGCCCGTTCCGCCTGGGCGACATCGCCCCCGGCGCGGTCGAGGAGGTCAAGCCGCGTGTCCTGCGCGACCAGCTCGGCCTGTCCACCGAGGGCTTCGCCGAGAAGCGTGCCCCCAGGCGCACGGTCCGGCGCAGGCCCAGCTGACACGGCTGGCACCGCGGCCTGCGCGCCCCTATATCGAAATGGACCCGACACCGTCCCGCCATGCCGCGCCTGATCTTCACCGCCCTCGTCCTCGCCACCGCCCTGGCGCTTCTCGTCCTCGCGGTCGAGCGTCTGGCGCGGTTGGCCGCCACGCTTCGATCCGCGCCGCGACTGGCCGCCCTTGGAGCCACGCCGATGCAACGTCTCTCCTTCGTCCTCCTCGTCTCCCTGATCTTCTACGCGGCGATCTGGGGGGCCGGCTGATGCCCGACGACGCGACCGGCTGGTCCGGGCGCCGTCCCGTGCGCGCGGGCGCGCGGACGAATGCCCTCTACATCGCGCCGATCCCGCTCCTGTTCACCGGCTGGAACGACGGCCCCGTGGGCCTGGCGCTCGACATCGCCGCCTTCTTCGCGCTCATGGCCGCCGCCCATTTCACCCGCGAGGGGATCCGCGCCGAGATGGCGTTCGAGATCCGCGCCGCCGCCCGCCGCCCCGCCCTGCCGCGCAAGCTCCTGGGTGCCGCGCTCACCGGGACCGGGCTGGCGCTGGCGGGCCTGCCCGCGATCGGCGGCGCGGTCGCGCTGGGTCTCCTGGGCGTGGCGCTCCACGCCGGCGCCTTCGGCATCGACCCCTTGCGCAACAAGTACCCCGAGGGCGCCGAGACCTGGCAATCCGACCGCGCCGCCGACGCCGTGGACCGGGCCGAGGCCCACCTTGCCGCCATGCGCGCGCATGTGGAACGGACCGGCGACCGGCCACTCATGGCGCGGGTGGAGGAGTTCTCGGCCACCGCGCGGGGCCTTTTCCGCAAGGTCGAGCGCGCGCCGCGCGACCTGCCCCGCGCCCGTGCCTGGCTCGGCATCTATCTCACCGGGGCCCGCGACGCGGCCGAGAAATACGCCGACCTGGGGGACAGCTCCGGGCCGGGCGCGCGGGCCGAGTTCGTGGCCCTGCTCGACGACCTGGAACAGGGATTCGCCAGGCGCACGGAGACGATGCTGCTCGACAACCGCTCCGACCTGGACGTGGAGATCGAGGTCCTGCGCGACAGGTTGCGCCGGGACGACCTGGCGCCCGCCGGCACAGACGAGGTGTAGATTTGGCGACCGACCGCAAGAGACGCAGCGCGCTGCCCGCAGACCTGCCCGAGACGCCCGAGCCCGACCGCGCGGTCGGCGTTCCCGACTACGCCACCGCGCCCGAGGCGACGCGCGCGGCCATCGAGGCGCGCATCGAGCGGCTCGACATGGGCGATTCGGGCTCCATCCTGCGCTTCGGCTCCTCCGCGCAGGAGGAACTGCAGCGCATCAGCCAGTCGATGCTGGCGGACGTGCGCAACAAGCAGGTCGGCCCGGCCGGCGAATCGCTCCGCGACATGGTCTCCGCCTTGCGCGGCTTCTCCACGACCGAGCTGGACATGCGCCGCAAGCGCTCCCTGTTCGACCGGCTCCTGGGCCGCGCCACGCCGATCTCGCGCTTCCTGGCCAAGTTCGAGGACGTGCAGGCCCAGATCGACGCCATCTCCGACGACCTGCTGGAACACGAGCACAAGCTGCTGAAGGACATCAAGTCGCTCGACCTGCTCTACGACAAGACCCTGTCGTTCCACGACGAGCTGGTCCTCTATATCGCCGCCGGGCAGGAGATGCTGCGCCGGATCGACGAGCGCGAGATCCCCGCCCGGGAGGCCGCGGGAGACGACGTCGTCGCCGCCCAGGAATTGCGGGACCTCCGCTCTGTCCGCGACGACCTGGAGCGGCGGGTCCACGACCTGCGCCTGACCCGCCAGGTCACCATGCAGTCCCTGCCCTCGATCCGGCTGGTGCAGGAGAACGACAAGGCCCTGGTGACCAAGATCGACTCCACCCTCGTCAACACCGTCCCCCTGTGGGAGACGCAACTCGCCCAGGCGATGACGATCCAGCGTTCCGAGGAGGCCGCCGACGCCCTGCGCGACGCCTCCGACCTCACAAACGAGCTTCTGGGCGCCAACGCGCGCAACCTGCGCCGCGCCAACGACAAGATCCGCACCGAGACCGAGCGCGGCGTCTTCGACATCGAGGCGGTGCAGGCGGCCAACGACGAGCTGATCGCCACCATCGAGGACAGCCTCTCCATCGCCGAGGAGGGCCGCGCCGCCCGCGCCGAGGCCGAGGCCGACCTCGACCGGATGGAGGGCGACCTTCGCGACGCCCTCTCCAACGCCCGCACCCGCGACGGCCTTCCCCGCGGATGAGGCGCGTCCTGTGCCTCCTGGCCCTCCTGGGCCTCGCGGCCTGCGCGCGGACGGGGGCCGTGGAGCCGGTGCCCCGCCCGCCGGAGCGCCCCCAGCGCGCGGCCGCGCCGCAGCCCGCCGCCCTGCCCGTTCCCAGCGCCTCCAGCCGGGAGCTGGCCGCCTACTACCGTGACATCGAGCAATCCTTCCTGATCCGCGGGTTGCTGCGCCAGGACGGCGGCGGCCCCGACACCCCCTTCGACGCCGACCGGCTGGCGCGAACCTTCCTCGAACTCGCCTTCTACGAGGAATACGCCCCCGACGGCGGCATCGCGGTGGCCCGCCGCACCGCCAGCCGCCTCCACCGCTGGAGCCGCCCGGTGCGGATCGAGCCGCGATTCGGCCCCACGATCGACCCCGCGCAGCGCACCCGCGACGCCAACGAGATCCGCGCCTTCGCGACCCGCCTGGGGCGGGTCACCGGGCACCCGATCTCGACCGTGGACGCGGACGGCAACTTCGTCGTCTATGTCGTCTCCGAGAGCGAGCGGCGCGCCCTCGGCCCCGAGCTGCGGCGCCTCGTCCCGGGCCTGTCGGAGCCGGCCCTGCGCTCGGTCCTGGACCTGCCTCGATCGAGCTACTGCGTCGTCTTCGCGCTCGACGAGGGCAACACGGGCCGCTACGCCCGCGCCGTGGCGCTGGTCCGGGCAGAGCATCCCGACCTGCTGCGCCAGTCGTGCCTGCACGAGGAGATCGCGCAAGGCCTGGGGCTGGCCAACGACTCGCCCCGCGCCCGGCCCTCGATCTTCAACGACGACGAGGAATTCGCGCTCCTGACCACGATGGACGAGTATCTCCTGGGCATTCTCTACGATCCCCGCCTGCGGCCCGGCATGTCCGAGGACGAGGCGCGGCCCATCGTCCATACCATCGCCCGCGAGCTTCTGTCCGAGTCGGTCTGAGCGGGCGGTTGCGCCAGCCCGGGGGGCGGACTATCCCGGATGCGATACCGGGGAGGGCACCAGATGATCCTGTGCAGCGGCGAGGCGCTGATCGACATGCTCCCGCGCGAGACGGCCGCGGGCGAACCGGCCTTCGCCCCCCATGTGGGCGGCGCGGTCCTCAACACCGCCACGGCCCTGGCCCGGCTGGGCACGCCGACCGCGTTCTTCTCCGGCCTCTCCACCGACATCTTCGGCGCCCAGATCGCCCGCGCGCTCAAGGGCGACGGGATCGACATCTCCCTCGCCCACCGCTCCGACCGGCCGACCACCCTGGCCTTCGTCACCCTGAGCGACGGCCAGGCCGCCTACGCCTTCTACGACGAGAATACCGCCGGGCGGATGCTGTCCAAGGGCGACCTGCCCCGCGACGTGCCGGCGACGGCCTGCTTCTTCGGCGGTATCTCCCTGGCGGTGGAACCCTGCGCCGACGCCTACGACGCGCTCTCCGCCCGGCTCGCCCCGGGGATGCCGATGATGCTCGACCCCAACGTGCGTCCGGGCTTCATCGCCGACGCGGATGCCTATCGCGCCCGGATCTGGCGCATGATCGCGCGCGCCGACATCGTGAAGGTCTCCGACGAAGACCTCGACTGGCTGACCGGGGCCGGCAGCCCCGAGGCGCGCGCGCGCACCGTGCTGGATCACGGCCCCGCCCTCGTGTGCCTGACGGAAGGGGCCGCGGGCGTCACCGCCTTCGGCGCGGGCGATCCCGTTACCGTGTCCTCGCGCCGGGTGGAGGTCGTGGACACGGTGGGCGCCGGCGACACGTTCAATGCCGGCATCCTGGCCTCCCTGTCGGACGATGGCGCGCTGACCAAGGACGCCCTGCGCGCCCTCGACCGCGAGACCGTCGAGCGCGCGCTCACCCTGGGCACGAAGGCCGCCGCGGTCACCGTGGCGCGGGCGGGCGCAAACCCGCCCACCCGGGCCGAGATCGGCTAGAGCCCGTCGCGCGCGATCCGCGCGGCCAGCTCGTCTATGAGCTGCGATTTCGCCGCGGCGATCGAGGCGACGCTACGTCCGTCATAGGGGGCCTGCAGGTCGAACCGGCGCGCCACTTCCCGCGCCTGGCCGTCGTTGGACGCCACGAAGTACTGCCCCGATAGCCGGAAGATCCCGTCGCGGCCCGGCAGCGCCCGCGACACCCGCACATCCAGCCGCACGTCGGGCCGGTCGTAGAACGGCCAGGGCTCGGCCGCGACACGCGCCCGCGTCTGCGCCGCCAGCGAGAAGGCGAGACCCTCGGTGAAGCTGCGGCCCGGATCGTCGGCCCAGAGCAGGTTGTCGTCGCTCCGGAGCGCCCCGTCCGGCCCTTCCGTGAAGATCACCTCCTGCCCGGCATAGAGGGGCAGCGACACGTCCCGCACCTCCACCGCGCCCACCGACACGGGGATGCGGTCCGCCGCCCGCGTGGGCGGCAGGTCGTAGCGGAGCGTCTCGCCCCCGCAGGCGGTCAGAAGGGCCGCCGCGGCGGCGAATAGGAGCGTCCGTGTCATCGTCACCGTCCGAACAGGAGAGAATTGGGGCTGCGTTCCAGTTGGCGGGCCAGCGCGTCGACCGAGCTGGCCGCGTCCTGGATGTCGCGCAGGGTCGATTGCACCTCCGAGCCGAGCTGCCCGTTGGCCTCGTATCCGGCCACCACCGTGCCGGTCCGGTTCAGAAGCTGGCTCACGTCGTCCAGCAGTACCGGCAGCTCGTCGGCCGCGCCCCTAACGGAGGCGAGCGTGGCGTTGGCGTTCTCGATCAGCCCGCCCTCCTGGATCTGGATCAGGAGCCGCTGCACCTCCTCCAGCGCGTCCGACAGGGCGCCCGGAACCCGCTGCGTCTCGGGAGAGGAGACGAGCGTGTTGGCACTGTCGAGGAGGGTCGAGGTGCGCTGGCCGATCTCCTCCAGCGGCAGGCCCGCCGCCTCGTTGACCAGAAGCTCGATCTGGTCGGCCACCCGCTTGGCGCGGTCGGCCACCTCGGGCGCGGTCTCGGCGGCGTCGGCCACCGACACGGCGGCGCGCTGGGCTTCCACCAGGACGGGGCGCAGGGCGGCGCGGATCTCCACGACCGAGTCCTCGCTCGTCTCGACGAAGGTGGTCGCCTGGTCGATCAGTCCACCCTCGTCGCTCAGGCCCGCCAGGACCTCCCGCGAGGCGATCAGCGTCTGTTGCACCTCGGCGGGCAGCTCCTGCACCGCCGGCGCGCTCGCAACCTGGTCGATGGACACGAGCAGGTCGTTCACGTTGGCCACCGCCTGGTCGAGCGGCAGCTCGGCGAGGTCCTGCGCGAAGAGGTTGAGATTCGCGGTGAGCTGCTCGACGTTCTCCAGGAGCGCGGGCACCTCGTCGATGGAGCCCTGGGCCGAGGCCACAGCCTCCTGCACCTCCGCCAGGACCGGCGACAGGTCGTCGCCGACCTGGCTGACGGTCGCCTGCAACTCCAGCAGGGTGGAGCTCGCCGTCTCGATCAGGTTCGCCTCGCGGACCTCCGCGACCAGCCCCTCGACCTCTGCCAGCAGGGTCGAGACGTCGTCCGTCAGACCTTGCGTCGCCGGCGCGGCCAGAAGTTCGCGCAGCGCCGCGATGGAGCCTTCCGTCTCCGCCACCACCGAGGCCAGCGGAAGCTCGTTGGTTGTCGCGATCAGCTCGGTCAGCTCGTTGACCGCCTCGTTGATCTCGTCGAGCGTCTCGGGCCCCTCCTCCATTGTGACATAGACGGAATCGGCGGCCTCCTCGGCGGCCTCCAGGGCCTCCACCAGCGCCTGGACCGCGCCCGCGTCGTTGAGGCGCGTGACCACGTCGTTGAGCTGGCCGGCCGTGCTCGACAGCGCGGCCATGGTGTCGCCCGCCTGAACGGGGATGTTCTGGATGCCCTCGGAGTTGATGAACGAACGCACGTCACCCAGAAGCCCGAGCACCTCGTCGGGCGCCTCGGTCACGCCGTCCGAGTTCAGGACCCGGCTGACCGACTGCATCACCAGGATCGCGTTGTCGAGCAGCTCCTCGATGGGCAGGTTGTTGACCCGGTTGAACACGCCCTCGGCGGTGTCGGCGAAATCGGTCAGGTCCGCGGGGATCGACGGAATGCGCGGATAGGGCTCGGCGTCGAGCTCCAGTTCCGAATCGGCGTCCCCCGCGTCCGAGGTGTCGTCCACCTGGATCAGGCCGATCTGCAACCCGCCCAGGAGCGAGGCCGACACGAGCTGCGCCCTGAGGCCGCTGTCGACCGCGAATTCCATGAAGTCGTAGACCTCCTCTTCGGCCGCACCCGCCTCGAGCCCCATCTTGCCCGGCTGCAGCTCCAGCGTGGTCAGGAGCCGCACGCCGCTGTCGCCGAAGGTCTCCTCGTCCAGCACGCCCGTCAGGCCCGAGACCTGGCCGACCACGATGCCGCCGAACTCCACGTCGGCGCCGACCTCCAGGCCGGGGACGGATTCGTCGAAGATCACCGTGAAGTTGACCGGCGTCCCTTCCGAGGCGGAGTCGAACACGGACGACCGCGCCGCCGCCTCGTCGGGATAGAGGCGGAACACCGGATCGTCCTCCAGCTCCGCCCCGCCCGAGGCGGTGGTCTCGAAGGCGACGCCACCGGTGACCAGCGAGGCCAGCGAATCGACGCTCAGTTGCGCCCCGCTCGCCCCGAAGGAGAAGTTGAAGCCGGACGTGTCCCAGAACCTCGTGGCCGAGTTGATCAGCCGCGATTCCGGCGCCCGCACGAAAGCGTCGGCCAGCACCGACACCCCGTCGTCCGCGAGGCGCAGGTTGCCGATCTGGCCCACGTCGATGCCGCGATAGAGGATCGGGGCGTTCTCGCTCAGGCCCGAGGCCGAGGTCGAGCGCAGGGCGAACACGATCCCCTCGCGGTTGTTGGTGACCAGCGGCGCGGTCCGCAGCCCCTCGAAGGCGTGCTGTTCCTCGTCGATGCTGCTGTCCCAGCTCCCCATCAGGTAGACGCCGCTCAGCACCGTATCGAGGCCCGAGACCCCCTGGGCCGACACTTCGGGCCGCACCACCCAGAATTGCGCGTCCGTGTCGATATAGGGGCCGACTTCCTTGTCGACGCGCACCTCGACGATCACCTGGTTCAGATCCTCGGTGAAGCGCACGGCCTCCACCAGCCCCACGACCACGTCGCGATAGCGAAGCTGCGTCTCCTCGGCGCGGATGCCCGAGGCATCCTCGAACATGATCTCGATCACCGGCCCGCGATCGGCATAGGTCCGCCAGACCACCGCCAGCGACACCAGCAACGCCAGGATCGGGATCGCCCAGACGAGGGAGAAGCGGCTGCGCCAGGACCGGCGGCCCTCCTCCATCTTGGGTTCGGCCGCCGCGCTCGAGGTCTGATCGCTCATCGTGTCGTCCGCTCCGATCCGCTCTTGTCCCAGATCAGCCGCGGGTCGAAGCTGATCGCCGCCAGCATGGTGAAGATCACCGACAGGGCGAAGGTGATCGCCGCCGGCCCCGGGCGGATCGAGGCGGCGAAGTTGAGTTGCACCAGCGCCGACAGGATCGCGACGACGAACACGTCGATCATCGACCAGCGGCCGATGAACTCGACGACGTGGTAAAGCTTGTGACGCTGCTTCGGGCGCAGCCGCTCAGGCCGCCGCACCGACAGCGCGAGGTAGCCGATGGCGAGGAACTTGCCCACCGGGATCACCACGGAGGCGACCAGGATCACCACCGCGATCCCCAGATTGCCGTGGGTCGCAAGGTCAATGGCCCCCCCGACGATCGTGGACTCGGAGGTGTTGAACAGCATCGTCGTCCTCAGCATCGGAAACAGGTTTGCGGGGATGTAGCAGATGATTCCGACCACAAGCCATGCCCAGACGCGCTGCAGCGATCGCCAGTCGCGCGAATGCAACGCCGAGCCGCAACGGTCGCACGTGTCCCGGCCCATGGGCCAGACTTTCGCGCAGCGCCGGCAGGCCACGAGGCCCCTCTCGCGCGCGGTCAGGATTTCTGTTCCAGGGCTTTCCATATGGTCCATCTGTCCATGAGGCTGTCCGCAAGGACGATGATCACGACGAGCACCGCGAACATCCAGAAGGCCGGGCCGAACTCGATCCGGGCGAGCGAGACGATCTTGGTCAGCGCCACGGCGCACCCGATGATGAAGATCTCGGCCATCGACCAGGGCCGCAGGTCCTCGGCCCAGCGGAACATCGCCCGCGCCCCCGGCCAGGGCCCCCGCCCCGCCACCAGCGGCGTCAGCACGTAGATCACCATCGCCGCCCGGATCACCGGGATCATTACGATGAACCCGGCCACGAACACCGACAGCGAGATCATCCAGCCCCCGTCGAGGAACGCCAGCGCCGAGTCCAGCACCGAGGCCTTGTTGGAGAAGCCCATCACGTTCACGCCCAGGAACGGGAACACCGTCGCCCCCACCATCAGGATGATGATGGTCAGCGACAGCGCGATCACCCGCAGATAGGCGTTGCGCTTGGGTGCGATCAGCACGGTGTGGCAGCGGTGGCACACCATGCGCCCCCCCTCCTGCGGCATCCGCGCGTGGTAGAGCGCGTCGCATTGGGGGCAGGCGATCGTCTCGTCCAGCGGTAGATCCAGCGCGCCGTGGGGTCCTGCGTCCATTATTGTCCCGCATTCCGTCTAAGTGGCGCGACCATAGGCGGTTCGCCCAATGATGACAGCCGAAACAATCGTGATCGCCCGCGGCGTCACGTCACCCGCCCGTCGGTCAGGCGCACCACCCGGTCCATCCGGCCGGCCAACTCGAGGTTGTGCGTGGCGATCAGCGCGGCCAGCCCCGTCTCCCGCACCAGCCCCATCAGCGCGGCGAAGACGGTGTCGGACGTCTCCGGGTCCAGGTTGCCGGTGGGCTCGTCGGCGAGCAGCACCCGCGGCTCGTTGGCCAGCGCCCGGCAGAAGGCCACCCGCTGCTGCTCGCCCCCCGACAGGGCGGAGGGGCGGTGCCCGGCCCTGTGCGCGATGCCCACCACCTCCAGCAGATGCCGCGCCCGCGCGTGGGCGGCGCCCGCGCCGGTTCCGTGGGCGAGCTGTGGCAGGACGATGTTCTCCTCGGCCGTGAACTCGGGCAGCAGGTGGTGGAACTGGTAGACGAAGCCCACGTCGCCCCGCCGCGCCCGCGTCCGGCGCCGGTCGCCCAGGCCGGTCATCTCCTCGCCGCCCAGCCGCACCGCCCCGGCATCGGCGGTGTCCAGCAGCCCCGCGATGTGCAGCAGCGTCGACTTGCCCGCGCCCGAGGGGGCGACCATGGCCACCACCTCGCCCGGCGCCACCCTCAGCGACGCGCCGCGCAGCACGTTCACCTCCCGCGCCGTGCCGCGGTTGTAGTGCTTCTCGATGCCCTCCAGCTCCAGCGCCGCCTCACTCATAGCGCAGCGCCTCCACCGGGTTCATCCGCGCCGCCCGGCGCGCGGGAAAGATCGTGACGATGAACGACAGGCCCAGCGACAGCGCCACCGCCGACAGCACGTCGCCCCATTGCAGTTTCGCCGGCAGGGCATAGAGGCCCCGGATCGACGGGTCCCAAGCCCCCCCGCCCGACAGCCAGTTCACGGCCGAGAAGATCGGGTCCACGTAGAGCGCGAACAGAACCCCGAAGAGCACCCCGAGGCCGGTGCCGATCACCCCCGTCATCGACCCGCAGATGAAGAAGACCCGCAGGATCGAGCCTTCCGTCAGGCCGATCGTGCGCAGGATGCCGATGTCGCGGCCCTTGTTCTTGACCAGCATGATCAGCCCCGAGACGATGTTCATGGCCGCGATCAGCACCAGCACCGACAGGATCACGAACATCACGTTGTCCTCGATGTCGAGCGCGCGCAGGAACGACCCGCTCGCCTCCTTCCAGGTCCACAGGATCACGCCCTGCCCCGCCGCCTCCAGGATCGGCAGGGTCAGGCGGTCCACCGCCTCGGGGTCATCGACCATCACCTCCAGCTCGCTCGCCGTCCCTTCGGCGTTGAAGTAGGTCTGCGCCTCCTCGAAGGGCATGTAGACCCGGGTGCGGTCGATGTCGTAGCGCCCCGCCGTGAAGACGTAGCCGATCTCGTAGTTCGACACCCTGGGCGTGGTCCCGAACGGCGTCTTCGCCCCGTCGGGAGAAATCAGGCGCAGCACGTCGCCCACGTCGGCGCCCAGCTCGCGCGCCACGCCCGAGCCGATGGCGATCGTCGCCCCCCCGAAGGAGGCAAGGTCGCCGCGCGCCTCCTGCGGGTCGGCCACGCGCGGAATCGTCGCCAGGTCCTCGGCCGCGATGCCGAACACCTCCACCCCGCTGGTCTGCCCGTCCAGGCTCGCCATCACCTGCCCCTTCACCAGGGGCGCCACGCGCGTCACGCCGTCCACCTGCGCCACCCGCTCGGCCAGGTCGCGATACTCGGTCAGGTTGCGCTCCGCCCCCGTCCCCCCGGTGTAGCTCGCGGAATAGAGCGTCACATGGGCGTTGGCTCCCAGGATCGTGTCCACGAACTCGGCTCGGAAGCCCGAGCGCACCGCCAGCGTCGCGATCAGCGCGAAGACGGCGAGGGTGATGCCCACAAGGCTGATCCAGGTCATCGCGCTGACGCCGCCCTCGGCGCGCTTGGCGCGCAGGTAGCGCCAGGCGATCATCCACTCGAAACGCGAGAACGGGGCGGGGTTGGACAAGGGATCGGGCCTCCGGCGGGACGGACGGAGCCTTGGGACATGGCGGGCGGGGGGTCAAGCCGCGCGCCCCGCCCCTCCGCCCGTCGTGATGTTGCGCGCCGCCCCTTCCCCCGGCGACGGGCGGCCCGTCGCGCTCCGGTTTGATCGCCCCGCGCCGTCGCCTACCTCTCGGCGAGCCCCAGCCACCGACCCGACGACAGGGATCTTCTCCATGCCCAGCCTTCCCCCCCCCGCCCGGACGCTGATCCGCGACTACCGCGCCGGCCGTCTCACCCGCCGCGAGTTCCTGACCCGCGCG
The DNA here is from genome assembly GCA_947500825.1 of uncultured Paracoccaceae bacterium. Classification (GTDB taxonomy): domain Bacteria; phylum Pseudomonadota; class Alphaproteobacteria; order Rhodobacterales; family Rhodobacteraceae; genus Palleronia. The sequence continues at coordinate 140,596 of CANMTR010000005.1, read as the reverse complement.
ACCTCGTTCGGCCTGACGGCGACCTTCGCCTACGGCCTGCTCGGCCTCACCCCCGTCCGCGCCCAGGAGGACCAGCGCCAGGAGGGCGGCACCCTGCGGATCCAGCAGGACGTGCGCGCCCTCAAGGACCCGCGCAACTACGACTGGCCGCAGATGGCCAACGTCACCCGCGGCTGGCTCGAATACCTCGTCAAGTACGAGCGCGACGGCACCCTGTCGCCCATGCTCCTCGAAGGGTGGGAGATCTCCGACGACGGCCGGACCTACACGCTGAACGTCCGCCCCGGGATCACCTGGTCCGACGGGTCGGACTTCACCGCCGAGGACGTGGCCTTCAATATCCGCCGCTGGTGCGATTCCACCGCGGACGGCAACGCCATGGCCAGCCGCTTCAACGCCCTGATCGACGAGGAGACGGGCCAGGCCCGCGAGGACGCGATCACCGTCGACGGCGATACCGTGACCCTGTCGCTGTCCTTTCCCGACGTGACGCTGATCGCCAGCTTCTCCGACTTTCCCGCCGCGATCGTGGCCCAGGACTTCGGAGGCGACCCGCTCGAGGCCAAGGGCACCGGTCCCTACCGCCCCGCGGGCTACGAGGTGGGCGTCAGCGCCGCGATCGAGAAGAACACCGACCACGAGTGGTGGGGGGCCGAGGTCTACGGCCCCGCCACGCTCGACCGGATCGAGTTCATCGACTACGGCACCGATCCGGCCTCGTGGTTCGCCGCCGCCGACGCGGGCGAGATCGACATGGTCTACGAGACGGTGGGCGAGTTCATCGAGCTCTTCGACACCCTCGGCTGGACCCAGTCCGAGACGACGACCGCCGGCACCGTGGTGATCCGCGCCAACCAGACCGCCGAGCCCTACGGCGACGTGCGGGTCAGGAAGGCGCTGCAACTCGCCTCCGACAACGCCACCCTGCTGGAGCTCGGGTATTCGGGGCGCGGCGAGGTCGCGGGCAATTTCCACGTCGCCCCGATCCAGCCCGACTACGCCGATATCGGCCCCTCCACCTACGACCCGGAAGAGGCCATGGCCCTCATGGAGGAGGCCGGCGCCGCCGATTTCGAGCACGAGATCGTCTCCCTCGACGACGACTGGCGCCGCAACACCGCCGACGCCATGGCGGCCCTCCTGCGCGACGCGGGCATCTCGGTCAGGCGCACGGTGGTGCCCGGCGCGACTTTCTGGAACAACTGGACGCAGTATCCCCTCTCCACCACCGACTGGGGCCACCGCCCGTTGGGCATCCAGATCCTGTCGCTGGCCTACCGCTCCGGCGTCCCCTGGAACGAGACCGGCTTCTCGAACGAGGAATTCGACGAGATCCTCAACGAGGCCCAGGGCGTGGCCGACGCCTCCGAGCGCGCCGGGCTGATGGAGCGGCTGGAGACGATCCTGCGCGACGAGGGCGTGGTGGTGCAGCCCTACTGGCGCTCCACCTTCCGCCACTACGACGCCTCGGTCGTGGGCGCCGAACAGCACCCCACCTTCGAGATCCACCCCTACGAGCTGGGTTTCGTCACCGCCTGACGCCCGCCGGGGGCGCACATGGTCGCGCCCCCGGTCTCCCGCTTGCCCGGCACGGACGTGCCCGCCATGATCGCCCCCATGCTGTTCTTCGAACGTCTCGCCCGCGACCGGATCGAGCGCGCCATGGAGGAGGGGCAGTTCGACGCCCTGCCCGGCGCCGGCAAGCCCCTCGCCTTCGCGCCGGACGACCCGGTCGTGCCGAAATCCCTGCGCGAGTCGGGCTACGCGCCCCCCGTGGTGATCCTGATCCGCAAGCTCGAGGGCCTGCGCGCTCGGCTCGCGGCGGAGCGCGACCGCACGAAGCGCCGCGCCCTTCTGGCCCAGATCGCCGAGACCGACATGCGCCGCCGGATGGAGATCGAGCGCGCCGTGGCCGACGCGCGCCGGCGCGGTTAGACCAGCTCCTTGCGCATGGTCGCCATCCCGTTCGACCTCCCCAGCTCCTCGTAGCCCGCAGAAAGGTAGGTCGCGTGCGCCTTGGGGTTGTCGAGTTCCACCTTGAGCGAGATCGCGGTCGCGCCCAGCCGCGCCGCCGCCCCCTCCGACAGGGCGGCGAGCCGCTCGCCCGCCCCGCCCCGCATCTCGGGCACGATATAGACATAGACGAGATGGCGAACCTCCGGCCCGATCCCGATCCGGAGCGCGAAGAAGCCCACGATCTCCTCGTCGCCGTCGACGATGTAGAAGGCCCGGTCGTCCCGGTCGCCCAGCCACTTCTCGCCCCATTCCAGCGCGTCGAAGGGCACCTTGGCGGCGGGGTTCACCCGCGCCATGTCGTCCGGGTCGGACAGCATCCGGCCCAGGGGCTCCAGGTCGCCCGGTCCGGTGGGGCGCAGGTCGAACTCGGTCATGGGCGCGGGCCTAGCGCCATCGCGACCCTGCGGCAACCGGGTCACGCCGAAAGTCGCAAAGACGCTCCGCCCCGCGCGGTGCCAGTGTGGTCCCATGCAGGCGCGGGGGCGACCGCGCGAGGATCGCAGGGAGGAGATACCACATGCTCGACACCACGACGACGGACCGCGTGCAATCGGTGCTGGACGAGCTGGGCGCGGCCCTGGCGAAAGGCGACGTCGAGGCCGCGACGGAGCTCTTCGCCGAGACCTGCTACTGGCGCGACCTCGTCGCCTTCACCTGGAACATCCGCACGGTCGAAGGGCGCGCGGGCGTGGCCGACATGCTGCACAGCCAGCTCGGTTCCGCCGCGCCCTCGAACTGGGCGATCCAGGAGGGCGAGGCCCCGGTGGAGGAGGACGGCGTCACCACCGCCTGGATCACTTTCGAGACGGCCCAGGGCCGCGGCTGGGGCCTCCTCCGCCTCCGGGGCGACAGGATCTGGACGCTCCTGACCGCGCTCCAGGAGCTCAAGGGCTTCGAGGAGCAGAAGGGCACCGACCGCCCCATGGGCGCCGAGCACGGCGCCGACAGGGGCCGGACCACCTGGAAGGAGGACATCGAGGAGGAGCGCGGGAACCTGGGCTATACCCGCCAGCCCCACACCGTCATCGTCGGCGGCGGGCAGGGCGGCATCGCGCTCGGCGCGCGGCTGCGCCAGCTCGGCGTGCCCGCCATCGTGCTGGAGAAGAACGACCGCCCGGGCGACAGCTGGCGCAAGCGCTACAAGTCGCTCTGCCTGCACGACCCGGTCTGGTACGACCACCTGCCCTACATCAAGTTCCCCGAGAACTGGCCCGTCTTCGCCCCCAAGGACAAGATCGGCGACTGGCTGGAGATGTACACCAAGGTCATGGAGCTGAACTACTGGACCGGCGCCGAGGTCACCTCCGCCGCGTGGGACGACGCCGCGAAGGAATGGACCGTCGAGGTCGACCGCGACGGCGAGGCCGTGACCCTCACCCCGAAGCACCTGGTCATGGCGACCGGCATGTCCGGCAAGCCCAACCGCCCCGAGCTGCCCGGCGAGGACGCGTTCCAGGGCACCGTGCAGCATTCCTCCGAACACGGCGGGGCCGAAGCGTGGTCGGGCAAGCGGTGCGTGGTCGTGGGCTCCAACAACTCCGCCCACGACATCTGCGCCGCCCTGTGGGAGAACGGCGCCGACGTGACCATGGTGCAGCGCTCCTCCACCCATATCGTCAAGTCCGACAGCCTGATGGAGGTGGGCCTCGGCCCCCTCTACTCAGAGGAGGCGGTGGCCTCCGGCATGACCACCGAGAAGGCCGACATGACCTTCGCCTCGATCCCCTACCGGATCATGCACGAGTTCCAGATCCCCATCTACGACGAGATCAAGGAGCGCGACGCGGCCTTCTACGACGGCCTGCGCGAGGCCGGGTTCGACCTCGACTTCGGCGCCGACGAGTCGGGGCTGTTCATGAAGTACCTGCGCCGCGGCTCGGGCTACTACATCGACGTGGGCGCCAGCCAGCTCATCATCGACGGCAAGATCGCGCTGGCCAAGGGACAGGTCGACCGTTTCGAGGCCGACGGCGTGGTCCTGGACGACGGCACGAAACTTGCCGCCGACCTCGTGGTCCTGGCCACCGGCTACGGCTCCATGAACGGCTGGGTCGCCGACCTCGTCAGCCAGGAGATGGCAGACAAGGTCGGCAAGGTCTGGGGCCTGGGCTCCGAAACCCCCAAGGACCCCGGCCCCTGGGAGGGCGAGCAGCGCAACATGTGGAAGCCCACGGCGCAGGAGGGGCTGTGGTTCCACGGCGGCAACCTGCACCAGTCGCGCCACTACTCCCTCTACCTCGCGCTCCAGCTCAAGGCCCGGATGGAGGGCCTCGAAACCCCCGTCTACGGCGTGCAGGAGGTCCACCACACGGCCTGAGCCCGGCCTCGCCGCCCGTCCCCCGCGCCGGGGGGCGGCGCGGCTCACCCCGCGGCGGCGGCCGTCGTGCGGATGCGCTCGACCATGGCGCGCAGCCCGTTCGAGCGCTGCGCGGACAGATGATCGTTCAGGCCCAGCCGCGCCAGCTCGCCGCCCGCGTCGATGGCCGGCACCTCGTCCACCGGCTCCCCGGCATAGAGCGCGTGCAGCACCGCGATCAGCCCCTTCACGATCATCGCGTCCGAATCGCCGCGAAAGTCGAACCGCCCGGCCTCCACGCTGGGCACCAGCCACACCTGGCTCGCGCAGCCCTCCACCTTGGTCGCGGGCACCTTCAGCGCGTCCTCGAGCGGGTCCATGGCGCGGCCCATCTCGATCACGTGGCGATATCGGTCCTCCCAGTCGTCGAGGAACTCGAATGTCTCGGCGATCTCTTCGAAAGCGGGGCTTGCCATGGCCGTGTCTCCTGGGGGTGCGCGAGGCAGGTAAGCCTTGCCGCGGGGCGGGACAACCGCCGTCGCGCTTTTCAAACCCGCTCCCATGGGATAGGTCGAAGCCGCGCGACCAAGGGGGACAAATGGGCAGGCACGCAACGCTTCTGGCACTCGCTCTGGCGCTCGCCGCCTGTACGCCCTCGGGCGATCCCTTCGGCCTCCTGGGCGGCGGAGACGACGCCCCCCCGCCCGAGAGCCGCCCCGCCATCGAGCGGGTCGAGAGCGTCGCGCTGGTGCCCACCTCGGACGGCGCGGTCCTCACCGCCACCGGCGTGGCCGCGACGCAGGGCTACTGGGACGGGGTCCTGGTGCCGGTGGCCGACGGCGATCCCGCCACGCTGGCCTATGTCTTCCGCGCCGCAGCACCCGACGGTCCCTCCGCGGTCTCCACCCCCCGCTCGCGGGAGGTGGCCGTGGCGCTTAACTTCGACGCCGCCGATCTCGCCGGCATCCGCCAGGTCACCGTGACCGGCGCCACCAATGCCCTGACCGCCCGGCGCTAGAGCACGTCGAAGACGACGACCGACTTGCCCTCGGCCTTCAGGCCCACCCGTCCCTCGATCAGGCGCATGGCGTCGCGGCCGAAGACCGACTTGCGCCAGCCCTTGAGCGCCTGCACGTCGCGCTCCCCGGCCGCGATCAGGTCCAGGTCGGCCGAGGTCGCGACCAGCTTCTGCGCCACCCCGGACGTGTCGGCCTTGGCCTTCAGCAGCACCCGAAGCAGGTCCGCGAGCGCCGGGTTCACCTGCAGCCGCTCGCGGGTCCGGTCCGCCTGGGGATAGTCGGCCGGGTCGCACTCCGCCCCGCGCGCCACCGCCGCCAGGATGCCCTCGGCGATCTCGCCCCGCCGCGCCTCGCGCAGGAGAAGCCGCGACCGGCCCAGGTCGCTCTCCGAGCGCGGATTGGTCGCCGCCAGCTCCACCAGCGCATCGTCCTTGAAGATCCTGCTGCGCGGCACGTCGCGCGACTGGGCATGCGCCTCGCGGAACGCCGCCAGCTCGCGGACCACCGCCAGGAACTTGCCCGAGTTGTTGCGTGTCTTCACCCGCTTCCAGGCATCCTCGGGCCGGGTGACGTAGGTCTCCCGCTCGGTCAGGACGGCCAGCTCCTCCTCGACCCAGTCGCGCCGCCCCGTGCGCTCCAGCTCGTCGGCCAGGTGCTCGTAGATCACCCGCAGGTGGGTCACGTCGGCCAGGGCATAGGCCTTCTGCGCGTCCGTCAGGGGCCGGCGTGACCAGTCGGTGAAGCGCGACGACTTGTCGATGTCCGCCTTCGCCACCTTCTTGACCAGCGTCTCGTATCCCACCTGCTCGCCGAAGCCGCAGACCATCGCCGCCACCTGGGTGTCGAACAGGGGTTTGGGCATCACGTCGCCGTCGTGGACGAAGATCTCCAGGTCCTGGCGCGCGGCATGGAACACCTTGACCACGCCCTCGTCGCGAAAGAGGTCGTAGAGCGGCTCCAGGGACAATCCCTCGGCCAGCGGATCGACGAGGACGGCGTCCTCCTCCGCGTCGCCGGGAACGGCCAGCTGCACCAGGCACAGGATGGAATAATAGGTCCGTTCGCGCAGGAACTCGGTATCCACGGTGACGTAATCATGCGTGCGGGCCCGCTCGCAGAACGCGGCCAGCGCGGCTGTTTCGGTGATGGTGATCATGCTCGGCGCGGGTTCCTGTCCGGTTGGGAGGTTTCCGCCTCCTACGCCCCGCGCGACCCGAAGGAAAGCCCGTCAGGGCAGCCGGAGCGGGCGGCGATCCCCCTCCGCCACCCGGCGCAGCACCGCCGGATAGAGGCGATGCTCCATGACCAGCACCCGCTCGGCAAGGCTCCGGGCCGTGTCGCCGGGCTCCACGGGCACCCGTGCCTGGCCCAGCACCGGCCCGTCGTCGAGTTCGGGCGTCACCTCGTGGACGCTGCACCCGGCTTCGGCATCCCCGGCGGCGATGGCGCGCGCATGGGTGTCGAGGCCGCGATACTTGGGCAGGAGCGAGGGGTGGATGTTCAGGATGCGCCCCCGCCAGCGGTCGATGAACGGCCCCGTCAGGATGCGCATGAACCCCGCAAGGCAGATCAGGTCGGGCCGCGCCGCCTCCAGCGGTTCCGACAGCGCCGCCTCGAAGGCCGCGCGGTCGCCGCGAAAGGGACGGTGGTCCACCGCCGCCGCCGGGATGCCCCGCCCGCGCGCCGTCTCCAGCCCACCCGCCCGGGGGTCGTTGGCCAGCACCAGGCAGGGCCGGGCGGGGTGGTCGCCGACCATGCTGTCGACGAGGGCCGTCATGTTCGACCCGCCGCCCGAGATCAGGATCGCGACCCGCATCACCCCAGCGTGCCGGCGAAGGCGACCCCGCCCCCGGACGCGACGCGGCCGATCCGGCGCACCCCGTGGCCCGCGCCCTCGAACTGCGCGGCCACCTCGTCGGCCCTTCCGGGTGCGGCCACGGCGACCATCCCGATGCCGCAGTTGAAGGTCCTGAGCATCTCCGCCTCGTCCAGCTCGCCCGCCCGCTGCAGCCAGCGGAACACGGCCGGCAGCTCCCACGCGTCCAGGTCGACCTCCGCCCCCAGCCCCTCGGGCAGGACGCGGGGCAGGTTCTCGGTCAGCCCGCCGCCGGTGATATGCGCCAGCGCCCGGACGCCGCCCGCGCGCACCGCCGCCACCGCCGGACGAACGTAAAGGGCCGTGGGCGCGAGCAGCGCGGCCCCCAGCGACCCGTCGGCGAAGGGGGCCGGATCATCCCATGCCAGCCCCGCGCGCTCCGCGATCCGCCGCACCAGCGAGAACCCGTTGGAATGGACGCCGGAGGCATCGATGCCCAGCAGCACGTCGCCCTCGGCCACGTCGCGCGGCAGGTCGGTGCCGCGCTCCATCGCCCCCACGGCGAACCCGGCAAGGTCGAAGTCGCCCGCGCCGTACATGCCCGGCATCTCGGCCGTCTCGCCCCCGATCAGGGCGCATCCCGCCTCCTCGCACCCGGCGGCGATCCCCTCGACCACGCGCGCGGCCGTCTCCGGCTCCAGCTTGCCGGTCGCGAAGTAGTCGAGAAAGAAGAGCGGCTCCGCCCCCTGGCAGACCAGGTCGTTGACGCACATGGCCACCAGGTCGACGCCCACGCCCGCGACCTCGCCGGTGTCGATGGCCAGCCGCAGCTTGGTGCCGACGCCGTCTGTCGCGGCCACAAGGATCGGGTCCTCGTAACCGGCGGCCGCCGGGTCGAACAGCGCGCCGAAGCCGCCCAGGCCCGCCATGGTGCCGGGCCGCTCGGTGCGCTTCGCCGCCGGCTTGATACGGTCGACCAGGGCATTCCCGGCCGCGATGTCCACGCCCGCCCGGGCATAGGTCAGCTTGTCGTTCTCGGCCATGGCCCCTCCGGTCGATCGCGCCCCGCCGTTACCCCAGCCCGCCCGGTGCTTCAATCCGCAAGGCGCTCGCGCCACTTTCCCGCCCCGCCCCGAGATGCTATCAGGCGGGCGGCGGGCCTGTAGCTCAATTGGTCAGAGCAGAGCGCTCATAACGCTTTGGTTGGGGGTTCAAGTCCCTCCGGGCCTACCGCCGGTCCCCTGCGACACCGCTGCTACGGCGTTCCGACGGAACTCCGACGCGGTTCCGACACACGAAAAAGGCGCCTCCCGGTCTCCCGGAAGGCGCCCATGGTCCGTTTCACCGGCGGGCTGTGCCCGCCGGCGGGATGGATCACTCGAGGATCTTGGACACGACGCCGGCGCCGACGGTGCGGCCGCCCTCGCGGATGGCGAAGCGCAGCTTCTCCTCCATGGCGATCGGCGCGATCAGCTCGACCCCGAACGACACGTTGTCGCCCGGCATCACCATCTCCGTGCCCTCGGCCAGCTGCACCGTGCCGGTCACGTCCGTCGTGCGGAAGTAGAACTGCGGCCGGTAGTTGGCGAAGAACGGCGTGTGGCGTCCGCCCTCTTCCTTCGTCAGGATATACGCCTCGGCCTCGAACTTCGTGTGCGGCGTGATCGACTTGGGCTTGCACAGCACCTGGCCGCGCTGGACGCCCTCGCGGTCGATCCCGCGCAGCAGCGCGCCGATGTTGTCGCCCGCCTCGCCGCGGTCCAGAAGCTTGCGGAACATCTCGACGCCCGTGCAGGTCGTCGTCTTGGTGTCGCGCAGGCCCACGATCTCGATCGAATCGCCCACGTTCAGCACGCCCCGCTCCACGCGGCCCGTCACGACCGTGCCGCGGCCCGAGATCGAGAACACGTCCTCGACCGGCATCAGGAACGGCTGGTCGATCGCCCGCTCGGGCGTCGGCAGGTACTCGTCCACCGCCGCCATCAGCTCGCGGATCGAGTTCTCGCCGATCTCGGGGTTGTTCCCCTCCATCGCCGCCAGCGCCGAGCCCTTCACGATCGGGATGTCGTCGCCCGGGTAGTCGTAGGACGACAACAGCTCGCGGATCTCCATCTCGACGAGCTCCAGGAGCTCCTCATCGTCGACCTGGTCCACCTTGTTCATGTAGACCACGATCGCCGGGATGCCGACCTGGCGGCCCAGAAGGATGTGCTCGCGCGTCTGCGGCATCGGGCCGTCGGCCGCGTTGACCACCAGGATCGCGCCGTCCATCTGCGCCGCGCCCGTGATCATGTTCTTCACGTAGTCGGCGTGGCCGGGGCAGTCCACGTGCGCGTAGTGCCGCGCCTCCGTCTCGTACTCCACGTGCGCCGTCGAGATCGTGATCCCCCGCGCCTTCTCTTCCGGGGCCCCGTCGATCTGGTCGTAGGCCCGGAAATCCCCGAAGTACTTCGTGATCGCCGCCGTCAGCGTCGTCTTGCCGTGGTCCACGTGACCGATCGTCCCGATGTTCACGTGCGGCTTGTTACGTTCGAATTTCGCCTTCGCCATGCGTCTCAGCCTCGTTCGTCTGGGGGCCAAAGCACCTGCGCGGGCAGGCCCGGTTCAATAACGCGCGCTCTCTATCGGCGCACCCCGGGAAAGGCAAGCCTTAGCTCCCGCTCCCCGCCGCGATAGCCGCCTGCGCGCGCGCCCTGCCGTCGTCGCGGTCGAAGGGGACGCGCGCCGCCTCGGGGTCGGGGGCGAACCAGTCGGGATTGCGCGCCAGCCATGCCTCGACCAGCCGCGCGCCCTCGGCGGCGAGGTTGGCGAGCTGGTCCTCCCTGGAGCGCACCAGCCCCGACCCCACCACCGGCGCCAGGTTGGTGATCCCCTCGAAGGCCATGATGCGTTCGGGCTCGGCGTTGAGCCGCGCGCGCGTGGCGTTGTCGTAGAGGTTCACCTCGAAGATCAGCACCGATTTCGGAGTATAGACCACCGGCACGCCCGGTTGCGCCAGCACGTAGCCGCCGATGGCGATGCCCACGTGATAAAGCCCGTCGCCGTCGTAGCGCGCCAGCCGGGCCTCCACCGCCGTCCCGAGCGCCTCGGTCAGCTCCCCTGCCGTGGCCGTGCGCGAGAACGGCCCCTGCTCCACGTCGTTGGCCTGCACGATGGCGTAGCCCAGGCGGAAATCGCCCAGGTCGCGCGGATCGTCAGCGCCCGGCCCCGCCCCGCAGGCGCAGAGCGGCAGCAAACACAGGGCGGCGAGGCGGCGCATGAGCATGGGCGAGGTCTTTCGTCGTGGTCCCCGCCCTAGGGGCTAGCCCATGGGCCCCTCGCCGGCCACGGGGGCGGGCCGCGCCGCAGCGCAGCCGTGGCCGAAAGGCCGCGTCAGGGCCCGCGTCGGGGGAAGCGGTTGTCGCGGGGAAACCCGCGCGGCGCCATGCGGCCCGCCCCGGCGCGCTTGGCCACCCAGTCTCCCAGCTCGGCCGCGCCCACCGTGCGCGTGCGCCCCGCCGGGTCTTGCCAGGACAGCCCGTCGGCGAGGCTGAAGGCGATGGCGTCGCTCAGGCCGCCGTCCTTGTACTTCTGCAGGCGCACGCCCTTGCCCCGCGCCATGGCCGGCAGCTCGTCGAGGGCGAAGACCAGCATCTTGCGGTTGTCGCCCACCACGGCCACGTGATCGGCCCCCTCCGGCACCGGCCTAGCCAGGTGCGCCGAGGCCGGCGCGCGCACGTTCAGGACCTGCTTGCCCGACCGGGTCTGGGCCACCGCCTCGTCCTCGGAAAGCAGGAACCCGTCGCCCGCGTCGGAGGCGACGAGGAGGCGCGCGCCGGGCCGATGGACGCGCAAGGTCACGATCCGCGCGTCCTGGGGCAGGTCCACCATCAGGCGCACGGGCTCGCCCATGCCGCGCCCGCCGGGCAGGCTCGCCACCGGCAGGGTATAGAAGCGCCCCGCCGAGCCCATCAGCAGCAGCCTGTCCACCGTCTCGGCGTGGAAGGCAAAGGCGGGGCCGTCGCCCTCCTTGAACTTCTGCTCCGCTCCCAGGTCCACATGGCCCTTCAGCGCCCGGATCCAGCCCATGCGCGAGCACACGACGGTGACCGGCTCGCGGTCGATCATCGCCTCGATGGGCACGTCGGGCGCATCGGTGGCGGTGGCGAAACGCGTCAGCCGATCGCCCCGGGGGTGATCCTTGCCGAAGCGCCGCTTCGTCTCCTTCAGCTCGTCCGAGATCGCCGACCACTGCGTCCCCGGATCGGCCAGCAGCGCCTCGATCCCTTCGCGCTCGGCGCGCAGGGCGTCGCGCTCGCGCTTGAGCTCCATCTCCTCGAGGCGCCGCAGGGCGCGCAGGCGCATGTTCAGGATCGCCTCGGCCTGCACGTCCGAGAGCTCCCCCGGCCCCTCGGGCGGCGCGACATAGGCGGCCTCGTCCTCCGCCCGGGGCGGCACGCGCGACCAGTCCTGGCGCATCAGCGCGGGCTTGGGGCCGGGATCGTAGCGGATGATCTCGATCACCCGGTCGAGATGCAGGAACGCCAGGATGAAGCCCTCGAGCACCTCCAGCCGGTGGTCGATCTTGCCCAGACGGTGGCGCTTGCGGCGCAGCAGCCCCTCGCGGCGATGGTCGAGGAAGGCGCGCAGGACCTCCTTCAGCGAGCAGACCTTCGGCGTGCGGCCGTCGATCAGCACGTTCATGTTGAGCGCGAAGCGGGTCTCCAGGTCCGTCTGCTTGAACAGCGTCCCCATGAGCATCTCGGGGTCGATGTTGCGGCTGCGAGGCTCCAGCACCATGCGCACGTCCTCGGCGCTCTCGTCGCGGATATCCGCCAGGATCGGCAGCTTCTTGGACTGGATCAGGTCCGCGATGCGCTCCACCAGGCGCGACTTCTGCACCTGGTAGGGGATCTCGGTCACCACCACCTGCCACTGGCCGCGGCCCAGATCCTCGGTGTGCCAGCCCGCCCGGACGCGAAAGCCGCCGCGCCCGGTGCGATAGGCCTCGGCCATGCTCTCGGCGCTCTCCACGATGACGCCGCCGGTGGGGAAGTCGGGCCCTTGGACGTAGTTCAGCAGCGTGTCGTCGCGCGCGTCGGGCGTGCGGATCAGGTGCAGGCAGGCGTCGATCAGCTCGGAGAGGTTGTGGGGCGGGATGTTGGTGGCCATGCCCACCGCGATCCCCGACGAGCCGTTGGCCAGCAGGTTCGGGAACGCCGCGGGCAGCACCTCGGGCTCGGTCAGCGTCCCGTCGTAGTTGGCGCGGTAGTCGACCGCGTCCTCGTCGAGCCCCTCCAGAAGGGCCTCCGCGGCCGATGTCATGCGCGCCTCGGTGTAGCGCGAGGCGGCCGGGTTGTCGCCGTCGATATTGCCGAAGTTGCCCTGCCCGTGCACCAGCGGGTAGCGCACGGCGAACCACTGGGCGAGGCGCGCCATGGCGTCGTAGATCGCCGCATCGCCGTGGGGGTGGTAGTTGCCCATCACGTCGCCCGCGATCTTGGCCGACTTGCGAAAGCCCCCCGACGAGCCGAGGCGCAGCTCGCGCATGGCGAACAGGATGCGCCGGTGGACGGGCTTCAGCCCGTCGCGGGCATCGGGAAGCGCGCGGTTCATGATCGTGGAGAGCGCGTAGGTCAGGTACCTGTCCCCGATCGCCCGGCTCAGGGATTCGGACAGTTCGGGCTCGGGCAGATCATTGTCGCTGTCATCGGTCATCTTGCGGCAGATATCGCCCCGACACGGGCCGGTAAACGTCAAAACCGCTAGTCAAGAGAACCTTTCCGAAAGATCGACGTTCTAGGCGGAAATATGATCACCGCTGCCACGGAAGTTCTTTTGATGATTCGTTTGACCCTTCTCCTCCTCGCCGGCATCGGCGCGACCCTGTCGGTCGCCGGCCGCGACACAGCCCCGTCCGGGCCCGCCGCGCCCGCCGGCGCGGCCATGGCCGAGGCCGCCGCTCCCGCCCCGAACCGCCTCGCCCTCGACGACGAGGCGGGGGCCATCGCCCGCGCGCTCGAAGCGGCGCAGGCCCATGGCGCGGACGAGACGGCGCGCGCCACCCTGTGGAACGCCGTCGCCGCCACCGGCGCCGCGCCGGCCCCCGCTCCCGCAGACCGCGCCGACCGCGCCGACACGCCGGCCTTGCCCGTCTTTCGCGTCAACGCCACGCGGGTGAACCTGCGCGCCGGCCCCTCCACCGCCAACCGGGTGGTCGACCAGGTGGCCCGCGACCAGCGGGTGGAGGTCCTCGACACCGACCCCTCGGGCTGGGCGCGCATCCACGTTCCCGAGAGCGGGCTCACCGCCTGGATCTTCGACCGGTTCCTGACACCGGCAGGCTGAGGCGGGTCGCCTTCGCGGCCCGGCAGGCTAGGTAGCCGGCGAACCTACCCGCACCCGGATGCGCCATGTTCGCCGACCCGCTGTTCCTTCTCGTCCTCGTCGCCTGCCTGGCGGTCGCGGTGATCCTCCTGATGGGGATCGCCGGCTTCGGCCGCGAGGGAGCGGACGCGTCGAGAAAGTCGAACAAGCTCATGCGGTGGCGCATCTACGCCCAGGCCTTCGCGATCGTGCTGATCCTGATCTTCGTCTTCTTCCGCCGCATGGGAGGCTGAACATGGTCGTTCTGTCCAAGATCTACACCCGCACCGGCGATACCGGCAGCACCGCGCTCGGCAATGGCGCCCGCGTACCCAAGCACGACGTGAGGGTGGAGGCCTACGGCACCGTGGACGAGGCCAACGCGACCTTCGGGCTGGCCCGCCTCCACGCGACCGGCACCGTGGCCGAGCAGATCGCGCGCATCCAGAACGACCTGTTCGACCTGGGCGCCGACCTGTGCAACCCCGACATCGACCGCGACGCGGAGGCCGAGTATCCGCCCCTGCGGATGGTCCCCTCCCAGACCGAGCGGCTGGAGGCCGAGATCGACGCGATGAACACGCGCCTCGCGCCCCTTCGCACCTTCGTCCTGCCGGGGGGATCGGCGCTCGCCGCGCAGCTCCACCAGTGCCGGACGGTCAGCCGGCGGGCGGAGCGGCGCGCCCAGGAGCTCGCCGGGGAGCAGAAGGTCAACGCCGCCGCGATCACCTATCTCAACCGGCTGTCGGACTGGTGCTTCTGCGCGGCACGGGCGGCCAACGACGACGGCGCGGCGGACGTGCTCTGGACGCCGGGCGCCAACAGGTAGCGACGGGAGGCGTCCGCGACGCGGCGTGACGGCATGTTTGACCTGTCTTCCGCCCGTGGCTTGCGCTACGGCGGATACGACAAGAGAGGAGACCCGAAATGAAGGTGCTGGTACCCGTGAAGCGGGTCATCGACTACAACGTGAAGGTCCGCGTGAAGGCGGACGGGAGCGGGGTTGACCTGGCCAACGTGAAGATGTCGATGAACCCGTTCGACGAGATCGCCTGCGAGGAGGCGATCCGCCTCAAGGAGGCTGGCACGGTCGAGGAGGTGATCGCCGTCTCGATCGGCGTGAAGCAGAACCAGGAAACGCTCAGGACCGCGCTGGCCATGGGCGCCGACCGCGCGATCCTGATCGTGGCCGCCGACGACGTGCACCGCGACATCGAGCCGCTGGCGGTGGCCAAGCTTCTCAAGGCGGTGGTCGACGAGGAGCAGCCCGGCATGGTGATCTGCGGCAAGCAGGCCATCGACAACGACATGAACGCCACCGGCCAGATGCTGTCGGCGCTCCTTGGCTGGTCACAGGCCACCTTCGCCTCCAAGATCGAGATCGACGGCGAGCACGCCACGGTCAAGCGCGAGGTCGACGGCGGCATGCAGTCGATCCGCGTGAAGATGCCCGCGGTCGTGTCGGTGGACCTGCGCCTCAATGAGCCGCGCTACGCCTCGCTTCCCAACATCATGAAGGCCAAGAAGAAGCCGCTCGAGGAGAAGACGCCCGAGGATTACGGCGTCGACGTCTCGCCCCGGCTCGAGGTGGTCAAGACCGCCGAGCCGCCCGAGCGCGAGGCGGGGATGATGGTCGGCTCCGTGGACGAGCTCGTGGAGAAGCTGCGCAACCAAGAGGGGGTGATCTGATGGCCGTTCTGCTTTTGGCCGAGGTCAACGACGGCACGCTGTCGATGGACGCCACCGCCAAGGCGGTCTCCGCCCTTAAGGACCTGGGCGAGATCACCGTCCTGTGCGCCGGCGCCACCGCCGCCGACGCCGCCAAGGAGGCCGCGACGATCCAGGGCGTGACCAGGGTGCTGGTGGCCGAGGACGACCTCTACGGCCACCGCCTGGCCGAGCCTACAGCCGCGCTCATGGTCTCCCTCGCGGGCGACTACGACCACATCGCCGCGCCCGCGACAACGGATGCCAAGAACATCCTGCCCCGCGTCGCGGCCCTTCTGGACGTGATGGTGATCACCGACGTCTCGGGCGTGGTGGACGCCGACACGTTCGAGCGCCCGGTCTATGCCGGCAACGCGGTCCAGACCGTGAAGTCGAAGGATGCCAAGAAGGTGCTGTCGATCCGCACCTCGACCTTCGACGCGGCCCCCGCGGGCGGCGAGGCCGCCGTCGAGGAGGTCGCCACCGCCGAGGCCCCCGGCCTGTCGGAATGGGTCGAGGACCACGTGGCCGAGAGCGACCGCCCCGACCTCACCAGCGCGGGCATCGTCGTCTCCGGCGGCCGCGGCATCGGCTCGGAGGAGAACTTCAAGATCATCGAGGAGCTGGCCGACAAGCTCGGCGCGGCCATCGGCGCCTCCCGCGCGGCGGTCGATTCGGGCTACGCCCCGAACGACTGGCAGGTGGGCCAGACCGGCAAGGTGGTCGCCCCCGATCTCTACATCGCCTGCGGCATCTCCGGCGCCATCCAGCACCTCGCGGGGATGAAGGACAGCAAGGTCATCGTCGCCATCAACAAGGACGAGGAGGCCCCGATCTTCCAGGTCGCCGACTACGGCCTCGTCGCGGACATCTTCGAGGCCGTGCCCGAACTGACCCGGAAGGTCTGAACCGCGCACGGACGCGAACGCGCGGCCGGCCCCCCGGGGCCGGCCGTTTCGCGACCCCGGGGGGCGATCCCGTTCCCGCCTTGCATCGCCGCGGGGCCCCTGCCTATGGTCGCCGCGTCACGAACATGGACGGAGAGATCGGCGGATGGACATCAAGACGATCGGCGTCATCGGCGCGGGCCAGATGGGCTTGGGCATTTGCCATGTCTTCGCGCTGGCGGGCTACGACGTCCTCCTCAATGACGTGGACGAGGCGGCGCTGGGCCGCGCTCTCGACACCGTCCGCGGCAACATGGACCGTCAGGTCTCGCGCGAGAAGATCTCGGCCGAGGATCGCGACGGGGCCATGTCGCGGCTCTCGACGACCAGCACCCTGACCGACCTGGGCCAGACCGATCTGGTGATCGAGGCCGCGACGGAGCGCGAGGAGGTCAAGGAGGCGATCTTCAAGGACCTGGTGCCGTCGCTCAAGGCCGACACGATCCTGACCTCCAACACCTCCTCCATCTCCATCACCCGGCTCGCCTCCAAGACCGACCGTCCCGAGAAGTTCATGGGCTTCCACTTCATGAACCCGGTCCCGGTGATGAGCCTGGTGGAGCTGATCCGCGGGATCGCCACCGACGAGGAGACGTTCGAGGCGATGCTGGGCGTGGTGGAGAAGCTGGGCAAGACCGCCTCCACCGCCGAGGATTTCCCCGCCTTCATCGTCAACCGCATCCTGATGCCGATGATCAACGAGGCGGTCTACGTCCTCTACGAGGGAGTGGGCAGCGTGCGCTCCATCGACAAGGCCATGCGCCTAGGCACGAACCACCCGATGGGGCCGCTGGAACTCGCGGACTTCATCGGGCTCGACACCTGCCTCGCGATCATGAACGTGCTCCACGACGGGCTCGCCGACACCAAGTACCGGCCCTGCCCGCTCCTGACGAAATACGTCGAGGCCGGGTGGCTGGGCCGCAAGTCGGGTCGCGGCTTCTACGACTACCGCGGCGACGAGCCGGTGCCCACGCGCTGATCCTCCGGGGGCTCCGGCACCCGGCTGCGATAGGTCGCCACACGCCACAGGTAGAACCCCGCGATCCCCACCACGACCGCGGTGGAGACGGGGTTCAGCCACGCCTGCACCCGCTCGTACTGGCTTTCGAGAAGGTACCCCGCCCCGGTGAGAAACGCCGTCCAGAGCGTCGTCCCGAGGCAGGTATAGGCCATGAACGTGCCCAGCGGCATGGGCATGAGCCCCGCGGGCACCGAGATGAAGGTGCGGATCGTGGGGATCAGGCGCCCGACGAAGACCGCCATGCCGCCGTGGCGGTCGAACCAGTCCTGGGCGCGGTCGAACTCCTCGGGGCTCACGGTGAGCCAGCGACCGTGGCGGGCGGCCAGGCGCCGGATGCGCCGCGCCTTCACCTTGCGCCCGATCCAGTACCACAGGAGGGCGCCGGCGAGCGACCCGATCACGCCCGCCGCCAGAACGCCCCACACGTTCATCGAGCCCCGCGCGGCGTTGAAGCCCGCGAGCGGCATGATCAATTCCGACGGGATCGGCGGAAACGCGTTCTCCGCGAACATGAGGAACGCGATGCCGGCGTATCCCATCTGGTCGATGATGCCGGAAATCCAGTCGAACATGCGCGCTCCCTCGTCGTCGCGGGCCAACCGGCGGCGGCGCCCATCGTTCCACGCCCCCGGGGGGCCTTGTGCTACATGTCCTCGCCGAAGCGGCCGGCGACGAGCGCCTCCAGCGCGTCGGCGAGCGCCTCGGCCTCGGCGCCCGAGGTCTCCACCTCGATGGTCGAGCCGCGATGGGCGGCCAGCATCAACAGCCCCATGATGCTGTCGCCCGAGGCGGATTGCCCGTCGTGGCGCACATCCGCGTCGGCGTCGTGGGCCTCGACCACCTCCACCAGCTTGGCGGAGGCGCGGGCGTGCAGGCCCTTCTCGTTGACGATCTTCAGGTGCCGGAGGGTCATGCGATCAGTGCTGCCCGCTGGCGATCTTGAGCTCGGGCGCGGGCTTCGACATCGTGTCGAGGTACTTGCGCCCCGCCATCAGCGCCGAGTTGACGGCCTCCCCCACCTGCAGGTGACGCGACTTCGCCAGCTTGATCAGCATCGGCAGGTTGGCTCCATAGACGATCCGCCGGTTGTCGGGCGAACAGGCGCGCAGGCTCAGGTTGGAGGGCGATCCGCCGAACATGTCGGTGGCCACGATCACGCCCGTGCCGTCGTCCACCGCGTCGGCGGCGGCGCAGATCTCGGCCTGTTTCATGGCCCTGTCGCATTCGGGCTCTATCGAGACCGCACGGATTCCCGTCTGGCGGCCGACCACGTGCTCGACCGCCGCAAGAAATTCGCGGGCAAGGCCCCCATGGGCCACGATGACGATGCCGATCACGGCGCAGCACTCCCGCTCGTCCCCGGCGCCGCGGAAGCGCGCCGCTCAAGCTCCCTGTGTCGAATTGACACCCGCCACCCCTGATCCGCAAGGGCCTTCGCGACATGTTCCGCGACGGCGACCGACCGGTGTTGCCCCCCGGTGCACCCGAACGCCACGGTCAGGTGCGCCTTGCCCTCCGCCGCGAAGGCGGGCAGCAGCGACAGGACCAGCTCGACCATCCGCGCCGTCGCGCCCTCGAAGCGGTCGTCCCCCGCCACGTAGGCGGCCACCTCGGGGTCCTGCCCCGTGCGGCGGCGCAGGTCCGGCTCCCAGTGCGGATTGCGCAGGAACCGCACGTCGAGCACCATGTCCGCCCCCAGCGGCAGCCCGCGCTTGTAGGAGAAGGACTGGACCGACACGGTCAGCCCCTGCCCGCCCTCGCGCCCGAAGAGCCGCGCAACCTCGTCCCTGAGCGTGTGGGGCGACAGGTCGGACGTGTCGATCAGCACCCCCGCCCGGTCGCGGATCGGCGCCAGCAGCTCGACCTCGCGGTCGATGCCCGCACTGGGCGTGTCGGTCCCCGCGAGGGGGTGGCGCCGCCGCGTCTCGGAGAAGCGGTTGACCAGGATCTCGGGCCGGGCGTCGAGATACACGAGGTCCAGCTCCACCCCCGGATCGGCGGCCAGCCGGTCCGCGAGGCCGAGCAGGCCGTCCGCCGAGAAGTCGCGGTTGCGCGCGTCCACGCCCAGCGCGACCGGGCCCGTGCCCCCCTCCGACAGGAGGCGGTCGATCAGCGACAGGGGCAGGTTGTCGATCGCCTCGACGCCCATGTCCTCCAGCGCGCGCAGCGCCGTGGTGCGCCCCGCGCCCGACGGTCCGGTCACGAGGATCACGTGTATCTGGCTGCGATTGGCCTGGCTCATGGTGCGATCCTGTCCCCGCTTCGGGCCCATTGCACGATCCCGTCCACCAGATCGGGATTGCCGCGCCCCCTGACGAGGGGGAACGGGTGCCCGAGAATGTCGCATGTCCGCGGCGGCGGCAGCCGCTCCGCCTCCTCCGCGTCGAGGTCCACCACCGCCCAGAGCGGCGTGGGCGGCGCCGGGTCGGCCCGCAGCAGGCCGATGCCCCGTGCCTCCACCAGCCCCAGGATCGCGCGGGGCGCCCATATCAGCACCCGCGCGCCGCGCAAGCAAAGGCGGGTGCGGTCATCGGCCACAAGCGCCCCGCCCCGCGCCATCAGGCCCAGCGCGACGGCCGACTTGCCGCGCCCCGACGCGCCCCGCACCAGCACCCCGCGACCCCACAGGGCGACGGCGCTGGCATGGAGGGTTTGGACGGGGCCGCTCATGCGGGCAGGGTTACCACGAAGCGGGCGCCGGCGGCACCACCACCGTCCGTCGCCCGCCCCGCGACGTTCTCGGCCCGGATGCGGCCTCCGTGCGCCTCCACGATCTGGCGCGCGATCGCCAGGCCCAGCCCCGAATTGTTGCCGAACTGCCCCTCCGGGCGCTCCGAGTAGAACCGCTCGAAGATCCGCTCCAGCGCCGCCTCGGGGATGCCGGGGCCGGTATCCTCCACCGTGATCTCGACCGCGCGCGGCCGGCGCGCGGCGCGCACCTTCACCGCGTCGCCGGGGCCGCAGAACGACACCGCGTTGGTCACGAGGTTGACGAAGACCTGCGCCAGCCGCCCCTCCAGCCCGGTGATCTCCAGGCCCCCCTCCGGCAGCTCGGCCGAGACGGAGATGCCCCGCGTGCGCGCCTCGGCCCCGTGATGGGCGACGAGACCCGACAGGAGCGCGGCCACGTCGAACGTCTCCTCCTCGGCGCGGACCAGCTCCCGGTCGAGCCGCGAGGCGTCGGAGATGTCGCCCAGGAGCCGGTCGAGCCTGCGCACGTCGTGCTCGATCACGTCCAGAAGGCGGGTACGGCGTCCCGCCTCCTCCACCCGCCGCAGGGTGCCCACGGCCGAGCGCAGGGAGGCGAGCGGGTTCCTGATCTCGTGGGCGACATCCGCGGCGAACTGCTCGTTGGCGTCGATCCGGTCGTAGAGCGCGCCGACCATGCCGCGCAGGGCCACCGACAGGCGCCCGATCTCGTCGCGCCGGGCCGAGAGGTCGGGGATGTCCACGCGTCCCGCGTCCCGCGCCCGGCCCTCCCGTGCCGCGGCTGCCAGCGCCGACAGGGGGGCCGCGACCGTCGCGGCGAGGCACAGGCTCAAGGCCACGGACACGATCACCGCCAGGGCGACCAGCTCCAGCAGGCGGGCCGTCTGGCCACGCAGGAGCGCGTCGATCTCGCCCGCCCCCGAGGTCAGGGCCACCGCGCCGGCCACCCGCCCCCCGATCTCCACCGGCGTCGCCACGGCGAAGACGGCGCCGCCGTCGCGCACGAGGCCCGTCTCCACCGCCGTCGCGCCGGCGAGGCCGCGCGCGACCAGCCGCTCGGCCAGCGGCGCCGTCCCCCCGTCTCCGGGGGCCGGCCACGGGAGGGCGCTGACGCGGTCGACGAGGTCCGCCACCAGCGAACGGCGCGGCGGCACCCCCAGGCCCGTGGCCCGGGGTGCGGCGGCGTCCCCTCTCCCGCGGGTCGTGCCCAGGAGCCGCCCCTCCCCGTCGAAGACGAAGGCCACCGACGGCCCGGCCAGGTCCAGCTCGGCCAGGATGGCCGAGGGGTCGGCGCGCCCGTCCCAGGACGCCTCGACCACGTCCGCGACCAGCTCGGCCTCGGCGACGAGGGCCCTTTCGCGCTGGAGGACGAGGGCGTCGCGGAACGGGTTCAGCACCAGCATCCCCACCGCGAGCGCGAGGATCGCGACGAGATTGAGGGCGACGATCCGGCGCGCGAGCGGCGAGCCCTCCCACCGGATGCGGGGGCGATGCCGCGGCGGCGCCTCCGTTCCGGAGACCAGGGCCATGTCGCTCACGCCTCGTTGTAGCGGTAGCCGATGCCGTAAAGCGTCTCGATCGCCGCGAACTCCGCGTCGGCCGCGCGCATCTTCTTGCGAAGCCGCTTGATGTGGCTGTCGATGGTGCGGTCGTCCACGTAGACCTGATCGTCGTAGGCCACGTCCATGAGCTGGTCGCGGCTCTTCACGAAGCCGGGGCGCTGGGCGAGCGTCTGCAGCAGCAGGAACTCGGTCACCGTCAGCGCGACCGGCGCGCCCTTCCACAGGACGGCATGGCGCGCCGGGTCCATGCTGAGATGCCCGCGCACCATCGTCTGGGCGGATTCGGCGGCCGTGGGCTCATCGCCCCCCAGCACCTCCTGGCGGCGCAGGAGCGCGCGGATGCGCTCCACCAGCAGCCTCTGGGAGAACGGCTTCTTGACGTAGTCGTCCGCCCCCATCCGCAGCCCCAGGACCTCGTCGATCTCGTGGTCCTTCGAGGTGAGGAAGATCACCGGCATCGAGGTGCGCTGCCGCACCCGGCTCAGCAGGTCCATCCCGTCCATCCGCGGCATCTTTATGTCGAAGACGGCCATGTCGGGCATCCGGCGCCCGAAGGCGTCGAGCGCCTGCTGGCCGTCGCTGTAGGTCTCGACCTCGAACCCCTCGGCCTCCAGCGTCATCGACACCGAGGTCAGGATGTTCCGGTCGTCGTCGACCAGCGCTATTCTCGACATGTCACGTCCTCGTTCCACCGGGAGACACCCTCGCCGCAGGGGCGGCTCCCCGGCCTTTCCCGGCGGGCGATCCACCGGGCGCGAGGGGGGCGTTCTGCAGGTATCCTTCGCCGAACAGAAAACCCCGAAATCCTTTCCTGCGCCTTAAATCCGCCCGTCTTCCGCCACCTGATTGCGTTAAAGTCGAGCGATTGCGCTAACCGGCCTATGCCGGGGCGACATCCACATGATACCAAGGCACGTCGCTTGTCCGGGCCTTGCCCGCTCGGACCGTACGAGTATTGCAAAGGACTGGACCGACATGGCCGATGGACGCGTCAACCCCGATCGCCCCCTGGAATCCCTGGGCATCTCCGGGCTGGGGTCGGTGCATTACAACCTGACCGAGCCGCAGCTCATGGAGGCGGCCCTGTCGCGCGCCGAGGGCAAGCTCGGCAAGGGCGGCACGCTCCTGGTCTCCACCGGCAAGCACACGGGGCGCTCGCCCCAGGACAAGTTCGTCGTCCGCACCCCGTCGGTCGAGGACGACATCTGGTGGGAGAACAATCCCCCGATGGAGCCGGAATCGTTCGCCCGCCTCAAGGAGGACATGTTCGCCCACATGGCGGGGCGCGACTACTTCGTGCAGGACCTCTACGGCGGCGCCGATCCCGCCCATCGCCTCGACGTGCGCGTGGTGACCGAGCTGGCCTGGCACTCGCTGTTCATCCGCCACCTCCTGCGCCGGCCCGAGCGCGCGGCACTCGACGCGTTCGAGGCCGATTTCACCATCGTCAACTGCCCCAGCTTCTCCGCCGACCCCGAGCGCCATGGCTGCCGCTCCGAGACGGTCATCGCGCTGAACTTCGAGGAGAGGCTGATCCTGATCGGCGGCACCGAATACTCGGGCGAGAACAAGAAATCGGTGTTCACCGTCCTCAACTACCTGCTGCCCGCCAAGAACATCATGCCGATGCACTGCTCGGCCAACCACGCGCCGGGCAACCCCGTGGACACGGCCGTCTTCTTCGGCCTGTCGGGTACCGGCAAGACGACGCTCTCGGCCGATCCCTCCCGCGTGCTGATCGGCGACGACGAGCACGGCTGGTCCGAGCGCGGCACCTTCAACTTCGAGGGCGGCTGCTACGCCAAGACCATCGGGCTCGACCCCAAGGCCGAGCCCGAGATCTACGCCACCACCCAGCGCTTCGCGACCGTGGTCGAGAACATGGTCCACGACGACACCACGCGCGAGGTCGACTTCGACGACGACAGCCTGACGGCGAACATGCGCTGCGCCTATCCGCTGGACTACATCTCGAACGCCTCCGAGACGGCGCTGGGCGGGCATCCCAAGAACATCATCATGCTCACCTGCGACGCCTTCGGGGTCCTGCCCCCGATCGCGCGGCTGACGCCCGCGCAGGCCATGTACCACTTCCTGTCGGGCTTCACAGCCAAGGTCGCGGGCACCGAGCGCGGCGTGACCGAGCCGCAGCCGACCTTCTCCACCTGCTTCGGCGCGCCCTTCATGCCGCGGCGTCCGGAAGTCTACGGCGAGCTCCTGAAGGCCAAGATCGCCAAGCACGGCGCCACCTGCTGGCTGGTCAACACCGGCTGGACGGGCGGCGCCTTCGGCGAGGGGTCGCGGATGCCGATCAAGGCGACCCGCGCGCTCCTCTCCGCGGCGCTCGACGGCTCGCTGGACCGGGCGAAGTTCCGCAAGGACCCCAATTTCGGCTTCGAGGTCCCGGTCTCGGTCGCCGGCGTGCCGGACCTGCTGCTCAACCCACGCAAGACCTGGGACGACCCCGCCGCCTACGACGCCCAGGCCGACAAGCTCGTGGCGATGTTCTCCGACAACTTCGCCCAGTACGAGGGCCATATCGACGACGACGTGCGCGCCATCGCCCTGGGATAGGCCGTCCCGACGGAATGGGCCGCGTCCCGGCCGCGGGCCGGAACATTCGGGGGAACCCCAGCTTTTGACACCAGGGGGCCCCCGCGCCCGGGACACGAACAGGGAACCATGAGATGAAATTGACCGCCAAGACGCGCACGCTGCTGCTGTCCACCGCCCTTACCTTGCCGATGGCCGTCCCGGCCGCCGCGCAGACGATCGAGATCAATCCCGATCTGCTGTCGGACAAGAGCCAGGAGTGCCAGGCGCTCGGCGAGGCGATCCAGTCGGCCGAACAGCCCATCGAGGCGGTCTCGCCCCAGGATCTCGTCGCGGCGATCAACGACGACAACGCCGAATCCTGCGCGACCTTCGGCGAGGAACTCGGCGGCGCGACGGACGCCTCCGGCGAGCAGCCCGCCGAAAGCGAGAGCGAGGGCTCCGAGAGCGCCGCCGGGGAGGGCGCGCCCGCCGCCGACGGGGCCGAGCAGTCCGCGCAAGGCGACGACGCCTCCGGGGAGCCGTCCGGCGAGACCGAAGCGCAGGCCTCCGAAGAGGACGGGGCCTCGGACGAATCCGCCTCCGACCAGTCCTCCGAAGCACAGCCCTCCGGCGAGGAGCAGGCCTCCGGGCAGCCGTCCGACGAACAGGCCTCCGAAGAGCAGCCCGCCGAGGAGCAGCCCTCCGACGCGACGCCCGAGGAGCAGGCGCAATCCGACGAGCAGGCTTCCCAGCCCGCCGAGGATCAGGCCCAGACCGAACAGGCGGAGTCCGACCAGGCCCAGTCCGAGCAGGCGGAGGAGAGCGGCTCCACCGCCTCCGAGGACCTGCCGATCCAGGCCGAGGCGAGCGTCCCCGACCCGGACGTGTCCGTCGACGTGCCCGGCCCCACCGTGCGCGTGACCCCCGCCCAGCCCCAGGTCAGCGTTCAGGACCCCGCCCCCCAGATCGAGGTCGTCCAGCCGCAGCCCACGGTCGGCGTCGAGATCCCGCAGATCACCGTCACCGTCGAGATGCCGGCGCCCCAGGTCTACATCCTCGCGGGCGACCCGCAGGTCGAGCTGTCCTCGGGCGATCCGCAGGTCGAGGTCGAGCAGGGCGATCCGCAGGTCGAGGTCGTCCAGGGCGAGCCCACCGTCAACCTGCGCGTCGGCGAGGGCGAGGGCCAGGAGATCGTGGCCCAGTCCGGCGGCGGCGACGCGTCCTCCGGCGGCTCCGGTGACGGTGGCTCCGGCGGGAACGTGACCACCAGCTCCGGCGAGCCCACGGTCGAGATCGGGCAGGCCGAGGGCGAGCCCCAGGTCGATGTCACGCGCGAAGAGCCCACGATCAGCTACCAGGGCGCGCAGCCGAACATCACCGTGACCATGCCGCAGCAACCCTCGGTCGACGTGAGCCAGGCGGGCGAGGCGAGCGTCACCTACGAGACCGCGCAGGAGCGCGAGGAGCGCCGCGCCCAAGGTCAGTCGGGCGGCGAGGATCAGGCCGCCCAGTCCGGAGGCGACGCCCAGCAGCCCGCCGAGGGCGAGGGACAGGCGGCGCAGTCCGACCAGTCCGGCGAGGAGCAGTCGGGCGAATCCGGCAGCGACCAGAGCGGCCAGAGCCAGGAGGAGCAGTCCCAGGACAACGCCCCGCAAGACCAGGCCGGCGGCACCCCCGAGGAGCAGCCCGGCGGCCAGGACGCCGCCGAGGATGCCGGGTCGGCCGCGGCCGGCCAGTCGATGACCGTGGGCGACGTCCTCGGGATGGACGTGGTCACCGGCGAGGGCGACAACCTCGGTTCCCCGGTCGCGGTGATCGACCAGGACGGCAACCCGGCGCTCGTCGTCTCCTCGGGCGGCTTCCTCGGCATCGGCGACACCCAGGTTCCGGTGCGCCTCTCCGACGTCACCGTCAACGGCGAGGAGCTGACGCTGAACCAGATGACCGACCAGCAGATCCAGCAGATGCAGGACTTCGAGTTCGACGAGTCCGCCGCCCTGCCCGAGGATCAGGACGTGACCGTCGGCGGCAACTGATCCGCCCCGACACGTGTCGACACACCGGGGGCGCCCGACGGCGCTCCCGCCCTACCCCCAGATGCCGCGCCGGAGCAGGTTCAGCGCCGCGACCACCAGGACGCACAGCGTCGCCCGCCGCATCAGCACCGCATCCAGCCGGTCGCCGGTCCGGAATCCCAGCCACATCCCCAGGCCCACCGGGACCAGCAGCATGAGCGAGAACGGCAGCGTCTGCCGGTCGAGCAGCCCCGAGGTCAGGTGGCCCGCGAGCAGGATCACCGACCCGGTGAAATAGACGACCCCCTGCGCCGCCATCTGCCGCGCCCGGTCGACGCCCAGCGCCATGAGGTAGAGGATCGTCGGCGGGCCCCAGATCCCGCCCAGGCCGCCGACGCTTCCCGCCAGCGCGCCCACCCCGATGTCCCATCCCTGCCGCCGACCGGCCGGCACCGAAAAGCGCAGCCCCGCGAGCTGGACCAGCGACATGGCCAGGACCGGCCCCCCCACGGCGAGGTAGATCGCGCGCGTGGGGATGAACGACAGCATCTGCGCCACCGCGAAGACCATGACGCACATCGCGGCGATGAACAGCCACAGGTCCCAAAACGCGGCCCTCGCCTCCGCCCGGCCCGCCCGGGCGATCTGCAGAAGGTTCGACGCGAAGGTCGGGATCACCACCCCCGCGATCGCCAGCCGTGGGTCCATCATCAGCGTCAGCCCCGAAATAAGGATCAGCGGCATGGCGAAGCCCACCGCGCCCTTCACGAATCCCGCCAGGAGCGCCACCGCGAAGGCGGCGATCAGGTTGTCCGGCATGCTTGCGTCCCCTCTTTTCGCCGGCACTATATTCGGCTCCGCGGCGAGGGACAGTCCGCGATCCTCCGCGCCATATTCGTACGATCGGGAACAGCGGCACGAAATCATCTTGCGCCGCCGCCGCGCAACCGGTAGGCCCGCCTTCGCAGATGCAGCAAAGGAGGCCGCCATGCCCCATGATGGACAGGACCTGACCACGGCCAGCCCCGCCACCGGGGTCCTGGCCGACCTGCTGGCGCTTTCGGCGCGGGCGGTCCCGGCCGTCGAGGCCGCCCAGGAACGGGCCGTCGCGGCCTTGCGCGAGCACGTGGTCTCGGGGGGGCGCGTCTCGGGCGCAAAGGTCGAGGAGCACCAGCACGCCGCCCACGGCCTTGCCTGGCTCGCCACCTACGCCGAGGCGCTGCGCCAGATGCAGTCCTGGGCCGAGCGGCTGGAGCGCGAGGGCGCCTTCGGCGAGGTCGAGCAGCTCATCCACCAGATCGCCTTCGGGGAATACCTGTCCCAGGTCGCGGGCGGCATCCCCATGAGCCAGACCGAGATCGTGCGCCTGTCGGACCTCGGGATCGATCCCGCGAGCTTCGGCAACGACGCGGTGCGCACCCTCATCGCCCACGGCAACGTCCAGGCCGCCCGCACACGCCTCGTCCGGCTGATGGAGGAGCGCAGCGCCGAGATCACGGTGGGCCGCTCCGGCCTCGACGACGAGCTCGAGATGGTGCGCGAGCAGTTCCGCCGCTTCGCCGTCGACCGGATCGAGCCCCATGCCCATGGCTGGCACCTGGACGACCGGCTCATCCCCATGGAGGTCATCGACGAGATGGCCGAGCTCGGCGTCTTCGGCCTGACCATCCCCGAGGAGCATGGCGGGCTCGGCCTGTCCAAGGCCGCCATGTGCGTCGTCTCCGAGGAGCTGTCGCGCGGCTATATCGGCGTGGGCAGCCTCGGCACCCGGTCCGAGATCGCCGCCGAGCTGATCGTCTGCGGCGGCACCGACGCGCAGAAGGCCCACTGGCTGCCCCGCATCGCCAGCGGCGAGATCCTGCCCACCGCCGTCTTCACCGAGCCCAACACCGGCTCCGACCTGGGCGCCCTGCGCACCCGCGCGACCCGCTTGGGCGAGGACTGGGCGATCACCGGCAACAAGACGTGGATCACCCACGCCGCGCGCGCCCATGTGATGACCTTGCTGGCCCGGACCGATCCGACCTCCGACAATTATTCCGGCCTGTCCATGTTCCTGGCCGAGAAGACGCCCGGAACCGACGACGCCCCCTTCCCCGACGCCGGCATCACCGGCGGCGAGATCGAGGTGCTGGGATACCGCGGAATGAAGGAATACGAGCTCGGCTTCGACGGCTTCGGCGTGAAGGGCGAGAACCTCCTCGGCGGCGAGGAGGGGCGCGGCTTCAAGCAACTGATGGAGACCTTCGAGAGCGCGCGCATCCAGACCGCCGCCCGGGCGATCGGCGTGGCCCAGTCCGCCCTGGACGCCGCCATGAAATACGCCCGTGACCGCAACCAGTTCGGCAAGCCGCTGATCGCGTTCCCGCGCGTGTCTGGCAAGCTCGCCATGATGGCGACCGAGATCATGGTGGCCCGCCAGCTCACCTACTTCTCCGCCCTGCAAAAGGACAACGGCCGCCGCTGCGACGTGGAGGCAGGGATGGCCAAGCTCCTGGGCGCGCGGGTGGCCTGGTCGGCGGCCGACAACGGGCTGCAGATCCATGGCGGCAACGGCTTCGCCATGGAATACCCGATCAGCCGCATCCTGTGCGACGCGCGGATCCTCAACATCTTCGAGGGCGCGGCGGAGATCCAGGCCCAGGTCATCGCCCGCAGGCTCCTGGCCTGAGACGGGTGGGCGCTACTCGATGATCTCGTCCGCCTCGACGCCCCAGAGCGCGGATTTCCGCGCCCAGCCGCTGTGCCCGTCCTTGCTCAGGCGGCACCAGTCCGGCGCGCATTCGTCGATCCGGGCGACGACGCCGCGCCGGGCGATGGCCAGGGCGTCGGCATCCGCGTCGGGCCGGCGCCGCAGGGGCGCCTCCTCGGCCTCCACCAGCGCCGTGCGGGTCCCCGAGAGGAGCGCGTAGTGCACCCAGCCGCCCTGCCCGTCCCGGTCCTCGACCCGCCGCCAGTGGCCGTACTCGGCCGTGACCTTCAGCGGCAGGTCCCGCTGGCGATAGACCCAGTCGATCCGGTGGCTCAGAGACGGGCCGCGCCGGACATTGCCCTTGGCGGACTTCATCGACACGTAGCGCGGCAGCGGCAGGTTCGTGACCTCGCCGCGCACCGTCTCGGCCGCCTCCACCACGCCGCCGAGCCCCACCGCGAGGGCCAGCGCCAGAAGTCCCGTCGATCTTGCCATGTGCCCGTCCGTTGCTGCCCGGGCCCGTCTTGCGCGGGCCTTCGGAGTGGTGGCTTGTGCCCCGCCCCGTTCCCCGCCAACTTGCGCCAAAGCGCGCCCGAAGGAAACTGCCAGAGGAGAGACCGATGCCGTCCGACCGCCTGAGTGTTGTCGTGACGCGACGCTTGCCCGCCGCCGTCGAGGCGCGCCTGAGCGAGCTGTTCGACGTCGAGCTGCGCGACAGCGACGCCCCCATGACGCGCGAGGAGATGATCGACGCCGCCGGACGCGCGGACGTGCTGGTGCCCAGCGTCACCGACAGGATCGACGCGACCCTCCTGGCGCGGGCGGGCGAACGGCTGAAGCTCATCGCCCAGTACGGCTCGGGCGTCGACAACATCGACGTGGCCACCGCGCGCCAGCGCGGCATCCTGGTGTCGAACACCCCCGGCGTGACCGTGGACGACACCGCCGACATGACCATCGCGCTGATGCTCGCCGTCACCCGGCGCATCCCCGAGGGCCTCGCCACCATGCAGGCCGAGCGCTGGACGGGCTGGTCGCCCACCGCGTTCCTGGGCGGGCGCATCGCGGGGCGGCGGATCGGCATCCTCGGCATGGGGCGGATCGGCCAGGCCGTGGCCCGCCGCGCCGCGGCCTTCGGGATGCAGGTCCACTACCACAATCGCCGCCCCCTCCGCGACGAGATCGCGCAGGAGCTGGGGGCCAGCTACCACGAAAGCCTTGACCAGATGGTGGCGCGCATGGACGTGATCAGCATCAACTGCCCCCACACGCCCTCCACCTTCCACCTGCTGAACGCGCGCCGCATCGCCCTGATGAAGCCCAGCGCGGTGATCGTGAACACCTCCCGCGGCGAGGTGATCGACGAGAACGCCCTCGCCCGCGCGCTCGACCAGGGCAAGCTGGCCGGTGCGGGGCTCGACGTCTTCGAGCACGGGACGGAGGTCAATCCGCGCCTGCGAGAGCTGGCCAACGTGGTCCTGCTGCCGCACATGGGCTCCGCCACCGTCGAGGGCCGGGCCGAGATGGGCGAGAAGGTGATCATCAACATCAAGACCTTCGCCGACGGGCACCGCCCGCCGGACCAGGTCGTGCCCGCCGACCTCTAGGCGCAGGCCTTCCCGTCCGGCAGGTCCACGGCCGACCACAGGGTCGCGTAGGCCAGTCCGCCCACGCTCTCGACGCGGCGGATGCGGACGCGGTGCGCGTGCCCCCCGAGCTCGGAGGTGTAATCCTGCGGCCGGCCCGCCATCGCCAGGGCCAGCCGTTGGCGCTCCCGCGTCTGTTGGTGGCCGCACCCGATCACCTCGATCACGTGCTTGCCGAGCATCTTGCCGGGGGTGGTGTTGTGAAACTCCGCGGTGGGGCCGCTGACGGCAAGGTAGCGCGCATCATGGCCGATCGCCGCCAGGCGCGCCGAGCTGCGGGTCACGAACCGGGCCAGGTCCTCCATGTCGCGCGTCTCGGGCAGCTCCTCGCCCAGGGGGCGCAGGCGGAAGGTCGGCGCATTGGCGCCGGGCAGCGTGTCGCGGAGCGCGAGAAGTTCGGCGACGCGGTCGAACGCCTCGGAGGCGCCGATCGCCCCGTCGACCCGCCTGCGCGCGAAGAAGTCGAGCATCTCGTCGACCTCGTGGCGGCTCGCCGGGCTATGCGCGTCGATCCGCGCCAGAAGCTCGTCGGACTTGCGAAAGAGCGTGGCGTGAAGCCGGGTGGACCCTTCGTGCCGCAAGGCCGCCTTCAGTTGCGCCTCGCACATCCGGAACGTGGCCGCGATTTCCGAGAATGGTGTCGTATGAGGCATATGTGAAACCAATCGATCGAAATACGTTTGAGCGACCTTTTCCCGCCCAGCGGGATGACTGCAAGAAAAAGCAATTTTTGTTAATTATTTGCGGGCATTTACGGAAACAATGGATCAAATCTTAATAAAGGCTTCGCCAATATCGGAACATTCGTCAAATCGGGGCCCGGGTGTCGTCGGATCATTGTCGATCATACATGGAAGAACGGGAAAATTGACCCTCAAAGTTCCCGGATTGCGGAGGGGATTCGACCTCGGCGCGCATTTCCCCGCCGATCCGGGGGTCGGCGGACGCGGAAAAATGCCCGCTCCGCCAATCTCACGCCAGTCTCCCGCCGGTCTCCCCCCGGCCCCTGGCCCCGCCCTGTCGCGATGACCGGCGTCCGCGCTCAGCTTTGTCGGTACACGTTGTCCTCGCCGGGGAACGCGCGCGACCGCACGTCGTCGGCATAGGCCTTCACCGCCCGCTCGATCTCGTCGCCCAGGCGGCCATAGACCTTCACGAACTTGGGCGGCCGGTCGCCGAGGCCCAGCATGTCCTCCAGCACCAGGATCTGTCCGTCGCACCCGGCCGAGGCGCCGATCCCGATCGTGGGGATGTCCACGGCCTGGGTGATCTTGCGCGCGAGCGGCTCGACCACGCCCTCGACCACCACGGCGAAGGCCCCGGCCTCGGCCACGGCGCGGGCGTCGGCGATATGCGACTCCCAGGTCTCCGCGTCGCGGCCCTGGGTGCGAAAGCCCCCCATCACGTGGCTCGATTGGGGCGTCAGGCCGATATGGGCCATGACGGGCACGCCGCGCTCGGTCAGGAAGCGGATCGTCTCGGCCATGCGCGCGCCCCCTTCGAGCTTCACGGCGCCGCACTGGGTCTCCTTCATGATTTGAGCGGCGTTGCGGAAGGCCACGCCGGGGCTCTCCTCGTAGCTGCCGAAGGGCATGTCCACGACGATCAGCGCCCGCCGGGTGCCGCGCACCACCGCGCGGCCATGCGTGATCATCAGCTCCAGCGGCACGCCCACGGTCGTCTCCATCCCGTGCATCACCATCCCGAGGCTGTCGCCCACCAGGATGAAGTCCGCGTGGCGGTCCACGATGGCCGCCGTATGGGCGTGGTAGGAGGTCAGCGAGACGATCGGCTCGCCTCCCTTGCGGCCGGCGATCTGGGGAACCGTGACGCGGCGGACGGGCTTTTCGGTGCTCATTCGGGCTCCTTCGGGGTCGCGATCATGTTGTCGATGAGTAGCACGTCGCCGAAACGCACCGCCAGCAGCATGACGACGGGCCGGTCGGGCGCGCCCCGCAGGGGCTGGAGCGTCTCGGCGTCGCGCAGGTCCACGGACGCCACCTCCGCGCCCTCGGCCTGCGCCAGCCGCGCGCGGATGAGCTGGCCGGCGACACTTACCCCCTCGCCCGCCTCGATGGTCTCGCGCCCGACCTCCAGCGCGGCGTGGAGCACGGGCGCCGCCTGCCGGTGCGCGGGCTCCAGCCGGACGTTGCGCGACGACATGGCCAGCCCGTCGGTCTCGCGCACGATGGGCACGCCCTCGATCCGCACGGGGATGTCGAGGTCGCGCACGAAACGGCGGATGACGCAGAGCTGCTGATAGTCCTTCTGTCCGAAATAGGCCGCGTCGGGCTGCATCAGGTTGAACAGCTTGGTCACGATCGTCGCCACGCCGCCGAAATGCCCCGGCCGCAGCCGGCCGATCAGGATGCGCGACAGGCGCGTGGGCTCCACCACCGTCTCGGCGTCGTCGGGATAGATCTCGGCCGCGTCGGGCAGGAACACCGCGTCCACGCCCGCGGCGCGCAGCATGTCGAGGTCGCGGTCGATGTCGCGCGGATAGCTGTCGAAATCCTCCCCCGGGCCGAACTGGGTCGGGTTGACGAAGATCGAGACGACGACGCGGTCGCACTGCTCGCGCGCCCGCGCGACCAGCGCCATGTGGCCCGCGTGCAGAAAGCCCATGGTCGGCACCAGCCCCAGGCGCGCCTCGCCCCCGGCCGCCGCCGCCCGGGCGGCGCGCATCTCGTCCTTGGTGCGGTGGATGTCCATGGCTCGTCCCTCACGTCGCTTGCGCGCCCGTCCTACCCGCGCGCGCCCCGGTCGCCAAGCGGATCGGCCCGCGCGGTTGACACCGGGCCGCGCACGGATGTAGACGCGCGTCTCATTGGTGTTGGTGGCCCCCGCGAGGGGAGGCCTGTCGGCCGAGGGAGATCCGTCCCGAGGCAAAGGACAACGCCCTTCCACAGCGCGAAGGAGACCAGACGGTGACCAAACGCACCTCTGCCAAGTACAAGATCGACCGCCGCATGGGCGAGAACATCTGGGGCCGGCCCAAGAGCCCCGTGAACCGCCGCGAATACGGCCCCGGCGAGCACGGCCAGCGCCGCAAGGGCAAGATGTCCGACTTCGGCCTTCAGCTTCGCGCCAAGCAGAAGCTCAAGGGCTACTACGGCGACCTGACGGAAAAGCAGTTCCGCCGCATCTACTCCGAGGCCGAGCGCCGCCGCGGCGACACCGGCGAGATCCTGATCGGCCTCCTGGAGCAGCGTCTCGACGCGGTCGTCTACCGCGCCAAGTTCGTGGCCACGGTCTTCGCCGCGCGCCAGTTCGTCAACCACGGCCATGTCATGGTGAACGGCAAGCGGGTCAACATCCCCTCCTACCGTGTCAAGGAAGGCGACGTGATCGAGGTGCGCCAGAAGTCCAAGCAGCTCGTCTCGGTGCTCGAGGCCGTGCAGCTCCCCGAGCGGGACGTGCCCGACTACCTCGACGTGGACCACTCCAAGATGACCGCCAACTTCGTGCGCACCCCGGGCCTGGGCGACGTGCCCTACCCGGTGCAGATGGAGCCGAACCTGGTCATCGAGTACTACGCCCAGAACTGATCCCCGCGCGGATCGCGAGATCACGAACGCCCGGCCCCCTCGGCCGGGCGTTTTTCGTTCGCCCCGCCATCGGCGGGGCTTGAGAACGAAAGGGGAACACCCTACCCTCGCCCCATGACGCCGCTCGCCCTGCAGACCGCGCGGCCCCGATCCGCCGGGGCATCCCCCCGCCCCTTGAGGGTGACGGACGGGATGGAGCTCGCGCCCGGCCGCGCCCACGAGGTCTGCGGCAACGCCCGGCGCCACCTGGCCCTGCGCGCCGCCGCCGTCACCGTGGACGCGGCCGGCGGAGAGGTCGTGTGGATCGCGCCCGCCTGGGAGCCGGCGCGCCCCTGCCCCGCGGGGATCTCGCCCTGGTTCGACCCCCGCCGGCTGCTCCACGTCTCGCCGGGCCGCGCGGGCGACATCCTCTGGGCCGCGGAGGAGGCCTTGCGCGCAGGTGCCGCCCCCCTCGTGGTCGCCGACCTCGACCGCCCGCCGGGCCTGACCCCGGTGCGCCGGCTGCACCTGGCCGCCGAGGCCGGGGCGGGGCGCGGCGGCCCCGCCCCCCTCGTCCTGATCCTGACGCCCGAGGGCGCGGCCCCGGGGGTGGAGACGCGCTGGTCGGTCGCCGCCGCGGCGCGGGAGGGCGCGGGCTGGCACCTGTCACTCCTGCGCGCCCGCGACCGCGGCCCGGCGGAGTGGCGGACCGACCTCGCCATCCCCCCGTGGCGGCTGGAACTCGGGTCCGCGCCGGGCTAAGAGGCCGCGATGCGACAAGACGGAAGGGCCCGCCCCATGGACCGCGTGCTGATCACCTCGGCGATCCCCTACATCAACGGCGTCAAGCACCTGGGGAACCTGGTGGGCAGCCAGCTCCCGGCCGACCTCTACGCCCGCTACCGGCGGGGCCGGGGCGACGAGGTCCTGTTCCTGTGCGCCACCGACGAGCACGGCACCCCCGCCGAGCTCGCGGCCGCCAAGGCCGGCAAGCCCGTGGCCGAGTACTGCGCCGAGATGTGGCAGGTCCAGAAGGACCTCTCCGACGGCTTCCGCCTGTCCTTCGACCGTTTCGGCCGCTCCTCCTCGCCCCAGAACAGGGAGCTGACCCAGCACTTCGCCGAGCGCCTCGACGCCGCCGGCCTGATCGAGGAACGCACCGAGACCCAGGTCTATTCCCCCGCCGACGGCCGCTTCCTGCCCGACCGCTACATCGAGGGGACCTGCCCCAACTGCGGCTACGAGCGCGCCCGCGGCGACCAGTGCGAAAACTGCACCAAGCCCCTCGACCCCACCGACCTCATCGACGCGCGCTCCGCCGTCTCGGGCTCGACCGATCTCGAACCGCGCGAGACCAAGCACCTCTACCTGCGCCAATCGGCCATGGCCGACGACCTGCGGACATGGATCACCACCCGCGCCGACTGGCCCGCGCTCACCACCTCCATCGCGCTGAAATGGCTCGACGAGGGCCTGCGCGACCGCGGCATCACCCGCGACCTCGACTGGGGCGTGCCCGTCGCCCGCGGCGGCGCGCCCTGGCCGGGGATGGAGGGCAAGGTCTTCTACGTGTGGTTCGACGCCCCCATCGAGTACATCGCCTGCGCGGCCGAATGGGCCGAGGCCGAGGGGCGCCCCCGGGCCGACTGGGAGCGCTGGTGGCGCACCGACCGGGGCGCGGGCGACGTGCGCTACGTCCAGTTCATGGGCAAGGACAACGTGCCCTTCCACACCCTGTCGTTCCCCGTGACGATCATGGGGGCCAACTCCACCGGCGAGGACTGGAAGCTCGTCGACTACATCAAGTCGTTCAACTACCTCAATTACCAGGGCGGCCAGTTCTCCACCAGCCAGGGGCGCGGCGTCTTCATGGACCAGGCTCTGGAGATCCTGCCGGCCGACTACTGGCGCTGGTATCTCCTCAGGAACGCCCCCGAGGGCAGCGACGCCGAGTTCACCTGGGAGACGTTCCAGGCCGCCTCCAACCGCGACCTCGCCGACGTGCTGGGCAACTTCGTCAGCCGCGTGACCAAGTTCTGCCGCTCCAAGTTCGGCGAGGAGGTCCCCTCGGGCGGCGCCTACGGACCCGCCGAGGAGGCCGTGATCGCCGATCTGGAGGGCCGCATCCGCACCTTCGAGCGCCACATGGACGCGATCGAGGTCCGCAAGGCCGCCGCCGAGCTGCGCGCGATCTGGGTGGTGGGCAACGAGTATCTCCAGTCCGCCGCCCCCTGGGCCGCCATCAAGGAGGACGAGGCGCGCGCCGCCGCGATCATCCGCTTCTCGCTCAACCTCGCGCGCCTCTACGGCATCCTCTCGGCCCCCTTCGTCCCCGACGCCGCCGCCGCGATCCGCGCGTCGCTGGGGACCGACGCCGACTGGCCCGGCCCGGTCGCCGAGGCGCTGGAGCGGCTGCCCGCCGGGCACCCCTTCACGGTGCCCGACAACCTCTTCGCCAAGATCA
This sequence comes from uncultured Paracoccaceae bacterium, assembly GCA_947500825.1. Taxonomy (GTDB): domain Bacteria; phylum Pseudomonadota; class Alphaproteobacteria; order Rhodobacterales; family Rhodobacteraceae; genus Palleronia. Next base: position 104,276 of record CANMTR010000005.1, on the reverse strand, counting down.
CCGACGACCAGCGCGCGGAATGGGCCGACCGCTTCGGCGGCATCCGCGACTAGGCACGCGACGAAAAAGGGGCCCGCCGCGGCGAGCCCCTCCCGGTTTGCCACGAGGGGCCGCGCCGATGGCGCGGCCCTTCCCCCGTCACAGCTTCTGCAGCAGGGCGTTCACCGACTCCTTGGCGTCGCCGTAGTACATCCGCGTGTTGTCCTTAAAGAACAGCGGGTTCTCGATCCCCGAATACCCGGTGCCCTGGCCGCGCTTCGACACGATCACGTGCCGCGCCTCCCACACATGCAGGACGGGCATGCCCGCGATGGGCGAGCCCGGGTCGTCGTTGGCCGCCGGATTGACGATGTCGTTGGCGCCGATGACGATCACCACGTCCGTCTCGGGGAAGTCCTCGTTGATCTCTTCCAGCTCCAGCACCAGGTCGTAGGGCACCTTCGCCTCCGCCAGGAGCACGTTCATGTGCCCCGGCATCCGGCCCGCGACGGGGTGGATGGCGAACCGCACCGTCTTGCCCTTCTCCTTGAGCTTCGTGGTCAGCTCGCTGATCGCCTGCTGGGCCTGCGCCACCGCCATGCCGTAGCCCGGTGCGATGACGACGCTGTCGGCCTCCTCCAGCAGGTCGGCCACCTCGTCGGCCTTGATCGGGGTCTGCTCGCCCTCGATCTCCTGCCCGCTCGACTGGGTCTGTCCGCCCCAGCCCCCCAGGATCACCGAGATGAACGAGCGGTTCATGCCCTTGCACATGATGTAGGACAGGATCGCGCCGGACGAGCCCACCAGCGCGCCGGTGACGATCAGCAGGTCGTTCGACAGGGTGAAGCCGATCGCGGCCGCCGCCCAGCCCGAATAGGAGTTCAGCATCGACACCACCACGGGCATGTCGGCGCCGCCGATCCCGTTGATCAGGTGATAGCCGATGAAGCCCGCGACCAGCGCCATCAGCAACACGGTCCAGATCCCGGCGCCGCCGAAATAGAGGATGCCCAGCACGATGCAGAGCACGGCTGCGGCCGCGTTCAGCATGTGTCCGCCGGGCAGTTGCGACGGCTTGCCGTCGATCTTGCCCGACAGCTTGCCGAAGGCGACGATGGAGCCGGTGAAGGTCACCGCGCCGATGAAGATGCCGATGAAGCTCTCGACCCGCAGGATGGTGATCTCGGCGGCGGTCTTGTTCCACAGCGTCTCGCCAAAGCCCGTCAGGTCCACCTCCGTGAGGCTCGTGCCCGCCTCCTTCATCGCCAGGACCGAACCCAGCATCAGCTCGGCGTTGATCCCGATGAACACGGCCGCGAGGCCCACGAAGGAGTGGAGCGCCGCGACCAGCTGCGGCATCTCCGTCATCTGCACCTGGCCCGCGATGTAGATGCCCAGGCCCGCGCCGATGGCGATGGCGATCAGCAGCACGAACAGGTTCTGCACGCCCGGTCCGAACACCGTCGCCACCACCGCGAGGGCCATGCCGACGATGCCGTACCAGATCGAGCGCTTGGCCGTCTCCTGGTCCTTCAGCCCGCCTAAGGAGAGGATGAACAGGATCGCCGCGACGATATAGGCGGCCGCCTGGAGGCCTTCTTCGAAGAACATCTCTGTGCCTCCCTTACGACTTCACGAACATCGACAGCATCCGGCGCGTCACGAGGAAGCCGCCGACGATGTTGATCGATGCGATTGCGATGGCCACGAAGGACAGGATCACGACGAGCCAGTTGCCCGCCCCGACCTGCAGCAACGCGCCCAGGATGATGATGCCCGACACCGCGTTGGTGACCGCCATCAGCGGCGTGTGGAGGCTGTGGGACACGCCCCAGATCACCTGGAAGCCCACGAAGCACGCCAGCGCGAAGACGATGAGGTGGCTCATCAGCGACGGCGGCGCCACGGTGCCGATCGCCAGCATGACGATCGCGCCCAGCGCCAGCAGGCCCACCTGGTTGCGCGTCTCCTTCTTGAAGCGGTCGTATTCCTCGGCCCGCTTCTCCTCGGCCGTCTTCTCCTTGGGCTTCTCGCTCTTCTGCTGCGACTGCTTGGGAGAGGGGTCCTCGCGCTTGGGGGGCGGCCAGGTCACCTCGCCCCCGTGGGCGATGGTGGAATCGCGGATCACCCGGTCTTCCATGTCGTGGTCCACCGCGCCGTCCTTCTCGGGCGTGAGGTCGGCCAGGAAATGGCGGATGTTGGTGGCATAGAGCGTGGAGGACTGCTTCGCCATCCGGCTGGGGAAGTCGGTATAGCCCACGATGGTGACGCCGTTCTCGGTGACGAAGGTCTCGTCCTTGCGCGTCATCTTGCAGTTGCCGCCCTTCTCGGCGGCGAGGTCCACGATCACCGAGCCGGGCTTCATCGCCTCGACCATGTCCTTGGTCCACAGCTCCGGGGCCTCGCGGCCGGGGATCAGGGCCGTGGTGATGACGATGTCGATCTCGGGCGCCTGTTCGAGGAACAGCTCGAGCTGCTTCTCGCGGAACTCGGGGCTCGACGGCTTGGCGTAGCCGCCGTCGCCCGACCCGTCGGAGCTGTCCTCGAAGTCGAGGAACAGGAACTCCGCCCCCATGGACTCGACCTGCTCGGCCGTCTCGGGCCGCACGTCGAACGCCTTGACGATCGCGCCCAGCGAGGTCGCCGCCCCGATGGCCGCCAGCCCCGCGACGCCCGTGCCCACGACGAGCACCTTGGCGGGCGGCACCTTGCCGGCGGCGGTCACCTGGCCGGTCATGAAGCGGCCGAAATTGTTCGCCGCCTCGATCACCGCGCGGTAGCCCGCGATGTTGGCCATCGACGACAGCGCGTCGAGCTTCTGCGCGCGGCTGATCCGCGGCACCGCGTCCATGGCGACGAGGGTGGCGCCCTTGTCGGCGGCCTTCTTCAGCAGCTCCTCGTTCTCGGCCGGGTAGAAGAAGCTGATGAGCGTCTGCCCCTCGCGCAGCTTGTCCACCTCTTCCTCGGTGGGCGGGCGGACCTTGGCGACGATGTCGGCCCGCTCGAAGATGGCATCGGCGCCCTCGACGATCTCGACGCCGGCCTCCCTGTAGGCGTCGTCGGTGATGTCGGCGCGGGCGCCCGCGCCGGCTTCGACCAGGCATTCATGGCCGAGTTTCTGGATCTGCTGCGCCGAGGCCGGCGTCAGCGCGACCCGCGCCTCCGCTTCCTGGCTTTCCTTGACGACACCGAATTTCATCAGTCCCCCTCTCGTCTGCGTCTTGACCGGCCGCACCGGTCTAGCGGGCGCAATTTTCTTTCGCAAGCGACCCGGCCCGCACCCGCGCGCCGCGGCCGCCCCGCGGCGGTCTCCGGGGGCGAGTTAATGCGCGCGGCCGCCCTCGCCACAAGGGCCGAAGTTTCGCCGGACGTGCGACATCGGGAAAACCGGTTCCGTCCCGGACGCGTTGACGGTTATGCTGCCCCTCGGTCCTCGCCCCAGACGTGCGCGGCGGCCGGGCCGCGAAACATGATGGACGGAACCGATGCAGAACGCCAGCGACAGCGAGAGCCGCAAGCTCCTCAGGCGTCTGCGCGCCGCCCTCGCCGAGGAGAGCGAGGGCCAGGAGCGGCTCGACCACATCACCACGATCATCGCCAGCTCGATGCGCACCGAGGTCTGCTCGATCTACCTGTTCCGCGACACCGAAACGCTGGAGCTGTGCGCCACCGAGGGGCTCAAGCCAGAGGCGGTGCACCAGACGCGGCTGCGCCTGGGCGAGGGCCTCGTGGGCAAGGTCGCGCGGCTGGGCAAGTACGTGAACGCCGCCGACGCGCCCTCCATGCGCGGGTTCCGCTACATGCCCGAGACGGGGGAGGAGGCCTATTCCTCCTTCCTCGGCGTCCCCGTCCAGCGGCTGGGCGAGAAGCTCGGCGTCCTCGTCGTCCAGTCCAGGGACGCGCGCCACTACACCGACGACGAGATCTACGCGCTCGAGGTCGTGGCCATGGTCCTGGCCGAGATGACCGAGCTCGGCGCCTTCGTGGGCGAGGGCGCCGCCCTCTCCGCCCGCCACCAGCACCCGGTCCTGTTTCGCGGCACCGTCGGACAGGAGGGCACGGCCGAGGGCCATGTCTGGCTCCACGAGCCCCGCGTCGTGGTCACCAACCCCATCGCCGAGGACCCCGAGACCGAGAAGGTCCGCCTCACGGAGGCGGTCGACAGGCTGCGCGTCACGGTGGACGACATGCTCGACGGCGCGGGCATGACCGCCGACAAGGACCAGCGCGAGGTGATGGAGACCTACCGCATGTTCGCCCGCTCGCGCGGCTGGCTCAGGCGCATGTGCGAGGACATCGACCGCGGCCTGTCGGCCGAGGCGGCGGTGGAGAAGGAGCAGTCGAACGCCCGCACCCGGCTCCAGAGCGCGCCCGACGCCTATATCCGCGAGCGGATGCACGACCTCGACGACATCTCCCGGCGCCTGCTGCGCATCCTCACGGGACAGGGCTCCGAGACCGGGGCCGAGATGCCCGCCGACCCGATCCTGGTGGCGCGCAACATCGGCCCCGGCGATCTGCTGGACTACGGCCGCTCGCTTCGGGGCATCGTCCTGGAACAGGGCGCGGTGGGCAGCCACGCGGCGATCATCGCCCGCGCGCTCGCGATCCCGCTGGTGATCCACGCCGAGAACGTCACCACCGAGGCGCTGAACGGCGACCCGATCCTGGTGGACGGCGACCAGGGCGCCGTTCACCTGCGCCCCGAGGACAACATCGTCGCCGCCTTCCGCGACAAGTTCGCCATGCAGGCCAAGGCGCAGGAGCGCTACAAGGACCTGCGCGGCCTGCCCGCCGAGACGCTCTGCGGATCGCGGATCGCGCTGACGATGAACGCGGGCCTGATGGCCGACCTGCCCTCCCTCGACGGGTCGGGCGCCGAAGGGGTGGGCCTGTTCCGCACCGAGCTGCAGTTCCTCGCCAACCGCTCGATGCCCCGGCGCGGTGACCTCGCGAGGCTCTACGGGCGGGTGATGGACGCGGCACTGGGCAAGCCGGTCGTGTTCCGCACCCTCGATATCGGGTCCGACAAGATCCTGCCCTACATGAAGCGCCCCGAGGAGCCGAACCCCGCGCTCGGCTGGCGCGCGATCCGGGTCGGGCTCGACCGCAAGGGTGTTATGCGGATGCAGCTCCAGGCCCTGATCCGCGCGGCGGTCGGCCGCCCCTTGTGGATCATGTTCCCCTTCATCGTGCAGATCGGCGAGTTCCGCGCCGCCCGCGCCATGGTCGACGACGAGGTCGAGCGCGAGCGCCGTCTCGGCCACGACCTGCCCGCCGACATCAGCGTCGGCGCCATGATCGAGACGCCGTCCATGGCCTTCTGCCCCCGCGCCTTCTACGAGGAGGCGGACTTCGTCTCCATCGGCGGCAACGACCTCAAGATGTTCTTCTTCGCTGCCGACCGGGAGAACGAGCGCGTAAGGCGGCGCTACGACACGCTCGACACGAGCTTTCTCAACATCCTCGAGATGATCGTGTCGCGCTGCGCCGAGGCGGGCACGCCGGTCAGCTTCTGCGGCGAGGATGCCGGCCGCCCGCTCGAGGCGCTGGGCCTCGCGGCGATCGGCCTGCGGTCGCTGTCCATGCGCCCCGCCTCCATCGGTCCGGTCAAGCACCTGCTGCGGCGCGTGAACCTCGAGGAGGCCCGCGCCGTCGTCGAGGCCGCGCGCGCCTCCGGCACCCAGAGCGTGCGCGAGCCCCTGAACGAGTGGCTGACGGAGAGCCTCACGCGGGGCTGACCGGTCAGCGCACCATCCGCGGCGGCGCCGCCCGCACCCGGAACTCGCGCAGGAGCGTCTCCACCTCCACGCCGCTGTCGCGGGCGAGCGCGCGCAGCCCGAAATAGACCCGCGCCATCTCCTGGTAATAGCTGGTGAAGGCGTAGTTCGTGGCCGCCCCCGCCGCCGCGCCGATCAGCGGCACCGCCTGCGCGGCGAGCTTCTGGCCCAGCACGGTGGCCATGCGCGGCACGATGCGCGCGATGATGCCGTTGATCGCGGTCCCCGTCAGCGCCACCCGCGTGGACAGGAACGCCATGTCGGTGCCGTCGTCGCGCGCCAGGGGCCCCGCGGCGGCGAAGATCTGCAGGCACTGGGCGCGCACCACCGGGTCCTCCACGTCGAACTCCAGGTCCGCCGCGATCCCCTGGATCGCGCGCAGAAGGACCGTCGTGGTGACGGGCAGCTCGGCGAAGGCCGTGGGCAGGCCGCCCGCGCCACCCACCGCCCCCATGGCGGTGGTGGTGGCGGAGTTGAGCCAGTCGGGCCGGTCGCGCCAGCGCCCCCGGCTGAGCCGCGCGGCGTCGAAGGCGACTTCCAGCGCCCGCCGCGTCGCCCGGTCCAGCCCCTGGCGGACAGACAGGGGCAACCGGCCCAGCAGGTCCTCGGCCTGCCCGCCGACGAGGCTCAGGACCTGCATGCCGACGCCATCGGCCTGGCGGAACCTCAGCGCGAGACGGTCGAGCTCCTCCGAGATCTCGGGGGACAGCTCTTCGTGGGGGATCGGATCGGTGTTCATGTTCCGTAAGATGGGGATGCGACGAAGGGTTCCAAGTCCCGCGTGACGGTCCCGTTCACGCCGTCCCACGCACCGGCCCGCAGGGCGAGGCCCAGCACCCGGTCGGGGTTGGTCGGCGGCGGCATCGTCACGCCGTCCAGCCGCGAAAATCCGAAGCGCCCGTAATAGGGCGCGTCGCCCACCAGCATCACGCGGGCATGGCCCAGCTCCTCCGCCCGCCCCAGGCTGGACTGGATCAGGAACGCGCCCAGCCCCTCCCCCTGCCGGGTCGGGTGCACGGCCACCGGCCCCAGAAGGAGCACGGGCACCTCCCCCACGCGGACGGGCCAGTAGCGGATCGCGCCGCCCACGGCCCCCTCCTCGCGCGACACGAGGCACAGGCCCGCCACCGGCTCCACCCCCTCGCGCAGGCGGTAGGACGACAGCAGCTCGCGCCCCGGCGCGAAGCTCAGGTCGAAGAGCTGTTCGACCTGCCAGCGATCCTCCGGACCTTCCTCGACCAGCATCCCCGCCCCCTTCGACTGGCGCGCGCCCTAGCACGGCCCTAGGTGCCCGGCAAATGTCCGACGCGTGTCCGGCGGGCGCCCGGCCCAGGGCCGGCGCGGGACGGGCGAAGGACAGGCCCGAAGCCGGCGGCCGCCCGACGGCCGCCCGGCGCGATTTCCACCCTGCACGAGGAGCGTGCCCGATGTTCTACCGCCCCGAGGACGGCCACGGCCTGCCCCACAATCCCTTCGCAGCCATCGTGGCCCCCCGCCCCATCGGCTGGATCTCGACCCGCGGATCGGACGGGCGCGAGAACCTCGCGCCCTACTCGTTCTTCAACGCGGTGGCCTATACCCCGCCGCAGGTGATCTTCTCCTCCACCAGCGCCAAGCCCGACCGCGACGGCACCAAGGACAGCGTCGCCAACATCCGCGAAACCGGGGTCTTTTGCTGCAATATCGTCTCCCGCGCGCTGGCCGAGGCGATGAACGACACCTCCGGCCCCTACGGCCGCGAGACCGACGAGTTCGACCACGCGAACCTCGAGCGCGCCCCCTGCGAGACGATTCCCTGCTCGCGCGTGGCCGCCGCTCCGGCGGCGCTGGAATGCCGCATGACGCAGATCGTGGAGCTCGGGGGCGAGACGAACCTGATGGTCCTGGGCGAGGTCACGGGCATCCACATCGACGACGCGCATCTCAGGGACGGCCGCTTCGACGTGCTCTCGTTCCAGCCCGTCTCGCGCCTGGGCTACCGCGACTTCGCCGCGGTGACGGACCTGTTCCAGATGACCCGGCCGGGGGAATAACCCCCGGCCGGCAAGGGCTTAGAGGCCGGCGGCCGAGACGGCCTTGACGGTCGCGTCGACGATGCGGTCGGCCTCCTCGTTCACCAGGCTGAAGGGCGGCGCGAAGCCCAGGATGTCGCCGCCGGGCATGGCGCGGCCGATGACGTGGTGCTTGGCAAGCTCCGCCACCACCTTCGCGCCCACCTTCTGCGACGGCTCGTAGAAGCGACGCCGCTCCTTGTCCTCGACGAACTCCACGGCGCAGAGCATCCCCTCGCCGCGGACCTCCCCCACATGGGGGTGGTCGGACAGCGCCTCGCGCATCCGCTCGTTGAGATAGGCGCCCACCTCGCCGGCGTTCTGCACCAGCTTCAGGTCGTCGATCAGCTGCAGGTTGGCGACGCCCGCCGCCGCCCCGATCGGGTGCGCCGAGTAGGTCCAGCCATGGCCCAGCGGCCCGAACTCGTCGGTGCCCTGCTCGAGCACCTTCCACATCTTCTCCGACACGATGGACCCAGACAGCGGCGCATAGGCCGAGGTCAGGCCCTTGGCGATGGTGATGAGGTCGGGCTTCATCCCGTAATGCTCGGAGCCGAACATGGTGCCCAGGCGCCCGAAGCCCGTCACGACCTCGTCGGCCACGAGCAGGATGTCGTTCTTCTCCAGGATCGGCTGGATCGCCTCCCAGTAGCCCGCGGGTGGCGGCACGATGCCCCCCGTGCCCAGCATCGGCTCGGCCCAGAACGCGGCGATGGTGTCGGCGCCCTCGCGCTCGATCATCTCCTCGAGGTCGCGGGCGCATTGCGCGACGAACTCGGCCTCGCTCTGATCCGGGTTCTCCCGGCGATAGTAGTAGGGCGCGGTGGTGTGCATCACCGGCGCCATCGGCAGGTCGAACTTCTCGTGGAAGAGCGGCAGGCCGGTCAGCGAGCCGGTCATGATCCCCGAGCCGTGGTAGCCGCGCCAGCGCGAGATGATCTTCTTCTTCTGCGGCAGCCCGCGGACGTTGTTGTAGTACCAGACCAGCTTGATGTTGGTCTCGTTCGCGTCCGATCCGCCGAGGCCGAAATAGACCTTCGACATGTGCGACGGCGCCCGGTCGAGGATCATCTTCGACAGGGTGATGGAGGCCTCGGTGCCGTGGCCCACATAGGCGTGGTAATAGGCCAGTTCCTGGGCCTGCTTGGCGATCGCGTCGGAGATCTCGCGCCGGCCGTAGCCCACGTTCACGCAGTAGAGCCCGGCGAAGCCGTCGAGCCAGCGCTGCCCCTCGCGGTCCTCGATGTGGACGCCCTCGGCCGTGCGGATGATGCGCGCCGTCGATTCCCCCCGCGCATGCTGCGCGAGGTGGGTGGAGGGATGCAGGAACGTCTCCCGGTCCCACTGGTCGAGAGTGTCGTTCCTCAGAAGTTCGTTCATGACGTCATTCCTTTCGCCCGCTCAGGCCCAGTCCCGGCAGACATACTTGATTTCCATGAATTCCTGCATCCCGAGCCGGGCGCCCTCGCGCCCCAGCCCCGACTGCTTGACGCCGCCGAAGGGGATCGGCGGGCCGGTGACCTTGGTGCGGTTCACCGCAACCATGCCGAATTGCAGCGCACGGCTGACGCGGTAGATGCGGCGCGGGTCGAGCGAATGGAGGTAGGCCACCAGCCCGAACTCGGTCGCGTTGGCGCGCGCGATCACCTCCTGCTCGTCGTCGAAGGGGGTGATCGGCGCGACGGGGCCGAACGTCTCCTCCGACATGATCGCCGCCTCGTCGGGCACGTCGATCAGCACCGTGGGGGCGTAGAACAGCCGGCCGAGGTCCAGCCGCTCGCCGCCGCAGGCCAGGCGCGCGCCCTTGGCCAGGGCGTCGGCCACGTGTTGCTCCTGCTTGGCGACGGCCTTCTCGTTCATCAGCGGGCCGATATCGGGATCGTCCATCCCGACGCCGACCTTCAACGCCTTCGTCGCGGCCACGAACTTCTCGCAGAACGCGTCGTAGACCTCGCGGTGCACGTAGATGCGGTTGGCGCCCAGGCAATCCTGCCCGGAGGTGGCGAACTTGGCCTTGATCGTCTCCTCCACGGCCTCGTCCAGGTCGCAGTTGGGGAACACGATCACCGGCGCGTGGCCGCCCAGCTCCATGACCAGCTTCTTCACCGTCGCGGCGCTGTCGCGGTAGAGGATCCGGCCCACCTCGGTCGAGCCGGTGAAGCTCAGGGCACGCACCCGCGTGTCGGCGGTCCAGGGCGGCACCACCGTCGGCGCGTGGCCCGTGACCACGTTGAACACGCCCGCCGGAATACCCGCGCGCTCGGCCAGTTCGGCCAGCGCGAGCGCGGAGAACGGCGTCTCGGCCGAGGGGTGGGCGACCACGGTGCAGCCGGCGGCGATGGCGGCGGCGGCCTTGCGCGTCAGCATCGCGGCGGGGAAGTTCCACGGCGTGATCAGGGCGGCGACGCCCATGGGCTCGAGCCACAGCTCGACCTCGGCGTCGTGCATGTGCGAGGTCACGCCCTCGACATTGGGCCGCTTGGCCTCCTCGGCGTAGTACTCGACGAAGGACGCGGCGTAGTCGATCTCGCCCCTGGCCTCGGAGACGGGCTTGCCCTGCTCCAGGACCATGATCCGCGCCAGGTCCTCCTTGTGGGCGATCATCAGGTCGAACCACGCGCGCAGGATCGCCGATCGCTCCTGCGGCAGGCGGTAGGACCAGCCCGGGAACGCGGCGTGGGCGGCGTCCACCGCCGCGGCGCTGTCGTCCGCCGAAAGGCTCGCCACGTCGCCCAGTCGGTCGCCCGTGGCGGGGTCGGTCACGGCGAAGGTCTCGCCGCTCGTGGCGCCGGTCCACTTGCCGCCGATGTAGGAGAAGGCGCGCACGAGGCGCTTGTCCTCGATCGCGTGGCGGGCCGAGAGTTCGGTCTCGGTCGTCATTGGGCAAACCTCCGGTATCTGGTTGGCCTCACTTTGCGGCCGGTCTGCGAGAGGCCGAGACCCTTATGAGGCCCCGCGCGACACGAACCCTCTTTCCCGAGCGGCCCGCGGAGAGGAATCCTCTCTATCCCTCCCCGCCGGTCAGCAGCTCGAATGGCGGTGCGGAGGGACCCTTCACCGCCTTGGTCACGATGTAGGTGTAGTAGCGCGCCAGCCCCATGCGGGAATCCAGCATGTCGTCCACCAACCTCTGGTAGGCGTCGATGTCGCGGGTCACGATCTGGAGCAGGTAGTCGAAGCCGCCGCCCAGCGCCCAGCACTGCACGACCTCCTCGTAATCCGCCACCGCCCGCTCGAAGGCGCGCATCCGCTCGGCGGTATGCTCGCGCAGCTCGGCGGCCAGGAAGAGGGTGACGTGCGGCGCGATCCGCTTGAGGTCCACCCGCGCGTGGTAGCTCTCGATCAGGCCGGCATCCTCGAGCCGCTTGAGCCGGTTCCAGCAGGGCGTGGGCGACAGCCCGACCCGTTCGGCCAGGGCGGTCTTGGAGATCCGCCCGTCTTCCGACAGGGCACGCAGGATCGCGATGTCCCGGGCGTCGAGCGCGATCACAGGCTCGCCCCGGGGATCTCGGCACGGATGATCATCGCGTTGTCCTTCCGTGGCTGCGGCGTCGGGCCGAGCCATACGCCCGCCCGCGCCACGATCCAAGACTGGACGGCCCCGAGGCGCGGTCCACCTCTTGACCCGCCGCACGATTTGGCCATTCCCTCGGCCAGACAACCAAGAGGAACCGCATGGCCCAGAGCTTCTCCGACGCCGAATTCGTCCGTCGTCTCGCCCTCACCCGCAAGGCGATGGAGGACGAGGGGCTCGAAGCGCTGTTCGCCACCAACCCGTCGAACATGAACTGGCTGACGGGCTATGACGGCTGGTCCTTCTACGTCCACCAGGGCGTGCTGATCCTGCCCGACCGCGATCCGATCTGGTGGGGCCGCCGGATGGATGCCTTCGGCGCGCGCCGCACCGTCTGGATGGAGCGCGAGAGCATCCGCGACTATACCGACGACTACATCCAGGCCGACGACCTGCACCCGATGCAGACCCTGGCCGACATGATGAAGGAGTTCGGCCTCGAGACCGCCCGCATCGGCGTCGAGAAGGAGAACTACTACTTCACCGCCAAGGCGATGGAGGTCCTGCACGAGGAGATGCCCGACGCCACCTTCCTCGACGCGACCAACACGGTGAACTGGCAGCGCCTCGTCAAGTCCGACGAGGAGCTCGACGTGATGTTCAAGGCCGGCGCGATCTCGTCCAAGATGATCCGCGGGATCATGGAGCGGATCGAGCCGGGCATGGCCAAGAACAAGCTCGTGGCCCAGATCTACCACGACGCCATCGAGGGGACGGAGGACGCCTGGGGCGACTATCCCGCGATCGTGCCGCTCCTGCCCTCGGGCCCCGATGCCTCTGCCGCGCACCTGACCTGGGACGGCCGTCCGCTCCGGAAGGGCGAGGCCACGTTCTTCGAGCTGGCGGGCTGCCACCGCCGCTACCACGCGCCGTTCTGCCGCACGGTCTATCTCGGCCAGCCCTCCCAGGAGGTGCTCGACACCGAGAAGGCGCTGGTGGAGGGGATCGAGGCCGGCCTCGACGCCGCACGGCCCGGCAACGTCGCGGGCGACATCTCCCGCGCGCTGAAGGGCGTGCTGCGCCAAAACGGGATCGAGCGCGACGGGCGCGTGGGCTATGCCGTGGGCCTGTCCTACCCCCCCGACTGGGGCGAGCACACCGTGTCGATCCGCGAGCGCGACCGCACCGAGCTGAAACCCGGCATGACGTTCCACTTCATGCCCGCGCTCTGGATGGAGGATTGGGGCCTCGAGATCACCGAGAGCATCGTGATCCGCGAGAACGGCCCGGCCGAATGCCTGTGCGACTATCCCCGCGAACTGGTGGTCAAGCCATGAGCCGAACCGACGACGCCGTCTCGATCCTGCGCGACCTGGTGGCCTTTCCCACCGTGTCGTCCGATCCCAACCGCGACCTCATCGCCTACGCCGCCACCCGGCTGGAGGATCTGGGCGCGCGGGTGCGGGTGATGGAGGCGGAAGGCGGCGCCAAGGCCAACCTCTTCGCCACGATCGGGCCCGAGGGGGACGGCGGGATCGTCCTGTCGGGGCACACCGACGTGGTCCCCGCCGACCCCGCCGACTGGGCCTCGGACCCCTTTGCCCTGCGCGAGGAGGACGGGCTGCTCTATGCCCGGGGCGCGTGCGACATGAAGGGCTTCATCGCCTGCGCGCTGGCCTGTGCGCCCCTTTATGCCGAGGGGCGCCTGTCGCGGCCCCTGCATTTCGCCTTCACCCACGACGAGGAGGTGGGCTGCCTGGGCGCCCAGGACCTGGTGGAGATCCTCAAGTCCGACGGCCTGCGCCCGGCCGCGGCGATCATCGGCGAGCCGACGATGATGCGCATCGTCGAGGGCCACAAGGGCTGCTGCGAGTACACCACCACCTTCCACGGGATCGAGGGGCACGGATCGGCGCCCGAGCGCGGCGTCTCGGCCACCGAATACGCCGCCCGCTTCATGATGCGGCTCCTGGAGCTGCGCGAGGACCTGAAGGGCCGCGCGCCCGCCTCCAGCCGCTTCGATCCGCCCCATTCCACCGTGCAGGTGGGCCGCATCGACGGCGGCGTGGCGCGCAACGTGATCGCGCGTCTGGCCAATGTCGACTGGGAGCTGCGCCCGATCAACGCCTCCGACAAGGACCACGCGGTGCGCACCATGCGCGACTACTGCAACGACGTGCTGCTGCCGGCCATGCGCGCCGTCCACGCCGAGGCGGGGATCGAGACCGTGACGGTGGGCGACGTGGAGGGGCTCGAACCCGTCGATGACAACGAGGCGCGCGAGATCGCCTCGGCGCTCACCGGCGACAACGGTGCGGGCACCGTCCCCTTCGGAACCGAGGCGGGCCTGTTCCAGTCCATCGGCTGCTCGGCCGTGGTCTGCGGCCCCGGCTCCATCGACCAAGCCCACAAGCCCGACGAGTTCGTCTCGACCGAGCAGATGGCGGCCTGCGTCGACATGCTGGAGCGGCTCGACGGGCGTCTGCGCTGACGCCGACCCCGTCCGCGCGGTGAGGCCGAAAGCCTGTTCATTGACTCAGTATATGTCGCGGCGTCGCTGGACCGCACGACAGTTGCCCTTGCCGTCGCAGGCGGCCATAATCGATGCCCGGCCGGCGCTCGCGCGCCGCCGTTTCGAGTTTTCCGGCCGGGAGGAGCGTCTTCCCGGCCGTGCGCAGCAGGAGGGACGTCCCGACATGACCTATGCCGGGCCGGAAGGCGACAGGGAGGCCCCGCCGGGCCCCGGGGACGACATCGTGGACGGCGGAGCGCCGGTGGGCGGGTCCGCCGCCCGCGTGATGGTCGTCGAGGACGACGTGCTCATAGCCCTCGACCTGTCGATGATGATCGAGGAGACCGGCGCGCGGGTGATCGGGCCGTTCCACACCCTTGAGGCGGCGCGCGCCGGGCTCGAGCCGGCCACGCCGGACCTCGCGATCCTCGACTACAACATCGGCCTGGACACCAGCGAGGCGCTCGCCGCGCGGCTCGACGGGCTGGGAGTGCCGGTCGCGTTCCTGACGGGGCACTCGGCCGAGCACATCACCGGCCGGATCGGCGGGGCGACCGTGATCGAGAAGCCGGTCTCCAAGGCCAACCTCGCCCAGCTGCTGTCGGCCCTCTGAGCGGCGCCGCGTTTCCCGCTTTTCCCTCAGTCCGGGCGCGGTTACACAGGGCGCCGGTCCTCAGAGGGAGACAGGAATGGCCAATGTCGCGGTGATCGGCGCGCAATGGGGCGACGAGGGCAAGGGCAAGATCGTCGACTGGTTGAGCGAACGGGCGGACGTGATCGTCCGTTTTCAGGGTGGGCACAATGCCGGCCATACGCTCGTGGTGGATGGCACGACCTACAAGCTCCACGCGCTGCCGTCCGGCGTGGTGCGCCGCGGCAAGCTGTCGGTGATCGGCAACGGCGTGGTGCTCGACCCGTGGCATCTCATCAAGGAGATCGAGCAGATTCGCGCCCAGGGCGTGGAGATCACGCCCGAGACCCTGATGATCGCCGAGAACACGCCGCTGATCCTGCCCTTCCACGGCGAGCTCGACCGGGCGCGGGAAAGCCAGAACTCGGTCGCCAAGATCGGCACCACGGGGCGCGGGATCGGCCCCGCCTACGAGGACAAGGTGGGGCGCCGGGTGATCCGTGTCGCCGACCTCGCGGACCCCGAGACGCTGCGCCTGCGCGTCGACCGCGCGCTCGTCCACCACAACGCGGTGCGCCGCGGGCTGGGCCTGACGGAGATCGACGGGGAGGAGATCATCGCCGACCTGCGCGAGATCGCGCCCCTGATCCTGCCCTATGCCCGCCCGGTCTGGCGCGAGCTCGACGCGGCCAAGCGCGCCGGTCGACGGATCCTGTTCGAGGGGGCGCAGGGCGCGCTTCTCGACATCGACTTCGGCACCTATCCCTTCGTGACCTCGTCGAACGTGATCGCCGGGCAGGCCGCCACCGGCTCCGGCCTCGGGCCCGACGCCGTCGGCTTCACCCTCGGGATCGTCAAGGCCTACACCACGCGCGTGGGAGAGGGCCCCTTCCCCACCGAACTCCATGACGAGGACGGCCAGCGCCTGGGCGAGCGCGGCCACGAATTCGGCACCACGACGGGCCGCAAGCGGCGATGCGGCTGGTTCGACGCCTGCCTGGTGCGCCAAGCCTGCGCCATCTCGGGCATGACCGGCATCGCGCTGACCAAGCTCGACGTGCTCGACGGGTTCGACAGGCTGAAGATCTGCGTGGGCTACGACCTGGACGGCGAGCGCCTCGACTACCTGCCCACCGCGTCGGAATCGCAGGCTCGCTGCACCCCCGTTTACGAGGAGATCGAGGGGTGGTCCGAATCGACCGAAGGCGCGCGGAGCTGGGCCGAGCTGCCGGCGGGAGCGATCAAGTATGTCCGCCGGGTGGAGGAACTTATCGATTGCCCGGTCGCGCTCTTGTCCACGAGTCCGAAACGCGAGGACACGATCCTCGTCACCGACCCGTTCCGGAACTGATCCATGGCCCTGTCCCACAAGGCCAAGCGGCGCTGGTCCCTCGTGATCCTGCTCGTCGCCCTGCCGATCTGGATCATCCTCGCGTCGAGCATCATGACGTGGTTCGGACGGCCGCCGATCCTGGTGGAGTTGCTGGTCTACCTGGTGCTCGGCGTGGCCTGGGCGCTGCCCTTCCGCCACATCTTCCGGGGGGTGGGACAGGCCGCACCGGAGGAGGAGCGCGACTGACCCGTCAGAGGGATCCGCGCCTCAGCCGTCCCTTTCCGGGCGGCCAGCGCCCATCGGGGTCGCCACGCGTCGCGCGGCGCTCCATGGCTTCGGGCATATTGAACGGAGCCGTGAAGCCCGTGAGTGTGGCGAAGAGATCGCCACAGGCCAGCGTAAATCCCTTGTCCACGTCCTCCATCCTGCACGGGCCCGTCTTCGCAGGGTCGCCCGCATCCTGCCGCTCGGAGGCTGACCGGTGGTGAGGGTGGCCCCGATCATCTCCGCCGCCGGTCCGGTCGTCCTGGTGGGTGGCGGCCCGATCCCGCCCGGGGCGCTCGACCGGGAGATCGCACGGGGCGGCCCCGTCGTGGCCGCAGACGGCGGCGCAGGCGCGGTCTTGGAGGCCGGACATCTGCCCGACGCGGTGATCGGCGACATGGATTCGATCGCCCCCTCCGTCCGCCAGCAGCTGTCGCCGGAGACCCTTCATGCCGTCACCGAACAGGAGAGCACCGACTTTGAGAAGTGCCTGCGCCGGATCAAGGCGCCGCTCGTGCTTGGATTGGGCTTCCTGGGCGGGCGGACGGACCATACGCTGGCAGCCCTCTCCTGCCTCGTGCGCGACCCCCGCCCCGTTCTCCTGCTGGGGAGTGACGCGCTGGCCTTCGCCGCGCCGCGCGACCTGCGACTGTCGCTGAGGCCCGGAACATGGGTGTCGCTGTTCCCCCTCGCCCCCGTCAGGGGGCGCTCCACCTGCCTGCGCTGGCCGATCGACGGGATCGATTTCCGCCCCGCAGGCCCCGTCGGCACGTCGAACGAGGCGACCGGGCCGGTTCGCATATCCATGGAGGGCCCCGGAATGGTCGTCCTGCTGCCCCCCGAGGCGCGCGAGGCGGCGATGGAGGCCCTCGTCGCCGCGGGGCCGGAGCGCTTTGCCACCGGCGCGAGCTTCGCTTAGACCGGCCCCGACAGAGGAGACTGCCCATGCCCGACACGCCCGCCCCCGCCGACATCGCCCGCTTCAGCGCCGCCCGGCGTGCCTGCGCCTATGTCGAGAGCGGCATGCGCGTGGGCCTCGGGACGGGCTCGACCGCCTCCTGGATGGTGCGCTGCCTCGGCCGGATGGTGGCCGAGGACGGGCTGAGGATCACCGGCGTGCCCACCTCGCGCCGCACCGAGGAGCTGGCGCGGCGCGTGGGCATTCCGGTCGTCCCGCTGGACGAGGCCGGCTGGCTCGACCTCACCATCGACGGGGCCGACGAGATCGACCCCGATCATGCCCTCGTCAAGGGCGGCGGGGGTGCGCTCCTGCGCGAAAAGATCGTCGCCGCCGCGTCGGACCGGATGGTGGTGATCGCCGACGCCGCCAAGGAGGTCGCCACGCTGGGCGCCTTTCCCCTGCCGGTGGAGGTCGTGCCCTTCGGCATCGGGACGACCCGACGGCATATCGACCGCCTTCTGCGCGACGCGGATGTCGGTTCCCGCAACGCGGAGCTGCGAATGGGGCCGGACGCGCCCTTCATCACGGACGAGGGGAACCATATCCTGGACCTTCGCCTCGCCCGCATCGGCGACGCGGCCGGTTTGGCCACCGCGCTCAACCGCATCCCCGGGGTGGTGGAGAACGGCCTGTTCGTGGACATGTGCGGGACGGTGGTGATCGGCGCCGAGGGCGGCAGGGTCACGATCCGGGACCGGGGCGACGGCACCGCCCGGGAGGACCGCGTCGATACGGCCGAGATGGGCGCCCTGCCGGGGTGAGAGGCGGGTGCCGGCACCGGGTCGGGTGCCGGCCGGCGCTCAGAAGTCCAGGGTGATCTGGCGGGTGATGCCGATCCGGAGACCGTACTGGTCACGGTCGCCCTGCTCGACGATGGGGCTGTCGGACGCGTCCCCGACGAGCCGGTCGTAGGTCACGGCGCCCTCGATCCCCCACGGGCCGTTCAGATCGTATCTCGCGCCCACTTCGACACCGGCGGAGACCACGCCGCCATCGGCATCGTAGGCGTCGTAGAGCCCGTTGCTGGCCAAGGCCTCGTCCGGCGAGACCCCGAAATAGGTCGAGGCGTAATCGTCCGAACCCAGCAGCATCCGCGGCCCGGCCTTCAGGGTCAGCCGCTCGCTGGGGTGAAGCTTCACGTCGGCACCGAGTTCGCCCACGAAGCTCTCGTGGCCGCCGATCCCATAGCGCAGGTCGGCGAAGGCGTCGAACCGCTCGGAGGTGTATCCCACGCCCAGGCCCAGCTCGGCCGTCGCGTCGACGTCGTCGAGCCCCCGAAGCTCGTCGAAGTCATCGCTGTCGCGCTCGCCGATGTAGCGGAACGAGCCTCGCAGGCCCAGCCCGTAGGTCTCCACGCCGTCGGTACGGCCGAAGTTCAGCGGCCCGATCGCGGCGTAGTTCAACTGGAAGCCGAGGTCGGGACCCACCTGGTACTCGTCGGACCCGAAATACTCCGGCGACGTGGCCACGCCGCCCCGCAGGGTGAAGATCAGGTCGGGGCTGCCGGCAGACTGAGCCGGGGCAGCATATGTCGGCTGAGGCTCGAAACCCTGGGCGCTGACGCCCCCGGCATACACGGCGGCGGCGGACAGAGCGATGCCTGCGGTCAGTAGAAAACGGTGCACGGTGCGGATCCCAGATCGTGATTGCGCGACACATAGCGTGATGCCTGCCGGAGAAACAGTCCGGGCGCTGGCGGGATCACGATTTCCTGCAGTTTGTGCCGAATCTTTGCAGCTATGCAACAGCGGCCTATAACGTCCTCCATGTTCGCAGATCTCTTTCGCCGTCTCACCGAAACCGCGCCCGAGCGCCTGCCCGACGAGGATGCCCGCCTTGCGCTGACCGCGCTGCTGGTCCGGATCGCGCGCGCCGACGGGGACTATTCCGCCCAGGAGCGCCAGCGCATCGACCGGGTCGTGGCCACGCGCTTCGGCCTCGAGGCGGAGGCGGCCGCCGCCCTGCGGGCCGACGGCGAGGCCGCCGAGGCCGAGGCGCCCGACACCATCCGCTTCACCCGCGCGATCAAGGATGCCGTCCCGCTCGACGACCGCATCGCGGTGATCGAGGCATTGTGGGACGTGGTCCTGGCCGACGGGCACCGCGACGAGGAGGAGAACTCGCTCCTGCGGATGATCGCACCCCTTCTGGGCGTCAACGACCGCGAATCGAACCTCGCCCGGCGACGGGTGGAGGAGCGTCGCGCCTGACGAAACGGCGGCATTGCAATTCCGCACCCGATCGGTCCTAATCCGGCCGCATCCGCCGACCGGAGACCATGCCCCCCGTGTCCGACCCCGTCCTCAAGGTCCGCGACCTGCACAAGAGCTACGGGCCCAACAAGGTCCTCGCCGGCGTCGATCTGACGGCGCCGAGGGGGCATGTCGTGTCTCTCATCGGATCGTCCGGCTCGGGCAAGTCCACGCTCCTGCGCTGTTGCAACCTCCTCGAGGACAGCCAGGAGGGCGAGGTGGCCTTCGAGGGCGAACAGGTGCGCTGGACCGGCCACGGCGCGGCAAGGCGCCCGGCCGATCCCCGCCAGGTCACGCGGATCCGCACCAACCTGTCGATGGTGTTCCAGCAGTTCAACCTGTGGGCGCACATGACCATCCTGCGCAACGTGACCGAGGCGCCGATCCACGTCCTCAAGCGCCCCCGCGACGAGGCCGAGGCCGCCGCGCGCGCCTATCTCGACAAGGTCGGCATCGGCGACAAGGCGGACCGCTACCCCGCCGAGCTCTCGGGCGGCCAGCAGCAGCGCGCCGCCATCGCCCGCGCCCTGGCGATGGAGCCCCGCGCGCTCCTGTTCGACGAGCCGACCTCGGCGCTCGATCCCGAACTCGAACAGGAGGTGGTGCGCGTCATCCGCTCCCTGGCCGACGAGGGGCGGACCATGATCCTCGTCACCCACGACATGGACATGGCGCGGGATTGTTCCGACCACGTCATCTTCCTCCATCGCGGCCGGATCGAGGAGGAGGGGCCGCCCGCCCGCGTCTTCGATGCGCCCGAAAGCGTGCGCCTGCGCGGCTTCCTCTCGGCGGGCGCAGCCTGAGCGCGCGCTTGCCATCGGCGCCGTTTCGCCCGACGCTGCGATCCGCATCCAACCGCGGCCCATCCCGAACGAGGCCGCCTTACCGACGGGAGACACCCCCTTGAGACGCTTGCTCATCGCCGCCCCCCTCGCGCTCCTCGCGGGCGCCGCCGCCGCGCAGGAAACAGTGCGCCTTGGAACCGAAGGCGCCTACCCTCCCTACAACTTCCTCGACGATTCCGGGCAGATCGCGGGCTTCGAGCGGGAGCTGGGCGACGAGCTCTGCGCCCGGGCCGAGCTGCAATGCGAGTGGGTGACGAACGACTGGGACTCGATCATCCCCAACCTCGTCTCGGGCAACTACGACGCGATCATCGCCGCCATGTCGATCACGCCCGAGCGCGACGACGTGATAGACTTCTCCGAGAACTACACCCCGCCGCCTCCCTCGGCCTACGCCGCGGCAAGCGAGGGCGTGGACCCGCAGACCGGCGTGATCGCCGCCCAGACCGGTACGATCCAGGCCAACCACGTCACCACCACCGAGGCCACGCTGCTCGAATTCGCCACCCCCGAGGAAGCGATCGCGGCGGTGAGGAACGGCGAGGCCGACGCGGTGATCGCCGACAAGGACGTGCTTACGCCCCAGGTCGAGGCCCTGCCGGACCTCGCCTTCGTGGGCGAGGACGTCTTCCTCGACGAGGGGATCGGCATGGGTTTCCGCGAATCGGACGCGGAGCTTCGCGAGAGCTTCGACGCCGCCATCGTGTCGATGAAGGAGGACGGCTCCCTCAACGCCCTGATCGAGAAATGGCTGCCCGACAGCGAGACGTTCTGAAACGCTGACGGCCCGCGCGGGACTGGTTCCACGCGGGCCCCCTCGGCCGCGATACGCAGGGCCGGCGCCCCGAGGCCCCGGCCGGCACAGGAGCCACCGCCATCCTATCCGCCTGCACCGATCCCGCCGCGCTCGACGGCCTGGCCTGGCTCGCCTGCTACCTCACCACGGGCAAGCACGTGGCGTTTTATGCCTCCTTCGGCACCGTGCTGCTCCTGCTCGCGGTGACGGCTCCGGCCGCGCTCCTGTTCGGCTTCGGCGGCGCGGTGGCGGCCCGCTCGGCGACGGCCCCGCTGCGCTGGCTGGGGCGGGGCTACATCGCCATCGTGCGCGGGGTGCCCGACATCGCCTTTTTCCTGTTCTTCGTGATCGCCCTCGACCAGGGGGTGGAATACCTGCGCCACCAGGTCGCCTGCCCGGGCTGGACCGAGGCCGTGCGCCGGGGATCGGACTTCGTGGTCTGCCCCGAGGCCAAGACCCCCTCGGGCTCGGCGCCGCAATGGGTGCACGAGGCCTACGGGTTCGGCCTCGCGGTCCTCACCTTCGCCATCGTCTTCGGCGCCTTCTGCGCCAATGTCCTGTTCGGCGCCATGCGCTCGGTGCCCGCCGCCCAGATCGAGACGGCGGCCGCCTACGGCATGACGCGGGCACAGGCCTTCCGCCGGGTGCTGGTGCCGCAGATGTGGCTCTATGCCCTGCCGGGCCTGTCGAACCTGTGGATGATCCTCGTCAAGGCGACGCCGCTCCTGTTCCTGCTGGGCGTGGAGGACATCGTCTACTGGGCACGCGAGCTCGGCGGGACGAAGACGCCCATGTTCACCGACTACCCCCACGGCGACTGGCGGATGTGGTACTTCCTCGCGCTCCTCGTGTTCTACCTCGGCCTGACCCGGGTGTCCGAGGCGCTGCTCGACCGGTTGATGCGGCGCCTGCGCCGCGGGCAGGCCCTCTCGTGAGCTGCTGGCAGACGATTCAGGACTACGCCCTGCGCTCGGTGGGGATCGGCGAGCGATTGCTCCCGCGAGACGACTTCACCCTGTGCCAGCAGGTCACGCTGATCGGCTCAGGCATGATCTGGAACGTCTATTTCGGCGTCCTGGCGCTGACCTTCGGCTTCGGGCTCGCGGTGGCGGTCGCCGTGGGCAAAGGCGCGCGCTCGCGGGTGATCCGCAAGCTGTCGGACTGGTTCGTCTTCGTCTTCCGCGGCTCGCCGCTCTTCATCCAGTTCTTCTTCGCCTATTTCGCGTTCCTGTCGCTCAAGGCGCGGGCGCCGATCCTCGACCCGATCACCTCGGCCTGGCTCGGCGCGCTGGTGGTGCTGTTTCTCAACACCTCCGCCTATGCGGCCGAGATCTTCCACGGCGCCCTGCGCGCGATCCCCCGGGGCGAGACCGAAGCGGCGGAAGCCTACGGGATGACCGGCTGGACGAAGTTCCGCCGCATCACCTACCCCACCATGCTGCGCCTCGCCTGGCCCGCCTACACGAACGAGGCGATCTTTCTCGTCCACGCGACGACGCTGGTGTTCTTCTCGGGCTTTCCCGCATGGCAGCAGCGCGGCGACGCGCTCTACTATGCGAGCTACTTCGCCGACCGCACGTTCAATCCCTTCGTGCCCTACCCGATTCTGGCGGGCTACTTTGTCCTGCTGACGCTGACGATCCTGGGGCTCTTCGGCCTCGTCTCCCGCAGGCTGAACCGCCACCTTCCCGCCGCGCGGACCGCCCGGCCGAAAGCCCGCCCGACGCTGATCCGCTAGGCAGATCCTCGATCCTGAAGTCACCCCCGCAGTACCGCACCGGGGTTCATGATGCCCGCGGGGTCGAGCGCGGCCTTTATCACGCGCATCGCGGCCAGGCGCGCGGGGTCTCCGTGACGTTCCAGCTCGTCGACCTTGAGCCGTCCGATCCCGTGCTCGGCCGAGAACGATCCGCCCCGCGCCATCACCTCGTCGGTCACGATATCGCGCAAGATCCCCGCGCGGTCGGCATGGTCGCCCCGGTTCCCGCCCTCGGGGGGAAAGAGGTTGTAGTGTAGGTTCCCGTCGCCCAGATGGCCAAAGCAGTTGATCCTAAGGCCCGCGACCTCCGCGCCGAGCCGCGCGTCGCAGGCCCGCAGGAAATCCGGGATCTCCGACTGAGGAAGCGACACGTCGTTCGACACGATCGCTCCCACGGCGCGGTTCGCCTCGGGGATCATCTCGCGCACGGCCCAAAGCTCCCGCCTCTGCGCCTCGCTCTGGGCGATTATCCCGTCCTCGACCAGGTCGGCCTCCGCCCCTTCCGCGAACAGGCGCTCGAGCATCGCGTCCGGGTCCTCCTCGGGGCCGACCCCCAGCTCGACCAGTATCGACCACGGGGGCGGCTTAGCGAAGGGCTGGCGCACCGCGGCGCCCGTCTCGGAGAGGAAGCGCAGCCCCTGCTCCGAGATCAGCTCGAACGCAGACACGCCGCCGCGCCGCTGGGCCAGCGACAGAAGCTCCAGTGCCGCCTCCGGCCCCCGGACGACCAGGAGCGCCGTGCCCATCCGCGCGGGGCGCGGAAACAACCGCATCGTGGCGGCAGTGATGACCCCGAGCGTGCCCTCGGCCCCGATCAACAGGTTGCGCAGGTCGTAGCCGGTATTGTCCTTTCGTAGCCGCTTGAGCCCGTGCATCACCTCCCCCGTGGGCAGCACCGCCTCGATCCCGAGGCAGACCTCCCGCGTGGTGCCGTAGCGGATCACGTTCAGCCCGCCCGCGTTCGTGGCCAGCGCGCCGCCCAGCCGCACGCTGCCCTCCGCGGCCCAGGACAGCGGGAACAGCCGGTCCGCCTTCGCCGCCGCCTCCTGAAGGTCCGTGAGGATCGCGCCGGCCTCCGCCACCACCACGTTCTCCATGGGGTGGACGCCCCGGATCGCCGTCATCCGCTCCAGCGACAGCAGGATCGGCTCCCCTTCCGGCAGGGTGCCACCACCGACGAGGCCCGTTCCGCCGCCACGCGGAACGACGGGCACGCCCCGCCGGGCGGCGAAGCGCACAATTTCGGCCACCTCGCCGGTGTCGCGCGGCACCGCCACGATCCCCGCCCGGCCCCGCCACTGGCCCCGCGGCTCGGTCAGGTCGCCCTCGCCCGCCTTGCGCAGGCGGCCGGGCGGCAGGCGCCGCGACAACTCCTCCAGCCATCCATGGGTCATCGGGCGACGAGGGAGGCCGGTTGCAGAACCACCACGGTGGGCCGGTCGGGAAGCGTGCGCAGGCTTACGTCGATCGAGCTGCCCCGGCGCCGCTCCACGGCAAAGCTCCCGGAGATGCCCGAGACGAACCGCTCCAACGTATAGCCGCCGAACCAGTGCATCGGGATCACGATCGAACTCTCCAGCCGTTCCAGCGTGTCGATCATCGTCGGCAGGTCCACGGTCATGCCCCCGTCGACCGCGGCCATCACCACGTCGAGCCGGCCCAGCGCGGCATATTGCGCCTCGTCGGGTTCGTGGTGGAGATGGCCCAGATGCCCGATGCACAGCCCCGCCGCCTCGAAGACGAAGATCGAGTTGCCGTATCTTTCCACGCCCTCGTAGGAGCGGATGTCGGTGGGCACGTTGCGCACGAAGACCTCGCCCACCTCCTCGGCATGCAGGTTGGGCGAGACCCCGTCTCCCCAGCCTTCCAGGAGCGTGGGGATGCGCGGATCGGGCGAGATCGTCCAGTGCGAGGAATGGGCGTGGTTCATGGTGGCGATGTCGGGAACGAAATCCACGTCGCCCAAAAAGCCGTTGTAGTCGGTCACCGCGGTGGTTCCGTCAGGGGCCTGTAGCAGGAACATCGAGTGGTCTAGGTAGGACAGCCGGACGGTGTAGTCCTCGAGCGGGGCGCGCCAGTCGGCCCGGTGCAGGTATTCGATCCCCGGCGCGGCGTCCGCGATGGCGATGCAATGGCTCTGCCGCTCCTGCGCGAGGGCGGGCGTGGCGAGGACGGCGAGCAGGATCGAGAGCGGGCGGATCATGGGCGGCACCTCCTTCCCCGACGCTAGCGACGCCATGCCTCGCCTTCCAGTCGCATCGACGTGAGGTCAACCCACATCGGTCCGCCCCCGCCGGTCGGACCGCAGGTTGGCGTAGAGCACGTGGTTGCGCCAGCGCCCGGCGATCTGCAGGTAGCTCTGCGCCACGCCCTCGTACTTGAAGCCCGTCACTTCCAGCACCCCGCGCGAGGCGGCATTCTCGGGCAGGCAGGCCGCCTCGACCCGGCTCAGATCCTGACGGTGGAAGGCATGGTGGACCAGCCCCTCGATCGCCTCGCGCATGTAGCCGCGCCGGGCATGGGATTCGCCGATCCAGTAGCCGAGCGTGGCGGATTGCGCCGGCCCGCGGCGGATATTGTCGAGCGTGATCGCGCCCACCAGCTCTCCCGAGCCCCTCATGATCATGAACAGCGGCAGGGCCGTCTCGTTGCGCACCGATCTCTGCGCCCAGTAGACCCGGTTGGTGAAGCTCTTACGGCTCAGGTGGTCGTCCGCCCAGGTCGGCTCCCAGGGCTGCAGGAACGCCGCGCTGCGGCGACGCAGGTCGCTCCAAGCGGCGAAGTCCGTGTGCTGGGGCGGCCGAAGCGACAGCCGATCCGTCTCGATCCGCAGCCGCCGGCGCCCGAGCACGGTCAGGCCACCAGCCGCTCGCGGACCTCGTCCAGCGACGGAGCGCCGTCCACGGGGCCATAGAGGGCCATCGCGACCGTCTCCGGCCGCAGCCCCCCGCCGACGCGCAGGATGTCGTCGCGGGTGACCGCGTCGATCCTGGCCACCGTCTCCTCGATCGCCGGAACCCGGTCCCAGATCGACACCAGCCGCGCCATCCGCTCGGCCCGCGCCGAGGCCCCTTCGAGCCCCATGAGCAAGCCGGCCTTGAGCTGGGCGCGCGCGCGCTCGACTTCGGCGGCCGTGAGGTCGCTCGACGCCCGTTTCAGTTCGTCGACGATCACCCGGGACAGGGCGCCCGCCTCCGCCTCCGAGGTGCCGGCATAGATCGTGAGCATGCCCGAATCGTCGTAGGCCCCGGCCTGGGCGAAGATGGAGTAGCACAGGCCGCGCCGCTCCCTGAGTTCCTGGAAGAGGCGCGAGGACATGCCTCCGCCCAAGGCCGTCGCGTGAATCTGGGAGGCGTAGAAGTCGGGGTCGCGATAGGCCGGCGCCTCGAACCCGAGGGTCAGGTGGGCCTGCTCGAGGTCGCGCCGCTCACGTCGCTCGCCGCCCCGGAACGTCGCCGCCTCGGGCGCCTGGCGGGGCCGCGGGGTAAGGTGGCCGAACTGCGCCTCGGCGAAGCGGCAGATCTCGTCGTGGTCCACCGCGCCGGCCGCGGCCAGGACCATCTCGCCGGGATTGTACCGCTCGCCCACGAAGGTCGCCAGGTCGGGCCGCCCGAACGCCGCCACCCGCTCCGATGGACCCAGGATCGACCGGCCGAGCGCCTGGCCGGGATAGGCCGCCTCCTGGAGCCAGTCGAAGACGATGTCGTCCGGCGTGTCCGCGACCTGGCCAATCTCTTGCAGGATCACGCCGCGCTCCACCTCGATCTCGCGCTGTTCGAAGGCCGGGTTCAGCACGATGTCGGCGATCACGTCGAGCGCGAGACCCACATCGGCCTCCAGCACCCGGGCGTAATAGGCAGTCGTCTCACGCGAGGTATAGGCGTTGATGTAGCCGCCAACGTCCTCGATCGCCTCGGCGATCTGCAACGCCGAGCGCCGCGCCGTGCCCTTGAAGGCCATGTGCTCGAGGAAATGGGCGATCCCGTTCTGATCGGCCCGCTCGTGGCGGGCGCCGGCGTTGATCCACACGCCGGCGCTGGCCGATTTCAGGCCGGGCATGCGCTCGGTCACGACGCGCATCCCGTTGGAGAGGGTGTGGATCTGCACGCTCATTTGAGGCGCTCCTCGATCAGCGATTGCATGTGGGAAAGCTCGTCGGGCACGTGCGTCATCCGCTCGGGCAGGTCGAACAGGTCGGCCATCCGCTCCGGCAGCGGCGGGCGGCGCCCGGTGGCGGCCTCCACCGCGTCGGGGAACTTCGCCGGGTGGGCCGTGGCCAGGGTGACCATCGGCGTACCGTCCGCCGGCTGCTCCCGCGCGACCTTCACCCCCACGGCCGTGTGGGGGCAGATCGTCTCGCCGGTGCGGGCATGGACCTCGCGGATCGTCGCCGCCGTCTCCTCCTCGGAGGCGCGCCCGGAGGCGTAGGTGGAGCGCAGGGCTTTCAGGACATCGTCCTTGAGCGCGAAACCGCCGTCCTGGCGAAGGGCCTCCATCAGGCGCGCGACCTCGCGCCCGTCCCGGTCGCAGGCCATGTAGAGGGCGCGCTCGAAGTTCGAGCTGACCTGGATGTCCATGGACGGGCTGATCGTGGGTTGCACACCCTCCTTGCGGTGCTCGCCGCTGGCGAGGGTGCGGTGGAGGATGTCGTTGCGGTTCGTCGCGACCACGAGACGCCCGATCGGCAGACCCATGGCGCGCGCGACATAGCCCGCGAAGATGTCCCCGAAATTTCCCGTGGGCACGGTGAAGTTCACTTCCCGATGCGGCGCGCCGAGCGCGACGGCGGAGGAGAAATAGTAGACCACCTGCGCCAGCACCCGCGCCCAGTTGATGGAATTGACGGCCGTCAACCCGACCCGGTCGCGGAAGGCGTGATCGTTGAACATCGCCTTCACGGCCGCCTGACAATCGTCGAAGTCACCGTCCACGACCAGCGCGTGGACGTTGGGGTCGGCCGGGGTGGTCATCTGCCGGCGCTGGACCTCGGACACGCGACCCTCGGGCAGCAGGATGAAGCATTCCACGTTGTCGAGGCCACGAAACGCCTCGATCGCCGCCGAGCCGGTATCGCCCGAGGTGGCGCCGACAATGGTGATGCGCTCGCCGCGCCGCGTCATCGCCTCCTGGAACAACTGGCCGATCAGCTGCATGGCGAAGTCCTTGAACGCCAGCGTGGGGCCGTGGAACAGTTCCAGCAGGAAGTGCCCCGGCCCGATCTGGACGAGGGGCGCACGCGCCGCGTGGCCGAAGCCCGCGTAGGCGCCGCCGACCAGGTCGCCCAGGCGTTCCTCCGCCAGGCCGGTAAAGGGACGCATCACCCTGACCGCGACCTCCTCGTAGGACAGGCCGGCAAGTGCGGCGATGTCGGCATGCGAGAGGCGCGGGATATCGACGGGGACGTAGAGCCCGCCGTCACGGGCAAGGCCCGCCAGCATCGCGCCCTCGAAGTCGAGCGGCGACGCCTCGCCGCGGGTCGAGTGGTACTGCATCGTCACGCCCTTCGCTCCATGCGCCCGGCCATACGCCAGCCCAGCAGAAGTGTCATCCCCGCCCAGAGGGCGGCGATGGAAAACCACGTGACGGCATATTGCAGGTGGTCGTTGGGAATGCCCTCGGGCGACACGGGAAGGGGCACGACGCCGGGCAGCGGCGTGTGGACCTCGCGTGCGACGACGAGGACGGGCTCTGTCCCGAGGGCCCGGGCCATCTCGGGCACGTCGCGGGCGAACCAGATGTTGCGGGCGCGCTCGGGCTCGGGGGTGAAGCCGTCGATCTCGCGCGGCCAGTGCAGGTTGCCCATGACCGTCATTTGCCGCGCGGGGCGGACGGCGTCCTTGCCTTCCGTGGGAATGACGCCGAGATCGACCATGATCCGACGTCCGTCCGTCTCGAACGGGGCGACCACGCGGTAGCCCGCCCCCGTCGCCTGGGTGGAGATGAGGAAATGCAGCTCCTCCCCCGTCGTGCGGCCCGTGACCTCGACGGGGAGGTAGCGGTGGCCCTCGGGGTCGGGATCGGCGGGCAGGTCAACCGGCGGGGCGGAGATGCGCGCCTCGATGTCGGCAAGAAGCGACGTCTTCCACTCGAGGCGGTGGACCTGCCACAGACCCAGGGCAACCAGGAGCGCCACGCCGCCCAGCCCCAGAATCGCGAGGGATAGCCAGCGCATCGGCTTAGCCCCGGTAGCGAAAGGGCGCCAGTGGCGCCCTTTTCCGGTGGCGATTCGCACGGATGGCGGCCGTCACGAGCCCCAGATGTAGATCGAGGCGAAGAGGAACAACCACACAACGTCGACGAAGTGCCAGTACCAGGCCGCGGCCTCGAAGCCCACGTGCTTCTCGACGGTGAAGTGTCCCGCCCGGACCCGCAGGTAGCACACCAGCAGGAACAGCGTTCCGATGATGACGTGCGCGCCGTGAAAGCCCGTCGCCATGAAGAAGTTGGCGCCGTAGATGTTGCCCGAGAAGCCGAAGGCCGCGTGGCTGTACTCGTAGGCCTGGAAGAACGAGAACAGCACGCCCAGAAGCACGGCGATGATGATACCGTTCGCCAGATCCTTGCGGTTGTTCTCGTGCACGAGAGCGTGGTGGGCCCAGGTCGCCGCACAGCCCGAGCACAGCAGGATCAGCGTGTTGATCAGCGGCAGGTGCCAGGGATCGAACGTCTCGATCGACGGGGGCGGCCACTGTCCTTCGCTGAACGTCTCCATCGGGTAGAGGGCGTGCTTGAAGAATGACCAGAACCACGCCGCGAAAAACATGACTTCGGACAGGATGAACAGGATGAAGCCGTAACGCAGGCCGATGCGGACGACTGGGGCATGGTCACCCGCGCTCGATTCGCGGATCACGTCCCACCACCAGGCGAGCATCGAGTAGAGGACGATCGCCAGCCCGATGAAGAACATGAACGGCGTGATCGTCTTCATCCACAGGACGGCGCCGAACAGCATGACGAAGGCGCCCACCGAGGCGACGAACGGATGCAGCGACGGGGCGAGGATGTGGTAGTCGTGGTTCTTTTCGTGCGCCATGGCGTCCCTCGTGCGACGGTCAGTTGGTCGAGAGTTGCGCCTGCCGTTCTTCGTCGGGCAGGTCGATCTCGTAGAAGGTGTAGGAGAGCGTGATGTGCTTGACGTATTTCGCGTCGCGATCCTCGACGAGGGCCGGATCGACGTAGAACGACACCGGCATCTGGACCCGCTCTCCGGGCTGGAGCACCTGCTCCGTGAAGCAGAAGCAGTCGATCTTGGAGAAGAACTCGCCCGCGTAGAACGGGGCGACATTGTAGCTCGCCTGGCCGGCCACCGCATGGTCGGTGGGATTGTAGGCCTCGTAGAATGCGAGCCCGGTTTCGCCGATCTTCAGCTCGATCTCGCGCTGCGCGGGCTTGAACTCCCACGGCATCCCCTTCTCGGTGGTGCCGTCGAACCGGACCTTGATGGTGCGGTCGAGCACCTCGTCGGAGCCGGCCTCGGCCACGTTGGTGGTGCCGCCGTAGCCGGTGACGCGGCAGAACCACGAATACAGCGGCACGGAGGCCCAGGCCATCGCGCCCATGAAGACGATGACGCCAAGGGCGCCGAACACGGTCTTCTGCTTGGGGTCGAGCTTCATTGCGGGGCCTCCTCTCCAGGCAGGAGCTCGGGGCGCACGACGTGGTCGAAACTCTGCGTCGCGCCGAGCTGCTGGACCTTCACGACCGTCAGGCCGAAAACGATCCCGATGAGGCCGACGAGCACCAGCCCGAGGCCCACGTTGCGCGACCGGCGGCGCCGGTGCAGCTCGTGTTCCACCTGGAGGGCCATTAGATCACCCCCAGGGCACGCAGAGCCGCGTCGGCCAGAAGCGCGCCGAAGTGAAGGAACAGATAGAGAAGGGAGAACTTGAAGACCTTCCTCTCAGTCAGGTACTTGTCCGCCTCGGCCATGTCCTCGTCACGGCGCCAGATCTCCCATGCGCCCTTCACGAACCAGGCGTTCAGGGCCACAGCGGCGACCAGATAGACGGGGCCGCCGATCGGGGTGAAGGCGAGCCACACGGCAAAGGCCGCGAGCACGATCGTGTAGGCGAGGATGTGAACCCGCGTGGCGCGCCGGCCATGGGTCACGGTGAGCATCGGCACGCCCGCGTCATCGTAGTCGGAGCGCATGAACAACGCCAGCGCCCAGAAATGCGGCGGCGTCCACAGGAATATCAGGGCGAACATCAGCACCGACTCGAGCCCGATCGACCCGGTGGCCGCGACCCAGCCGATCATCGGGGGGAAGGCGCCCGCGGCACCGCCGATGACGATGTTCTGCGGCGTCGAGCGCTTGAGCCACATGGAATAGACGACGGCGTAGAAGAAGATGGTGAAGGCCAGCAGTCCGGCGGCGGCCCAGTTCGTGGCCAGGCCGAGCATGACGACCGAAAAGCCCGAGAGCGCCAGTCCGACCGCGAGGGCCTCGCCACCCGTGACCCGGCCGGAGGGGACGGGGCGCTTCGCGGTGCGGCGCATCACCGCGTCGATGTCGGCGTCCCACCACATGTTGAGCGCGCCCGCGGCACCGCCGCCCACGGCGATGAACAGGATCGCGCAGAACCCCACGAACGGGTGCAGCGTGACCGGTGCCACGAGCATTCCCACCAGCGCGGTGAAGACCACGAGCGTCATGACGCGGGGCTTCAGCAGGGCGAAGTAGTCGCCGAACTGCGCCTCGCCTTCGAGGGGGGATGTGGTGCTCAGATCCGTCATGCCGTTGCCGCGATGCTCCCCGACCCGTTGCTCACTCGACCAGCGTCGCCGCCTGGCCGTCTCCGCCCTCGGAGGCGACCTCGCGCGGCGTGCCGCCGTATTCGCCGATCGCCCAGTCGAGCCATTCCTCGTATTCCGCCTGGCTGACCACCTTCACGGTGATGGGCATGTAGGCATGGGCGATGCCGCACAGCTCGGAGCACTGGCCGAAATAGACGCCCTCCTCGTCGGCCTCGAACCACAGCTCGGCCAGGCGGCCGGGCACCGCGTCTTGCTTCACGCCGAAGGCGGGGATCGTCCAGGAGTGGATCACGTCGGCGCCGGTGACCTGGACGACGACGGTGGTATCCACCGGCACGACCATGGCGGTGGTCGTGGCGAGCCTGAACTCGTCCTCGGAATAGCCGGCGTCCTCGAGTTGCAGGCGCACCTCATCGGTCAGTCGGTTGTCGCCACCGGTGGCCGGTGAGCCGATCATGTAGCTGTCGAAGCCGAAATCGTGGTCGGGATACTCGTAGCCCCAGTACCACTGGTAGCCCGTCGCCTTCACCGTGACCTCGCCTTCGGGGATCACCTGTTCCTCGAACAGGACCGGCAGCGAGAACGCGCCGATGAACACCAGGATCAGGATCGGGCCCAGGGTCCAGGCGATCTCGAGCGGGGTGTTGTGGGTGAAGGCCTTGGGCGTCTTGTTGCGCTTTTCGTTGTAGCGGATCAGCACGATCGCCAGCAGCGCCAGGACGAACAGCGTGATCGCGGTGATGATGACCAGCACCATCCCGTCGAGCCATTGCAGATCCTCGGCGATGGAGGTCGAAGCCGGTTGGAAGCCCACTCCGCCCGCCGAGGGCGCGCCGATGATCGGCAGATCGCCGATGGGGTTGCCCTCCTCCTGCGCGAAGGCGCCCGAACCGGCGAAGAGCGTAAGGATTGCGGGGAAGAGGGTGCGAAGGCGCATCGGCTGATCCTGTTCGGCTCTGATCCGGGCGAGGAGGTGCCGCTCTGGGGCGCGGCCCGCCCGTTGGAAAGTCGTCGCTTAGAACCATATTAGCGCGGTGCAGGCAAGCCGCGGCGTTGCGGCAAACGGACGCCAAGGCCGCGCGGCCCGCACCGAAAAGCCCCAGACACCCCGAGGTGCAGATGTCCGACGCCCCCTTCCGCCCGCTCTCCGACCGCCTTGACGAGGGCGCGGCCCGGCGTGCCCTGGCCCGCGCCACCGACGGGGCGGAGGACGGCGAGCTGTTCCTCGAACGCAGGCGGTCCGAGGCGATCACCTTCGACGACGGGCGGGTGCGGAACGCCACCTACGACGCGACCGAAGGATTCGGCTTGCGCGCGGTGAAGGGAGAGGTGTCGGGCTACGCCCATTCCACGGAGCTTACCGAGGCCGCGCTCCTGCGGGCGGCGGAGACGGCGCGGCTCGCAGTGGGCGACGGCGGCGGAACCCTGGCCGACGGCCCCGCCGCCACCAACCGCCGCCTCTATACTGACGCGGACCCGATGGCCGAGGCGGCCTTCGGGGTGAAGCTCGAGACCCTGCGCGAAATCGACGCCTTCGCGCGCGACATCGACAGCCGCGTGGTCCAGGTGACCGCGACCCTCGCCGCCTCCCTGCAGGAGGTGGAGATCCTTCGCCCGGACGGCCGGGTGGTGCGCGACGTGCGCCCGATGACGCGGCTCAACGTGTCGGTGATCGTCGAGGAGGACGGCGTGCGCGAGCAGGGCTCCTCGGGCGGCGGCGGACGCGGCGCGCTGTCGCCGCTGATCGAGCGCGCGCACTGGGAGGGCGTCACGCGCGAGGCACTCCGGATCGCGCTGGTCAACCTGCGCGCCGAACCCGCACCCGCCGGCGTGATGGACGTGGTCCTTGGCCCGGGCTGGCCTGGCATCCTGCTCCACGAGGCGATCGGCCACGGTTTGGAGGGGGACTTCAACCGCAAGCGATCCTCGGCCTTCGCCGGGCTGATGGGCCAGCGCATCGCCGCGCCCGGCGTGACCGTGCTCGACGACGGCACCCTGCCCGACCGGCGCGGATCGATCACCATCGACGACGAGGGCACGCCAGGGGCGCGCAACGTCCTGATCGAGGACGGCGTGCTGACGGGATACATGCAGGACCGGCAGAATGCGCGGCTGATGGGCGTGTCGCCCACGGGCAACGGACGGCGCGAGAGCTTTGCCCATCCTCCCATGCCGCGGATGACCAACACCTACATGACCGCCGGAACCGAATCGCCCGAGAGCATCCTGTCGGGGCTCGAGGACGGCCTTTATGCGGTGGGATTCGGCGGCGGCCAGGTGGATATCACCAACGGCAAGTTCGTCTTCTCCTGCACCGAGGCCTACCGGGTCAGGAACGGCGTGGTGGGGGCGCCGGTGAAGGGCGCGACCCTGATCGGCGACGGCGCCACCGCGCTGCAGAAGATCCGCGCCGTGGGCACGGACATGTCGCTCGACCCCGGTATCGGGAATTGCGGCAAGGCGGGGCAATGGGTGCCCGTGGGCGTGGGCCAGCCGACCCTGATGATAGGCGGGCTGACCGTGGGCGGCTCCGCGGCCTGAGGTCTGGACGCGCGCGTCGATCTTCACGTGCGTTCACGTTGTGTTAACCTTGTCGGTGCAGTCTCGTATTGCAGAGAGACGGAGCCGGCGGGTTTGGAGCAGATCCCTTCCTCATTCCCCCTCACACCACCCCGTGCCAAGGAAGAGTGGCTCGACTGGCTCCGTCTCCTGCGCTCCCGCCGCGTGGGGCCCGGTACCTTCTACAGATTGATGGTCGAACACGGCTCCGCCGCCGCCGCGCTGGAGGCGCTGCCGGCGGTCGCGCGCTCGGCCGGCGCGGGCGAATACCGCCCCTGCCCCCGCGACGTGGTCGAGGCCGAATGGGAACGCGCGGCTCTAGCCGGGGCGGTGCCGCTGGCGATGGGGGCGGCGCACTACCCGCAAGACCTCGCCCAGATCCCCGATGCCCCGCCGATCCTGTGGACGCTCGGCGATACGTCGCTGCTGTCGCGGCCCCTCGTGGCGCTCGTCGGCGCCAGGAACGCCTCCTCGCTGGGGCTGCGCATGGCCCGGTCCCTGGCCCGCGGTCTCGGCGAGGCCGGGACGGTGACCGTGTCCGGACTGGCGCGGGGGATCGACACGGCCGTCCACCAGGCGAGCCTGCCCACCGGCACGATCGCGGTGTTCGCCGGAGGGGTCGACGTGGTCTACCCGGCCGAGAACGCGGGACTGGCGCAGGAGATCGCCGAGACCGGGCTGCGCCTAAGCGAACAGCCCATGGGGTTGCGCCCGCAGGCGCGCCATTTCCCGCGCCGCAACCGGATCATCTCGGGGCTCGCGCGCGCGACCGTCGTGGTGGAGGCGGCGGCCAAGTCTGGCTCGCTCATCACCGCCCGTGACGCGGCGGACCAGGGGCGGGATGTGCTGGCCGTGCCGGGCCATCCGTTCGACGCGCGGGCGGCGGGCGGCAACATGCTGATCCGCGACGGCGCGACCCTGATCCGCGGGCCCGGGGACGTCCTCGACGCGCTGGCGGACCACGAGCATGCGCCACGCCACCGCCCCGCAGCGCCGCGCGCGGCGCCGAAGGTGGCGGACGCTCCTCCCGCGCCGGCGGCGGACCCGGGCGCCCTCCACCGCCGGATTCTCGACCGGTTGGGCCCATCCCCCACGGCGGAGGACCAGCTTATCCGCGACGTGGGCCGTCCCGCCGGCGAGGTGGCCCAGGCCCTCACGCTTCTGGAGATCGACGGACGGGTCGCGCGCCAGCCCGGCGGGATGCTGTCGCGCCTCGACGGGCCGACGGCGTGATCGACGCCGATTGACAACGGCGCGGACGCCGACACATCTAGGCCGGCCCGCCAGAACCTATCCGAAGGGACGCCATGCCGGTCGTCGTCGTCGAGTCGCCTGCAAAGGCAAAGACCATCAACAAGTACCTGGGCGACGAGTATACCGTCCTCGCCTCCTACGGGCATGTCCGCGACCTGCCGCCCAAGGACGGCTCGGTGGACCCCGATAACGAGTTCGCGATGGAATGGGAGGTCGCCTCCGATTCCAAGAAGCACGTCAAGGCCATCGCCGATGCGCTGAAGGACGACAACACGCTGATCCTCGCCACGGACCCCGACCGCGAGGGGGAGGCGATCTCGTGGCATCTGGAGGAGACGCTGAGGAAGCGCCGTGCGATCGGCAAGAACACCGAGGTCAGCCGCGTGGTGTTCAACGCCATCACCAAGGCCGCCGTGACCGAGGCGATGAAGTCCCCCCGCCAGGTCGACGCGCCGCTGGTCGAGGCGTATCTCGCGCGCCGGGCGCTCGATTACCTCGTGGGGTTCAACCTGTCGCCGGTGCTGTGGCGCAAGCTGCCGGGCGCGAAGTCCGCCGGGCGGGTTCAATCGGTGTGCCTGCGCCTGATCGTCGAGCGCGAGATGGAGATCGAGGCGTTCCGGGCGCGCGAATACTGGTCCGTCAGGGCGCGGCTGGAGACGCCGCGCGGGCAATCCTTCGAAGCCAGGCTCACCACGCTGGGCGGCAAGAAGCTCGACCGCTACGACCTGGAGAACGCCACCCAGGCCGAGATGGCCGTGGGCGCGGTGTCGTCGCGTGCGCTGAAGGTCGCCAGCGTCGAGGCCAAGCCCGGCAGCCGCAATCCCTCCGCCCCGTTCATGACGTCGACCCTGCAACAGGAAGCCAGCCGCAAGTTCGGGATGGGCGCGCGC
Organism: uncultured Paracoccaceae bacterium; assembly: GCA_947500825.1. Lineage (GTDB taxonomy): Bacteria > Pseudomonadota > Alphaproteobacteria > Rhodobacterales > Rhodobacteraceae > Palleronia. Next base: position 68,136 of record CANMTR010000005.1, on the reverse strand, counting down.
GCGACCATGGGCACCGCCCAGCGCCTCTACGAGGCGGGGCACATCACCTATATGCGGACCGACGGCATCGACATGGCGCCGGAGGCCGTCCACGCCGCGCGCGACGCGATCAAGGATCGCTACGGCGACAAGTACGTCCCCAAGTCGCCGCGCATGTACAAGAACAAGGCGAAGAACGCGCAGGAGGCGCACGAATGCATCCGGCCCACGGAAATGGGCAAGGATGCCGGCGCGCTGAAGATCTCCGACCCCGACCAGCGCAAGCTCTACGACCTGATCTGGAAGCGCACCCTCGCCTCCCAGATGGAGGCGGCCCGGCTGGAGCGTACCACGGTGGAGATCCGCTCCGACGACGGCGAGGTGGGCCTGCGGGCAACCGGCCAGGTCATCCTCTTCGACGGGTTCATCCGCGTCTACGAGGAGGGGCGCGACGAGCCTTCGGGCGACGACGACGACGCCCGCCTGCCCCAGATCGCCGAGGGCGACCCGGCGGCCTTCGCCCGCGGCGGACTGCGCGAGGAGCATGCCAAGGCGGAGGTCGCGCAGATCTCCGACGACGGCGCCGTCATGTCGCTCCAGCACCATACCCAGCCGCCCGCCCGCTACACCGAGGCCACGCTGGTCAAGAGGATGGAGGAGCTGGGGATCGGCCGCCCCTCCACCTACGCCTCCATCGTCACCACGATCCAGGACCGCGAATACGTCCGCAAGGACCGCAACCGCCTGATCCCGGAGGACAAGGGGCGGCTGGTGACCGCCTTCCTGTCGAACTATTTCCGCCGCTACGTGGATTACGACTTCACCGCCGACCTCGAGCAGGATCTCGACCACGTCTCGGCCGGGGACGAGGACTGGAAGAAACTCCTCGAGCGGTTCTGGCGCGACTTCTCGGCCGCGGTGGCGGAGACGTCCGAGCTTCGGATCACCGACGTGCTGGAAAAGATCAACGAGGTGCTGGAGCCGCATCTTTTCCCGCCCAAGGAGGACGGCTCCGACCCGCGCCTGTGTCCCAATTGCGGCGAGGGGCGCCTTTCGATGCGCACGGCACGGTCGGGGGGCGCGTTCATCGGCTGCTCGAACTACCCCGAATGCCGCTTCACCCGCCCCTTCGGCCCCCCGGTGGAAGGGGAGGAGGCACCCGCGATCCCGCCCGAGGGGAAGCTTCTGGGCGAGGATCTGGGCGACCCGATCTGGCTCCACGACGGGCGTTTCGGCCCCTACGTTCAGCGCGGCGACGTGACCGAGGAGGTCAAGAAGCCCCCCCGCCAGTCCCTGCCGAAGGACTGGGCGCCGGACAGCGTCGACCTGCAGAAGGCGCTCCTGCTCCTGAACCTGCCGCGCCGCGTAGGCGAGCACCCGGAGGACGAGGTGCCGGTCTGGGCGACGATCGGGCGCTACGGCCCTTATCTCAAGCACGCCGAGGACCCCGCGAAGCGTGGTGGCAAGACGGCCCCCCTGGCCGATATCGACGACGTGTTCTCCATCGGGATGAACCACGCGGTGGAGCTTCTGGCACAGAAGGCGTCGCGGGGCCGCGGGCAGGCCGCAAAGGCGCTGCGCGAACTGGGCGAGCACCCCGAGCGGGGCGGATCGGTCAACGTGATGGAGGGGCGTTACGGCCCCTACGTCAAGTGGGACAAGGTCAACGCGACGATTCCCAAGGGAACGGACCCGCAGGCGGTGACCATGGAACAGGCCATGGAACTTATCACGGCGCGGGAGGCCAAGTCCGGCAAGAAGAAGGCCGCGCCGAAGAAGGCCGCGGCCAAGACCTCAACGGAGAAGAAAACCCCCGCCAAAAAGACCCCGACCAAGAAGACCCCTGCCAAGAAGGCCGGAGCGAAGAAGAAGACCACCGGAAAGGCGTCGAAATCGACCGGCACCCCGGACGGGGAATGACCGGGCGGCCGTAACCGCCCGCCGCGCGTCATTCCAGGAAGGCATGGTAGATCAGGGCGCGCAGCTTGCCCTGATCGTCTAGACCCGAAGTTTCTCCCGTCTGGGTGAAGGCGGTTACCGCGATGTCGGTCTCGGGATCGACCCGGTGGTTCGAGTGATGGGCCCCGCCCCAGCGGTATTCGCCCTCGTGTCCGGGAATCTCGCGGCAGCCTTGGCCGTCGACGACGGCAAAGCCATAGCCGCATCCCACCCCCGGATCGGCCTCGATCCCCGGCCCGATATGGTCGGTCGTCGTCAATTGAACGGACATGGGCGTCAGAGCCGATTGCCTTGGGCTGCGATGCGAAAAATCGTGTCCATCTGCAGGGGCGTGTCGGCCTCGATACCTTGCCGGCCCAGCGCCGCCTGATGGACGGGCGTGCCGTCGCGCAGGACCATGATCGCCATTTCCGCCATGTCGCCCTCATCGACACAGGATTGCAGGACCTCGCTCGAGCCGCTCGGGCGAGAATCCCGCCGCCTGTGGCGACGCGATGGGTCAGTCGGCTGCGGCAGCTGCTCCGCCCAGGCAGGCGATGACGCCCGAGAGGGCGGCAGCAATGGCGCGGCGCAGGGATGTCTCCTCTCGCCGATCCTGCAAGCCTTCCCCCGCAAGGCGGTCCCGGCCAAGTGCCTCCCCGCGCGTTGACACCGCGCCTTGCACCGGCAGATAGAGGGTCGAGGACAAGGGAGAGCTGCCCATGCAGAAGATCTACGACGATGCAGACGCCGCGCTGGACGGCCTGCTAAAGAACGACATGCTGATCGCCTCCGGCGGGTTCGGGCTGTGCGGTATCCCCGAGCTGCTGCTGGCCGCGATCGAGCGGTCGAAGGTAACCGGACTGACCTTCGCGTCGAACAATGCCGGCGTCGACGATTTCGGCATCGGCATCCTCCTCGCCTCGAAGCAGGTGAAGAAGATGATGTCCTCCTACGTGGGCGAGAACGCGGAGTTCATGCGCCAATTCCTGGAGAACGAGCTGGAGGTGGAGTTCAACCCGCAGGGCACGCTCGCCGAGCGGATGCGTGCGGGGGGCGCCGGCATCGCGGGCTTTTACACCAAGACCGGCGTCGGCACCCAGATCGCCGAGGGCAAGGAAACCAAGGAGTTCGACGGCGAAACCTACGTGCTCGAGCGCGGGATCAAGGCCGACCTGGCGATCGTGAAGGCCTGGAAGGCCGACGAAACCGGCAACCTCGTGTTCCGCAAGACCGCGCGCAACTTCAACGTGCCCGCGGCCATGTGCGGCAAGACCTGCGTCGTGGAGGTTGAGGAGATCGTGCCCACCGGCAGCCTCGACCCCGACCACATCCATCTGCCCGGCGTCTTCGTCCATCGCCTGATCAAGGGCACGCACGAGAAGCGCATCGAGAAGACGACCACCCGCAAGAAGGAGGACGCGTGATGCCCTGGGAGCGCGAACAGATGGCCGAGCGAGCCGCGCAGGAGCTGGAGGACGGCACCTACGTCAATCTCGGGATCGGCATCCCGACGCTGGTGGCCAATTACATCGGCGACAAGGACATCACCCTGCAATCCGAGAACGGAATGCTCGGCATGGGCCCCTTCCCCTACGAAGGGGAGGAGGACCCCGACCTCATCAACGCCGGCAAGCAGACGATCACTGAGCTCGACCGCACAGTCTATTTCGACAGCGCGACCTCCTTCGCGATGATACGGGGCGGCAAGATCGCCTGCGCGATCCTGGGCGCGATGGAGGTGGCCGAGAACGGCGACCTCGCGAACTGGATGATCCCCGGAAAGCTCGTGAAGGGCATGGGCGGTGCCATGGACCTTGTCGCCGGTGTGCAGAAGGTCGTGGTGGTGATGGACCATCAGAACAAGAAGGGCGACTCGAAGCTCCTGAAGGAATGCAGCCTGCCTCTGACCGGGACGGGCGTGGTGAACCGGATCATCACCAACCTGGGCGTCCTCGACGTGGTCGAGGGTGGCTTGAAGATCGTGGAGACGGCCCCCGGCGTGACCGAGGACCAGATCCGCGAGGCGACCGAGGCGACCGTCGTCAACTGAGGGACGGCCGGGGAGACGCCTCTGCCTGCCGTTGCGCGCAGGCTCCATGGCGATCCCCGAGCCGCTTCAGCCTGTCGATCCGAATCGCAGGCCACCCGTAAGGCGCCTGCGACAGGGCGGCGAGCCCGGAGCCAAGCCCGCCCGGACCCGGTACGGCCACGGGGACCTGCCCCCAGAACCAGCCTGCCATGCCCCGGTCCGCCGGTCCGGACCCGGCGGGCGGCGGCCCCGCGGGGACCCGCGGAGCCATCTCGACAGGTTCGTCAGGTGGCGCAAGCAGGCGGGCCTGATCTTCGGGGTCGGCCTGGACGAGGACGGGGCGCGCACCGTGCCCTGGCACCGGCCCCCGGCGAAAGGCAAAATCGTTCCCCCCGCCCACACCGGCGGGCCGAACACTGCGGCGATGGGGAAGAGCGAAAGCGCGCGTTTCATGCGCCGATCGTGTACCTTATGCACGCGATACGAGAAGACTGTCATTCGGGATCTCGCCGGAAATGTCGCTCCCATGCCGCAACGAGGGACTATGTTTTCCACCCCGCCGCCCAACAAGTGCCTAAAACTCGTTGCACTTTGAGACGACCGGCGCCTGGAACGGCCCGCCACAGGAGACCGACCGGATGACCCGCCAAGAGGCAGCGCGGAGCCGCCCACGCGCCAGGGACGGCCAGATCGTGCTGGACCCGGCGCTGGTGGGCGCAGCACTGCTGGGCCTCCTGGCGGCCGCTCTGCTCGCCGTTCCCGGCGAGGCACCCGTGCCGCGTGAGGGTTCGCCAAACCGCGCACAAGTTGTGTCGACGTTTCCCTGAAGCCCCCGGAACAGCCCGAAGGGCGCCCGGATCGCGCCCGATTCCGGCGCGAGGTCCAGCTCGTTCCCGAGCCGCTTCGCTGGCCCGGGCCCGCCTTCAACCCTGAGAGCCACAGAATGAACCTCTTCAAGACCTTCAAGAATTTCCGCGACAACGAGGACGGCGCCGTGACAATCGACTGGGTGGTGCTGACTGCCGCCTCTGTGGGGTTGGCGATTGCCGTGGTGGGAGCGATCCAGGCCGGCTTCGACAGCGCCACGGGCAACAGCCGGACGAACCTTCGAACGACGGATGGTTCTATTTTCGAGGTTACCCCGGGCAGCTAACTTCGGGCATGTCCCCGCCTTGTGTCGAACGCCCGGCTTCGGCCAAGCGCCCAGTACGCCCGCGATAATGCGAACATACGTCTTCGACATACGGGGACATTTCCATGCGCCTAATCTTCGCCGCCGTCTTTGTCGCAGGGCTCGCCCTGTCCGGCTTCACCATCTTGATAGCGCGCGACTATCTCGCGGCACAGACGGCCGCCACCGATACGCCGCGGATCCCATGACCCAGGTGGTCGTCCTCGACCGCAATGTTGGCTATGGTGATAATCTGGCCGGGAATGACCCGAAGTTCGCCCGCCTGCCCACCGAGTTCCTGCCCGCCTGCATCTTCTTCACCGCCGGAGAGCTGTTTCCCAAGGGGCAGGACGTGTCCCGCCCCGCCCTGGGGGCGATGACGCTCAACGAGCCGGTCCTGGCGAGCACGGTGACCGCGCCGGGGGTGGGTGCCGGCGTCTCCGCGCGCCTTGCGGAGGGGCGGCGGGCCTTCGCGGTCAGCGACGGCGTCGCCTCCGGCGTATGGGGCTTCCCGCGCCCCAACGGCCGCGTCGACATCTTCTGGACCGGCATCCTGCCGGGCCACGACAGGAGGACCACCAAGCTCATCGATACTGCGGTACGCATCGTCGCCGTGGACCAGTCCGCCGACGCGGAGCGCACCCGCGCCGTCGTCGCCCGCATCGTCACGGTCGAGGCGACGCCGCACCTAGTCGCGGCCCTCGCGCAGGCACAATCGCACGGCGTCTTTCCCTGGCGCTCGTCGGCGCACTCGGCTCAACCGTATCCGAGGCCGTGGAAGTCGATCAGCGCGACCTGCTCGGGATCGAGAAGGATCGCCAGGAGGCTCGCGTTGAGCCCCCGCAGAAGGAAACCAGCACCGTGCTGAGACGACGCGGTGGTTCCGCTTCCCTGCATGAAAAAGGCGGGTTTACCCCGGCACTAGCAATCTCAAGTTGCATTTGCAGCGCCGTTGTCGAGCCGTGCCTCTCGGCCTCATCCTCGCCCGACGGCGGGCGCGTGATCCGACCGTATCGCTCCCGACGGCACGACGCAGGCCGGGTACTGATCGACAAATTCCTGAAATGCGGCGCGCTGGCGTTGGCCTTGGCGGTGTCGCCTGCAGCCGCGTAGACATTGCGTGGCGTCGATACGGCTGCTTCCGCCGCGCTCCGGGTGTCGATGGACCGCGCCGCCGTGGTCGAGAGCGATACGCCCTTCGCCGAATTGTCGATCGCCACCGCCGCGATCGCCGATATCTCCACCCTCTCGAAGAATACCGTCTACGCGCTGGGCGAGACGCCCGGACGCGCGACACTGACGCTCCTTGACGGCCAGGAACGCCTGCGCCAGATCCTGCCAGGCGAGCCGATCGAGGTCCGCACGGCGAATGGCGGCATCGTCATGTCCGGCACGGGCTCCAGCATCACCGCGCTCGACCGGGCACTGGAACTTGCCGAGCGCTGCGCGCCGGAACGGGTGTCGAACCTGATGAGCGTGGGCGGCACCCGGCAGGTTACGCTCAAGGTCCGGTTCACCGAAACGGGCCGATCCGTCAGCAAAAGCTTGAGCACGTCCCTCGCTCCGGGCGGCGAGGACGTCCTGAGAGAAACCGACACTTATCTTGCCCTGGGCGGCGGCATAGGTCAGCCGATCGGTGTCTGCGACGACGGTCAGGGGGTGTTTGCCTTCGGGCTTCGGGACCAATTCGCTGCGCTTCGAGATCCTGCTCGAGGCGCTGGAAGGCAAGGGCGTGGTCCGTACCCTGAGGGAGCCGAACCTGGCCGCCCTGTCGGGACAGGAGGCGAACTTTCTCGTGGGGGGGGCGAGTATCCGATCCCTGTCGCGAGCGGCGGTGATTCGATCGCATCTACTACGAGCCCATCGGGGTGGAACTGAACTTCGCCCCCGGCGTGTTAGAGGGCGGGCGGATCAACGTTGAATTGAATATCGCCGTCTCCAGCATCGACAGTTTCGTAACCGTCACCCAGGCGGGGTTCGCGGTCAACGGATTCCCGCGGCGCGAGACGACCACCACGGTGGAGATGCGCGACGGCGAGGGCTTCGCCATCGCGGGCCTGCCCCAGGACGATTTCCGCGATCTCGCGGGCCAGGTCCCATGGCTGGACGACATCCCCGTCCTGGGGACGCTGTTCCGCTCGACCGACCACGAGCGCGAGCGGACCGAGTTGGTCTTCGTGGTCACCGCGCACCTCGTTTCGCCGGCGCGGGGGGAAGCGCTGGCGACGTCCCCGGTGCCCGCCTTCCCGACGCGGCGGGCAAGATCGCACGCTGCGGCCTCGACCCGGGGCGGCTGGAGGCGCTCGTCTCCTGCGCCGAGACACAGCCGATCATCGTCACGCAGGAGCGCGAACGGGCGAACCGGCCCACGGCGATGGAGGTGCCGGCTTCGTGGGGGACGCGGCGACCGGTTCAACGGCAAGTACGCCCGGGTGATCTTCCGCGAATACGTGGAAACGGCCGTTCCCGCCCCCGGGTTGGAAAGACGCCCCGACAAGAGCGCCTTCGAGACCGGCGGCAGCTTCTAACCCGGCGATCGTATCCCCGCCCCGGGTAGTTTCGCCAGGACAGCCAAATTGCTGCCACCATCGTGGGCTACCCGGAGGCTGGGCCGGGGCACGCCCCACGAGTCCCGCAGTCACCCGGAAGCAATTCTAGACGACCCAAACCTCCCTGATATCGGTGAAAAAGGCTGGGCACCAAATGTAGATTTGTCGGCTGGCCGACGCGTCGTCGAGAGCTTTTTGGGGAAAGTACGCGAGGCGGAGTCCGCTTCGCCCGCCATCAGGCGGGCGAGAGCTTCACCAAGCGCCTGAGGTTCTGTGCGGTGGCGGCGAGGAGGAATTCTTCGGTCGCTCGGGTCAGTCCTCGGAGGCGCAGGCGACGCAATTTTAGGTGCCGCTTGAGATGCGCGAAGAGCATCCCGACCTTTTTCCGTCGGGCCCGGGCGGTATGGCAGGCGTCCGTGCCCATCAGCTCGCGGACTGTCTCCCGGGCCTCCTCGTCGACGAGGCGGATGACCGACCGCACGGAGGCGTCGGTACACTCGGGCTTCCTTGGACATGCTCGGCAGGCAGAGGTCGTCGGCTTGTACCGTTTCACGCCGGTTTCGACGGTGATGTTGCGGTAGGTCAGATCGCGGCCCTCGGGGCAGACGAAACAGTCGCGGTCCCTGTCATAGACAAACGCGTCTCGGGTCAGCTTGCCGTCGGTCTGCGACTTACGGTCGAGGACCGGAACGAAGGGGGTTACCTTCCGCTTCAGGAGCCAGGCCAAGAAGGGCGCGGTGCCATGGCTTTTGTCCGCCGGGAGTGTCCTGAACTTTGTGTATCCGGACCGGGCCATGCGGTTTCAGATACTCAAGCGTCGAAGCGCTCGCCAAACATTATGGCGAACTGATTGCGAGCGGCAAACCATTCTCTGACGTTTCTGCCATCCTTCTCGAAGTTGCGGATCGCGAGGTAGATCAGCTTCGTCGCGGCCTCGTCGGTCGGGAATGAGCCGCGTGTCTTGATCGATTTCCGGATCACCCGGTTCAGGCTCTCTATGGCATTCGTCGTGTAGATGATCTTGCGGGATGTGGTCCTCGATCCGGAACCGATAGAAGAGCGCCTCCTGTGCCGCCAGCCGTCCCACCATCGTAGCGCCCTCCCGACCCTTCGAGACAGGAGAGTCAGAAGCTTACGCGTCGATCAACGACGATCTCACAAGATGTAGGGCCCGGCCTTTTTCACCGATATCGACCGGTTATGGGCGGCGGTGACGCCCTCCGGGCCGTGACGGTGAGCCGCGACGTGGGAGCCTTCGACCTGCTGGTCGAAGACCCGGAAGCGATTGCAGGGTCGGATTTGGGCGACCTGACCTGGGACGAGGCGCCGCGCTTCGTCGATCGACCCGAGGCCGCGGAGCTGGAGGTCGTCATGCCGGCCCTCGACTCCAAGGACGAATGCCGGATGCCCGAAATTGCCGGCACGCTCCGCGCGGCCGAGGCCCGCGGACTGCATGTACCGGCCGCGGCCCAGAACGCGCTGCGCCTCCTGCGCGCCATGCGGGCCGAGGACTTGCCGGGGGAGCGGCTGCGCCTCGCGGTCAGCGGCGCCCCCGGACGCCCCGACCTGTCGGGGCGTCCGGGTGAAGAAGCTCGCCGCCTCGCTGGCCTGCATGATCCGCGAGACGGTGCGTTCAAAAGGAAATGGCGACCTATCTCCAAGCCGCGTCTCGACCCTGCTCAACGTCATCGTGTCGGGGGGGGGTCCGGCAAGACCACGACATTGAACGCCCTGTCGTCCTTCATCGACGATGCCGAGCGCATCCTGACCATCGAGGATACCGCCGAGATGCAGTTGCATCAGACCCATGTGGGCCGAATGGAAAGCCGGCCCGCCGACGTGGAGGGGCATGGCGCCATGAGCCAGCGCGACCGCCTGAAGAATGTACGCAGGATACGCCCCGACCGCATCATCGTGGGCGAGCCCCGCGGCGAGGAAGTCCTCGACATGCTGCAAGTCAGGAAACCCGGCGACGACGGGTCGATGACGACGATCCACGACAATACCGCCCGCGGCGCCGTCTCGCGGCTGGAGAACATGATCGCCATGGCAGGGATCGAGATGCCGCTGAAGGCCGTGCGCGCGCAGATCGCCTCGGCCGTGCACCTCATCTTGCAGGCGACGCGGTTGCAGGACGGGTTGCGTAGGATCGTGTCGACCTTGGAGGTGACGGGGATGGAGGGGGCGTGATCACGATGCAGGAGATGTCTCGTTTCGAGCGCACCCGCCGCGCCCCCGACAACCGCATCCTGGAGCACTTCATCGCTATCGGCATGCGCTCCCACTACGCGGAGCGATTCCGGATGTGGGAATACGACCCGCCCGCGCGGCTCTACGAGCCGGCCGGGGGCTGATCCATGACGCTGTCTCCGGAACCGACCGTATACGCGCTTATCTTCCTCGGCGGCCTGTTCCTTGTGGAAGGCATCTATCTGGCCGTCTTCGGCCCTTCGACCCGCCTGGGGCGCGTGGGCCAACCGACGGCTCGAGATGCCGGGCACGACGCCGGGCGCGAAGCGGTCCTGGTCCGGCAGGCGGAACGGGCAAGCATCGCCTTCGCCCCGGACCAACCGGAGGCGCTGATGGCCGTGCTCGGCGCAGTGGCCTTCGCCGGTTTGACGTTCGCCACACAGGCGGCTCTCCCGGTTCGGGTCGCGACCGCCCTGGCAATGGCCGTCGGCGGCATCGTCGCCCGGGTCCAGCGCCGCGCCAAGAAGCGGATGGAGTTGACCGACGAGCAGCTTCCCGACGGGATCGACCTGATGGTGCGGTCCTTGCGTGTGGGGCATCCCTTCTTCTCGGCGCTGATGGACGTGGCTATCGAGATCCCCGACCCCCGGCACGGAGATGAGCGTGATCGCCGACGAGGCCGCTTGCGGGCGCGGCGTGGTCGAGGCGTCGAAAGCCATGGCCGACCGGCTCGACATGCAGGACCCGCGGTTCCTCGCGGTGGCGGCCACCATCCAGCGATCCTCCGGCGGGAACCTGGCCGAAGTGCTCGCCAGGCTGTCGAAGGTCATCCGCTCCCGGTTTCGCTTGTTCCGGCACGTGAAGGCGATCACGGCCGAGGCGAAGCGGTCAGGCTGGGTCCTGTCGGCCTTTCCGGTGGGAGCCCTGATCGTGCTTCACTACCTCGCAGCCGACCTAGTTCAACGAGGTCAGGGGAACGACCTGTTTCACCCCCACCTGCGTGATCGTGGGCCTCTTCCTCGCCCCGGACGTGGTCATCATGTGCTGCCCCGTGAACATGAAGGTCCGAGCCATGGACGCCGCCGCCTCTCTGCCTGTTTCAGGCGATGGGGCCGCTCGGGATATGCCGCCCTGGCAGACGAGTACGAGATGGCCAGCCAGGAGATACGCGCCAAAAAGGAACGCTCCCTGGCCCTGAGGGATATGGGTATCCGCGCCGGGGTGAGCGACGTGTCGAACTTCGTCACCGTCCTGATCCAATCGGCCGCCTTCGGCACGTCGGTGGCCGAAGCGCCGCGTGTCTAGGGGGTCGAGATGCGAGACAAGCGGGTGATGCGCGCCGAAGAGAAGGCGGGACACCTTGCCTGAGGAAAATGACCCTCGCCACGATGATGCTGCCTGTCCCGCCTTAGCTGATCATCCTTTTGGGTCCGTCGCTCGACGAGATCGCGACAACGCTGGGCGGTGTCGACCAGAAGCGGCTAGGCCGCGAGAAACGACGAGGTACCGAGCGCCTGGCGCTTCTACTCACGATCGACCCTGAGGGAACGCCCGTCGCCGGGGGAGAGGTGCGTCATCGCCTTCTGGATGCAGGCGAATACGAACTCGCGCGCAAGGCTTATCTTTGCGCGGCCGGAACGGCCGGGGTCCAGGCTGACATCCTGTCCGGTCTCGGCTCCGCCGCCCTGGAGTTGGGCCGACTGGGGCAGGCCGAGGCGCTGCTTCGTGCCGCCATCGAACGGGGTCCGCGCAAACCTGAGCCGGGCGCCGTCCAAGCTTGAGGCGTCTCTCTACGCTGACACGCAAAAGGAGAGCTTCGTGCTGGTCCGACATGGAAACGGCGATTGGCGCCTTCAGTCGCGGACGGAACGGCGGAGCCCCGACCGAGCAGCCAGCAAGGAGGCGCGCCCATGTGCCACGCCATTCCCCTGACCCTCACCGCCTGCCTCGTCCCTATGGCCTAGGCCGACGACGACCGTGCGGAAATCGATCGCGCGTTCGCGGAGATCGGTACCGCCGACCTTGTTGCCCTGAATGATATCATGCTCTCGTCGGCCGACCCTGCCGAGGCGGTCGCCTATTTCGAGGACGCGATCTCGTCGAATACGGCCCTGTTCACCGCCAGGAGCAACCTTGCCCTGGTCCGAAGCGCGCGGCGCGATTATTCCCTGCCCGTCGTGCCCTTTGCGCAGATCGAGCGGGCACGGCTGCGCCACACTGTGGCGCTCGGCGCGACAAAGCAGGGCGACGTGGCCATGGGGCGCGGCCTCCTCCAGGACTCCCTCGACACGCATCCGCAGCATTTCGAGCCGGCAGCGCGCACACTGGCCGCATTGTCGCGAGACGTAACGACTTGATGCTCGGCGACGTCGCGCTCACCCCCGGCGCGGCCCGGGTGTTCCTGCCTGCCGTGCTGCCGCTCTGTCCGTGGGTCGCCCTCTCGGACCTGCGGGCGATGAAGATCCGCAACTTGGCCGTTGCCTGCCTTTTCCTGGCGTTCCTGGCGCTTGCGCCGCTGGTCCTGCCGATCCCGGTCGTGATCGCGCGCCTCGCGCAGGGCGCGGGGATGCTCGCGATGGGGATCGTGCTTTCCACCATCGGCGCGATGGGGGCGGGCGAGGCCAAGTTCCTCGCCGCCGCCGCGCCCTTCGTGGCTCCCGCGGGCGCGCGCTTCGTCCTCGCGCTCCTGGCCGGAATGACCCTCGCGGCGGTGGCCACCCACCGCGCGGTGCGGGCCACGCCCCTGCACCGCCTGGCGCCCAACTGGGTGAGTTGACGCGCGGCGCGCTTTCCAATGGGTCGGGCGCTCGGACCGACTCTCGCGGGATACCACGTATTCGTGGCGCTTCGGGATCGATCGCCGCGCCGTACCGTGTGAATGCCCCATTTCCACCACCTCGTGGCCGGGCCCTCGCGGCCAGTAGCTCCACGGCACCGGAATGGACCAGACAAACCTGTCGCTCGTCACGCCGTCCGCAGCCGGCAGCTGATGGAGGCAACGGGCGCCCTTCACGCCGATTCCGGTGGCGAGATGGGTTTGCGGCTCTCCAAGACCGGCAAGGCGCACGCACTCGAAGCCTCGCAACAGTCCGAATATTTCGGAGCCCTCCCGGTGCCCCTGACCGACTGCACCCCTAAGGTCCGCACGCCGTCGCTCCAGAACCTTGCGATGACGCGGGACCTGCTCGGCGCGGCGATAGGCTCGGGCCGCTCGATTCTGATGTGCGGCCCGCCGGACAATGGCAAGTTCTCGATCCCGAACGGCCTCCGTGACGCGATCGGCAACACGATCCACGTGCCCTGTGCGCTGGAATGCGCGGGCCAGGTCATCATCCTTTTCGACCCGATCGTGCATATCCCGGTGGAGTAGCATGCCGAAGAGACCGGCGCCCTACGCTTTGGGCGGCGTCACGACGCGCGCAACGTGCGTGCCGACGCCCCACCCGTGGAGAATGCCCCCGCCCTGGTGGACCGCGCCTGGGACAACCTGTTCGTCGCCGAAGGCGAGGTCGGACACTAGGCGCGGCGCTGCTCGATCGCGTCCCAGATCATCCCGGCGATATTCGTGCCGTCGAAACGCTCCATCTCCTGGATGCCGGTGGGAGAGGTCAGGTTGATCTCCGTAAGGTAGTCGCCGATCACGTCGATCCCGACGAAGATCTGCCCCTTCTCCCGCAGGAGCGGGCCGATCGCGGCGCAGATCTCGCGGTCGCGGTCGGTCAGCTCCGCCTTCTCGGCGGTGCCGCCCACATGCATGTTCGAGCGGGTCTCGCCCTTCTGGGGAACGCGGTTGATCGCGCCCACGGCCTCGCCGTCCACCAGGATCACGCGCTTGTCACCCTTCGAGACGGACGGAAGGAATTTCTGCGCGATCAGGGGCTCGTGGCTGATCCCCGAGAAGAGTTCGTGCAGGGATGCGAGGTTGCCGTCCTCCTCCTTCAGCCGGAACACCCCCGCGCCGCCGTTGCCGTAGAGCGGCTTCACGATGACGTCCCTGTGCTCCTCCTTGAAGGCCCGGAGCGCGCCCAGGTCGCGCGCGATCAGCGTCGGCGGGATCAGCTCGGGGAACTGCAGCACCAGGAGCTTCTCGGGGTAGTTGCGCACCCAGAACGGGTCGTTGACCACCATCGTGTCCCCGCCGATCCGTTCCAGCAGGTGCGTGTTGGTGATGTAGCCCATGTCGAAGGGCGGGTCCTGTCGGAGCCAGACCACGTCGAACTCCGACAGGTCTATGCCGCGGCGCCCGCCCAGCTCGGCGTGGTCGCCCTGCTTGCGCCGCACCGTCAGCGTCTGCCCCACGGCCCGCACGCGGCCCTCCGCCCAGGTCAAAGTGTCGGGGGTGTAGTAGGTCAGCTCGTGGCCGCGGGACTGGGCCTCCTCGGCCAGGCGGAAGGTGCTGTCGGCATCGACCTTCACAGCGCCGATGGGGTCCATCTGTATGGCGACCTTGAGGGGCATGAACGTTCCTTTCTGTCCCGGCTGACGCCCTATCTGGCCCGGCCTACGCCACGGGGCAAGTCAGAGGAAGGCGTCGCGCAGGATCTCGACCTGCCCCGTCCCGTCCACGAGGGCCGCGTCGAAGCGGCTTTCCGTCAGGGCGCCCTCGGGCCGGGTGGCCAGGAACGCCTCGGCCGCAACCAGGAGGCGCGCGGCCTGAGCGGGGCCGATCCGGGCCGCCGCGGCGGCGTGGCTGGAGGCGCGCTTGACCTCGACGAAGACGACGGCCCCCTCCTCCTCGAGGATCAGGTCGATCTCGGAGCCGCCACCGCGCCAGCGCCGCGCCAGGACCGCCGCGCCGCGTGCGACATATACCCCCTCGACCTGGGCCTCGGCAGCGAGACCGCCGTGATGGGCCATGGCCCCGCGGGACGCACGGCTCACTCCCCCCGCCCCATGGCCAGCGCCATCTGGTAGACGTCGCGCCGCGGCACGCCCACGGCTTCCGAAACGACCTTGGCCGCGTCCTTGACGCTCATCTGCCCCATCGCATCGCGGAGGGCCGCGCGGATGTCGTCCGCACCCGCTTCGCTTCGGTCGCGGTCCACCACCAGCACGATCTCGCCCCGGGGCGGATCGGCCACGGCCCCCTCGGCCAGATCGCCCAGCGGGCCGCGGCGCACTTCCTCGAACCGCTTGGTCAACTCCCGGCAGAGCGCCGCGTCGCGCGCGCCCAGGACCTCCGCCATGTCGGCGAGCGTCGCCGCGACCCGGCCCGGCGCCTCGAAGACGACGAGGCTCGCCGGGACCGTGCCGAGTTCGCGCAAGGCCGCCTGCCGCGCCGCGCGCGCGGGCGGCAGGAAGCCCGCGAAGAGGAAACGGTCCGTGGGAAGGCCCGACAGGCTCAGGGCCGCGAGCGCCGCCGAGGCACCGGGCGCGGCGGTGACGGCGTATCCCTCCGCCGTCGCCGCGCGCGCCAGCGCATAGCCCGGATCGGCCACCAGGGGCGTGCCCGCATCCGAGGCGTAGACGACCGACTTGCCCTCCCCCAGCGCCGCGAGCAGCCGCGGCCGCGCCCTGGCGCCGTTATGGTCGTGGTAGGGCACGACCGCGCGCCCGTTCAGCGCGATCCCGTGAATTTCCATGAGCCTGCGCAGGGTGCGCGTGTCCTCGGCGGCGAGCATGTCCGCCCCGGCCAGGAGGTCGAGCGCGCGCAGCGTGATGTCGCGGGCGTTGCCGATCGGCGTCGCCACGAGGTGGAGGCCCGGAGCGATCACGCGCGCGGCACCGATTTACAGGATAGGATCGCTCCCCTAGAACGCGACATGACACCTCAGACTCCAGCAAGGACCCCGTCGATGTTCGCCCGACTGACCGCCCTTCGCAAGCCGAGCCTTCTGGTCGCGGCCTTCGCCGCCCTCGCGTTGTCCGCCTGCGCGCCGCCGACGAGCGGTCCCGCCGTCTCCGGCGGGCCCAGCATCGACACCTCGGCGCCGGTGCCGGTTGCGCTGCTGCTGCCGATGACGGACGCGGGCGGAGGCGGGGGCGTCGCCCGCTCCATGGAAGACGCGGCGCGCCTCGCCCTTCGGGAGGCCGGGGCCACCCGGGTGGACCTCACCGTCTACGACACGACCGGAACGCCCGCCGGCGCCCGCACCGCGGCGACCGAGGCGCTGACCGACGGCGCGCAGGTCATCGTGGGCCCGCTCTACAGCCAGTCGATCAGCGCGGTGACGCCGATCGTGTCGGGCCAGGGCGTGAACGTCCTGTCGCTGTCGAACAACGCGGCCGTGGCCGGCGGCAACGTCTATGTCCTGGGCCAGACCTTCGGAGACGTGGCCGAGCGGCTGACGACCTTCGCACGGGGCCAGGGGCGTGGGTCGGTCGCGGTGATCCACGGCGACGACGTGGGCGGCAATGCGGGCCGCGACGCCATCGTGCGCGCCGCGCAATCCTCCGGCATGCAGGTTGCGACGGTCCAGAGCTACCCCCTGTCGCAGCAGGGCATCGACGACGCCGGTCCGCGCATCGCCGAGGCGGTGCGCTCCTCGGGCGCCGAGGCCGTTTTCCTGACCGCGAGCGCCGATGCCGACCTGCCCTTCATCGCCCGCACACTGCCCGAGAACGGCGTCGACCCGGCGCTCACGCGCTATATCGGCCTGACCCGGTGGAGCGCGAGCGGCGAGGCGATGTCGCTCCCGGGGCTCCAGGGTGGCCTCTTCGCGGTGCCCAACCAGCAGGCGATCTCGGCCTTCGAGGGACGTTTCGAGGCGGCCTACGGCACCGCGCCGCACCCGCTCGCGGGGCTCGCCTACGATGCCATGACGGCCGTTGCCACGCTGGTGGGCGAAGGCCGCCGCGACGCGCTGACCGGCGGGGCGATCACCCGCGGGCAGGGCTTCCAGGGCGCCTACGGCGCGTTCCGCCTTCTGCCCGACGGCACCAACGACCGCGCCCTCGCCGTGGCGCAAGTCCAGAACAATCAGGTCGTCATCCTTGACCCAGCCCCTGCCAGCTTCGGCCGCCCCGGTTTCTAGGCCGGACGGACCGGACGACCGCCATCGCCTGCCGCCGGACC
Source organism: uncultured Paracoccaceae bacterium (assembly GCA_947500825.1). Classification (GTDB taxonomy): domain Bacteria; phylum Pseudomonadota; class Alphaproteobacteria; order Rhodobacterales; family Rhodobacteraceae; genus Palleronia. The sequence continues at coordinate 51,262 of CANMTR010000005.1, read as the reverse complement.
TGATCGTTCCGGTGGCGGAGTTGTTCGACGCCGTGGCCATCCGCGCCGCGATAGAGGGTGACATCGCCGCCGGCATCGCGCCGCGCGCCTCCGCCGTCACCCATCTGCGCGCCGCGGCGGACACGGCGCGCCAGCGCCTCGCGACGGCCATGTCCGAGCGCCCTCGCGCCGCGAGAGAGGCCGTCTCTGCCTATTCGTGGCTGACCGACCGGCTGGTGGAAACGGTGTTCGACATCGTCCTCGCTCACCTCCATCCGCGCCACAATCCGACCGAGGGCGAGCGCCTCGCCGTCTTCGCCGTCGGCGGATACGGCCGGGCGGAGATGGCCCCCCATTCGGACGTGGACCTGCTGTTCCTCAGCCCGTGGAAGCTGACCGGCTGGGCCGAGAGCGTCATCGAATCGATGCTCTACATCCTGTGGGACCTGAAGCTTAAGGTCGGCCATGCGAGCCGCACCGTGCAGGATTGCCTCCGCCTGGGCCGCGAGGACTACACGATCCGTACCGCGCTGCTAGAGCATCGCTTCCTGTGCGGCCATGACGGATTGGCCGACGAGCTGGAGGCCGCCCTCTGGTCCGAGCTCTTCGAGGGCACCGGGGCCGACTACATCGCCGCAAAGCTCGACGAGCGCTCCGCACGCCACCGCAAGCAGGGCGGGCAGCGCTACGTGGTCGAACCGAACGTCAAGGAAGGCAAGGGCGGACTGCGCGACCTGCAAACGCTGTTCTGGATCGCGAAATACGTGAACCACGTCCAGGATGTGGCCGACCTCGTGGAGAAGGGCACGTTCACGCGCGACGAGTTCGAGAGCTTCGTGCGGGCGGAAAGCTTCCTTCTGGCCGTGCGCTGCCAGCTCCACCTGATCACCGGCAGGGCGATGGATCAGCTTACCTTCGACCTTCAGGTCGAGGTCGCGGCGCGCATGGGATACCGCGACCGGGCCGGGCGCCGCGCCGTCGAGGTCTTCATGCAGGACTATTTCCGCCACGCGACCCGCGTGGGCGAGCTGACGCGGATTTTGCTGACCGCGATGGAGGCCGACCACCAGAAGGCCGCTCCGCGCCTCGTGGGCCTGTTCCGCCGCCGTCGCAAGGCCCGCCCGGGCTATGCGATCAAGCAGAACCGCCTGACCTATGCCGACGCGCAGGCTTTCCTGTCCGACAAGCTGAACCTGCTGCGCATCTTCGACGAGGCGCTGAGGACCGGCTACCTGCTCCATCCCGATGCGATGCGCACCATCGCCGCCAATCTCGGCCTCGTGGACGACGAGATGCGGCGCGACCCGGAGGCGGTGCGGATCTTCTGGGACCTGCTCCTGAAGCACGGCAACCCCGACCGGGCGCTGAGGCGCATGAACGAGCTGGGCCTGCTCGCCGCCTTCGTGCCCGAATGCGAGCCGATCGTGGCGATGATGCAGTTCAACATGTACCACAGCTACACGGTGGACGAGCACACCATCCAGTGCATCCGCAACCTGTCGGAGATCGAGGCGGGCGAACACGCCGATGACCTGCCCGTCGCGACCGAGATCATGGCCGGTCAGGTGAACCGCAAGGTCCTGTTCCTGACCCTGCTGCTGCACGATATCGGCAAGGGGCGCGACGAGGACCATTCCATCGTCGGCGCCCGGATCGCGCGCAAGGTCACCCCACGGCTGGGCCTTAACCGCGCCGACTGCGAGACCGTGGAATGGCTGGTGCGCTATCACCTGCTGATGTCCGACATGGCCCAGAAGCGCGACCTGTCGGACCCGCGCACGATACGCGACTTCGCCAAGGCCGTGCGCACCCGCAAGCGGCTGGACCTTCTGACGGTCCTGACGATCTGCGATATTCGCGGCGTAGGCCCGGGCACCTGGAACAACTGGAAGGGCCAACTGATCCGGACGCTCCACCGCGAGACGGCCTACGCGCTTGAGAACGGGCTCGAGGCGCTGAACCGCGAGAGCCGGGGCAACGAGGCGCGCAAGCGCCTGCGCGAGGCCCTGTCTGACTGGGACCGCAAGAACCTGAAAGTCGAGACCGGGCGCCACTACCCGCCCTACTGGCAGGGCCTGAGCGTTCAGAGCCACGTGGCCTTCGCCCACATGCTGCGCGACATCGCCGACGACCAGATCCGCATCGACATCGAGGACGACGAGGATCGCGACGCGACCCGGATCTGCTTTGCCATGGTCGACCATCCGGGCATCTTCTCGCGGCTCGCGGGCGCGCTCGCGATGGTGGGCGCCAACGTGGTCGACGCGCGGACCTATACCTCGAAGGACGGTTACGCCACGGCGGTGTTCTGGGTCCAGGACGGCGACGGCCATCCCTACGACCCGATGCGCATCCCGCGCCTGAAGACCACGATCGACCGCACCCTCAAGGGCGAGATCATCGCCCGCGACGGGCTCGAGAGCCGCGACAAGATCAAGAAGCGCGAACGCGATTTCCGTGTGCCGACCGCCATCGCCTTCGACAACGAAGGCTCCGAGATCTACACGATCATCGAGGTAGATACCCGCGACCGGCCGGGCCTGCTGCACGACCTGACCCGGGTGCTGGCGGGGAGCAACATCTCCATCGCCTCGGCCGTGATCGCGACCTACGGCGCGCAGGTCGTCGACACCTTCTACGTCAAGGACATGTTCGGGCTGAAAATCTATACCGAGGCCAAGCAGAAGGCACTGGAGCGCAAGCTGCGCGAGGCCATCGAGAGCGGGGCGAAGCGCGCCCGGACCTGACCGGAGCGACCCGCCGCCCCGCCCGTCGCGGCCTGCGGACGTCCGGCCGTGCGTGTTTGCGAGAAGCGAAGACGGGCTCGGGGGCTTGCGGCCGTGGCCGCCCCGCCCCATAGAGCGCCCGGCCCCTGCGGAGGATCAGACATGGCCAAGAGCGCCTCCCGCCTCGTCTCGGGCTTCCTGACCGTGGGCAGCTGGACGCTGGTGAGCCGGGTCCTGGGCTTCGTGCGGGACGTGATGATCGCCGCCTTCCTCGGCGCGGGGCCGGTGGCCGAGGCGTTCCTCGTGGCCTTCTCGCTCCCCAACATGTTCCGGCGCTTCTTCGCCGAGGGCGCGTTCAACATGGCCTTCGTTCCGCTCTTCTCGAAGCGGCTCGAGGGCGGGGACGACGCGCAGGAGTTCGCCCAGGACGCCTTCTCGGGGCTGGCAACCGTCCTGATCGTCTTCAGCCTCGTGGCCCAGGTCGCCATGCCCGCCCTCGTCTTCGCCATGGCCTCGGGCTTCGTGGAGGACGAGCGGTTCGACCTCGCTGTCCTGTTCGGGCGTATCTGCTTTCCCTACATCCTCTTCATCTCGCTCGCGGCCCTCCTGTCGGGGCTGTTGAATGCCACGGGGCGTTTCGTGGAGGCGGCGGCGATGCCGGTGCTGCTCAACCTCGCCCTGATCGGCGCGCTGCTGTTCGGGGTATGGATGGGCTGGCCCACGGGGCTGACCATCGCCTGGACGGTCCCCATCGGGGGCGTTCTGCAGCTGGCGCTGGTCTGGTACGCCGCGGCGCAGGCGGGGTTCCGGCTGGTGCCCCGACGCCCGCGGCTGACGCCGGAGATGCGCCACCTGGCAGTGGTCATGGGACCGGCGGTCCTGTCGGGGGGCGTGGTCCAGATCAACCTGCTCGTGGGCCGGCAGGTGGCCTCGTTCTTCGACGGGGCCATCGCGTGGCTGAGCTACGCCGACCGTCTCTATCAGCTGCCCCTGGGCGTCGTGGGGATCACCATCGGCGTGGTCCTTCTGCCCGAGCTGTCGCGCCGGTTGCGGGCCGGGGATTCCGCTGCCGGGCGACATGCGCTCAGCCGCGCGGCGGAGTTCGCGGTGGTGCTGACGCTGCCCTGCACGATCGCCTTCCTGGTGGTCCCGGTGCCGATCGTCGCGACCCTGTTCGAGCGCGGTGCCTTCGACGTCGAGGATACCCGCGCAACCGCGATCGTGTTGGCGATCTACGGGCTGGGCCTGCCCGCCTTCGTGCTGCAGAAGGTATGGCAGCCTCTCTATTTCGCGCGGGAGGACACCCGGACCCCGTTCCGCTACGCGGTGGTGGCGCTGGTGGTGAACGCGGCCGTGGCCGTCGGGCTCGCCCCGTTTATCGGATACGCGGCCGCCGCGCTCGGCACCACCGTGGCGGGTTGGGCCATGGCGGTCCTGCTGATCCGCGGTGCCCGCCCCATGGGGGAAGAGGCACGGCCCGACGCCCGCTTCCGCCGCCGCCTTCCGCGTATCCTGCTGGCCTCCGCCACCATGGGGGGCGTCCTGTGGGCGGCCGGCGAGGCGCTTGCCGCGCAGCTTGCCGGCGACGCGCAGGCGCTGGCCCTGGGTGCCCTCGTGGTCCTGGGCGGGGCCGCGTTCTTCGGGATCGGCCACCTCGTGGGGGCGGTGGCCCTGGGCGAGATCCGGGGCTGGGTGCGCCGCTAGCGGCGGCGTATCCGCTCCACCGCGCGGCGCCATCCCCCCGGCGAGACGAGGAAGCTGAGCCCGAACCCGGCCGCGAACCCCGCCAGGTCGGCGATCCAGTCAAGGCCACCGCCGAACAGCAGGCCGAAGACGAGCTGGATGCCCAGGAGGAAGGCGATGAGCGTGAAGGCGCGCGCCCGGTTGCCCCCCGTCGCGCCCAAGCCCACCCACAGGATGAAGGTATAGGCCCCGATCAGCCCGTAGACCGCCGGATAGCCTCCCACCAGCGCCCGCTCGGCACCGGGCACGAGGCCGTAGATCACCGCCCCCGCCACCGCCGAGCCGAAGAAGACCGCGAGCACCGCCCAGGACGCGAAGGTCTCCGCCACCATCTTGCCCAGCGCCAGCAGGAATACCGCCACGAACAGGACATGGGCGAAGCCCAGATGCACGAAGCTGTAGCTGACGAACCGCAGGAGCGCCCCCGAGGAGACCTGTCCCACCTCCATCATCCGGTCGAAGAGCTGCGGCGAGAAGGCGAAGGCGTTCAGCGCGGCAAGCCGCAGCCCGACCCCCTGCGCGCCGCCAACGAGCCCGATCCGCCCGGCCTGGAACACGAGTTCGGGGACGATCACCAGGGCCGCGAGGGCGACGACAACGGGCGGCACGGCGTTGAACGGACTCTCCGAGTGATCGGGATGCATGGGCGCCTCCTCGGCGGGCTTCCTTGACGGGTCGGAGGGCCATGGGTAAGCGGCAGCGGCGAATTGTAAAGGCGCTCCGATGTCAGACCAGACCTCCCGCTTCGCCCCCCGCGTCTTCTCGGGGATCCAGCCCTCGGGCAACCTGCACCTGGGCAACTACCTGGGCGCGGTGAAGAGGTTCGTGGACTGGCAGGATCGCGACGTCGAGACGATCTTCTGCATGGTCGACCAGCACGCGATCACCGTATGGCAGGACCCGGCGGACCTGGCGCGCTCGACCCGCGAACTGGCGGCAGGCTTCATCGCCTCGGGCATCGACCCCGAGCGCTCGATCCTGATCGCCCAGAGCCACGTGCCCGAACACGCCCAGCTTGCCTGGGTCCTCAACTGCGTCGCCCGGATGGGCTGGATGCGGCGGATGACCCAGTGGAAGGAAAAGGCGGGCAAGCACGCCGAGGAAGCCTCGCTGGGCCTCTTCGCCTATCCCGCTCTCATGGCGGCGGACGTTCTGGCCTACCATGCCACCCACGTGCCCGTGGGCGAGGACCAGAAGCAGCATATCGAGCTGACGCGCGACATCGCCGCCAAGTTCAACCACGATTACGGCGTCGACTTCTTCCCCGAGACGGAGCCGGTCATCGAAGGGGCAGCGACGCGCGTGATGTCCCTGCGAGACGGGTCGCGGAAGATGTCGAAGTCCGACCCCTCGGACGCGTCGCGGATCAACATGACCGACGACGCGGACGCCATCGCCAAGAAGATCCGGCGCGCACGGACCGACCCCGACCCCCTGCCCGAGACGATCGAGGGCCTGTCGGACAGGGCGGAGGCGCGCAACCTCGTCAACATCTACGCGGCCCTGCGCGAGATCACCGCCGATGAGGCCATGGCCGAGGTGGGCGGCCAGCAATTCTCGCAGTTCAAGCCGATGCTCGCGGACCTGGCGGTGGACAGGCTCGCCCCGATCGGCGCCGAAATGGCGCGGCTGATGGACGACCCGGCCCAGATCGACGCGATCCTCGCCCGGGGCGCCGAGCGCGCCCGCGCCATCACGGCGCCGATCCTCGACGAGGTCTATCGCATCGTGGGCTTCGTGCGACCCCGTTGAGCCGGACTTTACGCGGCACGCGTTTCGTGCGCAAAACGAAGTCCCAACAGACCGGGGCGCGACCATGACCGTCGGAACCGACATCCGCACCTACTTCGAGGGACGCTGGCACGACGGCAACCCGGCCGTCATGCGCGCGGCGGACCACGGCGCGTGGCTGGGATCGACGGTGTTCGACGGGGCGCGATACGCGCGCGGCGTGGCGCCTGACCTTCTCGCCCATTGCGAGCGTGTGAACCGCTCCGCCCGGGCGCTGATGCTCACGCCCACGGTCGAGGCCGCCGACATGGTGGAGATCGTGCGCGAGGGCCTGGCGCGTTACCCCGCCGATGCGGCGGTCTATATCCGCCCGATGTACTGGGGAATCGACGGCGACACGGGCGCCATTGCGCCCGCTCCCGGCACCACGGGGTTCTGCGTCTGCCTCGAGGCGATCCCGCTCGCCTCCGACGAGGCCACGACGACCCTCACCACGACCCGCTTCCGTCGCCCCGTGCTGGAGGACGCGGTGGTCGACGCCAAGGCAGGCTGCCTCTATCCCAACAACGCCCGGATGCTGCGCGAGGCGCAGTCCAGAGGCTTCGGCAACGCGCTGGTGGCGGATGCCCTGGGCAACGTGGCCGAGACGGCGACGGCCAATGTCTTCATCGTCGCCGATGGCGTCGTGCGGACACCGGTCGCCAACGGCTGTTTCCTCGCCGGCATCACGCGCAACCGCCATATCGCGCTCCTGCGGGCCGACGGGGTCCAGGTCGAGGAGGCCGTGCTGACCTTCGACGAGGTGCGCGCCGCCGACGAGGTCTTCCTTACCGGCAACATGTCCAAGATCACGCCGGTCACGGCATTCGACGATCTCGCCTACCAGGCCGGCCCGGTGGCACGCCGCGCCCGCGACCTCTACTGGGACTGGGCGCTGTCGGGCTGATCCGTACCGCGCGGAGCGGTGGACAGCCCCGCGACGCTGCCCCATCATCTCGGCCGGAGGATACCCGATGCGCAAGTTCCTGGTCGTTCTCGACGACACCCGCGAATGCCTCAATGCCATGCGCTACGCCGCCATGCGCGCAGCCAAGACGGGGGGTGGCGTCACCATCCTGTCGGTGATCGCGCCCGAGGAGTTCGGCCATTGGCTGGGCGTGGGCACCATCATGCGAGAGGAGGCGCGGGAGCGGATCGTGGCCCATTACGAGGTCTTCGCCAAGTGGATGCGCGACCGGCAGGACATCGACCCGGAGTTGGTGATCCGCGAGGGCGACGCCGTGCCCCAGCTCATGGAGGTGATCCGCGAGGACACGCAGATCGGCGTCCTCGTCCTCGGGGCCGGCGAGGGCAAGGGCGGCCCCGGACCCATCGTGTCCCAGCTCACGAAGTCGCTGGGCAGCCTGCCGGTGCCTCTGACCATCGTTCCGGGCACCCTCAGCAAGGACCAGCTGGAAGCGATCACGTGACCGACGCCGCCGCCCTGTCGGCCGCCCCGCCCCAGCGGGTGGCCTGGATCGACCGCGCCCGCGGCGTGGCGCTCCTCGCCATGATCGCGTTCCATTTCAGCTACGACCTGTCGATGCTGGGCCTCGCGGCCTGGCCCGTGGGCGGGCACTGGGCCTGGCGCGCCTTCGCCATGGCGATCGCGGGCAGCTTCATTGCCCTGTCGGGCGTCTCGCTGCAATTGGCTGCCGCGGGGGGGCTGGGCCGGCGCGCCTTCCTCCGCCGGCTCGGTATGCTGGTTGGGGCTGCCGCGCTGGTGACCCTGGGCACCTGGGCGGCGATGCCCTATCCGGTGACCTTCGGCATCCTGCACGCCATCGCGCTCTTCTCGATCCTGGCGCTGCCCTTCCTGGCCGCGCCGAGCTGGGCGGTCCTCGTGGCGGCGGCCCTCGTCCTCCTTGCCCCCTGGGTCCTGACATCGCCCATCTTCGGGCATCCGCTCCTCTACCCGCTTGGCCTCGACCCCACGCCGCCGCCCACCGTCGATTACGAACCGATCTTTCCCTGGTTCGCTCCTATGCTCGTCGGCCTCGTCGCTGCACGCCATCTGCCGGTACCGCGTCGCTCCGCGGCGGACGATATCCTGGCGCGGATGGGGCGGCACAGCCTGGCGATCTACCTCCTCCACCAGCCGGTGATGCTCGGGATCCTGATCGGCCTGACGCGCACGGGCCTACTTTAGAACCCTTCCAAAGTCTTGACACGCCGGTCCCGGCTCCGCATATCTCTGGTGTAATATTGGGAGTGCCCGCCATGTTCATCCAGACCGAGTCGACGCCGAATCCCGCGACGCTGAAGTTCCTGCCCGGCCAGACCGTGCTGGAGACGGGAACGGCCGATTTCCCCGCCCCCGAGGCCGCCGACGCCTCCCCCCTGGCGAACCGCGTGTTCGGCGTGGACGGCGTCACGGGCGTGTTCCTGGGCAATGACTTCGTCACCGTCACCAAGGGCGAGGCGGTCGAGTGGGACCACGTAAAGCCCGCGATCCTCGGCGCGATCATGGAGCATTTCCAGTCCGGGCAGCCCGTGATGTCCGGCCAGTCCGACGACGCCAAGTCGGGCCACGCGGAACATACCGGCCCCGACGGCGAGATCGTGGTGCAGATCAAGGAACTGCTCGACACCCGCGTCCGCCCGGCCGTGGCGCAGGACGGCGGCGACATCACGTTCCACGGCTTCGAGCGCGGAGTGGTCTATCTGCACATGCAGGGCGCCTGCGCGGGTTGCCCATCCTCGACCCTGACCCTCAAGATGGGGATCGAGAATCTGCTGCGCCACTACATCCCCGAGGTGATCGAGGTGCGCCCGGTTGCCTGAGGCGCCCCTTCTCCTCGCCTTCGACACATCGGCCGCGCATTGCGCGGCCGTTTTGCTGTCGGGCGACGCCGTTCTGGCCGAAGCCCGCGAAGACATGGCGCGCGGTCAGGCCGAGCGCCTGGTGCCGCTGCTCGATGAGACCCTCGCCGCCGGTGGGGCGACTTGGCGCGACCTGGCGCGGATCGGCGTCGGCATCGGGCCGGGCAACTTCACCGGCATTCGCATCTCGGTCGCCACCGCCCGTGGCCTGGCACTGGGCTTGTCCATCCCCGCGATCGGCGTCACGAGCCTCGAGGCGCTTGCCCACGGGACGCCTGGCCCGGTCGTGACGAGCGTCGATGCCCGGGGGGACAAGCTCTATCTCTCCGACGGCGGGGCACCGATGGTCGCCTCCCTCGACACCCTGCCGGCGCTTCCGCGCGGCGCGACCTGCATCGGCCACGAGGCGGACGCCGTCGCCCGTGCCTGCGGCGGCCATGCCGCCGCGTCGGCCTTCGGTATCGCCGGCGCCGTCGCGCGCGTCGCCATGGTCCGCCCGGCAGGCGGGCGCCCCGCCCCCGCCTATGTCCGCGCGCCCGACGCGGCCCCCGCCCGTCCCGTACCGCCCGTGGCATGACCGACGCCGACCTGGCCGCGATCCTTGCCGCGGCGATGACGCTGCCCCGGCCCTGGACCGCCGCCGAGTTCGCCGAGCTACGCCGCATGCCTGGCCTAGTGGAGGTCATTGAGGCGGACGGGATCGCGATCGGGCGGGTCGCGGCGGACGAGGCCGAGCTTCTGACCATCGCCGTCCTCCCAGCGGCCCGGCGCGCGGGCCTCGGGCGCGCGCTCCTGTCGGCCTTCCACGACCGCGCCCGTGCCCGGGGCGCGGCGACGGCCTTCCTCGAGGTGGCGGACACGAACGTGGCCGCCCGCGCGCTCTATGTCCGCGCGGGCTACCAGGAGGTCGGCCTCCGGCGCGGCTACTACACCGAGGTTCATCCTGCGGTTGATGCCGTGGTCATGTCGCGCGGCCTCTGACCGCACGTCATCGATTCGTGGACCGGGCCGGGGCCGGCTTTTCCGCACCCCTGCCCTTGACCGCCCCGGGCCGCTCCGGCCTTATCGGCGCATCGCGACGGGCGCCCCGGGACCGGGCGGACCCGACCCCGACCATTCGAGGGAGTCACCCGACCAATGAGCCTTTTTCGCAAGATGACGTCCGCCGCGGCCCTGACCGCCCTGTCCGCCGGTGCCGCGCTGGCAGAGCCCGGCCTGATCATCGACCTCGGCGGCAAGTTCGACAAGTCCTTCAACGAGAGCGCCTATACCGGCGCCCAGCGCTGGGTCGAGGAGACCGGCGGCGACTACATGGAAACCGAGCTCGCCTCCGAGGCGCAGCGCGAGCAGACCATGCGCCGGATGGCCGAGCGCGGCGCCGACCCGGTCGTGGTGCTCGGCTTCGCGAACGCCTCGACGCTCGAGACAGTGGCCCCCGATTACCCCGAGACGACATTCGTCATCATCGATTCGATCGTCGACGAGCCCAACGTCCAGTCGGTCATGTTCTCCGAGCACGAGGGCTCGTACCTCGTGGGCCTGATGGCCGCGATGGCCTCCGAATCGGGCACCGTCTCGTTCGTGGGCGGCATGGACGTGCCCCTGATCCGCAAGTTCGGCTGCGGCTACGCCCAGGGGGCCAGGGCCACCTCCGAGGACATCGAGGTCATCGTCAACATGACGGGCACCACGCCCGCTGCGTGGAACGATCCCGTCAAGGGCGGCGAGCTGGTCCGCAGCCAGATCGGCCAGGGCTCGGACGTGGTCTTCGCGGCCGCGGGCGGCACCGGCGTGGGAGTGCTGCAGGCCGCTGCCGACGAGGGGATCGCGGCGATCGGCGTCGACTCGAACCAGAACTACCTGCATCCCGGCACCATGCTCACGTCGATGGTCAAGCGCGTGGACAACGCCGTCTACGACGCTTTCGAGGCGGCCGAAGCCGGCAACCTCCAGACCGGGGTCCAGGTCAAGGACCTGGAGAACCAGGGCGTCGGCTACGCCATGGACCAGTACAACGCCGACATGGTTACCGACGAGATGATCGAGGCGGTCGAGCAGGCCAAGGACCAGATCATCGCCGGCGAGATCGATGTCCACGACTACACCGAGGACGACACCTGCACCGCGGCCGGATTCTAGCACCCGGCCCATGCCCATACCGACCCCGGAGGCGCCCATGTCGGCACCGGCCATCGAGCTGAAGGGCATCTCCAAGTCCTTCGGCCCAGTACAGGCGAACAAGGATATCTCGCTTCGCGTGATGCCGGGGACGATCCACGGCATCATCGGAGAGAACGGCGCCGGGAAGTCGACGCTGATGTCCATCCTCTACGGGTTCTACCGCGCCGATGCAGGCGAGATCCACGTGCGTGGCGAGCCGGCCGAGATCTTCGACAGCGAGGCCGCGATCCGAGCCGGGATCGGCATGGTGTTCCAGCACTTCAAGCTCGTGCAGAACTTCACCGTGCTGGAGAACGTCGTGCTTGGCGCGGAAGGTGGCATGTTTCTGTCGACCTCCCTCGAGAAGGCGCGTCGGCTTCTCAAGGAGCTGTCGGAGGAGTACGAGCTGCACGTGAACCCCGACGCCAGGATCGAGGATCTGGGCGTCGGGATGCAGCAGCGGGTGGAGATCCTCAAGGCGCTCTACCGCCAGGCCGACATCCTGATCCTCGACGAGCCGACGGGCGTCCTGACGCCGTCGGAGGCCGATCACCTGTTCCGCATTCTCAAGGGGCTGAAGCGCGAGGGAAAGACGGTCGTCCTCATCACCCACAAGCTGCGCGAGATCATGGACGTGACCGACACCGTGTCGGTCATGCGCCGCGGCGAGATGACCGCAACCGTGAAGACGTCCGAGACCGATCCCGCGGAGCTGGCCGAGCTGATGGTGGGCCGCAAGGTGCTCCTGCGCGTCGACAAGGCGGCGGCCAAGCCGGGCGAGACGGTGCTCGAGGTCGAGAACTTGAAGGTCACCGACGGCGCCGGCGTCGAGCGGCTGCGCGGTATCTCCCTGTCCGTACGACGGGGCGAGATCCTGGGCCTCGCGGGGGTCGCCGGCAACGGCCAGTCCGAATTGCTGCAAGTACTGGGCGGCATGCGCGAGGGTACCGGCCGGGTGACGGTGAACGGCCAGTCCCTGTCCCTGTCGGGGCCGCGCTCCGACGCGCGCACCCGGCGCCGGCAGGGCGTGGGCCACGTCCCGGAGGACCGACAGCGCGAGGGCCTCGTCATGGACTTCCACGCCTGGGAGAACGTTGCCTTCGGCTACCACGACGACCGCCGCTACGCCCGCGGCCTCCTGATGGACAACGACGCGCTGCGCGCCGACGCCGCCGCCAAGATTGCCAAGTTCGACATCCGCCCCACCGATCCCTGGCAGACCGCCAAGAACTTCTCCGGCGGCAACCAGCAGAAGATCGTCATCGCCCGCGAACTGGAACGGGAACCGGACTTGCTGCTGGTGGGCCAGCCCACCCGCGGCGTCGATATCGGCGCCATCGAGTTCATCCACGAGCAGATCGTCGCCCTGCGCGACCAGGGCAAGGCGATCCTGCTCGTCTCGGTCGAACTCGACGAGATCATGGCCCTGTCGGACCGGATCGCGGTGATGTTCGACGGCCGCCTCATGGGAGAGCGCGCGCCCTCGGACACCACCGAGCGCGAGCTGGGCCTTCTGATGGCCGGGATCAGCGATACCGACCGCGAGCATTCCGTGGAAGAGATCGAGCAGAACCTGGCCGGCAGATCGGGTCGGCAGGCGTGACCGGCGAAGACGGAGACGGCCCGGCAATTTCCAGGCTGGAGGCGAGACTCGACCACCTGCAATCCGAGAACGAACGCTTGCGGAAAGCCGTGCAGGAGAGAGCGAGATACGATAGACCCTCGTATCCGGGCGACCGCCCGGCCCAGAGAAAGGCAGAGGCAACGTGGGCAAGGCGAATCGACCGGATCACGGAGTTTTCCGGAATACCCGCTCCGTATTTGCCCCTGGTGTCCGGGTTTCTGATAGGGCTTGCGATGACGGGCCTCTTCACCCTGCTCGCCGTCCTGCTGTCCTGACCGCCCTTCCCGAGACCATCGGAGACTGACGACCGTGCAGAAACTCCCCCGCTGGGCCGACATCGTCCTCATCCCCGCGATCAACCTCGTCCTCGCGCTCCTCGTTTCGGGCGTGGTCGTCACATTCATCGGGCAGGACCCGCTCGACGCGCTGGCGATCATGGTGAACGGCGCCGTGGGATCGACCTACGGCTGGGGTTACACGCTCTACTACGCGACGAACTTCGTCTTCACCGGGCTCGCCGTGGCCGTGGCCTTCCACGCCAAGCTGTTCAACATCGGTGGAGAGGGCCAGGCGCAGCTCGGCAGCCTCGGCGTGGCACTGGTCTGCCTCGCCCTGCCCTGGCCGCATTGGGCGCTTGCCCTGCCCGTGGCGGTGGCGGGAGGCGCGCTCTTCGGCGCGGCCTGGGCGGCGGTCCCCGCCTACCTGCAGGCCAAGCGGGGCAGCCACATCGTCATCACGACCATCATGTTCAACTTCATCGCCTCCGCGCTCCTGGTCTACCTCCTCGTCGATACGCTGAAGGCGCCCGGCATGGCGCCCGAGACGGCGCGCTTCCCGGAAGGCGCGCGCCTGCCCACCGCGCGCGACCTCCTGGCGCTGGTGGGCGTGCCCTTCTCGCGCACGCCGCTCAACGTCTCCTTCCTGGTCGCTCTCCTGTCTTGCTGGCTCGTATGGCTGATGCTGTGGCGCACGCGGCTCGGCTACGAGATCCGCGCCTTCGGTCAATCCGAGCCCGCGGCGCGCTACGCGGGCATCTCGCCCGTGCGCATCACCATGATCGCCATGCTGATCTCGGGCGCTCTCGCCGGACTCATGGCGGTGAACGCCGTGATGGGCGAGCAGGAGCGCCTGATCCAGGACAATGTCCTGGGCGCGGGTTTCGTGGGGATCGCCGTGGCCCTGATGGGCCGGTCCCACCCGGTGGGGGTCCTCCTGGCCGCGATCCTGTTCGGCGCCCTCTACCAGGGCGGGGCCGAGCTGGAGTTCGAGACGTCCGTGCCGCGGGAAATGGTGGTGGTGATCCAGGCCCTCGTGATCCTGTTCACCGGCGCGCTCGACGGCATGATCCGCTCACCGCTGGAACGGGCGTTCCTGCGCTACAACCGCAAGCCGGTCGCCCACGCGGCGGCGGAGTGAGCCGATGACCTTCCTCGACGTGATCCAGATCTTCGATTCCACGATCCGGCTGGCGACGCCGCTGCTCCTGGCCTGCCTCGCGGGGCTGTTCTCGGAACGCTCGGGCGTCTTCGACATCGGGCTCGAGGGCAAGATGCTCGTATCGGCCTTCTTCTCCGCGGCAGTGGCCGCGGTGACGGGATCGGTCTGGATCGGTCTGGCCGCCGGCATCGCGGCCTCCATGGCCTTCTCGCTGATCCACGGGATTGCATCCATCACGTTCCGCGGCGACCAGCTCATCTCCGGCGTCGCGATAAACTTCCTCGCCGCCGGCATGACCGTCCTCATCGCGCAGGACTGGTTCCAGCAGGGCTCGCGCACGCCCGCGCTCACCGGCGCGGCCCGGTTCTCGCCCATCGACTTGCCCGGGGTCGAGGCGCTGTCGGGTGTGCCGCTGCTCGGGCCCCTCTATGCCCAGGCGCTGTCCGGCCACACGATCCTCGTCTATGTCGGTCTCCTGATGGTGCCGGCGACATGGTACATCCTGTTCCGCACCCGGTTCGGCCTGCGCCTGCGCGCGGTGGGCGAGAACCCGGGCGCGGTCGACACCGCCGGCATCTCGGTCGCGCGCCTTCGCTTTTCGGCGGTGCTGATCTGCGGGTTCCTGTGCGGGCTGGCCGGCTCCTACCTGGCGACGGGCCTCGCCGCGGGCTTCACCCAGGACATGACGGCCGGGCGCGGGTTCATCGCCCTGGCCGCCCTCATCTTCGCCAAGTGGCGGCCCTGGTACGCTCTCGGATCGTGCCTCCTGTTCGGGTTCCTGCAGGCGGTGTCGAACCGCTACTCAACCCTCGACCTCGGCATCGTCGAGATCCCCAACGCCTTCGTCCTCGCCCTGCCCTACATCCTGACCGTGGTGATCCTGGCAGGCTTCGTCGGCCGGGCCGTCCCGCCCCGCGCCGGGGGCGAACCCTACGTCAAGGAACGCTGATGGACCGTGCCGCCTCCGACCTCGTCCGCTTCATCCAGGACCGTGCCGGTGCCGGGCCGGTGCGCGTCGGTCTGATCCTGGGCTCCGGCCTCGGCCACTTGGCGGAGGCGATCGACGGCGTCCCCATTCCCTACGACCAGCTTCCGGGCTTCCCCCAGCCCGGCGTCTCCGGCCATTCCCCGCAGCTCACCGTGGGCGAGCTGGAAGGGACGCGCGTGGCCGTACTTGGCGGACGGGCCCATTACTACGAGCGCGGCGACGCCGCCGCCATGCGGCTGCCGCTGGAGGTCTTGGCGGGCCTGGGCGCCGAGACGCTGATCCTCACCAACGCGGCCGGATCGCTCGATCCGGCCATGCCCCCGGGCTCCGTCATGGCGATCCGCGACCACATCAATTTCTCCGGCCTCAACCCCCTGATCGGCGAGGCCGGCGACGCCCGGTTCGTGCCGATGGCCGATGCCTACGACCCCGCCCTGCGCGCCACGATCCTCGAGGCGGCGCAGGCCACGGGCACATCCTGCGCCGAGGGCGTCTATGCCTGGTTCTCGGGCCCCTCCTTCGAAACCCCGGCCGAGATCCGCGCAATCCGCACCCTGGGCGCCGACGCGGTCGGCATGTCCACCGTGCCCGAGGTGATCCTCGCCCGCTTCCTCGGTCTGCGCGTGGCCGCGATCTCGGCGATGACGAACATGGGAGCGGGCATGTCCGACGAGCAGCTCGGCCACGAGCACACCAAGCAAATGGCGCCCCTCGGCGCCAGGAAGCTGGAGGCGATCCTGCGCGCAGCCCTGCCCGCGATCTGACCGGGCGACATTCGTGCGCGCGGGCCGTTGCCGCGCGGCCCCGCCGCGGCGCATAGTACTGCCACCCATCTGTCCAGGACCGGGAACCGCGCCGTGCAGATCTACCTCCCCATCGCCGAGGTCTCCGTGAACGCCTTGCTGCTCCTGGGCCTCGGCGGCCTGGTCGGCATCCTGTCGGGCATGTTCGGCGTCGGCGGCGGGTTCCTGATCACGCCGCTCCTCTTCTTCGTGGGCATCCCCCCGGCAGTGGCCGTCGCGACCTCCGCCAACCAGATCGTCGCCTCGTCGATCTCGGGTGTCCTGGCCCATCTCAGGCGACGGACGGTGGACCTGCGCATGGGGGTGGTCCTGCTGGTCGGCGGGCTCGTCGGGGCGGCGATCGGGGTGTGGATCTTCAACATCCTGCGCGAGATGGGGCAGGTCGACCTCCTCGTTCGCCTCAGCTACGTGCTCTTCCTGGGCGTCATCGGCGCGCTGATGTTCGTCGAGAGCCTGAACGCCATCCGCTCCTCGCGCGCGGGCAAGGCCCCCGCCCGTCGCCGGCACAACTGGGTCCACGCCCTGCCGATGAAGATGAAGTTCCGGACCTCGGGCCTCTACATCTCCGTCATCCCGCCGGCGCTGGTCGGCGTCCTCGTGGGCGTTCTGGCCGCGATCATGGGGGTGGGTGGCGGCTTCATCATGGTGCCGGCGATGATCTACCTCCTGGGCATGCCCACCAAGGTCGTGATCGGCACCTCCCTGTTCCAGATCATCTTCGTCACCGCCTTCACCACGCTCCTGCACGCCACGACGAACTACACCGTCGACCTGCTCCTCGCGCTCCTGCTGCTGGTGGGCGGCGTGATCGGGGCCCAGATCGGCACCCGGATGGGCGGCGTGCTGAAGGCCGAGCAACTGCGCATCCTCCTCGCCGCCCTCGTCCTCGCCGTATGCGGCAAGCTCGGGCTCGATCTGCTCCTGCGCCCCGCCGAACTCTACTCCATCGCCGGGGTCGCGCCGTGATCCGGGCCGCCCTCGCGCTCGCCCTCCTCGTGCTCGCCCCTTCCGCCGCAATGGCCGAAGAGCTCCTGGCCGGCCTGAGCCGCAACCGCGTCTCGATCTCCGCCAATTTCGACGGGTCCGAGATCCTCATCTTCGGTGCCGTCAAGCGAGAGGCCCCCGTCGCCGCCGGCCGAACCGGGATCATCGTTACCGTCGAGGGGCCCAGGGTGCCCCTCACCATCCGACGCAAGGACCGGGTCGGCCCGATCTGGATCAACGACGCCGCGATGGAGGTCGATGCCGCGCCGAGCTTCTATGCCGTCAATACCTCCGCGCCCTTCGGCGACATCCTCAACCACGTCGACGACCTGCGCGAGGCGATCACCGTGGACCGCGCGATCCGCGCGGTCGGCGTCGTCGACACCGTCCCCGACCCGTCCGCCTTCACCGACGCGCTGATGCGCATCCGTGCCCGGGAGGACCTGTTCCAGACCAATATCGGGGCGGTCCGGGTGCGCGAGGACACGCTCTTCGACAGTTCCGTCAGCCTGCCCGCCAACCTCGTGGAGGGGATCTACACCGCGCGGATCTTCCTAACCCGCGACGGCGCGGTCGTTTCGTCCGCCTCCTCGGCGATCAACGTGCAGAAGGTGGGGCTGGAGAGGTTCCTCTACACCCTCGCCCACGAGGACCCTCTCGTCTACGGAATGATGTCCCTGGCCATAGCCATCGCCGCCGGCTGGGGCGCTTCGGCCGCCTTTCGCTATTTCTGAGCGTCCTGCGACGTCAGCGCCAGCTTCGACGGCACCGCGGGCAGATCATCGGTCGTCAGCGGTTCGCCCGGCTTCGCCAGCCGGTTCCTGACCACCCAGTGAAGCCGCTCCTCGGCGCGTGTGATCGCGACATAGGCCAGGCGCTTCCACAGCGGCTGGCCCGCCTCCGTTCGTCCCGTCCGCGCCGCGGCGAAGAGGTCGGGGGCAAAGACCTGCACCTCCGACCATTGCGACCCTTGCGCCTTGTGGATCGTGCAGGCCGCCCCGTGCAGGAACGTGGCCCCCATCCGTGCCGCGAAGGGAATGAACGGCTCCTCCTCGTCGGGCATCTCGATCTTGACGATGGAGGCGACGTTCACCTGCGGATCGGGCGCGCCCACGACGTGCATCTTCGAGAATCCGGGCCGCGTCCCGGGCCCGACATAGATCACCTGCGCGCCCTTGATCAGGCCCCGCGCCTCCAGGTCGATGCGCTTCTTGCGATGCTTGAGCGGCAGCTCGATCCCGTCGCACATGAGCGGCTCGCCCGGCAGCAAGGCATCCGCCGGGGCGCCGTAGGCCGCTCGAAACGCGTGGATCAGCCGGATGCGGG
This sequence comes from uncultured Paracoccaceae bacterium, assembly GCA_947500825.1. Lineage (GTDB taxonomy): Bacteria > Pseudomonadota > Alphaproteobacteria > Rhodobacterales > Rhodobacteraceae > Palleronia. Next base: position 32,899 of record CANMTR010000005.1, on the reverse strand, counting down.
TCGCGTTGCGCCAGACCAGCACCGGCGAGCGCGCCATCTTCGCCGCCTCCACCCGGCCCGCCATGACGACGCGGTCGTCCTTCGCCGCCGCCTCCTCCACCATCCGCTCGAAGTCGCGAAACTCCAGGTCGGGATCGGCCAGGGCATGGGCCAGGTCCAGGATCGGGTTGTCCGCTTCCTGCCGGTGCACGCGGTCGAGATGCGCCACCTTGTCGGCGGGCAGCCGGTCGAAGACCATCCCGCCCGATTGCTGCACGGGGGCGAGCTGGGCCGGGTCGCCGAACAGGATCAGGGTGGGGAAGATCTCGGTCAGGTCCTCGAACTGCTTGGCATCCAGCATCGAGCTCTCGTCGATCATCCCGATGTCGAGCGGCTCGTCGCGCCGCTTCCACCCGGTGATGAAATCGGACCCTCGCAGGCCAGCGGCCGCCAGCGCGCCGGGAATCGAGCTGTTCTGGCCATAGAAGGCCTGCGCGCGGTTCAGCGCCTCCTCGCTCAGTCCCTCGATTTCGGGCCGGTCGCCCTGCCCCGAGAGCCATTCGGCGATCTTCTCGTATTCGGGGTCGTAGACGGGGGTATAGAGGATGCGGTGGATCGTCGTCGCCGGCACGCCCCGATTGCGCAACACGCTGGCCGCCTTGTTGGTGGGCGCCAGGATCGCCAGGGTGCGCCGCTCCTTGCGCCGCCGGGCCTCGTAATCGCCCGAGACCACGTCGATCCCGGCCGATGCCAGCGCCCGGTGAAGCTGCGACAGCAGCAGCGTCTTGCCCGATCCCGCCTTGCCGGTGATCGCCATCACCTGCGATCGCCCTTCCTTCAGGGGTTCCGCGCGCCCCGTGTCGAGGGAGATACCGGCGCCGGACAACAGCTCCGCCACCCGGTCGCGGGCGGCCGTCTGGTCGGCAGAGAGCTTGGGCAGGGGGGCGTCCATGCCGCGTGCATAGACCGCCCCCGCCGCGCGGTCGAGTCAGGCCGCCAGGAGGACCCGCTCGCCGCCCGCGCGCGCAGCCAGCACGTCCCGCAGCGCAGGCTCGAAGTCGAAATATCCCAGGCACAGCGCGTCGCGGCCCTCGCCCAGCATCGAGACGAGGCGCGCGGGCGTTCCCAACCGCTGGTAGACCCGCATCATCCGCGCGTCGAACACGCCGTAGGAGCCCGACCACCCCCGCTCCAGCCCCAGTTCCAGCACGCCCAGGAACAGCGCCGCCGAAACGTGGGCAGGGGCACCCGGCGCGATGCAGAACCTGGTGCATTCCGTCACGCCGGGGCGGCGGAAGCCATCCGGCGCGAGGCCGGGGAAGTTCTCCCCCATCATCGTGCGCCCCATCGTCGGCAGAAGGCGCAGCGATCCCTGGTGGCGCCCCTCAGCGTCGGAACACACCACGTAGACGGGGCGGAGCGCATCGTACTGGTCGATCTCGCGGCCGCGTGCGTCGAGCGTCAGGGGCCAGTTCAACCGGCCGACGAACTGCGTCGCACGGTCCCGGAACATCTGGTCACGAAGGGCCGGCGCGCGGTTGATCTCGGGGCCGTCGAAGATCTGGATCATTGGGGGTCTCCTGTCTCTGTCGAGACGAGTGAAACCTCCGGTCCGTTACCTGCCGGGAAAGGCCCCGAACGCGATCTTAACGCCCGCTTAACCCTGTCGCGGGCCTGTGCTCAGACCGCCACCAGCCCCAGGAACACCCCCTTCGCGACCGCGTGGATCGTGTTCCTGGCGCCGAGCTTGAGCCGCGCGCTCTCGATGTAGACCCTCAACGTATGCTCCGAGATGCCTAACGCGTCGGCCGCCTGGGGCCGGCTCTTGCCCAGCGCGAGCTGTGCCAGCACCTCGGATTCGCGTGGGGAAAGAGTGGGCACCGCCGGCTCCTCGCGGGGGCCGTAGAGCTCCAACGCCCGCCCGTTGATGAATTGCGTGAGGTATTGCAGATCGTCCATCATCTCTTCCACCCGCCGGTCCCAGGCTCCCGCCTCGGCGGTATGGCTGACGGTGAGGATGGCGAATTGCCCCTGGGGACCCCGGGCCGGCACCGACAGCCCCTGGCTGCCGACGCCCGCATCCGTCGCATCCGCAAGGAAACTCCGCGCGGCCTTCGAGGACCAGTCCAGCTTGTTCCAGTTCACGGGACGGATCGCTGTCCGGCTGGCCTTCACCACCGGGTCGATCCGGGTCAGGTCCTCGGCGCGGTAATGCTTCTGCCAGGCATCCGAATACGTGGCGGACACGTACTGGTCGCCGCTGTGGTTTACCGCGTGGAAGACGACATGCTCAACCTCGAGCGACTCTTTGATGTCGAGGACGCCACTGGATAACGCGTCCATATTCTCGAGGCGACTCAGCCTCTCCAGAGCATCGTGCAAGTCCTGTCGCATGAGAACCGTCGTCCTCTTCGGCCATCGCGACATTCGCCGGGCGCTTTTCGCCCGTCGCCGCCTCGACTGCCTCATCAAGCTTTGCCGCCAGCTCGGTCATTCCGTTCAGTTCCGCGAAGACCCGCAGATCGGAGATGACGCCGACGACCCAATCGTTGTTCATAGCTTCGTCTCCAAGAGAGTATCACAACCTTGAAGGGAATCTAGCGACCTCTCCGGCCCAAGATCATTCACGATTTGAGCCTCCCCACAAACGGGGAATGAACGAACCGGGAACGCTTGTTACGGACCCCGCCCCGCCTCGACGATCGCCGCCCCCATGGGCACCGATGCCGGTCACGGCGCCACGCGAGCCACGAAAAGGGGCGGTCGCCCGACGGCACCGCCCCTTTCCCCAGATCATGATCGCCGGTTCAGCGGCCGGTCGGCCCGGCGTCGATGGCGTCCTCCAGCGTCCTCAGCCCGATCTTGGGTGCCGAGACGAGGCAGGCCATGTTGCCGGGCTTGTGCTGATTCTTGCGCATCTTGGTATGCGCGGCCGGAATGTCCTTCCACGCGAACACCTCCGACATGCACGGGTCCAACCGCCGCTCCACCATCAGCTTGTTGGCCGAAGCGGCTTGCTTGAGATGGGCGAAATGGCTGCCCTGGATGCGTTTCTGGTTCATCCAGACATACCGCGCGTCCATGGTGAGATTGTAGCCGGTGGTGCCGGCGCAGATCACCACCATCCCGCCCTTCTTGCACACGAATGTCGAAACGGGGAACGTCGATTCGCCGGGATGCTCGAACACCATGTCGACGTTGACGCCCTTGCCGGTGATGTCCCAGATCGCCTTTCCGAACTTTCGCACCTCCCCGAACCAGGTCTTGTACTCGTCCGAGTTGACCGTCGGCAGTTGCCCCCAGCAGTCGAATTCCTTGCGGTTGATGACGCCCTTGGCTCCCAGCCCGAGGACGAAGTCGCGCTTGTCCTCCTCCGAGATCACGCCGATCGCGTTGGCGCCCGCGGTGTTGATGAGCTGGATCGCGTAGGATCCCAGGCCCCCCGATGCCCCCCAGACGAGCACGTTCTGCCCAGGCTTCAATTCATGCGGGTGGTGGCCGAACAGCATCCGGTAGGCGGTGGCCAGGGTCAGCGTATAGCAGGCGGACTCCTCCCAGCTCAGGTGCTTCGGCCGCGGCATCAGCTGCTGCGCCTGGACGCAGGTGAACTGCGCGAACGAGCCGTCGGGGGTCTCGTAGCCCCAGATCCGCTGGGAAGGGGAAAACATCGGGTCGCCGCCGTTGCACTCCTCGTCCTCGCCGTCGTCCTGGTTGCAATGGATGACGACCTCGTCACCCACCTTCCAGCGGGTGACCTTGTCGCCCACCGCCCATACGATCCCCGACGCGTCCGAGCCCGCGATGTGGAACTCGGCCTTGTGCACGTCGAAGGGGCTGATCGGGATGCCGAGTCCGGCCCAGACGCCGTTGTAGTTGACGCCCGCCGCCATCACCAGGACGAGGACCTCGTGGCCGTCGGGCCTGGGCGTGTCCACCGCCTCCAACTGGAAGGCCTCCTCCGGCTCGCCATGGCGTTCGCGCCTGATCGCCCAGGCGTGCATCTTTGCGGGCACATGGCCGAGGGGCGGGATCTCCCCGACCTCGTAAAGGTCCTTGGCCTCGGTCTTGGTCATCGTCTCGCCGTCCATGGCCATCCTCGCATCCTCCGTCTTTCGCCGCGCCGCGGCGGCGCCGCGCATGTCGCGACCGGATTATGGGCCTCGCCGTAACATTGCAATAGGACGATGGGTCGAACGTGCAACTTTATGTCTCTTCGATCTTGCCGGCGAGCTCTCTTTCCTGCGTCGCAGCATCCACTTCCGGCACCGATGCGGCATAGTAGGACAGGACCGCCCCAGCCCGCTCCGCCAGATCGATCCGCCCGTCGCGCTCCGTCGCGAGGCCGCGCAGAACCAGCATGTCCACCATCGCATCCGTCGAGGCGGCGGTGCTCCCGGTTCGCAGGTGGACCCAGGCGCCGGCCGCGCGCAGGTCCGGCACGCGGCGATCCAGCCACGCCGTCACCTCGTCGCGGCTGCGCGCGCCGTCGAGGATCGCCGCCGAGACGAGCGGCCCGGGCAGGAGCGGCATTCCCCGCTCGATCCGCGCCATCAGCTCCGCCCCCAGGTCAGCCACGCCCATCCCCTTGGCCGCGCGCAGCGACAGGGGCGGGCCGAACGCCACCGCGGCGTAGCCGAAGCGGCGCGCGCGGCCCAGGGTCCGGCGCCACAGCCATCGCAGGGCGAAGGCCGCCCCGGTGGCGAAGGATCCGCGAAAGCGCCTGTCTCCGGTCTGCGCCGCCTCGATCAGCACGTTGTCCTCGATCACCCGGTCGTAGTTCAGCGATACCGGCACGAAGACGATGTCGCGCCCCTTCGGCGACCAGCCCTCGACGATGTAGCTCAGAAGGCCCAGCCGCGCCTGCCGCACCCGCCCGTCGAGCGACAGCCCCCCCTCAGGGAAGATCGCCTGCGTCGCCCCGCCCGCCACGGCCATCTGCACGTAGCGCGCCAGCACCCGGCGATAGAGGTCGTTGCGCGACCTGCGGCGGATGAAATACGCTCCCATACCCCGCAGCAGGCGCGAAACGGGCCAGACCCGTGCCCATTCGCCCACCGCGTAGGAGAGCGCCGACCGGTCAGCGGCCAGCCACGTGACCAGGACATAATCCATGTTGGAGCGGTGGTTGATGACGAAGACCACTGTCGCGTCGGGGTCGATGGCCGAAATCGCCTCCTGCCCGTGCGGGGCCATCCGCACGTGGTAGAGCCGCGTCGACAGCCAGCGCGCCACCCGGATCGCCACGCCGAAATATGCGAACGCGCTGAAGGCGGGGACGATCTCGCGTGCGTAGGCGCGCGCCTTGGCATGGGCCACGTCCTCGCGCACCCCGGTCTCGCGCGCATGGACGGCCACCGCCGAAAGGACCTCGGGGTCGTAGGCCAGACGCAGGATCATGTCCTGGCGCCCCAGGAGCTTGAACGGCTCGATCGGTCGTTCCAGTCGCGCGTTCAGCCGCGCCACGGCCCGTTCCAGCCGCCGTCGCAGGAACCAGCGCACGGACGGGATGAAGAGGTGACTCGCCGCCGTCACGCTCGCGAAGAGCAGGATCAGGACGAAAAGCCAGGCTGGCAGCGTGATCGTGTCTAGCATCGACCCAGATGTGCCTCAAATGGGCGACCGTGCCTAGATGCGCTCTCGCCGCGCGACCGCGCGGCGCTTCGCGTTCGCAGCATATGGACACGAAACATTGTTGCTCTTATCACGTCGAGAACCAAAGTTTTGCAAAAAGGGCTCCCATGTCAGACCAGCCGCAGAAAGACCGTCCCTGGCTGTTCCGCACCTATGCGGGCCATTCCAGCGCCCGGGCGTCGAACGCGCTCTACCGCGGCAACCTCGCCCGGGGGCAAACGGGCCTGTCGGTGGCCTTCGACCTGCCCACGCAGACCGGGTACGACAGCGACCACGTCCTCGCCCGGGGCGAGGTCGGGAAGGTGGGCGTGCCCGTGGCCCATCTGGGCGACATGCGGATGCTGTTCGACGACATCCCGCTCGAGCGGATGAACACGTCGATGACGATCAATGCCACCGCGCCGTGGCTCCTCGCGCTCTACATCGCCGTGGCCGAGGAGCAGGGCGCCGACGTCTCGGACCTGCAGGGCACCGTGCAGAACGACATCGTCAAGGAGTACCTCTCGCGGGGCACCTATATCTGCCCGCCGCGCCCCTCCCTGCGGATGATCACCGATGTCGCCGCCTATACCCGCGCCCACCTGCCCCGGTGGAACCCGATGAACGTGTGCTCCTACCATCTGCAAGAGGCCGGCGCGACGCCCGAGCAGGAGCTGGCCTTCGCCCTGGCCACCGCCACCGCCGTCCTCGACGACCTCCGGGACAAGGTCGCGCCCGACGACTTTCCCGAGATGGTCGGGCGGATCTCGTTCTTCGTGAACGCGGGCATCCGCTTCGTGACCGAAATGTGCAAGATGCGCGCCTTCGTCGATCTTTGGGACGAGATCTGCCGCGACAGATACGGTGTCGAGGACGAGAAATTCCGCCGTTTCCGCTACGGCGTGCAAGTCAATTCCCTCGGCCTGACCGAACAGCAGCCCGAGAACAATGTCTATCGCATCCTGCTCGAGATGCTGGCCGTGACCATGTCGAAGAATGCCCGCGCCCGGGCGGTGCAATTGCCCGCCTGGAACGAGGCGCTGGGATTGCCCCGCCCCTGGGACCAGCAATGGTCCCTCCGCATGCAGCAGATCCTCGCCTACGAGACGGATCTTCTCGAATACGAGGACCTGTTCGACGGAAACCCGGCGGTGGAGCGCAAGGTGGCCGCGCTCAAGGACGGCGCCCGGGCGGAATTGCGCCAGATCGACGCGATGGGCGGGGCGGTCGATGCGATCGAGTACATGAAATCGCGCCTCGTGGAATCGAATGCCGACCGTATTTCCGAAATCGAGGACGGGAAAACGGCCGTGATCGGCGTCAATCGCTACCAGGAGGGGGAACCGTCTCCGCTGACCTCCGGCCCGGAGGCGATCATGGTCTCCGACCCCGAAGCCGAGGCCGACCAGATCGCCCGCCTGGAGGAATGGCGCGCCTCCCGCGACGAGGCCCACGTCCAGGCGGCGCTGGAGGATCTGCGCCGCGCCGCGCGGGAGGGCACGAACATCATGCCCGCCTCCATCGCCGCCGCCCGCGCAGGCGCCACCACAGGCGAATGGGGCGACATGGTCCGGACCGCCTTCGGCGAGTATCGTGGCCCCACCGGGGTTGCCGCGGCCCCGTCCAACAGGGTGCAGGACCTCGACGACATTCGCGCGCAGGTCGAGGATGTCTCCGCCCGGCTGGGGCGGCGCCTGTCCTTCATGATGGGCAAGCCCGGCCTCGACGGCCATTCCAACGGCGCCGAGCAGATCGCGGCGCGCGCCCGCGATTGCGGCATGACGATCAGCTACGACGGCATCCGGCTCACGCCCGCCCAGATCGTCGAGCGCGTCCGGGAAAACGACCCCCACGTTCTGGGGCTGTCCATTCTCTCGGGAAGCCACGTTCCCCTCGTCGGCGACCTGATGGACCGGCTTCGCGCGGCCGGAATGGGGGACCTGCCCGTGGTCGTTGGCGGTATCATTCCCGAAAAGGATGCCGACTTGTTGCGCGGGAAGGGCGTGGCGCGGATCTATACGCCCAAGGATTTCGAAATGAACCGGATCATGTCCGATATCGTCGCATTGGCCGATCCCGGCGCTGTCGCGGCTGAATGACGCGAGAAGCGTAAAAAGACGCGACCCGGGTAATTGTTCGAGATCATTCACGATCCCTCCCTTGCGCATTGCCTTTCGGAGTATTTTCTGTCTAATCGACTTTTACGTTGAGGCGATAATCCGAAAGGCAAGAGAGATGACCGTCGATCTGGACACGATGTCCAAGGATGAACTTATGAAATTGCGGCAGGACGTGGATCGCGCGTTGAATTCCGTCGAGGAACGCCGCCGTGCGGATGCCCGCGCCGCCGCCGAAAAAGCAGCGCGCGAGCATGGCTATTCCCTGGACGACGTTCTCGCCGCCCAGAAGAAGTCCGGAAAGAAGAACCCGCCCAAGTATCGCAATCCCGAGGACCCGACGCAGACCTGGTCCGGCCGTGGACGCCAGCCCACCTGGATCAAGAAGGCGCTGGAGAACGGCCAGGCGCTCGACGAGTTCGCAATCTGAGCGAGGCGCATTCCCCGCCTTCCATACGAGAACGCCCGGCCAGATGGCCGGGCGTTTTCGTTTCAGGGCGCTGATTGACGGATCAGACCGCTCTTTCCACCATCAGCTTCTTGATCTCCATGATCGCCTCGGCCGGGTTCAGCCCCTTGGGGCATGTCCGGGCGCAGTTCATGATCGTGTGGCAACGATAGAGCTTGAAGGGGTCCTCCAAGTCGTCGAGCCGTTCGCCCGTGGCCTCGTCGCGGCTGTCCACGATCCAGCGATAGGCATGCAGGAGTGCGGCCGGGCCCAGGTACTTGTCGCCGTTCCACCAGTAGGACGGGCACGCGGTCGAGCAACAGGCGCACATCACGCACTCGTAAAGCCCGTCGAGTTTCTTGCGGTCTTCGATGGACTGGCGCCACTCCGCCTGCGGCGTGTTCGACTTCGTTTCCAGCCAGGGCATCACCGCCTCGTGCTGGGCGTAGAAGTGCGTCAGATCCGGGATCAGGTCCTTCACCACCGGCATGTGCGGCAGCGGATAGATCTTCACGTCGCCCTTCACCTCGTCGATGCCGTGGATGCAGGCCAGCACGTTGACCCCGCCCACGTTCATCGAGCAGGAGCCGCAGATCCCCTCCCGGCATGACCGGCGGAAGGCGAGAGTGGGATCGATCTCGTTCTTGATCTTGATGAGGGCGTCCAGCATCATCGGACCGCACTCGTCGAGGTCGATGAAATACGTGTCGATGCGGGGGTTCTCCCCATCGTCGGGGTTCCAGCGATAGATGTCGAACCGCTTGAGGTCCGTCGCCCCCTCGGGCTTCGGCCAGGTCTTGCCGGTGCGGATCTTGGAATTCTTGGGAAGCGTCAGTTGAACCATGTCGGTCCTCCGAAGAGCGGATGGTCAGAGTGGAAACATCGGCGCGTCTTGCGCGGCGAGGCAGTTCAGCGTCCCGGGCCGGGACGCGATGGCCAGGATCGTCTCGGTCGTCGCGGCGGTGGGGCCGGTGACCGTGTCCGACGCCAGCCCCCGGATCTCTCCGGCCGTGGCATTGTCGATCACGCAATCGACGGAGGGCTGCACCGGCAGGTCCGGGAACCGCGTCGTCACGGTCCGCCCGACGACGGAGGTCGCCGCGTCGCGCGTGACCGTGCCCGGCGCGCAAGCCGCCGCCAGAAGAAGGAGCGGCGCGGCCCGCACCGCCCCCCGCATCAGTAGACCCTCGTCTTCGGCTTGATGCGGTCGAGGTCGATGCCGCCCTCGTTGTGGCCCAGTAGCGGGTTCACGTGGACGGGGCGATACTCCAGTTCCACCTTGCCGTTGACCCGCGCCAGCGTGTGCACGCGCCAGTTCTCGTCGTCGCGATCGGGGTGATCCTCGTGGGCATGGGCACCGCGCGTCTCCTTGCGGGCCTCGGCCGAGACGATAGTGGCGAGCGCGTTAGGCATGAGGTTTGTCAGCTCCAACGTCTCCATCAGGTCCGTGTTCCAGATCATCGACCGGTCCGAGACGTGCAGGTCGCCGAGCTTGCCGGCCACCTCGGTCATCCGCTCCATGCCCTTGGCCAGCGTCTCTTCGGTGCGGAACACGGCGGCGTCGTTCTGCATCACATTTTGCATCTCGTCGCGCAGCTCGGCCGTCGGCACGCCGCCCTTGGCGTGGCGCAGGCTGTCGAAGCGCTCCAGTGCCTTGTCCACCTGGGCGGCGTTCACGGGCGCGGGCGGCGCGGCCGGGTCAACGATCTCGCCCGCCTTGATCGACGCGGCCCGGCCGAACACGACGAGGTCGATGAGCGAGTTCGAGCCCAGCCGGTTTGCCCCGTGGACCGAGGCACACCCCGCCTCGCCCACGGCCATCAGGCCCGGAACCACCCTGTCGGGGTCGTCCTTGGAGGGGTTCAGCACCTCGCCCCAATAGTTCGTCGGAATGCCGCCCATGTTGTAGTGCACCGTGGGCAGGACCGGGATCGGATCCTTGGTCACGTCCACGCCCGCGAAGATCTTCGCCGTCTCCGAAATGCCGGGAAGCCGCTCGTTCAGGGCCTCCTTGGGCAGGTGATTGAGGTTGAGGTGGATGTGGTCGCCGTTCTTGCCCACGCCCCGGCCCTCTCGGATCTCCATGGTCATGCAGCGCGAGACGACGTCGCGGCTGGCCAGGTCCTTGTAGGTGGGGGCGTAGCGTTCCATGAACCGCTCGCCTTCCGAGTTGGTGAGGTATCCCCCCTCGCCCCGCGCGCCTTCGGTGATCAGGCACCCGGCGCCGAACACGCCCGTGGGGTGGAACTGCACGAACTCCATGTCTTGGAGCGGCAGCCCCGCGCGGGCCACCATGCCGCCGCCGTCACCGGTGCAGGTATGGGCCGAGGTCGCGTTGGCATAGGCCCGGCCGTAGCCGCCCGTCGCCAGCACGGTCGTCTTGGCGTTGAAGACATGGATCGAGCCGTCCTCGAGACACCAGGCCACCACGCCCCGGCACTGGCCGTCATCGCTCATCAGAAGGTCGATGGCGAAGTACTCGATGTAGAACTCGGCGCCCTCCTTGAGGGACTGGCCGTACATCGTGTGCAGCATCGCGTGGCCCGTCCGGTCGGCGGCGGCGCAGGTGCGCTGGACGGGCGGCCCTTCGCCGAACTCCGTCGTGTGCCCGCCGAAGGGCCGCTGGTAGATCTTGCCTTCCTCCGTGCGGCTGAAGGGAACGCCGTAATGCTCCAGCTCGTAGACGGCCTCGGGCGCGTTGCGCGAAAGGTATTCCATCGCGTCCACGTCGCCCAGCCAGTCGGACCCCTTCACGGTGTCGTAGAGGTGCCACTGCCAGTGGTCCTTGCCCATGTTGCCCAAGGAGGCCGCGATGCCGCCCTGTGCCGCGACGGTATGCGAGCGGGTGGGGAACACCTTGGTCACGCAAGCGGTGCGCAGGCCCTGCTCGGCCAGGCCCAGCGTGGCCCGCAGGCCCGACCCGCCGGCGCCGACGACGATCGCGTCGTAGTTATGCGTCTGATACTCGTAGGCAGCCATCGTCAGCTCCTTCTCAAATCGCCAGCCGCACGAGGGCGAACAGCCCCGCGGCCAGGGCGGCATAGGCGATGCAGTTCACGGCGATGATCGCCACCTTCATCTGCATGCCGCGCATGTAATCCTCGATCGCCGTCTTGGCGCCGTTCTTGAAGTGCAGCCAGCTGACCGCGACGGTCAGCGCCGCGATCACGGCCGGGATCGGGTTGGAGTAGTAGGTCACCACCTCCTCGTAGCTCGATCCCAGGATCGGGCCGAAGGTGAACACGAACAGCGGCACTAGGATCAGCAGGCCCACGGAGGACTTGATCATCCCCCAGTAGTGCTCGGTCCCCGACTTGGCGGAACCCAGGCCCCGCGCGCGCTTGCGGCTCGTGAGGTATTTGGAGCGGGACATCTCGGACATCGGCGAGCCTCCTCAGACGATGAGCGCGGTCAGGATCGTCAGGACGATCGAGCCGCCCACGATGCCCCAGCCGAGCTTGTTGACCATGCCAAGGCTGAAGCCCCGGCCCGTGTCCCAGTAGAGGTGCCGCAGGCCCGCGAGCGTGTGGTACCACAGCGCCCAGAGCGACAGGAACATCACGATGTCGCCGAACCACGAGGTCAGCACGCCGTCGGCCAGCGCGAAGGCCTCGGGCCCCGCCGCGGCGGCCAGGAACCACCATGTCACCAGAAGGCCCGCGACAACGAGCGCGTTGCCCGTGACCCGGGTCAGGATCGAGGTGACGGAGTTCAACTGCGGCCGGTAATACGGGCCGATCATGAAGGGAGAGAGGGGCCTGTTGCCCCGGTTCACGTCGGCCATTGGCTGTTCCTTCTCGTTGGCTCGCTGGACGCACGTAGGGGAGTCGCGTCTTACCTAGCGGTTTCACGGGGCGTGTCACGCCCCCCTCGCACGGCGCGGCGTCGCACCTCGGCAGATGGCGATGTTTTGCGATCACACCCTTTTTCGGCGTGATCACACATCATGTCGGCATCAGCGCCCAGTAATCGAGGTCCAGCAGGACATGGGGCAGGTACTTGCCGTCTTCCCCCTTCAGCCCCGCCTCCGGTCCCTTGTCCTTCGTCGCCACCAGCCGCAGCCGGATCGCACCGACGCCCGGCGCCCCCGTCGCGGCGGTGTCGAGCACTTCGGACCAGGCGCGGATCGTGTCGCCGGCAAAGCACGGGTTGGCATGGGCGCCCCCGTTCAGCCCGACGAGCGCCTGGGCGTTGGCCAGCCCGTTGAAGCTCAGGGCCCGCGCCATCGAGATGACGTGGCCGCCATAGACCAGGCGCCGCCCGTCCTCGCGCCGCGTAGCGTCGAAATGGACCTTGGCGGTGTTCTGCCACAGACGCGTGGCCATCATGTGCTCGGCCTCCTCGACTGTGACGCCGTCGACGTGGTCGATCACCTCTCCGGGGGCATAGTCGCCCAGCCGGTGCGGCTCGCCTGCCAGATCGTGGTCGTAGGCGCCGAAGGTCAGGCCCTCGGGCACCGTCAGGTCGCCCGGCTCCACCGCCGCCTTCAGGTCCGGCACCACCGGCTCGGGCGCGGCCGCCTCCGGGTCGCGCGTCTCCACCATGACCCAGCGCACGTAGCTCAGGACCTCGTCGCCGTCCTGGTTGCGGCCCGTTGTGCGGACCCAGACGATCCCGGTCCGGCCGTTGGAGTTCCGCTTCAGCCCGATGACCTCGCTCTCCGCGCGCAGCGTGTCGCCGGGCCAGACCGGGCGCAGCCAGCGCCCCTCCGCATAGCCCAGGTTCGCCCGCGCATTGAGCGAGATGTCGGGCACCGTCTTGCCGAACACGGTGTGGAAGGCGATCAGGTCGTCGAGCGGCGCGGCCCGCAGGCCGCAGGCCCGCGCGAAGGCGTCGGAGGAGTGGAGCGCGTGGCGCGCGGGATAGAGCGCGTGGTACATCGCCCGCTCCCCCGGCCCGACCGTGCGCGGCACCGCGTGGCGGATCACCTGGCCCACGTGGTAATCCTCGAAGGAGAAGCCCGCGTCGGTCTTGGACATCACTGCTCCCCCAGCCGTGCGTCGGGGTCGTAGGGGGCGTGGTCGCGCTTGATCACCGCCTGGGCGCAGCGCATGACGTTGTTCTGCGCGTCGTAGGCGTGGGAGGGAGAGCCGTAGAGCTCCCACCCCTTCTCCAATGCCGCCGTAACCTTGTGGCAGAAGGCCGAACTGTCGTCGCCGGTCAGTATTCTATAGAGCATGGCATCCTCATCCTGCGAAGGGCCACACGCCCAGCCAGGCGTGGATGGCGGTGATCACGACGTAGAGGACGAGGGCGATCACGGCCAGCCGGACGGTCCCCTTCCCCGAGCCGCCCTCGTAGGGGGCGGGGGCAGGCGTCGTGGCGTTCAGCACCGCGATCTCGGCCAGCGCCCAGGCCAGGAGCGTGCCGAACATCACCACCGAGTAGAGGTCTCCATTCACCAGCAGGTGCAGCCCCGCCCACAGGGCGAACCCCATGAGCTGCGGGTGCCGCAGCGTGCCGCGCAGGGTCGATTTCGACGATCCCAGCCCGAACAGCGCGATGGCCACGTACATCAGCAGGTTGTTGAGGTGAACGCCCCAGGCCGGGGGCGTGTAGACGGCGATGTAGGGCCCGCCGCGATACCCGATCACCATCAGCACCACCGACACGGCCAGGACGACGGCGAACGCGATCTTTGCGCCCTTGCCCATCCGGGCGTCCATTGCCTCCCGCGCGGCGGGGGCGGCGCGCTTGAACATGTGCGCGCCCACCCAGAGCGCGAGGCCGAGGATCAGGATCGCCATGGCGTCACGCCCCCGCCTGCGCCAGCGTCTTGCGCGCCTTGGCCACGTGCAGGTTCTCCACGATCTGGCCGTCGAGCACCGCCACGCCCTGCCCCGCGGCCGAGGCCTCCTCCCATGCCGCGATCTGGCGGCGGGCCAGCTCGACCTCCTCCTGCGAGGGGGTGAAGGCCGCGTTGGCGGGCTCGACCTGCGAGGGGTGGATCAGGCTCTTGCCGTCCATCCCCAGGCGCCGGCCCTGGGCGCATTCCGCCCGCAGCCCCTCCTCGTCCTTGAACTTGTTGTAGACGCCGTCGACCACGGCGATCCCGGCCGCCCGCGCCGCCATCACGCAGCCCTGCAGCGCGGCCGTCAGCGGCATCCGGTCGGCGCCCGGCTCGCAGCCCAGCTCGGCGGCCAGGTCGTTGGTGCCCATCACGAAGCCCTCCATCCGCGGCGACCGGGCGATGGCGGCGGCGTCGAGCACGCCCCGCGCCGTCTCCATCATCGCCCAGATCCGGGTATTCTGGGTGCCGGGCATCAGCGCCAGCCGTTCGGCCAGCTTCCCCACGTCGCGGGCCGCATCGACCTTGGGCAGCACGATCGCGTGGGGCTGGGTGGCCGAGACCGCCTCCAGGTCGTCCTCACCCCATTCGGTGTCGAGCGCGTTGATCCGCACCAGGCTCGCCCGGTCGCCGTACCCGCCCTGGCGCAGGGCCCCGGCAAGCGTCTCGCGGGCGGCGGCCTTCTCTCCCGGCGCGACCGCGTCCTCCAGATCGAAGATGATCGCGTCCACGGCAAGCTCGCGGGCCTTCTCCAGCGCCCGCGCCTTCGATCCGGGGATGTAGAGGACCGACCTCCAGGGACGCATACGCTCGCTCATGCCGCTCTCCTCGGGTAATATTGTGTCGCGACGTGCCATGGATCGGCACGATCGCGCAAGGCCATATCGCCGCACCGCGGCGCCGCTCAGGTCACCCCGGTCCAGACGAGGCGCGCGCCCGCCACCACGAGAAGGGTGTAGGTGACGCGGAAGTACCAGACGGGCGAGATCACGCGATGCGCCACAATCCCCGCGCCGATCCCCGCCACCGCCACGGGCGCCAGCGCGGCGGCGGTCCACAGGGTGTCGGTATCGACGGCGCCCAGCGCCACGTAGGGGCCGATCTTCATCAGGTTGATCGCCCAGAACGTCACCACCGTCGTCGCCTGGTAGGCCTCCTTCGCCACGCCGCGCGACAGCAGGTAGACGGCCGCGGGCGGCCCGCCCGCGTGGCTGACGAAGCTGGTGAAGCCCGCTACCGCGCCCCATATCCCGCCCGAGACCCGGCCCGCCGGCAGCCCCTCGGGCCGCACGAGGCCCCGCGACCGCGCCACCTGGAAGGCCACGAACCCGAGCGCGATCGCCCCGATCAGAACGCGGATCGCGTCGGCAGGGGCCCGGCTGACCACCAGCGCCGCCAGCGCCACGCCCGGCACCGCGCCCAGGATCAGCGCCCGTGCCGCCGGCCCGTCCCAGCGGCGCCAGAAGGCGGGCAGCGCCGTCGCGTCCATCAGCATCAGGAGGGGCAGCATGATCGCCAGCGCCCGGTCGGGTGGCACCACCAGCGCCAGGATCACGGCCCCCGCGAAGGCCGCGCCCGAGCCGAATCCCCCCTTCGAGACCGCCGCGACGAACACGGCCACCGCCGCGACGGCATAGAACGACGCTCCACCCGCTTCCATGGACACCTCCGATCCCGCAATCGGCCCTCAGGCCGGAACTCTACCGCAGGGGACTGAATTGTCTGCCCACACGCGGCACGTCCGTGACATCAGGAGGCACATCTATGAACCGTATTCTCTCCACCACCGCAATGGTCGCCATGCTCGCGGCCGCTCCGGCCATCGCGCAGGAATCGTCCTCGGACAGCAGCAGCATGTCCTCCGATCAGGGCGGGCAGGCTTCGGGCGACGTCTTCGCCCAGGTCCCCTCCAACCCTGACCTGCAGCTCGGCACCGATCTGATCGGCAGCACGGTCTACTCGACCATGGCTGCCGCGCAGGAAGCCGAGGGCTCCTCCTCCGGTGGAGAGTCGGGCTCCAGCGAAGGCTCCTCCTCGGAAAGCTCCGGCGGTTCGGGCGGCGAAGGCATGCAGCGCCAGAGCATCGGTGCGATCAACGACCTCGTCGTCACCCAGGACGGTCAGATCGACTACGTCGTCATCGGCGTCGGCGGCTTCCTCGGGATCGGCGAGCGCAGCGTCGCCGTGAACATGGACGCGGTCGAGTATGTGCAGGACCCCGAGAACCAGGGCGAGTACATGCTGACCATCCCCGCCACCCAGGACGCGATCGAGAACGCGCCCGAGTTCGATCCGTCGGCCCTTCAGGCCGGATCGGGTGAAGGCTCCGAGGGCAGCTCCGAGTCGAGCAGCGGCGAGTCCACGGAGAACAGCGCCGAAAGCACCGCGCAGGACGCCGAGAACGCCGCCGAAGGCGCGGCCGAGGATGCCTCGAACGCGGCTTCCGACGCTGCCAACGAAGCTCAGAGTGCCGCCGACGACGCCGCCCAGCAGGCTCAGGACGCAGCCGAGCAGGCAGGAGACGCGGCCGAGAGCGCGACCGACTCCTCCAACTGATCACGCCTTTCGTAACGAGTTCCGGGCCTTGCGTTATCGGGCCCGCAGGCGGCCGCCCCCTGGGGCGGCCGTCTCGCGTTCGCGGGCTTGCCACGGCGCGGGTGACCCCGTAACGCTCCCGCCGACCGCAGCAACAGTGGAGACATCCATGGCCAGACCCAAGATCGCGCTGATCGGAGCGGGCCAGATCGGCGGGACACTCGCCCATCTGGCCGCGCTGAAGGAGCTGGGCGACGTCGTCCTGTTCGACATCGCCGAGGGCACGCCCCAGGGCAAGGCGCTCGACATCGCCGAATCCGGCCCCGCGGAGGGCTTCGACGCGACCCTGAAAGGCACCCAGAGCTACGCCGACATCGCCGACGCGGATGTCTGCATCGTCACCGCCGGCGTCCCCCGCAAGCCGGGGATGAGCCGCGACGACCTCCTGGGCATCAACCTCAAGGTCATGAAGGCCGTCGGCGAGGGCATCCGCGACAACGCCCCCGACGCCTTCGTGATCTGCATCACCAACCCGCTCGACGCCATGGTCTGGGCGCTGCGCGAGTTCTCGGGCCTGCCCCACCAGAAGGTCTGCGGCATGGCCGGCGTGCTCGACTCGGCCCGCTTCCGCCACTTCCTCAGCCTCGAGTTCAACGTCTCGATGAAGGATGTCACGGCCTTCGTGCTGGGCGGCCACGGCGATACGATGGTGCCGCTGGTGCGCTACTCCACCGTCGCCGGCATCCCGCTTCCCGACCTGGTCAAGATGGGCTGGACCACCCAGGACAAGCTCGACGCCATCGTCCAGCGTACGCGCGACGGCGGCGCCGAGATCGTGGGCCTCCTGGGCAACGGCTCGGCCTTCTACGCGCCGGCCACCTCCGCAATCGAGATGGCCGAGGCCTATCTCAAGGACCAGCGCCGTATGCTGCCCTGCGCGGCCTGGTGCGACGGCGAATACGGCCTCGACGGCTTCTACGTGGGCGTGCCCACGATCATCGGCGAGAACGGCATCGAGAAGGTCGTGGACATCGACATGACCAAGGACGAGCGCAAGATGTTCGACAGCTCGGTCGACGCGGTGAAGGGCCTCGTCTCCGCCTGCAAGGGCATCGACGACAGCCTCGCCTGACCTCTCCGGCACTGCCGGGCCCGAAGGGCGCGCCCTCCCCGGGGCGCGCCCTTTTTCGTGCCCGGGCGGGGTGCGATCACACCTTCGCGGCGTGTGATCACAGACCTGGCAATTCCCGGCCGGGTGCGCGGATCCGCGCGGGTTTGCGTTGGCAGGGCGCGTCGAGCGTGGCACAAGCCCCTGCAAATGGTCCAGCCGCGGAGTCTTTTCGGATGAACATCCACGAATACCAGGCCAAGGCGCTGCTGCGCGATTACGGCGCCCCCGTGTCCGACGGCCGCGTCGTCACCCGCGCCGAGGAGGCCAAGACCGCGGCGGGCGAGCTCGACGGCCCGCTCTGGGTGGTCAAGGCCCAGATCCACGCCGGCGGCCGCGGCAAGGGCTCCTTCAAGGAGGCCGACGCGGGCGAGAAGGGCGGCGTGCGCCTCGCCAAGTCCGTCGAGGAGGCCGCCGACGAGGCGCGCCGGATGCTCGGCCGCACCCTGGTGACCCACCAGACGGGCGAGGCCGGCAAGCAGGTCAACCGCATCTACTTCGAGGACGGCTCCGACATCTCGCGCGAGCTCTACCTCGCGCTCCTCGTGGACCGGCAGAGCAGCCGCATCTCGTTCGTGTGCTCCACCGAGGGCGGCATGGACATCGAGGAGGTCGCCGCCTCCACCCCCGACAAGATCCTCAGCTTCGACGTGGACCCCGCCACCGGCTACATGCCCTATCACGGCCGCCGCGTCGCCTTCGCCCTCGGGCTCGAAGGCCAGGCGATGAAGCAATGCGTCAAGCTGATGGGCATCCTCTACCGGGCCTTCGTCGAGAAGGACATGGAGCAGCTCGAGATCAACCCGCTCATCGTCACCGAGGCGGGCGACCTCAAGGTGCTCGACGCCAAGGTCGGCTTCGACGGTAACGCGCTCTACCGCCACCAGGACATCGCGTCCCTGCGCGACGAGACCGAGGAGGACAGCAAGGAGCTCCAGGCCTCCAAGTACGACCTCAACTACATCGCCCTCGACGGCGAGATCGGCTGCATGGTCAACGGCGCGGGCCTGGCCATGGCGACGATGGACATCATCAAGCTGAAAGGCGCCGAGCCCGCCAACTTCCTCGACGTGGGCGGCGGCGCCACCAAGGAGAAGGTGACCGAGGCGTTCAAGATCATCACGTCCGACAAGAACGTGAAGGGCATCCTGGTCAACATCTTCGGCGGCATCATGCGTTGCGACGTCATCGCCGAGGGCGTGATCGCCGCGGTCAAGGAAGTGGGCCTGAGCGTCCCCCTCGTCGTGCGCCTCGAAGGGACGAACGTGGACCAGGGCAAGGAGATCATCGAGGGCTCCGGCCTCGACGTGATCGCCGCCGACGACCTTTCCGACGCCGCCGAGAAGATCGTCAAGGCGGTGAAGGGCTGAGGCCCGGCCACCCGCCCCCGGACCGAGGAGCAAGGCCATGACCAAGCCCGTCACCGACGCCGCCCCCCTGATCATCGGCGCCGCCCTCATCGGGGGCGGCCTGTTGATCCGGCGCTGGCAGCCCAGCGCGCTCGCCCTGCCCGACCGGCCCGAGGCGACCCACCGCTACAGCGGTGCCCGCCGCGCCGCGCGCCACCTGCGCGACGGCGTCGCGCGGGTCCTGCCCTCCAACCTGACCGGCTCCATCGGCCGGACCCTCCTGATCATGGGCGCGGGGCTCGTCCTCGTCCGCCTTCTCGATGGGGTGGTCGAGGACGGCGAAGAGCTGTTCTGATCCCCCGACACGACAGACCTAAGGAGCCTTCATGGCCATTCTCGTCGACAAGAACACGAAGGTGATCTGCCAGGGCTTCACCGGCAGCCAAGGCACGTTCCACTCGGAACAGGCCATCGCCTACGGCACGCAGATGGTGGGCGGCGTCACCCCCGGCAAGGGTGGGCAGACCCATCTCGACCTGCCCGTGTTCGACAGCTGCCACGAGGCGGTGGAGCGTACCGGCGCCGACGCCTCGGTGATCTACGTGCCGCCCCCCTTCGCCGCCGACTCGATCCTCGAGGCGATCGATGCGCGGATCGGCCTCGTCGTGTGCATCACCGAAGGTATCCCGGTGCTCGACATGATGCGCGTCAAGCGCGCGCTCGACGGCTCGGACACCACGCTGATCGGGCCCAACTGTCCCGGCGTGATCACGCCCGACGCCTGCAAGATCGGCATCATGCCCGGCCACATTCACAAGCGCGGCAAGGTGGGCGTCGTGTCCCGCTCGGGCACGCTGACCTACGAGGCCGTGAAGCAGACCACCGATGTCGGCCTCGGCCAGTCCACCTGCGTGGGGATCGGCGGCGACCCGATCAAGGGCACCGAGCATATCGACGTGCTCGAGATGTTCCTCGCCGACGAGGAGACGCAAGCCATCATCATGATCGGCGAGATCGGCGGCCAGGCCGAGGAGGACGCCGCCCAGTTCCTCGCCGACGAGCGCAAGCGCGGCCGCTGGAAGCCCACGGCCGGCTTCATCGCGGGCCGCACCGCGCCTCCGGGCCGGCGGATGGGCCATGCTGGCGCCATCGTGGCGGGCGGCAAGGGCGACGCCGACAGCAAGATCGCCGCGATGGAGGCCGCTGGCATCACCGTGGCCGACAGCCCCGCCGGGCTGGGCCAGGCCGTGCTGAAGGCGATCGGCTGATCTGATCCGGGCCGGCCGCCGCGCCGGCCCTCCTCTCCGGGCGGAACCATGCACGCGACGGACCACATGCCGGAACGGATCGGGACGGGGCGGGGCGCGCCCCGGGGCGCCCCATGAGTTTCGCGCGCGCCGTCCGATCCTGCCTGGCCAACTACGCGACTTTCCGCGGCCGCGCCCCGCGGACGGAGTTCTGGTTCTTCGCCCTCTTCTTCCTGCTGGGCAGCCTCCTGGCCGCCGCGATCGACCGGGCGCTGTTCGGGACGCCGGTAATCGCCGGTACCGCCACCGGGGAGCGCCGCGACGGCCCCGTTGAGTTTCTCTTCGGCCTGGCGCTCCTGGTGCCGATGCTCGCCGCCGGATGGCGGCGCATGCACGACACCGGCCGCTCCGGGCTCTCGCTGTTCTATCCGCTGATCGTGATGGTGGGCATCGCCACCTTCGCCGGGCTCCTGGGCGGGTTCGCGCCTCTGGCGCGCGGCGACTTCGCCGCGCTCTTCGCCGGCGGGGCCACCATCGTGATCGGCATCGCATTGATCGTTCTTTTTCTTTCCCCGCTCGTGGTTATCTGGTGGCTGGCCAGCCCCTCCGAGCCCGGGCCGAACGCGCACGGCCCCAACCCCCATGAGGTGACATCATGACTGATCAGTCCCGCAACGACGTCTTTCGCGCCTCGAGCTTCATGGGAGGGCAGAACGCCACCTATCTCGAGCAGCTCCACGCCCGCTACGCCCAGGACCCGTCCTCGGTGGAGCAGAGCTGGCGCGAGTTCTTCGACCAGATGGAAGGCGAGGGCGACGCCCGCGCCGAGGCCGCCGGCCCCTCCTGGGCGCGCAAGGACTGGCCCCCCCAGCCCGACGACGAGATCACCCATGCCCTCGACGGGCAGTGGCCCGCGGCCCCCGAGGCCGACGGCGACGCCATCGCCCGCAAGATCGGCGACAAGGCGACGTCCAGCGGCGCGCAGGCCACGACCGAGCAGATCCGCGCCGCGGTGCTCGATTCCGTGCGCGCCCTGATGCTGATCCGCGCCTACCGCATCCGGGGCCACCTCAACGCCGATCTCGACCCGCTGGGCCTGCGCGACAAGCCCTACCAGGCCGAGCTGGACTACAAGTCCTACGGCTTCGACGAGAGCGACCTGGACCGCCAGATCTTCATCGACAACGTTCTGGGGCTCGAGGTCGCGCCCCTCCGCGAGATCCTGGATCTGGTCAAGCGCACCTATTGCGGCACCTTCGCGCTCCAGTACATGCACATCTCCGACCCCGAGCAGGCCAGCTGGCTCAAGGAGCGGATCGAGGGCTACGGCAAGGAGGTCAAGTTCACCGAGACGGGCCGCCGCGCGATCCTCAACAAGCTGGTGGAGGCCGAGGGCTTCGAGAAGTTCCTCCACGTGAAATACATGGGCACCAAGCGCTTCGGCCTCGACGGGGCCGAGGCGCTGATCCCCGCGATGGAGCAGATCATCAAGCGCGGCGGGGCGCTCGGCGTGAAGGATGTCGTGATCGGCATGCCCCACCGGGGCCGCCTGTCGATCCTGGCCAACGTGATGAGCAAACCCTACCGGGCGATCTTCCACGAGTTCCAGGGCGGCAGCTTCAAGCCCGACGACGTGGAAGGCTCCGGCGACGTGAAGTACCACCTCGGCGCCTCCTCCGACCGGGAGTTCGACGGCAACAACGTCCACCTGTCGCTGACCGCGAACCCCTCCCACCTGGAGGCGGTGAACCCGGTCGTCCTCGGCAAGTCCCGCGCCAAGCAGGACCAGCTCGGCGACCGCGACCGTAACGAGGTGCTGCCGATCCTGCTGCACGGCGACGCGGCCTTCGCCGGCCAGGGCGTCGTGGCCGAGTGCTTCCAGCTCTCGGGCATCCGCGGCCACCGCACGGGCGGCACCATCCACATCGTGGTGAACAACCAGATCGGCTTCACCACCTCGCCCGCCTTCTCGCGCACCTCGCCCTATCCCACCGACATCGCGCTGATGGTCGAGGCGCCGATCTTCCACGTCAACGGCGACGACCCCGAGGCGGTGGTCCACGCCGCCAAGGTCGCCACCGAGTTCCGGCAGAAGTTCCGCAAGGACGTGGTGATCGACATGATCTGCTACCGCCGGTTCGGCCACAACGAGGGCGACGAGCCCATGTTCACGAACCCGGCCATGTACCAGGTCATCAAGCAGAAGAAGACCACCCTGTCGCTCTATTCCGAGCGTCTCTCCAAGGAGGGGCTGATCCCCGAGGGCGAGATCGAGGATGCCAAGTCCCAGTTCCAGGCCCGCCTCGGCGAGGAGTTCGACGCCGGCAAGGAGTACAAGCCCAACAAGGCCGACTGGCTCGACGGGCGCTGGTCCCATCTCGACCGGCAGGGCGACAAGTACCAGCGCGGCAAGACCGCCATCGCCCGCGAGACCTTCGACGAGATCGGCCGCGCGCTGACCACCGCGCCCGAGGGGTTCGACCTGCACCGCACCGTGGGCCGCCTGCTGGACGCCAAGACCAAGATGTTCGAGACCGGCGAGGGCTTCGACTGGGCCACGGCCGAGGCCGTCGCCTTCGGATCGCTCCTGACCGAGGGCTACCCCGTGCGCCTGTCGGGCCAGGATTCGGGCCGCGGCACCTTCTCCCAGCGCCATTCGGCCCTCGTCGACCAGAACACCGAGAAGCGCTACTACCCGCTCAACAACATCCGCGAGGGGCAGAGCCAGTACGACGTCATCGACTCGATGCTCTCCGAATACGCGGTCCTGGGCTTCGAGTACGGCTATTCCCTGTCCGAGCCCAACGCCCTCACCCTGTGGGAGGCGCAGTTCGGCGACTTCGCCAACGGCGCCCAGATCATGTTCGACCAGTTTATCTCGTCGGGTGAATCCAAGTGGCTCAGGATGTCGGGCCTCGTCTGCCTGCTGCCCCACGGCTACGAGGGGCAGGGCCCCGAGCACTCCTCCGCGCGGCTGGAGCGGTTCTTGCAGCAATGCGGGCAGGACAACTGGATCGTGGCCAACTGCACCACGCCGGCCAACTACTTCCACATCCTGCGCCGGCAGCTTCACCGCTCGTTCCGCAAGCCGCTGATCCTGATGACGCCCAAGTCGCTCCTGCGCCACAAGCTCGCCGTGTCGAAGGCGGAGCACTTCCTGGAGGGATCGTCGTTCCACCGGGTGCTGTGGGACGACGCCGAGATGGGCCAGTCGGAGCTGCAGCTCAAGTCCGACGACCAGATCAGCCGCGTCGTCGTCTGCTCGGGCAAGGTCTACTACGACCTCCTGGAGAAGCGCGACGAGGAAGGTCTCGACGATGTCTACCTGATGCGGCTGGAACAGTTCTATCCGTTCCCCGCCCATTCGATGGTCAAGGAGCTGCAGCGCTTCAAGCAGGCCCGGATGATCTGGTGCCAGGAGGAGCCCAAGAACCAGGGCGCCTGGTCCTTCGTCGAGCCCAACATCGAATGGGTCCTGACCCGCATCAAGGCCGACCACACCCGGCCCGAGTATGTCGGCCGTCAGGCCATGGCCTCGCCCGCGACGGGGCTGGCCTCCTCGCACAAGACACAACAAGCTGCGCTGGTGAACGCCGCGCTCGGCATCGAAGGATAAGACCATGACCGAAGTCCGCGTCCCAACCCTGGGCGAATCCGTTTCCGAGGCGACCATCGCCACCTGGTTCAAGAAGCCCGGCGACCGCGTCGAGGCCGACGAGATGCTGTGCGAGCTGGAGACCGACAAGGTGACGGTGGAGGTCCCCTCCCCCGCCGCCGGCACGCTCGACGAGATCGTCGCCCAGGAAGGCGATACCGTGGGCGTCGACGCCCTGCTGGCCCATATCGCCGAGGCCGGCAATGCCGGCCCCGAGAGCATGGAGCCGCGCCGGGACGAGGACAAGCAGGGCGGCTATTCCGGCGCCGATTCCGACAAGGCAGATTCCGGGAAGGCAGATTCCGAGAAGGCAGACGCGGGCTCCTCCTCGGGTGATGATGGCGGCGACACCTCCGGCGGCTCCTCCGACGGGGGCGGCTCGGGCAAGGAGGTCGAGGTCGAGGTCCCCACCCTGGGCGAGAGCGTTTCCGAGGCCACCGTCGCCACCTGGTTCAAGAAGGAGGGCGACAGCGTCGAGGCCGACGAGATGCTGTGCGAGCTGGAGACCGACAAGGTCTCGGTCGAGGTCCCCGCACCCGCCGCCGGCACCCTGTCCAAGATCCTCAAGCAGGAGGGCGAGACGGTCGAGCCGGGCGGCGTGCTCGCCAAAATGTCCCAGGGCGCGGGCGGCGGCACCGCCTCCGGCACGTCCCAGTCCTCCTCCTCCGGTGAGAAGTCCGCTTCCGGCGGTGGCGAAAAATCCTCCTCCGGGAAACCGACGGAAAACCGACGGGATTCCGACGCCCCCTCGGCGAGCAAGATGATGGAGGAGAAGGGCCTGTCGCCCGACGACGTGGAGGGGACCGGCAAGGACGGCCGCATCATGAAGGAGGACGTCCTCAAGGCCCTCGAGCAGGGCGGCTCCGGCCCCAAGGCCGACGCGCCCAAGTCCGAGGCCCCCAAGCGCGCCCCTTCGCAGCCCCAGGACGCCGACCGCGAGGAGCGGGTCAAGATGACCCGCCTGCGCCAGACCATCGCCAAGCGCCTCAAGGACGCCCAGAACACCGCCGCGATGCTGACCACCTACAACGAGGTGGACATGACCGAGGTCATGGCATTGCGTAGCGAATACAAGGAGTTGTTCGAGAAGAAGCACGGCGTGCGGCTGGGCTTCATGTCCTTCTTCACCAAGGCGTGCTGCCACGCCCTCAAGGAGGTCCCCGAGGTCAACGCCGAGATCGACGGGACCGAGGTCGTCTACAAGAACTTCGTCCACATGGGCATCGCCACCGGCACGCCCCAGGGCCTCGTCGTGCCCGTGATCCGCGACGCCGACTCGATGGGCTTCGCCGCGATCGAGAAGGCCATCAACGACAAGGGCAAGAAGGCCCGCGACGGCAAGCTCTCCATGGGCGACATGCAGGGCGGCACCTTCACCATCTCGAACGGCGGCGTCTACGGCTCGCTGATGTCCTCCCCGATCCTCAACCCGCCCCAGTCGGGCATCCTCGGAATGCACAAGATCCAGCAACGCCCGATGGTTATCGACGGGCAGATCGTCGCGCGGCCGATGATGTACCTGGCGTTGAGCTACGACCACCGCATCGTCGACGGCAAGGGCGCGGTCACCTTCCTCGTCCGCGTCAAGGAGGCGCTGGAAGACCCCCGTCGCCTGCTGATGGACCTGTGATGCGGCGCCCGGCCTGGCTCTGGATCGTGATCGCGCTCTACGCTCTCGTCGGGCTGACGAACCTGCGCACCGCGTTCCACGCCGCCCTGGGCGCCGAGGCCGGGCCGCTGGCCACGCAGGCGCGCGGCGTCCTCCTGGCGGGGGCGCTCGCCTCGGGGGTCGCGGCCTGCCTGGCCGCGTTCTGGGCCCTCAAGGGCGACGCCCGCGCCATACCCGCCTCGCTGGCCTTCCTCGCCGCCTTCGTGGCGATCGCGGTCTGGACCACCTCGGGGCTGGGGCTCGCCACGAACTGGGGTATCCTGCTCGTCTGGGTGGGGCTCTTCTCGGTGATGTCGCTGTTCCTGAGCGTGGCGCGGCAACGCGGGCACCTGGCATGAGGCCGTGCCGCGCCCTGGCCCTGCTGCCGCTCCTGGCGGCCTGCGCAGCCCCCCTGCCCACGGACGTCTCGGTGCGCCACGTGCAATCGACCGAGACGGCCGGCAACGGCGCACGCTGGCACCTCTTCCTCTTCGACCCCTCCGCCCCGCGCGACCTCGACACCCGCATCGCCCTCGCCCGGCGGGAGGTCTCGCGCGAGGGGCGCTGCACCTGGGTCGACCGGCCCCGTTCCCAGATCGTGGAACGCACCGAGGAGCAGGGTGCGGGCTATGCCGACACGGTCCTCGCCGCGGCCCTTCGCTGCTAGGCCTGAAGCGCTGGACACCTCGTCGGCAGACGTGGTTCACTCGCCTTCCGCAATCTCTGGGAGGACCGGACCCGTGCAACTTCTGATCCGCTACGACGCCCACGACCGCGCCGCGTTCCGGCAGGCCTACGACGCCGCGCGCGAGCAGCGCGAGCAGGCCGGGCTGACCCAGCTGCAGTTGTGGGAAGAGGCGGAGGCCCCCGACCGGCTCTGGGCGCTCTACGGGGTGGCGGACCGCGACAAGGCCCAGGCCTGGATGGCGCGCAGCTCCGCCCTGTCCTCGCATCTCAAGAGCCACGACGGGCATTTCCTCGCCACCGCGTGAGGCGCCCCCACGTCCCGGAGGAGGATCCATGACGCCGGAACTCATCGTGCTCGCCCTGGCGGGCGTTCTGCAGGCGGTGCAACTCGCGCTCTTCGCCGTGCCCGCGAACCTGGAACTGGGCCCCGGCAAGACCATGAGCCCCCGCGATCCGGGCCGGATGTCCGCCCCCCTGTCCGAGCAGGTCTCGATCCGCACGGGGCGCCTCGCCCGCGCGTACCAGAACCACAACGAGGCGCTTCTGCTGTTCGCCGTGGCCGCGCTCGTGGTCTCCGTCTCGGAGCAGTCGAGCTGGTTCACGGGCCTCTGCGCGGTCGTCTATCTGATCGCCCGCATCCTCTACGTGCCCGCCTACGCCTTCGGCTGGGTGCCGGGGCGGTCGATGATCTTCGGGGCGGGCTGGATCGCCACGCTGTTGATGCTGCTCGCCGCCCTGCTATGACCTCTTCCGAACCCTTCGACGAGAGGCCCCAATGTCCAGCTACGACGTCATCATCATCGGCTCCGGCCCCGGCGGCTACGTCTGCGCGATCCGCTGTGCACAGCTCGGGCTGAAGACCGCCTGCGTCGAGGGCCGCGAGACGCTCGGCGGTACCTGCCTCAACATCGGCTGCATCCCCTCCAAGGCGCTCCTGCACTCCACCGAGATGCTCCACGAGGCGCAGGAGAACTTCGCCAAGATGGGCCTGATGGGCGATGCCCCCCAGGTCGACTGGTCGAAGATGCAGGACTACAAGGCGGGCACGATCGAGCAGAACACCAAGGGCATCGAGTTCCTGTTCAAGAAAAACAAGATCGACTGGCTCAAGGGCTGGGGCTCGATCCCCGAGGCCGGCAAGGTCAAGGTCGGCGACGAGACCCACGAGGCCAAGAACATCGTCATCGCCACCGGCTCCGTTCCCTCTTCCCTGCCCGGCGTGGAGATCGACGAGAAGAGGATCGTCTCCTCCACCGGGGCGCTCAGCCTCGCCGAGATCCCCAAGCGCATGGTCGTCATCGGCGCCGGCGTCATCGGTCTGGAGATGGGCTCCGTCTATGCCCGCCTGGGCTCGGAGGTGACGGTGGTCGAGTATCTCGACACGATCACGCCCACGATGGACGGCGAGGTGCAGAAGCAGTTCAAGAAGATCCTGGGCAAGCAGGGGCTCGACTTCGTGCTGGGCGCCGCCGTCCAAGACGTCACGTCCGGCGACGAGGGCTGCACCGTCACCTACAAGAAGGGCGACGAGGAGCAGACGATCGAGGCCGACATCGTGCTCGTCTCCACCGGCCGCAAGCCCTACACCGACGGGCTGGGCCTTTCGGAGCTCGGCGTCGAGACCACCGACAAGGGACAGGTCGGCACGGACGGCCACTGGGCCACGAACGTGGACGGGGTCTATGCCATCGGCGACGCGGTCACGGGCCCGATGCTGGCCCACAAGGCCGAGGACGAGGGCATGGCCGTGGCCGAGCGCATCGCCGGCAAGGCCGGCCACGTGAGCTACGAGGTGATCCCGTCGGTCATCTACACCCACCCCGAGGTCGCCAGCGTCGGCCGCACCGAGGCGCAGCTGAAGGACGACGGCGTACCCTACAAGGCAGGCAAGTTCTCCTTCGTGGGCAATGGCCGCGCGAAGGCGAACTTCGCCGCCGACGGCTTCGTCAAGATCCTCGCCCACGAGAAGACCGACCGCATCCTGGGCGCCCACATCATCGGCCCCATGGCGGGCGACCTGATCCACGAGATCTGCGTGGCGATGGAGTTCGGGGCCGCCGCCGAGGATCTGGCGCTGACCTGCCATGCCCACCCGACCTATTCCGAGGCGGTGCGCGAGGCCGCTCTGGCCTGCGGCGACGGACCGATCCACTCCTGAGCGCCTGCGCCCGGGCCAGCCCTGGCCCGGCACCAGCGGCACGCCCCTCGCGGACGTGCCGCACGAGCCCCAGCCGGGCGGGAGACGCCGCTCGGGACCGCTTCCCGATCCACCCCGACGACGCGCGCGGCCTCGTAGCGGTCCGTCGGCTTGCGGATCGCGGCGCAAGCCCCGTAACCCGCTCGGCTGGCGATCCCGTCGTTACGGTTGAGTATGTCGCGCTTCCCTGACGCGAGCCGTAGGGAGCGGCAGAGAGGGAGCGATGTGCCCCCCATCGCCTGCACCGAGCCTGCCCAGCCGTTCGAGGCCGCGATACGTCCCGCGGCCGCCGTTCCGCCGCGGCGGGAAGCGGAAAGTCAGACCACCCCGCCGTCTCCCGTCAGGATCATCCTCAGCCCCCTGGTCACGTCGGCCCGCACCGCCAGGCGCAAGCCCGGCTCGTCCCCCGCCCGCAGGGCGGCCAGGATCAGGCGGTGCCCGGCCGGCGGCGTGGTGCGCTCCAGCCGGGCGTAGAGCGCGCGCATGGTGGGGCCGAGCTGAAGCCACACCGTCTCCGCCATGGCCAGCATGGCCGGCGCCTGGGCGCGCAGGTAGAGCATCCGGTGGAAGTCGAGGTTGCGGCGCAGATAGGCGACCGCGTCGCGCTTGACCACAGCCTCGGCGATGGCCGTGTCCTGCGCCTCCATCCGGTCGAGGAGCGCGAGATGCGCGCGTGGCAGCGCCCGGCTGGCCAGCTCCACCTCCAGCAGGGCGCGGAGGGCTGCAAGCTCCTCGATCCGGTCGGGCGACAGGTCCGGCGTCGTCACCCGCCCCGACGGCGACAGCGACAGGGCGCCCTCGGCCGCCAAGCGCCGCACCGCCTCCCTCGCGGGCGTCATCGAGACGCCGAAATCACGGCCGATGCCCCGCAGGGTCAGCGCCTGGCCGGGCGACATCTCGCCGTACATGATGCGGATGCGCAGCGCGCGGTAGACCCGGTCGTGGGCCGGGGCCGCGACGGGATCGGGGCGCGACTGCATCAGCATGGCGCTACGATGCGAAAGGCCCGCGGGCGCGTCAATCCTCGACCCCAAAGCGCCAGGCATGGAGGTCGGCGCCGTGCGCGCGCAGCCAGTCGCGATGTGTCCGCCAGTCGGGGCAGAGGCTTTCGCAGATCTGCCAGTAGGCCGGCGAATGGTCCATCCGACGCCTGTGGGCGACCTCGTGCGCGGCCACGTAGTCCAGCACCTCGGGCGGCGCCATGACTAGCCGCCACGAGAACATCAGGTCTCCCCGATGGTTGCACGACCCCCAGCGCGAGCGCGTGTCGCGCAAGGTTGTCCGCCCCACCGAAACGTCGAGCGCCCCGGCATGCAGCGCCACCG
Source organism: uncultured Paracoccaceae bacterium (assembly GCA_947500825.1). GTDB lineage: Bacteria > Pseudomonadota > Alphaproteobacteria > Rhodobacterales > Rhodobacteraceae > Palleronia. The sequence continues at coordinate 3,146 of CANMTR010000005.1, read as the reverse complement.
CCCGGGCGAGCCGGTCCCGCGCGGCGCGCTTCAACAGCAGGGCCACCTGCGGCCCCGCCGCCCGATCGGGCCGGACGCGCAGGCGTCCGGCTTCCATTCCCGGGGCCCCCGCGACGATCTCGTGCGCGTGACCGGACACCGGGATCGTGCCGCCGATCGCGGGCCGGCGCGTCGCCGCCCGCCCCGCGATCTGGGCGTGGATCCAGCCGGCCTTGCTCGCGGCGAAGGACATCGCCTCGCGCTCGGGCACCGCGGCGGGGCATGTCAGCGTCACCCGCCCGTCGAGCGCCGAGACCCGGAGCGTGATCCGGCGCGCCCGTGCGGACACCCGCAGGCGGATCTCGACCGGCGGCTCTCCCGGCAGGATCTTCGTCGTCGGCGCGGCGGATACCATGTCCCTCACGTCTCTCGTGCCTCTGCCCTGTGGGGGCCGACATTCCGGCAAGCCCGGGGGCCGTGCAAGCCCCGGACGGCAATCGACGGTTTGACAGCCCCGTGCCCCTGTGGCAGTGCCACTGCGATCCCGCACACTGGCATTATCGAAGAGGGTGTCTATGCCCAAGGAAGAATGGGGAACGAAGCGGCTCTGCCCCACGACGGGCAAGCGCTTCTACGACCTGAACCGCGACCCGGTCGTCTCGCCTTACACCGGCGAGGTCGTCACGCTCGAGACCGGCAAGAGCAACCGCACCATGCTCGCCGACAAGGCTGACAAGCGTTCGTCCAAGAAGGAGCAGAACGACGAGGAGGAAGTCGTGCTGGACGAGGACGACAGCAGCGGCAACCAGGTGAACATGAGCGACGACGTGCTCGAAGACGACGACGAGGACGACAACGTCTCCCTCGAGGAGCTGACCGACGTCTCCGACGAGAATACCAACGACGACTGATTTCCTCTGCGAAGGCGCGGTTTTTCGCTTGAATCGCTTCCGCGCCTTCTCTAGAGGATGCCGCACACCGCCGAATGGCGATGTCGGAATGGGGCCTTAGCTCAGCTGGGAGAGCGCCTGCATGGCATGCAGGAGGTCAGCGGTTCGATCCCGCTAGGCTCCACCATTATCGATTTTGAAAAGCACCGGATAGTTCTGCCTTTATCGTCAGAGGATTTACCTCTGCCGTGCAGACCGGTGCTGTTCTCATTATGAAAACCATGTTGCCTCAATCCGCGCCGTTCGGCGTGCTGATGGCTTCGAAGCCCTTCCCTCCTGTCAAACCCGTGGATAGCCGTGAGCGATCACTTCCTTGTGGTGACGGACGGCCCCGCTTCGGGCAAGACCAGCCTGACCATAGAATTCGCCCGCCGCGGCTTTCACACGATCTCCGAAACCGGTCGCGCGACCATCAGCGAAGAATTGGCCAGCGGCGGGGACGCTCTCCCCTGGGCCGACCGTATAGCCTGTGCCGAGCAGATATGGGGGGAGGGACCTGAGCGCTTACAGCGCCGCACAAACACTCTCCGGCCCCGCAACCTTCGACCGCGGCATTCCCGACACACTGGGCTACCTGACGCTCAGCGGCCTCCCCGCGCCACCCCACGTCGCCGCCTCTGCCAGGGCAGCCCGCTACACCCGTCGCGTCTTCCTGGCGCCATTCTGGGATGCAGTTTTCGGACAAGATGCCAAGCACAAGCGGACACGCGCCGAAGCCAAAGCAACGTTAACCGTCACGCGTGAAACCTACATTCCGCTCGAATACGAAATCACGTAGCTGGCGTGCGCCGACACTGCAACACGTGCCGCCTTCTTCTGTATGCAGCTGGCCAATTGACCGTCACCACCAGATGACACATTGAAACTGCTGAAGCGGACAGACCGCGCGGTCCCTCCGGCTTCCAACAGCCCGGGGCTCCCGGCCCGGCGCGGACTTAGGCTACACACTACCTACCTTCAACTTCAACCCTCGCAGCCGCAAGCTGCTGTGCTCGGAGGAGGGCAGCCGGATTGAGCTGGATGCCTCTGACCGCGCAATGCGTATTTTGATCCGTGCGTCTTTATTCTTGCCCTATGGAATCGTATTGTGTTGACTGCCACTTGAATGCCCTTTCCTCATTTAATTATCTATGCGTACTTAGCAGGAAGCAGGCGGAGCACTATGGAATATATTAGCGAAATAATTTGCGCTTTTGTCAGTGCCGTTGCAGGATCTCTGCTCACATTTGTTTATCAGAAGAATGTGGCGATTCGAGGTGGCCGAAATGTGAAACAAAGTGGCTCTCACGTCGGCGGCGATCAAGTTGCGGGAGATCAAGTGCGAACCCGTAAAAAATGAGCACACATAACCATCCGACAAATACCGATCAGTCGAGCTCTCAAGTAGGCGGCGACCAAGTTGGAGGTAACAAAACCTCGGTGGTTGAGATACACAACCACCCACTTACCGATCTTGGTGGATACAACGCGCTTGAAAAGCTTGCGAATAAGCTGACAGAGGAATGGTTGGGGGGTGAAATTGCAGATGACATTATCGAGAGCCTGAGCTACTACAAAAGGCGGCGTACAGCCAAGGATGGAATTGTTGGACTATGGGCCAAGCTCGATAAGGTAGATCGATTTGATTATTTTGAAGAAGCTCTAGACCAAAAAGTCCTTTTTGCGGCTCTTTTGGAGGAATGGTCTTATTACGCAAGTGCGCAGGAAATATTTGCGCATTTGCTGTCGCGAATAAAAAGGAAGCACAAAACCAAAATTTTCCCGTATATCAAAGATCTGCCGAAGCACGTAATCGACGATATGGTAGATAAGAATATAATTGAGCCAGTCATTACTGACTGCGGTGCCGTTCAAGAATTTCATGTGAATTATGACATCGCTCTTGGCATGTACTATTGGCTAGCGGATCAATGCTTTAAAGGTGGCATGAATGATACAGCTCTCTTATCAGGCCGCCTTCGATCCTTATCATGCGGTGTTTAGCAGGGTGCTGAAGAAGTCGGTCGTGGAGAACGCTGTTCCTGTCGTGACGGTTTGAAGGCGGGTCTTGGGGGGCGGCGAGCTCTGGTCTGGGGTCGCTCTGTTGGTCAGACTGCCAAGAGTTTCGGCAATCTGGCGAGGTTGCAGGCCGCCATGGTCAGATCGTGTCCCACTGCATGGTGTAGCTCATGGCAGGCCCGACGGATGTCGGCGTGGCCGAGCTGATCAGTCCGTCTG